>NZ_FSRU01000001.1:0-1311235 GCF_900142845.1 Paraburkholderia phenazinium
ACCTATCAAATGGTGGTTTCTGGATCTTTTTAACATACCACGTTTGCCGTATCGTCTCTGTTGAATGCAACTCAGGCAAGATCTGATCAACGCCGTTGCGCGACCCTTCAGCGGGTCATCGGGCAACAAGCAAGCAAGGAGAGGAACGTGGCACAACGTCTCAACGAATACATGCAGCCGATCGGCTTACCGGTGCCGGACTGGAAAGGCGCACAACTGCCGGGGCGCGAGCCGCTCGTCGGGCGCTATTGCCGGATCGAGCGGGTGGACGTCGAGCGCCATGTCGAAGACCTGTACGAGGCCTATCGCACCGCCGAGGACGGTCGCGACTGGACCTATCTGGCGGTAGGGCCGTTCGAGAGCCTCGAAGCGTATCGGGAACATCTGACCAAAGCGGCAACGCTAACCGATCCGATGCACCATGCGGTGATCGACCTGGCTACGGGCAAGGCCGTCGGCACGCTGGCCTTGATGCGCATCGATGCGCCTAATGGCGTGATCGAAGTGGGTCACGTGACCTATTCGCCGCGTCTGAAAAGGACCCGCATCGCGACTGATGCAATGGGGCTGATGATGAAATACGTGTTCGAGGATCTGGGCTACCGGCGCTTCGAATGGAAATGCGACTCCCTCAATGGGCCGTCGCGGGCGGCTGCGCTGCGGTATGGCTTCAAGTTCGAAGGGATCTTTCGCCAGGCGATCGTCACACGTGGACGTAACCGGGATACAGCATGGTTTTCGGTCATCGACAGCGAATACCCTGCGGTGCGCGACGGCTTCGCGCAGTGGCTCGACGAGCGCAATTTCGACGCGCAGGGCAATCAGCGCGAGCGGTTGGGCGATCTGATCGCGCAACGGCAAGCGCTGGCGGCGGAGGTCGAAGCGAAGGCGAAGGCTGGCGGCTGAAATCGCCGCTGGCTTTGCGCTTGCTTCCGAACGCCGGCTATCTGGCGCCTGGTTACCTGGCGCGGCCTGCTGTCCGTCAGCCGGACCGGGGCTACCGCGCCTCGTACTCGTGTCAGGCCGGCGCGGCGGCGCGGCGAAACTGGATAGTCGGCTTGCCCTTGTAGACGCCGCGAACCCACTCTACGTAACCGCACTTTTGCGCTACCCGCAGGGACGCTGTGTTCTCCGGCGCAATGATGCAAGCAGTGTGGGTGGCGGGCCATTCTGCATCGGCCCAGCGTAGCGCCGCGCGCACCGCCTCGGTTGCGTAGCCGCGCCCGTGGGCCGCGGGCGTCAGCGCCCAGCCGATCTCGGGCATGTCGTCGAGCGGCGGCTCGATCTGACGCCGGAAATTGGCGAAGCCCACTTCGCCGACAAAGCGGCCGCTCTCCTTTTCACGCACCACCCAATAGCCGAAGTCCAGCAGCGCCCAATGCCCGACGTAGCGCAACAGACGCGCCCAAACCTCTTCGCGGGTAGACGGCTGGCCGCCGATAAAGCGAATCACCTCCGGATCGGACCACATCGCAAAGCTGTCGTCGAAATCCTCGATGACATGAGGACGCATGGTCAGACGATCAGTCTCGAGGAACGTGCTGGACTGGGCCATGGTGCGGAAAATGGGGTTGAAGGTGGTTGGGATGATCGCAGATTTTGGGCAATGCGTTAGGCAATGCCATGCAAGTACCGAACTTCGCACTCGCTCTACGCCAGCTCCAAAAACCGCTCCAAACACGGGTTGCGATTCACCGGCGACCACACCAGCACCTGCTCGATTGTCGGTGCATCGGCCAGCGGCCGGAACACCACGCCTGCAAGCTGCGCCTTGCGCATCGAAGCCGGCACGAGCGCAACACCGACACCCTCGTCGACCAGACTGAGCACCGTCTGCTGCAGTTGCACCTCGAAACGGATATCCGGCTCGAAGCCCCCCGAGCGGCAATGCTCGAGGATGGTGGCGCAAGGTGGGCGCCACTTCCTCCGACGCCAGCACAAACGGCTCCCCCGCCAGTTGCGCAATCTTCAGTTGCCGCGCCCGCGCTCGTGGATGAGTCCGCGACAGCGCCACACACAGCGGCTCGCTGACAATCGTGCGCATGGCGAGGCTCCTGTTCGGCGCGCCCGGAAACATGATTGCCGCGTCGATCTGGCCGGCCAGCACCTGCGCAGCAAGATCGTTCGACACCACCTCGCGCAGATTGAGCGCCACTTCCGGATATGCCGAACCGAAAGTCCGCGCGTAACTGGGCACCACGCTGTACGCGGCACACATCGTGAAGCCGATCGCCAGCGTCCCCGTGTCGCCGTGCGCGGCCGCCTGGGCATTACGCGCGGCCTGTTCGATTGCGCTGAGAATCGCCTTGGCGTCGGCGTAGAACCGCTCGCCGGCCGCCGTCAGCGTGACGCTGCGCGGACTGCGCTCGATCAGCGTGACGCCGAGACTCGCCTCCAGCGCCGCCAGTTGGCGACTCAACGGCGGTTGCGACAGGTTGAGCCGCGCCGCGGCCCGGCCGAAATGGCGGGTCTCGGCCAGCGTCACGAAGTAGCGTAGCGGTTTGACGTCGATCACGATGCAAAAAAGGTATTGTTGGGCACTCGAAACGGTATTTGATTGTATCAACGTGAACCACTACTCTGGCGAATCGTCTTTTCTCAGCCTGTCGGCCTGCCTCACTGATGTTATCGACCCTCGAGATTCTGCTCCCCGTATTCGGCCTGATTTTCGCGGGTTTCGTGTGCCGCAAGCGCGGCCTGCTGGGGCCCACGGCCGCGTCGGAACTGAACCGCTTCGTCGTCTGGCTCGCGCTGCCCGCGCTGCTGTTCGACATCATGGCCCACGCCACCTGGCGTCAGTTGTATCAGCCGGCGTTTGTCGCGACCTTCGCGCTGGCCTGCGCCGGGATATTCTTGCTGATTCTCGCCGTGCGTCTGCTGGGCGGCCGGCCCCTGGCCGACGCCAGCGTCGATGCGATTGCGGGCTCGTATCCGAACACCGGCTACATCGGCTTTCCGCTGTGCCTGATCGCGTTTGGACCCGTCAGCCTGACGCCGACCACGATCGCTACGATCCTCGTCGCCTGCGTGCTGTTTGCAATCGCGATTGTCCTGATCGAGGTGGGTCTGCAGACCGAGCGCGCGCCTCACCGGCTGGCGTTGAAGGTGGTGGGTTCGCTGGCGCGCAATCCGCTGATTGTTTCGCCCATCGTCGGCGTGCTGGTGGCCAGCGTTCACGTCACGTTGCCGCAAAGCGCGGAGACGTTTCTGAAACTGCTGGGCGGCGCCGCAAGCCCATGCGCGCTGGTGAGCCTCGGTCTGTTCCTCGCAGAAAAGCGCGAGGGTCAAGCCAAGGCGACGAAAAACGGCGCTTCACTGCTGCTTACCGCCACCAGTTGCTGCTGCAACCGGCCTTGACCTGGTGGCTCGCCGCACGTGTGTTTGCGCTGTCGCCCATGCTGGTGAAATGGCCGTCGTGCTGGCTGCCCTGCCCACCGGCACCGGTCCGTTCATGCTTGCGGAGTTTTATCGGCGCGAAGCGCACATCACATCGCGGACTATTCTTCTGTCCACCTTGGGTTCGCTCGTCACGCTCTCGCTGCTGCTATTGTTTATGCGGCACGGCGCCTGAACGACGGCGTGGCGGTGCGGTGGTGCGGCACGTTCACGCTCGCTCGCGTCGTGACACTGCGCGACATATCTCGCACATATCTTTTAACCGTGCCCGTCCCTAGACTGGTTTCATGGGACGCGGCGGCGATCGGTGCCGCAGACGATTCGTCCCCTCACGAGTCGGAACAGGCACACAATGATCTCCACAGGAAAAATTTCGCTCTTTGCTACAGCGATTGTCGTCAGCGCGTCGATGATCGAAGCATGGGTCCTCAGCCGCAAAAAAACCGCGCATTTCGACTGGCATGAAGTGATGCTGTCGTTGACCGACCTGGTCGGCCGCAAGCTGCTTGCGCTCCTGCCCTTATCGCTGGCTGCGCCGATCTTCGCGTTTGCATGGGACCATCGCATCTATACGGCCACTATCAACAGCGCGTTGATGGTGTTGTTGCTGTTCGTCGGGCAAGAGTTCTTCTATTACTGGTATCACCGCGCGTCTCACCGCATCCGTTTCTTCTGGGCAACCCATGCGGTTCACTATTCGCCGAATCAACTGACGCTCTCCTCGGCATACCGTCTTGGCTGGACCGGAAAGCTGACCGGTACCGCGATGTTCTTCACGCCGCTCGTCTGGCTCGGCATCCGCCCCGAAGTCGTGCTGGCGACGTTGATGATCAATCTGCTGTATCAGTTCTGCTGCACAACACATGGATGCCGAAACTAGGCTGGCTGGAATATGTGTTCAACACGCCATCGGCTCATCGCGTGCATCACGCATCGAACGTAGAGTATCTGGATGCGAATTACGGCGGTGTGCTGATTATCTTCGATCGCCTGTTCGGCACCTACGTCGCCGAGCGCGACGATCTGCCCTGCCGCTATGGCCTCACAACGCCGACACGTTCGCACAATCCCTTTGTCGTGCAGTTCGAACATTGGGTGAGCCTCGCTCGCGACATCGCATCGTCGAAGCGTCCGTGGACCGCGATCGGATATGTGCTGCGTCCGCCGGGTTGGAGGCCGGACGGTGCAGGGGAAACGACGGAGGATTTGCGGCGGGGGGTGACGCACTAAGGCGTGCTTGCACGGGTGTTCCGCTGCACTGAAATTGTCCTTGCCGAGCAAGCCTGCCGGCAAGGCGTACAGCTTATAGCCTGTATTTGCGAAATACAGCCTATAGGCTGTTATTTGCATTTACAGTCTATAACCTGTATTGTGCTTGAATACGGACCGGAGACCTACGGTGGATTATCCGATCAAGACGCTTAATCAGCTACGGCCCATTCTGCAGGGATTCCGCAAAGCTGCTGGGCTCACGCAAGCCATGATGGCCAGTCGCCTCGGTGTGACGCAGCAGACTTACGCCCAGCTTGAGGCCAATCCGGCCGCAGTCAGCGTAGAGCGGCTCTTTAGGGTCTTGCGTGCACTGGATGTCGATCTGACGCTGGCTTACACCGCTGCGCGTCCACAGAAAGGCGGCGTTCCGCGCAAGACTGCTCCGCCTCCTCCGGCAAGCATGTCCGTCGCAGCCCGAAAAAATAAGGGTGCTAAGGCAAAGACCTTGCCGGCCGCTCACGCAAAACGCGTCACGCCTGGCAAGACGAAAAGTCCGCAGGAAACCTCATTGCGTGCCAGCAGCGCCCCAAAACGGGCTGAAACAACCCGGAAAAGCAGCAACAACAATGAGCCTACTGTCCGACGAAGCGCCAGAACGACGGGAGGGAGCAACAAGAAAAGGGAGAATTGGTAAACATGCCGCGCCGCACGCAAATGAATCGGCTTGATCTGTGGATGAATGGTCTGCCGGTCGGCTATTGGGAAACCACTCGCAGCGGCGAGCGGCTCGTGTATCGGGACGACTGGATCGACGATCCCCAAGGGCGCCCCCTCTCCCTATCGCTGCCCTTCACACCGGGCAACCAGCCTTATAGCGGCCAGGTCGTAGCGGATTATTTCGACAATCTTCTTCCTGACAGCGAGGCGATCCGCCGCCGCATTGCCACACGCTACAAAACCGGTAGCACCGAGCCTTTCCAGCTTCTCGCGAAACTGGGCCGAGACTGCGTGGGCGCCATCCAGATGCTCCCGCTGGACGAGGCGCCGGTCGATCTCAGGAGCATCCGCGGACGCGAACTCAAGCAGGGTGAGATCGCCCGCCTGCTGCGGGACACAACCTCGGCAATCCAGTTGGGCCAGCATGAACCTGTGGATGATCTGCGCCTGTCCATCGCCGGCGCGCAGGAAAAAACGGCCCTTCTCCGAAGCGGTAACCGATGGCTGCTGCCTGAGGGCAGCACGCCAACCACGCATATCTTCAAGTTGCCGTTGGGCCTGGTAGGCAACATGCGGGCCGACATGCGCACCTCGGTGGAAAACGAGTGGCTCTGCTCGAAAATCGTCGCAGCCTATGGCCTGCCCATCGCCCAATGCGAAATCGCCAGGTTCGAGGATCAGAAGGTACTCATTGTCGAACGCTTCGACCGCAGGTTATCAAGCGACGCAAGCTGGATTTTGCGGCTACCGCAAGAGGATATGTGTCAGGCAACCGGCACACCTGCACTTCAAAAGTACGAGTCTGACGGCGGCCCAGGCATTGAAGCCATCATGCACGTGCTCGAACGGTCTGAGCGCGAAGCCACGGACAGGCGTCACTTCTTCATGACGCAAATGATCTTCTGGCTGCTGGCGGCCACGGATGGTCATGCAAAAAACTTCAGCATCGCCCACCTGCCGGCCAACCGTTACGAATCCACGCCGCTCTATGATGTATTGTCCGCTCATCCGATCATAGGCAGGGGCGCCAATCACATTGCCGTGCAAAAGGCGAAACTGGCCATGGCGGTGCGTGGCAAGAACGTCCACTATCTGATCAACCAGATCCAGCGCCGTCACTGGATTGCCCAAGGGCAACGCGTCGGATTTTCTGCTGCAGAGACCGAAGAGATGATCGGCGAACTGACTGCGCAGACCTCGGATGTCATCGACGAGGTTGCGGGCCTCCTGCCAAAAGACTTCCCCATGGATATTGCGGAGGCCATTTTCAACGGCATGCAGCGGCTGAGCAGCAAACTGGCCCTGTCGAAGTAAGCGGGGATCACGCCCCGTGATTTCAACCCCGCGACTCCCCACCCTCCACGCCACCGCTGCTCACCGCCGCCAACGCCCTCGCCCCCACCTTCCCCGACGACTCCGCGATCTGCCACGCCAACAGCCCCGGCACAAAGATCAGCAGATCGCGAATCCGCCGCGCCCCTGCAAGCGCAAGGCACGTCGCCGGATCGAGCCCCAGCGCGCCGCCAATCAGGACGAAGCCACCCTCCTGCACCCCCAGCCCGCCCGGCACAAAAAACGCCGCACTACTGACCGCCTGAATCAGCGACTCGATCACCACCGCCTCGGTAAAACTCACGCGTGCACCGAGAAAGTACAGCGCCAGCCAGATCTCCAGCGCGGTTAGCACGCACTGCAGCGGCTGCCAGAAGAACAGATAGCGCAGCACCACGCCACGGCGGCGCCAGATCAGTTTGATCGACTGATCGATCTGTGCCGACTGGCCCACCAACGCGGCCAGCTTCCCGCTCGTCGCATGGTTCAGCATGCGCGTGATGCGTTCGAACGGGCTCGCGTGCTGCACCAGCGCGAACAGCACCAGCAACGGCGTGAGCGCCACGATGCCCCAGGCCAGATCGGCAGCGAGACGTAGCGTGCCCGACGCCGCGTGAGCAAACAGAAAGCCGATGCCGACCAGCGTGAACATCAACTGGCTGATCAGCGTGAGCTGCATATCGACCACCAGACTCGCCGCCGCGGTCGAGCCGCGCAGACCGCGACGCCGCATGAGGCGAAACGACACCACCTCGCCGCCGATGCGCGCCACCGGCAACATGCTGTTGACCGATTCGCGAATCCAGACCAGTTGCAACATGCCCGCCAGGCTGGGCCGGTTCGCGCCGCGTATCAGGCTTTGCCAGTCGCGCGCGTTGGCGAGCATCGGCAGTACGTGGGCGAGCCCCGCCAGCACCAGCCCCGCGCCGGCGGCGCGCATGAGCCCGAGCACCGCGCCCGGGTTGTCGTGCACCACCAGCCAGAGCGACGCAATCAAGCCAAGCAACGCGGCGAGACGACCGACATGCTTCATCACGCTGCCACCTTATTGCACGCCCCCAGCATCACCGCATTGACCGCGGTGACTGGTACTACGAATACGCCACGTTGCCGGGAGGTCCGCTGAAACCCACCCGCGCAGCCTGCAAAGAAAATCCGCATAACCCCTTACTCGTCCTGAACTGGCGACAGCAAACCATTGCCGTCCACCTTGAAGCTCACGCCTCGCCAGATCACTCGTGTCGAACAGAAGCTCGCCACGAAGATCAAAAACGACACGATATCCCAGAACGGCAACAACCACAGGTCGCGACGCACTTGCCGCAACGCGCGATCCGATTGTACTTTCAGCGCCAGCCGCGCGAGCAGCGCCACCGCCACGAGCGGCCACGCCCATGCCGCACCGCCGGACAACACGATCGTCAGCAAGGCAAAGGCCAGCGGATGAATCAGTGCCGAGCCAAAATGGCCGACCGGATCGATCGTGCGGATAGTCCGGCTCCAGCGCAATTCGTGCGCAATCAGCTTGGTGGCGCTGGTCTCGACGCACGCATGCGACACCGTGAACGGCGGTATCACCACCTTCTCGCCAATCATGCGCACCGCTTCGCCGATCGCATGATCCTCCGCCAGGTGATGCACGAACTGCGCGAAGCCGCCGATCTTCTCGAGCGTTTCGCGCCGCATCGCAATGGTCTGCCCAAAGCACGGCCGCGCCATCCCCAATGCCAGCCCCGTCACGACGCCCGGCAGGAACTGGTAATTGGTCGCCTTGGCCGACAGCCGCGGCCAGAACCCCGGATCGGGCTGGCCGCGATAGACACAGGTGACGAGACCCACGCCGGGCTTCTGCAACTCGCCGATCACGTTGCGCAGATAATCCGGCCCCACGCTCACGTCGCTGTCCGCGAACACCAGCACGTCATGCTGCGCCTCGGGCAACATGTTGAGGATGTTGCTCATCTTGCGGTTGGGTCCATACAGACGTGCATCGGCCACCACCGTGATATGCGCATCAGGATGCAGCAGACGCAACTGTTCAACCGTGTGCAATGCCGGATCTTCCGAGTCGTGCACGCCGAACAGGAATTGCAGTGGACCCGGATAGTCCTGCTGGCAAAAGCTCGCCAGATTGCTGAGCAGGGTCCACTCGTCGCCGTGCAGCGGCTTGACGATCGTGACCGGCGGATAGCTGCTGGGCTCCGAGGGGGGACGCGCGAAGAAACGCCCGATCAGCGCGCCGGCCAGTACCGTGTATGCAATGCCGAACATCGCCCCCATGCCGCACAGCACCGCCAGCGCGAGGCGCAACAGATGCAGCGCGCGCAGGGATCCTTCGAGTTCGATCAGCCCGATCGCCAGCAGCACGGCAATCGGGCACGCGAGCCAGGCGAGGCGCTTCATGACGGGTCCGTCCACGCGACACGGCGGAAGGGACACATGCCCGTTACGCTTCGTGAGCGCGCAGGAAGCGGAAGAACTCGACGCCTTCGCGCAGACGCCGCTTCATCATGTCCCAGCTCATGAGCATCTCGCGCACGATCTCCCAGATCTTCGAGGGCCGGAAATAGAAGCGCTTGTAGAAGCTCTCGACGTGGTGATAGATCTCTTCGCGCGACAGATGCGGATAACCGATCGCCGCCAGCTGCACGCCTTCCTTGCTCACCAGGTTGATCACCTTGTTCTCCTGCAGCCAGCCGTTCTCCACCGCCTGGTTGTAGAGCGTCGTGCCCGGATACGGCGCCGCCAGCGACACCTGGATCGTGTGCGGGTTGATTTCCTTGGCGTACTCGATCGTCTTTTCGATCGTCTCCTGCGTCTCGCCCGGCAGCCCCAGGATAAACGTGCCGTGAATCTTGATGTCCAGCTTGCGGCAGTCCTCGCTGAAGCGCCGGGCGATGTCCGTGCGCAGACCCTTCTTGATGTTCAGCAGGATCTGGTCGTCGCCCGACTCGTAGCCCACCAGCAGCAGGCGCAGACCGTTTTCCTTCATGATCTTCAGCGTCGAATACGGCACGTTCGCTTTCGCGTTGCAGGACCACGTCACGCCCAGCTTGCCGAGACCCCGTGCGATCTCTTCGACGCGCGGCTTGAAGTCGGTGAAGGTGTCGTCGTCGAACATGATCTCCTTGACCTCAGGCATGTTGTCGCGGATCCACTTCACCTCTTCCAGCACATTCTCCACCGAGCGCGTGCGGTAGCGGTGCCCGCCTACCGTCTGCGGCCACAGGCAGAACGTGCACTTCGAACGGCAGCCGCGACCCGTGTAGATCGATACATACGGATGCTTCAGGTAACCGATGAAGTAGTTTTCGATCTTCAGGTCGCGCTTGTAGACCGGCGCGACGAAGGGCAGCTCGTCCATGTTCTCGAGGATCGGGCGCGCCTCGTTGTGTTCGATCGAGCCGTCCGCTGCGCGATAGCTCAGGCCCTGTATCTGCGCGAGCGGTTTGCCTGCGGCCACTTCCTGGCAGGTGAAATCGAACTCTTCACGGCAGACGAAATCGATCGCCTCGCTCGCGGTCAGCGAGTTGTGCGGATCCACGGCGACCTTCGCACCCACCATGCCGATCATCACCGACGGTTTGAGCTGCTTGAGGTCCTGCGCAAACATCGCGTCAGTGGGAAACGACGGCGTGCTGGTGTGGATGATCACAAGCTCGTACTGCTGCGCAATCTCGAGCGAAGCCTCAACGGACAAACCGTCCGCCGGCGCGTCGAGCACGCGGCTATCCGGCACGAGTGCCGCCGGCTGTGCGAGCCAGGTGGGATACCAGAACGAGCGGATCTCGCGCTTCGCCTGATAGCGCGAACCCGCGCCGCCATCGAAACCGTCATACGATGGGGCCTGCAAAAACAGCGTTTTCATGAATGATGCTCCGGCCAGCTCGATTGAGCCTGATAAGCGAGGGGAACGACAAAGGTGGCGGTGCGGAGAAGCGTTCCTGCCGCAACCATGGGGCTTATTAATGTATGTCTCCGAGCGCAGAAAACCTTAACCCGCCGCAATAGTTCGATCAACCTGGGATCTATCTTCGGGTGCCGCACACTTTTGCGTGACGCCACCCTGTCTGAAGGCAAGTCGTAGGCAAAACGTCAATCAACAGGAAGTCATCCGTCAAGACGAAAGGCCTGCGTAATAATGCAATCCCGTTTAACGGGGCAAAGCACCTTCTTCGATTATCGAACCCGCCTATGGAGATTTTGTGAAATAAGCGAAAGCACTCTCTGTATGCTGACCCGCTATAACCGCTGGGCCAACCAGCGCATCTATGAAGCGATCGCCGCGCTGCCGGGCGACGAGGCACTCAAGCCGCCGGACGAAGAGGAGAGGGTGAGATTCAGTCTACGCGAGGAGCGCGCAGGGCAGGCACTCCCCTCTTGAGCGAAGCCTAGTAGCCCGGTGCCCAGTGACCGTACTCCCATTCCCAATGGTTGCCTTCCCAACGGTAGTGCCCTTTCACCCAGTGATAGCCGGGTGCCGGGGACGCTGGCACGACTTCGACCAGCGGCGCGGGCTGAGGCGGCCGTGCCGGTTCAACCACGCATGCGCTAAGCAAGGCAGCGCACACGCAAGAAAGCAAAGCAGCAGTGAAGGTGGATGGTTTTTTCATTTAAAGCTCCTGTTTTTAGAACTGCAACAACACAGCCGTCACCCAGACTGCACGCTAGGTACGGATCAAACCTGTCAGCGGTTGCGTGGCTCCCGCTTGCGCAAAGAGCGTGGCTGCCGTGCGATGCGGGTCGAGTCCGAGGCTCTCGCTCGCCGCGCCCGCGATCAAACCGTCGAGCGCGGTGGTGGCTCGCAGGTCACGCGCCTGGTAGAGATCGTTGGGCTTCAGTCCCGGCCAGTCGCCGAGTACGCGCCCGCCCTGCACGGCTCCGCCTGCCAGCATCGCCACCGATCCGGTCCCATGGTCCGTACCGCCCGTGCCGTTGGCAGCCGCGGTGCGGCCGAACTCGGTGGCTACCAGCACGGTCGTCTTGCCCCACAGCGGGCCAAGTCCGTCGCGCAGCGATGCGAGCATCGTGTCGAGCGCTTTCAACTGATTCGCGAGGCGCGGGTTCTGCGCGCTATGCGTGTCCCAGCCGCCGGTTTCGATCATCGCCATGCGCGGACCGTCCTCGCGCGACAGAAAACTCGCCGCGAGCTTGCCGAGGCTCGCCGGATCCTGGCGCGCGCCGGCGTCGCTCGCGAGGCCGCGCGCCGTCATCGCGGATTCCCAAAGCGGCCTGAATTGCGCGTCCTGGTCGTAGAGCTGCGAGACGCGCGTCAGCAGATCGTCGGGCGCTTGCGGCAATCCAGACGGCGCGTATGAGGTGACATCGGCCTTGCCGCGCAACGCCAGCGGCACCGTCGGTGCGAACGCAATGGCGTTTTCGTGGCTGGCGGGCATCATCGCAACCAGCCGGTTCAGCCAGCCATCCTTCACCTGATACGGCGAGGTGCCGCCGGTTTCCAGCACATTCTGGCCGTCGAAATGGGAGCGGTCGCGATAGGGCGAGGCCACCGCATGCACGAACAGCGCTTCGCCGGACGTGTACATTTTCGCGGTCTCGGCAAGCGACGGATGCAGCGCAAAAGTACCGTTCAGTTTGGTGGCCGTCGACGCATCGATGGCGAGCGCACCGCGCAAGCTCTGGTAGGACGGCTCGGCATACGGCACCACGATATTCAGACCGTCGGCCGCGCCGCGCTGGATCACGAAGACGAAGCGGCGGTCGGTCTCGACGCTCGCGAAGGCTATGTGCGGCGACACGAAAATCGCACCGGCACCGGCTGCGGCGAAGCTCAGAAATTGGCGACGGGAAAGCATGGCGTTCATCTCCGTTGAAAGTCGGGCGACACGAGCAGCAGCGCGATCGCCATCGAGGCGCTCTCGGCGCGCGATACCGCGGTCTGGGTCGGCGCGCTGATCGAACCCACCAGCAACGTCTGGCTCAACGTACGCGGATCGATCCGGTCGCCGATACGCGACGCAAAACGCTGCGCCACTTCCACCCGGCGCACCAGCGCGTCGGGAGCGGCCCAGCTCGCGGCGATATCGTCGTAGCCGGCGGGCGAGCCCGGCCGCCAGACCGGCTCGCCGAGCTGCGTGAGGAGCGGCGCGCTCTGCAGATTGCCGGGCTCTTGCCAGCCGAGACCGCGCATCGACGAGATCGTCCATTCCCACGGCGTTTTGAATTTCACCGCCACAGGCGACCACGCTTCCGGGGAATCGATCAACGCGCGATAGACCGTCGGCAAATCGCCGCCGCTGCGCTCGAAGGCATTCGCGAGCCGTTCAGTGACCGCAGATGGTGGGTTGTCCGAAACAAAGTGACGCGCCAGCTTGCCGGCGATGTGCTGTGCCGTGGCCGACGACGCGGCGAAGTCGTGCAGGATCGCCAGCGCCTGGTCTTCGCCCTGCTGATCGTAGCGGCGCCCCATGATGGTCCGCGAACCCGGCTCGTGCACTTGCGGGCGAAACACGAAGCTGCCGGGCGCGGCGCCGTTCGGCTGCGGTCCCTTCACGCCGGCCACGCTCCACCCTGTGAGGGCGCGGGCGAATTCGGTGACGTCAGCCTGGGTGTAGCCGCTGCGCACGCCGAGCGTATGCAGCTCCATGATTTCGCGCGCGAGGTTCTCGTTGAGCCCGCGCTTGTTGTCCGGATTGCGTTGCTCGGCGCGCAGCGCCGCCATGCTGTCGGGCCCCACGGAGCGTGTCTGATCGAGGAAGATCTGCATCGCAGGATGACGTTCCACCGCGACCAGCATGTCGTCGAAACGGCCCAGCACGTGCGGCCGGATCGCTTCCATTTCGAATGAACCGGCCAGCGCTGCGACCTGCGGTTTTTCTGTGGATACCGCGAAGTGATTCGCCCAGAAATGCACCAGCCGGTCGATAAACGGCGTCGAGCTCGTCAATGCGCTGCTGACGCGCGCATCCACTGCGGTGCGATAGATATCGCGGATTTCGCCGCGGATCGCCTTGTTGGCGGCTAGCCTGGCAGCCTGGCCAGCAGCGGTCTGGCTGGCCACCGGATCGGCGTTGGTGTTGGCGTTGGTGCCCGCATTCGCGTTGGCATTCTGCTGCCGTTGCTCGCCAAGCTGAGTCGCCAGCGCCACAGCAGTAGGCTGCCCCGCCCATGCCGCAGGCAGCGGCTGATACTGCTCGAACTGCGCGAGCAACCAGGCCTTGGGATCGGCCGGCGGGGTATCGTCGGGGCGAGCGCCGAGACCGAAACGGTTCAGCGCAATTGCCGCGGCGTTGTCGCTGGGTGACGTAACCATGCGCGTTCCTTCGAGCGTTGCGTACCTTCTTTAAACGCTCGTGACCGCCGTTTCCGTCGCTGTCCTACAGAAGTTTTCTGCACGGGGCCCAGAATCGGCCCGCTCACACGCTCAACCGCTCAACCGCGCACTCACTGGCTCGCGGGCTCCTGGCTCGCCGCCTCATTCGCTTCCGCGCTCGCGGCCCGCTTGCCCTTCGCGGGCGCAGGCGGCGGCTCGCGCCATTGGCCCGCCTGCTTCAGTCCTTCAGCAAACTTGACGCGCTCATCGGGCGTGAGCGTCGTCGCAAAGTCGGCGACGCTGCTCTCGACTTCGGTGCGCAGCGCGATATCCGCCTCACGCGTGTGCTGCAGCGCTGCATCCAGTGCGACGCGATCGAACTGCGGCGCGGCCAGCAAAGCCAGCACTTCGTGACGTCCTTCGCGTCCCGCGCGCGCATCGTCCTTACCGTCGCGACGCGCGGCCTTCAGCGCCGCCATGAACTGCTTCTGACGCTCCGGCGAAAGCCCGTCCGTGGCGAAGCGCAGCGCGGTACGCGGCTGCGGCGCCCTGGCGATCTTGTCGTGCGCGGCGAACCACTGATACGCCCCACCCGCAATCGCGCCCAGCAAAAACACGTTCAGCACGAACGAACCGGCCAGCAGAATCTTCCATGTACGGCCGCTCATTCGCCGCTCCAGTCGGCGGTGGAACCGTCGAAGCTCGAAGTCATATACGACGACGACTCATGCCCCTGCGGCGGCGTGCCGGTCAGGACAAAAAACGACACCGCGAAAGCACCCGCCAGGCCGCCGGCGAGGCCGATGCCGGCAAACGCCGCGCCTTGCCACCAGAGCCGTCCGCGATGTTTCACCGGACGCCGGGCAGGCGCCGCCGCCACGATGCGCTCGACGAAGGCACGCTCCGGCGCCGCAACCGTATGGCTCGCCAGCCACGCGTCGAGGCCAGCCGACTCGGCCAGCAAACCGTTCGCCTCGACCCGGTGCAGATCGGCCCAGGCTTCGGCGGCCGCGCGCTCCTTGTCCGGCCAGCGGCGCGGATCGGCGCCATAAGCGTCGACGATGGTACGAAATCTCTCAGGTGTCATGGCATGTCCTTGCTAAAGCCGCTGCCGGCCAGTTGTGCGCGCAGATTGCGGCGCGCGCGCGCGAGCAGACTTTCGAGGGCGTCGACCGTGATGCCCATCAACGCGGCAGCTTCGATATTCGAGAGCTCCTGGTAGTAGTTGAGTACCAGAGCTTCGCGCTGCCGAACCGGCAGCGCAGCAAGCGCCGTGCGCACGCGTTCGTCGCGCACACGGGCTTCGAGTTGCATGTCGGGTAAAGCCTGCGGATCGGCTTCGTCCGGCAGCTCGGCCACCGGGTCTTCACGACGCCCGCGCAAGCGGTCGTAACAGAGGTTCAGCGCCACGCGGTGGATCCACGTGTCGAAGCGCGCCTCACCCTCTTTCCAGTGGGGCGCCTGTTTCCAGATACGCACAAAAGCCTCCTGTGCGACGTCTTCCGCTTCCATACGGTCTCCCAACATGCGCGTCGCGAGCGCGAGCAGACGCGGCAGCTTGCGCGACACGAGAGTGCGCACCGCCGCCGGATCCTGCTCGCCGACCCGCGCGACGAGTTCCGCGTCGGGATCGCGCTCGCTCAAGGGGCGCAATTCCGTGACATCCGCGGCTGGCGCCGTTGCGTCCGGACATATCGTGTCGCGACACGAGCCTTTCTCACTTGCCGTTGCTCCGAGAGGTGCGCTTTGCGCCTGTTTTTATTCAAGTCTTCAATATACGACGACGGCAGGATGGTAATACGCCGGCCCAGCCGTTTACGCCCAGTGACCGTCCATCCAACGCATGTAACGCTCCCATAGGTCTAAGAAAAGCGGAATAGCTCCGTTTCGTCTTAAACGCGGCGGCCGGGAAAATCCGTCGCGGATTTTTTTGCAGGTTCGGAAATAATTCGAAGGTGCTGTTGCCTCGCTGTTGCCGGGACGGACGAAGGGCTCGCCCCACGCCACGCCCTCCCCACCCGGCGCGGCTCGCGCTATGCTGTGACCCTGAACGCGTGACGCCCTCCACCACTCGCCGATCCCAAGCCACCGTGCCGCTAGCCCGCCCTCCCGAACTCCCCGAAGACGACGACGCCCATTCGCTCGCGCGGCGCTATCCACGTGGGATGCACATCGAACCCCACTCGCACACCTGGGCGCAGGTGCTGTACGCCATGGCGGGTGTCATGTGGGTCGAAGTCGGCCGCGAGGCGCTGGTGGTGCCGCCGCAGCGCGCCGTGTGGCTGCCGGCCGGAACGGTGCACTCGATCCACATGATGAGCGAGGTCGAGATGCGCAATATCTATCTGCACAAGCGCAACGTCCAGCACCTCAGCAAGCAAAGCGATGTCTTCGAAATCAACGGCTTGCTGCGCGAGCTCATCACCACCATCGCCGAATACGAACACACCCACGCCCGCGACAGCGCCTATCTGGAGGTGGCGTACAAGCTCGCCATGCTGGAGCTGATGCATGCGCCGCGCTCGTCCTTGCGCATTCCGCTGCCGGATGCCTCCGACCGGCGGCTCGACGCGCTCTGCCGCGCGGTGATCGGCAACCCGTCGATTGCCGTCAGCTTCGAGCAGCATGCCGCCTCGGTCGGCGCGAGCGTACGCACGCTCGCGCGCCTGTTCACGCGTGAGCTCGGTATCGGCTTCTCCGAGTGGCGCCGCCAGGTGCAACTGGCCGTGGCCGTGTCCGGTCTGGCGGAAGGACGCTCGGTCAGCAGCATCGCGCGCGATCTCGGCTATCTGCCGAGCAGCTTCAGCGACATGTTCCGCCGCGAACTCGGCGCGCCGCCCACCGAATTCGATCCGCAGGAAACCCTCAGCACCGCGCGCGAGGAAACCGGCGCCCCCGCCGGCAAGTAACCCTCCCGGGGGCCGCGCGGGCAAGGTGTCGCGGCCCGCGGCACCGCTGTCCGAAATTCGAAAGCGCTTGTCTCAACAAGGTAGTCTCGGACATCTAGAATGGGTTCATCGCTGCACCGCGCAGCGCACCACCCACTCAGGAGCATTGTCGATGAAAGCCATCCAGTTCAAGTCTTTCGGCAACCCGGACGTCCTCGAATACGTCGATGTGCCGACCCCGTCGGCCGACGCGGACAGCGCCGTGGTCCAGGTCAAGAGCGCCTCGGTCAATCCGAGCGATGTGAAGAACGTCTCCGGCCATTTCGAGCACACCGTGTTGCCGCGCACGCCGGGCCGCGACTTTAGCGGCGTCGTCGTGGACGGGCCCGCCGAATGGATCGGCGCCGATGTTTGGGGCACGGGCGGCGACATCGGCTTCACGCGCGACGGCACTCACGCCCAGTTCATCAAGATTCCCCTCGCTGCGCTGTCGCGCAAGCCGAAAACGCTCAGCCATGAACAGGCGGCGGCCATCGGCGTGAACTTCGTGGTGGCCTGGCTCGGCGCGGTGGACCACGCGCAACTGAAAGCCGGCGAAACCATTGCTGTGATCGGTGCGGGTGGCGGCGTGGGCGGTGCAGTGGTGCAGATCGCCAAAGCGCGCGGCTGCCGCGTGATCGGCGTGGACCGTCATCCGCCGCTGCCGGATTCGCCGGCAGGCCGCCTGATCGACGCATACGTGCCGTTCGACGAGCACGCCATCGAACGCGTCAAGGCCTTGAGCGACGGCGGCGTCGACGTGGTCTACGACTCGGTGGGCGGGGTCGCTTTCGAAACCGCCTTGGGCCTCGTCAAGCGCCGCGGCCGCGTGGTCGAAATCAGCGCAACCGGCAAGCGCCGCGTCGAACTCGACCTGATCGACTTCTACCATAACGAGACTCAGCTGCTCGGCGTCGATAGCGCCAAGCTGGGTGTCGCCGAATCGGCCCGGCTGATGACGGCGCTGGTCGAAGGCTTCGAGAGCGGCGCCCTGCAGCCGCCGGCCATTGCCGAACGCTACACGCTCGAGCACACCCGCGAAGCTTACGAGGCCGTCACCGCCGGCACACGCGGGCGTGTCGTCATCACGATGTGAGATCCGGTTCGCGCGGTGGGTATCGACACCCGCCGCGCGCCATCGCCAGAGGGTAAAGCAATCATGAAAGCGTATTTCGTGTCGTTGGTGGTCGGCCTCGTGGTGGGCCTGTTCTACAGCGCCGTCAACGTGAAATCTCCGGCGCCGCCGACCATCGCGCTGGTCGGGCTGCTCGGCATGCTCGGCGGCGAACATCTGATTCCGCTGGTGCGGACATTGTTGGGCTTGAGCGTCAACTGACCGTGCTGGAACGGCGCCGGAGTCACGCCGCGATAGAAGGGTCCCGCCAGCCGGCTTGACGCCCTTGGGACGGACTATACTGTTGCCGCCTGGGCGAATAGATCGTCATACGCGCCCTTCACTCCGTACATCATGTAATGAATACCAAACGGCAATTCGACGACCTGCTGCTCGGCAGCATCGAGCTGTTTTGCCTCGCCGCGGAACTGGCGAGCTTCACCGCGGCAGCCAACGCGGCCGGCGTCACGCCCGCCGCGGTGAGCCGTTCGGTATCGCGCCTTGAGGAGCGCCTCGGGGTGCGCCTGTTCGTGCGTACCACGCGGCAAATCCGCCTGACCGAGGCCGGCCACGCCTATTTCGAGCAATGCAGCAGCGCGCTTTCGCAACTGGTGGATGCCGAGCGTCAGGCCACCGGGCAACAGTCGGCGCCGGCCGGCTTGCTGCGCATCAGCATGCCCACACCTTACGCGCATTACCGGGTGCTGCCGCTCCTGCCGTTGTTTCGCGAGCGCTTTCCGCAAGTCCGGGTGGATGCGCACCTCAGCAACCGCAATGTCGACTTCGCCGAGGAGAGCTACGACCTCGCCATCCGCGGCAAGGCGCCGGTCGATTCCAACCTGATCGCGCGCAAGCTAGAAGATGCCGAACTGGTGGTCGTGGCCACGCCGGCCTACCTGGAACGGGCGGGCACACCGAAGTCGATCGACGATCTGCAGCGCCACGAATGCATCCAGTTCGACCTGCCCAGCACGGGCCGCCGCATTCCCTGGACGCTGCGCGGCAGCGATGGCTTCGTCGACCTGAACACCGAGGGCGGCTATTCGACCGGCGGCGACGTGCTCGGCGGCGTGACGCTCGCCCGCCACGGCGCGGGGCTGTTTCAGACGTATCGCTTCGTGGTCGAGCAGGATCTGCGCAACGGCGGTCTCGTCGAAGTGATGAAGGATTTCGGCGGCGCGTCGCGGCCCTTCGTGCTGCTCTACCCGCATGGACGGCATCTGTCGGCGCGCGTGCGCAGTTTCGTGGATTTTCTCGTCGAGCAGCTCGCCAATCGCACCGCGCGATCCTGAACACAACACGCTAAGATTGAGCCCCGCGTAGCAAGCGCCATCACCGGCCTTTGGCTGGCGCCTACGCCGGCAGCGCTGTCTGCTGCCCCAACCGGCACGATCCGCGGAGCCCAACCTATGTCCCTGCTGCATCTCGATTCCATTGCAAACGCGTTGCCGGCCGCCTGGCGTTCCACGGTGCTCGGCCAGGTCGGCCCTGCACGCATCAAGGTGCTCAGGATGGACGAAAGCGCCTATGACGAAGAGACGCACGACTACAACGAAGGCCTGCTGGTCATCAGCGGCCAGATGCGGCTGAGCGTCGCAGGCGAAACCATCGCGGTGGAAGCGGGCCAAATGTACGTGGCGCAGGCGGGTGTCCCGCATGCCGTGCTGCCGGGCAGTCATGGGACGCTGGTGATCGTCGACGTTTGAGGCTCTCGCCGAGTCTTGTTTCAGGCGGCCAGGTCCGCTGCAATGAATTCAATAAATCAGTGCGTTTCGGAGTGTTGCATGTCAGATGAATATGAAGTGCATGGTCCGCATGACCATGCTGTCGAACACGTTGGCGCAGGGCATGGCGCGCACGCGGATGCCGATCCGTTTGCGAGCCGCATGGCGGTGATGACGGCCATCCTTGCGACGATCGGCGCGATTTACGCCTACCAGAGCGGCACCAGCGAAAACCTCGCGCTCTACTACAAGAACGAAGCGGCCATCAAGAAGACCGAGGCTGCCAATCAATGGTCGTACTACCAGGCAAAGGGCGAGAAAGAAAACCTCGCTGAACTGGGCGCCGCGTTGTCGTCGCCGGGCAGCGACGCGCACGCGAAATTCCTCGCGGATGTCGAAAAGTACAAGCAGCAGAAAGAGCCAATTCGCGCCAACGCCGAAGCGATCGAAAAGGATGTAACCAACAACGACGCGCAAAGCGAGAAGCTGCTGCATGGGCATCACCGCTGGGCGCAGGCCACCACGCTGATCCAGATCTCGATTGCGCTGACGGCCATCACCTTGCTCACGCGCAAGCGGTGGCTGCGCAACCTGTCCATGGGGGTGGCCGTGGCCGGCCTCCTGTTCGGCGCGGCGGCGTTCCTGTCGGTTTAGTCCGCTTCGACACCTCATCGGAAATGCCGATCAATGTCAGGCATTTCCGATAAGGATGTAGTACGAACTATCCTCTTTGCAATTTCTCAAAGAAATGGCAAATTTATAAAAACACTTAGTTATCCATCATATAATTTCCGCGTGGAAATGTGAGCATTTGGACACGTCAGGTTCGAGATAAAGTTTGAAACCTGTCGAGCACAATTCAACACGGAGTGTGACTGATGGACCAGACATCCGATTCACCCAATGATCTCGTCGCCAATCTCGACGAGAGTGTCCTGCTACCCCAGCTAGGTTGTCCATCGGGTGAGGTAGGCGTGGCCGTCGGCGACATGCTCCAACGTTCCAATGAGGCTGTGATCAACGCGTCCTTCGACCTGCTCGATCTACATGCCGGCGAGCAGATCCTGGAAGTCGGGCTCGGCAACGGCGGACACATCCCAGCAGTCCTTAGTCGCGCGCCGGGGCTGCGCTATGCGGGCGTCGATATATCACCCACCATGATCGAGGTGGCGCGCTCGCGCAATGCCTTCTCCATCGCACGCAAGCAAGTTGTCCTTGAAGTCGCCGACGTCAGCCTTCTGCCGTTTGCCGATCACACGTTCGACAAGGCGGTGGCCATCAACACGGTCTATTTCTGGACCAGCCTGGCTGCGGGCTTACGGGAAATCCGCCGGGTGCTCCGTTCGAACGGGGTGTTGGCGATCGCGGCCATCACCCCGGATGCCGCGATCGAGATGCCGTTTGCCGCGTACGGTTTCGCCGTCTACGACGCCTTGGCGCTCGAACTGGCTTGCATGGCCGCAGGCTTCAACCAGGTCCGCATCGAGCCGTTCGTCGAGCCGCTGACAAACCCGCAAGCCGAAGCGGCGCCGCGAGAATTCTTTCTTGTCAGTGCCTCTGCGTCGAACGGCTGACGTAGCGCTCGCCACGGCGGTAACTGAGGCAACTGAGGCAACCGAGGTAACTCAGGCCGCCCCGCGCCGCGCGCGTGCCAGCAGCAACTCACGCTCGCGCGCGTTGCGCGTCATCGCTGCGGCACGCTCGAATTCCGCGCGTGCCTCCGCCATGCGCCCGAGCTTCTCGAGCAGGTCGCCACGCACGCTCGGCAACCAATGGTAGTTGGCAAGTGCGGCGTCGGCGGCCAGCAGGTCGACAATCTCAAGCGCCGCCGCCGGACCGAACGCCATGCCTACCGCGACCGCCCGGTTCAACTCCACTACTGGCGACGGACTGACCTGCGCGAGTACGTCATACAGCGCGACGATCTGCGCCCAGTCGGTCTGCTCGGCGCTATGGGCACGCGCATGACAGGCAGCCAGCGCCGCTTGCAAGGCATACGGCCCACCGGCGCCGCCGAGCGCCTGAGCCCGCTCGAGCGCCGCGAACCCACGCCGGATCAGCAGCAAATCCCAACGGCTGCGGTCCTGATCGAGCAACAGCACCGGACGGCCCTGGGCGTCGACGCGCGCGTGGATGCGCGAGGCCTGGATCTCCATCAGCGCGACGAGGCCGTGCACCTCGCTCTCGTCCGGCACGAGACCCGCCAGCACACGGCCGAGCCGCAGCGCCTCCTCGCACAACGCCGGGCGCATCCAGTCGTCGCCGGCCGTGGCCGAATAGCCTTCGTTGAAGATCAGATAGATGACTTCGAGCACCGATGCGAGCCGCGCCGCACGCGCATCGGCACGCGGCACTTCGAACGGCACCTTGGCCGTCGACAGCGTGCGTTTGGCCCGTACGATCCGTTGCGCGATAGTCGGCTCGGGCACGAGGAAGGCGCGGGCAATCTCGTCGGTCGTCAAACCGCCGAGCAGCCGCAGCGTGAGCGCGACACGCGCGTCGGTGGACAGCACCGGATGACACGCGGTAAACACGAGGCGCAGCAGATCGTCACCGATGTCATCTTCGCGCGCGGCATCGAGCGCATCGACAAAATCCGGCACGAGGTGGGCCTCCTGTGCATCCAGGTCGCGGCCCAGCTCCTCGCGCTTGCGTGCGTGCAGCACGTCCTGGCGCAAGCGGTCGAGCGCGCGGTTTTTCGCGGTCGTCATCAGCCAGGCGCCGGGATTGTCGGGCACGCCATGCTCGGGCCAATGCTCGAGCGCCGCGACTAGCGCATCCTGCGCCAGTTCCTCCGCTACACCCACGTCGCGCACCATGCGCGCGACGCAGGCCACCACCTTGGCGGATTCGATGCGCCAGACCGCTTCGATCGCGCGGTGCGTTGCCGCTGAGCTCACCGCCACCTCAGCGCCCCGCCGCTGCGTTCGGGTCCTTCTGAAGCCGTCCCGGCACGAAGGCGGCGCAAGCGCTCTGCTCAGACATGATGTGACCTTTCGATGAGCGGATTAGCGCCGCGTCGCATCCAGTTCGCGAAAGCGATCGATGGCGGGCCCCGGTTCGAAGTCTTCCAGTTCGAACAGTTGCCGCACTTCGATCTCGCCATCGGCGTGCTCGCCGAACGGCGCCGGAAAGCGCCGCGCCCATTCCATGGCTTCTTCGCGCGAGCGCACCTGGATCAGCGTATAGCCGGCCAGCAATTCCTTGGTTTCGGCGAACGGCCCGTCGACGACCTTGCGCTGCCCCTGCGAATACTGGATACGCCAGCCCTTCGAACTCGGCTGCAGCCCCGTTGCGTCGAGCAACACGCCGGCCTTCGCCAGTTCCTCGTGATAGGCGCCCATCGCCGCCATCAGGGATTCCTCCGGCATGGCGCCGGATTCGCTCAGTGCGGTCGCCTTGACCATGATCATGAATCGCATTGCATTGCTCCTTGTCGTAGTGGATATCGAGCCGCGTTGCGTGCTCTTCACCGATACGACGCGCGACGGGTGGACGGATCGACACGGAACCCACTCACCCGGGAAAACCCCTGGAATGGATAACGCCGGCAGCCGTGACTGGCGTGATGTGACGACGCTATCGCGCCGCCACCGTCATTCGTAGCACGGCCCGACTTCGCGAACCTCCACCGTGCACCATTCGGCCGCCGGGCAGGCGGCGGCGATCGCTATCGCCTCCTCACGCGTGGCGCAGTCCAGCAGCAGGAAACCGCCCACCATCTCCTTGGCTTCGGCAAACGGTCCGTCGAGCAGTCTCGACTGGCCGTCGCGCTTTTGCACGCGGACGGCCTCGCGGGTCGACTTCAATGACTCGCACGCCAGCAGCAGGCCGCGCTCGCGGAGATGCTCGGCGTAATTCCCCATGCGCTCGTAGAGCGCCCGTCCCTCCTCCTCGCTGCGGTCGCTGCGCTGATGGGTGGGTTCGACGATAAACAGCATATAAGCCATACGGAACTCCGGTCGGTCGTCCTGCGTGCGTCTTGCGGATTGGCTCGGGCGTGCGGGCGTGCGTAGGCAGGCAGGCGGAAAACAGGCACACGCCAAAACGATGCGATTTGCGCAGGCAGTCTAGCAAGCGCAGATGGATCGATGCAAACGCATCGAACGGCTTCAGCCTTTGCATCACCCTGCTTGCGGATCGCCGGGCACCCGGCACGCGACTTGCTGACAAGGGGTATCGACACAAAAAGTGAGGTTGAAAATGAGCACTCGATTCAGGTGGACCGGTATCGTTACGCTCGTGGTTCTGGCATCGCTTGCAAGCGGCTGCACGCTAGGCGGCGCCGCAGCGGGCGGGGTGATCGGCAATGAAGCTACCAACCACAGCGCGGCAGGCACGATTGGTGGCGCGGTGGTGGGCGGCGCCGTGGGTTATGAACTGGGGAAATAGCGCATTGAACGGGAGGATCGCGTCGCGCAATCAGCAGGTCAATGCGTAGGCAAACTGAGCAGATCGCCCGGCAGCCAGGCTGTCAGGCGAACCGATTTGCAATGCAGGCAAAATTGACACGCGAGGCACGGGCGATTGCCTCGCGCGCCCCAACATCCGCAAACTGCCTTATGCTGACGGACTGTCCCAAACTCACGCTTATCCAATGACCTATTCCGACACGCCGGCTGTCACGAGCTGGCATGCCCACGTGTACTTCGACGCGGAGCATCGCGACGCAGCATGGGCGCTGCGCGAACAGATCGAAGCCCGCTTCGACGGCAAGCTGCAACTGGGCCGCTTTCACGAGCGCCCGGTTGGCCCGCATCCGCTCTGGTCGTATCAACTCGAGTTCGAGCGGCCCCACTTTGCCGAGATCGTGGAATGGCTCACGCTCAATCACGGCGCGCTCGACGTCTTCATGCACCCCAACACCGGCGACGACCTGCGCGATCATCGCGACGCGGCGGTGTGGATCGGCCGCTCGCATACGCTCAAGCTGGACATATTCCGCAAGTGAGCGCGCGGATGCGTGCCGTCACGCCGCGCATCCGCTACATGTTGCCGTAAGAACTGCACCAGCCGGTCGCAGCCACCTGCAGGCTGCCGAACAACAGGCAGCCACCCCACGCATCGGACGCCTTGCCCTGGAACAGCGAGCAATTGCTGCAATTCTGCCCCGCCACGTAGCTGGGAAATTTGCTCTTGTCCACCGTGGCAGCCACTTCTTTATAGCCCACTGCTTGCGCCTTGGGATCCGCTTCGCTGAGCTTGGCTGCGTCGGCCGTCGCGACGCGTGTCAGCGCGAGCGACGACGCCACACCGAGGCTGAAAAGAACGAAACTGCGACGTGAGTTTTTCATAGTGGGGAATGGAGTTTGAGTGGGGTTGTTGTGGCGAGCTATTCGAGGAACTTCACAAAGCGCTCGACGGGTTCGCGCTCGGTTCGTAACTGATTGACCCGCGTCGGCAGGAACGCCCGGATTGAGCGCCGCGACTTCAATAACGTATCGAACTCGTTGACGGATTCGTTCATCTGAATGACCTCTGTCGGTGGCCGGCGCGGGGCCGTCTTTACGTCAGTCCATTGCCTGCCATTGCCGGTCAATAAGCCAAGCCGCCCCGCGCCTGTCTGTGAGGGATTCTAGCCCGACGTACAGCCGGACTGCTCGCAAGCCGGCACGCCGCCAGCGGCGGTCACGCCTGCACCGCCCACCCCTCGCAGCACAGCCGCATCAAACGATGCCACGCACAACGCCTTCAAGAATTGCCGCGCGAGGCCGTTATTCCTTGCATGCCCCAAAACTGGGCGACCTGACCGGCCGCGATTTGCGACGACGTTCCCATTGCGCCTAACCGGTACGGCGCCCTCGATCGACCGCCCCCGTTCGCCTTATTGCCTTTGCTCAACATGGGATTTTTCGACGCGCTGTTCGTACGCAAGCCCACGCCGGACGCGTTCGCTGCCCTGTTCATCGAGGCCGCCAAACGCCGGGGTTTCGACACTTCGTTGCATTACAACGCCGACGAGTTCCGGCTCGAACACGGGGACCACGCCGTCTTCAACCTGCACCACGCCTACCGCGCGTATTGCGGCAGCGATAAGCCGGCGCGCGAGACCGCGCTGCAGGGCTTCGTCGCAACGCTATGCGCGAGCCAGCAGGCGGCGCCCGAGCATCTGTCCGACGCGCGCGCCATGCTGCGCCCGTTGATCCGTGGCCGTGGGGTACTCGAAGACGTGCGCCTGCATCGGCTTCGCACGGCCGGCCGAACGGCGGCGTTCGCCCCCGAATGGCGTGCGTTCGACGACGACTGCGCGGTGCTGCTGGCGCTCGATTATCCTGAGTCCACTTCGACGTTGATGAGCGGGCCAGTCGAGTCGTGGGGCCTGACGCTCGACGATGCGCTCGCGATCGCCTGCGACAACCTCCGCGACATCACCGCCGATGCGTTCGTCGAAGTGGCGCGCGGCGTGTATCGCGGCGACTGGCGCGACGGCTACGACGCAAGCCGCGCGTTGCTGCCGGACCTGCTGCACCGCGCACCGGTGCACGGCTTTCCCGTCTTCATGATTCCCACCCGCGACGTGTTGCTCGTCACCAGCGACAAGGACGACGGCGGCCTCGCGCGCATGATCGAATTGAGCCGCGAGGCCGCGCAGAGCGGCCGTCCGGTGTCGCCGTTCATGTACTGCTACCACGAAGGCCTGCGCCGCTTCACGCCGCGTCAGGCCGAGGTGACGCAACGGCTCGCCCAGCTCGCGCTGCGCTATCGCAAGGATGACTACGACACGCAGAAGGCCGCGCTCGACCGCCTGCACAAGCAGGAAGGACGCGATGTGTTCGTCGCCAACTACCTGCTCTATGGCGCGAAAGACGAAGCCGGCGAGATGTTCTCCGCCGCGACATGGACGGCGGGCGTCGAATCCCTGCTGCCCCAGGCCGACCGCATCGTGCTGGTGCGTCCCGAGTCGGGCGAGACGCGCATCGTGCCGTGGCAGCAGATCGCACCGCTCGTGGGCGGCTTGCTCGAAGAAGAGCCGATGTACCCTGTGCGGTATCGGACTCGCGGTTTTCCCGATCCGGGCCAGTTCGCGTCCTTCGCACCTGGCGATACGTAGACGCGCGCCGTCTGCCGCTTCCTGCCGTCGCAGGCGGGCCGCCAGATATTCACGAAAGGCGGCTTGCTCTTTCGTCGCCTTACAAACCATCAAATTCCAGGCTCATCCCACCGATAACCCGTTCGATCAGGCTCGTGCCGTCGAAGTGAGTTCGTCTTTCGATTGCGTGCGCGCCTGCGCTATCCAACGTGCTTATCTGGAGGAAATGGACCATGTCAGTCGATTCGTTTGGTATGGCGATGGCGTCGCTGCCGGCGCCTACCCCACCGTCTGCGCCGTCGTCCGTGGACGCGGTACCTGCCGAGAAACAGGCCGCATCGGACAACTCGTCCACGACGTCGGCCTCGAGTACCGACCCGCTGATGGCCGCGCTTCAGCAGACGCTGTCGCAACTCGGCTATAGCATGCCGGCCGGCTCGCTCACGAGTACCGGCACCAGCGGCGCGGACAGCGCGGACGGCAGCAGCACGAGCGGCGTGAGCGCGTCCAGCTCCGACGCAACCAGCACCGGCGCGCAATTCCTCGCCGCGCTGTATCAGGCGCTGGCCCTGCAGCAATCGATCTCGGCGGACAACGGCGGCACCTCGTCCGGCAACAGTTCGAGCAACGCGATCGCCAGCTTTAACGACTCGGCCAGCTCGGGCGGCGGCGTCAGCGCGTATCGCGACCTGGGGTCGCGCATTGCGGACTTGTCGAACGCCGCCAACGCGGTCGACAACGATGCGGATGACGACGCCGGCGAGTGGGACGTCGAAGTCGACGACGTGGAGGTTTCCGAGCCGGAGGAAGCGGAAGACGGCGAGGATCCGCTGGGCAGCGCCGTGTCGAATCTGAACAACGCGTTGCAGGCGCACGTCGCCGCGCTCGATTCGGACCCGGGCACGACGGTGACGTTGTCCGACGTGCTCGATGGCCTGTCGGGTACCGCCAGCAGCCTGAACTGGCAGCCGGTGGGCGTGCTGGTCGACGTGTCGGCCTGAGCGAGGGGCGTGGCGCGGTAGGCGCGGGGTTGGGTGCGCTGGGCCGGGTTCAACCGGGTTGGGTGCGCCGGCCTCGACGGCCAACTCAGGCGCCGTCACGACTGCGCCTAAAGCCGGTAACGCGTCTAAAGAACCCCAGACTTCCAGATCATCTGCGCGGCCGCCGCGAGGACAAACAGCAGCACCAGCTTGCGGAAAGCCGCCGGATGCAGTTTGTCGCGCAGCGGCCGCACGATCAGCATGCCGGCAATCACCGGAATGCTTGCGGCGGCCGAGAGAGCGAGATCGATCCAGCTCGCGTGCGCGCCGCCGCTGAACGCGACGATCAGCGTAATGATCGAGACCACGAGGATGATGGCGATCTGCTTGGTGAACACCTTGCCGCTCGCGCCGGTGGCGATCAGGTACATGGCCAGCAGCGGGCCGGGCACGGAAGCGATGCTCTCCATCACGGCCGCGCCAAAGCCGAGTACCAGACCCACCGGTTTGGCGAGGCCCGGCGACAGCGTGAGCCGCGGCGAGGCGAACAGCAGCAGCGCCGCGACGATCAGCAGAATGCCGGCGGCGGCTTGCGCACGATGCGGCGCCAGCGAAATCAGCATCGTCACGCCGACAATGTTGCCGAGCACCGTGCCGACCAGCGGCGCCGCGATCCGGCGCACCGTGGCGAGCATCTGGCCGCCTTCGAGCGCCTGCGGGATATTGCCGAGGATGATCGGCATGGACAACAGCAACACCGCCGCCTTGATGGGCAGGAAGTGGCTGAGAATCGGCATCGCGACCAGCGGTACGCCGATGCTGACCACCCCCTTCACCATGCCGCCCAATACCAGCGCAGCCAGGATGCCGAGCAGCGCGTACAGATCGAGTGCCTGCAGCGCGGAGCCTAAAACGCCGTCGGAAAGAGTGATGTGAACCATGGATGGGGTCGATGTCCGCCGGAGCCGCATGATACCGCGGCGCGCGCAGGGCCGGGACTGGCCCTTACGGCGCCTTACCAACGCTAAAGATAAGTTTCTGCAAGGTCGTCAAAACAGACGTGATGGGATCGTACGACCGGGGGCGGTTTGTCGTATGACCTGCTTTGCGGCTGTGGCTTTGCACGCGTGGCCTTTCGATGCGCAGCCCTGCCGGCCGGGATACAAGAATGAGGAAAGATTGCCATGCAAATCAGCAACGCCGCGCCGTCACCCACGCTGACGCAAACAGCGGCCAGCGAAAACGCAGCATCGGATCCGGCATCGGTGTCCGCGAATAATGCTGCCCCGACCACAACCACCGCCGCGACCTCGGCGACCAGTGGCCCGAGCCAGGATTCGGCCGTCACCATTTCGCCGGAGGGCGCGGCCGCCGCGGCGCGGGAAGCGAGCGGCGCCCAGAGCGGCACGGCTACACAGGACAGCGCGACGTCGAACGATACTGACGGCGCCACTGACACCGGCACGACAACGGGCACAGCGGCTGCCGCAAGCAACGCAGGCACGACAGATGACACAAGCGACACGAGCGACGCCGGCACCGCAGGAACGACCGACGATCCCGGCAATACCGCCAACGTCTCGCCGCTGAAGTCGCTCGCCTACGGCACGCTGGGACTCGAGCGCCCCGATCAGCCGCAGGAAAATCACAACGCTTTCTACACGGCTGGACGGTGGATCGCAGCGGGGCTCACCATCGGCGGCATCATTTCGCTGCTGGTGTAAAGGCAAGTGCGGGGCGGCGGCGGATCAGGAGATCGGCAGTCGGGCGCTGCGGCAGCTTGAAGGATTGCTCCGTAGTGCGCGTTGCCGCTCAGCTTCGATCCGCGAGTCCGGTCAACTCACCCGGCTCGTTGAACGCCGCATCCGGACTCATGCGCGTCAGCGCGGCGAAGTCCGTGTATCCCCAGCCCACCGCGCCGAAACGGATCCCGATCTTGCGCGCCGCATGTGCATCGCGAATCTCGTCGCCAATGTAAATGGCGTCCGTTCTTTCGACGCGCGTCGCCTGCAGGATTCTGCGCAGGCGATGCGCTTTGCCGAACAAACCCGAACTGCATTCGACCGCGGCAAAGCGCTCGACCAGCGCCTCGCCGAGCACGGCCTCGACATTGGCAAGCGAATTCGACGTAGCCAACGCAAGCATGACCTGACGGTCCGCGAGGCTTTGCAGCGCCTGCGCGATGCCGGCGAACGGCCGGATCTCGCCGCTGCGCTGCTGCATGAGCGCCCTGAAATCGAGCAGCACTCTGGGCACACGATGTACGGGCAGCCGCAAATCACGGAGGATCTCGCGTGCGCCCATGGAGCGCAGCCTGTCCACTTCGTGATGCTCGACCTGTCTGAAGTCATGGCGAACCGCGAGACCATTGATCGAGTCGATAAACAGCGGGAAGGTATCGGCCAAGGTGCCGTCGAAATCGAAGATTGCGAGTTTGATTGCCATGGATCGATTACTGAAGCTCACTTGACACGACACGTCACCCCGAAGCGCCGGGGTGACTGGTGCGGCTATCTTACCCTCGGCGAGCATAGGCAGTTGCGTCCGCAATCGTGTCGGTTGGCATAACGTACGAAACGACGTTAAAGTAATGCGCTCAAGTGGACCGCCGCGATATATATGCGGCGCATCAACAAGCGGGGCGCCTCAGCCACGATACGAGTACAGAGAACCGAATGCGCCCATTCCATCGTCGTCAATAGAACGGAGGGTTTCTTGGACGACTCACTTCAGCAATCCGCACAAACCACCCATGACCTGACAACTTCAGCGCGCAGCAAGCGGCTGTTGCGCCGGGTGTTCGTCGGCAATCACGGCATTCGGTGGCCCTGGAGAATCGCGCTGTTCATTGCGACGTTTCTCGGCGTCGCATTCGGCATGGCCAAGCTGCTGCACTATGTTTTTGGACCCATCCCTAACAGCGAGTCGCTGTTGACGCTGCTGCCGTTCTACCTCGGCGAGTGCGTCCAGATCGTCAGCCTGATGGTGGCATTGGCCGTGGTGTCGGCTATCGAGCGGCGTCCCATGCTGTCCTTCGGCTTGCAAGGGTCCGCAGGATGGTCACGCTTCGCCGGTGGGTTGATCTGCGGATTCGTTGCGATCAGCGTGACGGTGTTTGCGCTGATGCAGATGCACGTGCTGACGCTCGACGCCCCCACGGCACATGGTGCGACCGCATGGTTGGGCGCGTTAGCCTGGGGCGGCGTGTTCCTGCTGGTCGCCATTTTCGAAGAGTCGGCGTTGCGCGGCTACCTTCAATACACGCTGACGCAAGGCATCGGTTTCTGGTGGAGCGCGATCCTGCTGTCGGTCCTGTTCGGCGGCCTGCACGGTTCCAATCCCGGCGAAACACCCGTGGGTCTCATCTCCGCTGGAGCCTTCGGTATCGTGTTCTGCTTGAGCCTTTGGTATACGGGCTCGTTGTTCTGGGCGATCGGTTTCCATGCCGCCTGGGACTGGGGCGAATCGTACTTCTACGGCACGTCCGACAGCGGCACGTTGGTGGACCATCGGTTCTTCACCGCACATCCGTTCGGTAACGTCCTGCTGAGCGGCGGCAAAACCGGCCCGGAAGGCAGCGTGCTGGCGCTTGTGCTGCTCGCCGTGATGGCCGTGCTGATGCGCTTGTGGTGGGGACGCCGCACCACGTCTCCGTTCAGCGGCAACGGCTGGAAACCGGCACGGCAGCAACCGCTAACGAACAGTTAGCAGAACCATTCATATCGCCGTCAGCAAACACTGCGTGATTGCGGCCAGACGCTACGCGCGGATCACCTGCACGTCACGACCATCCGATGAAAATCGAAGACATCCAGACCAACGACGAATTCAGCCTCGAAGCGATGATGCTGCGAACCATCAAAACGAGCGTGCCGGTGGAGGAGGCGGAGATGAATGAGATCGTCGCCAATGTCCTCGCGAACATGCGTTGGGCGTTCGAGCATGCCCAGCAATGCGTGCACCTGAAATGCGTCGATGACGGGCGCATCGTTGGCGTCGTACTCGTGAAGAACTTCTGGAATCTGTGCAGTCTGTTTGTCGAGCCGAGCTACCACCGGCGCGGCATCGGTCGTCTTCTGATTCAGGAAGCAATCAAACAATGCGCGGCGCGCAGCGAGCGGCCTTATCTGCGGATCAATGCGGCGGCGAACGCCGTGGAGTTTTATCGCGCGATGGGATTCATGCCGGTGGAGGATGCACGGCGATTCGGTATGAGTACGCCGATGGCGTTGACGTTGTCCGCGCCGTCCTGATTCAGGACGGCGCTGCCTGATTAAGCTGCGTTGCCCTGTTGGGCGGCGCTGTCTTGCGAAGCGGCATGGCCTTGCTCGGCTGCAACGTCATGCTGGGCAGCAACGTCCTGCTGAACCGCGCGCTCTTCCTGCGCAGCAACACCCTGCTGAACCGCAGAACCTTCTTGCGAAACCACCGCATCCTGCTGCGCGGGGCTTTCTTGCTGAGGCTGAGCGGCAGCGACCGGCTGACCCGCGCCAGCTTGCGCCGCGTTCTTCGTTCTTTGCCGCTTGGCCTGCAAGCCGCGCGCACGCGCCGCTTCCGCCGGCAGCACCTGGCCGGCATCCTGACCGTTCAGGTCGACGCGCATGGCGTTTTCAGTGACGCAGGCCCAATAGCGGCTACCCCAGCACCACACCTTGATGGCGTCGCGCAGGGCCGCTTCGTTCAGGCCGAGTTCTTCCGCGTGTTCGAGCAGATCCTTGAAGATGCCCACCTTGAGCGGCACTTTCGGGGCCGGATTCTTGGGGAACGCTTTCGGGAACCGCTTCTGCAGCTTGCCAATAGACAGCACAACGGGGTCGACCGGTTTCGACTTTTGCGCAGGCGCTTTCTGCGCCTGAGCCTGAGCCTGCCGAGCAGCCGTGGGCGCAGCCCGTCCTGGCCTCGCCGGCCTCGCCGGCCTCGCTTGCTTCGGTGCCTCGGCCTGCTTCGCTGGCTTGGCGTTTTGCGCCGGCTTGGCATGCTGCGCACGCTTCGCCACGCGTTTTTCTTCAGCCTGTTTCGCCAGCTGGTCTTTCAGTGCAGCGAGTTGTTCAAAGCCCATGATGCAGTCTACGACGAGGAAAATGCGTGGATTGTAGCAGTTCGATCAGAAAGCGATATTTACGCTTTCGGCGCATCACCAGGCGCGGCGCGGGTTGTGGCCGTAAACGGGCGCTGCGCCGAATCCAGGTAGACGTGCACGAGCTGCCGGATTTCCGCCTGAAGCAAGCGGCGTGCCGCAGGTTTTTCGTCCGCGACAACGGCGAGACCCTTGAGCACGTGCAGAAGCACCACCGCCATGGTTTCCGATTTCGCCTTGTTGAGCGCGGGAATGACCGTGCGCAGAATGCCCGCCAATCCTTCGCGCATCGCCTGGCGAAACTTCACGCGCCGCTCGTCGCTGCCGCCGCGCGCGTCAAGCAGTGCGACAGCAATACTGCGCCGCGACTGCAACGACATCATGAAGTCGACCAGCGCATCGGCCAGCGCGTCGAGCGTCATGGCAGACGCCGCCTGGGCGAGTGCGGCGAAACGCTCCATCAACTGTTGCGCGTAGCGCTCCAGCAAGGCGTCCGCCAACACTTCCTTGGACGGGAAAAACCGGTACAGCGAGCCGATCGCGGTGCCGGAGCGCGCTGCAATCTCAGTCATCGTCGCCGCGTCGTAGCCCTTTTCGGTGAACACCTCGGCGCCCGCTTCCATTATTGCCGCAACACGCAGGTGTCCCCGCTGCCGCTTCGGTTCGTGCGCGCCCGTGGAGCGTGTGCTTGACATGTCAGTTAGTCCCATCTACCGGTGTTTTGCAGGAATCGACCCGCATGTTAGCGCTGGTGGCGGCGAAGACCCAAATCTGGTGTCGGCCCGCGCGGACGAAACGCCGGCATGCGCGTCTCGCGGCAGCATGCGGCGTTTGACTTATGCGAGGGTGTCCTCTACTATTTTATGAGAGGATATCCTCTCATATCTTTCAAGGCTATCCGGTTTTGACTGACTGTCCGCGCTTTCGTTAGCAGCATGAAAGCAATCCGTCACACCACCCTTTCCTTAGGTCATCGCATGCACTACCTCGCTGCTTTCTTTGCCGGTGCTTTTCTCTGCAACAGCATCCCGCACCTCGTTGCAGGGTTGCAGGGCGTCCCCTTTCCGTCACCCTTTGCGAAACCGCACGGCGTCGGCGACTCTTCCTCGCTCGTGAACTTCGTGTGGGGCTTTTTCAATCTGCTGGTCGGTCTTTATCTGTTTTCGCGCCACCCGGTCACGCTCGACTTCACCCCGGACCTGATCGCGCCGCTCGCCGGTGCGTTGGCCATCGGACTTTTTACGTCCGTGCACTTCGGCAAGGTCTGGCAGGACAAGCACGCACGCTAAAACCCTGAATCACGCCTATGACAAGAAGCGCTTGTCAGTTGACGAACACCGCGTTCGCCGATATTGTTCGTCCCATGGCCGATTCAGAATTCATCCATCCCGGCGTCACTGTCCGGCAGAACTGCCTCGAGCGGTTCAATTTGACCGTCACCGAGGGTGCGCTGGTTCTGGGCGTCAGCCGCCAGGCATTAACCAATCTGTTGAGCGGCAAGGCAGGCATCTCACCCGAGATGGCGCTGCGACTCGACAAGGCGTTCGGTGGCGGCGCTGAAACCTGGTTGCAACGGCAAGTGCTTCACGATCTCGCCAAAGCGCGCCTGCGGCTCGACGAACTCAACGTTGTACCCATGGTGTCGGCGCAGCAACCGGCGCTGTTCTAGAGGCCGGCATTTCGACGGCAAGCATCATCCGCATCACCCTTTAGCAAGCGGCATCGAACCCTTGGGTCGTCAAGGGTTCGCGTCGTCTCGTCGTGGTTTTTAGCATTCCTTAGATAACGATTCGAACATTTTCGAAGGCTTCGTTGCGCCTGCTGTTTCAGGTCGGCTCATCACACCTTACAAATCCAATCCGCATTGAGAGTGACTATGTCCGGGGATCGCCGCTTTTATACGTTTCTGACCGGCAGTTTCTTTGCCAGCTTTGGTGGCTGGATTAACTTTCTCGCCATTCTGAACATTGCGACTTATCGGTTCAACGCGACCCCGTTCGACCTGGTGATCTTGAGCGCGGCATTGTTGGTACCGCCCATTCTGCTGACACGCACCATCAGCCGGGTCTGCAGCCGTTATGCGAGCACGCGGGTTCTCGTGATCGCCTTGACGCTCACGCTGGGCACAACGGCCGCGTTGCTTGGGGTCGGCAACTTCATCGCTTTTCTGCTGGTCGTCGCGCTGAAATCGGCGGCCCTCGGTTTCACCGATCCGTCCGAAACGCTCTACGTCACCACTCGCGTCGACGAGGCGCAGCAAAGCCGCGCGTTCCGGCTTCTGAGTCTGGCGCAAAGCGTGGCGAAGATCTGTGCGCCTGCGGCCGGCGGCATCGTCGGCGCCTGGGCCGGCGACAATCACACGATGGAGGTATCGATTGTGTTGATCGCCGTCGCGATTGTCCTGATGCTGGCGTCGGCGTCGGGGTCCGCGTCGAACGGCAAGGCATCGTCCTCAGTCCCTTCAGCCCCTGACGAGCAAACCGCGGCGCGAATCCCTTTGCGCGGAGCCATCGTGCCGCTGCTGCTCTGTGTCGGCATTTACTTCGCGCTCGCCGCAGCCGTCAACAACCAGTTTCCATTGATGCTGAAGAACCACGGCTTCGACAAGTCCTTGCTGGGCATCGTGGTCTCCTGTTCTGCGCTCGGCGGCGTGCTCGGCAGTCTGCTGCCGATGGGGCGCAACGCGCAGAAAGCCGGTCTGGGCGCGCTACTCGCGCCGGCGTTCGTCTCGTCAGCGCTGTTCGTCGCCATTGGCGGGATCTTCCGGCTGCCGCTACGGCCGGCTGAGTGGATGATGGCCGCCGCTTTCTTTGCGACCGGCCTCGCCGGCGCACGTTTCAGGGTCGAGTGCCGGTTGTTCATCGCCCGACGTCTCCCGGACGAGGTGGCGGGCGCCAGCGCGGCGCTGCAGTCCGCGGGAATGTTCATGCAGTTCATCGCGCCGTGTTTCGGTGCGGTGCTGACGAGCCTGCTCTCCACCAGCGACGTGTTCATCACGCTCGGCGGCGTTGCGATGGCCTGCCTGACGGCGGTCGCCGTGCGTTTCGGCGAACAGCAAATGGTCGGCCGCCCCGCCGACGCCAATCGTGGATAAGCGTTATGCTTTTCGCTTAACGTAACCGGCAGTCTGATCCTCTCGCGGAGTCCACCATGCAATACCGTAAATTCGGCCGCACCGGCCTAAGCGTTTCACGTCTATGTCTTGGCACGATGACGTTCGGCTTGCAGACCGAAGAGTCGGTCTCGCACAGCATCCTCGACAAGGCGGCGGAGGCCGGTGTCAACTTCATCGATACGGCGGACGTCTATCCGCTCGGCGGTGGCGAGAACCTCGCGGGACGTACCGAAGAAATCGTCGGCCGCTGGTTGAAGGGCAAGCGCGATCGCTTCATCGTCGCGACCAAGGCGGTGGGGAAAGTCGGACCGTCGCCGTGGGATCAGGGCGCCTCGCGCAAGCACCTGCTCGATGCCATCGATACGTCGCTGCGCCGCCTCGGCACCGACTATGTGGACCTGTACCAGTTGCACTCCGACGACCCCGAGACGCCGCTCGACGAAACACTCGAAGCGCTCGATGTCATCGTGCGCTCGGGCAAAGCGCGCTATGTCGGCGTGTCGAACTTCCTGGCATACCGGCTCGCGCGTGCCTTGGGACGCGCGGATGTGCTGCGCGTGGCCCGCTTCGTCTCCGTACAGCCGCGCTATAACCTGCTGTTCCGGCAGATCGAGCGGGAGTTGCTACCGCTTGCCGGCGAGGAACAGCTCGCGGTGATCCCATACAACCCGCTCGCGGGCGGCCTGCTGACCGGCAAGCACCGTCACGATACGCAGCCTGCGGAAGGACGCTTCACCGCCACCGTCGGCAAAGCCGGTGCGTTGTATCAGGAGCGCTACTGGCATAAGCGCGAATTCGAAACCATCGACACGCTGCGTGCAATCGCGGTGGATTCCGGCGCCTCGTTGACGAAAACGTCGCTTGCCTGGGTGCTTGCCAATCCGCTGATCACCTCGGCGATCATCGGTGCGAGCAACCCCGATCAACTGACGGACACGCTGAGTGCAATAGACCTCACGCTCAACGCGGAACTGAAGGCACAACTCGACGACGCGACGCACGAGTATCGCTGGGGCGATGCCGCGCGCTAAATAGCAAGGCGCGGCACCTCGCTCGAGGTACCGCGCATCGCCTCACTCGAACGCACCCGTGCGTTGGGTTGCTTCCGGGAATTGCCGCGTGTCCCGCAGGGAAAGCGGATGCCAAAGTCGCGCACCGCCTTCGATACCCGCATCGTTCGACACCACCGCGACGTTCGCCGGCAGTTTGAAGGTCAGGCGCGCGGCGTTGCCACCACCTATCCACAGCTTGTCGTAATTCACCAGCGAAGCAAGAATGCCGATGATCTTCTCGACGCGGCGATTCCAGCGCTTGTTGCCCGCCTTCATGCGCGCCGCGTCGCCGATGTATTCGTCGTAAGCGCGGTTTTTGCTGACCGGATGGTGGGCCAGTTCGAGATGCGGCATCAGTTCGCCGTCGCGAAACAGCGCCGTGCCGGCACCGGTGCCGAGCGTCAGCACGAATTCGATGCCGTGGCCTTCGATGACCGCGAAGCCCTGCACTTCGGCGTCGTTGATCATGCGCACCGGCAAGCCGCCCAGCCGCTTGGCCAGCGACTCGGCAAGCGGAATGTCGTGCCAGCCCTCGTCGCCGAAATGCGGCGCCGTCAGCACGCGGTTGTTGCGTACCACACCCGGAAAGCCGATCGAGATGCGCGTGGGCGGATGCGCCGCCACCAGCGGCTCCACGAGCTTGACCAGCGCATCGACCAGTTGCTCGGGCGTGCAGGGATGCGGCGTCGCCACGCGCAGGCGCTCGGTGAGCATCTTGCCGTTGGCGTCGATGATCGCGGCCTTCAGGCCTGTGCCGCCTACATCGATGGCAAGAATCTGCTCCACGCCGCCCTTGGCTGCGGTCTTACGCGCGGTTTTAGGTGCAGCCTTAGGAGCCGCTTTAAGCGCGGCTTTAGGCGCGGCTTTCGTCGCAGCCTTAGCCGCACGTTTGACGGTGGTTTTACCGGTGCCCTCGGCACGGCTCTTGACGTTACCTTTGACGTTGGTCTGACGTGTCGCCACAGTGGTCCCCTGGGAGTGTTTAGTTGCGCCTTACTTCTTTGCGTCCGCGTCCTTGCTCAAAGGCCGCCACGTATGGCCGTTTTGTGCGAGCAAGGCATCGGCCTCGGCCGGACCCGCGCTACCCGCCGGGTAGCCATGCACCGGCAGCGGGCTGCCCTTCGGATGCAGCACGTCTTCCACCGCGGCCCAGCTCGTCTCGATGCTGTCGGCGCGCTGAAACAGCGTCTCGTCGCCTAGCATGCAATCGTACAACAGCGTTTCGTAGCCGACGTTGGGCTGTTCGTCGAAGAAATCGCCATAGTTGAACGACGACTGCACCGCGCCCATCTGCATCACCGGCCCCGGCGCCTTCACGTTGAAATCGAAACTGGTGCCGTGGGTGGGATCGATCCGCAACGTCAGTACGTTCGGCGTCAACGCGTCGACGGGTGTATCGCGAAACAGGCGGAACGGCACCGCCTTCAGTTGCACGGAGATCTCCGTGCGGCGCGCGGCAAGCCGTTTGCCGGTACGCAGATAGAACGGCACGCCGGCCCAACGCCAATTTTCGATGAACACGCGCGCTGCCGCATAGGTCTCCGTCTGGCTATCGGACGCCACATCCGGTTCCTCGCGATACCCCTGCCCTGCCGGTCCTTTCCCGTACTGGCCGAACACCACGTCATCCGCTTTCAACGGCTGGATGGCGTCGAAGATATCGGCCTTCTTGTCGCGCACCGCTTCGGCGTCGAAGGAATTGGGCGGTTCCATCGCCACCATGCCGAGCAACTGGAACAGATGATTGGGCAACATGTCGCGAAACGCGCCGGTTTGCTCGTAGAACTTACCGCGCCCTTCCACGCCGATGGTTTCGGACGCCGTAATCTGTACGCAGTCGATATACTCGCGTCGCCACACCGGCTCGAACAAGGCGTTGGCAAAGCGTACGGCGAGAATGCTTTGCACCGTATCCTTGCCGAGGAAGTGGTCGATGCGATAGATCTGCTCTTCTTTCGCATAACTCAGGATATGTGCGTTGAGATCGCGGGCGGAGGCGAGGTCGGTGCCGAACGGCTTCTCGATCACGACGCGACGAAACCCAGCGCCGTCGTCGCCTTCCTTCAGTAAGCCCGCCTTGCCGAGGTGTTCGACAATCGGTTTGAAGAAACGCGAGGTGACCGCGAGGTAAAACACCACGTTGCCGCCGGGCGTGTTGGCGAGCTTCTGTTTCAGGTTGGCATACGTATCGTCGCTTTCGAACTCGCCGGCCATATATTCGAGGCGTTGCGCGAGCGACCCCCATGCCTTCTCGTCGAGTTTCGAGGTATGGAAGGTGCTGGCCTTGTCGGCTGCAAACTGCTGTAACGCGGCGGACAGTTCGTCGCGCCATGCGCTGGTTTCGCCCTCGCCGTGATTCACGCCGATGATCTTCATCTGCGCATCGAGCAGGCCGTCGACCGTCAGGTTGTACAGCGCCGGCATCAGGAGACGTTTGGTGAGGTCGCCGCCTGCGCCGAAGATCACCAGCGTGCAGGGCGGCGCGGGATGTTTGCCTGCCGGTCCCGCCGGGTTGGAGGCGTGCGAGCCGAGATCCAGCTTCGGGCTGGTGGCGGAGGACGTTGAATCGGGTGCGTTCGAAGGAGTCGACATAGGTTCACTCAATCCAGAGAAGCCAATGGAACAGACGTGGCGGTATAGGAAAGACCATGCCCGTAGCCGCACAGTTCAAAAACAGTCGCGAATCGTCTGCTTGCAAGGATTCGGTGATGCGCCGAATCCCGCCCTGCCGTCCTGCAACGCGCGCCTACTTGGTCACAAGCGCCGCCTCAGCCTCGCCGGCAACCGGCACAACGCCGGCCTCCGACATCGCACGCGGTTGCAACAGGAGCGCGACCAGCCCGCTCCAGCCGGTCTGATGTGAAGCGCCGACGCCGCGCCCATTGTCACCGTGAAAGTATTCGTGGAACAGCACAAGATCGCGCGAACGCGGGTCGGCTTGCAGCAGCGGATACGCGCCCATGACCGGGCGCTCGCCGTTGCGGTCCTTCAGAAACAGCGTGGTGCAGCGCTTGGCGAGCTGGTCGGCAATTTCGCTCAATGAGAACTTCTGACCGGAACCGGTGGGAAACTCGACGCGGAAATCGTCGCCGTAGTAGCGGTGAAATTCGTACAACGACTCGATGAGCAGATAGTTGACCGGCATCCAGACCGGCCCGCGCCAGTTTGAGTTGCCGCCGAACACGCGCGAATCCGATTCGGCCGGCAGATACTTGACGCAAAAGCTGTCGCCGTTATGCCGGAACACGAACGGCTCGTCGCGATGCACTCGCGACAGCGCCCGCACACCGTGATCGGAAAGAAATTCTGACTCGTCGAGCGCGCGCCGCAACAGCGCCTTCATGCGATGCCCACGCAGTAACGACAGCAGCAGGTTGTTGCCTTTGCCCGGTTCGTCCCAGCGCGATACCAGTTTGGCGAGATCGGGACGGTGCTCGAGAAACCAGAACAGCCTGTCGCGCAAGCCGGGCAGCGCGCCGTGCAGGCGTTCTTCGAGCACGTGCACCGCAAACAGCGGAATCAGTCCGACAATCGAACGCACCCGCATCGGCACATTGGAGCCGTCGGGCAGTCTCAGCTTGTCGTAGAAGAATTCGTCTGCGCTATCCCACAGGCCCGTATCGCAGCCGTCGTCGCAACTGACCGCCTCGGCGATGTACAGGAAGTGTTCGAAGAACTTCACGCCGATATCGACGAACACATGATTGGCGAACGCCAGTTCCAGCGCGATCCGCATGAGGTCGAGCGCGTAGGCCGCCATCCATGCGGTGCCGTCGGCCTGGTCGATATGGCCGCCGGTGGGCAGCGGCGACGAACGGTCGAAGATGCCGACGTTGTCGAGCCCAAGAAAGCCGCCCTGGAAAATGTTGTGACCGTCGGCGTCCTTGCGGTTCACCCACCACGAGAAATTCAGCAGCAGCTTGTGAAACACCAGTTCGAGGAAATCGCGATCGCCTTTGCCGGTGAGCGCGCGGTCGATTTCATAGACACGCCACGCGGCCCATGCATGCACCGGCGGATTGGCGTCGCTGAAAGCCCACTCGTAGGCTGGCAATTGTCCGTTGGGATGCTGATAGCGGTCCTTCACCAGCAGCAGCAACTGACGCTTGGCGAACTCCGGATCGATCAGCGCGAAAGCCGCCGCATGGAACGCCAGGTCCCACGACGCGTACCACGGGTATTCCCACTTGTCGGGCATCGAGACAATGTCCGCGTTGCACAGATGGCGCCAGTCGGCATTGCGGCCATGCTTGCGACTCGCGGGCGGCGTAGGCTGCGCCGGATCGCCCTCAAGCCAGCGTTGTACGTCGAACTGGTAGTACTGCTTGGACCACAGCATGCCGGCGAGCGCTTGCCGCTGCACCAGTCGCGCGTCGGGATCGGGCATGTCGTGCTGCAACGCCGCATAAAACGCGTCGGCTTCGGCGAGGCGGCGAGCAAACAACGCGTCGGCGTCGAGCGGCGTGTCGTCCGGCGCGGACTCGGGGCGCCAGCGCAGATAGACCACCGCGCGGCCATACGGAGCGAGGACGAGCGGCACATGCGCAGCGGCCTTGCTGCCTGCATCGGAGCGCACCGCTTGCGCGTCGCCGTGCACGAGGTAATCGTTGATGCCGTCCTTGAACGGTCCTGCGCCGTCCATACCGAAGAGGCGTTTGACGTTGGTGTCGTTCTCGCAGAAGAGCCATGTCAGCTCGGGCGCGTCTTTCGACCATGCAGTGACGACGATCGGGTCGTGGCCATGCTGACGCCCCACCAGGTGCGTTTCGCCGCGTGCCGTTTGCTTAGTGAGCGACGGGCGGTCCTGCGTCCCCTTCCACGACCAGGTGTTGCGCGCCCAGATCTGCGGCAGCACGTCGAGCGTAGCAGCCTCGTCCGCGCGGTTTTCGACGGTAATGCGCATCACCATGTCGTCAGGCGTGTGCTTGGCGTATTCGACCTGTACGTCGAAATAGCATCCATCGTCGAACACGCCGGTGTCGAGCACTTCGTACTCCGGCATATCGGCGCCGCGCCGGGCGTTTTCCTGGATCAGATCGTCGTACGGATACGCAGCATGCGGGTACTTGTACAGCATGCGCATATAGGAGTGAGTGGGCGTGCCGTCGAGGTAAAAGTACAGTTCCTTGACGTCCTCGCCATGATTGCCCTGCGCGTTGGTGAGACCGAACAGACGCTCCTTGAGAATCGGATCGCGGCGGTTCCAGAGCGCGAGAGAGACGCACCAGTTCAGCTTGTCGTCGCCGAAACCGGCAATGCCGTCTTCGCCCCAGCGATACGCGCGACTGCGGGCATGATCGTGCGGGAAATGGTCCCACGCGGTGCCGTTTTCGCTGTAATCCTCGCGTACGGTGCCCCACTGGCGTTCGCTCAAATAGGGGCCCCAGCGCTGCCAATGGGCACATTCGCGGGAGTGGAGGCGGGCGCCTTCGATGGTTGCGAGCAGATTGGCGGCACGCAGCGGCGGCATGGAGCGTTCCCTTGCTTTACGAGCTTGGCGGTGGGATTCACATCGTAGCGCTTTTTCAGAGCGAGATGCGCCGGCGCGGGCACGGAGGTTCAGTTACCCATTCGCCAGCATCCGCTTCACCCGCAACAACTCTCCCAACGACCAGGCCTGAAACGGCGTACCGCCAGGTTGGTGCGGTGCATCACCGTCGGCGACTTCGCAGATGTGATCGAGCCCGTCGTGATCCAGATGCTCCACAAGCGGCGCAAGAAAACGCGTGCGCGCCTGCGCCCTCGCCCCCTCGTCCGGTTGATGCACGCGCAACCATGCTTCGACGAACGGCCCGATCAACCACGGCCACACCGTTCCCTGGTGATAGGCGCCGTCACGCTCCACCGGACTGCCCGCGTAACGTCCTCGATAAGCCGGATCGGAAGGCGCGAGGCTGCGCAAACCCAGCGGCGTCAGCAGATGCGTCTCCACCTGATCGACCACCGCGCGTGCCGCCGCCCCTTCGAGCAACGGAAACGGCAAGCCTCCCACCGCGAAGATCTGATTCGGCCGGATCGATCGGTCAATCGCCCCCGCAACATGATCCACGTCGACGTTGTCGAACAATGCTCCGGACACCGGATCGACGAACCGTTCATGAAATGCCTGCGCCGCCCGCGCCGCGGGTTCCTGCCAGTGCGCATTCCAGGCCGTCGCAATGCGCAGGGCGTTGATCCACAGCGCCTGGACTTCGACCGGCTTGCCGATGCGCGGCGTCACCACCCAGTCGCCAACCTTCGCATCCATCCACGTCAGTTGCACACCCGGCACACCGGCGCGCAACAGGCCGTCGTCATCGGCGCGGATGCCGAAGCGCGTGCCGCTGCTATAGCCTGTGAGAATCGCCTCTACGGCCTGCTGCAAGCGCTTGCGCGTGTCGTCGCCGGCTTGCTCTGCCGCGAGATAGTCGTGCACGGCAATCACGAACCATAGCGAGGCATCGACGGCGTTGTACTCGGGCGTACTGCCGTAATCGGGAAAGCGGTTCGGCAACATCCCTTCGGAGAGCGTATTAGCCCATTCGAGCAGAATCGACTCCGCTGCTTCGAGACGCCCGGACGCCAGCAGCAAGCCGCGCATCGCGATGAAGGTATCGCGTCCCCAATCGGTGAACCATGGAAACCCCGCGAGGACGGTGCGGCCGCCATCGCGCGCCACCAGATAGGCGTCGGCGGATCGATGCAGGCTCGAGGCGAAGGCGTTACGTCGCGCATATTCGGTGTCGGCAAGCGCCTTGAAGCGGTCGACCACTGACGTGGTCTCCGGCTCAGCGCCCGCTTGCAGGATCATCAACGCTTCGCTATCGGCGAGCGAGAAAGTGAACACACCGGGCGTCGCGAGGTCTTCGCTGAAATCGAGCCCGCGTTCGCGCTCACGCACGTAGCAGAAGTTTCGATACCAGTCGGGCGCATGCGTGTACGTGCCGTTGGTCGATGCATGGATCACGGGCAGATCGCCATACGGTTGCCAGCTAACGCGAGCATGCGCTGCGTCTACATCCGCGTTGAAATTGAACGCAGCGTTTTCATGGTGCAGCGCATGATAATCGCGGCCCGACAGCAGCGGCCGCACGTGCAAGGTATAGCCAGCAACCGTAGTGTCGCTCGCACTGCCCCGCTCGAAGCGCCAACGCAATACTGTCTCGCCAGTCACCTTCGCCACGAATACTTCGGCGATCAGCACCGCCTCCGCGTCGAGCTGGAAGCGCCAGCTCGGCCACGGCTGCGTATCGAAACCCAGCAGGCTGGACGAGACATCGGGGTACACGACGTCCGGCACGTAACGCTGCATGCTCAGCGGATAGCGCTTGCCGTTCTCCTCAAGCCACGCCTCGATGCCGTTGACCAGTACCACGCGTCCACCCGGCGCATGGGTCGCCGTCAGCAACAGCGCGTGATAGCGGCGCGTGCGCACCGTACCGACCGTTCCCGACGCGAAACCGCCAAAGCCATCGGCCTCGAGCCACTCGTGCTCGAGCAGGAAGGAATCGAAAGGCTTTTCGATACGTGTCATTTTTACGCCTACCGTTAGTACAGCTTCGATATTACCGATTTGCCCATCAACGGGGCGAAGTGGCTGCGTTTTTCCTCTCCAATGTGTCGCGCGCCTTTCGAACAACCGACAATTTTCACGCGGGTGTAACGGCTCGCAAACGTTACACGATCTTTCATAAATTTTTCTTCAAGTCTCTGGAGACTGCATGCGCTAACCCGAATCTGGATGCAGACATGAGAAGACACTACGTCGCGGCCACGGCTGTACTCGTTGCGCTCACAACCATCATGCTATCCGCATGCGGACCGGACGACGGCGCATCGACAAGCGCCGATCAAAGCCGTGCCGCACCCGATGCGGTCAACTCAGCGGCCACTCCGTCGGCTCAGGCGACCAGCCCGGCGCTGCCGCCGCCTGCCTTCGGCGCATCCGCAACGCTCACGAGTCTTCCCAACGCCTCGCCCGACGCAGCCTCCGACAGCGCCGTGCAAAGCGTCGAAGCGAGCCTCGCGGCAGACAGCCAGCAAGTCGCACCCGTGCTGCACTACGCGCCCGGCGACAGCGGACAGAACAGCAATAGCAATTGACCACCGGATTCCCCCGGCGCGCCCGCCGCGCTATTCTTTACCCCCGCAGAAGGTGATAACCAATGACCTCAAATAGCCGTCGCCGTTTCCTGCAGACCGTCGCATCGTCCGCCGGTGCAGCCGCCGCACTGGCCGCATTCCCCGAATCGATCCGCAATGCGCTCGCCGTACCGGCAAATTCGCGCACCGGAACGATCGAGGATATCGAGCACATTGTGGTGTTCATGCAAGAGAACCGTTCGTTCGACCACTACTTCGGCCATATGCGCGGCGTGCGTGGCTACAACGACCGTTTCCCGATTCCGCTGCCGGGCGGCCAGCAACCGGTGTGGTATCAGCCGTCGAAGGAAAATGCGGCGCAACCGGTCCTGCCGTTCCATCTGAACACGCAGACCACCAGCGCGCAGTGCATCGGCGATCTGGACCACTCGTGGTACCCGACGCACTATGCCATCAACAACGGTGCGTACAACCAGTGGCCCCAGTACAAGACCGACATGACGATGGGCTATTACCTGCGCAGCGACATTCCGTTCCACTACGCGCTGGCTGACGCCTTCACGGTTTGCGACGCCTACTTCTGCTCGCTGGCCGGCCCGACCCACCCGAACCGCTCGTATTTGATGACGGGCATGATCGACCCGAGCGGCACGATGGGCGGCCCGCTGCTCGACAACAACGACTACGTGGACGGCGACGGTCCGCCGCAATATCAGTTGCTGTCGTGGACGACGTACCCGGAACGTCTGCAGGCCGCCGGCATCACGTGGCAGGTCTACCAGCAGGGCCTGACGGGCGCCGATCCGCTGAACGGCAACTACGGCACCAACGTGCTGCAGAACTTCGTCAACTACATCAACGCCCAGCCGGGTTCGGCGCTGTACGAACGCGCACAGACGGTGCGCACCATCGTCGACCTGAAGAACGACGTGCTGGCAGGCAACCTGCCGCAGGTCTCGTGGCTGTGCCCGCCGGCCGCCTACTCGGAACATCCGAGCTACACGCCGGCATACGGTGCGGAATACACCTCGCAGATTCTCGATGCGCTCACGTCGAATCCGGAAGTCTGGAGCAAGACCGTGCTGTTCATCATGTACGACGAGAACGACGGCTTCTTCGATCACATCGTGCCGCCGCAACCGGCCACGACGGCAGCACAGGGTCAGTCGACAGTCAGCGTGGAAGGCGAGATTCACAACGTCGTGAACCCCTACCGCGGCGGCAGCTACACCGCCGACGGCCTGCCCTTCGGCCTTGGACCGCGCGTGCCGATGACAATCGTCTCGCCGTGGACCAAGGGTGGCTTTGTCTGCTCGCAGGTGTTCGATCACACCTCGGTAATCCGCTTCATCGAAAAGCGTTTTGGCGTGTACGAGCCGAACATCACGGAATGGCGCCGTGCCGTCTGCGGCGATCTGACGAAGGCGTTCGACTTCCGCACGCCGGACGCGACGATGCCGCCGCTGCCGGATACGAGCAACTACATCACGACCGCCAACAACCAATGCGCGACGAACCCGAAGCCTGTGGTGCCTGCCACGCCGGGTCCGTTCGACGCGCAGGAATCCGGCATCCGCTTTGCCCGCGCGCTGCCGTATGAGCTGCATGTGAACGGTCGTCTCGAAGCCACGCAAAACACCTTCACGATCGAACTGGCCAACACCGGCGAGCAAGGCGCGCACTTCTATGTGTACGCAACCAATCGCACGGACGGACCGTGGCGCTACACCGTCGAAGCCGGCAAGTCCCTGAAGGAAACCTTCGACCTGACGACGACCAGCGGCGTGTACACGTTCGAAGTGTTCGGCCCGAACGGCTTTGTGCGCAAGTTCGCCGGCAACGCGGCTCAAACGCAGACGAACAACAGCAAGCCGTCGCTGCCGGAAGTCCGCACGCATTACGACGTGGCGAACGGTAACGTGTTCCTGAAGTTCAGCAACAAGGGCCGCGGCATTGCGCGCCTGACGGTGACGGACAACGCCTACGGCGCGCGTCCGCGTCAGGTGATCGTGCCGGGTGGTGCGGAGATCGAAGAGGCATGGGTGCTGGCGTCGAGCCATCACTGGTACGATCTCACGGTCAGCAGCGCTGAAGACGCCAGCTTCGCTCGCCGCCTTGCCGGCCACGTCGAAAACGGCCGTCCGAGCATCAGCGATCCGGCCGCTGTGGCGCCGACCTTGACCGTGGTCTGAAGTCTCTGAGGTGCCGCCGGGCATCGATCGACACGCGCCTCGCAAGAGGGGCGTGCAAGATCGATGTCCGGCGGGTTCAGCGGATGGACGGCATGCCCGTCACGCCCCCAGCAGCACTCCGGTGCGCACCGCACGCGTGCCGGTCACCCGCCCCAGCGGCGCACCCGCGGTGACGAAGCGAATCGCGCGGCGCATGTAGAAAATACCCTCTGTCTTGCTGCTGATCGTGGTGGTTTCGTCCGTCAACGGATCGACGATATCGAACAGCGGATCGCCCACGCGGATGGTGTCGCCGATGTTCGCCCGGTGCACCAGAATCCCGCTCACCGGTGCATAGAACTGTTCGCTGCCGGCAAGCGGCGTCGCCGGCGTGAGCAGCTCGGGAAGCGGCTTCGCCTCACCGCGAATCGCCTTGCGGTACGTCAGGTAATCGATCAGCGCGTCCGCATCCTGCTGCGCCACCGCGTACGACACATCGCGCTGGCCACGGCATTCCACCGTCACCGCAATCGCACCGTTGTCGACCGGTTGATGCGCCGGCAGGTTTTGCTGCAGTTGCCACCACAACAAACTGTGCGTCTCGTCGAAGGCTTCACCGCCCGAGTCGGTGGCGAGCAACGATGCTCGCGAACCGAGATACCGTGCGAGCGGCTCGAAGTCGGACCATGCGGACTCGCTCGTGTACACGTGCATCACCGCCTCCAGCGAGCAATGCAGATCGATCACCACGTCCGCATCGAACGAGAGCTTCAGCAAGGCCAGTTGCAACGATTCGAACTCGGTCAGCGGCTTGTGCTGTTCCAGTTGTTCGCTGATCAGCTGCCGGACGAGCTGGCGGTTAGCCGCCACGTCCGGGCCGAGCGTGCCCTTGGCGCGCTCCAGCAAGCGCGTGAACTGCAGGAAATGGCGGTTGAAATTCTTGCCGCTGCCCAGATCGAAACGTCCGAGGAACTGCCCCAACACGTATTGCCCGAGTCCCACCGGATTGGCGACCGGCACCACCACGATCTCGGCAGCCAGCGCGCCTTGGGCCTCGAGTTCAAGCAGGCGGCGCTTCAACAGCACCGTGGTCAGCATCGCCGGCGTCTCGTCGGCGTGCAGGGTGGACTGCAAGTAGATTTTCTGGCCACTATCCGTGGGGCCGAAATGGAAGCTCACCAGTTCGCGATGCGTACCGATAGCGGGCGACAGAAGCGGAATCGACTGTTTTTTCATGTGCAAATGAGGTGGGGACTCACTGTAGATAGGCGCCGCAATGCAATCGCAGCGCCCAATTTCAATTGCCGCCGTACGGATCGAAATCGAAGTACTTGTGGGCGATCTGCGCGTAGGTGCCGTCCTTGAGCATCGAGGCGATGGCGTCGTTGATGGACGCCTGCAAGGCCGTCTCGTCCTTGCGCAGGCCGATGCCTACGCCGCGATCGCCCATCGAAAGCGGTGCGCCGACAAACGCAAAACCCTTGCCGGCCGGCGTGCGCAGAAAGCCCTGATCGGCTTCCACCGTGCCCAGCAACGCGCCGTCCAGACGACCGTTGATCAGATCGGTGAAGACCTCATCCTGGCTCTTGTACGCCACCACGTTGACGCCGTGGGGCGCCCAATTGGCCTGCGCATAGGTCTCGAACTGCGTACCCGACTGCACGCCAATCTGCTTGCCGGCCAGCGATGCCACCGAATCGCTCAGCCCCGAGCCTTGCTTCGCCACCAGGTGCGATTTGAACTGGAACAGCTTCGAGGAGAACAGAATCTGTTGCTCGCGCTTGGCGGTAATCGCCATTGACGACATGATCGCGTCGATCTTGCGCGCCTGCAGCGCCGGAATCATCCCGGAGAACTCCAGCTCGACCCATTGGCAATGCGCGTGGATGCGCCGGCAGATTTCGTTGCCGAGATCGACGTCGAAACCCTTCACGCTGCCGTCCGGCGCTTTGGCGTCCATCGGCGGGTAACTTGGATCGATGCCAAGCCGCAGCGTGTTGCCGTCAGCCGCAAACGCACCGCTGCTGAAACTCAGCGCGGCGATCAGGATCATCAACGGAGTCTTCATGGAGAGCCGGTCGGGTAAGGAGGTGAATGGGGAGAGGTGTGGTCCGGGCTCATGCTAACCCTCGCCGGTGCATCGAAGAAGTCCCTGGCGGGCTATCATGATCACCTTTACCGATCACCCCTCTCGCTACCGCCATGGCCCTGACGATCTCCCAGTTGCGCGTGTTCACCGCGATAGCCGAGCACGGCAGCATTCGTGCGGCATCGCGGGCACTCGGCACGGCACAAAGCGGCGTCACCCAGCAATTGCAGAATCTCGAGCTGATCCTCGGCGCAACGCTGTTCACCCGCACTAACCGCGGCATCGCACTGACAGCGCTGGGTCAACGGCTGTTGCAGCGGGCCGGGGCGATTCTCGGCGAGTGCGAGCGCGTCGAGCAGGAGGTGCAGCAGTTGCGTGGCGACTATGTCGGCGAGGTCTCGTTCGGCATGACCACCGAGCCGCTGATCGATGCACTGGCACCGGTCCTCACCGAATTCCGCACGCGTTTTCCGCGGGTGGCCGTGCATCTGCGCACGGGCACCTCACGCATGATGATTGCGTGGATCCGCGAAGGCACGCTGGACTTCGCTGCGGCACTGGTTTCGAAGTACACGGACACGACCGATCTCTCCGTGACCACGCTCTACCCATCCGATCCGGTGGTCGTATGCCGGCGCGGTCATCCGAAAGCCAGGGCGACTTCGCTCGCCAAATTGACGGACTGCACGTGGATCGCCACCCGCTCGCCGAACCTGACAGACGACCCACAGGCCAACCGTCTCAACAATTTTTTTGAAAGCCACGGTTTGCCGCCGCCCAGGATCCTGGCGACGGTCGAGGGGTTGTTCGAGAGCCTGCACCTGGTCGGGGAGACGGATTGCCTCTCGCTCGAATCGTCGATTGTGGCGCGGCATCCGCTGTTCGCTCAGACGCTGACCACGGTCCCCGTGCGCGAGCGCGCCGTCGAGCAGAACGTCTGCTTGCTGCAGCGCGCGGCTATTCCCGTGACACCGGCGGCGCAGGAACTCGCGACGATGATCGCGTCATACACCCGCACTGTGCGCGCCACCCAGAACAGCGCCAATCCGCCGTGACTGAAGACAGAAGCTGAAGACAGAAGCGGTGCGCGTTGCATATCGGCTTGCAGATCGACGTTGCGGGCAGGAAAAGCCACGCGTGATCCAATGGTCCGATTTATCCGCCAAACCCTCGCCGTCAGCGGACAAGGCTCCGGCCTGCACCGTCAGCAGGTTACGATGAACACCAGAGACCGATCAGCCGGCAAGGTACTCGCGAAGCCATGCGACCGCGCCAGACCGGGCGAGGAGACAAGTGACGTGCTGGTAACCTGAGCATCCTGCCAACCCAACCCCGATCAATTGGCCCTTCCATGCGAGTCCTATTCGTCGTCGGCAATCTGGGTGACTATCAAGTACCGCGGTACCAGGCGCTTGAGCGGCTGGCCCAAGGCCGAGGTCATGAGGTGTTTCTTGTCGAAGTGTTCGGCAAATCCGGCGTCTACGGCTTCCCCCAGGACCGCCGCGCCGCCTTCTTCGATACTCATCCTGCGAACTGTGTCACGCTGCTCAAGGAGGCCAGCGAGGGCGACGGTCATACCTTGCGCGTCGCGGTCAGACTGCTGTCGGTGTTCCGCTCGTTCGCACCGGATGTCGTCGTCACGCTGGGCTACAACACCAATTACTCAATCGTCCTGTGCATTCTGAAGGCGCTGACGCGCCGCTTTTCGCTGATGTACATGTCGGACTCGAAAGCCGACGACGGCACGCGGTACGCCATCAAGGAACGCGTGAAGCGCGTGCTGGTGTCGAAGTTCGACGCCGCCCTGGTGGCCGGCGAAAAGCACCGGACCTACGCCGAATCGTTAGGTATACCGATGGAGCGATCGCGCATCGGTTTCGACGTCATCGATGTCGAGTATTTTTCGAGGATGTCGCGCGAGGCGGTTCTGGACGCACCGGAAATCCGCATGCGCTTCGCGCTGCCGCCGCGCTACGTGCTATGCGTGAGCCGCTTCGTGGCGCGCAAGAATATCGACCTGCTGATTGCCGCGTTCTTTCAGTCTGGACTGCATGCCGTAGGGGTTTCGCTGGTGCTGGTCGGGCAAGGTCCGTGCAAGGATGCACTGCTGGAGCAGATCGACCGGCTCGGTCTCGCGAAGCACGTGGTCATTCTGAGTTCAGTGCCGAACCAGCATATGCCGGGTCTCTACGCGCTCGCCGATTTCATCGTGCTCGCAAGCCAGTTCGATCAGTGGGGCCTATGTGTCAACGAGGCCTTTGCGGCGGGCACGCCAGCCATCGTCACGCACGCCTGCGGTGTGGCGAACGAACTCGTCCATGACGGCGTCAATGGCTTCATCGTCGAACCTGGTGACGAGTCCGCGCTGGCGGCGAGGATCACGCAACTGGGCAACAACAGCGCGTTGCGCGAGCGCTTTTCGGCTAACGCGCTCACCTCGGTCAGGCGTTGGACACCAGCGCTCTTTGCGTCGAACACCATTGAACTGGCGGAATCCATGATCGGCTCGGCCGGCCGCACGCAAGAGGTGGCCTAAGCGACGCGGCCGGCCTGCGCATCGCCGCGCGCTGCCTTTACGAAGCAGGACGATTGGAAATCAGCCGTATCAGAGATCAGAGGTTAGGCGCAAACACCGCGCTCGAGCCGGGCGCGATGCGCCGCTTGAGAATGCGCGCCACCGAATACATCGTGCTAAGCCGCTCCACCCCCAGCCGCTGCTTCAGAACGCCGCCGAAGCCATCGAGGAAGTTGAAGGTGGCAGGGCTGGAAAAGCCGTCGAAATCGAACGTCAGCTTGCGCTCGATGGCATGCTGGATCGCCGTCCAGATCAACAGGCTGATCGAGCCGCCATGCGCCGCCAGCGCGCGCGACGAAAGCAGGTAATACATCGCATAACGGTCCCAGACGAGACCGATCGCGGCGACCAGTGTCCCACCCGGACCATAGGCACCCAGCAGATGTCCGGCCTTGCGTTCCACAAACGCATTCACGAGCTGGCGCATCACTACCGATCCGTAAACATTCGTGCGCGAACGCTCCGCCAGATTCGCTTCGTAGAACTGCAGAAATTCGCTGGGTGTGGCGATAGGGGCGACGGTCAGCTTCTTGTCGGCGCTGCGAATGACATTACGCGTTTTACCGTGCAGACGCGCCCAGGCCTCCGGTATGGTGCAATCCGGGGCGATCTGAAAGGTATAGCGTGCGGACACGGTAAAGCCATGCAAGGCAAATGCAAGCGCGTCTTCGACTCGCGGATCGAAGATCTGCACGAAGCTATCGAAACGCGGCAGTTGCTCGATCAGTTCCGCCGTGACGCTCAGTCGATGATGCTGCTCGTGAACGCTGTCGACGCCAAGGGGGGAAATGACTGGGCCGAGGGTGCGCGTGAGCGGAGGAAGCTGCGAAATCCGCCACACACCCTTGTGCGCGGAGTAGTAAGGCAATTCGCCAAGCAACTCGGCGCCACGCACGACCTTGGCTACGCTCCAGTTGCCATCCGTTGCGATATCGAGCCACCACGGTTCATGGAAAATGGAGCGGGCCGCACACTCATCGAGCAGGCGCACCGGCGCAGACGTAGATGGCAAGGCGGCGAGGCCACGCATCATACGCTCCGGAGGCAACGCCAGGTCTCGTACTGTTGTCATCGGCGATTCACCTTGTTACGGTCCCGCTCGTGCGGCCGCAGGCCCGACTCGACTTAAACCGAGTCTATTCGCAGTCCGGTAGTGCTTTTACGCCAAAATCGAGAGTCGAACAGGTTAATCCGTGTCTAACGCGCCAGCCTATATAGCGGGCGAGCAATCTGACGCGCAGATCAAGTTGTACTGCTTACCAGGTTGAAAGCATTTTGCATTCTTCGAAGATTATTTGATCCGCCGATTATCTTTGCCACGTAAAACGCCGACCCGGCATACTATTCCGATTCAATCAGGACACCGTTCTATTTCGGCAAAATCTATCGCAAGTCCGGCGCGTGACGGAATTACGGACGCAGCATGTCGAAGCCGCCCAGCACGACCACTCCGCTCAACGCGATCAATGCAACGGAGTGTTGGCCAAAATACAGAATGGCGGCGGCCGACCAGGTCGCGAGAGAAAAAGCTGCAATACGTTTCATGGTGAAATAGCCGCACGTCCACATGCGACCCTCAAATAGTTAGCCAGGCAACTATAAGGTACCAAAAAGACGCGCTCAACGCAGCGACGCATGCGCCGCCTCACCGCCGCGAAGCTGAGGTCACTGCGTGGAATCGCGAAACAGCTCGGCGCACAAACTGCGGCCCGCCTCGCTCAAGCGCGCGGTGCCGGTGCCTTCCTCGGTAAAGGTCGTCTCGGCGATGCCGCCCTCCACCAAGGCCGTCAGTTGGCGCCGCAGCGCGCTCATCGGCACGCCGGCCTGCTTCGAGAGCTTCGCCAGCGACCAGTCGCGCCCCGGCGTTTCCTCCAGCGCACGCCACAGTTGCATCAGCACCGCCACCAGCATCGGATCGACTTCGTCGTTCATCGGGGTCTCCTCAAGCCATCTCTGCAACGAGGCCGCCTAGCGTCCTGAGCGCCGCTTCCGTCTGCGCGGTCCAGGGGTAGCTATAGTTCAGCCGGATGAAATAGCGGAAATCGTTACGCGTCGAAAACATGTAGCCCGGCCCCACCGTGATGCCGCGCGCGAGCGCCGCCTGATAAAGCCGCATCGAATCGACGCGCTCGGGCATCTGCACCCACAGCACGTAGCCGCCCTGCGGCGAAGAGATGCGCGTACCCGACGGAAAAAACCGCAGCACCATCGCACTCATCAACCGGGCCTGCTGCCGGTACAGCTTGCGCACATGCCGCAAGTGGCGATCATAGCCGTCCTGGCGCAGATAGTCGGCGACGGCCACCTGCGGCACCGAAGGCGTCGTCAGCGTGTTCAGGAACTTGAGCTTTTCGACCTGCGGGCGGTAGCGGCCCGGCATCGCCCAGCCGATCCGGTACGACGCGGTCAGGCTCTTCGAAAACGAAGCACAGTGCAAGACAAGGCCCTTGGTGTCGAAGTTCTTGAGCGTCGTCGGTCGCGCTTCGCCGAAATACAGTTCCTGATAGACGTCGTTTTCGATCACGGGAATATCGTGCCCCGTGAGCAGGTCGACAAGCTGCTTCTTCCGTTCGTCGGGCATCTGAAAACCCAGCGGATTCTGGAAGTTCGGCATCACCATGCACGCCGCGATTTTTTGTTCGCCGATAATCTGCGCCAGCACCTCGATGTCGATCCCCTCGGTCGGGTGCGTCGCTACGGCAATCGCGCGCATGCCCAGGCGTTCGATAGCGTGCAGCATCGCGTAGTAAGTCGGCGACTCGACCACCACCGTGTCGCCCGGTTTTGCCACGGCCTGCAGGCTCAGATTGATCGCCTCGGTGGCGCCGAGCGTGATGATGATTTCGTCCGGGTCCACCGGCACACCGTTTTCGGCGTAGCGCCGCGCAATCTGGCGGATCAGTTCCGGATTGCCGGGCGGCAGGTCGTCGATCAGATTCCAGCTCGAATGACGGCGGGCGATCGCGTTCGCGTACTGGTTGATGCGCCGCCAGGGGAACAGAGTGGGATCGGGGTACGGCGAGCCGAGCGGCACCGCGTCGTGCGCGCGGATGCTGCGTAGCGTGGACAGCACGAGCCGGCTCACATCGACTTCCGAAGCGGGCGCAGGCGGCGCCGCCAGTTCCCGCTCGTTCTGGGGCGCCGCCGCCGGTTCGCGCACGAAATAGCCCGATTGCGGCCGCGTTTCGATCAGCCCGCGGCCTTCCAGCAAGGCATACGCGTGCAGCACGGTCTTGATGCTGACGCCGTGCTGCTGGCTCGACTGCCGCACCGAGGGAATCCGCTCGCCCGCCGCGAACACGCCGCGGCGGACGGCTTCGCCGATTTCATCGGCGAGTTTTTCGTAGAGCTTCAAGGGTCGACAACAACATAGGACAAGGGGAATGACCGAAGTCTATGACAAATCTCAAGAAACTGTATCCCTCGCCTTTCCAGTTTTCTGTGTTCCGCCATCTTTTCGGAACACAGTAAGCTTGCGTTCATCGGCAAATCCGCCCATTCCAAACAACAGGTCATGAAGAAACCCGAAGCGCGCATCGAGCCGTACACCCACCCCGCAGCGGGTTGGGGAGCGCTCAAGTACGTCGCGATCAACCTCATCAAGGAGAAGGTCGCCGGCGGCAACTACAAGACCTTGTTCAAGCAGAACCAGCCGGATGGCTTCGATTGTCCGGGCTGTGCCTGGCCGGATCGGGAACACGCATCGACCTTCGAATTCTGCGAAAACGGCGTCAAGGCCGTCGCCGCCGAGGCCACCAGCAAGCGCGTCACACCCGCGTTCTTCGAGCAGTACACCGTCGCAGAACTGATGACGCAGTCCGACTACGAACTCGAGCAGCACGGCCGCCTGACCGACCCGATGGTCTACGACGCAATGCTCGACCGCTACGTGCCGATAGGCTGGGACGAAGCCTTCGATCTGATCGCGCGTCATCTGAAAGCCCTCGACGATCCCGACCGCGCCGCCTTCTACACCTCGGGGCGCGCCAGCAACGAAGCCGCGTTCCTGTTCCAGCTGTTTGTGCGCATGTACGGCACCAACAACTTCCCGGACTGCTCGAACATGTGCCACGAGGCCACCAGCCGCGGCCTGCCGGGCACGGTGGGGGTCGGCAAGGGCACGGTCACGATGGACGATCTGGAACACGCCGACACGCTGCTGATCTTCGGCCAGAACCCGGCCACCAACCATCCGCGGATGCTCGGCGAACTGCGCGAGTGCGCGAAGCGCGGCGCGACCATCGTGTCGATCAACCCGCTTAAGGAGCGCGGTCTTGAGCGCTTCGCCAGCCCGCAGCACCCGGTTGAAATGCTGACAATGGGCAGCACCCAGATCAGCTCCGTGTTCATTCGCCCGAAGGTGGGCGGCGACTTCGCACTGATCAAGGGCGTCGCCAAGCGCGTGATCGAACTGGACGACGCGGCACTCGCGAACGGCGCTGAACGCGTGCTGGACGTGGACTTCATCGCCGAGCACACGGTGGGCTTCGACGCCTTCGCCGACGATCTGCGCGCCGAAAGCTGGGACACCATCGTCGCCGAAGCAGGCGTGCCGATGGAAGACGTGCTCAAGCTCGCCGACATCTACGTCAAGGGCAAAGCGGTCATCTCCACCTGGGGCATGGGCCTCACGCAGCATAAGAATTCGGTGCCGACGATCCAGATCCTGTCGAACCTGATGATGATGCGCGGCATGATCGGCAAGCGCGGCGCGGGTCTGTGCCCGGTGCGCGGCCACTCGAACGTGCAGGGCGACCGCACGGTGGGGATTGAAGAGCGTCCGACCCAGGCGTTCCTCGACCGTCTCGGCAAGGTGTACGACTTCGAGCCGCCGCGCGAACACGGCCTCGACGTCGTGAACTCGATTCAGGCCATGCTCGACGGCAAGGTGAAGGTGTTTATCGGCCTGGGCGGCAATTTCTCGATCGCGACGCCGGACACGCCGCGTACGTGGGAAGCCATGCGTTCGTGCGATCTGACCGTGCACATCACCACCAAGCTGAACCGCAGCCACCTCATCCACGGTCGCGATGCGCTGATCCTGCCCACGCTCGGCCGCACGGAGATCGACATCCAGAACGGCGTGGCGCAAGGCGTGAGCGTCGAAGATTCGTTCAGCATGGTGCACATCTCGTACGGCATGAACAAGCCGGCCTCGCCGAATCTGCTGTCGGAGATCGCGATCGTCGCGCGCATGGCGGAGGCGACCCTCGGCAGCGCCAAGGTCGATTGGCGCGCCCAGACCAACGACTACGCGCTGATCCGCGACGGCATCGAAAAGGTGTTCGACGGCTTCGAGAACTACAACGAGCGGCTCAAGACGCCAGGCGGGTTCCATCTGGGTGTCGCCTCGCGCGACCGGATCTGGAAGACGCCGAGCAACAAGGCGCAGTTCGTCGTGCACGAGATCTCCGTCGACACGCCGATTCACCGCGCCCGCAGCCGCCATGGCGAGCGCCTGATGACGCTGATGACCACCCGCTCGCACGACCAGTACAACACCACCATCTACGGTCTCGACGATCGCTATCGTGGCGTCTACGGTCAGCGCCGCGTGCTGTTCGCCAACAAGGACGACCTTGCGATGCTCGGCTTCGCGGCCGGCCAGCGCGTAGACATCACCAGCGTGTGGGACGACGGCGTCGAGCGGCGCGCGGACAGCTTCCTGCTGGTCGAGTACGACATTCCGCGCGGCTGTCTGGGCGCCTACTACCCGGAGACGAATCCGCTGGTGCCGCTGTCGTCGGTCGCGGATGGCGCCGGCACGCCGACGTCGAAGTCGATTCCGGTGCTGCTCACCGCTTCGGTGGAAGAAGCGGTCGCCGCCTGAGACGAAAAAGCGCTCAGACCGTGAAGGTCTGAGCGAAGCCATCGGGATTCCAATGGCGGAGGTATCGAAACAAACGAAACAGGCTCGTTAGCGGCGGTGATGCCGCGAACGAGCCTGTTTGCTTTTGGGCGGTGCGCAAGGATATTGCGCATCCGCTAGCCGGCGAGCGGCGGCCGGACGGGCCGCCGTCAACCGCTTATTGGCCAAACTTATTGGCCAAACTTACTGGCCGAAATACACCGGCTTCACGCCAGTCGAAGCGGCGGGAGCGGTAGCGTGCACACCGACTGCGGTGGCATTGGCCACGCCGCCGTAGGCGCTGGCCGAGCTGTTTTGCTCCGACACGCGCGCTTCCGCAGCCTGAATGTTGGCCGGATAGAAGGGATCCGAGATGCCCGGACGGTAGCCGGCCTGTTCGAGCTGAACCAGCTCGGCACGCACCTGGGCACGGGTGACAGGGGCATTCGACTGTTGGGCAAACGATGCGACCGGAACGACGAGCGCGGCGGCGACAGCAACGGCTTGAATGAGCGACTTCATGGTTACGACCTCCAGATTTTATTTTCTGCCGCTGCGAACACCTTGTTCGCAGCCAGTGATTGCATTCTAGTTATGCAATCCATCTGGAGTAATCACCCTATTTGCGAAATATTATTACGCAAATTGATACAAAGCACGCTCAGCGATGGCTGCGCCCCAGCGCGCGACTAGACCAGCAGTTTCACCAGCAAGGAGCCGATCAATCCGGCCGTGCCGACAATGACGAGCGTCTGGATGATGGTCAGCGATTTACGCGGGGCGGAGGCAGAAGCGTTGGTGGAGGAGGTCACAAGTATTTCGGGTTTCGATTCGAGGAATGGCAGACGCCGCGCGGCGCACGGTTCGAACCGTACGATTTGCGAAGGCGTGATTGTACGGTGAAGTTCGAGCCGTGCGGATTTTGCGCGGTGCGATGGATTGCCGCCACGCCGGGCGCGCAGTGCGTGGCCAATCGCGTACGTCAGTTCTTGACGGGGAAGTACCAGAGGTTGCGGTCGGTATAGCCGAACTGCGAGATGATTGCCCTCAGCGTGCCGTCAGCGCGGATTTCATCGAGCGCGCGAGATACGGCGTTGTTCAGATCGACATCGTTCTTGCGCAGCGCGTAGCGTGCGTAACCGTATTCCTGCGGCAGCGGCGTGTAGTCCGTCACGATCTGCATGGGAGCAGTGGGATGCTGCTTCAGGAACTGCGAGATCTTGATGTCGTCTTCCATCGCCACGTCGAGACGTCCGGCTAGCAGATCGGCGAATTCAGCCTCGTTGCTCGTATAAAGCTTCAGCTCTTTCAGGTCTTTGCGCTGGCTGAGCAACTGGTGGTTGATGCTGCCGCGCAAGGTCCCGATGGTATGACCGGCAAAATCGGCCCACGTGTGAATCTTCGCGGGATTGCCGCGCGGCACCGCGATGCCCGAACCGTACCAGTAGGCCGGACTCGTGAACGCCACGACATGCAGGCGCGCCTCCGTCTCATGCAGGTTATCCACGATCACATCGGCGCGACCGGACAATAACGTGGGGATCATCGCGTCGAAGGGCACGATATTCCAGCTGACCTTCGTGATGCCAAGGCGTTTGGCGATCTCGCGAAAGATGCGCACGTCGGCCCCATCAAAGCTGTTGGTCTTGCTGTCCTGAAACGTCGAAGGCGGATCGGAGGCAATCACGAAGGTGATGCCGTTTTCGAGCGCGCGCTTGAACGAGCCGTCGCCGCCGTCGAAACGCGTGCTGCTGAGCGCGGCGCCATCGGCGCCCCGGGCGGGAGAGATAGAAAGCAGAGCCGCCATCATCGAAGCAAACATTAGCGATGTCATTCTCATGGAGCGCTCCCAGGTCGTTTTTAAGTTTTGGTCTTAAGCAGGCTTACGGGCTCACTGTCCCGCCTAGTTGCCGGTTTCGCTCCCACAGCGAGCGCAGGAATTCGCGGGTGCGTACTTGCTGAGGCGCGGCAAAAAACGCCGCCGGCTCGCCCTCTTCGACAATGCGTCCATCCGCCATGAACACAATGCGATCGGACACTTCGCGCGCAAAACCCATCTCGTGCGTGACGACGACCATCGTCATGCCTTCGTCGGCAAGCGTGCGCATCACACGCAACACCTCGCCTACCAGTTCCGGATCGAGCGCCGACGTCACCTCGTCGAACAGCATGGCTTCCGGCTGCATGGCAAGCGCACGCGCGATCGCCACGCGCTGCTGCTGCCCGCCGCTCAACTCGTGCGGGTAGGCGTTCGCCTTCGCGAGCAGACCGACCTTGTCGAGCAAAACATTGGCCTCACGCGTTGCATCGGATAACGAACGACCGAGGACGTGAATCGGCGCAACCGTGATGTTTTCGATCACGCTCAAATGCGAGAACAGGTTAAAGGATTGAAACACCATGCCGACCTTGGCCCGGATCGCCTCGATCGCCCGGTCGCTATCGGCGCGCCGTCTACACCTCTGGAGGTTTTGGTAGACCGGTACCTCATCGAAATAGATCGTGCCGCTGTCGATGGTTTCCAGATGATTCATGCAGCGAAGCATCGTCGACTTGCCCGATCCGGACGGTCCGACGACACTCAGCACCTCGCCTTTGGCGACGCTGAGCGACACGTCCTTCAACGCATGCAGCTCGCCGAAATGCTTGTTGACACGCTCGAGACGGATCATTGCGTCGCCGCCGTGGCCTGCGCCGCGCTACCCGCCGGCTTCGCCTTGCCGCCGACGCTCATGCGCCGTTCGAGCCAGCGCACCAGCAACGCGCTCGGATACGAAAACGCGAGGTAGATCGCCCCGATGATCGTGAACACGGTCGCGTACTGGAAGTTGGTCGACGAAACGATTTGCCCCGTGAAAATCAGCTCTTTGACGGTGACGATCGAAACCAGCGAGGTGTCCTTGAACAACGAAATGCCGTAATTGCCGAGCGGCGGAACCACCACGCGAATCGCCTGAGGCAGCACGATCAGGCGCAGCATCTTGCGGCGCGACATGCCGAGGGCCTTGGCGGCTTCGATCTGGCCTTGCGGAACGGCGGCGATGCCGGCGCGGTAGACCTCGGCGAGATAAGCCGAATAATTGATCGACAGTCCGATCACGCCCGCTGTAAACGGATCGAAACGAATCCCGAACGAAGGCAGAACGAAATAGATGTAGAACAGTTGCAGTAGCGCGGGCGTCCCACGGATCACCTCGATATAGGTCGATGCACAGGTGCGCAAGATCCGCGAGCGCCCCAGTTTGACGAGCGCGATCACGAGCCCGAGCGGCAGGCTGATCAACATGATGCATGCGGTGAGCGCGAGACTGGTGGCCGCGCCTCTTAGCAGAGCGGGCATGTAGTCGCCTGCACCGTGCCAATCGAACAGGGCCAGAAATGTTGTCAGCATGGAATTCCTTCGTGCCAATGCCCCGCGCACGCAACCGGCCGGTACGCCGTACCGTGGTGTCGCGTCAAGGCAATCCTCTCGTTGTCCTGGCCTAGGTCGTTTGAAGTGTAAGGACTTCCGGATCCACTTCGGCACCGAGCATCCGGCTTACCCTATCCGCGTGTCTTCGCAGCGTGCGGCCCAGCTCATGCAGGTCGTCGTCGCTCAAACCGCTTTTCAGCGTGGTCACGCTGATCGCCGCAACGCCCTCGCCTTCGCGGTTGGTAATGGCCGCGCCGATACACACCACGCCGATGTTGTCCTCTTCGTTATCGAACGCATAGCCGCGCTGGGCAACCAGCAACAGATCGGTCATCAATTCGGCGGGTGTCACGAGGGTGTATTCGGTGCGCCGCGGCATACCGGTTTGCGCCAGCAGTTTGACGACCCGCGCCGGCGGCAGCAGCGCCAGCAGCGATTTACCGAGCGCCGAGCAATGCGGCAGTTCGCGTTGCCCCAGCGCGGACGCGATCCGCAAGATGCCGGGCGCGTCGACGCGGCTGATCGCCACCGCGTAGCCATGATCGAGAATCGCTAGGCGCGAAGTCAAGCCGGTCAGCGCGGTGAGATCGCGCAGCACCGGCATCGCAAGCTGCGAAACGGCGACATCTTCCGCGGCGCGATCGCCCAGAAAGACCAGCGACAGTCCTAACCGGTAACGACGCGAACCGCCAAGCCGGACATCGGCTACGAAGTGGCGCAGCAACAACGTCTGCAATAGCGCAAACGCGGTGCTCTTCGATACGCCGATCTGCTCAGCCACTCCCGCGACGGTCATCCCCTCGTTGCCGGCCTTCCCCAAGGCCTCAAGGACATCGAGCGCGCGATTAACACTGCGTAACGCGTATCGGTCCTCTGCAGTTTGAACTGCATCTGTCATTTTGTTTTGATTCCGTCTGATTGATGAAACTGCCCCGATAGCATCCCACATCTCATATTGACAGTCACTAATCTGGAAATTACCATAAAACTACTGCCGAACACGGTTCGGTAGAGCCGAACAAATTAATTATTCGGTACGCGGCGTTCCTGATTCACGGTGCGCCCCACCACGAAAAATAGCGACAGGAGGCCGCATTCGAGTCGACGACGCGTTCCGGGGCTTTTTGCGCGGCGTCACCCACTCGGCGGCAAGCGACAATGGGAATAATCTCCGAGAGAGGTTTGTGCATTGGCGAGCAGTCGAAAATGTCAGGCGCGCATTCGGCAAAACTCGTCCACAGCGAAATCATGCATATCCGGCTTGTAATCGAGCGCCTGTCGGTGTCCGATCTGGACCGCTCGGGCTTGCCTCGCGCCTATTGGCGCAAGCGCCTGCAAAGCGTCATGCAAAACCATCAATTGTCACCGGCCCAGTTCGACGAAATTGACCGGATTCTTGGCACGCTTAACGAGTAGCGAGTCGCGCGAATACTGCGAATTTTCCCTGACTAAAATTCGCCGCGAAATCCTCTGCACATTTCCATCCATTTCAATTCAATTTTAAGTCAGTAATTAGTACCTTATTCATCATACAAATACGGGTGTTGCTCCTTCAAGAATGCGACCCGGTTGTGACATATTCGGGTCCGCTCGCTGACACCCGTATGATCTGACCAATCCACAGAGCCCCGCACTCATCAGGGTTTGGTTTTCGCGATATAAAACGTAAAATCCGCTGCATTCCAAACACTGTCCAGGAGAGACCTCGATGACTGCGGGCGCAACCGGGCCAATTGCGGCTACGACCTATCGCGGCGACGCGATCGAAAACACCCATAGGGCGCACGTCGCGGTGGTCGATGCGCAAGGGCGTCTGCTTTACGCGTTCGGCGATCCGGCGCGGATGACGCTGGCGCGTTCGGCAGCCAAGCCCGCGCAGGCGCTCGCCGTGCTCGAAACCGGCGCACTCGAGCGCTTCGGCTTCGAGGAGGCCGATCTCGCGCTCATGTGCGGCTCGCACAGCAGCGAAGAGCGGCATATCGAGCGCGCCCGCCGGATGATTGCGAAAGCCCACGCGAGCGAAGCAGATCTGCGCTGTGGCGGCCATCCGCCCATTTCGGACGCCGTCTACCGGTCGTGGATCAAACGCGATTTCACACCGGGCGCGGTATGCAGCAACTGCTCCGGCAAGCACGCCGGCATGCTCGCGGGCGCGCAGGCGCTCGGCGCAGCCGTGCAGGACTACCACCGCCCCGACCATCCGCTGCAGGTGCACGTGAAGCACACCGTCGCCGAGGTCTGCGATCTGCCTGACGAGAGTGTCCAGTGGGCGATTGACGGCTGCAACCTGCCCACGCCCGCTTTTCCGCTGGAGCGTCTGGCGCGGCTATATGCGAAGCTGGCCGACGCGGCCGCGCAACCCGCCGGAGAGGCCGCGTCTGCACGCAGCGCTGCGCTCGCGCGCATCTATCGTGCGATGACCGGCTATCCCGAGATGGTCGCAGGCGAAGGGCGCTTTTGTACCATGCTGATGCGCGCTTTCGACGGGGCGCTGGTCGCCAAGGTGGGAGCGGACGCGAGCTATGCGATCGGCGTCCGGCCGTCCGGGCAGACGGCGCGGCTGGGTGCGCACGGCGCGCTGGGAATCGCGGTGAAGGTGGAAGACGGCAATACGACGGTGCTTTACGCCATCGTGGCCGATCTGCTGGGCCAGCTCGACATCGGCACCGCCGCGCAACGCGCCGAGTTCGAAACCTTCCGCACCCCGCCGATGCGCAACACGATGGGCGTGGAGACCGGCCATCTGGCGCTGTCCGTCGCGCTCGAACCGGTTGGCGAGGCACGTTAGGCCCTAAGTCTCTATACCTTACCTGGCAGTCCGCGTGAGGGTAGAGAAGCCAGCGAGGCGCGGCACCGCTCGTGCCCGCCGCCGGAAGCCGCCACCCTGCCCTAATTGCACTTCACAATGGCCGACAGCGCCGATATATCGCGCCGCTCATCGCCGAGGCCCGGTGTTACGCTGAACCGATATCTATTGCCGGTCGAGCGCGAGCCGCGAAGCGGGGATGGGTTCGCGGCGCCGCATGCCTTCGGGCCGTGAACCCGGACACGGATTGCAGCGAGACCGCATCAGGAGGCGCTGCGATGAAAATGACGATCCCGATGAGCCTGGCGCTGTTGACCTTGAGCGGCGCCGCTTCGGCGTGGCAGCCCGTGGTTTACCCGGTCCGCAGCCAGAGCGCATCGCAGCAGAGCGTCGACGCCGCCACCTGCTACAGCACGGCAAGCCGTCAGTCCGGCGTCAACATCACGCGTGAAGCCCAGTCGCCGATGCGTCCGAAGCTCGCCTCGGGCGCCGTAGGGATTGGCGGGGCGGGCCAGGTGTCGCAACCGCCGCTCCCCGCAAGCGGTACGACGGCGGCCAGTGGTAGCGTGCCGGCCAGCGCGGCGATGGCAACTGCGGCGCCGGCTAGCGCCAGCGGTACACCCGCCGCCGCGGCGCAGGCCAGTGAGCCGATGCCCAAAACCGACAAGAACGGCGTGCCGGAACTGGGTGGTGCCAGCGAGCCGCTCACCGAGGCCGAAGTCAAAGCGCCGCCGATGCCGCCACCTGAACCGCCGATGACGCGCTACTGGCGCGCCTACGCAACCTGCATGCAAGGGCGCGGCTACACCGTGCAGTGAAGGCGGGTTATTCGCTGCTGGTCCATTCCACGTTTGCCCCGACCGAGCGCAGGTTTTCCACGAAGTGCGGATGCGCGCGGCGGATCGGCAACGCGTTCATGATTTCCGAACGGCCCTCGATGCTGGCGGCGACCATCAGCAGCGCGATCGCCACGCGAATGATGTACGGACTTTCGACTCGAGCCGGACTCAACGTCAAACCGCCAAACGTGATCAGCCGATGCGGGTCGGACAGGAACACGTGCGCACCGAACTTGGAGAGTTCGCCGGACCAGCCCATGGCGCCGTCATACACCTTGTTCCAGAACATCGCGCTGCCTTCGGCCTTCACGCCAAGGGCGATGAAGATAGGCAGCAGATCCACCGGCAGATACGGCCAGGGCGCCGCTTCCACCTTGGTGAGGATGTTCTGCGTGAACGGCCGGCGGACCTTCAACGGCCCTTCGCGAAGCGCGCGGGACCAGCCGTCGCGATGCTCCACTTCCACGCCGAACTTGGCGAACGTCCGGTCGATCAGCGGGAACTGCTCGGGCGCGGTATTCCGCACCACGATGTCGCCGCCGGTAATCGCACCCAGCGCCAGAAACGTGGCGATTTCGTGGAAATCCTCGCTGAAGCGGAACTCGCCGCCGCCGAGCGGCTTGCCGCCCGACACGCTGAGACGCGAGGTGCCGATACCTTCGATCTCGACACCCAGCATCGCGAGGAAGCGGCAAAACTCCTGCACGTGCGGCTCGGACGCAGCATTGACCAGCGTCGACGTGCCCTTCGCCGATGCCGCGCACAAAACGAAGTTCTCGGTCGTGGTGACCGACGCGTAGTCCAGCCAATGCTGATTCGCGCTCATCTGCGTCTCGGCGCGCACGATCAGCGAATCCGCCGTGCGTGCGACCCGTGCGCCGAAGCGCTCGAACACCTCGACGTGCGGGTCGATCTCGCGCACGCCGAGCGTGCAACCCTTCACGTCGTTCTCGAGACGCGCCACGCCGAAACGCGCCAGCAACGGCGGGACGAGCATGATCGACGAACGCATCTCCTCCGGCAACTTGTGCGCGACGGGATCGAACGCGGTGGCGTGATGATGCAATTCGAGAATGCCGGTGCCGAAGTCCATCGACACTTCGCTGCCGAGCATGCGGAAGATGTCGAGAATCTTCTTGACGTCGGTGATCTCGGGGACGCCGATCAGGCGCAACGGCTGGCAGGTCAGCAACGTGGCGCAAAGAATCGGCAGGACAGCGTTTTTATTGGCGGATGGCTCGATCTCGCCGCGTAACGGGAGACCGCCATGAACGATCAGGTTCGACATGTTCGGGAGGTGCTGAAAAGAGGGGACGTGAGGCCGATATCATGCCACCGCGCGGGCCGCGCCGCTGAACGGAAACATCCGATTTTTGCGTTATATCGCGCGGCCGGCATGCGGAACCGTCGCCGCTATCGCCAGAATTTCCAATTAAGTCCGCGCCCGTCGAATATAAAAACCCATAACCACCAATAATCCGCATCGTGACTTATTGAATGAAAAATATCATTTCACATTCAATGTTTTGCACAAAATTCCACAAAAGTCGACAGACTATTTTTTAACACATGCTAATTTCATATCCGTAAAAAACGCTGACCGGCGTCACACGGCTTCTGCACAACGTGGAGCTTACATAACGTAAAGCCGGTCGCGTCCGGCAGCAAATCATTTACGTCGACGGATTCAACCATGCGAATCGCCATACTGACCGCCTACGCGAGCGAGGCGGAGTTCCTGAAACTCCATCTGGAAGCCGAACGCTACGAATGCCATCTTTTCAGGTCCGAGCAGGACCTGTACAAGACGGCGCTGCATTGCCCGTTCGAATTGCTGCTCCTCGGTCGCATGGCGGAGGAGATGAATTTTGTCGAGATACTTACCCGGATCCGGGCCAACCTGCCGGTCGCGCTGCCGGTCCTCGTCTGTACGGACCGCGAAGTCACACCCGAAGTGCTGTGCCTCTTAAATGCGGGCGTGGATAATACCTTGTGTCGGCCTATTACGCCCGGCATTCTGATTTCGCGAGTCAGCGCGATCCTGGGACGCATTTACCCAACCGTACAAAATATCCCAGAGGAAAGTTTCGGCGAATATCGCTTCGACCATTACGAACAAGGAGTATTTATATCAGGTAATTTTATTGGCCTGACCCGAAAGCAATACGATTTCGCCTTATTGTTATTCCGGAATATGTCCCGGCCGGTTTCGATATCGCATATTCGCGAGGTGGTCTGGAATCAGAAAGCAGCTCTTGTCTCGAGGACGATCGACAGCCACGCATCCATGATCCGTACGAAGCTGAATTTGCGGCCGCGCAATGGCTATATCCTGAGCAGCGTCTATCGCTACGGATACATTCTGGAGCGGGTCAGCGCGCTCGGGATGACAGCGGGACGCCACGGTTATCCGGGCTAGCGCGGTGCACCCAAAGCGCAGCCTCGCGCCGTCAACCCTGCAAGCGGGCTTCGATCCGCCCAATCAACCGGTCGGCCCAGCTGCGCAGCAGCGTATTCGACGCCACCAGCGGCGTCGAATAGCCAATCACCTGGTACACCTTGCCGCGCTGGATCTTGGAGACCTTGTCCGGATCGAGCCAGGCGTCGTTATGAACCAGCAGCAGCACGGTCTCGAGGCCAATGAGCACCGGCCACAGGCACGCCAGCCTTAAGCGGACGGCGAACGCCGGAAGCGCCAGCGTATAGTCGACCGCCTCGCGGAAGTGGTCGAGCGTCAGGCGGACCAGTTCGAACAGCAGCGGTTGCGCGCGCAACGAATTGGCCGGCTCGAGCAGGTCTTGCGGCGTGAGGCCGAATCGATCCAGCATCTCGACGGGCAGATAGCAGCGTCCAATCCGCAAATCCTTGCCGCAGTCGCGCAACACGTTGGTCATCTGCAGCGCCTTGCCGAAGCGAACCCCACGGCGCAGCATCGTCGACATCGTCTCCGGCGAGCTTTTCAGCGTGCCCGGCATGTGCGCGTAAGTCATGCGGGTCCAGAATTCACCGACGCAGCCCGCGACCAGATACGTGTAGCGATCGAGCTCGGACCCTTCGCGAAGCGCAACGATCTGCCCCGAACGTTCGTCCGGGAAAGTACGCAGGTCGAACTCCATCCCCTCGGTGAGCGTCGAGACGATCTCGCGCACGGCCTTGCGATCCGCCTCGCTGAGTTGCGCCAGGATCGCGAGCGCGGGGCCGAGCGACTCGAGCAACACCTTTTCGTCCGACTGCGTCTGCTGCGCCGCCACTTCCACCGACATCCGCTGCAGGAACGCGCCCTGGTCCCCCCCGCCGTTGACCTGAGCGCGCAGCGACAGCAGCAATTGCAGCCGTTGCTCCGGCGGAATCAGGGAGGTGTCCGCGATCGTATCGGCGGCACGCGCGAGAAGATACGCGAGACCAATCGGGTCGCGCATTCCGGCGGGCAAGATACGCAGCGTGAGGTAAAAGGAACGTGAAACGCCTTTCAGCAGCGGACCCAGGAGATAGGTCCGGGTAGGATTCAGCATGGATCGGTCAGGTCGGTTTGGGACAAATTAGGCGCTGCCGAATTGTATCCTGCAAACGGTGACCGTCCTGTCGGCGCTCCACAAGTCGGCCTCAGTCATTTACGCGGGCAGCCAAGGCACTCTGAGAACCGTACGCCGGCTGCCGCGAGGAGATCCGCGTGAAGGGATGGCTTCGCGACACTCGGCGCCGCCGCGGAGGCCCCGAAGCCTCGCGGCGTGAGCCGACCTTTCAATCGCGCGGTTGGCCCAACTTGGCAGCCGCCTTTTCCATGTGACCGCCGAAGTCGTGCCGCATCGCCGACAGCACGCGGTTGGCGAAGTCCCCGTCGCCGCGTGAGCTGAAGCGTGCGAACAGCGCCGCGCTCAGCACCGGCGCGGGCACGCCTTCGTCGATTGCCGCTGCGACCGTCCAACGCCCCTCGCCCGAATCCGACACGCGTCCCGAGTACTGCTCGAGGCCCGCATCGCCGACCAGCGACGCAGCGGTCAGGTCGAGCAACCACGAGCCGATCACGCTGCCGCGCCGCCAGACCTCGGTGATCTCAGGCAGATTCAGGTCGTACTGATAGAACTCCGGGCCGTGCAGCGGCGAGGTTTCGGCGTCCACATCCTGCGTCTTTTTGCCGGCATTGGCGTTGTGGAGGATATTCAGCCCTTCCGCATAAGCCGCCATGATCCCGTACTCGATGCCGTTGTGAACCATCTTGACGAAGTGGCCGGCGCCTTGCGGCCCGCAATGCAGGTAGCCCTGATCCGCCGTACCTGCGTCTTTCGCGCGCCCCGGCGTGGGTGTGGCCGCGCCCGGACCCGGCGCCAAAGTCGAGAAGATCGGCCCAAGCCGCTCGACCACGGCGGTTTCGCCGCCCACCATCAGGCAATAGCCGCGCTCGCGGCCGAACACGCCGCCGCTCGTTCCGACATCCACGTAGTGAAGCTGCTTCGCGCCCAATTCCTTGCCGCGGCGGATGTCGTCGCGGTAGAACGAGTTGCCGCCGTCGATCACGATGTCGCCCGGTTCCAGCAGAGGCGTCAATTGCGCGAGCGTCGCATCGACCACGGCCGCCGGCACCATCAGCCAGACGGCGCGCGGTTTAGCCAGTTGCTTGACCAGATCTGCGAGCGACGCAGCGCCTGCGATGCCATCCTGTTTGAGTTTTTCGACCGCCGCCGGCTGGACGTCGTAGACCACACATGTCTGACCGCCGGCGGTCAGGCGTCGCACCATGTCGGCGCCCATGCGCCCCAATCCAATCATGCCTAGCTGCATGTCTCACTCCTTACGTGCGAGACCGCGATAACTGCTGTCGCGGTCATTCAAGCAGTTGTGAATCAGGACCACCCATGCATGCGTGGCGCGGAACGACGCTCACATGCGCAAGCGAGAGTCCTGTACGGTCGTACCTTAGTACGTTAGTCGCCACCCGCTCGTTTCGCAGGGAATCTTTTCCGAAGAGTCGAGGGGTGGCGTGTGACGCGGCGCAGTTATTGCCGGGATGCAGTGCGCCCGCTTGTGGGCAGGCGCAACGGTGAGACAGGAGAGGGGCGGAAGTCGTTCAATTTGCGCAGAGGTGCGCAGCGCTGCCGCCCGCGATTCGCTTCAGCTTAGGTGCGTTGCGGCCACAGCGTGCGGCCAAAGAAGGTCAACGTGCGATCCCACGCCAGTTGCGACCAGACCGGATCGAATTGCGTCTGCGGAATGCGGCCCGGGCCGACGGCCGTTTCGTTGGCGAACGCATGATGCGCAAGGTAATGGTGCGATTCCAGTTCGACTTTCGCGTCGCGCAGTTTGGCCTCGACTGCCTCGACCGCGGCCGGCGGGAAGAACTCGTCTTGCGTAGCCCAATGAGCCTGCACCGGGACCTTGATCTTGTCGGCCTGGATGTACTCCAGCGGCGGGCAGCCGTACCACACCACGCCGGCCGCCAGTTCGGGAGTCTGACCGAGCGCCAGCAGGGTCAGCGCGCCGCCCATGCAGTAGCCGGTCAGACCGACACGATCCGCATGTTGCTTCAGATACTGCACGGCGCCGCGAATATCTTGCGACGCGGCGTCGCCGAAATCGAGGCCGGTCATCAAATGGTGCGCTTCTTCCTGCTCGACCGTCTGCTTGCCGCGGTAGAGATCGGGGACCAGCGCCAGATAACCGGATTGCGCGAGCCGGTCGGCTACGCCGCGAATCTGGTCGTTCAAGCCCCACCATTCCTGAATCACGACAATGGCGGGCGCGCCTACGGGGTTCTGCGGCTTGGCAAGGTAGCCCTCGACGTCCTTTCCATCGGGGCGGCGAAAGCTGATCATGGATCCTGGTGACTGTTTCATGAGACGTTCCTCGTTTAGGCGGAACGCATAGCATAGCGGTTGTCGCGCGGAGACGCTGGCGCGCCGGCCAGGGCTAATGCTTCGGCGCGGTGCGTCGGCGGATCCATTCGGCGAAGGCTTCATCTTCGATACGGTAGTCCCCCAGGGCGAGGCGAGTCACCGCGTTTTCCGACTGCAGCCGACGCAGCGCGTGGCCCGCGGTGTTTCTGGTTGCGGGCTTGCCGAGCATCACGGACAGCTTCGCCATGCCTTCCTTCGCATGCAGGTCCGATTCGCCGCGCGCAAGCATCGTGATCACGGCCTGGTCCGCCGGATTCATTTCGGTCCATTGCTTCAGGAAGTGCTCATCCGAAAACACCGAGGCTTTCGTGTGCGCGAGCGCCGCTTCCTCACCCTGCGGCTGATAGAGCATGTAGCGCTCGACGAACCGCTTGAAGAACTCCGGCGTGCGGTGCAACTCGTCAAATGCGCGCTTGCCCTGCTTCAGGGTCAGCACCTGCCGGGCCATGCTGTTCATCAGCTTGATTGTGAAAGCCACGAACTCATCGCCCAGCAACGGAAAGGCCTCCAACGGCGCCCAGTTGTAGAACGGCTCCGACGCGCGCGCGAACATCTCGCGCAGCGTCGTCTCGGAGCTGCCCGCGAAAATCACCTTGATGCTTCCCTTGCGAATGTCGAGCGCAGCACGCAGCGCGTGCGAGAAGTCGCCGTGCTCGGCGCGTGCCAGCACCTGCGCTTCGTCGATGACCAGCAGGAGCGGCTTTTTCTGGCGGTCGAGTTGCTTGAGCACCTCGCGCAACGCTTCTGATTTGTCGACGGCCTGCTGCGCCAGCTCCGCCTCCAGCGCACCTTCCGCGCCACCGGGAAGCTTCGCGCTGGCCCTGACCTTCTTCAACGGCTGGCCGAGTTTGGTGAGGACCGCCTTCACACCCTGCGGTTCCAGCGCATCGGTCAAAGCCGCCACCAGGGCAACGTCGGGGGCGGAACGGTTGTCCCAAAGATTGGTATAGGCAATCAGGTAACCGTCCGCCGCGGCCGCCGGCAGAAGGTCGCGGCGCAGGAATTCGGTCTTGCCCATGCGTCTGCGCGCGAACAGGCCGCGCGCAGACGACAGTTTCAGCTCAAAGGCCCGCAGATAGCCCTCTGCCAGCTCTGGCCGGGGGAAATGCCACGGGTCCGGCTCGATTGTTTCAGGTTTTCTCATCAGTTTTGAGACTTCTCAAAAGCAGTGAGAAGTCATGATACAGACGGGCCTGCGCACTGTAAATGACGTCGAAACGACCGCCGGTGGCCAGCCCGACGCGGCAACCTACGCCTCCTCCCCCACCCGGTCCGCCGCAACCGCCTGCCACTGCCGCACATAGTCCGGCGCGCCGATACGCGCGGCAGCCTCGTCCACCACCGGCGCCAGCGGCGACAATCCCATCGGCAACACGCCCGCCCAAACCGCCAGGCCCATATCCTCTTCGTCGTCCTTCGGACCGCCCGTGCGAACCTTGCACGCCGCCTCGTTCAGCGCCACGCGCAGCACGGTCGTTGCGGCCAGCTCTTTCGCATTGCCCGGCCGCACTTCTTTGGACCGCCCCGGCGCGATACCTTCGAGGAAAACGTCCAGCGCGGCACTTTTGTGGTCGTCCGGCACCGCCTCGAAGACACCGTAGATCACGGCGGAACGATAGTTCATCGAATGGTTGAACGCCGAGCGCGCCAGCACCAGCCCATCGAGATGCGTGACCGTCACGCAAAACTGCGCCCCGCTGCCCGCCAGCTTCAGCATGCGGCTGCCGTTTGAGCCATGGATGTAGAGATAGTCGCCCTCGCGCCAGCACGCAGTGGGAATGCAATGCACGCCGTGCTCGTCGGCAAACGCGACGTGACACACGTAGGCCTCGTCGAGCAGGGCATGCAGGGTCACGCGATCATATTGACCGCGCTGGGCAACGCGGCGCACGCGAGTGCGAAGAGAAGGGGGAACGCTGGTTTCCGCAGAGGTCATCGTGAGCGCCTGTATTCTTTTTTGGGAAAGCGCTCACGATAGTAAAAGTCAAGGCTCCCTGGGTAGGTCCACGGAACGCCCCATTTCTGGGGCCAGCAGCCACGCAGGATTCAAGTCATTTCACGCGCGCTAACGTGATGGCACGCTCCGGACAGGCGGTTACGCACAAACCGCAGGCCCGGCAAGCGTCGGCGTTCGGCGTGTACGCAACCTGCAAACCATGTACCCGCAGCTTGAATTTATGAAGCATGCCTAACTGCTGATAGTCTTCGTCGTCGATCTTGCGGATTTCGAACACGTTCTCGGGACATACGACCGCGCAATCGCCCTTGCCTTCGCAGCGTTTGAAGTCCACCACCGGGGCGATGACGCCCGCGGCCTGCTTGCAAGCAGCCGTCGATGCCTGTCTCATGGGTTGTCCTCCTGCGGCTTGCCGCGCGTCGACGAGACACCCTTCATGAAGTTCTCGCGTTCTTCCGGCGTCATGCGCTCCCACCTGCGCCACCCGCCGCGTCCGTGCCAGCCGCCGCGACCGCGGAATCCGCCAAACAGGATGCGGCTCAACACCAGCAGGCCCAGCGCGTGCAGATAATCGATCGCACGCCCACCGACGAATACCGCCGGGATCACCCAATTCCACAGCGCCATTACGATCCATCCCAGCACTGCAATCGCCACTAACGCCAACAGTGCCTTGCCGAAGAATCTCACTCTGCATCTCATCGACCTGCTCCTTTAAATATCCAACTCGTCATACACAGTCTGCAAGCTGGTGCGCAGATGCAGCACCGCATAACGCTTGCGCGCGAGCAGCGTGTTCACGCTGACGCCGCTCTCGGCAGCCAGTTCCTTGAAGCTGCGCCCTTCGAGTTCATGCGCGACGAAAACTTCGCGCTGATTGCCCGGCAATTCGTCGAGCGCCGCTTGCAGGGCGTCGAGCAACACCGATCGTGCATAGACCGCTTCCGGACCCGCTTCGTAGGACGGCAGCGCGAGATCCAGCCGGAACTCGCTGTCGTCGTCCGGCTCGCTCACGGTCTCGGCCAGCGGCTGCTCCCGTTTCTTGCGGAACACATCGATGATGCGATTGCGCGCCACCCGGAACAGCCATGCGCTGACCTGTTCGATCGGCGCGGGCAGCCGGTAGGCCTGCACGAACTCGTGAAAGACATCCTGCAAGATGTCTTCCGCTTCACTCGGATCGCGCACCCGGCGCCGGATGAAATGCCCAAGCTTGCTACGCTCACGCAAGATGGTTGCAGTGAGGTCGCGTTCTCGTTCGAGCATCGGGTCCGGGGTCGGCGGCGGTTCCATACGTCTGTAGACGGATCAGGAGCGGGAATATTGTGTCCGGCGGAAAATAATCGGCACGCTGTGGTGCGCAGCCTTGCTCAGTCTGGATTCGGACGGGACAGCGCCGCTTGCCGCGCCGCGTGATCCGACTGGATCAGCGACAGGAGCCGCACGTCGTGAAACGCGTCTTTCCAGTAGCCCCATTGCCGCATCACGCCTTCTTCGACAAACCCGAGGCTCGCCAGCAGACCCGCCGACGCATGGTTGTCGAGGTTCGTCGTCGCCTGGATGCGGTTCATGCCGAGGTGATCGTAGGCATAGGCGATTGCGGCATCGAGCGCCTCGCGCATCAATCCCTGACCCCAGTAGCGGCGCTCGAGCTCGAAGCCCAGACTGGCCGATCTGAAAGCGAAATTGAGTCTGAACCCGCAGGTACCAATGACGCGCATCTCGTTCGTGGACACAATCGCCCAGCGGATACCCGAGCGTTCGGCCATGTCCTGGATGAGTCTCGTCACCACGTCCTCGGCCTGGCCGATGCGGGTCAGCGGCGCCACGTCGTAGAAACGCATGACTTCCGGATCGGACCAGATGTCGAAGATCCGCTGCGCGTCGGAGACTTCGAGCGGACGCAGTTGGAGGCGAGCGGTCGCCGGGAGGTGAAGATTGGGGAAAGGTGCAGTCATCGGCGCGTCAGACTTCCGGAGGGTGAGAGGGCACACGATCAGCAGTGTGCCTCATCCACCGCGCCGACCCCACACGTGCTCTTTAGTGCGACGACTCCGGAAACGGATCAGCCATCCGCTCATGCAAGAAGCCTGGAGAGGCGCGGCAAGCGCCCTCTCCCGCCGCGTTCGCGGCTACGGGGATAGCGGGCCGAGATTGACGATCCTCGGCTCGGGACCCATGTCCGTCGCGCCTGACGCCGATTCGATCAGCCAGAGCAGTTTGGCTTTTTGCTGCTCCTCGACGCGCTTGTGCGTCAGCTTCGGATCGACGCGGTTGATCACGACCAGGTCCAGCGAGGGAACCACAATGGCGTATTGGCCCAGGTGACCGTCGGCCCAGTAGGCGTCAAGCGTGATGGTTGCGCCCGGTCCGCGTGGACCGACCGCCGGATTGCTCGTCCACCACATATAGCCGTAGCCGCCATACGGGGTGTCGGAATACGGCCGGGTCGATTCAGCGACCCACTCGGCGGGAATCACCTGCTGGTCGCGCCAGCGTCCGTTGCGCAAGAACAGCAGTCCGAAGCGCGCCAGATCGCGGGCGCTCATCTTCAGCGGATAAGCCGGATACCTTGAACCCGGTTCGCCCGATGCATAGCGCCCATCCGAGGGCTGATAGTCCTGCATGCCGATCGGATTGGCGATTTCCGTTTTCAGTGCGTCGAAGATGCGCTGCCCTGTCAATTTCTCGTAGATCGCCCCGGCGGTGTTGAAGTCCCAATTGTTGTAGACCCAGAATTCGCCTGGAGCATGCGTCCCGCGAGCAGGTTTGATGGAGAGCATCCACGGCGTTTCGTAGACCGTCGGGTGGTAGACGCCCGAACGAGCCTCGATCATCTCGCGTACCGTTGCGGTTTTTTCAATGGCCGTCAGGGAGGGTGGATTGTCGTCGATGCCTAACTCAGCGAGGGTTTGGTCCAGATGCATCTGACCGCGCCCGACGGCAATGCCGATCAGCGCGCTCACCAGACTCTTGCGCACCGAGAATAGCGCGGACTTGCGGGCCGTGTCGCCCCATTCGTCGACGACCACGCCGTGCTGAACGATCATGCCCGAGGTCGAGCCAACGCGATCGGCATAGGCCTTCGCTGCGGCAAGGCCGTCGACTGACCAGCCCATCTTCGCGGGATCGCCGTGGCTCCATTCGGCGCCTGGAAACGGGTCCGACCCAGTGCTCGGAGGAGGCGCGGCAACTTGCGCTGCGGAGGCTAAAGAAGCCGGTTGATCGGAAGGATCGGCGGCGAGTGTGCCGGCCACTGCATGCATCGCGGATAGCGAAACAACGGTCAGGACGACAAGCGATCGTAGGGTGTTCAATGGATTTGCTCCATGGAATCGTTGCGTAGGCAGCGCAGTGTGCCACAGTGCCTGGTACGCACGCATAACCCACGACTTGGCCAATGTTGTAGAGTCTGGTCGACACCGAAATCCTGATCCTGGCGGAGAGAGAGCATGTCGCAATCGTTCACCAAACGTCGCCTTGAAGGCCGAGTCGCGCTCGTCACCGGAGCCGGAACCGGCATAGGCCGTGCCGCGGCCGTGGCCTACGCCCAGGAGGGCGCCAGGGTGGTGGTTGCCGGACGGCGCAGCACAGAGATCGAAGAGACCGTTCGGCTTGTCAAGGAAACGGGTAGCGACGGATTCGCAGTTCCAACAGACGTCTCCATAGCGCATCAGGTGACGGCGCTGATCGATCTGACGGTCGAACGCTATGGACGCCTCGACGCCGCGTTCAACAACGCCGGGATCGAAGGCAACTTCGCGCCGATTACAGAAATGACGGAGGCGGAGTTCGATGAAGTCATTGCCATCAATCTCAAAGGCGCATGGTTGTCGATCAAGTACGAGATCGCTGCGATGCTGCGCATCGGCAAAGGCGGCTCGATCGTCAATACGTCGTCGTTTCTGGCGAAGGGTGCGTGCGTCGGATCCACCGCTTACTCAGCCAGCAAGGGCGCGCTGGACGCGATGATACGCGCCGTGGCAATCGAATATGGACCGCACAACATCCGCATCAACAATATCAATCCTGGCGCCATCAGGACACCTATGTTTGAACGCACCGGCGGGGTTGAGAACGAAGCGTTGATTTCATCGTTCACGCCGCTTCGGCGCGTAGGGCTTCCCGATGAGGTGGGCGATGTCGCCGTCTGGCTGTCCACGGACGAAGCGCGCTTCGTTACCGGGCAAACCTTGATGGTCGATGGAGGCGTGTCGATTCCGCATGTCCGCTGAGGCTTGCGGGATTGCGTAAGCGGCTCTCTACCGCTACCGCGCGGGAGGTTGCGGGCTGTTTGCCGGATTGGTATCGAACTTGACCACGTTTTCTATTCCACCAGCGCCGACTAACGCGTTGAGTTCCGCCTGCAGCGCATCCGCAATAGCTTTGCTGTAGACCTCTTCGCCGTCGACATACAGCGTGAAAGATCGCAGATAGCGAGCCTTCTTCTTCGGCTTCTCGATGGTTTCCCGGGTCCAGTGATACAGCGGGTAATGTTCGGGGCCGACTCTTTCGGCCTCGCTGACGTAGTCCGCGAACGCATCGAACTGGCACTTCAAGGACGCATGGTATTTGCGCAGGACATCGCCGAGCGGCGCGTACGTGCCAGACGAGGGATCGCCGCGCAAGCTCGCGGCAAGCGCTGCGGAAGCGGTGATTCTGACCTGGAATTGCCATGCGTCGTCCATGCTGACCTCGTTGTCCGACTTCGAGAATGCCTTAGTGACGTGCACTCACGACACGTCCTTCTCCGCGAAATTCAACTCCACCCCATTGCCCGCCGGATCCGAAAAGAACAACTGCTGCTGACCGGTCAGCGGCACGTGGCCGCGCCGATAGCGAATCTTGAACTCGTTCAACCGCGCTTCGAACGCGCTCAGGTCACTGCAGGCAAACGCGGCATGGTCGAACGTATTGATCACCTGGGCGGGACGCACTTCGTCCGGGCGCGCTTCGCTGAGGTGGAGCACATCGCGCTCGCCGATGTAGAGCCAGTAACCGAAGCTCTGAAACGGCGGTCGAGGACCGAGTCGCAAGCCGACCACCTCGATATAAAAATCACGCAGGGTATCGAGCATCGGGCGACTCGCCCGGAAGTTGTAGTGAGCGAAGCCGAGAATGGGCATGAAACCTCCAACTGCACTTTACGGTGGTGCGATACGTAGAAATACGGCTCGTGTGGAAGCGGGTCCGTCGGATCGCGGGTAAGGTCATACGGACCGACGCACAGTCTAAAGCAGTATATGGCGTCCGAGTTCAATCACCGCGCGTTGGCGACGACGAAGAACTGAACCAAAGGGGATAGGGTAAGGCGGTGGCCGCAGGAGACCAGGCAAACGGGAAGAAACGTAGTCTCTACGAATGTAGCGGCGTGAGGATATGACGCCAGACCAGCCGCTTGAACGACTGGCCTGGAAACAACGTGAACTCAGGCTTGCGGTGCAGCGTTGTCCGTGTCGGACGCTTGCTCGCCGCTCTCGTCTTCTTTCTTTTCGACGAGCGATTCCAGCGCGCCCGCGCCTTTGAACCCGGCGACTGCGGCGATGCCCTTCGTCAGCAGCCCAGCATCCGGATCGACCTTCTCAGCTGCTTCCACTGCCGCAACTGCGCCTGCAATCTCACCTACCGTATCCAGAATTCCCATGACAATCACCGTATATGTTGAAGGTCGATATGAACTACTTCGCCGCTATCAAGGAGCGTTGCGGTTGCACGCTCATGACTCACGCGGATGGCCGATCGCCGCTTGCCATCCCGGACGACAATAGCATCTCAGAATTGGCAAAGCTGTAAAACATTGTCAAATCCCAGCCGTGCGGCGGGATTACATTTGCCATACGAAACCGCTAACCGAGCTCAGTCGCGAACAGCGCGTTCAGCAGGTTCGATGCGGGCCGCTCGGCGAGCCGCGTCAGCGACTCGATCATCTCGACCTGGCAGTCCTGCAGCGGAATCATTCTGATGCGGCGCGACTCGTTGAATTCCGCGGACGCGATCACTCCCACCCCCATGCCCTGCGCAATCGCTTCTTCGAGCGCCTCGCGGCCGTCCACGTATAGCACCGGCTCGACCTGTAGCGACTGCCGCACCAGCTCGATTTCGAGCAACTGCTGCGTCACCGATTGCGCTTCCCGAAAGATCACCGGCTGCTGCACCAATTCCGCATAGGTCAGCTTGCGCTTCTTCGCGATCGGACTGGTGGCGGGCACCATCGCGACCAGCGGATCGCGCCGCAACACCCGCGCCTCGAGCCGGCTGTGGACCTGCGGCGCGGCGGTGATGGCTGCGTCTACGGTGCTCGACAGCACGCGCTGCATGCACTCGGCGGCATTCGCAATGGACAGCGTCACCACGATGCCGGGGTGCTGCTTGCGAAACGCGCCGATCAGCTTGACGGCGAGATCGGGCGCGTCCGCCGCGAGCGACAGCGTGCCGGACTCGAGGCCGCTCGCCGAGTCGAGCAATTGCCGGGCCTCGCGCTCGCAACTGAGCATCTGCCGCGTCACGCTGAAGAGACGGCGGCCGAGTTCGGTCGGCTCGACGCCGCGCGGCCCGCGCTCGAAGAGCTTGACCCCGAAATCCTGCTCGAGCCGCCGCACGTGGTCCGAAATGGCTGGCTGCGTCAGCGACAACGCCTGCGCCGCCTTGGAGAACCCGCCATGTTCCGCGACCGCGTGAAACGCCCGCAATTGCGCGTATTGCATCTGCGCCTCGCCCCATTGATAAGTTTCACTGATATTGACATCGATTATATCGATTTTACCGATGCTCCTGATTTCTATACTGTGGCAAGCACTGAGACCTTCATTGGACGTGCAAGCATGGACACCGCAGTCGACTCATCCGTTACCTCGTGCGCCGCGCCCGCGAAAGGCGAGCCGTATCTGTTGACGCCGGGACCGCTCACGACGGCGCTCTCGACCAAGGAAGCGATGCTGCGCGACTGGGGATCGTGGGACGGCGATTTCCGCGCGATGACGACGCAGCTTCGCCGCAGCCTGCTCGAGATCGCCGGCGATACCGCGGGCAACTACGATTGCGTGCCGCTGCAGGGGAGTGGGAGCTACTGCGTGGAAGCCATGCTGGGCAGCCTAGTCCCACGCGACGGACACGCCCTCGTGCTGGCCAACGGCGCCTACGGCAAGCGCATCGCGACCACGCTCGGTTATCTGGGACGCCGTCACACGGTGCTCGACAAGGGCGACTACCTGCCGCCGCGCGGCAGCGAAGTCGAACGCATGCTCGACGCCGATCCGAGCATTACGCACGTCGTCGCCGTGCATTGCGAAACGAGCTCGGGGATTCTTAACCCGATCGAAGAGATCGCCGCAGCGACCGCGAAGAAGGGCCGCAAGCTGCTGATCGATTCGATGAGCGCATTCGGCGCGGTACCGCTCGACGTACGGCATCTGCAGTGCGAAGCGTTTGTCTCTTCAGCGAACAAATGCATTGAAGGCGTGCCGGGCTTTGGTTTTGTCATCGCCCGCAAGGGCGCGTTGCTCGAGGCTAAGGGCCGCAGTCACTCGCTGAGCCTCGACGTGTACGACCAATGGGACGTGATGAACCGCACGGGGCAGTGGCGCTTCACGCCGCCCACGCACACCGTCGCGGCGTTTATCGAGGCGCTCCGGCTGCACGCGCTCGAAGGCGGACAAGCCGGCCGGCTGGCCCGCTATGCGCATAACCGCGACGTGCTGGTCGCCGGCATGCACGAACTCGGATTCGAACCGCTGCTCGACGCGCACTGGCGCTCGCCGATCATCGTGACGTTTTTTGCGCCCGCAGATCCCGCGTTCCGTTTCGAACACTTCTACGATTTGATGAAGCAACAGGGGTTCATCATTTACCCGGGCAAGCTGACGGTGGTGGACAGCTTCCGCGTGGGTTGCATCGGCCAGGTGGATGCGGATGTCATGCGACGCGTCGTCGTAGCGTGCGCTCAAGCGCTGCGCACGATGGGTGTCGAGCACGCGGCTCCGCCGGGTGTAGCGCTCGAAGAACGTCAGTTGTTGGCGCAACAGGTTTGAAACCGGCTGGCGCGCCAAGGCGCACGGCAGGATACCAACGGCAAATGGCGGCTAACAGACAGCGCGTCGTCGCCGGGATACTTCTCAGGATGTGATGTCAATGAAGCACGTAAAAGCGGTGATTTTCGATTGGGCCGGTACCGTGGTCGATTATGGTTCGCTCGCCCCGATGGGCGCGTTTGTCGAAACGTTTGAGCAGTTCGGCGTCTCGATCACCATCGACGAAGCGCGCGGACCGATGGGCATGGCCAAGCGTCCGCATATCGCGGCGCTGATGGCGCTGCCGCGGGTGGCTCAAGCCTGGGCGGACAAGTACGGCCACGCGCCAGGCGAGCAGGATATCGATGCAATCTATGACGTCTTCGTTCCGAAGAACATCAAGGTGGCAGCGAGCTATAGCCAGGTGATTCCGGGCGTCGCCGAGGTTGCGACGGCCTTGCGTTCCGAGGACATCCGCATCGGCACGACGACCGGCTATACGCGCGAGATCATGGCCGAAATCACGCCGGGCGCGGCGGCGCAGGGGTTTTCGCCGGATAGCCTCGTTTGCACCGGAGATACGCCGGAAGGGCGTCCTTCGCCGTACATGATCTACAAGACATTGCCGCAACTCGGCGTGTGGCTCGCAAAGAATGCGATCAAGGTCGACGATACCGAAGTGGGCATTGAAGAAGGCATCAATGGTGGGACGTGGGCGGTGGGCGTGGCCGTGAGCGGCAATGCGTTCGGTATGGCCGAAGCGGATGTGAAGGCGCTGCCCGCCGATGAGTTTACGCGGCTGCGTGCAGCAGCGGCGCAACGGTTGACCGCCGCGGGTGCGCATTATGTGGTTGATAGTGTCGCGGATCTGATGCCGGTGGTGTATGACATCGAGGGTAGGCTGGCGCGTGGGGAGCGGCCTTAAGGGCGTGCGAAAGCCTCAACCACTACAGCCGGCTCAATTTGAGCATCGCTTCCGACGCGTCTATCAGCGCCGCCTGCTCCGCATCGGTCAGCGTAGTCGCGATAGCATGTTCCAGCCAGATACGCCGAGCCCGCATATCTTCGGCAAACACCGCTTTGCCGAGCGCGGTGAGCTCGATGGAAATTTCACGCCGATCCACCTCGCTCCGCGTTCGCACAATCCAGCCCTTTGACTCCAGGTCGCCAATCAGACGCGTGAGCGACTGCGGTTGAAGCCGCTCTTCGGTCGCCAGTCGCCGCGCCGGCATAGGCCCGAGCCGGCGCAGCGTGCCGAGAATGCTGATTGCCGGAAGACTCGGCGCCCCCTGCGGCCGTTCCGCGCGCAAGCGCCTCCCAAGCGCCATGACGCCGCGGAAGATCAAGGTTGTCTGTTCGCTTTTCATACGACGATATAGTACGCTTTGCGTATCATTAATCAAGCGTCGCACCTCACGAAGGAAGTCACGCTCAATGAACGGAAAGGCACATCTCGTCGAAGCGCTGCGCTGGTCGACAGACACCGAAGTGAGATTGATCGATGCGGTCATCGCTAGCGTCGGTATGGCAGGACCCGTGCTGCTTGCGACAGCAGCGGGTCACCCTTCTCTGGGCCTGGCGGCATCGCTTGGCAGTCTGATGATTGGCGCCGTGGGAACCACGTCAAGCCTCCGCACTCAAGTAAAAGAACTCGCTTGGGTTCTTACGCCCGCCGCCCTCGCTTCCGTTGCGGCGACTCTTCTAGCGGGGCAGGGTTGGCAGACCGATGCGGGCGTGATGGCATTGGCCTGCCTCGCGGCGGCAATCGGCGGGTATAGCAGACCGCTGGCCGTCGCCACGACGCGCTTTATCCTGTTCCTGATCATGGTGTCCCACGCGGTGGCGGCAACCTCGCATCCTGTCGACCTGCTCGCTCTGATTGCAACAGGCGCTTTATGGACAACGATGTTGAATCTCCTGCTTGGCACAGTGGAGCGCGTGCGGCGGCGCACTGACCTGGCCGGCAGCACTCACGCGCCACTTACGACGGCCGGGATGCCCCCGACGGCCACCCAACGATTCAATAGATGGAGAAAATCGCTAACCCGTTTGTCCGGTTGGCAATACACACTCAGGCTGGCGTTATGTTTTGGTGCTGCGTGGTGGTTGCGCGCGTTATGGCCACACCATCACTTCTACTGGATCACACTCACCGTGGCGATATTGATTCGTCGTCAGATCGAGGTACTTCCCATTCAGGCGACGCAACGTGCAATCGGCACTGCATGCGGCGTATTGGCCGCCAGTCTGTTCCTCGCACACAGACCGTCGGGCTTTGGTCTGGCGTTGGCAATCGCGCTGCTGTCGGCCGCGCGACCGTTGCTAAAAGTCAGCAACTATCTGGCCTACTCAACGGTGATGACGCCGCTCGTCATCTTGATCCTGGGTAGCATCGAACCGCTCGATGGCGGTGTGGTCCGCGATCGCCTGGCAGCGACCCTGCTTGGCGTCGCCTTGGTGGTTGCCACCAATTTTGGCTTGAGGCGGCTCGCAACACCTCAACTCTTGCCGGGCCGCTAGCGCCGTTAGTATTCTCGATCCGCACAATGAAAAATCCCGCCTGAGACACGCAGGCGGGATTTTTTATGCAGATGCCCTCGTGTGGACCACCAGGCGCAAGCTTAGAACTTGTGACGGATACCGACCATGCCCATCGCTTGCTTGTTGGTCGACGCATCGTTGCCGAAGTCGCCCATCGACGCGACCGCGGCCACCACATCGCCCGACGTTGCGCTGATGGTATTGCCCGATGCCTTCTGGTAACCGGCCAGCACGTAGATGTCCGTGTGCTTCGACAGGAAGTAGTCGGCGCCGAGACTGAACTGGTTATACGCAACCGTGACGTTGTTGCCGTTGCCCTTCGTGTAGTCGTAGCCTGCGCCGACGATCGTCGCGGGCGTCAGCTGATAGTTCACGTAGACCTGACCGGTGTTGAATTTCGTGTTGTTCTGGTTGCCGAACGACGTCGTGTAGTTGTTGTACTGCACGTTGCTATACGACACGCCAAACGTGAAATTGCGGAACACATAGTCGCCTGCGGCGCGAATGATCTGCATCGAGTTCGCCGACACGAACCCGCCGGTAATGGCTTCCGAATCCACAGCGAAGCTCGTCGCATCCGGGTTCAGGCCGTCGAACGTTGCGGCGGTTCCGTGGTCGCTGTTGGCGTGGAAGTAACCCGCGGCGAAACCAAACGGACCGTGGTTATACGCAAGCGCGGCGGCGTACGTCTGACCGCTTGCCGTGCTGCCCGGCACACCGCCGAACGCGTACATCGCCGATGCCTGCAGCCCCGCATAGTTCGGCGTGGTGTACTTGATCGAATTGTTGGTCCGATAACTATTGTCGTAGTTATCCATATCGCCCGGCGTCGCGAAGGTCGGGCCGAAGGTGTCGTCGTTCGTCAGCGGCTGGATCAGGTCGATCAGCGGATCGTACTGACGGCCGAGAGTCACCGTGCCCGTGTTCTCGCCCGACAGGCCGACCATTGCGGTGCGGCCGAACATGCGCTGTCCCTGACCAAGGCGGCCGTTGTCGACGTTAAAGCCGCTTTCCAGCTTGAAGATGGCCGACAGACCACCGCCCAGATCTTCCGTGCCCTTCAAACCCCAGAGGTTCGGCGACAGATTGCCGGCGGCCAACTGGAACGTTCCGCCCGAGTGGTTCGCACCTTGCTGGTTGCCGAAGTAGGCAATACTCGTATCGATCGCGCCATAAAGCGTGACGCTGCTTTGTGCGTGAGCGACCGACGTCATGGCCGCGAGAGAAGCTAAGGCAAGAATTGTTTTTTTCATGAAAATTTATCCGAGTAAAGATACTGGTCTGGATTTGCTATCCTGCGAGTTCACTCGCGAACCGAACGTTTGAATCCGTTTGAAGCCTTTTTCCCGGGGAAAATATCTTCCGGATACACACCACCTGATTTCATCCGGTTCGATCGGCTACTGCGGCGCAAATATATATGATGGCGCGATGTTAAAAGATCGATTCATATTGAAATTCTAATTTTCAGAAAGTTGAAAAACCTGCAGGCTATATGTGGAAAGGGCAAGAGGCAATTTGACTCACCCTTGTTAATTGTTTTTTTGGCCTGTGTTGGTTGATTGCCACATGCCGATCCATCTGATGAATGGGCGTTGATCGGCGAATTCTCTTCCCACATCCCGATACTGCCGGCGTCAAATATTCATTCAAGCGGAGCATTGCCTCGCGACGGACGATTCATTCTCCGCGGGGGTATTAATTGATTGCCAGCATGACTATTGAAGGCCGTCGCAGTGCCCGCCATTGCGTCTGATTAATGGTGAGGTGCTGCCGCGCCATGCACGCGCTCCGGGTTGGCGACAAAAAACGGCGACGCTAGAATCGATCGCCTTGGCATCTGCCAGGCGCCGGCCGGTTCACACGCTGTCTAGGAGCTAACGTGGAAATCAAGTGGATCGAGGATTTCATCGCGCTCGCGCAGCACCAAAGCTTCTCGCGAGCCGCCGAACTGCGCAACGTCACCCAGTCCGGGCTCAGCCGGCGCATTCAGGCGCTCGAACAGTGGATTGGCGCTGAGTTGATCGACCGCAGCACTTACCCGCCGACGCTCACGCCAGCGGGCCGGCTCTTCCTGGAAGCCGCCGAAGATATAGTCGGCAAACTGTTCGACACGCGCGCCATCATTCGCAGCGAGCAACGCATGCCGGGAACAGGACTGCAGATCGCCGCCGGTCACGCCCTTTCGGTTGGCTTTGTCCCCGACTGGCTGCAATCGCTGCAAAGCCGCTTTAGCGGGCTGCGGGTGCGCATCGTGCCGACCAATGTGCACGACTCGATTCTGATGCTGGTCAACGGCAACTGCGAACTGATGCTCGCGTATGAGCACCCTGACCTGCCCCTGCACCTGGACGCCACACGTTACCCTCACCTCACCGTCGGGCGCGACGTGTTCCTGCCGGTGTGCGCGCCGAGCCAGCGCTCAACGCCCTCATTCAGGCTGCCCGGGACGCCGGGGCGTCCGCTGCCGCTGATCGGCTATAGCGCCACCACCTACTTCGCCCGCTGCCTGCATCTGCTGCTGCATCGCGCGAGCAAGAATCCCGCCTTGGTTCCGCACTTCGAATCCGACATGGCCGATGTGCTCAAGAAACTCGCGCTCAATGGCGAAGGCATCGCGTGGCTGCCGCGGAGCCTGATCGAAGCCGAACTGGCTAGCGGCACGCTCGTGGCCGCCGGCGATCGCACCTGGCAACTCGATCTGCAACTGCGGCTGTACCGCGATCGAAACAACGACATGCCACTGCTCAAAGACCTCTGGGAGTATCTGGAGTCCCGCACCGAGGCCTGACACACGGCGAATGCCCGTCTCCGCGACCTATGCGGCTGCCGCATAGCGCGATGTCAAGGCCGCATCACGTTCATTTCTGTCGTCTTTAGTATCCGTCCAAGTCTTCTCCGTACGGTGATCCACGCCTACGGAAAGACGAAGCGCACGCACGTCTCCTGCTAAAGGAGGATGTGCCCGGAAGGACACCTGGACTGGTCGACGAAGAAAGGGACCATTATGAAAAATCGCCTCACGCTCTATATTGCCGTCGGCATGGTACTCGGCGTCGTCGCCGGTTACGTGTGCCACGCGAGCGCCCCCGACGCCGCTGCAGCAAAAGCCATGGCCGGCAATTTCTCGATCATCACCGATATTTTTCTGCGGCTCATCAAGATGATCATCGCGCCGTTGGTGTTCGCCACGCTCGTTTCGGGCCTGGCGGGCATGGAGAGCGGTCAGGATGTCGGCCGTATCGGGCTACGCACGGTTGGGTGGTTCGTCTGCGCGTCGCTGGTCTCGCTCGCCTTGGGGCTCGTGCTCGCCAATGCCCTGCAACCGGGTGCCGGCTTGCACATGGTGGCGAGCGGCAGCGATGTGAACACCGGACTCAATACGGCCGGGCTGAACTTCAAGGACATCGTCACGCACGCGTTTCCGACCAGTCTGCTCGACGCGATGACGCGCAACGACATCCTGCAGATCCTCGTGTTCTCCCTGTTCTTCGGCCTGGGGCTGGGCGCGCTAAAGCACGATGCGCGCGTCAAGGTGGTCGTGCAAGCGATCGACGGCATGGTGCCCGTGATGCTGCGGCTCACGGACTACGTGATGCGCGTCGCGCCGTTCGGTGTGTTTGGGGCGATTGCATCGGCAGTGACGCTGCGTGGTCTGGGCGTATTGCTGACCTACGGCAAGTTGATTGGTTCGTTCTACCTGGGTTTGGTCCTGTTGTGGGCGGCGCTGGTTGGCGTCGGCTATCTGTTTCTGGGCAAGCAGGTGGGAGCGCTGCTTAAGGCGGTGCGCGAACCGGCCATGCTGGCATTTTCGACCGCCAGCAGTGAAGCCGCTTATCCGCGCCTGACCGAGCAACTCGAGAAGTTCGGCGTCGACAAGAAGGTGGTCGGCTTTACGCTGCCGCTCGGCTACGTGTTCAACCTCGACGGTTCGATGATGTATCAGTCGTTTGCGGCGATATTCATCGCTCAGGCCTTTGGCATCGACATGCCGCTGTCGCAACAGATCTTCATGCTGCTGGTGCTGATGCTGAGCAGCAAGGGCATGGCCAGCGTGCCGCGCGGCTCGGTCGTAGTGGTCGCCGCTGTTGCGCCGCTGTTCCATTTGCCCGCCGAGGGTGTAGTGATGGTCCTTGCTATCGACCAGATTCTCGATATGGGGCGCACAATGACGAACGTGATCGGCAATAGCGTGGCGACCGCGGTGATTGCAAAGTGGGAAACGCGTCGCAGCGACGTCAGCGCCGCTGCTATTACGGAGTTCGAACAACTTCAGAGCGAAGTGCAATGACAGCACGGACGTTACCAGCCAGGCGAGTGTTTGGTGTAATCGGCGGGCTTGGGCCGCTCGCCGGTGCAGATGTGCTGTTCAAGCTGATTCAGGCAAGCCCGGTGCGTACAGACGCTGAACACTTCGACGTCGTGTTCGAGCAGCATCCGTTTCGCAACGCGAGCGCATCGCGCGCCGCAACGACGGAGCGCAAGCTCTATATCTTCGACATGATCCGCGACTTCGAAAAGCGCGGCGTCACGACGGTTCTGCTGCCGTGCTTTTTGAGCCATACGTTCATGGGGGAATTGCAGGAGAACGTGTCGGTGCAGATCGTCGATATGGTCGATGCATTGCATGAGTATGTGATGCGTTGCTTTCCTTCGGTGCGGCGAGTGGGGGTGCTGACGTCGGACTACATTCGTGATGAGCGTTTGTTTGAGCGGTATTTTGGTGCGCCGGAGTTTGAAGTGTTGCATCCGGCTCGGAGCGCCGTCGGTGGGGTTGATTTTGTCACCGAGGCGGTTTACGGGGACGGCGGCATCAAGAGCGGTAGGTTTGAAGGTAAGCCTGTGGAACTGTTGCGTGAAGCTTGCCTGGATCTGATCGCGCAGGGTGCGGAACTGATTCTCCCCGGCATGACGGAGATTGGCCTCGTGGTGGATCGGATAGGGACGCTTTGCGTACCCATCGTCGATTCGAATCTTGTGTACGCCCAATACGCGGTAGCGGGTCAATGCGTTAGCCGCGAACGGGGGTTCAAGGTTGGTGTGGTCGGTGGTGTCGGACCCGCCGCAACGGTGGATTTCATGCAGAAGCTGGTGCGCAGCACGCCCGCGACACGCGACCAGGAGCACATCAAACTACTGGTCGAGCAGAATCCTCAGATTCCGGATCGTACGGACAACCTGCTCGGTGATGGTCCGGATCCGACGGTATCGCTGTATGCGACGTGCAAGAAGCTCGAAGCGGGGGATGTCGACATCATCGCGATTCCCTGCAATACCGCGCATGCGTTCGTCGAACGGATTCAACCGTACCTGAATGTGCCGATCGTCAATATGCTGACCGTGAGCGTCGAATATCTGCGGGCGGCGTTTCCCGATCTGCGCGAAGTTGGACTGCTGGCGACGACGGGCACGATCATGAGTGGGGTTTATCGGAAGGCGCTGGAGGCGCACGGGCTCAGACAGGTCGTGCCGAGTGATGGGCTGCAGGCGCGGGTGATGAATGCGATCTATGGCGAACATGGGGTGAAGGCGGGGTTCCTGGCGGGTGAGTGTATCGGCGATGTTACTGCGGCCGTGGATGAGTTGAGCGAATGCGGTGTTGAGGTGATTCTTCTTGGGTGTACTGAGTTGCCGTTGTTGTTGCCCGAAGGGAAGATGTATTCGGGCGGCGGTGGGGTTGTGAATCTTGTTGATCCGACGGAGATTCTTGCGAGGCGGTGTGTGGCGTATGCTCGCGGTGAAATCGGATTAGCGAATGCGTTGATCGACAGCGCCAAGGATGCCTGCACCCGGTAATTCCCGATGTTCGTAGAAAGCGCTACGTCTCAAGCTCGCCGAAATCATGCACGTACTCCCCGGCCACGAAGCGATCGAATCGCTGACACCAGCTTCTCCCCGGCCAGAGATAGTCGACGCGCCCTTCCGCGGGTCGATACACAGCGGTATAAGCCGTGGTGAACCCGACACGCCGCGAGTAAAGCGGCGGCTCCAGGAAACGCGCAATCAACGAAGCCAACGCCATGGCAGGCTCATCCAGCGCCGCAAGCAAGGTCTGCAAGCGTTCGGCGCTCGTATTACCCGCCCTCGGTTGAGGCGGCGTCTCTTGATGGTTTGTGCAAGCCGCTACTCGCGATACAACCGGCGCACGGTCCGGGCCAAGAAACACGGTAGCGTATGCGCCCGACCGATCCAGCAGCGTCACGTTTTGCGAAAGCGCAATCGGAATACGACTCAGCGCCTCAACGGCCTCGTCCACGCGGCGGCAGGTTTCGAGCACGTAGCGCAACATCAGGATGACGGAGAATCCTAAGCCTTGCGACTGGCCGCCTCCGGCTGTCAGGCTCGCGACCAGTCCGTCTTCGTTCATGCCGTCGAGGCAGCCGCCCCATGGGCGTTGCGCTTTGGCCATCACGCGTTTTCCCGACCATGCCGTCAATTCGAAACGCTCGGTGATCATGTCGAGCGGGAAGTCCATGTTGCGAATCAACGCCGGGCCGCCTTCGCCGAGCCATACCGCCTGGCTGCAACCCATCGGAGAAAGCGCAGGGCGATAGTGACTCAACAGGCAGTGAGCCGCTTCATCGTCGCCAACCAGAGCGCAGGCCTCGTCGTAGTGCGGCAGCAGTTCCGGCATATGACGCTGCAACGCTAGTCGGCATTCAGTCGCAGTTGGCGGCGCGGTACGGCACTCGCCTCTGTACCAACGCTCGGCGGCTTCGCGGCCGGCGTTAAAGCGCGCCAGCCAGGCCTCGCCCGGTCGATCCTCCTGCGTGACAACGTAGCGCTTGTGCATGCGACGCTTCCTGGGTCTCGGCTGCGGATTGGCTTGAGACCCAAGGTCTCGTTGGCATGATGGCGTTAGCTTAACCTTGAACGGGAGTGCTAGCCCGTCACCCGCTTAAACCATCCAGCGCTAACGCTCCTCGCCGAACAGCACATCCATCGGATAGGGCAATGCTAGCGGCGGCATCTCATCGCGGTGGAAAAACCGCGTCGATTTAGTTTCGTTATCTGTTGGAATGCCCGAGCCGCCCACGATCTGACATTCGAACAGCGTGACCACGTATTCGACCTCGTCACCATTCGGATACGTATAGCGAAACGCGCTCCCACCATACACAGCGAGGATGCGTCCGACGCGAACCTCGTAGCCGGTCTCCTCCATCACCTCCCGGGTGATCGCTTCCTGCGGACTCTCGCCCAACTCAATGCCGCCGGCCGGCAGACTCCATGCCTCGCCTGACGACTTCTCCTGCAACAGCAGGCGTCCCTCTGTGTCGCGAATGATCGCCGCGACCGACGGGCTCAGGATCAATCCGGGGCCGACGCGTTTGCGCAGCCAACTGAGGTAGCTTTCGTTGTGCATGGTAGTAGTGTGATGTTTCGCGACCGCAGAATTGTAGACCACGAACTTCCGCCCCCCAGGTGCCCCCACCCCACCTCCTTTACAATACCCACGTTTTTCCGCCCTCGAACAACCGTCCGTCCCGACACCTCACAAAAGGGGTCTTCATGATCGTCAAACCGCGCGTACGTGGCTTCATCTGCGTGACCACCCATCCTGTTGGCTGCGAGGCCAACGTCAAGGAACAGATCGACTACGTCACCGCCAGCGGTCCCATTGCCGACGGTCCCAGGAAAGTCCTGGTGATCGGCGCCTCGACCGGTTACGGTTTGGCCGCCCGCATCACGGCCGCGTTCGGTTGCGGCGCAGCTACGCTCGGCGTGTTCTTCGAACGGGCCGGCAGCGACACCAAGCTGGGCACCGCAGGCTGGTACAACACCGCCGCGTTCGAAAAGATCGCCACGGACAAGGGTTTGTACGCGAAGGGCATCAACGGTGACGCATTCTCAGACGCGCTCAAACAACAGACCATTGACGTCATCAAGCGCGATCTCGGCAAGATCGATCTGGTCGTGTACAGCCTTGCATCGCCGCGGCGCACGCATCCCAGGACCGGCGAAGTGTTCAATTCGACGCTCAAGCCTATCGGCAAAGCCGTCACCTTGCGCGGCATCGATACCGACAAGGAAGTCGTCCGGGAGACCGCGCTCGAAGCGGCAACGCAAACCGAAATAGACAATACCGTCGCGGTCATGGGCGGCGAAGACTGGCAGATGTGGATCGATGCGCTTCTTGAAGCCGACGTGCTCGCCGACGGCGCAAAGACCACCGCCTTTACCTACGTCGGCGAAAAGATCACCCACGACCTCTACTGGAACGGCTCCATTGGCGCGGCGAAGAAGGACCTGGACCAGAAGGTGGTCGGCATTCGCAAGAAGTTGGCGCGCACGGGCGGCGATGCGCGCGTCTCCGTGTTGAAAGCGGTCGTTACCCAGGCGAGCTCGGCCATTCCCATGATGCCGCTGTACCTGTCGCTGCTGTTCAAGGTGATGAAGGAAAAGGGCACGCACGAGGGCTGCATCGAGCAGGTCTACGGACTCTACAAGGACAGTCTCTACGGAAACGCGCCGCACCTCGATGACGAAGGGCGTCTGCGCGCAGATTACAAGGAGCTCGATCCGCAAGTGCAAGCCGAGGTCCAACAACTCTGGGACCAGGTGACGAACGAGAACCTCTACACGCTCACCGACTTCGCCGGCTACAAGACGGAGTTTCTACGCCTGTTCGGCTTCGAGATCGACGGCGTAGACTACGACGCGGAGGTCGATCCCGACGTACAGATTCCTCACGTGGTTCAAGTCTAGGTTTTTGCAGATCATGTGCCGCCCTGCGGCGGTACGAGGCATTGCTTCTGCTAAAAGCAGACGCAATGCCTGAACAGGAGTGTGCGCGATGAAAAAAATTCTGATCATCGGGATTGGCGCGGGAGACCCCGACTACATGACCGTGCAGGCGATCAACGCGCTCAATCGGGCAGACGTGTTCTTCGTCATGGACAAAGGCGCCGTGAAAGAGAAACTCGTTGCCCTGCGCAAGCAGATCATCGAGCGCTTCGTCACGCACGATCACTATCGCATCGCCGAAGCAACGAGCCCCGAGCGCAGACGCGACGACGGCGACTACACCTCGGCCGTAGACGAACTGAATCGCGACAAGCAACGGATATTCGAACACCTGATCGCCGACGAGATGCGCGAAGGCGAATGTGGTGCGTTTCTCGTCTGGGGCGACCCGTCGTTGTACGACAGCACGATACGCATTGTCGAGGCCATTGCCCATGGTGGACAGCACGCCTTCGACTATGAGGTGATTCCAGGCATCAGCAGTGTCCAGGCGCTCGCCGCCCGCCACAGAGTGCCGCTGAATCTGATCGGGCGCTCGGTAGAAATCACCAACGGCCGCGGAATCGCCAACGGTTTCCCGGACAACGTGGACAGCGTTGTCGTGATGCTCGACTCGCAGAATACCTACCGGAAGCTTGTCGATGAGGATCTGGATATCTACTGGGGTGCCTACGTGGGAACGCCCGACGAGATCCTGATCTCCGGAAAGCTGCGGGACGTCGCGGACGACATAGAACGTGTCCGGGCGGAGGCGCGCCGCACCCATGGCTGGATCATGGATACTTATCTGCTGCGCAGGCCTGCCTAAGTTTCGCTGACACACTATTCAGATCAGGAGATTGCCATCATGGATGCACGTGAATTACTGCTGAAGATGTTCCGCTATCAGGCGTGGGCGAACGGCGAATTGCTGGATTCCATGAATGGATTGAGCGCGGAGCGTCATGCGACGGAACTGCACCAGACCATCAGGCTGATGAATCATTGTCTGGTGGTGAACAAGATCTTCGCGGCGCACCTCATGCGCGAACCTCATCGCTTCCCGGCGGACAACACGCCAGGCACCCCGGAGCTGGCGGAACTGCGCGCCGATCTCGCGTCGACCGATCAGTGGTACCTCGACTACGTAGGAACGGTGACGCCGGCCATGCTGTCCGAATCGGTACCCTTTGTCTTCACCGACGGCGACAAGGGGTATATGACGCGCGACGAGATGCTGACCCATGTCGTGACCCATGGCGGCTATCACCGCGGCGAGGTCGGGCGAATCCTGAAGCAGGTGTCCAGCGCATCCGAGCAAAGCATTCAATTGCCATGGGACACCTACGCCGTGCATCTGCATAGAAGCGAACCTTCGCGCCGGCTCCAGGGCCAAGCAGCGTCATTGCCAGAGGTCGTTCATCCCGGGCAATAAGCGCTAAAGGTGGTGGGCGACGGTATCGGCAAGACAATCCTCCGTCATCGGAGTTCGACAATGATCCAGGCAGTGAACCCACCCGAAGTGTGGTCGCCGTTCGGCGCGTTTTCGATGGCCGTCATTCAGGGCGACGGCCAGATCGTCCATCTGAAGGGCCAGGTATCGCTCGATCGGCACGGACAGGTTGTCGGCGCCAACGATATGCGCGCGCAGACACGCCAGGTTCTGCACAACATTCGCGATGTTCTCGCAGCGATGGGTGGGGAGATGGCCGACATCCTCTCGCTCGTTCACTACGCGACGGATATCGACGCCTTCATGCACGCGGCGGATATTCGAAAGACGTTCTTCGCCGAACCGTATCCGGTGACCACCACGGTGCAGGTCGAGCGCCTGTACCGTCCTGAGTTGATGATCGAGATCGCCGCGATCGCGGAAATTCCCTGGGACAGGTTCCGGCGCCCGGCCTCGTCCTCGTCAACACCGCACACACCCATCAACGCGCCCGCCGCACCGTGATACTGCCGCCCGAGTCCGCTGAGGGTGGGCGGCAGGTTGGCTGTCGCGCGGCACATCACCGTGGCCTTTGGCGTCATCGGGAATCGGGGCGTTCATCACCGTGTCTACTCAATCGAGGCGATTCGTTTGCGGTTCAATCAATGATAGCAGCGCGTGTCACAGCGAATCTGCAATGTACTCCCGCAACCACCGATGCGCCGGATCGCGATGCGAGCGCTCATGCCAGAGCATGGCCATCTCGTAGCCCGGCACCTCGATAGGCGGTTCGACCATGCGTAACGCAGGGGTGTCGACGAGGCGCGAAGGCAGCATTGCTACGAGGTCGGTGCTCGCCAGAACCTTCATCATGAACAGGAAGTGCGGAACGGAGAGCACGACCCGGCGCGTAAGACCGGCCTCTGCGAGCGCGTCGTCGGTCACGGCCCGAAACCCGGGGCCGTCCAGCGACACAATCACATGCTCGAGTTTGCAGAATTGCGCGAGCGTCGGTCGGCGCTTCAGGCCCGGATGACCGGCCCGGCCCACCAGCACATAGCGCTCCGCAAAGAGTACCCGCCGATGCAGTCCGGCAGGCGCGTCCTCACTGGTATGAAAGGCGAGATCGATTTCCCCCTGCTCGGCCTGCTTCGCGATTCGCGACGGAAACGCTTCTACGACGCCCAGCCGCGTGCCCGGCGCCACCGAACGCAAGCCGGAGATGGCCGGCAGCAGGATGGTCGATTCGCCGTAGTCGGCGGCGGCGACACGCCACGTGTTGCTTGCCGTGGCGGGATCGAACGGACTCGCTGGTGCTACCGTGCGTTCGAGCGCTTCCAATGCTTGCCGCAAGGGTTCGCGCAACGCTTCGGCTCGCGCCGTGGGTCGCATACCGCGTGGCCCCGGTAACAACAGCGGGTCGTTAAAGATATCTCTCAGTTTGGCGAGATGAACGCTCACCGAAGGTTGAGAGAAGTTCAGGCGTTCTGCTGCACGCGTCACATTGTGCTCGGAAAGCAAAACATCGAGCGTGACCAGCAGGTTGAGGTCTAGCCGTCTTAGATTATTCATGGCAATACCTGCAATATTGGATATTCATTTCCAATATACCTGAGCCGGACCTATCCTGCCCTCATCTATCCACAGAGGTCCTGCCATGAATGTTCTTCTCGTCTATGCCCATCCTGAGCCCAGGTCATTGAATGGCTCGCTCAGGGATTTCTCGATCAACCGCCTCGAGGAGGCGGGCCACGTCGTGCAGGTATCGGATCTGTACACCATGAACTGGAAAGCGGTGCTCGACGCGAACGACAGCACGGTCCACGAGGCCGGCGCGCGCTTCGATCCCGCAGCCGACTCGAAGCATGCGTTCGAACATGGGCTGCAGAGCGCAGACATCGAACGCGAACAGGACAAGCTGCGATGGGCGGATACGGTGATCCTGCAGTTTCCGCTGTGGTGGTTCTCGATGCCCGCGATTCTGAAAGGCTGGGTAGAACGCGTCTACGCGTATGGTTTTGGCTACGGCGTCGGCGAACACTCCGACGTTCGCTGGGGCGACCGCTATGGTGAAGGCACGCTGGCAGGCAAGCGTGCGATGCTGGTCGTCACCGCGGGCGGATGGGAGTCGCACTACGGTCCACGCGGAATCAATGGGCCGATCGACGATCTGTTGTTCCCCATCCACCACGGCGTGCTGTACTACCCCGGTTTCGATGTCCTGCCGCCGTTCGTACTCTATCGGACCGGTCGCATGGACTCCGAACGGTTCGCAAGGACGTGCGCCGAACTCGGAAAACGTCTCGACGATCTCGGGAAGACCCAGCCGATCGCGTTTCGCCCGCAGAACGCCGGCGCATACGAGATCCCGGCACTCACGCTACGGCCTGACGTTGCAACGGATCAGGTCGGCTTCGCTGTTCACGTCGCGTAAGTTCGGGCGCCTGAGCTCACGGTCTTTCCGCGCCCGTATCGGGTGCCGCTTCCGGCACGTCAGGCGTCGGCGTGGGTGTCGAACCCGGTTCTTCGGACGGGAATCCACCGCTGCCTTGCGTGGCAGCCGGCCGCTCGCCGGCCGAGGTCGGCGCCGCCGGCGGCACCGCAGCCGCCGAGGCGGGCAATCCGCCCATACCCGCACTCGACGCAGCCACAGGCCCCGATGCGGCCTCATGAGGCGCACCGAGCAAAGGCGGCAACTCGCGCGGCACTGAGGCTCCGGATGCAGCGGGGACACCCGATGCCTGCGACGCCGCGGGCGCAACCGGCGCAATCTGCGCACCCGGCGCAGGCTTCGGCACTACGCGACGAACCGGCGCGGCAGGCGCCGGCGTCTGCGGCTTCGATCCGAACAGATAAGTGATCCACGCATGCAGTTTGTCGCGGAACTGGTCGAACACACCTGGCTGCACCTCGGTGTCGAAACGGACCCGCGAATCGATCAGCCGCGCACGCAGCGCACGCTGATAGAAGTCACCGACGATCGGCAGCGCGGTATGCGCCCCTTCGCCCCAATAAGTGCTGCCGAGCGTGACACGTCCGTCGTCGAAACCGACCCACGCGCCCGCCACCAGTTGCGGCTGCATCAGAATGAACCAGCCGTCCGCATTGTCCTGCGTGGTGCCGGTCTTGCCCGCCACATCCGCGCGGATGCCGAAACGCGAGCGGATGGCCGCGCCCGTGCCGCGATTCACGACATCACGCATGACATCGATCAGCGTCCGGTCCGCCGCGGCCGGCAAGGCCCGCTCCGGCGACGCGGGCTCAAACTGCGCGAGCACGTTGCCATTGCGGTCCTCGATGCTCGTCACCATGCGCGGTTCGAGATACATGCCGTCGTTCGCGATCGTGCTGTAAGCCGACACCATCTCCTTGATCGTCACCGGACTCGTGCCCAAGGCGAGCGACGGCACCGCCTCGAGCGTGCTGTCGCGCACGCCCATCGCGCGGGCGAGGTGCACCACCTTGTCGGGTCCAACCTGCTCCATCAATTGTGCGGTGATACGGTTGCGCGAATACGCCAGCGCATCGCGCAGCGTCATCGGCTTGCCGCTCGGCGCAACGTCGTCGTTCGGACGCCAGATCTCGCCACCCTTCAGCGCGATTTCGACGGGCTGATCGATGAAGGTATCCGTCGGCTTCGCGCCGTCTGCGAAAGCGGCGCCATACACAAACGGCTTGAAAGTCGAGCCGGGTTGACGGCGCGACTGCTGAACGTGATCGAACGGTTCATCGGCAAAATCGCGGCTGCCGACCCACGCCTTGATTTGTCCGTTGCGCGGATCGATGGCGAGAAAGCCCGCTTGCACTTCGGTCTTGTCATGGCACAGGTTGCGCACGAACGTCCGGTCCGCGCTGAGATGCTGGAGCGCATCGTCGTCGCTCTGGCCTGCCGTGCGCAAGGCCCGATAGTCCTGCGTCTCGCGGATGAAGGTCTTGAAGAGATCGTTGCCCGGCGCGCAGCCCGATCGTCCGCTCCACGCGTTATTCGCGATCGACTGCAACGCATTGCCCTGCAACGCGACGGCCGCGGTCGCCATCGACTGCAGGCGCGAATCGATCGTCGTATGAACGATTAGTCCATCTGAGTAAATGTTGTAGTCGTTGCGGTCAGCCCACGAGATCAGCCATTTACGCAACTGCTGCGCGAAGTGCGGCGCGGGCCCAGGTGGCTCGATCTGCCGTTCGAAGTCGACGCGCAAGGGCTTGCGCCTGAGCGTGTCGTAAGCCGCGGGCGTCAGCCGGCCATATTTGACCATCTGCGCGAGCACCGTGTTACGGCGCTCCAGCGCGCGATCCGGGTTCAGCACCGGGTTGTAGTAGCTATTGCCCTTGAGCATGCCGGTCAGCGTGGCGCTTTCCAGAATGTCCAGTTGGTCGGCCGATTTACCGAAGTAGGTGCGCGCGGCCATTTCGATGCCGTACGCGTTGTAGAGAAACGGCACCGTATTCAGGTACGTTTCGAGAATCTGGTCCTTGCTGTAGGCCGCTTCGATCTTCAGCGCGGTGATCGCTTCCTTCACCTTGCGCGTCAAGGTCGGCGCACGGCCGATCTCGTCGGGATAGAGGTTGCGCGCGAGCTGCTGCGTGATCGTCGAGCCGCCCTGACGGTCGCCACCGAAGGTATGCAGCGCCGCCGACCCGGTCCGCCGCCAGTCGATGCCGTGATGCTGATAGAAACGGTGGTCCTCGGTCGAGATCAGCGCATCGACCATGTGCGGCGAGATATCGGACAGCGCGACCCATTCGCGGTTCGAGGGCTTGAATTCGGCCAGCAGCTTGCCGTCTGCCGACAGGATCTGCGCCGGTTGATCGACCCGTGCCTTGCGAATGTCGCTGATGCTCGGCGTGAAAGGGATCAGCACAATCACATACAGCAGCACCAGCGCAGGCGGCGTAGCGAGCGTGAGCAGCACGCCGCGCCGCGTCGGATGGCGCAGATGAAACAGCGCCGTGGCCAGCAGCGGCTGAAGCAGACGCGCGGCGCAGCGGATCAGCCCGATCACGAGACGAAACCCAGCCCCCAATACACGCGCCAGCCGGCCCATCCACTTGCGGCAGGACTCACGTACGGACGATGCAAATTGGCGACTCACGCTGGTTTCAGCCCATCTTGAAAAGCGTGAATGGTATCAAACTGCGTATTGAGAGCCGGATTCATGCCGAAGAACAGGGCAGACAGGGGGCGTCGACAATCCGGCTACAGGCTGGCGAGGCTGGTGTCGGATACCTCCTGCCCCTCCCCGGCCTTCAGGAAATCGACAAAGGCTCGCAACGGCGCCGGCAGGTGGCGCCGCCCCGGATAGTACAGAAACGGCCCTGAAAAACGCGGCCACCAAGGCTCCAGGATCGGCTCCAGCGCGCCGCTATCGAGGTGCGGGCGCAGCATCCCCTCGAACAGATGAATCACACCCACGCCCGCTAGCGCCATGCTGATTGCGAGATCCATAGCGGCGCCCGGTCGCACGAGGAGCGGTCCCGAAGGATCCAGCCGCACCACCTCGCCGTCACGCTCAAAATCCCACGTGGGCTTCGCGCCGCCGGCGAACTGGCCGCGCAAGCAGGCATGCCCGAGCAGATCGCGCGGATGCTCGGGTCTGCCATGGACGTCCAGGTAGCTCGGCGCCGCAGCCGTCGCGAAGCGCTGCACACGAGGGCCGATCGGGACAGCGATCATGTCCTGCTCGAGTCGCTCGTCGTAGCGGATGCCGGCATCGCAGCCGATCGACAGCACGTCGACAAAGCCATCCTCGACCACCACCTCCACGCGGACGTCGGGATAAGCCTTCAGAAACGCCGCGATGACCGTTGGCAAAACCATCCGCGCGGCGCTCGACGGCACGTTGAGCTTGAGCGTGCCGGTGGGCTTCTCCCGGAATCCGTTCAGGACGTCCAGCGCCGCCTCCATCTCGCTGAACAAGGGCGCCAGCTTTTCGATGAGACGCAGCCCCGCTTCGGTCGGCGCCACGCTACGCGTGGTGCGGTTCAGCAGACGCAGGCCGAGCTTCGCCTCGAGACGCCGCACGGCAATGCTGAGACTGGAGGCGGATACCCCGCTGACGCGGGCCGCGTCGCGAAAGCCACCGGCGCGCGCCACGGATACGAAGGCGGCAAGATCATTCAATTCCATGGTCATTGTTCACAATTTTCAACAACCTGTGCAATTTAGATCGGATTATCTAACAACGCAATCGCGACCATACTGCAGCCATCACTCGTCAAGGAGAGCGCAATGTCAAACTTCACCCCCGTGGACACCTTCAGGCTCGCCGGCCGCCCGGTCCGCCGCATGGGCTATGGCGCCATGCAACTAGCCGGACCCGGCGTTTTCGGCCCGCCCAAGGATCGCGACGCAGCCCTCGCGGTGCTGCGCGAAGCGGTGGCCGCCGGTGTCAATCACATCGATACCAGCGACTTCTACGGTCCTCATGTGACCAATCAGATCATTCGCGAGGCGCTTCACCCGTACCCGGACGATCTGATGATCGTCACCAAGGTGGGTGCGGTGCGGGGCAACGACGGTTCGTGGCTCCCCGCTGCCGAGCCCAAGGATATCGAGCGCGGCGTGCACGACAATCTCCGCAACCTGGGCCTCGATGTGATCGACGTCGTCAACATGCGGATCATGGGCTCGATCCACGCACCCTCTGAAGGATCAATTGCCAAACAGGTGGAGGCTCTGGCCGAACTCCAGCGTCAGGGGCTGGTGCGCCATATCGGCCTGAGCAACGTGACCTCGACCCAGGTCGCCGAGGCGCAGGTCATCGCGGAGATCGTGTGCGTGCAGAACCAGTACAACCTGGTCCAGCGCGAGGACGAAGCGCTGGTCGACGAACTGGCGGCCAAGGGCATCGCCTACGTGCCCTTCTTCCCGCTCGGCGGGTTCTCGCCGATCCAGTCCTCGGTATTGTCGACGGTCGCGCAAACGGTCGGCGCGACGCCGATGCAGGTGGCGCTCGCATGGCTGCTGCATCGCTCGCCTAACATTTTGCTGATTCCGGGCACGTCGTCGCTCGGGCATCTGCGTGAAAACATGCAGGCGGCGCAGTTGAGCTTGTCGGAAGCCGTCCTCGCTGAACTGGACACGATCCGCCAGGCCGGCGCCGAGCATTGATCGTGTGAGGGGGTCAGGGGCGTCGAGCGGTGCTCAGCCGGTCTGCCGGGTCGTACGCAGCACGAACGCTGCAAGTGTGCATCCGAGCATCGCGACGCCCGCAATCAGGAACGTGTCGCTATAGGCCATCAATAGCGCCTCGCGTCCGACGGTCTGATTGATGATGCCGAGCGCCAGTTCGCGTACGCCACTCAAATCGCTCTTCGGCAGCGCGTCAGCTCTCGCCACGTGACTGCGTGTCAGCAGCCGCACGAGATCGGCGACGCGCTCCTGAAACGCCGGCGAGAACGGCGTGACCGATTCGCCGATCCGCATCGCGTGTAACTTCTCACGCTCCACCACGATCTGGCTCGCCACCGCAATGCCAATCGCGCCGCCTACGTTGCGCACCATGGTGAACAGCCCGGAAGCGGAGCCGAGCTGGCTTCGTTCCAGGCCGTCGACGGCCATCACGGACAGCGCGATCACCACCAGCGACTGGCCGACGCCACGCACGATCAACGACGGTATGACGACATTCCCGGCAGCGTCCGCATCGAGATGGATGTTCATCAGGCAACCCGCCGCGACCAGCGCGAAGCCGAGAATGATCGTCGTACGCGCGCTGGTGCGGCGCATCAGCGGCGGCGTCAGGAACGACATCACGAACTGCACAAGCCCGTACGGAATCATCGCAAGGCCGATATCACGCGCGCTATAACCCTGCAGTTGTGCGAAATAGTTAGGCACGAGGAACACCACACCGAACACGACGGCGCCGAACAGAAACTGCATCAGGCTCGCGATGCCGAAGTTGTAGCGTCCCAGCAGCCGCAGATTGATGAAGGGATCCGCCCGGCGTAACTGGATGATCGCGAACGCGGCGAGCCCCGCTACCGCGACGATCAGCGTGTCGACGATAAACGTCGAGGAGAACCAGTCCTTGCGTCCGCCTTCTTCGAGCGCGATCTGCAGCGCGCTCAGGCCGACCGCCATCGTCCCGATACCCAACCAGTCCGCGTTACGCAACTTCGCGAGATTCATCGGCAGCGGCTTGATCGACCAGCCGATTGCAGCGAGCAGCACAAGCGTCGGCGGAATCTGCAAATAGAAAATCCAGCGCCACGAATACATATCGGTCAGGTAGCCGCCCATGGAGGGGCCGGCGGCCTGCGCGACGTTGTTGGCGATCGCGAAGAGCGCCATGCCGAGCGGATGTCGCGAGCTTGGTAATTCGGTGACGATAAGCTGGAACGAGAGGGGAATCAGCACACCACCAAACGCGCCCTGGAGGGCGCGCGCCACGATCATGGCGTCGATGCTGGGGGCGAGCGAGCATGCAAGCGAAAACACGAGGAAACCGCTTGCGCCCACCAGAAGCACGCGGCGTATCGTAAACACCTGCACCAGCCAGCCGGTCAGCGGAATAACGATGATTTCCGCCACCAGATAGGCGGTCGTGATCCATGAGCCTTCTTCGAAGCTGGCGCCGAGCGAGCCGCGAATGTCGGGCAGCGATGCGTTGGTCACGTGGACATTCATGCCGGCCATGAAGCAGCCGAATACGCCGCCAAGCACGACGATCCATGTACGCAGCGAGACGCTTTCAGAAGGTGTGACTGCCATCTTGCCGGGCGTCATGATGGCAGCGCGCCGTTCGCGCCGCGCGTATCGACCTTGACGACGACGGACAAGCCTGCGCGCAGCCTAACAGCATCCGCATGTGACGCATCCACGTGAATCTTGACGGGCACGCGTTGCACGACTTTCGTGAAGTTACCGGTCGCGTTGTCCGGCGGCAGCAGCGCAAACTCGGCGCCTGAACCCGGCGCAATGCTGGTCACCTTGCCGTGCAGCGTACGGCCCGAATACGCGTCGACATCGATTTCGACGGGCTGGCCCGGCTGCATGTCGCCGAGCTGGGTTTCCTTGAAATTGGCCACGACGTACACATCGTCGAGCGGCACCACGGCCAACAGCGGCATGCCGGTCTCGACATACTGTCCTGCCCGCACGGTGCGTTGGCCGACCTCGCCGGCGCGCGGCGCGCGGATCACCGTGTTTTGCAGATCGATCTGCGCAAGGGCGAGGGCGGCGCGCGCCTCGCTCAACTGCGCCTTCGCCTGCTCGATCGCAGCGAGGCTCTGCCCGCGGCGCTTGCGCAATACGTCCTGTTGGTCGCGCTGCGTCTCTACAGCGGCGCTCGCCTTCGCCAACGCCGCATCCGCTTTTAGCGCATCGGCCTGCGCCTGCTCCCAGCGTTGTCCGCTCGATGCCTGTTGCGCATACAACTCGCGGTAGCGAGCCGCATCTGCGTCGCGGCGCACCGCGTCCGCCTTGGCGCCGCTTGCGTCGGCCTGCGCTTGCGCAATCAGGCTGCCTTGCTGGGTGGTCTGCGCGTCGAGACTCGCGACGCCCGCTTCCTCGGCGCGAATCGTCGCTAACGCGGCATCGACCGCCGCTTCTGCACGCGTCACTTTCGCCTGGTAGTCGCGGTCGTCGATGCGCACCAGCACGTCGCCGGCCTGCACTTTCTGGTTGTCTTCGACCGCCACCGTGCTGACATAGCCCGGCACGTGCGAGCTCAGCGTCACAACGTCGGCGCGCACATACGCGTCATCGGTGCTTTCGATAAAACGCCCGACGGTCCACCAGCGGACGCCCGCTACGACCGCCACCACGGCGACGATCGCGGCGCCGGCCGCGAGCCAGTGTTTTCTGCCGGGTATCGCGCGCTTTCCCGGAACGACAGTGGTGCTCATAAAAGGAACCCTGAATGAAGATGACGGATAACCCAACCTGTGTTGCGGGCCGCTTCAACGCTGCCAGCCACCGCCCAACGCCTTGAATACGGCGATCTGGTCGGACGAAATCTGCTCCGTCGACGCAGCAAGCGCAGCGTCGGTCGTGACTAGTTCGCGCTCGGCATCGAGCACATCGAGGAAATCAAGCGCACCGGCTTTGTAGTTCAGCTCGGCCAGATCGAACGCGCGGGCATGTTGCTCGCGTGCCTGCTGCAGCGCGCGATGCCGGTCCCACTCCGCGCCGTACAACGTGAGCGCCTGTTCGGTTTCCTTCAGCGCGTTCAAGACGCTCGCGTCGAACGACGCGAGCGCCGCGGCGCTGTCGGCTTGCGCCTGTGCGAGCTTCGCGCGGCTTACCGCCATGTTCGGGAAATGCCAGCTAATCAGCGGGCCGATACCCCACGCGACGGCATATTCGTTACCGAGCGAGGCAAGACTGCCGCTCGTCGACAGCCAGTTCACCGAACCGCCGAGCACCACCGACGGATACAACTCCGCGGTCGCAACCCCAACCCGCGCGCTGGCCGCGGCAAGATGCCGTTCGGCCTCACGTAAGTCGGGACGACGCTTGAGAAGCGCAGCTCCGTCGCCAACCGGGAACGGCGTGGCGATCACCGGTGCGGCGACACACTGCGCGGCTTGCTCGGGAAAATCCGCCGGCGCGCGACCGGTCAGCACGGCGAGCTCGTACAGGGCTGCCCGCCGCTTGCCCTGCAGGGTAGGCAGCGTGGCGCGCGTGTCGTCGACAAACGCCTGCGCACGCACCACCTCGAGTTCCGAGACGAGCCCTTGCGCACGCTGAAGCTGTGTCAGTTGAGCCACGCGGTCAGCGATCGCAAGCGAGCGTTGCGCAACCTCGATCTGCTCGCCATAGCTGCAGGCATGCGCATAGGCGTCCGTCGTCCCGGCGGCGACGGCGACCCGCAGCGCGTCGCGGGCGGCCTGCGTGGCGTCGGCGTCGGCCTGCGCGGAGGCAACCAGCTGGCGCACTCGACCCCACAGGTCGACTTCCCAGGAGATCGCCAGCGATGGCGCATAGGCCCAACGTGTTGGCGCGCTTCGGTGATCCGCCGCGGCGACGATCTGGTCGGAACTCTGCTTGCCGTAGTTGCCGCCTAACGCGACCGCCGTATCGGGCAAGCGAGCCGCGCCCGCTTCATTCAATACCGCTTGTGCACGTTCCAGATGCGCTGCCGCGACGGCCAGATCCCGGTTCTGCGAGAGCGCCTCCTCAACGAGGCCGTTCAGCACCGGATCGCGATAGAGCTGCCACCACCGGTCCGCGGCGGGGTCGGTCGAGACCCGCGCTGCCGTGGTAGACACGAACGGCCGGCTCGCGGCATCCGGTACGGCCGGTTCGCGGTATGGCGCGCCGACTGTGCAGCCTGTCGCCACGCTCGCGAGCACGCCGAGGCACGTCATGCGCAGCGCATCGCCAAGGTGTCGTACAGCCGGTTTGAAGGAACGCCATGAGCGGAAATGTGCCATCGATTGCCATGCGGTTCGGACAGGAGATGGCGGCAATGTTAATGTGACGTCTCCGGTTAATCTCGCGCAGAATCATCATTCATCGTCGCAAAATGGACTTCCCTTCGACGGACATCGATCTGATGGAGCAAGCCTCCCTCGTCGCGGTCATCGCCACCGATCCTCCGGCGCGCACCGCATTCCCCCTGCACTCGCACCGGCAGGGGCAACTGATTCACGCCATCTCCGGTGTGATGATCGTGTGCTCGGAAGGCGGCAGTTGGGTCGTGCCGACCGGGCGCGCGGTGTGGGTGCCGGGAGGCACGCGGCACGAAATTCAGACCGCCGGCGAAGTGCAGATGCGCACCGTCTTCGTGGAGCCGGGCGTGCGCGCCGGCTTGCCGGATGCGTGCCGCGTCATCGGCGTGAGTACGCTGCTGCGCGAATTGATCGTGACGGCGGCCAAAATAGACGAGTACGCGGCCAATAGCCCGCGCGCGCACCGCATCATGGGGCTGATCCTCGACGAGATTGAGATCGCACCGGCCTTATCGCTGCACGTGCCCATGCCGCGGCATCCCGCGCTGGTCGAGTTGTGCACGCAGTTGATCAATCAACCTTCGCTGCAGGTGACGCTCGCACATTGGGCGGACGAGGCGCATATGAACGAGCGCACGCTGGCGCGCACCTTCAGGCGCGAAACCGGCATGACCCAGGGCGCATGGTGCCGGCATGCGCGATTGCTGCTGAGCCTGCCGCGCCTCGCGGCGGGCGCGTCGATTCTCGAGCTCGCACTCGAGCATGGCTACGAGAGCCCGAGCGCGTTTGCCGCCATGTTTCGCAAGGCGCTCGGCGTGCCGCCGAGCGAATATTTCCGCAAGTCCTGACGAGACACCACGCCCCCTCGCACGCTGTCCGTTTCGCGACGACCACTGGACCATTTGCGCGCGCGATGTCGCGCCGATCAACGCTACAGTGGGGCAACCAACACACTGAGCGACGCGCCGTGCACGACGCCCGTGCGATCGCACCATCATGGATCTGATTCAATGCATGCGGGTCTTCGTCGCCTTGACCGACGCCGGCAGTTTCACCACTACCGCGGAACAGCTTAGACTCTCGGCGCCGCAGGTCAGCCGGGCGGTCACATGGCTGGAAAACCATCTCGGTACGCGTCTGCTGAATCGCACCACGCGTTCAATGGCTCTGACCGAGGCCGGCGAGCAGTACCGCATCCGCACGCGCGAAATTTTGCATGCGCTGGATGCGTCGGAACGCGAAGCGAAGGGTTCGGTTCTGCATCCGCGCGGCCGCTTGCGCGTGCACTGCAGCGCGAGTCTCGCGAACCACTTCGTGATTCCGCTCGCCGCGCAATTTCAGGCACGCTACAACAACGTCAGCGTCGATCTCACGCTGGCGCCGAAGATGCCCGACCTGATTCGCGACGGCTACGACGTTGCGCTGGTCGCGATGGACAGCCTGCGTTCATCCGATCTGATCGCGATCAGCGTAGGGCGCATGGATAGCATACTGTGCGCAGCGCCGGCGTACATTGCCGAACACGGCTTGCCGCAAGTGCCCGCCGCGCTCGAACAGCACCGCTGCCTGCAACTGGTGGCGCCGGCCTATGAGGACAGGATCTGGAAGTTCGAAAGCGAAACGGGTTGCGAGATCGTGACGCTCGATCCCGCGTTCACGGTCGACGTCGGCGCATCGCTCGCAATCGCGGTCAAGGCAGGAATGGGAATCGGCCTGCTGCCGCACTTCGTGGTGGCCGACGATCTGCAGTCGGGCGCGCTGGTGCGCGTGCTTCCCAGATATCGCCTCAACAGCATCGAGGTTTTTCTGGTCTATGCCTCGCGCCGGTATCTCGATGCGAAGATTCGCGCGTGGATCGATTTCATGAAGACGCAGTTGCGCCTTGCGCTGTCAGCGAGCTCGCCCCGTGAGACCGCGTCCCCTCGTCTGCGCCACAGCGCGCGCGATCTGACGGAAACGTCGTGACGGCGCGCGCAAAGCACTCGCCGTCACGGATCGCAACGCTTACCTGGTGTTGAACAGGTTGCGCAGATTCGTCATGGCCATGTCGAGGAAGCCCGTCACGAACGCTTCGAATTCGGGCTGGCTGCCAGTACCGCCCGCCCACGGCTCGCCCGCGATGTCCCACGTCACCGTGCACGCGTTTTCGCCGCGCGGCTCGGCACGCATCGAGGCCCACAGGTTGCCGATATCGAATGTCGTGTAAATCAGGCTCCACGTCATCACCATGGCGTCGTCGTCGTGCGTGTTCAATTGCTCGACAACGATGCTGCCGTCGGCAAACAGCTTCTTGCGCAGCGAGCGCACGCCGCTACCCGTCATCTCGGTGCGTTCGAGCCCCGTGATGAATTGGGCAAAGCCGGCAAAATCGCCGACCACCTGCCATGCGGCACGTGCGGAGACGTCGAGTTCGGCACGGCCCGTCAGGATCGGTGTAGCCGGTGCGTAAATCAGAGTGGCGGGATGCAGCGCGGGATTGGCTTTTTGCAGCATGGTATCTCCTCGGTAAGTAATGGACATCGGTAGCAAGGGAAAAACATCGCGCCCAGCTTCGCGCGGCGACGAACGCCGGTGTTACCACGCGGGTTCGGCGTCGTGCGGGTCGGCCGCGCGCGGGGCGCGGTCCACCATGGGCGTGTGCGGGTCAGGCGGCGGCAGGAAGCCGCAATCGATCAGATAGCGGAAGTGCTGGCCGAGCAGGCGTTCGTCCTTCTCCGGATAGGCGATGCCGAGACGCGCGAGCGTCGCCGCACTCCGCGCATGATCGATGACGGACATATCGCCGATGTCGTCCTGACGGTCGTCGAGGTAGAACGCTACGACGTCGAACAGCGCGTTCGCTTCGTCGATCGACAGTAGACGGTTACGCCATGTCGCGGCGTCCTCCAGCACGAGCGGATAGCCAAGGCGTGCGAGTGCCTGCAGATAGCCGTTCCATGTCAGGGGCCGGGGATTGTGCAGATGGAACACGCGCTCGCTGCGGCGCGGGTCGAGCGTACAGCCGACAATCGCGCGGGCAAGAAAGTCCACCGGACTCAAATCGAACTGCGCCTCGCCACCCGGCGCAAAACCCAGTTGCACCGAGCCTTTGACGAGCAGCAGGATGCGGTTGCGTCCCGGCTGGCACAGGCCGGTCTGTGCATGTCCGGTGATATTGCCGGGCCGCAGGATCGTCGCATCGATGCCGCGTTGCACCGCCTCCCAGACGAGGTGCTCCGAAACCCACTTGGTCAGGTTGTACCCGTTATTGACGAACACGGGTGCATTCGTCCCCGGCGGCGCTTCGAGCACGTTGCCACGCGCATCGGTTGTGCTGGCTGCCGAGAGCGTCGATATGTAATGCAACGCCTTGCGGCGTCCTTCGCAGGCGAGACGCAGCAACGCGAGCGTCGAGCCGACATTCTCGTCGTAGAGGAACGGGTAGTCGTAGACGTGATTGACGTGCGCGCCGTTGTGGTAGATCGTGCCAATCTCGCCGGCCAGTCGTTGCCAGACGTCTTCGGCGAGACCGAGGCGAGGCTTCGCCAGGTCGCCGAGCAGAATACGGATGCGCGGATGGCCGCACAGGTGCTCCATGCCATTGACGATCACCGCATCGTCGAGCCGGTGATGCGCTTCGGCCACGCTATGCGCCCGCACGACGCAATAGATCGGGCCGTCCGTTTTCGCGATCAGTTCATGCAGGATGAAGGTACCGAGAAAGCCGTTCGCACCTGTCAACAGCACGGCGCCACGCCCCGTTTCCTCATCGCGCGTGGATTGCGGCTGGATATCGCGCGGCAGGTGCCGGTCTTCGTGCACCCGCGCCGGGATGCGATCGCCCCGCTGCAGGTCGTCGTCGGTCAGCAGCGATGCGAGCGCCTCGATAGTGGGCTGCTCCATGAAACGCCCCAGCGGCGCGTTGCCGGCGAGTTCGCGCTTGACCGCCAGCATCAACCGTGAGACCAGCAGCGAGTGGCCGCCCAGTTCGAAGAACGAATCCTGCCGGCCGATCTCGGCTGCATCGAGATCGAGCAATTGCGCCCACAGGTTGCGCAGATGACGTTCTGTCGCCGTGCGCGGCTCACAGGCATCGCCGCCCGTCGCGCACGCGCGGCTTAACGGCAGGCAGGCAAGCGCGGCACGGTCGATCTTGCCGTTGGGCGTGGCGGGCAAGATCTCCAGCTCGGCGATGTCGAACGGCATCATGTAGTCCGGCAATGACGCGGCGAGCGCGGTACGCAGCGCTTCGGCATTCCCGCTTGCGTGGGCAGGCTTCGCGACGAACACGCGAATGCGCTTGCGTTCGTCGGCGATGGCCGCGCACTGCCGATACAACTGCGTGTCCAGCACCGCATTTTCGACTTCCCCCAGTTCGACGCGAAAGCCGCGAATCTTGATCTGCTTGTCGCGCCTGCCGATATACAGGAGGCTACCGTCGACGTCCCATTGCACGATGTCGCCCGTGCAGTACATCGTCGCGTCGCCCCCCGGTTCGGCCACAAAGCGTTCGGCGCTGAGCACCGGTTGCCCGAGGTAGCCCATGCCGACACCCGCCCCCGCAATATGGAGTTCGCCGGCCTGGCCGGTGCACACAGGCCGGCCGTTGTCGTCGAGCACATAGCAGCGAACGTTCGCAATGGGCCGACCGATTCGCCGGTTATTGCTGCCGGCCTCCAGACGCGACGTGGTCGCCAGCACCGTGCACTCGGTTGGGCCGTAGATATTGTGGAACTGCCGGCCTGCGCTCCAGCGGGCGATCGTATCCGGATCGCAGACGTCGCCGCCCGTCACCAGATGCCGCAAGCTGGGCCATGCGCTGTCGGGCAGTGCGGCGAGCAGCGCGGGCGGCAGGAAAGCATGCGTCACGCGCTGCGCGTCGACCAGCGCCTGCAGCGCATCCAGTTCGCGGCGCTGCGTTTCCGTCGGCACAATGAGCGTACCGCCGGCGAGCCATGTCGGAAAGATATCGAGCAACGAGGCATCGAACGCAATGGTCGAAAACTGCAGCGCGCGTGTGCTTGCATCCAGCGCGCAGTGGTCGCGGTACCAGTGGCAAAAATGCACCAGGTTCCCATGCGACAACATCACGCCCTTCGGCACGCCGGTTGAACCGGACGTGTAGATCGCAATCGCGCATCGCGACGCCCGCTGCGCATCGAGCTCGATGGGCCACAGAGGCGACGGCAGCGTGGCATCGGTGTTCGGCTGCGGCGCGTCGATCAGGCGAATCCCCATGCCCTCGAGCGCCGCGGCCTCAAACGACGCGTCGCTGACCAGCCCTTGTGCACCCGATTCCTGGAGGATCAGGCGGATGCGTTCCGGCGGAAACGCCGGATCGAGCGGCACGCAGGCGGCGCCCGAGCCGAGGATGCCGAGCATCGCCGTATAGAGTGCCGCTGACTTCGGCAGGCACACCGCCACGACCTTCGGCGGCATGCCATGCGAGCCGGAGTGCAGCGCATGGGCGAAGCGCGCCGCGCGGGTCAGCAGAGCCTGGTAGTCGAGCGAACCGTCCGCGTCGATCAAGGCAGTCGCGCCGGGTGTGGCCTGAGTGGCCCGCGCTACCATCTCCGGCAACGACGGCTCACACGCGTAGTGACGGTGCGTCTCATTCGACGCATGCCAGCGCGCGAGCGCGGCGAGATCGAGCGGCTGCGCATAGCCGTTGTCGACGGGCGGATGCGGCGTATCGTCGAACAGGTCGCGCGCAATGCGGTTGACCACATCGGTGAGCAACTGCAGCGCGCCATGCTCGATCTCGCCGACCAGATCGGCGCCGCATACCGGCGCATCGAACTCGACAGTCTGCGTGGCCGCGACGCGCCAGTCATCCGGCGCATGCAGCAGATGCCATTCGAGCCGCACGCGCTGCGGCGGAACCTGCTCCGCAAGCGCGACAAAACGGAGCACGCGTGCCGCCGCGTCGCGAGCCTCGCATCCATCGGCAGCATGGGCCTCGCAGACAATCCGCCATGCGACCGGCGCCGAAGCAACGCAGTCCGGCGACGCGACAAGGCCCAGTGCATCGGCCACATCGCGCAGCGGACCGGCCTGGTTATCGGCAACGCTAACCGTATGCCCGATCTCATGGAGTTCGGCCGCGATACTGGCCGCCAGCGGCGTCTGGCCGCTGATCGCAATCGTTATCGCTTTCATGGCTTCACCGTCATAGAACGCTCGCCAGCGCCGCACGGGTCGGCGCATGATCGAGCAGCCCGCTCAGTTTGAAGAAATTGCGGATATTGACGATCATCGGATGCTGGCTCGTGATCGGATAGGCGCCGACCATGTCGCCCGCGATCTCGCGTCGCGTAGCCGCGGGCAGATCCAGTGCGTCGATCAGACGGCGGTCAAATGCGAGCTGCAGTTCGGCGCTCAGGTACTCCTTCAGGAAGACAGGCAGTGTTTCGCCGAGCGCGCTGCGCGCCGCTTCGTCGATCTCGCTCCAGTAAAGCTTCACGAGGTTGATCCAGAACACCGAGTGGCGCCCCTCGTCCGCGAGGTGATCGGACATGACGCCCTTGACCGAGCGCTTTAACGTCGTGTCGCGCGAAAACGCCGCGACTTCGGCGGTCACCGTGTTCTCCGAGATCGCGACGGCGAGCAGTTCCATGCCGTCGCGGTACGGCGGCGCGACGCGTTCCAATGCGCGCGGGATGGCGCGCGACAGCTCGATCTCGTGGTTCGCCGCAAGCGCGGCGACACCGGTATGCACTTCGACCTGGCGCAGATAGTCCATCGCAACGTACGCGTGATAATCCTCGTCGATGACCACGGACATCGCATCATGCCTGCAGGCAAACGGGAAATCGTGGGCGAAGCGGCCGCGGGCGATCTTAAGCGCGGTCGCGTTGACGATCTCCGTTTCGAAGATGATGACGTCGTTGATGTACTTGTAGAAGCTCTGCAACAGGATGAAGTCCCGCACGGCGTCGCCCGCATCGACGATCGCCGGATGCGCGCATAGCGGTTGACGCTCGAGCGGGTAGTAGTGCAAACCGTCGTCCTCGACGATACGCCGGGGGCGCGAGCGGATCGTTGCACGCTGCTCCCACGACTCGGCGTGACTCTTGTAACTCTGCAATGTCATCATCGCAATCGTTCCTACGCGTCGTAGTAATGGATCTCGAGCAGCACGCAACCTGCTTCGCTGCTGAACGGTCCGTGTTCGGTGCCGGCCGGCCGGACAAAGTAAGTGCCCGTCAGGTGCGTGTCGCGACGCTCAAACGTTGCCACGTCGAGGCGGCTCTGATCGCCGCTCACAAGGTAGACCTCCTCGTGATAGTCGTGCAGGAACGGCACGCGTGTCGCGGCGCCCGGCGCGAAGCGCACGAGCCGGGTACGCATGCCACGCTTCGCGCGTTCGTCCAGCGTATCGACGACCACCAGCTGATCGATCCCATGATCGAAATGGCGTGGATGCTCCCAGTGGATGTCCGCCACATCCAGAATGCGTTCTGCGAGCTTGACGTTCATGCGGCCACCGTCTTGCGTGTCTGGTTGAGATGGGCAAGCAGACCGTCCCAGAGCTGCAGGCGCTCGTCGATTGCGGCAATGCCCGCCTCGAGCGCCTGCTGCAATTTGCCCGGGTCGTCGCCCGCAGCTTCGCGGATCATGGCCTGCGCCGCAGGACCGTGTTCACCCGAATCGACTTCGATATGCCGGTCGAGGTAATAGGTCAGCAGCGGCGTCGAGGTGCGGTCGATCTTCCATTCGTCGAGCAGCGTGCGGAACATGTCAGGAATGACGTTCTCGCGGCCATAGAAAAAGTTGCCGAGAACCTGATGCGTCTTGCCGTCGAAACACGTTGCCATCGTTGCCGTGACGAACTGCCGGACGGGAGCCGGCGGCGCGACCGTCGACAGCGCAGCCGACACGGTGAAACCCGAGCGCAGCAGCGAGATCAGGTGTTCGATGCTGCCGGTCGACGCACCGACGTCGCGCATTGCGTGCAGATACAGATCGAAATGGCTCATGTATCCGCGCGGCGTTTCGTCCGTCTCTTCGCCCAGCACGATTTCGTTGATCAGGCGCGCGGCGTTGATATTGCGCGGTGCGATCCACGGCACGGCAACGGTGGTGAAGTCGAGCTGCAGACGCTTGACGAGCGACATGAAGTCCCACACAGCGAACACGTGCCACTCCATGAAGGTCCGCAATTCCTCGATGGTGCGAATCGAGCTGAATACCGGATGGTGTGTGAGCCTGGCGTGCTGCTCCTTGATCTTCGCTTCCAACAAGTCGATTTGATTCACGATGAGGTTCCTCGATAAGAGCATATGGAGAGGCTGTGCCGTCGCCATCGCCGGCGCGACACAGTTGACACGGATATTCCAGCCTACGGATATTGCGGCAGCAGTCCCGTTTTGAAACAGAACAATTCCAGCACGCACGGCAATATTAATTGCCAAAACTGAACATCGCCTATTCAAATCGGACATTCTCATATTATTTCTGGTCAAGTTTTAATCGAATCGACCGCATTCCTTTACAGATAAGGCTTTCCGGCCAATCAACATAATCCTTGGCGTGCTTGACAGCATATTCCACGCATGACTAGCATGTGCCCACCAAAATCCCGTGTTGCGAATCACGCAAACCTATAAATGGTATTTTTGTGACCCCTTGATTGATTTTACAAATCAGAATCCAGAAGATCTCGCGAGTACAAAGCAATAAACCACAGGAGAGAAATATGAGTGGCTCAATCAGGAAATTGCCGCTTTCCGCGCCGCAACTCGATTTCTGGGAAGCTGCGCAGGCTTACGCGGTGCCCTCGACCAACATTTACGCGGCCGAATACCTCGATATTCGCGGACCGCTCGATCAGCAACGCTTCGAACGCGCGCTGCGACAGGTCATCGACGAGGCCGAGACGCTGCATACCGTACGCTTTGCCGAGGCCGTCGACGGGCCGGTGCGCATCGTCGACGATACGGTCGGCGCGAACTGGGCGTTGCTGTATCGGGATCTGAGCGGCGTGCACGATGCACACTCACAGGCGCTTGCACAGATGCGCGACCATTACTCGCGCACAATCGAACTGGAGCATGGGCCGTTTTTCGCGTACATCCTTTTCAAGCTCGACGACAACCGGTACTACTGGTATCAGGGCTACGCGCACATCGTCGTCGACGGCTACTCGTGCAGTCTGCTTGCCACGCGCGTCGCCGAGGTCTACAGCGCGCTGTACGCCGGCTTGCCGACACCGCCCTGCCGCTTCGCGTCGCTCGAAGCGCTCATGGAAGACGAGCGCTCGTATCGCGACTCCGCGCAGTACACCGAGGATCGCCGCTATTGGCTGAGCCGTTTCGCGGACCACCCTCGCACCACCACGCTCGCCGGCCCGGCGCTGTTGCCCGAGCGCGACTCGCTGCCGGACATGCGCGAGACCCGCTACGCGCAACCCGGCCAGCACGCGCGCATTGAGACCGTAGCGAAGGATCTGTTCAAGTCGACGGTCCCTCAACTGATTACTGCGCTGACGGCCGCCTACATTCATCTGCAAACCGGCGCACACGACGTAGTGCTCGCCGTGACCGCCATGGCGCGTGCGTCGTCGCGCGAGCGGCGCACGCCCTGCGAGACGGCGAACATGCTGCCGCTGCGCCTGTCGGTCGAACCTTCGAACACGCTCGACGAACTGTGCCGGCAAGCGAATCAGGAGATGACCGCGTTGCGTCGGCATCAACGCTACCGCATGGGCGACCTGCACCGTGAACTGGTGTCGCTCGACAATGGGCAAGGCGTGTTCGGCACCGAGATCAACATCATGTCGTTCGACTACGACCTGGCCTTCGCCACAAGCCGGGCCACGTCGCACAACCTGGCCGTCGGTATCACCGACGACTTCATGGTGAATCTGACCGACCGTCGCAACGGCGAGCCGCTGCGCTTCGATTTCGATGCCAGCCCGCAGTACTACCGGCGCGCCGATCTGAACGCACACGTCACGCGGTTTCTGGCACTCGCCCAGGCCGCGCTGGATGCCCCCGAAGCGCCGCTGCGTGAGCTCGATGCCCGCCTCGAAGCGCAACCCGACTGGCGGCCGGCGCTTGCGCCGGCGGTCTAACCGACCGATCGCTTGCCACCCCCTCACTGGAGTCCAATCATGGCTTACAAGGAATCACGCTTCTGGCATCCGCGCCAGCATCCGGTCGCAGCGGCAACGGGAAAGCCCGTGCGGATCGTTCGCGGCGAAGGCTGTTTTCTCTACGACGACACCGGCCGGCCATTGCTGGATGCGGTTGCATCGCTCTTTAACGTGTATGTCGGACACGGCCGCCGGGAGATCAAGGAGGCGATCCTGCGCCAACTCGACGAGCTCGAGTACCACCCGGTCTTCGCCGGTTTCAGCCATCCGCGCGCAGAAGAACTGTCGGCGCGTCTGGTTGGGATGCTCGAACCCGAGGACATGCGGCGCGTGATCTTCGGTTCCGGCGGTTCGGACGCGGTCGAGGCCGCGTTGATGATCGCGCGGCAATACTGGAAGGTCGCCGGAGAACCCGAGCGCACCAAGTTCATCTCGTTGAAGCAGAGTTATCACGGTTCGCACTTCGGCGGCAGTTCGGTGACCGGCAACACCGCGTACCGGCGCAACTACGAGCCGGTGCTCGCCGGCTGCTTTCACGTCGAGACGCCGTGGATCTACCGCAACCCGTTCACACACGATCCCGAGGAGTTGGGGCGTACATGCGCCGCGCTGCTCGAGCGTGAGATTGTGTTTCAGGGCCCCGGCACGGTTGCGGCGTTCATCGCGGAACCGGTGCAGGCTACCGGCGGCATCATCGTGCCGCCCGCGAACTACTGGCCGCTCGTGCGGGAAGTCTGCAACCGCCACGGTGTGCTGTTGATCGCCGATGAAGTCGTGACCGGCTTCGGGCGCACCGGCGCGCTGTTCGGCAGTCGCGGCTGGGGCGTCGCGCCGGACATCATGTGCTTTGCGAAAGGAGTGTCCTCGGGATACCTGCCGCTGGGTGCAACGCTTGTCAACCGGCGTATCGAGGAAGCGTTCGCCGGGAATCCCGGCGCTGCGGGCACGCTGATGCACGGCTACACCTACGCGGGTCACCCCATCGTCTGTGCAGCGGCGCTTGCGAACCTGCAGATCGTGATTGACGAAAATCTCACGGCCAATGCCGCGCAGCAAGGCGCATATCTGCTCGAACGCCTGCAGCCGCTGGTGGATCGTTACCCCGTGGTCGGCGACGTGCGGGGCAAGGGGCTGCTAGTCGGCATCGATCTGGTGAAAAGCAAGGAAACGCGCGAGCCGATCGATCCCGCAGACGGCTACGGCGCCGCGCTGGCGGAAGCCACGCGCGAAGCAGGCGTGCTGATTCGCTCGCTCGGCAACCGGCTCGCAATCGCACCGCCGCTGATCATCGACCGCGCTCAAGTGGACATGATCGTCGCGGCAATCGAGCACGCATTCGAGCGCGTGCGGCGCGACTGAGTCCGCGTGCGCCGGGGTCGGGCCGATCCGGCGCAAGACACACCGCCCGAAGCGCAGGATGGGTACGCCGCGCGACGGGCAGCGTGCAATGCGATCAGCCCGGCGAGCCGTTCGGCGTGTCGAAGTACTGGCTCGGCGACACGCCGAAGGTGCGCCTGAACGTCGCCGCGTAAGTCGTGGCGCTGCGATAGCCGACCTGATGCGCCGCCTGGGTAACCCGGCCGCCGCTTGCCAGAAGCACAAGCGACATCGACATACGGAGCTGCTGACGCCATGCCGCAACGCTCATGCCGGTCTCGCTGCGAAAGAGACGAGCCAGATGTCGCGGGCTTAAGGCCACGTCGCGGGCGAGCGAATCGAGTGGCTGCTCGCAATGCGGTTCGCGCTGCAAGCGCTCGCACAGCTTGACGAGCCGGCGGTCCTCGGGCATCGGCAGGCTGAGCGGCGTCTGCGACAGCATCTGCAGTTCCTGGGCGATCAGCACAGCGCATGCGTTCTCGCCTGGTGTACCGGAGTCGAGAATCTCATCGTAGACGCGCGGCGCGAGTTCTCGCAGCAACGGCGAGACCTTGACCGCGCAGACCTGCCACGGTAACGACACGCACAGCGTGGCGCCGAAGTAAAGCGAACAGAGCTCTGCGTTACCGACCACGCGCAGCGCATGCACCACCTGTGGCGGAATCCAGATTGCGCGCATGGGCGGCGCAATCCAGCGCGTACCCGCGACGTCCAGCACCAGGACCCCGCTGCGCGCGAAGAGCAACTGACCATATGTATGGGCATGCGCTTCGTATTCGGTTTCGAAAACCTGCGGGGCACGCGTACGTGCCACGCTGCCGCTGACGCTTGGCCGGATTCCGGCAAACGCAAAGGTACGCGCCGGCGCGAGTCGCTCGGGCGACTTCTCGGGAAAATATGTCATGAGGCGTTTCCTGATGGGGCTGATGAGAGTTGCGTGGACAACAGCAGACGGCGGCACGCGAACACGCCCGCGCTGCCGCGACGTGGCCTGTGCCTGTGCCTGTGTGCGGCTATTCGGGTTGCACCTCGGGTTCCTCCGCCGGCACGCTCGCGTCCCGCATGCGCGTGTAGCCGGACGGAGGATTCGGCAGCAATCGCACGCGGCCAGACGCTGCGTCGTTAAGGAGCCGCTTCGTGACAGCAAGCGCGGCGGCGAGATCCGCCTCGTAGTGCTGCTCGGCGAGGGCCGCCGCGAGCGCCCGCAAGGTGCGCAGCAGATTCGGCGCACGGCACTGCTCGGCCATTTGCCCAATTCGCACGATGTCGAGACCGAACGCGCCCGATATGTCGACGCCCGACTCGCGACTCATCGATTCACGCAGCGCACGCGCATCGACACCGTCCGGCAGACGCACGCCAAGCACTGTCTGCAAGCGCACGCCTGGCTCGACCGCGAACGAGAGGCCGAGTGCGCGCAAGCCGGCCTGCAACGCATGAGAGCAACGCCGGTGCCGCAGGAAACGCTCATCCGGTGTTTCCTCACAATACAGCCGCAGCGCTTCATGAAGTGCGAGGATCCCCGGCACCGGCGCCGTATAGTGATAGGCACGCCGCAACCAGAAATCCGCTGCGAGCCGAGCGTCGAGACACCAGTGCGCCGAGGCTTCGCGACGCGCTTCGATGCGAGCGCACGCGCGCGGCGAGAACGCGACCAGCGCCACACCGGGAATCGCGCCCAATGCCTTCTGTCCTCCCACGACGGCGGCGTCGATGTGCCAGTCCGCCATCTGGAACGGCATCGCGCCCAGGGTACAAACGGCATCGACCAGAACAAGGCAGCCTTGTGCCCGCGCAATTCTGCAGATTTCCGGCAATGCGGTGTTATGCACAGTGTGCGAAGTCTCACCGTGACAGATTGTCAACACGCCATAGCGACCGCGGCGCAGTTCGCGAGCGACGTCGTCGGCAGCGGCGGCATGAAATGGCGGTGTTGTGAGTCGGACCACGTCGCCCCCCGCACGCGCAGCCATCTCCGCGATCCGCATGCCGAAGTGGCCATTGCAGACGGACAGCACACGCGTCGCGGGCGTGACCAGATTCGACACGGCCATCTCGAGGCCCGCCGAAGCGGGGCCCGCCACGCCGAGAATCGTTGCGTCGGAACTCTGGAACAGATATGCCCCCATCTGCATAACCTGCTCCAGCACGGTATCCATCGTGCTGCCGAGGTGATTGATCATCAGCGTGTTCGCGCGGGCGACGGAATCGGCAAGCGGCACGGGTCCCGCACCCATCAGGAGCGGCAGTTCGCCGGCGAGCAGATCGTCGACCCGTACGATGTCGTGTACAGACTTGAATCCCAGCATTCCATATCTCCGGCAGACGGTTAAAGAAGGAGGGCGTCGCATCACTCACAGGTAGCAGATTGAACACGTATTTCCACTACAACAAAACTGTCCTTTAGGACAGGCCCACGGCCGGCATCGTCGAACGCCGCTTGCGTTGAGAGCCGCAGCCGTGCTCTACGAGAGATACAACATGGACACGCTGGATGAGGTTTTCGAGCAGTTGCAGCACCAGCAAAACGCCGAAGACGCGTTTGCGGTAATCAGGAATGCGGCCGCGGCACTAGGCTTTCCCTACTGCACGTATGGGCGGCGCAGCGCGATGCCGTTGGCGCGGCCCGAGGTGCAAATCCTGAGCAATTACCCGGTGGCGTGGCAGCAGCGTTATATCGAACGCGGTTACGCGGCGCGAGACCCGTCTGTACGCCGCGCCGCCCGAGCGAAGCAACCGGTCATCTGGCAAGCTAAAGAGGAATCCGAAGAATTGCAGTTCTGGGATGAAGCGGTGAGCTTCGGTCTGCGGTACGGCTGGGCGCAAGCGAGCTACGATTGCTCGTCGAATCTCGGCCTGCTGAGTCTCGTGCGCGAAACGGAACCCATCACGCTAGCCGAAGTGCGGAGCCGACGGGCGGCATGTGCAGCGCTCGCCGAGGCTGCCCATTTGCACCTGATGCCGCTACTCGCAGGCGCCCCGCCGATCGCATTGACGGCGGACCGCTTGACGTCGCGTGAGCGCGAGGTGCTGACATGGACCGCTGATGGCAAGACCGCGTTCGAAATCGGCCAGATCCTCGGCACAGCCGAGCGGACCGTCAAGTTTCATCTACAGAACGCGGTCGTCAAACTGGACGCAAGAAACAAGACCCATGCGGCGACGAAAGCGCTATTGCTGGGATGGCTGGTTTGAGCAGCAACGGAGATCGGGTATCTCACCGGTCAAACCGATACAGGATCGCGTTGCAGTCTTCGATGTACAGGTCGTGAACGGCATAGTCGCCCTCGGACACCAGCGGGATCACCTTTGCCCAAAAGGCAGCCGCGCCCAGATTTTCCTTGACGTGCCATATCTGCCACGCGCCGGGGAATCGGGTCAGCAGGTCGGACACGACCTGCTTGCCCACGCCGAGACCGCGAAAACGCCGCGACACGAAGAAGTAACCGATGTTGTGCTTCGCCCCTGCAGCATGAACCTCGTCATCGACGATGACGAAACCGGCGACCTCTCCATCCACGAGTATGAGAAACGGAGACGTTGTGGCGCTCGCTAAATAGTCGAGCTTAGGGCGAAGCGCAAAGAAGCCGTCTTCGGCGAACGGAAGCGGAATCCATTCGCTGAAGTCGTAGTTATAGAACTGCATCAGGTTCACGATGCGTTGATGGTCTGGTGTTCCCGCCAGTTTCAATTCGATGTTTGGCATAGTCGGCTGCGCGTCTGAATCCATGATATTACCCGTGCGATCCATGCCAAGTCACGACCGGTCGAATCAGACTGCCTCCGGATAAAGGCCATGCACCCGCGCAAAGAGCCGGGACAAGCCGAGCAGCGCGTCGATGTTCTGCGTCGCGATCTCCAGTCCACGTCCGATCTCCTGCACCACCGCGACGAGGCTATCGAGTTCGATCGTGCGGCCCGCTTCGACGTCCTGAAGCATCGAGGTCCGAAATGCGCCAAGCTTCGCGGTAATCGCATGACGGTCCTGCGGCGTCTGCTCGATCGTGCAGCCAATCCGCGCGCCGATCGCAGCCGCCTCGACCATCGCGGCCGAGCAGAACGCCCGGACGAGCGGATCGGCGAGCACCCGGTCCGTCGTTGCGCCGGTGATGGCGGAAATGGGGTTGATCGTCATGTTCCCCCATAGCTTGTACCAGATGTCACGCCGGATATTGTCCGAATGCGTGACGTCAAAGCCCGCGCCGCGCAGCACATCGACCGCCTCCGCAACCCGCGGGCTATGTCCGCCTTGCGCCGCACCGACGATGAGGCCACGCCCCATCCTGTGCTCAACGACTCCGGGCTGCGCCGTCGACGCGCTTGCGTGCACCACGCAGCCGACGACCTGCTCGTCGCGCATACTCGCCGATAACACGCCGTCCGGGTCGACCGATCGCAGAGGACGATGCTCGAAACCCGCGACGCCATGACAGAACCACCAGGGCACGCCGTTCATCGCGGGCATGACGAGCGTTTCAGGGCCGATCAACGGCGTGAGCCGCGGCATCAGTTCCGGCAGCGCCTGACCCTTTACCGCAATGACGACGACATCCTGTACGCCAAGACTGCGGGCATCATTCTCGGCTCGCACTCGCGCGTGCGTCTCGGCGCCGGCATGGCGAACCCGCCAGCCATGCGCTTGCAGCGCAGCCAGCGCCGCTCCGCGCGCAAGCACGCTCACGTCGGCACGGCCGGCCGCCGCCAGATGCACACCGATCAACCCGCCGATCGCGCCGGCACCCACAATGCAAATTTTCACGTTCATTCCCGAATGTAGATTCACTTCAGCCGCGCTTGCGCGCAGCCGCTTCCCGGTAGTTGGCCTTGAGCCACTCGGGGACCCGCTCGTCGAAACCGAGCGCGACGCGGCGCACCTCCGCGCTATCGGTCGGTTGATGGCCTACTCCCAGTGCACTGGCACGCGGCGCCTCAAGCGCCTCCACCCATCCGCCAAGCCGCCCCACGCCAGTGATTTCGCACTCCACATAATCGCCGGGATCCACCGAACGGGAATGACAAGGTGTACCCATCAAGATCGCGTCGCCCGGCAACAGCGTGATGTGGCGCGCGATATCGGCGATCACGTAGTGGGGGCCCCAGATCGTTTCTTCGCCGATCCGCGCTTCCTGCACGACGAGCCCGTTGCGGTAGGTACGCAGCGTCTGCTCCAGGAGATTCACGCCCCGCACGAGTCCAGGCCCGATCGGCAGCAGCGTATCCGCGCCCTTCACGCGCAGCATCGACCCTTGATCCGTGTCGCGGAAGTCCTGCAGGCCCATATCAAGCGCCGGACAGAAACCTTCGATGTAATCCCACGCTTCATCAGGCAATACATTGCGGCAGGTCTTGCCGATCACGACGGCATATTCGCCCTCGTAGTTCAGATACCTGCAATCGGCGGGTTTGAGTATCTGTCCGTCGTGCCCGTTCAACGCGGTGGGCGGCTTCGTAAAATAGGTCGGCGCATCGGTCGGTCGCGGCTTGTTGCGCGTCTCGATGCTGCGCGAACTGTACGAGATGTGAACCGCGATGATCTTGCTGGGCGACACAGGCGGCAAATGTGCAACGCCGGCAGGATCGACCACGCGCCCATCGTCGAGCCGCAGCAGGCCGGCGTCCGCGCCCGCTTCGATCAACGTGCCCCAGAACGCGCTACCGCCGATCAGAATGCAACGGCGTTCAACACGCGGCCCACACATCACGGCGGGCAGCTCCTTCAACGGGAATTCGAAGCTCATTCGTCGCCCCTCCGCTCCGTGTCGAACCACACGTGGACGTTGCCTGTGCCGCGCGCGTTCTCGTAGGCGGACAGGACCTCACCCTGCGCCTTGCACGCTCCGGCGCCCATCGCACCGATCATCTGCAGGTAGTGCGCGCCGAACGCTTCCCACGGTACGCGGCGATAATCCCGGTCCCAGTTCTCGACGATCAGGTCGTGACGGCCCTCTTTCATCAGTTCGATGGCCTGCTTGTCGCTGGCGATGTTCGCAACACTCGAAACATTCGATTCATGAAAGATCCGCGGATGATTCGGCTTCCAGTCGATGCCGTTGAACCTGTGACTCAGCGCGCCGGACGCCAGCAGGAGCACGCGCAGATCGCTGCGCGCGATCGCTTCGCCGATCACTTCGCCCGATTGCAGGAAATGACGCGGTTCGCAGTTCTGACATGAGCTCACCGTCACCACAGGCCACGCTTCCAGCTGCATCTGCTTGATCACGTTGATCGTCGGGTAGTGGCGCGGCAGATCCGGGTTGCCGATGGCACGCGATTGCACGCCCCGTTCCCGGGCCACGGCCTCGACGCTTCTCGCAAACCCGGGGTGGCCACGATATTCGTAAGGTACGCCGAACAGGTACCACGGCATCTCGTCGGAAATGTAGGTGCCACGGTAGGCACTGCCGGCATCGATCAGGTGATATCCCGTCGTGAACCAGTGGGAATCGAACAGCACCACGATATCCGGATTGGCGGCTGCAATCCTCTCGCGCACCCTGCGGTATCCCGCGATCAGATCCGAATCGGACCCGGCGCCCTGAAGCACGCGAAACTCCTCACACTGCATCAAGCCGGGATGGTGCGATACGATGGCCGCGCCGACGATCTGTCCCATGAAATCTCCTCCTCATCGATGACTGAAACTCGCGCGAAACGGCTGCTTCGGCAAGATGATGTCCTTCACGTCGCAAAAGAACTCGAAGCTCCAGTCGCCGCCCTCGCGTCCGATGCCTGAGCGTTTGATCCCGCCGAACGGCGCCGCGAGGTCGCGGATACCGAAGCTGTTGATCCAGATGAAACCCGTACGCACGCGCTCGGCTACGCTGGTGGCATGCTCTGCCGCTCCATAGCACACGCCGCCCAGGCCATAGTCGGTGCCATTGGCAAGCTCCACAGCCTCGTCGTCCGTCGAGAAGGTCTGCAGCGTGAGCACTGGACCGAACACCTCCTGCTGCACGATCTCATCGGACTGCCGCAGATTCGTGAGCATCGTCGGCGCGAAATAGAGCTTGCCGTACGGATGCGCCTGCCCTCCCCATAGGGCCGTGGCCCCACGCGCGAGTGCGCGTTCGACAAAACCCTCCACGCGCTCCAACTGTCGCGCGTGAATGATGGGGCCGACCTCGGTACCTTCTTCACGTGGATCGCCAATGTTCAGCGCTTCGACATAGCCGCGCATGGCCTCGATGAAACGCTGCGCGATCGCCTGATGCACGAGAAAGCGTGTGCCTGCAAGGCACACCTGGCCGGCGTTGCGATACATCAATGCGCCGGTGGCCGCCGCGCTGTCGATGTCGGCATCGGCGAGCACGATGAACGGCGACTTTCCGCCTAGCTCGAGGCTGCATGGCACGAGATTGGCGCCCGCGGCCTGAGCGATGCGCTTCGCCGTCGCGACCGAGCCGGTAAACGACACGCGGGCAAGACGAGGATCGCCGACCAGTTTGGCGCCCGTGTTCGCGCCGCTGCCCTGAAGCAGATTGAATACGCCTCGCGGCAAGCCCGCCGCCTGTGCGCAGTCGGCAAGCAGCGAAGACGTGAGCGGCGCCCACTCCGGCGCCTTGAGAACGACCGTGTTGCCGGCGGCAAGCGCCGGACCGATCTTCCATGTCGACAGCATGAGCGGTGAATTCCACGGCGTAATAACCGCGACAACGCCAGCCGGATCGTGACGGACGCGATGGTGCGCCTGCACGGTGTCGAGCGTGCGGTCCTGGAGCGTCAGCGCGTGTTCGGCAAACCACTGGAGGTTTTGCATCGCGCGAGGCACGACGCCATGACGCATGCGCGAGAGCAGCACGCCGGCATCGTTGCTTTCGAGTACGCAGAATGCGTCGGTGCGCTTGCCGATTTCGGCCGCGAAGCGGTCCAGATAGGGCTTGCGTCCACCCGCACCCAATGCGGCCCACGCGGGGAAGGCGTGGGCCGCGGCAGCGACGGCGGCGTCGACTTCCTCGCCGCCTGCTTCATGAATGAAGCCGAGCGAACGCCCATCGATTGGCGAGAAGTTTTCGAACGTGTCGCCCGATGCAACGCGTTCGCCGTCGATGTAGTGCGCCGCCGAAACCGTAACGCCGGCGATCTCCAGAAGCGATTGAGTCATGTACTTTCCTCTGCAAGAACTCAGGCCGGCCTGAACCGGGCTGCAAGCGCGCGCGCTGTCTGCGCGAGCAGTGAGGTATCGACGCCGACCGCGGCGAAGCGTATCCCGCCCGCGATGTAATGGCGCGCCAGCGTCTCATCGGTGCACAGGATGCCCGCCGGTTTGCCGGCACGCGCGAGGGTCCGGATCGCGTCGTCGATGACGGCCTGCACCTCGGCATGCGTGGGCTTGCCGAGATACCCCATCGAAGCGGCCAGATCCGCGGGACCGATGAAAATGCCGTCGACGCCGTCGACCTGCGCGATCGCCTCGAGCTGTGAGATCGCGTCGATCGTCTCGACCTGCACGAGCAGACATACCTCGTCGTCGGCACGCTCGAGATAGTCCACAAAACCGTTCCAGCGAGACGAGCGCGCGAGACCGCTGCCAACCCCGCGTGTGCCGGCCGGCGGATAGCGCATCGCCCGGGCAAGCTGCTGCGCTTGCACCGCGTCTTCGACCATCGGCACAAGCAGCGTCTGCGCGCCGATCTCCAGCACCTGCTTGATGAGCGATGGATCGCCGTGCGGGATGCGCACGACCGGATGCGATCCATAAGCGGCAACGGACTGCAATGTCGCGAGCATCGAACGCAGATCGTTCGGCGCGTGCTCGCCGTCGATCAGCAGCCAGTCGAAACCGCACGAGGCGCACAGCTCGGCCGCATAGGGATCGCCCAAGCCGAGCCAGAGTCCGATCTGGATGCGGTCCGACGCGAGTGCTTTCTTGAACGCATTGGCAGGAGTACGCATCGTATTCCTCACCCGAAACGCACGGAGACGCTGCCGAGCGCGCCATAGTCGGCGGTCAGCACATCGCCGGCGGCACACGCCACCGGACGCGTGAACGAGCCTCCCAGCACGATTTCGCCGGCAGCGAGCCCTTCGCCGTAAGGCGCGAGCTTGTTCGCCAGCCAGGCAACGCCGTTGGCAGGATGATTGAGTACCGCGGCGCCGAGACCGGATTCTTCGATCACGCCATTTTTGAACAGCATGGCGCCGGCCCAACGAAGATCGATTGCATCGGGCTTCACCGGGCGCCCGCCCAGCACGATCGCGGCATTCGCGGCGTTGTCCGCGACGGTGTCGAGCACCTTGCGTGGCGTCCCGGTCTCACGATCGGTCAGCGCGATGCGCGCATCGATCAGTTCAAGTGCGGGCACGACATAGTCGGTCGCTGCCAGCACATCGAAAATCGTCACATTCGGCCCCGAGAGCGGCTTGGCCAGAATGAACGCAAATTCAACCTCGATGCGCGGGACGATGAAGCGCGCCGCTTCGATCGTCGTACCTTCGGCAATCAACATGTCGTCCAGCAACGTACCGTAGTCGGGTTCGGTGATCTGCGCGGCAATCTGCATCGCACGCGACGTGAGCCCGATCTTGTGACCGATGACGCGACGCCCCTGGCCAAGCTTGATCGCGAGCCACGCGCGCTGGATTGCATAACTGTCGGCGAGCGTCATCTCCGGATAACGCTTCGAAAAATGATCCAGTTGCCGTCGGCTGTGCTCAGCGTGGTGCAGCTCCTCGGCCAGGGTGCGATGAAGGTGGGGATCCAGCATTGCGATGTCTCCGGATAGGCGCGGCAGGTGGCGCGCTCTGTGATGTCATCGCTGGATTCTCACGGCGCCACATCTCGCAGACAAGCGATAGATCCTGTGCAATTGCGAAGAAAAACTTGATAATCGGGCACAACGCCGGACCGGGCCTTCGCGCATGAATCCGAGCCCGTGCAAGCCCCTTCCCTGACGACACATCATGGAGCCCTGTCATGCCGCAATCCCGGATCACCCTGCGACAGCTCGAAGCATTTCTGGCGACCAGCGACGAACTCAGCTTCGCCGCCGCGGGTGAACGGATGGGGTTGACGTCGTCGGCCGTCAGCCAGCTCGTAGCGGAACTCGAATCGGTGCTGGGGTTTCGTCTGTTCGACCGGACCACGCGCCGGGTGAATTTGTCGAGCGCGGGCCGGGATTTCATGGCGTCCGCCGAGTCGGTGCTGAGATATTTGCGCGCAGCGGAAACGACGGCGGACGATTTACGCAACCGCGCCGCAGGGATCGTGCGCGTCGGCGCACCGCTCATTCTGGCTGCCACAGCGCTGCCCGCCGCGATCCGGGATTACGCCAAGGTGATGCCCAAAGTCGTGGTCCGTATTCGCGACACGCCCGTCGACGCGCTCGTCGAACGTGTCGCGAGCGGCGACGTCGATCTGGCAATAGGTCCCAACCGGCCAACCGCCGCCACCGTCGAATCGCTGCCCGCGTTCGACAGTCCGTGGGTCCTGTGGTGCAGTCCGGGCATCGCGCTCGCCAAGCGCAAACGCGTATCGTGGGCGGATTTGCGCAGCATCCCGCTTGTCGCAGCGGGCAGGGATCATGAAATGAGCGTGGCGCAGATGCGCAGCAGCGCGCCTCCCGATGCGCGCATCGTGCCCATCGATGTGGTCGACAACATCACCACGGCGCTCGGAATCGCGGCGCATGGCCTCGCGGCGACGCTCGCACCTCAATACGTAGGCGTGCTCGCCGAGGCGTTCGGGCTCACCATGCGGCGCGTCGTCGATCCGGAAACGATCCGGCAGGTGTGCGTCTACCGGCCCGTCAGACGTGCAAGCTCGCCGGCAGCCGACGGATTTCTGGCTTACCTGTTGGACTGGCTGCGGAATTGGCAACACGCAACGGGGCAAACGCGAGCCAGGTAGCCAGAGGTGAGTACCGGCGCAGCCGAGCGGCGACCATAGCAGACGGCCGATCGGCCCGCCCGTTTCCGCACGGCCGTTACGTCTTGCGTTGCAGGAACGACGAAAGAAAGGCCGCGAGCAGCGGATCGGTCACCATCGTGGTGCCGGCATTCGGTTGTGCGGTGATGACCTTCAGCGCGCGCTCGTGGTAAGCCAGCGCGGCGGTCCTCGCCGCCTTCGGATCCTTCGCCTCGATCGCCTTCAGAACGCGCTGCCGCTCCTTGCCGATCGACCCCGTGGTGGCCCGCCAACTCTCCACGGTTCCGCCGGACAATTCGCGGGCAAGGCCGATCTGGAGACTCGTAAAAAACCGGCAGAGCGCGGCAAGCAGGGGATTCCCGGATGCCTGCCCGATTTCGCCGACGAACGCGCTGACAGCGCCGGAAATGCCCTCCGCGCTGTCGCCGTCCTGGATCTGCCGCAAGGCTTGCCGCATGGCCTCGATGTCTTCCGCCGTCGCGTGCTTTGCGGCCAGTTCCGCCGCATACGAGATCAGCGCCCCCAGCACGCCGAGCACCTGCGGCACACCGATGCGCTCGATCTGGATCATCGAGGAAAGCGACGCCGCGATCAGTTGATCGGTCTGTGCCGTCACATAGGCGCCGCTTCCATGCCGAACCTCGATGAGCTGCGCCGTGACGAGTCCGCGCACGGCTTCGCGAACAGTCGCGCCGCTGACCCCATAGCCTTCGGCCAACTGCTTTTCCGTGGGTAGCTTGGTCCCGCGTGGCAACTGTCCGCTCAAGATGCGATCGCGCAAATCCTCAAGGATCTGTTCCGCAGCATTGCCACGCTCAAGACGTTTCGAAGGTTGCCAATCGGGGCCGGTCGCATCAGACATGAATTCTCCTTTTCTGCCAATTGCATTATACTGATTTCAAGTCACCTGGTGACTTAGTGACAAATTAACTATGGCTGCCGGTTGTGCGCCGGCCGGGTTTATTGCCGCGACTGGGCGCAACGCGCCGCATCCGCGGATCCGATCAAAGGAGGATGCATGAAAATCAAACACTTCAGCGACACCGACTGGCATAAGGACCATCCTACTGGAATCGTCGTATTCCAGTACTGTCTCGAAGGTGACGATCCGATGTCCCCGGAAAACTTCATGCTGGTGCTCGGACGGCAGGACGGCGACTTCCACATGCCCCGCCATCGGCACAATTTCGAGCAGATCCGTTTGCCGCTTGTCGGCGACATGAACATCGGCGACGGCCTCAAACTGAAGGAGGGACAAGTCGGATATTTTCCCGAAGGACAACCGTACGGTCCGCAGGACGACCCACTCGGCAAGACGCCGCCGGGAGAGCGTCTGCAACTCGTCCTGCAGTTCGGCGGTTCATCGGGCTGCGGCTTCATGAGCATGCAGCAACGACTGGCCGCGCGAGACGAACTCGCGAGGATCGGCGAATTCGTCGGTCCCAACTACCGCCATCCGAACGGCAAGCTCGAATGGGGTCTCAACGTGATCTGGAAGCACGTCTTCGGCGAACGCCTGAAGTATCCGATGCCCCGTTACCCCGGCGTCGTGATCGCCGATCCGAGCCGATTCAACTGGATACCCGTGCAAGGCGCCAAGGGCGTGTCGAACAAGTTTCTTGGTTCGTTCTCCGAACGTGCCGCGTGGACGGAACTGGTCAAGCTCGCGCCGGGTGCCACGTGGACGTCCACGCATGAAACGGCACGACGGCTCCTGTTCGTGACGGGCGGCAGCGGCACGGCCGGCGCGGAAGCGATCGGGCTCTACGCGTCGATCCAGACGGAGCCCGGTGAAACCATGACGTTGACTGCCAAGGACGAACTGCAGATCTTCCTGATGGGCTTGCCGCCGATCGTCATCGAGCAAGACAGCGAGGCCGAGTTCGAATTCGTTGACGGAGAGGCCGATGACCGCGTTTGACCTCGCATCCATCGAGCGCTTGCTCAGCGATTTCGCCTGGTGTGCCGATCGTGGAGATGGCGCCGGGCTGGCGCAGCTCTTCGTCGCGGACGGTGTGCTCCATCTGGGTGAGCGTGAGTTCGTTGGCCGCGCGGCCATCGCGAGGGACTGCGAGGTGCGTGCAAGCACACCTGGCCGGAAGACGCGGCACGTCTGGTCGAATCTGCGCGTCGTGCGCAGAGAGGAAGCCAGCGCGAGCCTGACCGCGGTGCAGCTCACCTTCGAGCAGCGTGGCGACGATGTGCCCGCCGAACTGCGGATCAGCGACCTGCGCGATGACGTCTGCAAGGATGCCGACGGTGCCTGGCGCTTCTCGCGCCGCGTCATCCAGCGCCAGATGACGCTCCCGATGTAGCGGGCTGCGCGGCGAACCATTGCGGGCCCGCCTTGGCGCGCGTCGGGCAGGCTCGTTCTTTCATCCAACACGAGGGTCGCTTGATGGATTCGCTCGTTCTTCAACAGCTCGCGCCTCACGGCGTGCTGCGTACGGGCATCAACCTTGCCAATTTTCTGCTCGTGGGCCCCGCCGACGCAAAAGGTCATCGGACCGGGCTCGGGCCGGAATTCGCCCGTATGATCGCGTTGCGGTTGGGTGTTCCGTTTACCTGCGTGCCCTTCGTATCGCCGCGCGAACTCGCCGACGCGGCCAACCGCGATGCCTGGGACATCTGCCTTATCGGCGCGGAGCGCGACCGTGCGCAGACGATCGCGTTCACCTCAGCCTATCTCGAGATCGACGCAACCTGCCTCGTGCACGCCGAATCGCCGCTAATGTCCGCACAGACGCTCGACCGCGCCGGCGTCAGCATCGCGGCCGCAACCGGCAGCGCATACGAGCTGTGGCTGACGCGGCACATGAGGCACGCGCAGTTGCTGCGCGCGCCCACGCACGATCACGCGTACGAGGCATTTGCGCAGGGAAAAGCGGATGCCCTCGCCGGGCTCAGGCCGCGGCTCCTCCGCGACGAATCAACGCTTGCCGGCGTGAGATTGCTCGACGGATGCTTTACCGCGGTCCAGCAGGCGGTCGGCACCCATCTCCAGCACGAAGCAGGCGCGGCGTTCCTCGAACGCTTCGTCGAGGAAGCGAAGGCCTCGGGCTTGATTGACGAGCTGATCGAACGTCACCAGGTACGCGGCGTTCGCACTGCCCCGCTCCTGTCCTCCAGCAGCCGTTAAGGCCACCCACGGCGACGGAGCAAACGCTCCGCCCGCCGCGTCGGTACCGCTACGCATCGAAACCGGTCGGCGCCGGGATCACGTCACATCGGCCTGCAGGCCTGCCCTACCGATCCCACGCATCGCGCAGGCCTCATCCTTGTCGGGATGGTCCCCGCTGATGCCGACCGCGCCAACCACATTACCCTGTGCATCGCGGACCAGTACGCCGCCCGGCACCGGCGCGATACGTCCACCGGAGATGTCCGTCAGCGCGGCATAGAATGCGGGCGCGCTAGCCGCCCGCTCGGCCAGCGTGCGTCCTCCGTGCCCCATGCCTAATGCGCCCCACGCCTTCGCCTGGGCAATCTGGGGACGCAGGATGCCGCTGCCGTCTTCACGCTTCAGTGCCAACAGGTGGCCACCGGCATCGAGCACGGCGACGGTCAGCGGATGACAACCAAGCTCCCGCGCATGAGCGAGCGCGGCGTCGACGATGACCGATGCCTGATCCAGTGTAAAAGTTTGCATGGTGTGTATTGGCTCTCGAAGAAAAAAGCAGCATGAGCGGGGGCGACGCTTCCTGCTCATGCCGGACATGCAAGGGCACGGTCCTGCTCAACCCGCATGACGCGACGCCGCAGCGCTCGCTCCGTACTCCGGCGCGCCATCGGATTGCGGCTGCCGGACACGCAGCACGAAACGTCCGATGGCAAACGAAGTAATCGCTGCGCCAAGTGAGGTCGCACCGACCAGCAGAAAGAGCGCCGAAGGCGCCATGCCCGCGGCCAGCAACACGCCGCCGAGGACAGGGCCGACGATGGCGCCGATCCGGCCCACGCCCATCGACCAGCCGATTCCCGTGGCACGGGAGAACGTGTCGTAGAACGCCGCACACATCGCAACCGTGCAAATCTGCGCCCCGATGCTGAAGAATCCCGCAATGAAGGCAACCGCTCCCAGCAGCGTGCCCGACGCAGCCGCCCGGCCTATCAATGCGATCGCGATCGCGCCAAGCAGGAAGCCGCATCCGACCACACGCGCCGTGCCGACACGGTCCGCAAGCCGCCCAAGCACGATGCAGCCAAATATCGAGCCGAAGTTCAGCATCGAAGCCGCCCGGACCGCACTCCCAATACTGAGCCCGTTGTGCCCCGCGACAACCGGCACCCAGTTGACGAGAAAATACGTCAGCAACAAGCTCAAGAACAACGTGATCCACAACAGGACCGTACCTAACGCGCGCCCCTCCCTGAACAGATTGACAACGGGCGTGCGGGCACCATGCCCAATGCTGGGCGCTTCACCGCTCCATTCGAATTCCGAACGCATGCGCCGCAGCAAACGGGTGATGGCTTTGCGATCGCCGCGCAACTCGAGAAAACGGGCGGATTCGGGCGCGAACGCGATCAGCAGAGGAATGGTGAATAACGGCAGCACACCACCGACGACAAATACACTTCGCCATCCGACCGCGGGAATCAATTGTGCGGAGACGAACCCGCCAATGACCGCGCCCAGCGGGAAACCGCAGAACATGGTGGTGACGAGCGTTGCACGCAATCGCTTTGGCGCATATTCGGAGGTGAGAGAGACGAAGCACGGCAGCGCGCCGCCCAGTCCAAGACCCGTGACAGAACGCGCCGCCGTCAGCGAAGACAGCGAATCGCACAACGGCGTGAGCAAAGACCCGATCGAGAAGAGCAGAACCGTGCCCAGAAGAACGGGCTTCCGGCCAAACCGGTCGCCCGTGATGCCGAAAACAATCGCGCCAAGCAAGCCACCCAGCAAACCCGCACCGAATACTGGCCCGAAGGCCGCGGGCGCCACATGCCAACTTCCGACGATGGCCGGCGCCACGAACGCAATCGTCTGCGTATCGCACCCGTCAAGCATGGCTACGAGTCCGCACAACGCCATGATCGAGATCTGAAAGCGGCTCACAGGGCTCGCATCGATGATCGATTCGAGGTCCAGCTTCACGGCGTTTTGCATCATCCATCTCCTTTCGTCAGGCGAGAACGCTGACTCTTTTGCACCGGCAATCATGCGACTCACCGGCTAGAACTTGAAACCGACGTTGGCGTACACGTGGTATCCCTTAGTGATCGTGGCCGCGTCCGTTGGTACGTTGCCGCCGGTCGCGCTTGCAAGCACATCCTTCGTCGCCGACAGGCCCAGTACTACGCGTCCAAAGTTATAGCTGACCTGGCCGCCCACTGCGAGCAGGTTATAGCGATCCGTCACGATGGTGTTATGGTAGAAAGCGCTGGACGTGTCATTGCTGATCTGCCCCACGTAGGTCAACACGGGCCCGACGGACCATTGTCCAAACGACTTGGTGGCGGCAAGGTCCGCATGCAGGATGTCGCCTGTCCGATAGCCGGTGTACGTGTTCGCGGTGTTGAATTCCGTCGAGAAGTTCGCCGTCACGTGCCAGCCGAATCTCAGGTAAGAAACACTCAGCGAAGGCTGAATGATCCACCACGGGTTGCCGATATTGCTGAGTCCCGCCGCCCCCGTGATGGTGCCGTCAGGCACCACCACGGCAAGACCGGTCTTCACGTAGAGGCCGGTATTACCGAGTTGCCAGCTCAACTGGGCGGGCGAGATCACCGTATTGTGCAAGCCCGACTTACTGCTGTTAATCGGGGCGCCCGCATCGGCCATGGTGGCCGGCTGCAGGAGCATCGCCTCATAATTGGCGCCGAGAAAGGTCCAGCCGGGAGACCAGAGAAGCGCTGACACGGCTGTGACCACATCGACCGAGGTCGTCTGCTTGTCGGCGCCCGGACCGGTTGTGCTCGTCTGCTGGACATATATCTGGTTGAAGCTGTAGAAGCCCGGCTGCGGCTGCGGTGCAGCCGTCATGCCCAACGTCGCGCCCGGTGGCATCGACCAGCCCGGATATCCCGGCTCGTAAGCGTGCGCCGGCGTCATCCCGATGCCGCAGACGAGGCTGGCTGCGCTCAGCAGCCAGCCGCGCAGTTTCCCTGCATGACCCATGTCTCCTCCGATTTATGTTTGACTCATCAAGTCACCTGGTGACTTGGTATCGAGTGTAGCGCGACTAAAAGCGATCCGAAAGGAGTCCGGGACACGGTGTTTTCCCGTAGATTGAGCGCAGCAGCCGGATTCGGCGTCGCCGCGGTGCCTGCACCGATCCGGCAGGTTCGAGGCGGAGGTGTGTCGTATCATGGGTTGAAAGGCAAACCACTTTCGACGGGCATCGCGTTGATCGCGTTGATTCACCGACCGCGCGAAAGGTCGCCAACCTCACCGAACTTCCGTCCGTAACTTGCGGCAGCAGCGAGTGGCCGCGTGCACCCACAAAGGAGATTGAGCATGTCCAGCACCATTGCCGAAAAGCGCCGGGCCTTTCGCGCGTTGCATGCAGCAGGATGTTTTGTGTTGCCGAATCCGTGGGACGTCGGCAGCGCGCGTTATCTCGCGAGTGTCGGCTTCAAGGCGCTAGCCACGACCAGCTCGGGCTTCGCGTGGTCCACCGGCCGGCCCGACAACGGCGTGCCGCGCGACACGATCCTCGCGCACCTGCGCGAGGTGGTCGGCGCGACGGATCTGCCGGTCAACGCCGACTTCGAAAGCGGCTTCGGCAAGGATCCGGCCGAAGTCGCGCAAAGCGTCCGGCTCGCGATCGACACCGGCATCGCCGGGCTGTCGATCGAAGACTCGACAGCCGATCCGAAGTCGCCGCTGTTGCCGCTCAATGTGGCCGTCGAACGGATCGCTGCGGCAAGACGCGCGATCGACGAAGCAGGCGGCGACACGCTGCTCGTCGGACGCGCGGAGAATTTCGTCGCCGGCGTACCCGACCTTGAAGACGCGATCGCGCGTCTGCGAGCTTATGCGCAAGCGGGTGCCGACTGCCTGTACGCGCCGGGCATCAATACGCGCGAGCAGATCGAAGCCGTGGTCGCCGCGGTCAGGCCGAAGCCGGTCAATCTGTTGATCGGCGGGCCGTCCGCGTTCACGCTCGACGAGCTGACGAAGCTCGGCGTGCGGCGCGTGAGCGTAGGCGGGGCGCTCGCCCGCGCGGCGTGGGGTGGCCTTGTCACTAGCGTTCAAGGGCTGGCGGACGGCCGCTTCGACAGCTTGCCGAAGGAGCCGTCAGGCGGGTGGCTGAACAGCATGTTTAACGACGTCGCATAGCGTCGCGTCCCGGCCGCTTCGATATCGCGGCAATCAGTCGTGGCCGGGAGCGCTACCCGCTAGCGTTTTCGACCACGCGGCCTTCCGCGCGCCAACGCAGCATGCCGCCGGCGAGATTGGCAACGGCCTCGAATCCTGCCTGCCGCAAGATGACCGTGGCTTGCGCCGACCGTCCACCGGCCCGGCATACCGTCACGATCGGGCGTTCCTTTGTGAGTTCAGCGGCGCGGTCAGCCAGATCGCCGAGTGAAATGAGTCGGGCTGCGGGAATGCGCCCGAGCGCCCCGTCGAACTCGTCAGGCTCGCGCACATCGACAATCTGGACGGCGCGAAGATTCTCCTCGAGCCACTGAGGATTGATTTCCCAGATGCCCGCGAAGGTGTACGTCAACGGCGCCCACTCGGGCTCGGCCATCTGCGTGGGGTCACGGGTGGCCAGGCCGCATTTCAGGTTGGCCGGCACCGCGACGTCGATCTGCTTCGGATGCGGCAAGCGCAGGTTCGTCATGTGCACGCTGAAATCGTCTTCGCACAGCTCGCCGCCAAGGCGCGGATTGAAGTGCCGTTCCTCGCCGACACTCGTGACCGTCAAGCCGCGGTAGTCGTGCGCCGGATAAAGCAGGCAAGTGTTGGGCAGCGTGAAAATCTGCTGATGGACCGCACGGAACATCGCGCGCGCATCGCCGTGCTGGAAATCGGTCCGGCCTGTGCCCCTGATCAGCAGACAATCTCCGGTGAACGCGAGGGTCTCGTCGTCAAGCACGAGGCTGATGCATCCATTCGTATGGCCCGGCGTCGCGCGCACTTGCAGGTGCCGCGCGCCGAACTCACACCGGTCGCCATGGCTCAGATAGCGGTCCGCGCCTTCGGCGCCGCTCGCCGCCGATATCGCAATCTGGCTGCCTGTGTGGCGCTTCAGCATCCATGCACCGGTCACATGATCGGCGTGGACGTGGGTGTCGATGGTGTACAGGAGGCGCAATCCCAGTTCTTCGATCAGCGCGGTCTCGCGGCGCACCTGCTCGAATACCGGATCGATCAGCACCGCCTCTCCCGTCACGCTATCCGCAAGAAGATAGGTGTAGGTAGACGATTGCTGATCGAATAGCTGCCGGAAGATCAACACGATTTGGCTCCGTCGGAATGCAGGTCGTGCCTATAGCGTAGAACATTTGCATCCGGAGGTCACATATCGGCTACGTTTGCCATTACGGCAGCGTAATCGGCACAGGACGCGTGAGCAGGTCGACGTAGAGACTGAAGAACCGGTTGTTGTCGAACTGCGTCACGTAGGTGATCTTCTGCGGCGAAGCGCCTGATGCAGGTTGATCGGGGTACACCGTCACATGCCCCTGGTCCTCGCCGGCCGTGGTGTCGATATCTAGGTAAGCGCTTTTCGTTTGCGTCGCATAGGTGGGGTCCATGAAATACGCGATCGTCAACGTATCGTACAGATCGGTGTTCTCGGCAAACGCACCTGCATTGGCGACGGCGTACGCCTTCGTCACCGCAGTCTGCTTGTTGGGGTTGTTGACGATTTCGTTGTACACCGTCTGCGTGAGCGGCACGGTATTGGTCACGTCGAGCGGAATGTCGCTCTGCGGAATCGTAGTCTGCAAAACCGTACGGACGGCGAGCGGGTCAAACCACCAGTTCAGTTCCGCCACGGCGTTGGCATTGCCCGGCACGGCCATCGCCCCGCCCATATAGACGATCTGCTTGATCAGCGGCACGATCTCCGGCGCCTTCATGATGGCTGTGGCGAGATTGGTCGGCGGTCCGACCTCCAGAATGGTGACCTGATTCGGATAGCGCTTGATGGTCTGGATCATGAAATCCGCCGCGCTTTGCGCCTGCAGTTTCGTCGACACCGCGAAACCGTCCGAGGGCGCAACAAGCTGGGACTGCTCCGTCGGTTCCGGCCGGCTCCACGCACCGAAATAGCCTTGCGGATTGGCCGCCTGCTGAGCGCGAATACTCGCAAGGTTGTACTGCAACGGATAGTCGGCCCCGCCGTAGACGCCCACTACGTTCTGCACCCCCATGCGCTCCACGGCCTTGAGCGCATCCGCTTCTTCCTGAATCAGCCAGTCGTTGCCCGTCACGACGCACAGCCCGAGCAGGTTGACCTTACCTTCGCCCATCAACTGCGTGGTCATGGCGAAAAGCTGACCGTCGTCGCCCATGGTGTTGAAGTCCGAGTCGATGATGACCTTCGGCGCGGTAGCGAGCGGATCGGTCACCGAGACGCTGCCGCCGCATCCGGCAAGAACCGCCGACATAATAAGGATGCCTATATATTGTGATTTCATGTTTCGTCCTCAAGCAGAGACCGCGATTAACCAGGAAAACACCCTCTGGCGAGGGTGCCGGCAATGCAACGTCGAACCACTCAGCGTGGCAAGCCGGACAACCTCATGTCACAACAGGCGTCCGGTTCAAGCTGCGCGGTCGACTTCCGCACGAGTCGGGATCGACGGCTGCGCGCCGGCGCGCGTCACCGAAATCGACGCCGCCCGTTGCGCGAGGCTGATCGCGCCTTCCAGCGGCTGCCGCGCGGCGAGCTGCGCGGCAAACACCCCAATGAAGGTATCGCCGGCCGCTGTCGTATCGACCGCCCGCACCTGCGGCGCCGGAAAATGCGTGCCCTCGCCGCCTTCCAGCAACAGATAAGCGCCTTGCGCACCGAGCGTGACGATCACGTTGCGCGCGCCGCCGCGTTGCAACTCCGTCGCCGCCCTTCTCGCGCCGCTTTGCGATTCGACCGGCAGACCGGCGAGGATCGCGGCCTCGACCTCGTTCGGAACGAGGAAATCGATCAAGGGCAGCCATTCCGCAGGCAGCGGGCCGGTTGCGGGCGCCGGGTTCAGCACCGTGATCTTGCCCAGTCGCCGGGCCAGCGCGAGCGCCGCGTGGACTGAATCCCAGGGCGTTTCGAGTTGGCAGACCACCACATCGCAGGCCTTGATCGCCGCCTCGTGGCGTGCGACGCCTTCGGGCGTCAGTGAGCCGTTACTGCCCGCGACCACGACGATGGTGTTCTGCCCATCGTCCGATACCGTCACCATGGCCACGCCGGTCGGCTGCGCCGGGTCGACTTCGATACCGGCGCAGTCGATGCCCTCCGCTTCCAGATCCTTGACCCGCTGGGTGCCGTTCGCATCCTTGCCCACGCAACCGACCATGGCCACGCGCGCACCGATGCGCGCGGCCGCCACCGCCTGGTTGCCGCCCTTGCCGCCTGCGACCTGCGAGAACTCATGACCGCCGATGGTCTCGCCAGGCCGCGGCAAATGCGGGGAACGGGCGACCAGATCGGTATTGATGCTACCCACCACGAGTACCCGGCCCTGCTTGGCTTCTTTCGACATTCATATTCTCCTGCCGGCCATTCACCGAATGGTCGAATTATGCGGCGCGGCGCCGGCTTCGATAGGTATCCAGCACGACGGCCACGACAATCACGGCACCCGTAATAATGCGCTTGGTCGGCTCGGTCGCCCCAATCTGGGCGAGACCCGCGGCCAGCACCGAGATGATCAGCACGCCGAAAAAGGTGCTGGTGACGGAACCGCGCCCGCCCATCAAACTCGTGCCGCCGATCACGACCGCCGCAATCACCTGCAATTCGATGCCCGACCCGGCGTTCGGATCCGCCGCTTCGAGCCGCGATATCTGGAACAGCGAAGCGAGACCGGCGAGCAGACCCATCATCCCGAATACCGCAATCTTATAGGGCCGCGGGTTGACGCCCGCGAGACGCACCGCTTCCTCATTCGTGCCGATGCCCACCAGATAGCGGCCGAAGACCGTACGGGTCAGCACGAGTTGAGCGGCGACCATCACCGCAATCGCAATCAGGAACGCGGGCGAAATGCCGAACGCAATCGGGTTGGAGAGGAAATCGAACGCATCGCCGATGTAGGCCGTGCGCGAGTTCGTCAATTGATACGCGACGCCGCGAGCCGCTTCGAGCACGCCGAGCGACACGATGAACGACGGAATCCGCCACGCCACCGTAATCGCGCCGGTCACGCAACCCGTCAGCGTGGCGCCCGCCATGCCGAGCAGGGCGGAGGGCAAGGCCGGCCAATGCCACTGCAAGGCCGCGACGCTGGTGAGCGCCGCGCCGAGCGCCAGCACGGAGCCAACCGACAGGTCGATGCCCGCGATGATCAGGACAAAGGTCATGCCGATCGACATCACGACGAGATCGGGGATCTGGTTCGCGATCGTGCTGAAGGTGTCGTAGGTCAGGAAGTGCGAGCTCAGCAGCGAGAACAGCACAATCATGCCGAGGAGCGCGCCGAGCAGGCCGAGATAGTTCGAGAAGCCAAGGCGTGTGCCGATCGGCTTCGTGTCTTTGGGCGGTTCGTTCTGCAGCGTAGGCAGGCTGGTGGGTGCGGTCATGCTTCAATACTCCACTGATTTCTCGCCGGGCTTGTTGCCGGGCCGTTCGTCGGGCACGCGCGCGTCGGGTTCGATCGGCTCGTGCAGCAGTTCGTCGCGTTGGGTGTAGCCCGCGAATGCTGCCGCGAGCAGCGCGTCCTGTGTCCAGGCGCCGCGCTCGAACACGCCCGTCATGCGTCCCGCCGACATCACGCCGATCCGGTCGCAAATCGACATCAACTCGCGCAGATCGCTCGACACCACCACCAACGCGCGGCCTTCCCGCGCCAGCGCGCCCATCAGGCCATAGATGTCGAACTTGGCGCCGACGTCGATGCCGCGCGTGGGCTCGTCGAACAGCAGCACCGTGCAATCGCGCGCGAGCCAGCGGCCGATCACCACCTTCTGCTGGTTGCCGCCCGACAGCTCCGACACCGTCTGCGCCGGGCCCGCGCAGCGAATCCGCATGGCGTCGATCTGTTGGCCCGCCAGCGCCGCCTCGCGCGCGGCATCCACCACGCCGTGTTTCGACACCGCGCGCAGATGGCCGAGCGAGATATTGGCGGCAATCGGCTGGGTGAGCAGGAGACCTTCGCCTTTGCGATCTTCGGTGATCAGCGCGACGCCGTTCTGCACCGCGTCCGAGGGCGACGCGATCTTCACCGGCTCGAGCGCGCCGCCGCCATAGGCGATGGACACCGTACCGGCATCCGCACGATCCGCGCCGTAGATAAGCCGCATCAACTCCGTACGGCCTGCTCCGATCAGGCCGCTGATGCCGAAGATCTCGCCGGCCTTGACCTCGAAGGAGACATCGCGCACGGCCGGCGCGCGGGTCATCCCCGCGACCTTCAGCGCCACGTTGCCAATACGGCGCTCGCCGAGATCGATTCGCTCGCCGATATCGCGGCCCACCATCAACGTCACGAGACGGTCGGCCGAGAGGTTCGCCATTTCGTCGACATGCACGAGACGGCCGTCGCGCAGCACGGCAGCGCGCTTCGCGATCCGCTTCAGTTCTTCGAGGCGATGCGAGATGTACACCAGCGCGACGCCGCGCGCCTGCAGCCGCTCGACCTGCTCGAACAGCAGATCCACCTCGCGGGCGGTGAGCATCGCGGTGGGCTCGTCGAGGATCAGCACGCGGCAATCGCCGATCAGATTGCGCGCGATCTCCACCATCTGCTGATGGCCGATGCCGAGGGTGCCCACCAGCGTGTCGGGATGGATCGCGTCGAGCCCGACTTGCGCCATGGCATGCCGCGCGTCCTCGCGGAGTTTGGCGCGGTCGATCCAGCCGAACACGCCGCGCTGCGGCAAACGGTTTAGAAACAGGTTCTCGGCCACCGAGAGGGTCGGCAGCAGGTTGAGCTCCTGCATGACCATGCGTACGCCGAGCGCTTCGGCGTCCTTGCGGCTGGCGGGCGCGTAAGCTGCGCCGGCCAGCGTCATCGAGCCGGTGGTCGGCGTGACCAGACCGCCGACGATCTTCGACAACGTGCTCTTGCCCGCGCCGTTCTCGCCGGTCAGCGCCAGCACTTCGCCGGCGCGCAGGTCCAGCGAGATATCGGCGAGCACGGGTTCGGCGTAGGTCTTGCCGATGCCCTCCACCCGCAACACGGGTGGGGCATCAACAAGGGATAGGATGGGAGTGGACATCACATTGACAAAGCCGGACGGAGATCAGGAAGCGTGGCTCCCTGCAGGAGCGAGCCACGCGTGGTGCCGGTCTTACTTGGTGACCAGATCGACAGGCGTTTCGACGACGCCCGACAATTCCGACTGCTTCTTGTGTTCGGCGATGGCCTTCAGCGCCGTGTCGATACCGAACACCGCCTGTTTCGCAGCGTACTGATCCGCTGTGGCGAGGACGCGGCCGTCGGCGAGCATCGGCTTGATCGCGCTGATGTCGTCATAGCCCACCACCTGGATCTTGCCGGCCTTGCCCGCCGCACGCACCGCCGAGACCGCGCCGATCGCCATGTTGTCGTTGCCGCACAGCAGCGCCTTGACGTCCGGGTTGGCATTGAGGATCTGGCCCGCGACCGCGTTGCCCTTGTCGATTTCCCACTCGCCCGATTGCAGCGAGACAACCTTCATGCCGCCAGCCGCCATGGACTGCTTGAAGCCGGCCGTGCGTTGCTGCGCGTTGGTGGTGGTCGAGACGCCTTCGATAATGGCGACGTTATCGCCCGCCTTCAGGTGCTTGGCCAGGTAGTCACCCACCTTTTGCGCGCCCTTGGCATTATCCGGGCCGACGAACGGAATGTTCAGGTCTTTCGACTTGAGCACGTCCCGGTCCAGCTGGTTGTCGATGTTGACCACGATAATGCCCGCATCCACCGCCTTCTTGAGCACCGGCACCAGTGCCTTGGAATCGGCCGGGGCGATCACCAGGGCGTCGACCTTCGACACGATCATCTGCTCGACGATACGAATCTGGTTAGCCGTGTCCGTTTCGTCCTTGATACCGTTCGTGATCAGGTCGAACTTGTCGGGGTTCTGCTTCTGATAGTCCTTTGCGCCGGTTTCCATGGTGAGGAAAAACTCGTTCGCCAACGACTTCATCACGAGCGCGACCTTCGGCTTGTGGGCGGTCTGGGCGAATGCGGCGGGCATGGGCAGAAGCGACGCTGCGAAGAGGGCAGCGCCGACGACGATAGCGCGACGCCGCGCCGGTTGGAAATGGCGGTTCATTAGATGTCTCCGTATCGCTCTTTCGGTCTACGTACTGATAGCCGGTGAGTCGTGTGATGGGTCGGGATGCCACGCTTGCCTCCGGCTGCCTTGATGAAACCGTCAAGCGGCTTCGCCAGATGCTGGGACAAGTATGACTGGCTTCAATCCTATCCTCGCGATCCCGGTTATGCTATGCCAAATTTCAAAATCGAGCGTTTCAAAAATGGAACATGTGGACTGGGACGACCTGAGGATTCTGGTGGCGATCGCGCGTGGCGGCACCATGCGCGCCGCCGCCGCGGCTTGCGACTTGAGCGCGCCGACCCTGTCGCGCCGCCTGACCGAGCTCGAGCGGCGGCTGGGCGAGCCGCTCATCGACCGGGTGCCGTCGGGCTGTACCGTGACGGCTTTCGGCGCCCGGGTGCTGGCCTGGGCCGAGCAGATGGAAGACCTCGCCCACCGGATCGAACGCGCCGCGGACGTAACCGGCGGCGGCCCGCACGGCACGGTGCGGATCAACGCCGTCGAATGGCCGTCCTACATTCTGCTGAAACTGCTCGGCTCGTTCCAGGAGCGGCTGCCCGGACTCGCCATCGAAGTGCTGACGTCGCGACGGCCTTATAGCCTCGCAAGACGCGAAGCGGATATTGCGCTGTGGTCGGAATGTCCCGACGCGGGCGACCTGTATGTCCGGCGCATAGGCCGGATCCGCTTCGGGCTGTTCGGCTCGCGCGACTACTATCTGCGCCACAAGGCGGCGATCACGCGCAAGGAATGGGACAAGCTGTCGTTTGTCGGCTATGACGACCGGCAGCCGGATCACCCGGCTACGCAATGGCTGAAGACGCTGCCGGGTGCGCCGGCGCCCTCGCTGCGCAGCAGCTACGGCATGGGCGTATTCGATGGGGTGCTGGGCGGTTCCGGCCTCGGCGTGCTCGCCCAGCTCGCGGGCGACACGACGAGCGATCTGGTTTGTGTGGAGCGGCACATCAAGGCGCTCGATCAGGACGTGTGGATGGTGCTGCATCCCGCCCTGCGCGATAGCGAGCGGATACGGACCGTGGCGAATCTGATTGCCGAGATTTTCCGGTAGGGTTTTTAGTGCCCCAGTCACGCGACGGCATGCGCAACCGCGATGCGACTCCCGACGCGCCTGCTATACCTGGCGCTGAACCGTCCGGCCGTCGGCAAGATCGATCGTCTCGCCGATCTTGAGCGCCTGAATCTGCTGGACCTGCTGCGCCGAGAACTTGTGTTCGGGGTCGAGAAACACGTGCAAGGGATACACGAAGGTGCCCTGCTTCCAGTACCGCTTGTCGAAGGTCACAGCGAACCTCTTCTCGACCGGCTTGACTGGGCTAAGCGACTCCAGCTTCGCGCGAAACCTGACGACTTCACCGCGAACCACCTCGCTCTGCGACGTCACCAGCATTGCGACCTCGCTTTCCGGGTCGCTCACGCCCGGGCAATTTTCAGCCGCCGCGAGAGCGGCCTCGCCTGCCAGAACCAGTCCCTCCAGCCAGCGCTTCGTATCGGGCAGTCCGTTATTTTCCATCGCGTTTCACACTTCCTTGGTATCACTGACTCAATTTGCCAGCCACGCCTGGACGTGTCAATGACCGGCTCCTCGGCGCCAACTGTCCCCAGTTAGGCCTATCCAAAAGAATTTCTTTTGCCCGAACCTAGATATCCTCGATAGTCGACTAGCCGGAGAGCGGAGATACTCCGTCCTTACCTCGTTTGCAGCCGTATCGGCCTGCGAACTCGTGCTTTGAAGGACTCCGGCAGATGACTCGAAAACCCCTAAGCCTCATGGCGGCGACCGCCTTTGCATGCGCGATCACGCCGGTCAGCCACGCGGCGGACGATCAGCAAGACGCGATCAGAACCACAGTGACCCGCGCCATCCAGCCGGTGATGGCCGGGAACAATGTGCCGGGCATGGCGATTGGCGTCGTCATCGGCGACCGGCACTACGTGTTCAACTATGGTGTGGCGTCGAAGGAGACCAGAAAGCCCGTCACGGACGATACCTTGTTTGAACTCGGCTCCGTCAGCAAGACGTTGACGGCGACGCTGGCGTCGTATGCGCAGGTAAGCGGCTATCTGTCCTTGTCCGACCCGACGGGCAAGTTCCTCCCGTCTCTGCAGCACAGTCCGTTCGGCAATGTGAGCCTGCTCACTCTGGGTACGCACACGCCCGGAGGACTGCCGTTGCAGGTGCCGGACAATATCCATAACGACGATCAGTTGCTGCAGTATTTCCGGGCATGGCGGCCCACCTATGCGCCCGGCACGTATCGGACTTACGCCAATCCGGGCATCGGCGCACTCGGGCTGATCACGGCAAAGAGCATGGGGCAGGACTTCAGCGCGCTGATGCAGCATCAACTGTTTCCCGCGCTCGGCATGAAGAGCAGCTACATCGACATCCCCGCCGCGAAATTGCCCGACTACGCCGAGGGCTACACGAAAGACGGCGCGCCGATCAGGATGGCGCCCGGCGTGCTGTGGTCCGAAGCCTATGGCGTCCGGACGACCGCTGCCGACATGACCCGCTTCCTCGAAGCCAACATGAATCTGCTCCCGTTGCCCCCGAAGCTTCAGCGCGCGGTTACGGAGACCCACACCGGCTACTTCAAGGCGGGGCCCATGACGCAGGACCTGATATGGGAACAATACCCGTATCCGGTCACCTTGAAGACGCTACAGGACGGCAACTCGCCGGCGATGATTTTCGACGCAACACCGGTCACGCCAATCACGCCACCGCAGGCTCCGCGAGAAGACGTCTGGATCAACAAGACCGGCTCGACCAACGGCTTCGGCGCTTACATCGCCTTCGTTCCGCAGAAGCGGATAGGGATCGTCATCCTCGCCAACAAAAACTTCCCCATCGATCAACGGGTCACCGCTGCGTACAGGATTCTCACGTCGCTGGCCGACAGCGAGCATTGATCGATGAGGGACGATTTATTGAACCATCCTGAACCTCAGATGTTTTCGATCACCACCGGTTCGATCGTGTCCGCCGGTTCGAAACCGAAAATCTTGCCGTAGAAGTACAACTCGGCTTCCAGCGAATGGGTGATGGTTTCGGCTCGCCTGAAGCCGTGCCCTTCCCCCTCATACAGCACGTGGGCCACCGGCAGGCCTTTCGTGCGGACCACCTGATAGATCGATTCGGCCTGGTTCGGCGGCACGACCTTGTCCTCTGCGCCCTGGAACAGGATCATGGCGCTCGACATCTGCTCCACGAAATGAATGGGCGAGCGCGCCTGATAAAGGGCTTGCTCTTCCGGATACGGGCCCACCAGCCGAATCATGTAACGCGACTCGAACTTGTGCGTGTCCTTCATCAGCGCTTCGAGGTCGCCCACGCCGTAGTAGCTCGCGCCCGCCTTGAAGAAATCGTGGAACGCCAACGCGCACAGCACCAGATAACCGCCGGCACTGCCGCCGCGCACTGCGAGCGCGTCCTGATTCACGCGCCCTTGCTCGATCAGGTACCGCGCTGCATTGATCGCGTCGTTGACGTCGGTGACGCCCCATTGGCCATCCAGACGTTGACGGTACGCCCGGCCGTGTCCGCTGCTGCCGCCGTAGTCCACGTCGACAACGGCAAAGCCGCGACTGGTCCAGTACTGGATCGGCAAGCGGAATCCGGAATGCGTCGACGAGGTCGGACCGCCGTGGGCAATCACGATCAGCGGCGGCAACGTGCCCTCGGGGCCCTTGAAGTCGGGATTGGCCGGCGGATAGAAGAATGCATGCGCATGCAGACCGCCTTCCGTCGGGAAGCGGATCGGCTCGGCAATCGATACGTAGCGCGCATCCACCGCGGCGCCGCCCGATTGGCGCAGTACGCGGCAGGTGTGTGTGCGCAGATCGAGTTCGACGATCGCTTCGCCTGAGGTCGGCGAACTACCGACGAACACCGCCCGTTCGCCCTCGACCTGCAGGTCGCGCATCGTGCTGTATGGCGTCAGAATGTCGGCGAACGCACCGCTCGACGGATCGCATGCCGCCAGGTGCGCGACGCCATCCTGCTCGTAAAGACATACGATGCGGCCGTCTGCCGCGAAGCCATAGGTTGTCATCCCGAAGACCCACTGGGGCTTGCCGAATTCGGCGTCCATCGGATGAAGGGCTTCGAGCGCGGTGTCGCTGTTGGTGCCGATGCTCGCAGCCGTGGATGCGCCGACGCGCACCCGATACAGATTCCACCAGCCGCTACGGTCTGAGACGACATATAGATCGCCAGCCGGCGACCACGCGGGTTGAAACAGCGACTCGGTATGGCCGCCGGCAATCCGGCGCGGCGTCCCGATCGCACCGTTGGCCGCAATCTCCGCCACCCACAGTTCCGTGCCGTCCCATGGCATGTTCGGATGGTCCCAGGTCAACCATGCGAGATGCGTTCCATCGGGACTCAGGCAGGGCGAGGCAAAGAAGTCGTGACCCTCTGCGATCGTTTCGGTCGCTCCGCTTGCCAGATCGATGCTCACGAGTGTATTCACCGGCTCATGACTGCCTGCGCGGTGGTCCTCGCACACGCCGATCAACCGCCCACGGACCGGATCGGCGATCAGATCCGCATAGCGAAGGCCCTCGGTCTGTGTCACCGCTTTCGGCTGGCCGGATGGGTCGACCGCATAGACCTGTTGGTCCTTGAAGTTGACGAAGAACACGCCCAGTGCCGTCACCGCCAGGGCGCCCCCGCCGTACTCGTGCACGCGCGAGGCCGCGTCGAACGGTGCGGCGGTCAGTTCTTCGATTTCGCCGTCGGCGCGAAACCGGACGATTGCATGCCGGCCCTTTTCCTGCGGACGTCCCTCGGTCCAGACGATCCCCGCGCTGCCGATGCGAGGTTGTCCGAGCCGCAGCGATTCGCCGACGACCAGTTGGGCGGTCACCGGCGATTTCCAGCTACCGAATGCAGCGTAAGTGGGCGAGCCTGCTTGCGACGGGGAAATGGAAGGGGTGGAATTCATGGGGAGCGGGAGATGAGGGGTAGGGAATGAATCATGACCTATCGCCCTCTCGCATTCAACCCGTCCAGATGGCCAAATTTCGCCCCATCACGCGATCTTCCGAACCCATTGACTCCGCCAGGCCGGTGCTTCAAAGGGCTCCGAAAAATACTGCGTCTCGTGCACGACCTTGCCGTTGCGAAACTCCATCACGCTGACGGTGTAAGCCGCTTGTCCCTTATAAGCGATGGTGTACTCCGTGACCCAGAGATTACCGTCACCTTGAATGCGCCTGACATCGAAACCCGATGGCTTATCTGGATGATGACCTCGCAGCGCCTGCAAATTCTTTCGCCCGAGGATTCGTTCGCCTGATTGGGGATAGTCGCAGATAGCATCGTCATCGTAGATATCGTGTTCTGCGTCGAGATCGCCGGCCGCCGATGCCTGCCAGTGCGCATTCAGCGCCTCACGGATTGTTTCGTCCTGCATGGAGTGCCCCCGGATAGCGTTGACATCTGTCTATTGCGCACGTCGCGGAATAAACCCGGGGCTGCCCGTCTTGACCACTTCGTTGAACCGCTGCCTCGTCTCAATCCGGTTGATCTCGTCGAATGCGTCAGCCGGCAGCGCGGCGATGTCGAAATTCTCGCGCGCGCGATCCGCAGTCTTCGGCGTGGTGAGTAAAGCCCCACCCCGCTGGATCGCCCAGGCCAGCAATACCTGTGCTGTTGTCTTGCCGGTTCGCGCGGCAATCTGCGCGATAACGGGATCCTCAAGCGGCCCCGGCCTGATTCCGTGACCCAATGGCGCAAAGGCCAAAAACACGATGTCTTTCTCTTTGCAGAATTCCAGCAGTTCGGTTTCCGGAAGATACGGATGGGCCTCGACCTGCACCGCCGCCGGCTTGATTCGGGCCGACTCATAGAGAGGCTGCAAATCGTCCAGGCCGATGTCGGACAGTCCGATAGCCCGGCATCTTCCCTGGTCGACGAGCGCTTCCATCGCTCGCCACGTGTCCAGCAGCGTCACACCTTGGTCGTAAATGACCTGACCGTTGTCATCGCGTGGGTCCTGCTCATCGCCCGGTTGAAATGCAAACGGCGTGTGTATCAGATAGAGATCGAGATAGTCGAGTCCGAGCCTTTCAAGACTTGCCTCGAAAGCCGGTTGGACACGCTCGGGCCGATGATTGGAGTTCCACAACTTGGTGGTCATGAAAATGTCTTCGCGTGCGACCCCTGCGGCAGGAAGCCCTGTCTGCAGCGCTTCGCCGACCTCGCGCTCGTTCCGGTATCGCTCGGCACAATCGAAGTGTCGATAGCCGGCTTCCAGCGCTTCTCGGGTAGCGCGGAGGGTCGTAGCTGCATCGGGAATCAGCGTGCCGAATCCAAGCGCGGGCATACGGCCGCCTCCGTGATTCAGCACGATCTTTTTGCTCCGAAAATCGGAAGACTCAATCATGGCGACACCTCCGCAATCGTTCATGCCCGGCGACGAAGGATCGGCGCCGGGGCCTGCAAGAATCCCTTCTTTCAGGCCGGATTGGTGTTGAATGTGCGGAAAGTGAAGCCGTCAAAGCGAGTCTCGCTGATTTGCTGCTCAGCCGTCGCCATCAGGGTCAAACCGAGCACCAACCAAACAGGTCTGCTTCTCGACCCAGTGTAGCAAATGAACGGCTTACAAGCGGCGGTAAAACTTCGCAAGCAGCAGTTTGAGGCGCAGCGCGATACGCTTGCCCTGTGCTGTCCGATACGGAGAAAGGTGCGCGGCGAAGCTGCCGAGCAGTGCAAGCGCGCCGATCGTCTCGAGCAGGGCTGACATCATGGCTTCCTCACAGGCTGACGCGCGCGCATAGCGCCTCGGTCATCGGTGCAATATCGCCGGAGCGTAAGTTCGCGCGAAGAACACCAGCGTGACGCAGAAGGTCAAAGTCAACGTACCCGCCCGGATCATTTGGGGCGGCGCGCGTCGGCCGATTTGCGCGCCGCCATAACCGCCGATGATCGCCGCAATCAGCATCACCAGCGTTTCGGGCCAATGCACCGCGCGAGCCACGATGAAGGTGAGAACCGCACTGGCATTCGCCACACTGACGAGCAGCGTTCGGGGCGCGTTCAAACGCTTGAGATCGCGCCCGTCAATCAGCCCCCACATCGCGATCATCATGATGCCGACCGCCCCGCCGAAATAACCGCCATACAAACCGAGGGCAAACTGAATCGCCAGCACCGCAGACCCTGGCAAGTGCCGGCGACTGCGCAGCGCTTCGCCGAGTCGGCGGCCGAAAGCCAGCGCAACACTCGCGAACAGGAGCAGCCAGGGGAGTGCGAAAGAGAAGGCCGCCGACGAAGTCCACAGCAACAGGATCCCACCGAGAAATCCGCCGCACAACGTCGCAATCAGCAACGCGCGCATCGTCACGGAACCCACCGGTCCGATCCCATCGCGATACGCCCATGCACTGGCCACGCCGCCCGGAAACAGCGCCACCGTGCTCGAAGCATTCGCCTGAACCGGTGGCACACCTGCGGCGATGAGCGCCGGCAGGCTGACGAACGAACCGCCGCCTGCCAGCGCATTCATCGCGCCAGCCAGTATTCCCGCGCCAAAGATGAGAAAATGAGGATGCATGGGAGTCATCCTAGCGGCCCCGCTGTATGCCTACAATCTGGCATTCCCCATGCTGGACTTCGGCGAAACCGAAGGATAGCGATGACGGCATCGAGGAGCGATAACGCATGCGTTTCGATCTGACCGACCTGCGGCTTTTCCTGGTGGTGGTTGAGCACGGCAGCCTCACACGGGGCGCGCGGGTCATGCACCTGGCGCTGGCCTCGGTCAGCGAGCGTATCGCAGGCATGGAGACGGCATTGGGTGCGCCGCTGCTGGAGCGCAACCGCCGCGGCGTGCGTGCGACGGCGGCAGGCGTGGCGCTGGTCCGGCATGCCCGCCTGATCCTCGGCCAGGTCGAACAGATGCGCGGCGAATTGCGAACGTACGCGACGGGTCTGAAGGGGCGCATCAGGCTGCTATCCAACACCGCCGCATTGGCCGCTTTTCTGCCGCAGCAGCTCAACCGTTTCCTCGCGAGCTACCCTGATCTGTCGATTGACCTCGAAGAACGGCCTAGCCCGGAGATCGTCAAGGCGTTGGCGGAGGGGCGAGCGGATCTCGGCATCGTCGCCGACATCGCAGACCTCGCGGCCCTGCAGACGCATTTGATTGCACAGGATCAGCTCGTGGTCGTGGCTAACCGTTCGCATCCCGTGGTCACCGGGATGCCCGTATCGTTCGCGGAGATTTTGGACGAGGCCTTTATCGGACTTTCGGACGCGGCATTGGAGACGCATCTGGCGGATCGCGCCTCGCGTCTCGGTCGTCAGCTCAACTATCGTATCCAGATGCGCAGTATCGAGAATGTGGCGATGCTGGTCGAAGCGGGCAACGGCATCGCGATTCTGTCCGAGGCATCGATCGACATGTCGCGTCGGCCGGGGCTCGTGATCTCGCCGCTTTCGGAATCGTGGACGGCGAGGCGGCTTCATCTTTGCGCGCGCAATTTTGCTGCGCTGACACCGCATGCCAGTCTGCTCGCGCAGCAGTTGATGGAAAGCGCCGCGCAGCCGCTGCGGTCAACGGCACCTTCACCCTGAATGCCGGCGAATGGATGTTCGCAACGCCCCCCGTCCTGCCGTCCTCTACGACGCCGACGCGACGAGGCTCTCCGGTTCATCCTCGCGCCGGGCATCAATGAGGCGGACGAGATCAAGTTTGAGCGGGTTCCGGCGGGCGTAATAGCGTAGCTCCCACTCTGCGAGCGAGAGTTGTTGCGACGCCGCCTCCTTCTTCAGAGCGCGTATTGCAAGCAGGTACTCGTCGACCGAGGTGATTTCGGTCCAGTTGATTTCGACCTGACCAGACGTCCGCTCGATGATCAGGCGGTCCACCGGGCAATGGGGCGGCTCGGCAATCAGACCCACGGACCACAACGACTTGAGAGACAGATTGAAGAACTTCTGGGCGATACCCAGCCGGTATCCGTGCTTGTCGAACAGCGTGCCGCCGATTCGCGTGCCATGCTCGCATAGCCGAAGCGTGTTCTGCAGATGTTGTTCCTCTGTGCATCCGTTGACGTAATGCGGCAGCAGGTTCTGTTCCGCGAAGGCCAAAAGATCCTGACGGAACTGGCTTGTCGAAGGGCGATCCTTCGCTTTGGTTTCAGAATTGAATGCGTTGGCTCGCTGTACGGACGCGGCCCATGCGACCATGAGCAATTCGCCGACGAGATAGGTGAGATGATAGATAGCGGGTTGCGGCTTGGTCACAGTTGACTCCCAAACGATTAAACTCCAATCGCTTCCAGGAACAGCTCGCTATGCGCCTTGGTGAAGTCCATTTCACGCCGGGACCCATCGACACGCTCCTGAATTTCCGCGGCGTTTGTCGGGGGACCCTCGAAGGCATCAATTCGCTCACTCCAGAATGCGATGTTTTGCGACTGACGCTGGATCATCGCAGCCACGGGCCCCTGGCGATCCTGACGAGCCAAACCATACGCATCCGCAAGTACCCGCAACTGGGCAGCCTGCAGCTCGACAGAACCCCGTTCGGGTTTCGAGGAGACACACCAGGTCCAGGCCATATAGCCCACGTCCTCGAGAATCCCTCCAGGCGCGGCGAAATCGAAATCGATGAAGGCCACCGACAGGCCGTTCCGAAAGACGGTGTTGTTCGGCCCGGGATCATGGTGACCGTGATCAGAAGACAAGCACTTGCTCCGAGTTTGCGCGACGCGCTCGTTCGATGCGATCCCGTCGCTACAGCCTAGGCGCCGCGTAGGACATGAAATACCGTTCGTCGGTTGAGCGATCTACTTTGAATCCGTTTCTCTCATAGAGTTGCCGGGCGGGGTTGACACGAAGAACACGCAAGCGGATCGGTTTCCCACTAGCGTGAGCACGCTCGATAACACAGCCTAGCAACAACGTACCAATGCCGCGCCTTTGATGACTCGGAAGTATATAGAGCTTTTCCAGCATCAAAGCGTCCGCCTCATCGATCAATGCGATGCAACCCATCTCGACTCCATCGCATTCAATGATCTGATGGATTTCCGGTCGAAAATTGCCCCGTGGTTCGGGTATCCAATTACCCCAGGTGCGTTCGGCGTATTCCCTCATGCACGTTTCCTGAACGACGCATAAGAAGTCCCAGTCGGACTCGTTGGCCGGGCGCAGCGTGACATTTAGCATGGGCATAGCTGTTCGGTGGTTTGTCTAGAACAGCCATTGTCAATGAATCGGGGCACAAGGTCGACAGGCCGAAATCGGCCGGGTTGACGCCCTCACCCACCATCGCATAGCATCGAAGCTAGCGGTGCAGGCCGCTTCCGGGTCCGCGGAAAGGGTTGAACCCACCTGTTGCAGTGCGTCAGATCTCTCCCCATCCTTTGTGCTGGCGGTATTGCGGACCTTCGGCCATCCAATGCACGAGGATCCGTCATGAACAAGCTGCCTCCCAAGGCCAATCTTGACCATCTGAAGAAGCAGGCGAAGGCGTTGTTGCGCCTTTACCGCAACGGCGACGCAGCAGCCATCGCGCGCTTCATCCATCATCTTCCCGCTGCTGCGCACCGTACCGAGAGTGAAGTAGTAGCGCTTCAACTTCGCCTGCACGATGCGCAATCCTGCATCGCCCGCGAGTATGGCTTTCCTTCCTGGGCAGAACTCAGCGTGCATGTCGAGGCAAGCGGCCTCGCGCATCACGAACAGGCTGTGCTGATACGCCGCTGGCTTGACCTCGCCTACGGCGGCGACGTCACCGGTACCTATCTCGCAGCACGCCCACGCGTCGCCGTTCAACTGCTGCACAACCACCCCGACCTTATCGCAACCGACGCCTACGTCGCCTGCGCAGCGGGCCATCTCGAGACAGTGTCCCGGACCGCGACAACCGATCCCGATTGGCTCCACCGCGCAGGCGGACCGCTGAACCTGCCGCCGCTTGTCGCCGTAACCCACTCGTGCCTGGGACAACTGCCGGAGGTCACCACTCAGCTACGCGAATGCGCGCAACATCTCCTGCAAGCCGGGGCCAATCCCAACCAGCATATCGGCAACCGGTTACCGCCGGCTTCGCTCGCAACCCCCAACGAGATGGAGCCGCTATCCGCCCTCTACGGCGCCGCTGGCGTGATCCGCGATCCGGCGCTCACCGAGCTGCTTCTGAAGGCCGGCGCCGACCCCAACGACGGTGAATCGCTCTATCACTCGCTGGAAAACCCGGACTGCACGCGCTTGCTGCTCCGCCACGGCGCGCGCGTTGCCGGTACGAATGCATTACGGCGAGCGCTCGATATGCCGGACCCCACCGCCCTCGAACTGCTGCTGGCTCATGGCGGCGACGCTAACGAGCCGGCCGGAGAAGGACCCACGAAAACCTGGGGAGCGCCGTTGCTGCGTGCGATCGCTGTGCGCAGATCGCCTCGCCATATTGCCGCACTGCTGGCGGCCGGTGCCGATCCCAAAGCACAGACAGCGGACGGCGTCAGTGCCTGGCGGCTAGCGACGCAGGTCGGCCTACCGGAGGTCGTAGCGCTCCTGCGCACCTACGGAGCGGAGGAGAAGCTCACCGCGGACGATGAGTTCGTGGCGGCTTGCGCCCGCGCCGACGCGAGCGAGGCGCGCCGCATTCAGACACGATATCCCGACCTGCCAGGCTCACTGCCGGAGGACCGGCTTCGGCTACTGCCCGACACCGCAGCTTGGGGATCCCGTGCTGCGGTCAAGGTCATGGTCGAACTCGGCTGGCCCATCGATGCGCGTGGAGGCGACTGGGACGCCTCAGCGCTCAACCACGCCGTCTTCAGTGGCGACGCGGAACTAACGGCGTTTCTGCTCGCTCATGGCGCGAGCTGGCGTGAGACGCAAGGCTTCGGAGACAACGTCCTCGGTACGCTGTCCTGGGCCTCCGTCAACGAGCCAACCGGGCCGGAGAATCCCGACTGGACCGGTTGCGCTCGCGCGCTCATGGCTCACGGACTGCCCAAGGTGGAGCAGGATCCGTCAAACCCGCAACGGTTGCTCATCGAAGGCCGGCCCACGCGGTTTTCCGAGGAAGTGACCGAGGTCTTGCTGGCAGCCGGCGGCGTAACCGCCGAATAGTTCGTAGAACTACCATCCACATTTGAGTTCGGTTCCAACATAATCCGCGTTCCGGCCGCCAAGGTTACGGATGGAATCGCCCACCTGGAAATGCACAGCTTCGACCGAACCGACCAGGTTGGAGGCAATGGTCCAATCGGCTCGAAGCTGTACATACATGCCGGTCCATAAGCTTCCATGGCCCGCCGTGCCCGGCACCACCGCATTGCCTTGCTGATAAACGGCATCCCCTGTCGTCTCGCGCCACTGGAATCCCAGCGCGCCGAGCAAGGTCAGGCGGCTGGATGGTTTGAGCGTAATCGACGGCTTGATATGCACGAGATTCGAGTATCCGGTGTACCCCGCCAGGGTGAAGTAATAGCCGTTCGGGAACAACGGATTGAAGGTTTCGACACGGCCGTCGCCCGGATGCCGGTCGCCGGACGCGGCGTCGATCTGCAGGCCGAGCCGTGGTGACCACGCCGTGTCAAACGTGTAGCCGGCCAGCGAACCCACGGCCCAGGCGCCAATCGTATCCACACCGACATGCCCTGACTGATACATCGACTCGACATCCCAGTCGGCACGGCCGGTCTTGCCGGTGTACCGGAGGTCGTAGATATCGCGGTGCTCGGTGCCGGAAGCATCGAGGAAACTGGCGTGAGTCCGGTTGTAGCGCGAATAGTAGCCGGAGAGATCGCCGGGCCCTGTCTCCTGATGCTCGAAGCGCACGCCGCTAAACGTGAGGCGGCGGTTCGAGACGTCGTCGAACGTCGACACGTCGCGGTTTTGCACCGGCTGGGTTGCGTAACCTATGAAACGCCACTTCCGGAACTCGTAGTCTGCCCAGATTCCGTCGAACGCCTGGCGTACGTTCGGACCATCGCGCACCGCGATAAAGCGCTGCAAGTCAAACGCCATCTCCTGACGCCCCACTCTGACCTTCACGGTGCCGCCTCCAAGCGGACTCACCCATGCGGCAAACGCCTGCTCGAGATCGAGCGGATTCTTATCGACGGGCGAAACGTTGTCCTTGCCATAGGCTCGTGCGTCTTCCAATTGAACGAAGAACTGCCAATGCTGATCGATATGCGCATCGGCATTCACCTCCGCACGCTGGATCAGATAGGTATTCGAATGCCCCGCTCCAATACCAAAGAGCGGCGCATCGTTGACTTCGACACGTTCCCGCAGATTGGCGCCCAGCGACAACCATGAGCCGGGGCTCCCGAGCGGGATGTACTTGAGGCCATCCAACGGTTCGGCCGGCACGCATGGGTTCGCCAGAACCGACCAATCTTCCTGCCATCGATTGAAGTTGACCGCCGGCCTTTTGCCCGTACATACGGGTACGACATCCGACGCAGCGGGGCCGGCCGAATCGGCGATCGCACTATCGCTCAATCCGAGCGCAAAGCCTACCGTCAGAATGAGCCGAACGATGGGTTCAATAGCGTCAGTGCATCGGGTACGTCGTTTCAGCCGCAACGCCACGGATGGCCCTCCCAGGACCGCCACAGAGCCAAACGTGTCCACGTAGCCGGTATTCTCCGCCGGCACATTACCTTCGGACTGCATAATTTTCCTGAGACGAGACAGCACGCTTTAATTCCGGCCTGAACACACTCGCCGACCGTGCCATGAGCGGCAGTAGCGTGCGTTCAGGCTCCGGTTCTGCCTATTGCGTCAACGCGTGGATCTCAGCGATGTAACCGCCGGGGAACTGCACCAGGGCCGCTTCGCGCTTGTCGGATGAGAATGCCGGCACCAATACCGTTGCGCCTGCGGCCTGCGCCTTTTGCAGCGTACCGGCCAGGTCGCTAACCTCGTAGCCCGTCATTTCGCGGCCGAACGGATAGGGCAAATGCCCATCTGTTACCAGCACGGTCATGTTTCCGAAACCCGACGTGAGACGAATGCGGCGATAGGTATCGTCCGGCCGGCCGATTTCGACACCCGGAGCCTTGCGATCGTCCGAGACCACCTTGCCATGCGAAAACGCCAGGAAGTTGCGCACCAACGCATCGGCTCGCTCGGGCGACACATAGACGCGGTTCTCCGGAACCGTCTCCAGCGCGTCATACTTGGGCGGTTTGGTATGCCAGTACAACTGCATGTGCACGCCGCCGGGCCACTCGACAATCACGTCGCGGCCGATCGGATCGGGAAAGGTTGCGACCGTCACGTCCGCGCCATGCGCCTTGGCGGACTTGACCGCGGCGTCCATGTCGGTCACCAGGTAGCCCGTACGCTCGTCACCGAACGGATAAGGAATCGGCGTCTTGAAGCCGAACACCGACAGCGTGCCGGCGGGCGTAAAGACGAGCTGCGACATGGTCTGGCTCGGCGTAGGCGTCACCTGGAACACGCCCTGCGGCGATTTGTGGCCGCCGAATGTCGCCACAAGGCTGTCGGTGAATTTGTCGAAATCCTCCGGCGCCACGTAGACGTGCGTGGTGTCGTATTGAGGACCGACCGAGAGATCCGGACTGGCCGGCTGTCCAGCTGAAGCCGGCAACGCTCCCGCAAACAGACCGGCGGCCAGCATGGTCAGAACGACGGAACAAAGCTTGCGCATAGTGATGAAGTCCTTTCGAAGTGGATTCTACAAACGGTCGCTTCCGGAGCGTTGCTTGCTGCTTACCATCCACGTTGCCATGGCGAATGCAGCGATCAGCCCAAGATGCTCAAAAAAATTGTTCAAGGCAATGAAGCGTGCTTGTCCCGCGAGATTCCAGAAATCATTTGCGACATACATCGCGACAGCGGTCAGGCATCCAAGGCCGCCTGCACCGAACCAGACCCAACGATTCGCGATCACACAGGCCGATCCGAACAATTCGACGAGGATCGCCAGCACGGCCCATAGCGCACCCGGATGCAGTCCAAAATGTTCCTGCTCCATGACGGCCCCATGAAAATTCACGAGCTTTGTCACGCCACCGATCAAGTAGGCCGAGACCAGCGCAAGGCGCAGCAGCGGCAGCATCCATGGCTGGTCGAGAAGCGCCGCCACCCATGGCGGATTGTCACTCATGCCTCTATGCTGCCGCACCGCAGAGCGTTGCATACGCCATCCTTTGTCTCGACTACGTGCATTCTGTTTAGTGCAGCGATAGTATGGGAGCTTCCAGAACCGACAAATAGAAGGAATGGAATTTCATCCATTCCAGAATCTTCATGCAGACACTTCCCGACTTTGAAGCCTGGGCCATTTTTGCCCGCGTTGTAGAAACAGGTTCATTCGCCAAAGCGGCGGAGTCGTTGGGTATGTCGCAGCCCACCGTCTCGAAGGCCATCGCCCGGCTTGAACAACGCTTAGGCACACCCCTCCTGTATCGCACATCGCGCAGGCTTTCGTTGGCGCCTCTCGGCGAGATTGCCCACGACCGCGCTCGACGGCTCTTGAACGAAGCTGAAGCCATGGAGGCCGAAGCATCCGCACAAGCCCTATCGCCACAAGGGTTGGTCAGGATTGCCGCACCCATGTCGTTCGGCCTGAAGTACCTCGCCCCTTTGCTGCCCGGATTTCTCGACCGCTATCCGCAAATCGACGTCGACATTTCCCTCGGCGATCACATGATCGACGTGGTGGCCGGCGGATTCGACATGGCGATACGCATCGCCGAGCTTGAAGACTCATCGCTGCGCTATCGCAGACTATGCGCCGTACGACGTCCTTTGGTCGCCACCCCGGGTTATCTCGAGCGGCACGGACGCCCCAGTCATCCCCGCGATCTGAACCAGCACACCTGTCTGCTTTACACCAATCTGCCCACGCCGGAGACCTGGAAATTCCGTCACAAGTCGGGCGAGGAATACGCCGCATCGGTACGAGGCCGCATGCGGAGCAACAACGCGGAATTGATCGTCCCGGCGTTGCTCAACGGACAGGGCCTTGCACTGCAACCGGACTTCATCGTATGGGACGCGATCGAACGCGGCGAGCTGGAAGAGGTATTGCCCGAGTGGCAGATTGCCAGCATCAACGTAAATCTTCTTACGCCGCCCGGAGTTCTGAGACCGGCAAGGGTAACCGTGCTGCTCGATTACCTGACCGAGCAACTCTCGAGCACCCCGTGGGCCACCGGCGTTCCCGCCTCCGCCGATGCGATCTAAAGCTGAACTTCAGACGAATTCAGCGAAAGCGAAGGCGAAAGCTTGCGGCCTTCACCTTCGCTCTCGTCACGCACCCGGAATAGCGTTTCGTATTTCAGGCTAAGCGGGCTTACTTCGCGGCGGGAACCGGCGCGAGCACAACGGACGGCGTCGCCGTGCGTTGCGGCGCCTTGTGAACCATGGTGTAAGCGTAATCGACACCCATGCCATAGGCGCCCGAATGCTCCTTGACGAGTTGCATCACCGCGTCGTACGTCTCGTGGCGGGCCCAGTCGCGCTGCCATTCGAGCACGACCTGTTGCCAGCTCATCGGCACGACGCCCGCCTGCACCATGCGCTGCATCGCGTAGTCATGCGCGTCCTTCGAAGTACCGCCCGAAGCATCGCCCACCATGTAGATCTCGTAGCCGCCCTCGAGCATCGCCGACAAGGCGAACGTGGTGTTGCACACCTCCGTCCACAGCCCCGCCACAATCACCTTCTTGCGACCGTGCCCGGCCAGCGCGTCCCTGACCTTCTGGTCGTCCCAGGAGTTCATCGAGGTCCGTTCGAGCACCTTCTCGCCAGGAAACACGTCGAGTAGTTCGGGGTATGTGTAGCCCGAGAAGCTCTCGCTCTCGACCGTCGTAATGGTCGTCGGGATGTCGAACACCTTCGCCGCCTTCGCGAGCCCCACGACGTTGTTCTTCAGCGCCTGGCGATCGATCGACTGCACGCCGAATGCCATCTGCGGTTGCTGATCGATAAAGATCAACTGCGAATTCTGCGGTGTCAGTACTTCAAGCTTAGGATTGCTCATGAGTCATTTCGTCCATGAATCGAGAAAGTAAAGGCCGCACCGCCTTCGTGCGGCACCGGTCAGGCAAGCACTGAGGCGTTCATTTGACACGGAAAACCCATCGATTGACATAGAAGAAATGGAATGGATGACTTTCCGGAATTGCCGTCGATATCTTTTTCTCTTCATCGCAGAATTCTCCGGACTCGCTTCGCAATCCGATCGATCTCGATGGCTGCCTTGCGTGTCGTCACGTCCAGGCTGCGCGCAGGTTCGCGCTGCCTTGCGGCGTAAGCATCGTCTAGCTGCACCTAGCTGCCCTCCACCATGGTGAGTCGATGAAACCCTACCTTTTCTCCCTGCTCGCAGGCCTGCTCGTCGGCGTGATCTACAGCCTGATGAATGTCCGTTCGCCCGCGCCGCCGTTGATCGCACTAGTCGGGCTGTTGGGCATCCTCGCAGGCGAACAGCTCTTGCCGGTCGCCAAACAGGTTCTCTCCGGCAGCGCATTTCATACCGCGTGGAACGAATCGAAATGCAGCCAACACATGTTCGGCTCGCTGCCTGGACGCAATAGCGGCGCCCCATCGGACGTCGCTACCACTCACTCACCGGATAAACGCTCATGAACCAATCTGCCGGCAAGACACCCGATGTGATCCTCCATCATGGCCGCTTTACGACGCTGGACCGTAGCCAACCCGAAGCCAGCGCCGTCGCCATCCGCGCAGGCGTGTTCATCGCCGTGGGCAGCGATGCCGAGATCCTCCCGCTTGCGGGCTCCACGACCCAGTTGATCGACTTGCAGGGCCAACGTGCCCTACCCGGCTTGATCGACAATCATTTGCACCTCATTCGCGGCGGCCTGAACTACAACATGGAGTTGCGCTGGGACGGCGTGCCCTCGCTGGCCACCGCCATGCAGATGCTGCGCGAGCAGGTTGCCATCACACCGGCGCCGCAATGGGTTCGCGTGGTTGGCGGTTTCACCGAGCATCAGTTCGCCGAAAAGAGACTGCCGACCATCGAGGAGCTGAACGCAGCCGCGCCGGACACGCCGGTCTTCATCCTGCACCTGTACGATCGCGCGCTGCTCAATGCGGCGGCCCTGCGGGTGGTCGGCTATACGAAGGACACACCGCCCCCGCCCGGCGGCGAGATCGTTCGGGACTCCGCGGGTAATCCGACGGGTTTGCTGCTCGCCAGGCCCAACGCGAGCATCCTGTACGCCACGCTGGCGAAGGGGCCGAAACTGCCTGTCGAGTACCAGGAGAATTCGACGCGCCATTTCATGCGCGAGCTGAATCGCCTGGGCGTGACCGGCGTCATCGATGCCGGAGGCGGCTCCCAGAATTTTCCCGAGGACTACGCTGTCGTCGAAAAACTTGCCGCGGAGAACCAACTGACGGTCCGCATTGCGTACAACCTGTTCACGCAAAAGCCAAAGGGCGAGAAGCAAGACTTCGTGAATTGGACCCAGTCGACGCAGTACGCCGATGGCACCGATTATTTCCGGCACAACGGCGCGGGCGAGATGCTGGTGTTCTCGGCGGCGGACTTCGAAGACTTCCGCGTGCCGCGGCCCGAGTTGAGTCCCGATATGGAAGGCGAACTGGAAGACGTGGTTCGCGTGCTCGCCCAAAACCGCTGGCCATGGCGCATGCACGCCACCTACGACGAAACCATCGCGCGCTCGCTCGACGTGTTCGAGAAGGTGAATCGCGATGTGCCGTTAGCGGGCCTGAACTGGTTTTTCGACCATGCGGAGACCATCAGCGATCGATCGATTGATCGCATTGCGGCGTTGGGCGGAGGCATTGCGGTGCAACATCGCATGGCCTATCAAGGCGAGTACTTCGTCGAGCAATACGGTGCCAAGGCGGCCGAGGCAACGCCACCTGTTGCGCGCATGCTCGAAAAAGGCGTGAAGGTATCGGCCGGTACGGATGCCACCCGTGTGGCCTCGTACAACCCGTGGATCGCACTGGCCTGGCTCGCCACGGGCAAAACGCTTGCCGGTCTGCGCCTCTATCCGCAACGCAATTGCCTTGATCGCGAAACCGCGCTGCGCATGTGGACGGAGTACGTCACCTGGTTTTCTAACGAGGAAGGCAAGAAAGGCCGGATTGCCGTCGGGCAGCTTGCCGATCTGATCGTGCCGGATCGCGACTATCTGACTTGCCCCGAAGCCGACATTGCCGACACGACCTCGCTTCTCACCATGGTGGGCGGCAAGATCGTCTACGGCGCCGGCCCGTTCTCACACTACGATGCGCCCATCCCGCCGGCCATGCCGGACTGGTCGCCGACGCGCCGCTATGGCGGCTACGCCGGCTGGGGCATGACACGGCGCAGCGGCGACCATCCCGAGGGCGCGCCCCTGCAGATGGCCGCGCAATGCGGCTGCGCGAATGCGTGCGGCGTCCACGGTCACGCGCATGCGCGAGCGTGGTCCGGCAATGCGCCGACGTCGGACCTCAAGGGCTTCTGGGGCGCGCTCGGCTGCGCCTGCTGGGCGATATAAACCGCGTGCCGTCGTCGTTGTCGTATCTTCGTCGTGCGTGCCGGGTAGGGTTACGATAGTCTTCCCTTCCCTACCCTCGACAGGACTCTGCAATGACCCGACTCGCATCCCTGCTGGCCACCGCAGGAATGTACGTGCTGACCGGCCTCGCGCCGGCCGGCGCCGCGCCAATGGAACCGGCTTCCGCGCAGGCAGCCGATTTCACTGAGCACGACTTTCACTTTTCCGACGGCGCCACGCTGCCGGACATTCGCATCCACTACGTCACCTTGGGCACGCCGCGGCGCGATGCGCACGGCGAGATCGACAACGCCGTGTTGCTGATGCACGGCACCACCGGCACCGGCAAAGCTTTCCTCGCACCGGCGATGCAGCGCGAACTGTTCGCCCCGGGCCAGCCGCTCGACACGAGCCGGTACTTTGTCGTCATCCCCGATGGCCTGGGCCGGGGCGGTTCGAGCAAGCCGAGCGACGGCCTGCATGCGCGATTCCCGCATTACGGCTATGGCGACGTCGTCGAAGCGAACCATCGCCTGCTCGTCGAAGGGCTGCACATTCATCATCTGCGCCTCGTGCTCGGCACGTCGATGGGCGGCATGCAGACCTGGATGTGGGGTGAGCGCTATCCGGAGATGGCGGATGCGTTGATGCCCATCGCCAGCCAACCGATCGCGATGGCTGGGCGCAACTGGCTCTGGCGGCAGATGATCGTCGGCGCGATTCGCAACGACCCGGGCTGGCAGGGCGGCGACTATGCCGTGCCGCCCACCCAATGGACCCGCGTGATGCCCATTTTCACGATCATCACCAACAACCCGGCCCGCATGCAAAGCGAAGCGCCCAATCGCGACGCGGCCACGCACCTGTACGACACGCTCGTCGACGACGCCGGGAAGAACGACGCCAACGACGTCCTGTACTGGTTCGAATCGTCGTGGGACTACAACCCCGCGCCGGAGTTGTCGAAGATTCGCGCGCGGCTCTTTGCCGTCAATTTTGCCGACGACCTGATCAACGCCGCCGATCTCGGTGTCATGCAGCAGGCAATGAAGGCTGTGCCGAACGGCGCGTTCGTGGAAATTCCGGAGACTGTGCAATCGTACGGCCATCAAACCCTCGCTCACCCTGAAGTGTGGAAGCCCTACCTGGTGCAGTTGCTGAGCGATACGGCGAAGGCACACTGACCCGACAGCGCCGGCATCGCCATCCTGTGGCGTGCCGGCGCAAGCGATCGGGCGGCACGTTGCGGGACCCATCGCCGGTCCTGCAAGTAAGGGCCCGTAAGACGACTACTGCGCTGTTTCCAGTGCCTCGGGCGGCTCAAGTCCCCCTCTTCCCCTTCATATTCCCGCTCCATTGCCGTAAACCCCAATAAACCCGCGTGCTTTCCAGGCGCGTCGCTTTCCTGTTCCGCTTGCTGCGCCTTGAGGCATCCATGTTTTCGAACATCACGATCCGCGCCCGTCTCGCCCTTGCGATGGGTTTTCTCGGCTTGCTCATGGCGATTGGCGCCGCGCTTGGCGTGGCCGGCATCGCCCTGAGTAACGCCGATCAGAAGAAGCTGTACTCCAACCAACTCGCGTCGGCCATTGCCATCGGCAAGTTCGATTTCTTCTATGCTCGCGGCCGACTGGTACTCGACCGGATCGCAGCGCAACCTGATCGCCCGGATATCGCGAACCTCGAAGCGCGTGCCCGCGAGCAATTCGCGATCGGCGACAAAGCCTGGCAGACCTATCGCGCGTTGCCCGCCGAACCGCAAGAGCAACAACTGGCCGAAGCGGTCGAAGCCAAGCGGACGCTTGCGATGGACGGACCCGTCGCCCAGGTGTTTGCGGCGATCGACCGGCGCGACACCGCGCAACTCGCCGATCTGATCTCGAACAAGATGACGGCGCCATTCAACGAGATCACGGACCGTTCCGAGGAGCTCGACAAGATGCAGGCGGAGCAGGCGCGCAGCCTGTACGAAGCGGCGCAGGACCGCTTTCACGCGATTCTCGCCATCGCCGCCGTCGGTCTTCTGATCGGGCTCGCGATGGCCGCTTTCGCATGGCACGCCCTGCGTAAATCGATTGCCGGCCCGCTCGATGAAGCCATGCATCACTTCCGCGCCATTGCCGACGGCGACCTTAGCCGGTCTGTCGAGATACGCTCGCGAGACGAAATGGGCCAGATGATGGAAGACCTGCGTCTGATGCAGTCACGCTTAAGGGACGCCATGGTCTCGGTACGCGACGGCGCGCAATCTATTTCCACGGCGACCGCGCAGATCTCGGCAGGCAACACCGATTTGTCGCAGCGCACCGAAGAACAGGCCGCGTCGCTGGAAGAAACCGCCTCGAGCATGGCGGAGCTGACTTCGACCGTCCGCCAGAACGCCGACAACGCGCGTCAGGCGAGCGATCTCGCGCGCGTCGCGGTGGGCGTGGCGCACGACGGCAGCGAAGTCGTCGCAAAGGTCGTGACGACCATGGACGAAATCAACGCGAGCTCGAAGCAGATTTCCGACATCATTGGCGTGATCGAGGGTATCGCCTTCCAGACCAATATCCTCGCGTTGAACGCCGCCGTCGAAGCGGCGCGAGCGGGCGAACAAGGCCGCGGCTTTGCGGTGGTGGCGGGCGAAGTGCGTACGCTGGCGCAACGCAGCGCCTCGGCGGCCAAGGAAATCAAAACGCTGATCAGCGAATCGGTCGACCGCGTGGGTAATGGCACCGAACTGGTGGGTCGAGCGGGAAAGACGATGACGGAGATCAACGACGCGGTGCATCGCGTGACCGACATCATGGCTGAGATTGCGGCGGCGTCCGAAGAACAGAGCGACGGCATCGAGCAGGTCAACAAGGCCGTCTCGCAGATGGATGAAGTCACGCAGCGCAATGCCGCGCTTGTCGAGCAGGCCGCGGCCGCAGCGGTCTCGTTGGAAGAACAGGCCGCGCGCATGAGCGAAGTGGTCGGCGTGTTCCAGTTGCCCGCGAATTAAGGCCTGCGTTCGCCGCGACTCCGATTAGGCAGACCGCCTAGCGTGTCGGACCTCGCATGCGCTCGATCTGATCGTTGAGCCTCGCGACCGAATTGTCGAGAAACGCGACTCGGGCATCGAGGCGTGAAAGAAGCAGCGTCCCAATCAGAATCACCAGCGCGAACAGAGTCACGGCGTCAGCGAGCCATTGAGGCTTCACGCCGTGCGCTGCGCCACAAACCGATCCAATGGGGAAATTCGCCGCGGCCATGCCGGTGTAATGCATGCCGGCGATGGCAATGCCCATGACACAGGCCGCGCCAATGCGCTTGCGCATCACATGGTCCTGATGCGCGCCGCGCAGGGTATGCGCGACCCACAGTGCCGCCGTGGAGGCTGCGATAGCAATGAGAATGGACGCAGCAAAGATGCGTGGTTCGTAGCGAATCGCGGGCTGCATCAGCATCGCGGCCATTCCCATGTAATGCATGCCGGCGATGCCCAAACCCATCAGAACGCCACCCGCGAGCAACCAGGGCAGCTTCAAACGTTCACGCGTGACGACATGCAACGCAAACCAGGACACGAGTACGGCGATCACGAGCGAATAACAGGTGATGGCGGGATCGTAGCCAAGCGGAATGCTTAGCGAGAACGAGAGCATGCCGATGAAGTGCATCGACCAGATACCGATGCCCATGGCCAACGCGCCGGCCGCCAGCCATATGTGGCGGGCGCGAGCGTAAGCCAGTATGGAAAGCCGGTCCGCGAGATCAATTGCCGTGAAAGAGGCAAGCGTCGCGACAATAAGGGAAATGGCGACCAACCCGGGGTTGTAGGTGCTTGGCATCTCTCGGCGGCTTTTTTACAAAAGCTCGATTAGTGGTAGGTAACAGCCTCGTAGAGATGAAGGTAAAGCAGAGTTGGTTTCCGAGCAAGACGATTGAGCCGCGCTCTCGCGAATCGACGCCTGGTAAGGAGGAGGTCGGGCAGGCTGATGCTGAATGCATCAACCTTTGACGATGTCGCGCCCGCTTCAGGCCTGCGTGCTGATCATGCCGGTCGTCGTGCCGGATGCGAGCATCAGTTGTGCAAGCTCGCCGGTCGCGACGTCGATAGCGGAGCTGATGGTCGTGGCTTCGTTTTGCAGGGACGTCGTTCTAGCGGCCTGCTGGCTGGCTCGCGACTGATCCGCCGTCGATTGGGTCGAATCGCCGGCTGTCGCGGCACTGCCGTGCTGTCCGGCGCCGCTTGCCGGAGCTGAACCCGCGGACGATGCGCCCCCAGACTGCGCCAACTGCGCTTGCACCGACGCGAGCTGAGCCTTCAGCGACTTGATCAATTGTTCGAGTTGCTGCTCCTGAACGCTGCTGGTGCTCGAACTGCTGCTGCCGCCTCCGCCGCCACCACCTCCCCCGCCGCCGCCGCTGGGTGTCGCACTCGTCGTGGACGAACCGCTGCCTGACGTGCTCGAAGAAGACGAAGACGTCGACCCGGCGCTGGTCGTGCCCGACTGCGAATCGGAGGCGGTAGACGTGGAACCGGACGCCGATGACGCGGACGACGCGGACGACGCGGACTTCGAGCCAGACGCCGCCGTGCCGTTCGACGCGGCGTTAGTCGTGCCTGAAGCGGTTCCGCTGCCGGTGGTCTGCCATGCGGTTACGCTGGTGGTGCTTGTGATCTGCATCAGCGCACATCCTTTTTATAGATTGATTCGACGAAAACGCGCCATCCTCGCATGGCGCCTCATCTTGGATAACGGCAGACTTCCTGTGATTCTTTAGCGGTTTTTTAGTGATTCTTTCACGCGTCACGCGTCCTTCCGGCGCTATGCCACCGCTTTCAGCACGTCGCTCAGGTCGATACCGTTCTTGGCCGCGGTCATCTGATCGTCCGGCGTCGGGCCCTCGCGCGTGAGGTCGACGAGTGCCTGATTGAGATTCACATAGGGCCGCATACGGTGTTCATAGGCGGCAAAAGCCTGCGCAGGACGATCCCAGTTTCGCAACAGTTCATAAACGAGCACACAGGCACCGACTAGCGCGAGGCTCGTACCTTGACCCGAGAAAGGCGATGCGCAGTGCGCAGCGTCGCCGGCAAGCGCGACCCGGCCGTTCGACCACGACGGCATGCGGATCTGTGCGAGCTCGTTGAAGTAAAACTGATCGGTTGTACTCATCGCATCGATGAATTGAGGAAACGTGCCCTTCAGATGCGCGCATTGCTCGGCCACCATGCGCTTTTGTGTTTCGACATCGCCTCGGGACACTGCGGATTCAGGCGCCGCGAAACCCACGCCAATCCGCAATTCGCGCTTGTCGTAGCTGGGGTAGATCACGTAGCCCACGCCGTCCTGGCGATGGCCGAGTTGCCAATCGGTCAGATCGATCAGGTTAGGCGTCGAAAAAAGAGCAAGCACCACGCCCAACGGAAAGACAACCGAGGCTTCATCCGCGAAACACTGCTTGCGGACATTGGAGTAGATGCCGTCAGCGCCGATCACCAGATCGAATGCTCTCTTCACGCCCGTGGCGAAAGTGACCGCCACACCATCGCCTTGATCATCGATGGCGGCGACGCTGTCGTCGTAGATGAATTCAACGCGGTCGCTCATCGCACCCATCAGAAGCTCGCACAGATCGTCGCGAAAGATTTCGATGTCTTCGCTGTCCAGGCGGCCGGCGCTGAAGGTGCGCTCTTCGGTACGTTCCAGCTCGTTGCCGTCGGCATCGAGCATCGACATGCCCTTAAGCCGTGTGCGCAACGCGCGGGCATCGTCCAGCAAGCCCATTACGTTGACGACATCGAGCGCGACGCCGCGGATATCCACGGCTTGCCCGCCGCGACGAAACGCCGGAGCGCGCTCGACCAGCGTCGTAGCCACGCCCACGCGATCCAGCCAGTAAGCCACGGCCAGACCCGCAACCCCTGCGCCGGAGATCAGTACCTTGCCATTCATCATGAGCCTCGTCTCTATCGTCGAAACAGGAATAATATGAGCCACGCTCATGTTTTGAAACTCGCGTTCCGCGGCCTTGGAATCGGCAATAAAGTCTATGAATAATCAAACACTTAACCGACGCAACCCGCGGCAAGCCCGATCTCAACACAAGGTCGAACTCATGTTGGAGGCGGCCATGCAGTTGCTGGAGACCGGTGACATCGCCTCGCTGACGACCAATGCCGTGGCGGCGAAAGCCGGTGTGAGTATCGGCACGCTTTACCAGTACTTCGGCAGCAAGCACGCATTGCTCGACGCCCTGGTGACGCGCGAGCTCGGCGCCATGACAGACAAGATCGTCGATTCGATGCAGCGCGCAACGCCCACGGCGCCTGGCGACCCGATTCGTGAAATCGTTCGTGCCGTGACGGCCTCGTATGGCGGGCGAAACCGCGTTCATCGCCTGTTGATGGAGCATTCGTCGACGAGCAACGCGCAAGGGGGACGCCTCGCACCGTTCTACGCGCGGCTACTTGAAATTTCAACCGCAGATGAAGTTGCGATGCCTGATGGGCACACTCGCAAACCCACCGAAGCCGAGGCGTTTGTGCTGACCTTTGCTGTGACGGGCGTGCTGCGTATGCTGGCGGCGAGCGCCGATCCACCGCCGTTGCAAGAGGTGGAAGATGCGCTTGTGCGGCTGGTGACGGGTTTTACTGCGCAGCGCTCGACACCAGAAAACCCGGCATATCGATCACTGCGGCCCTGCGCATGACTGCGGCAGGGCCGTTCGGTCTTACTTGCGCTTCAGTTGCGAGAGATCGCGCACCGCGCCACGGTCGGCCGAGGTCGCCAGCGCCGCGTAGGCCTGCAACGCTTGCGACACCACGCGTTCACGATTCACCGGCATCCACGCGTCGGCTCCGCGTGCCTCCATGGCTTCGCGACGGCGTGCCAGGGCCTCGTCCGACACCACCAGGTGCATCTTGCGGTTAGGAATGTCGATCTCGATCACGTCACCCTCTTCCACCAGGCCGATCGTGCCGCCTTCCGCCGCTTCCGGCGACGCATGCCCGATCACCAGGCCCGACGAACCGCCGGAGAAACGGCCATCGGTAAACAGCGCGCAAGACTTGCCGAGTCCCTTGGACTTCAGATACGACGTGGGATACAGCATTTCCTGCATGCCGGGGCCGCCCTTCGGGCCTTCGTAACGGATCACCACCACGTCGCCCGCCACGACCTTGTCGCCCAGAATGGCTTCGACGGCGTCGTCCTGGCTCTCGAAGACGCGTGCGCGGCCCGAGAAGACCCACTGCGATTCGTCGACACCCGCGGTCTTGACGATGCAGCCCTTCTCCGCGAGGTTGCCGTACAGCACAGCAAGGCCGCCGTCTTTCGAATACGCGTTCTGCTTGCTGCGGATACAACCGGACTTGCGGTCGGTATCGAGCGACGCGAAGGTCGCTTCCTGGCTGAATGCGACGGTGGTCGGAATCCCGCCCGGCGCCGCACGGAAGAGCTTCTGCGCTTCTTCGCCCGCACCACCGGCGACGTCCCATTTGGTAATCGCCTCACCCAGCGTGCCGCTATGCACGTTGCCGCACGACAGGTCGAGCAGCTCCGCACGGGCCAGCTCGCCGAGAATGCCGGGGATGCCGCCGGCGCGATGCACGTCTTCGATATGGAATTTATCGGTTGCGGGCGCGACCTTGCACAGGCACGGCACTTTGCGCGAGATGCGATCGATGTCGGACATCGTGAAATCGACGCCACCTTCCTGCGCAGCGGCCAGCAAGTGCAGCACGGTGTTGGTCGAACCGCCCATGGCCACGTCGAGCGCCATGGCGTTCTCGAAGGCCTGCTTGCTGGCGATGTTGCGCGGCAGGACCGACGCGTCGTCTTCCTGATAGTAACGGCGGCACAGATCCACCACCAGACGGCCAGCCTGTTCGAACAGCCCCTTGCGCCATGCATGCGTAGCGACGATCGTGCCGTTGCCCGGCAACGCCAGGCCGATTGCCTCGGTCAGGCAATTCATCGAGTTCGCGGTGAACATGCCCGAGCAGGAACCGCACGTCGGGCAGGCGCTGCGCTCGATTTCCGCGACTTCGGCGTCGCTGACTCTGGAGTCGCCCGCCTTGATCATGGCGTCGATCAGGTCGATCTTGGCGATCACCTGGCCGTCGGTTGGCGACTTGACCTTACCCGCTTCCATCGGACCGCCGGACACGAAGACCACGGGGATGTTCAGGCGCATCGCGGCCATCAGCATGCCCGGGGTGATCTTGTCGCAATTGGAGATGCAGACCATGGCGTCGGCGCAGTGCGCGTTGACCATGTATTCCACCGAGTCGGCAATCAGTTCGCGCGACGGCAGCGAGTACAGCATGCCGCCGTGGCCCATGGCGATGCCGTCGTCGACCGCGATGGTGTTGAATTCCTTGGCGACGCCGCCGGCCGCTTCGATTTCCTTCGCGACCAGCGCGCCCAGATCGCGCAGATGCACATGGCCCGGCACGAACTGGGTGAACGAGTTCACCACCGCAATGATGGGCTTGCCGAAATCGCCGTCCTTCATACCGGTGGCGCGCCACAAAGCGCGGGCGCCGGCCATGTTGCGGCCGTGCGTCGAAGTTCGCGATCGATAGTCAGGCATCTGTGTCCTCTGTATTGGGGTCGTCGAATTGGAATGGTGCCCAGGCCCGCCATGCACCGTTGGGGACGGCGACGGCATACCGGTCGCCCGCAGGCGAAGGTGCGCATGACGCGCGTTGTACTGGGAATGTACGAAGTGTGCGAGAGGGCCGGTAAGACGTCCAATATATTTTTCTGACTGAATTAGGTCGGAAAAGATATTAGTTGGCGGCGAGGCAGCGCTATCGATGATGGGCTAGCGCCGAAGGGGGTAACGGCCGCCCTTCGGCTTTTGGAGCGAGCGCGACGCTGTGGATGTCGACGGAACGCTCGGATTACTGAATCAAAACCGGTTCGCCGACTTTCCTGTTTTCTCGAGTTTATCGACAGGCTGCGAGAATTTCAGCAGCACGTTCTGCAACAGCGGAACGGAATAGGTTCCGTCGCTTTCTTTGGACATCACCACCGCCCCTTCGGTCGGAGCTTTCAAATCGGTGAGCACGCCACTCGGTTTCTGATCATAGTCGCTATATACAAGTGAATAACCTTGATTCGAATTATCCACACAGGAAATGGTCTTTATCGACAAAACGGCTTTATTCGATGACGGATCAAAATCTGTTGCATACCCTAGAAAACGACATTCGCCGCCGTCGAAGGTGAAGTCAGAGCTGGCCGGCTTAAACGGACTGACGGAAACGAGCGCAAAGAAAGAGTTTTTCTTGTCCAAAGGGGAACTCACGGTTGGCCGAACATAAAACTTGGCCACCACTTCCGTGGCACTTGGCACAGTGAACTTGGCCCCCTCCATCTTTGCCATCGTGATGGCGCGCCGTAAATTATCCTTCTCGCTCACGGGAACAGAAAGCTCAGAGGGCTCCTGATGAGTCGGTAGTACGCTCCAGATCGATGCAGCACCCGCACCCACGGTAAAAACCGCGGTAAAGACCCAGCCCATCCATTGGCGGTCATGATCTGCACAAAAAAATCGCCAATTCCCTCGCCGGGCACATCGACGCAGGTTGGCGGTACGGCCGTAGCAACGATTATTTCTTTGAGCAGGTTGGGGATTGATTATTCTATTCATTGATTCGGAAATGTGTGGTCGTTAATTATCGTATTTATGTCGCAGATTGTACGTCGGTGAAAACGCCCCCGGCAAGACCGCCGCGTTGATCGGCGTGCACAACGAGGCGGATTTATAGACGAGCTACGCCCTGAGAGTCAATGGCGACGATGGCTGACGAATCACACAGCATCCGCAAGAGCGCCGCAACGAGATGCGGGTTGGCCTGACCAATCCGGTCCGATGCTTGATGGCGAAACGCGAGGAAAGCTCAATGCGATTGCGACCGCATCCCCGCATCCTCCGCCGGCATCCGCCCGGCCGGCAATGCCTCGGTGGACTCCAACGCATTAAGGCTCGTGTCGTCGCGATCGAGCATCGCGCGAGCCTTGTTCATATCAAGCGCTCCTTCCCAGCGGGCAACCACAATGGTCGCCACGCCATTGCCGATCAGGTTCGTGACGGCACGCGCCTCGTTGAGGAAGCGATCCACGCCGAGCAGCAGCACCAGGCCGGCCACGGGGATGGTGTGCATCGAGGCCAGCGTGGCAGCCAGCGCAACGAATCCAGCACCGGCAACGCCCGCAGACCCCTTTGAAGTCAGCAGCATCACGCCGAGCAGCAACAGTTGATCCCACAGCGTCAGGTGGATGTTCATGGCCTGCGCGACGAACATCGAGGCCATGGTCAGATAGATCGCCGTCCCATCGGCGTTGAAGGTATAGCCGGTAGGCAACACCATCCCGACTACGGGCCGCGAACATCCCAGCTTCTCCATCTTGATCAGCATCTGCGGCAGCACCGCTTCAGTGGACGCGGTCCCGAGGGTGATGAAAATTTCGTCCTTGATGTAGCGGAGATACTTCCACAGCGACAGCCCGCTGACTCGCATCACGAGGCCCAGGACGACGACCACGAAGAATACCGAGGTCAGGTAAAGGCACAACATCAGTTGACCGAAAGATGCCAGCGTGCCGATTCCATACTTGGCGATGGTAAAGGCCATGCCGCCAAAAGCGCCGATGGGTGCAACGTACATGACGATTCGCACAATGCCGAACATACCCTGCAGCAACATATCGAGCATGTCGACGAACGGTGCAGTGCGCGGGCCCAGCTTGGCGAGCGCGATCGCGAGCAGCAGCGAAAAGAAGATGATGGGCAGCATGTCCCCATTCGCGAATGCGCCGACAATGCTGTTCGGCACGATGCTCATGAGGAAGTCGAGTATCCCGTGCTGTTGTGCCGCATGCGTGTAGGTGGAGATCGCCGAGCCGTCGATATGCGCGGGATCGATGTTCATCCCGCTGCCCGGCTTGATGACGTTCACGATGACGAGGCCAACCGCGAGCGCAATCGTCGACGCCACCTCAAAGTACACGACCGCCTTGACGCCGACGCGACCGGCCTCATGAAGGTCGCTCATACGCGCAATGCCCACCACGACAGAGGCGAAAATGATCGGCGCGAGCAGCATCCGGATCAGCTTGATGAACAGATCGCCGAGCGGCTTGAGTTGCGAGCCGACGTCAGGATAGAAGTGGCCGACGAGGACACCCGCCACAATGCCGATCAGCACCTGGACGTAGAGCCTGGAAAGCGATTTTCTGATCTTTGAAACCCGCATGACTGTCTCCTATGCGTGGCATCTTTAGTGAAAGTCAGAACGCGCTACCGCAGCGGGATCTACCGTTACGGTGAGCGCGGACCGATTTCGCTCACGTTTCTTTGGTCTATTTTTATGAACGCTGCGCCGGCGCTTTTGCCAGCGCGTTTCGCCGCTTGAGCGCTTATGCAGACAGCTTTTGCATCTCGGCGAACAGATCGGCCTTCCCTTCAAAGCCGATACCAGGCAGGTCAGGCATCGTGATGAAGCCGTTCTCCACCTTCACGCCATCGGGGAAGCCACCATACGGCTGAAACAGGTCCGGATAGGATTCATTGCCGCCCAAACCAAGGCCGGCCGCGATGTTCAACGACATCTGGTGTCCGCCGTGCGGAATGCATCGGCTCGGCGACCAGCCGTGCTGATGCAGCATGTCGAGCGTGCGCAGATATTCGACGAGGCCGTAGCTCAGCGCGCAATCGAACTGCAGCCAGTCGCGGTCGGCACGCATGCCGCCGTAGCGGATCAGGTTGCGGGCGTCCTGCATCGAGAACAGGTCCTCGCCGGTCGCCATCGGCTTGTCGTAGTAATTGCGCAGGGTCGCCTGCAATTCGAAGTCGAGCGGGTCGCCCGGCTCTTCGTACCAGAACAGGTCGTACTGCGACAACGCCTTCGCGTACTGGATGGCTGTGTCGAGATCGAAACGACCGTTAGCGTCGACGGCGAGTTTCTGTCCATCGCCGAGCACGCTCAGAATCGAATCGATGCGGCGCAAGTCTTCATCGAGCGAAGCGCCGCCAATCTTCTTCTTCACAACCGTGTAGCCGCGGTCGATGTAGCTGCGCATCTCGTCCTTCAGCTTCCCGTGATCCTGGCCCGGGTAGTAGTAACCGCCGGCCGCGTAGACGAAAATCTTGCGGTCGGGCTGACCATTGCCGTAGCGGTCGGCCAGTAGCTGAAACAGCGGCTTGCCTTCGATCTTCGCAACCGCATCCCAGATCGCCATATCGATCGTGCCGATCGCGACCGAACGCTCGCCATGGCCGCCCGGCTTTTCGTTCGTGAACATGGTGGCCCAGATCTTGTGCGGATCGAGGTTATCGCCGGCCTCGTTGACGAGCGTCGCCGGATCCGCTTCGAGGATGCGCGGAATGAAGCGCTCCCGCATCAGCTTGCCCTGGCCGTAGCGGCCGTTCGAGTTGAATCCATAGCCGATCACCGGCTTGCCATCCCGGATGACATCCGTCACCACGGCGACGAGACTCAGCGTCATCTTGCTGAAGTCGATGTAGGCATTGCGGATGGGGGAACTGATCGGAACAGTCTTTTCGCGGATTTCAACGATTCGCATGGCGGTGTCTCCTGGACTTTGGGCAAGGATTGCGTGCATCTGCTGACACGCATCCGGCTGCAACGGAACCTAGCTTATCCGCGAACGGTGGCGTTAGAATTCGCTCAGATTCATTTCATTTTTTACTTTGGGTGAATAACGGAAGTGAGCACTGATCCGGCGTCCGACTTCGAATTCTTCATCCTCCTCGCCAAGCTGAAAAGCCTGTCGGGAGCCGCGCGGGCGCTCGATCTCACCCCGCCGGCCGCCACCAAGCGCCTCGGGCTGATGGAGCAACGACTCGGGGCGCGGCTCGTCAACCGGACAACCCGAAGTGTCAGCCTGACACCGGAAGGCGAGACCTACCTGCGCTATGCCACGCAGATCGTGGGGCAAGTCCGCCAGATGGAAGACGAGATCTCCGGCGCCCGCACCGATCCGCAAGGTCTGCTACGCGTGAATGCGACGCTCGGTTTTGGGCGTACCACCATCGCGCCGCTGGTATCCGAATTCGCCAAGCGTTTCCCCCATGTGGAGATCCAGTTTGAAGTAACCGACCGGCCCATCGATCTGGTGGAGGAAGCGTTCGATATGGCGATCCGTTTTGGCACACTTCCCGACAGCCGGCTCAGCGCCCGGCGCATCATGAGCAATCGTCGTTTTCTTTGCGCCTCGCCGAAATACCTCGAGCGCTTCGGGACACCCGAGCGTGTGGAGGACCTTGTCCGGCACCGTTGCATCATTCATCGCCAGAACGACGACGCTTATGGCGTATGGCGTTATATGCAGGGAGATCACACCGAGGCGCTGAAGGTCAAAGGCGCGCTTTCAAGCAACGATGGCGATATCGTGCTGCGGTGGGCACTCGATGGACACGGGATACTGATTCGCTCCGAATGGGATCTGGCCAAGTACGTGCAAAGCGGGCGGCTCAAGCTGGTCTTGCCGAATATCGTCCTGCCGTCAGCCGATCTGTTTGTCTACTACCCCAGCCAGCGAAACCAGACCGCGCGCGCCCGGGCCTTCATCGACTTTCTGATCGCCCATTTCCAGGCGCCGTTCACGCCGGTCGATACCGGCGTCGTCAAGGCATCTCGGGGCAAAATAGGGGCCGGCGGCTGATCCTCTTTGCCGGCCACTGCACGGTAAAGACACCCCGCCGGTGTGATCCAGGCTGCAGTCACGCAGTGGGTGCATCTGCGCCCACTGCGACTTGGCATGTGCTGTGCTTATAGCTCTCTCGCGCCTCAAAAGGGAACCGTTTGCCTGACCGTCCGCGCATAGGCTGCCAAAGCCTGCTGCATATGCGCACGATTGTTGGGCACTCAAGCACAAAGCTGGGCTATCGAGCCAAGCCACCTTCAATAAAAGCACCTTATGTATAAAAACAAACTGCTGCGGATTCTTGTTTGCGCCGGTCTTGCATGCCTCATTCAAACGGGCGCCTATGCAACGCCCTCTCCTTCTACGCCGCGGCCCGTCAAGGTACTCATCATTTCGATGTTCGGACCAGAAGGCAAAACATGGCTCGATCATCTCGGGCAAACCCAGGCCATTACCGTAGCGGGTTTATCGCCGGATTATCCGGCTGTTCATTGCAACCGCGATGACGTGTGCGTCATCACGACCGGCATGGGCCATGCGAATGCCGCCGCCTCAATGGCTGCACTGGTGTATTCGCGCAAGTTCGATCTGCGCAAGACCTATTTCCTGATCTCGGGCATTGCGGGCATCGATCCGGCGCAAGGCACGCTCGGTTCGGCAGCATGGGCTCGCTATCTCGTGGACTTCGGCATTCAGTGGGAACTCGATGCGCGCGAGATTCCCGGCAACTGGAAGTCCGGCTATCTCGGGATCAACACCCACAGCGAAACCGAAAAGCCGCCGCTGGATTACCACACAGAAGTCTTTCAGTTGAATGAAGCACTGCTACAAAAAGCCTACGCGCTGTCACGCAACGTCACGCTCACCGATGGTCCGGCCGCTCAGACCTACCGAGCGAAATACGCAAGCGCACCGGCCAATCAACCGCCCGCGGTTATTCAGTGCGACACGCTCGCAAGCGACACATGGTTCTCCGGCGAGGCCCTGGGACAACGCGCGCGCGACTGGACCAAACTGCTGACCGACGGCAAGGGCACCTACTGCACCACCCAACAGGAAGACAACGCCACGTTCGAGGTCATCAAACGCGCCGCAGCCGCAGGTCTGGCCGACACGAACCGCGTGGCGGCCCTGCGCGCGGGGTCGGACTTCGATCGCCCGCCACCGGGCGTATCGAACGCGGACAACCTGCTGGACTACCAGCAGCAAGGCGGCTTCGTGCCTGCGGTAGACAACCTCTACCTGGCGGGTTCGCCGCTGGTCAACGCCATCGTCAGGAACTGGGCGCAGTGGAAAAACGGCGTCCCTGTTAACTAGATCTGGCGCCGCCGCGCTGCAAGTGTTTCGCGTATCACCCGTCTCGAAGTGCTTCATCCGTATGGTCTGCAGCCATGTACGCCATGGCTGCGCGTTCCCGATTGCCTATTTGCAGCCCAACCCACCGACGGGCAATAGGTAGGCATTCGTTTCTTTCAGGTTCAGGCATCAATCCGTATTTTAGTAATCCTACTTAATTTAAATGTAATCGATCTGCATGCAATTGGTGGGGGTTTCTGCTGTGCCGAAGTACCAGGGCGGGCGAATTGAAAAATTCCGCACCGCCTAATGTCGAAAAAAAATGCCCGGGCGCAACACGTTAGTCGCGCAACGGGTTTGGCTTACTGACAAGAGTGAAGGGAAATCATGAAACAAAGGACTTTGGCATCGGCCATCAGAAAGATACTTTGGGCTGAGATAGCGTTGTCAGCCGCATTCGGCCCATCCGCATTCGCCCAGAGCCAGGCGGCGACGGCAGATACTTCGACGCCGGCGGCGCCCGCCGCCGCAGCAAGCTCGGCAACGGCCGCGGCACCGGCTACCACCGCAACGACGCAGAACGGCGCCACGTCCGCGACAACAGGAAAAACCACCCAGCTGAAGCGCTTCGAGGTGACGGGTTCGCTGATTCGCAGTGCCGACAAGGTTGGCTTCAACCAGGTCCAGACCGTCACAGCAAAGGATATCCAGGACAGCGGCGCCAACAGCGTCTCCGACTTTCTGCGCAGCACCACCGCTAACTCGGCCGATAGCTGGAGCGAAGCCGAATCCAACAACTTTGCGGCAGGCGCATCGGGTATGGCGTTGCGCGGCCTGAGCGAAAAATACACACTGGTGTTGATCGACGGACAGCGGGTCGCGCCGTTCGCGTTCTTTTCGAACGGCGTGGATACGTTCTTCGACCTGAACACGCTGCCGCTCAGTGCAATCGATCGCATCGAAATCGTCAAGACCGGCGCCGTCTCGCAGTATGGTTCGGATGCGATCGCAGGCGTGGTCAACATCATCACCAAGCACAATTTCCAGGGCCTGCAGTTGGACAGCAGCTATGGCGGTTCCACCGATGGCCGCGGCGGCAACGGTACGGCGAAGTTCAGTGCGCTCGGTGGGTTCGGCAATCTCACTTCCGACGGCTACAACGTCACGGCATCTGCGAGCTTCTTCAGGGACAACGGCTCCACGCTGGCCGATCGCGATTCGACCTCGGCCATGGACTTCACGAACCAGCCTGGCGGCATGTCGATGCTCGCGCCTTCATACTGGACCAATCCAACGACGGGCAATGCGCAGGCGCTGAGCTCGTGCCCGTACGGCAGTTCGGTTAAACCGGCTAGCACGAACTTCACGTCCGTCTTCTACGGCCAGACCACCGGTACGGTTTGCGGACTCAACACCGGCAACGGCTTCTCCATCGAGCCGTGGAGCCAGCGTCTGAGCGCGAAGGTGGATGCGCAGTTCAAGATCAACGACACGACCACGGCATTTGTGGATCTGTGGGAGAGCAACAACACGAGCGTCCAGGGCGGTGGGGTGTGGAACAACACCGTCGGCGGGACCAATTCGTCGCTGGTGTACAACCCTACGACGAAGCAGTTCTCGCTGTTCAACAACACCGTGCCGGCGAGCAACCCATATAACCCGTTCGGGGTGGCGACGCCGCTCGTCTACTCGTTCCCTGACGCCGTAGCGGAAACGACAGACGCCAACTACTGGCGCGCGGCCACGGGCGTCAAGGGTACGCTCACGCTGCCGAACGGTGACTGGGACTGGGCGACCACGTACACGCACTCGCAAAGCGACGTGTCCAATACATACTCGAACCAGTTGAACGTCAGCGTTCTGAACAACATCTACCAGAACGGCACCTACGACTTCGCGAATCCGTCTGCGACACCGAACGCGCTGAACGGCCTGTACATGGACGCGAACAATATCGCCGTCTCGAAGCTCGATACTCTTGATGCGACGATTTCCACCCCGACGCTGTTCCACTTGCCGACCGGCGACGTGGGCCTGGGTCTCGGCGCCGAGTTCTTCCACCAGAGCGAATCCCTGAGTCAAGGTGCAGCGTATGCGGAAGGTCTGGTCCTCACGCCGGACGAGGAGGAGGTGCAAGGCCAGCGCAACGTCGCAGCGGTGTACTACCAGTTCGACATTCCGATCGTGAAGACACTGACGTTTAGCCAGTCGGGCCGCTACGACCACTACAGCGATGTCGGCGGCGCGTTCTCGCCGCGTTTCGCCTTGCGCTGGCAGCCGGTCAAGGCATTGACTGCCTATGCGTCTTACGATCGCGGTTTCCGTGCGCCCACGTTTGTCGAGGACAGCACCTCACAGAACATGGCGCTCGTGATCAATCAGTCGGGTTCCGTCACATCGCTCACTTCCGGCAATCCGGACCTGCAACCGGAACGCACGAAGAACTACAACATTGGCTTCGAGCTGTCGCCAACCCGCACGACCGACGTCGGGCTCGACTGGTACCGCATTCACATCAGCAACGTGATCGGCATCGACCAGCCGTCGTCGACGGTCTATTACCCCGGTTCGACCACACCCGAATACGAGACCTTCCAGTATGAGAACCTCGGGAATCTCGATACGAGCGGTTTCGAAACCACCTTCCGCCAGTCGTTGCCGACCTCGATCGGCACGTTCACGCTGTCGGGCGACTGGGCTTATGTGGATACGTTCAAGTTCCAGCTAGGCGGTCAGACGGTGAATGCGGCTGGCAACAACCTCGCGCTCAACGAGCCGTTCGGCGGCAGCTTCCCGCGCTGGAAGGGCAACACCACCTTGAGCTGGGCGTATCACCAGTGGAATACGGCGCTGTCGTGGCAGTACACGGGACCGTACACGCAGACCTTCACCTATATCCCGACGCCGACGCCGCAAAACGGCAGCGTGGGGTCCTATAGCCAGTTCAATCTGATGGTGACCTACACGGGCTTCAAGCACTGGACGATCTACGGCGGCATCGACAACATCTTCAACCGCGTGCCGCCGTTCGATGCGGTATGGGCGGATGGTCCGCTGTGGCAGCAGGGCTATGACACGTCGCTGTACACGTATGTCGGCCGCTTCGCGCAGATTGGTGCGACGTACAAGTTCTGAGCGTAATTGAACAAGCGGGTCTCGCGCTCCTGTCCTTACGTTGTAGAGGCGGGAGCGGGCCCGCGCTTTGCCGCTACGCGCCGCTTGATTCACGCGACCCATGCGTCTTGGGTAAATTCGCATTGCAACGTCTGAATCCCTAGAATAATCGCGACCATTTTGGAAAATCGATCATTCAAGGCATCGCTCGCAAAGAACGGTTCCGATCACACGTTCTGGGGCAATGGGAGACGGTATCGCAATGAACAATACGACCATCGAGGTGGCCTGCACACTCTTCGTGATCGCGGTTTTCGCCACGCTGCCGGCCCGCCGGAAGCGGCAAAAGAAGAAGCCCGAAACACGCAAGACGGAGCCCTTGACACTACGCTGGCAAACATCGCCCAGCACCTTCCAGCCTGAGCCGCAGTATTGGGCGCTGGCCAACACATTGGTCTTCAACGTGCGCAACGGATGCGCCTGGGATAGCTTGCGTCTGGACGCTTCCGCCGACGAAACCCGTCAGTCCCTGCGTCAATCGTGGGGCATTAGCGATCGTGCCACGCTACTCGAGCAGCTTCACGGCGTATTCACGGGTGGACATCGTCAGGCGCTCCAGCCGTTTGTCGGCCACTACGCCGGTTTGCCAGAAGCAGCGTTCAAGCAGGAGGTCGAACGGCTGCGCGAGGATCGTGAACTGCCTGACGAAGAGCGGCGCGAGTCCCTATGGCAAATGCAGGCTGCGCGAGACAACCGCGATGGTGTGCAGTCGGTTAACTTTCTCGCCTGGGACATGGTGCGATTCATCATGCTTTGCCAGAACGGCTTGTTGCTGGACCTCATTGACGAACGGGAAGCGCGTGACTTCATTCTGCTGCCCTCGCTCTACCTGCAGCGCGACTACAAAAGCTGGCTCGACTGCGCCGATCAGTTCATGCGGGCACGCGGTTTTTGGGCCGGCGGTGACCCCGCCATGATCCCCACCCAGGAGGCCACCCGCGAAGTCATCGAACTGGCGCAACGAGATCCGCACAGCCCATGGAAACTGCTCGCCTGGGAGATGGCGCTGCCTGCCCCCCAATGGTTGTTCGTCTCCGCGCTCTACGAGATGCAATTGCTCGCTCCGCTCTCCGAACGCGAGCGTGGCGAAGCTAACGAATTCGAACTGCTGCTGGATAACGCGCTCCAAAAGATTCACCTCACCGACCTGGCGCGATGATTCCGCTACTGCTCGATCCGGCGCTGTGGGTCGGCCTGCTTGCAGGCTGGGCGATTTTCGCAAGCGTGCAACGCCTGTATGCGCGTTTCGGCCGTCGTGGAGAAAAAACAGGAGAACGTAGCACTGATCCGCCGCGTGGCATCAATCTTGTCGATGTCCGCGAGGGGCTGTATCAACATGGCCCTCCGGCCGATACCCCGGTGCAATGGGCCATCGCGTTGTCCGCCCTGGATTGCGAGCGCGAGCGGTTCTATCACGACCGGCTCGATCTTCTGCCGCCTGATGCGCGTCAGGCAGCGCGTTTCATGGCCCGCTTCGCCTCGCGCCATGAGATCAACAGCCCGGCGGCGTGGACGATGCGACTGCGATGGCTACGCGAAGGCGGTCATCGGCGCGACATCGCCCTGATCAGAGCGCTCATGTCGCGATTGGCCCGTGGCGAGCAGACGCACGATGCGGGTTCCACAGGAGATTGGTTATCGGCGTTTTCGCATACCTACGGCCCGCTGCGAGGCATGCGCGAGCAACAGTTCCGTGCGTTGCGGGAGCAGCCTGACCGGTGGCGGCAGATGAACGGCCTCGCCTATGACGCCAGTCGCATGGTGCTCTACTACCGGGCTGGGTGCCGCTTAGGTTACGTTGCGGAGGCCGAGGCTCGCACGCGGATCGAAGAAGTCGCGCAGGAAGTCGCGATGCACTACGCCGACTGGCAAGACTTCGAAACCGACCTGCTTTTGACGGCAGGCTTCGTCGAAGATAACGCGGCTTCCGCGCAAACGGCGGCGCTGCGCCTTCGCGCTGCCGGTAACGCGCCCTGGCAGGTGCTGACCTGGCCAGTCATGCGTGAACCGACGGTTTCCTGACGACACCCAACTGCATCCAGCATCGCGCATCGAATCGCACAACAAGGTGCGTCGAAGACGGCGTGACTGCCCCTGCTTCTGACGCAACAAAACACTGATAAGGAACCGTGATGAAGGCATTTGTTGTCGATCGATATGGACGCAAGAGTGGCATACGGGCCGCTGATATGCCGGTCCCCGAGCCGCGCGAAGACGACGTGTTGATCCAGATCCACGCCGCGGGCGTGAACCCTCTCGACGCAAAGATCAGGGACGGAGAGTTCAAACTCATTTTGCCCTATCGTTTGCCGCTGATTTTGGGCAACGATGTGGCCGGCGTCGTGGTCCGCGTCGGATCGCGTGTGCAGCAATTCAAGCCGGGCGATGAGGTCTATGCCCGTCCGCATAAAGATCGGATCGGTACGTTTGCGGAATTCATCGCGCTTAGGGAAGACGCCGTCGCCCTCAAGCCTAAAACACTCACGATGGAAGAAGCGGCTTCAATCCCGCTGGTGGGCTTGACCGCCTGGCAAGCGCTGATTGAAAAAGGACAACTGAAGAAAGGGCAGAAGGTGCTTATACATGCCGGCTCGGGCGGCGTCGGCACCTTTGCCATTCAACTGGCGAAGCATGTGGGCGCGACCGTCGCGACGACGGCGAGCGCAGGAAATGCCGAATGGCTGAAGCAACTCGGTGCGGACATCGTCATCGACTACAGGAAAGATGACTTTGCCGCCGTCCTGAAAGACTTCGACGTGGTGCTGGACACACAGGGCGGAAAGACCCTCGAGCGATCACTGCAAGTGCTCAAGCCAGGTGGCAGGCTGATCGGGATCGCCGGTCCGCCCGATCCGGATTTTGCCAAAGAGATCGGCGCCGCCTGGTTCCTGAAAACAGCGATGCGCTTTCTGAGCTATCGCGTCAGAAAAGCGGCGAAACGTCATGACGTCACCTATTCATTTCTTTTCATGCGTGCCGATGGGAGCCAGTTGGCGCAGATCGCTGCGCTCATCGACGCAGGTGTAATCAAGCCTGTGATCGATCGGGTCTTCCCGTTTGCATCAACCCAAGAGGCCTTGGCCTACGTCGAAACAGGGCGTGTAAAGGGGAAGGCCGTCGTCAAGATCCGATGATAGCCAGCGCGAGGTACGCTACCCCCGCGCCCGATTGATCGCGCTCGTCGCCAGCTCGCGCGCCAGGTCCGCGTATAACTCGGCCCACTTGCCCAGCAAGCTGGAGTCGTCGGTCAGGAAAAGCGGATGGTCGGCCCATGCGCTGACGTTCGAGCCTTCCCAGGCCACCTCGAACAGGCGCAGATCCTCATCCTCGCTGACGCCGCTATCGATCAGCTCGCGAAACGAGGCGAGGTTATAGACACACACTTCGTCGGGCGCCATGCAATGGATAGCGGCGAGCGCGTCCGTCGCCTCCTTTTGCGCGGCGGCGCGGCTGGCGGCCATCAGGAAGACGATGCATTCGTCATGCGCCTGGCCGAACATCAGCCGGTACAACGAAGTTTTACAGCGTTGGCTTAATTGCGTGCCGACCGTTTCCTCAACGGCCGCTGGCGCTTCGTGAGTGCGCGGGTTCGCCCACCCAACGCTCATGGGCCACTGTGGCCGCTGTTTTCGGCTGCGATAGCGATCGCTACACCAGTACACGTACAAGCCGCAGGCAACCAGGCAAGCTAGCGCCAGAATCCCGACGCCCGCGAGTACCGTCAAATCGGTGCGCACCATGTCAGGCTCCCTCCAGTCCCGCGCGGGCTTCGTCTGCGACGTCCCGCGCATCTCCTGTCTATATTTACAACGCTTTTATTCTAGTAAGCAATCTATCCCGCTTTAGGACACTTCTCTACCCCGGACTACCCCTTACATGACCGTTGCACGCCAGCGTGAGATGCGGATCGAATCGTGAGGGCAGCTACGTATTCGCCACCAGCAGTTCCTCCGCATTGGCCGGCGGACGCAGACCGTCCGGCCTGCCTGCGAAGTAACGCTGGGTGAGATCGCCCGCCGAAACGTGCCGTGCCTCCCGGAAGCCGGCTTCCCGCGCCAGCGCCTGGATCTCCGGCGGGGTGAAGAAGCTGATAAAAGGCGTGCCGCTTGCTCGTGCCCCTTTCTCCGCCATCTCGAGTCCCGGACGAACCTCGGGGTCCGCCAGCTCCAGCGGGAGCAGGAACGTCATGGCCAGCGTCGATCCTGGGGCGAGGGCCGCGACCTCGCGCAACGTGGCCGCGTTCGCTTCCCTGGTGAGGTACATGCTGACACCTGTAGACACCACGATGGCCGGCTGGCTGTTATCGAAGCCCGCCTTCACGAGGCCATCCTGCCAACTGGCGCCGGCTTCGAAATCGACGGGTACGAAGCGCAGCCAGTCCGGCACGCCAAAGCCGAGTTCGATCAGGCGCTGACGCTTCCATGCCTGAGGACCCGGCTGGTCGACCTCGAACACCTTCAGGCGGGAGGCGATCTCAGGCCGCCGCTGCGCGAAGCTGTCCAGCCCTGCGCCGAGGATCACGTACTGACTCAGCCCGCGCCCGGCCTGCTCCACCACCAGATCCTCGATGAAGCGGGCACGCGCTACGATTGAAGCGCGGAATGGTCGGGTGAACTGCGGATCCATGTCCCCGCGGCGGCGCCAGTTCTCGCCCGGGGCCAGCAGCTTGAGGCCGATTTCGTCTTCGAGCACATGCGGCGGCGCGTCGGCTTCGACATGCAGCGCGCGCCACAAGGCGACACGTGCGGCTGTGCTGTCCGGTGCCGGATCTTGCCGATCGGTCATGGGTGTCTCCTGTTGGCTCGTCTTCGCTTCAGCTTAAACCACCTCAACCGGTGTCACTCTTCGGACTCCACAGCGGAGGACTCCACGTCGGCCACTCCGGCCACCCGTCACCGCGCTTGAGCTTTGCGTGCAGGCCAGAAATACAACGCCGCCGCACCGCGCAATCCGGGACCTTGCCGGCTCGCCACAACTTCGCGCTCACGGAACCAGAACGTGAGCGACACCACTGGCGTCCCAGGCTTGAGCATACGATCAAGCAGCGCCGCCAGTTTGGGCATCGGCTTGATCATCAGGTAGCAGGTGACGGCGTGCGCGTCCTGCAGATTGCACGCGTAGAAATTGGCTCGCTGCAAAGCAACATTGGCTAGCTTGCGGGTCCGAAACCGCGCGACCCAGTAGGGCAGCGGCGACATTTCGATGCCGCGTATCCGCGCCTCGGGAAACGCCTTGGCCAGCGCGATGACGAGCGAACCCCAGCCGCTGCCCAGCTCGTACACGATGGCCTGCTGCGGCAAGTTCGCCTGCCGCAATAGCGCCACGACGTCGGCCGCTTCCGACGCTTTTGACGGCATAGGCGGTACGCCCGTGATGAGCTGAAAAACCAGCAGCGAGAGACACAGTAACGCGACGATCAGCAACGCAACAAATGATGGAAGGTCAGGCATAGGCGATTGAGCTTGTGGTGGTGCCGGTCTTGGGTCCGGTAAGAGCTTAGAAAGAAAATTCCTAGCACCGTTGATTATCTTTGTTTTAAGCTTGGCACCGGCCCATCTCCATCGATAATAACAAGCACTGCTGCTTAACAATGATTAAATTCCAGGGGTTATCCAAACAGTACGGCAGCTTTGATGCTGTGCATCCGTTGGATCTGCAAATCTCCAGTGGAGAACTATTCGGCTTCCTGGGTCCTAATGGCGCAGGTAAAACCACCACCATCCGCATGATGATGGGCTTGCTGGTGCCGAGCAGCGGCTCGGTCCAGATCGACGGACTCGATTGCCACGCCGACAACACCGAAGTCAAACGTCGCATCGGCTACCTGCCCGACAATCCGATTTTCTACGACTACCTGCGCGGTCACGAGATTCTCCAGTTCGTCGGCGAGATGCATGGTCTGCCGCGCGCAGAAGCAAAACAGCGCACGCAGCGCTTGCTGAAAGAGTTCAGCCTCGATGACGCGAGCGAAGAATTCGCCGTCAATTACTCAATGGGCATGAAAAAGAAACTTGCCCTTGCCTGCGCGCTGATTCACGAACCACGCGTGCTGATTCTGGACGAGCCGATCAACGGTCTCGATCCGCGCGCCGCGCGCGAGGTCAACGAGCGTCTGCTCCAATGCGCAGCGCAAGGCATGACCATTTTCGTCTCAACCCATTTGCTGGACATGGCCGAGCGGCTGTGCAGCAGGGTCGGCATCATCCACCACGGCAAGCTGGTCGCCACCGGCACGCTCGACCAGATTCGCGCCGCCACAGCCACCAACGGTTCGCTCGAAGAGATCTTCCTCAGCCTGACGAACGACGTCTCGCCGACGAGCGAGTCAATCTCCAGGGTGGCGTGACATGGCCTATCACGAGGCACTGCGCGCAACCCGTGTGCTCGCCGGCCTGCGCCTGCGCAGGCTGCACAACATCATGACTGTCACCACCTTGCGGCGGCTGTCCAAAGGGGTAGCGAAAGGCGACCATCGGCAAGCCACACCGGCCAAGGCGGGTATAGGCTGGCTGGTGATGCTATGCGTGGCCGCGATGATGGCCTCGTCATTCGGCAACAGCACGCGGGCGTTTCTGCTCACGCTGTATTGCCAGGGCAACGCAGCGTGCAGCGGCATATCTTCGATGCTCTCTCCCCGGATTGCCGCGTACGCGCACATGACGCCGTTCAGCGACGGCATGACGCGCGGCATGACGATGTTGATGAGCGTGATGGGGCTATTCGCCTTGCTGTATCCGTTCGTGTCGTCGATGCGATCCGGTCCCGACTGGGACTTCGAATGGATCGCGACTCTACCGATGACACGAACCACGCTGCTATGCACGCGAATCGCCGAACGCGCCCTCATCAACCCAACCGCGTGGCTCGCGTTCGGTATTACCGGTGGGATCACCGCGTGGTATGCCAATGCAGGCTGGTTGACGCCGCTCTATACGCTACTGATCATCCCGCCTTTGCTATTGCTGGTCGCTTCGCTCTGGACCGTCCTCGATCTGGGGCTGCATGTCATGCTGCCACCGGCTGCGTTGCGTAATTTTCAGGCCATCCTCATGCTCGTGGTGGGTCCGGTGGTTTATCTGGTGATGTCGCTTCAGTCGCCAACCGCCAGGCACTATGCACTGATGCTTGCCGGGCACACGCCGCAGTGGGCCATCTGGACGCCGCCCGGCGTCGCCATCCAGATACTGTCCGCGCCGTTCGAACTGCACGCCCTGAGCCTGTACGGCATCTTGCTGGTGGAGGCCGGCATGGTTGCGCTACTCAGCGTGTTGTTCCTGCGCTTTCAGTTGCGCGCGGGCATTGTGACGCACGGCCTGCGCGAGAGCGGCCGGTCCGCGCGGCATACCCGCAAGTCGCGCGAAGACGAACAGACACGCGAGCGCACTCGCAACGCTGGCAGGGTGTGGCTATCGCCCGTCAAACGACGCGAACTGATTTTGCTTTTGCGCGATCGCCGCCATCTGATCCAATGCCTGGGCCTGCCGCTCATGATGGTGTTCGGCCAGTTCCTGCTCAACGACCATCTGGGCGCGACGGTCATGCAGAATCCCGCGTTCACGGCGAGCGTCGCATTCTTTATCGGCGCGTACACCTTCATGCAGACCGTGATGCCGGCGTTGATCACGGAAGGCGAACGGCTCTGGCTGCTTTATACATTCCCCCGCTCGCTCGCCGGCGTATTGCTGGAAAAAGCGCAGTTCTACTGCGGGATCGCACTCATTTATCCGCTGCTGTTGTTCGCCGGTTGCATGACGCTGTCCCATCTTGCGCCCTGGCATTTTGCAGTAGGCGCCCTGCTGGTCTTGCTCGGTTTGCCCATCTACGCCGTGATCGCGCTATCGCTAGGCGTATTGTCCGGGATGCCCGCTGAAACAGGCAGGCGCCAGCTAGGAATCCGCTATGCCTATCTTTTCATGGCACTGGCAGGGTTCTATATTTACGCGCTGGCGTCCCACGTCTGGTGGCAGCAGATCACCACACCCATCCTGTGCGGCGCGCTCGCTTTTGCGCTTTGGCAAAAGGCGAGCGACAGGCTGCCCTATCTGCTCGATCCCACGGCTACTCCGCCGTCGCAGGTCTCGCTGGCCGACGGTCTGATCGCGGCGATGCTGTTCTTCGTGCTGCAGTTCATTGCCGGCTACGTGTTGAAGCAAACAGTGCATGTCGATGCGTTCACGCGCGTGCTGCTTGGCTATGTGTGTGCCGGGGCCGTGACCTATCTGTTGATGCGCACTGCGTTCTGGAGCCTGAAAACCCGTGGCATACCACACGTTCTTGGCCCTCAACCGATCCGCGCCGTCGCATACGGCGCTGCAATCGGCGTGCTCTGCGGCGGCGTGGGCCTGCTCTACCTGTGGCTGACCAGGCGCTATGGGTTTGCACCCGCTATCCCACCGACATTGCTATCACCGTCCGCTCGCCTCGCCCTCTGCGCCTTGACCGTATGCGCAGCGCCGGTGTTCGAGGAATTCGTGTTCCGCGGCCTCATCTTCGGCGGCATGCGCCGCTCGCTCAATGTCTTGCTGTCGGCCTTGGGGAGCGCAGCCTTATTTGCCATCGTTCACCCGCCTTTCTCTATGCTGCCGGTGTTCGCGCTGGGTCTCGGAACGGCATGGGTGTACGGGCGCAAGAAAATGCTGCTCGCGTCGATGGCGACTCACGCTGTCTACAACGCTATCGTGGTCGGGTTCCAGCTTGCCACGCTCTACACCTGATCGGCCGACACGCCCCCTACCCCCTCACTCACTCGCAAGGTGACCGGTCCACGAATCAACACCAGATACGCCAGCGCCGCGAACAACGACATCCCCGCGCCCAGGTATAACGCCGGCACAAAGGACCCCGTCTTTTGCACGATCAGTCCGGTCACGATCGGCGCGAGCGAGCCGCCCATATAGCCACCGAAGTTCTGCAGCGCACCGAGCGAACCGGTACACCGCTGCGGACTGAACACGCTGATCATGGCCCAGGCGATCGTGGTCGCCGCCGTGCCGCAGAACAACGCGCCGGACAGACACGCCACAGCAACGTTGTTGTCGGGTACGAGCGCGGCCACCACGACGAACAGCGTCTGCGCGACCAGAAATACACACGCGGGCACCTTGCGGCTATGGGTCAGGCTCATGCCTTTGCGCGCGAGCCAGTCGGTCAGATAGCCCGCCACGAGCGCGCCTAAGACCGCGAACGTATAGGGAATGGCCGCCGTCCATCCGACCTGCGCGAGGCTCATATGCCGGGCCATGTGCAGATAGCCCGGTAACCAGGTATTGAACAGCCAGTTCACGTAGATCACGCCGAAATACCCAATGACCAAACCCCAGGTCGTACTCGATCTGAACAGACTGCGCCATTGCGCGAGACTCAGCCCGCGCTTCTCTCCGCTTGAAGTGGCTTCTCCGAGTCCGAGGTAACGGCGCTCATCATCCGTGAGCGCCAGTTGCGACGGATTGCGATACACGGCGAACCAGACCGCCGCCATCACAAGACCGAGAATGCCCATGGTCATGAACATCCAGCGCCAGCCGAAGTTCAGCATCATGGCCGTGAGCAGCGGCGCAGCGAGTCCCGTGCCGAGATACGAAGCACACATGAAAATGCCCGTCGCGGAACCGCGGTCGCGCACGGCGAACCAGTCCTTGACGACGCGTGCCGCCGCCGGAAACTGCGGCGCCTCGCCAATGCCGAGCAGTGCGCGTGCTGCGGCAAACTGCGCGGTGTTCGTCACGAGACCGCATAACAACTGCGCGCTCGACCAGACCGCGAGTCCGCAACCGAGCAGCCAGCGCGGACCGTAACGGTCGATCAACGCACCAATCGGCAACTGGGAAAACGCGTAGGCCCACAGAAAGGCCGAAAGCAGCATCCCCATTTCGGCAATCGACAATCCCAGATCATGGCGAATCAATGGATTGGCTACGGCCAACGCGGCGCGGTCGATGGTACTGATGGCAATGCTGACAACCAGCATGGCCAACGTGCTGCGCTGGATGATTTTTAGTCTCGGGGATGCGGCAACCGTACTCGTCATGCTGTCTCCTGTCTGGCGTGCTTTATAGGTCTACGTCACACCCCGTCCTTCAGCCGGCAGGGTGTTAACTCCCATAACGGTATACGCTCCCGGCTTTTACTGCTCCCAAGTCCGCAAGAGAATGGGTTGGTCTGTTCCTAAACCCATGAGGCAATCAGTATGCGTATATTCGTAACGGGAGCCACCGGCTTTGTCGGTGAAGCGGTCGTCCGCGAGCTTCTCGCAGCGGGACACTCCGTGCTTGGATTGGCACGCAGCGACGCCGGCGCCGACGCTTTGGCGCGAATCGGCGCCACGGTCCACCGGGGCGAGCTGTTGGACACCGAGAGCCTCGCTGCCGGCGCCAAGGCATGCGACGGCGTGATCCACACGGCCTTCATCCACGATTTCTCGAAGTTCAAGGAGAACTGCGAGGTGGACCGGCGCGCCATCGAAGCGCTCGGCGCCGCACTCGCGGGCTCCGACCGGCCGCTGGTCGTCACGTCCGGGACCGGGCTTCTGTCGTCCAACCGTATCGTGACCGAAGAAGACGTGCCCGCTTCCGGTCCAAACTCGATTCCGCGTGTGGCGTCGGAAGAAGCCGCGGCTGCGGAGGCGGCGCGCGGCGTGAACGTGTCGCTGGTACGCCTGCCGCCGTCAGTCCACGGCGACGGCGATCACGGTTTCGTCCCGCTCTTGATCGGGCTGGCGCGTGAAAAGGGCGTGTCGGCGTATGTTGGCGAGGGACTCAACCGGTGGCCTGCGGTGCATCGCTTCGATGCGGCGCGTGTCTACCGTCTTGCGGTCGAGAAGGGTGTCGCAGGCGCGCGGTATCACGGCCTCGCTGAAGAGGGTGTGCCGTTCCGGGACATCGCGGGCGTGATCGGCCGGCGTCTCAATCTGCCGGTTGTCAGCAAGGACCCTGAGGAAGCGGCTGACCACTTTGGCTGGTTTACGCATTTCGCCCAGATCGACAACCTGGCCTCGAGCCAACGCACGCGGGAACTGCTGGGTTGGGAGCCGACGCAACCCGGCTTGATTGCCGATCTCGACCGGCCGCGCTATTTCGAAGGCTGATTGGGGCACGTCCCTGCGGCACGCTTGTGCCGCAGGGACGGTGTCGCGCGGCGCAACTAGCAGGCTTCTTCCTGGGCATACGGCTTCGTCAGACCCGTCAAACTCGACAGCCTCATCGCCGCACAACCGGAAAGACCACCGAAACGGTCAGGCCCGCTCCGCCAGGCCCATCTGCCAATGAGACTTCGGCCAGATGCGCACGCGCGATTTCCCGCACGATCGACAGTCCAAGCCCACTGCCCTCTTCGCCGGACGCGCGAAAGAACGGCTCGAACACGCGATCGCGAAGTTCGGCGCTAATGCCTGTCCCTTCGTCCGTGATAGTCAGCACCACCCGCTCGCCCGTCGACGAGAGCCTGAGCGCAACGTGTCCGCCAGCGGGTGTATAACGAATCGCATTGTCGAGCAGATTGAACAGCAGCACGGAAAGTAGCGGCTCGTTGCCCATCACCTCCGCAGGCTCGTCGAGATGCGCGGACAGTTCGACACGGCGACGCTGCGCGAGCAGCGCAAGCTGTTCGATCGTCCCCGTCGCCACTGCGCGCAGATCCACCGGCGCGCCTTCGAAGTCCGCGTAGTCCGCTGCTTCCGCCTGAGCCAACAGCAGCAACTGGTTGGTGAGCGCAACCAGCGACAGGTTGCTGCGATGCATGGCCAGTAAGGTCTCTTTGACTTGTGCGAGATCGTCCTGACGGCGCGCGTACTGCAATTGCGTGCCGAGCAACGTCAGCGGCGTGCGCAACTGATGAGCCGCATCCGCAATGAAGCGCCGCTGCATGGCCGTCTTACGCTCGATGATATCGAGGCACTGATTGAACGCGGTGACGATAGGACGCAACTCGTTGCGCAATGGGTCAGCCCGCACCCGTAGTGACGCGTTCGGCGCGCGCCCAAGCATCTCTTTCGCGAGCCTCATCAACGGCTGCAGTTCGAAGGTGAGCCCGACGCACACCAGCACCACCGCAATCGTCACAATGCCCGCGAAATGCAGCATCTGCGGTCGCCACAACTCGGTGGCGGTGGCATCGCGTTGCTGCAAGGTCCGTCCAACCGACACCACAACCTGTTTCACCGCCCCCGAGTCGTACATGGGGCGAATCAGCGACACCGCGCGAATCGGGTGTCCGCTCACGGTCGCGTCATACCAGAGCGGCCCTTCGCCCGGCACGCGCAGCGGGAAATCAGAGGTCCCCGCAATCGTCGCGCCGCCCACTTCGCGAATGCTGAAAAAGACTTCGTCGCCGTACGGCGAACTCAGAATTTCGATCGCGCTGGGAGAGATCTCCGCGTGCAGATAGCCGCCCTCCCATTGAATATCGCCCGCCATCACGCGCGCCGAAGACAATAATGCTTCGTCCTGCAACAGACTCGCCGTCCGCTGCGCGTTGTCGTGTGCAATCAGTCCCGCCGCGAACACATACACGGTCATGGGCAGCAGCAGCCACAGCAGCAGCCGTAGGCGCAGGCTATTCGTCATCGGCGCCGTCTTCAAGCAGGTAGCCGAGGCCGCGCAGCGTGATGATGGTGGCAGTGCTCTTTTCGAGCTTCTTGCGCAGACGCGACACATAGATTTCAATCGCGTCTTCGCTGGTCGGCGCATCCGCGTTGCTCAGCGAATCCGCCAGCATGGTCTTCGCGACGGTCTTCTTGGCGCGCAGGATCAGTGCTTCGAGCACTGCGTGTTCGCGCGGCGTCAAGGTCAACGGCTCGCCTTCCACCGCGAACTGGCAACGGTCCATGTCATACGTGAGATTGCCGCATTTGAGCCGGTTCGAGCGCGACGGCGACTGCCGCCGCGCCAGCACCTTCACACGCGCGACCAGCTCGCGCGCGTCGAACGGCTTCACGATGTAGTCGTCCGCGCCCGCGCCGAGGCACACCACCTTTTCGTCGACGGCGCCGGTTGCCGTCAGGATCAACACCGGCGTCGCGTCGCCGCGCTCGCGCATGCGGCGCAAGACGCTCTTGCCCGACAGATGCGGCAGATTCAGATCGAGCAGCACGACGTCGTAGGGTACGGTGCGCACTGCAGCGTCGGCCGCTTCGCCGTCGCTGACGCGATCGAGCATGAAGCCGTCGTCGCGCAGCATTTTCGCGAGCCAATGTGCAAGCTGATCATTATCTTCGACGAGCAGTAGCCTCATCGCATCTATCCCCAAAGCGTTCATGCCGTCCTGTACTGCTCCCGCGACTGGGTGGAACGGTACAGGACCAGTGTCGCAACTACGCCGCACAGGGCCGCAAACGACATCCATGCGCCCGGCGAGGCCTTATCACCCGTAGTATGAATCAGCCAGGTGGAGATCGCCGGCGTAAATCCGCCCACCACCGTGGCGAGACTGTACGCCATCGAAAACCCGGTGGTGCGTACGTGTGCCGGCATCAATTCCGTCAGCGCGACCACCATCGCGCCGTTGTACCACGCATAGAGCAACGACAGCCACAGTTCGACCAGCAGCAGACGCGCGAACGACGGTTGCGCAACCATCCATTGCATCGCCGGATAAGCCGTGAGAATCGCGAGCACGGTACAGGCGATCAGCACAGGGCGGCGGCCGATGCGATCGGACACGGCGCCGGCAATCGGCAGCCAGATGAAGTTCGACACGCCCACGCAGACCGTGACCAGCAGCGAATCCAGCGACGTCAGCTTCAGCACGACCTTGCCGAACGTCGGCGTGTAGGCGGTGATCAGGTAGAACGAGGCGGTCGTCATGATGACGAGCCCCATGCCGGCGAGAATCAGCCGTGCATGCTTCACCATGGATCTGGCAATCTCGGCCATACCGGGGTGATGACGGCGTGCTGCAAACTCTTCGGTCTCCTGAAGCGAACGGCGCACATAGAACAGGAACGGCACGATCAGACAGCCGACGATGAACGGGATCCGCCAGCCCCACGCGTTCATCTCCGACGTCGGCACAAGGCGGTTCAACAGCACGCCGAGCGACGCCGCGAACACCACTGCGACCTGCTGGCTCGCGGACTGCCACGAGCAGTAGAAGCCGCGATTGCCTTTGGTGGCGATCTCGGACAGATAGACGGACACGCCGCCCAGTTCGACCCCGGCGGAGAAGCCTTGCAGCAGCCGCCCAAACAGCACGACGGCGGGGGCGAGGAGACCGATCGACGCGTAGCTCGGTACGAACGCCACGCATGCGGTGCCGATCGCCATCAACATCAGCGACAGGATCAAGCCCTTGCGGCGGCCGTGATGGTCGATGTACGCGCCCAGCACCAGGGCACCCACCGGACGCATCAGAAAGCCGGCGCCGAATACGGAAAGCGCCAGCATGAGCGAGGCGAATTCGTTACCGGTCGGGAAGAACGTGGCTGCAATGGCGGCCGCGTAGTAGCCGTACACGGTGAAGTCGTACATTTCGAGGAAGTTGCCGCTGACCACGCGGAACACCGAGCGGGCGCGCGATTCCCTCGAAGCGGACGGTGCGCTGACAGCCGCCGTCCCGTTTGTTGAAGTTGAAGATGTCATGATGACCTCGATAGTGAAGGACGAACACGTCCTCAGCAGCCATCGAGGCCACCGGGTACGGCTTCGCATACGATGGAACGTGATGGATCAGCCGATCGTCATCACGGATTTGCCTAATTGACGACGCGACTCGAGCGCTTCGTGCGCGGCTTCAACGTTGTCGAGCGTGTAACGGCCGCTGATCTCGATCTTCAGCGTGCCGTCCTGCAGGGCAGCGAAGATTTCATCCGCGCGACGCTGCACCGTTGCAGCATCCGCGAGATGATCGGCAAGACGCGGACGCGTGAGAAATAGCGAGCCGGCCTCGCCGAGTTCGATCGGATCGAGATCGTTCAACGATCCGGACACCGAACCGTAGTTCACCACCAGACCGCGCGTGCGGGTAGCCCGGAAACTGTCTCGCAAGGTGGCGCGCCCAACGGCGTCGAACACCACGTCGACGCCACGGCCGTTAGTCGCTTCTCGCACGCGCTCGGCGAAACGGCCCTCGTCGTAAAGCATCACGTGATCGGCGCCGTGTCCGCGTGCAACTTCGGCCTTCGCCTCGCTGCTCGTGGTCGCGTAGACGGTCACGCCGCGCCGTTTGGCGAGCTGGACCAGCAACTGGCCGATGCCGCCCGACGCGGCATGCACGAGGCACGTGCTGCCTGCGTCAAGATGCGCGACGTCCTCAAGCAGATAGTGCGCAGTCGATCCCTGAAAAATCGCCGCTGCTGCCAGGTCAAACGGAATCGCCGCCGGAATGCGGGCGACGCGGGCGGCCGGCACGACCGCATACTCGGCATACGCGCCCCACGAAATGCACCACGCAACCCGGTCGCCGCGCTTCAATGCGGTGACGTTCGTGCCCACTTCGACCACCTCGCCCGCGCCCTCCATCCCGAGCGTGCAGGGCAGCCGCACCGGGTACGTACGCGACGCTTTGTATTTGCCTTGTCGCGTATGGATGTCCATGAAGTTGATGCCGGCGCAACCCACGCGGACCAGCACGTCGTCGGGACCCGGCGAAGGAATGGCAATGTCAACGCGCTGCAGTACTTCCGGTCCGCCGTATTGCTCGATGCGGATGGCCTTCATAAGTCGTGTCCCCTAGCTTGATGGAATGCTGTTGCCTTGACCGTGTGCACGCCTGTGCTCGCGCAGCGGTCCTCGTCAGTGGCCCGACACCACGTTGGCCTCATCGGCGAAGCGGTTGGTGTAGGTCCGCGCCAGATCGACGTGGCGTGGCACGATCGACGGGTCGACCGCAGCCAACACGCCCAGCACCGTCTGCGGTGCGCCGTCGGGCATCCGGCCGTCGCGCGAAAACGCGGGAATCATGTCAGCCAGTGCCTGCCGGTAAAGCGCTTCGTTATCCCCAACAAAATTCTTCGGCAACACAGCCATGATGTCGCTCGCACTGTGCGTCGAAATAAAAACAAGCGCGCGCGCAACGCCGCGCACGAGGCGCCGGGTTTGGTCCGGATGCGCCGCGACCCACTTGCGCTGCGCATAGAGACAGGAGCCGGCATACGGTCCGCCAAGCGCCGCACGTGTGCCCTCGATACTGCGCATGTCCACCAGCACCTGCGCGGCGTTCGCGGCCAGCAGGCGCGATGCGGTCGGCTCCTCGACCATGCCGGCGTCGATCGATCCTTTCATCATGGCGTCGACGAAGCCGTTGTCGGGACCTATCGGCACGATCGTGTACGTACTCCCGGCCAAGCCCGCTTGCTGGGCGAGATAGCGGGTCAGGAAGTGCGTGGAGGCCCCGAACCCCGTCACACCGAGTTTTCGGCCGCGGGCATCCGCCATCGTCCGCATCGGCGTGTCGACCCTGGTCGACGCGAGTTCGGCCAGCCCCGCGGACTGCGCCAGAACGAGGATGGATTCGACTTCCAGGCCTCGGCTTTGCAGATCGATCGTGTGGTCGTAGAAACCCACCGCACCTTGAACGGCACCCGCAATCAGTTCGGTCGCGGTATCGACGCCGGCGGGTTCCGAGAGGATTTCGACGTCCAGCCCTTCATCGCGGAAGTAGCCCAGCCGCGCGGCCAGTGTGACCGGCAGATAGATGATCTTCGTCACGCCACCGGTCATGAGCGTCAGCTTCTCCGCGTCGGCATGCGGCGTCCAGAACAGGATCGCGCAGGCGGCGAAGGCGGGCGCCATGAAACGGGCGAACGGTGGCATAGCAGGGTGTCTCCTGTCGATGGCTGCTGTTGCGAAGCAGCCGCCCGATAGCGACGGGTCGTCTGATGCAGCGCTTGCGTGGAGTATAAAAAACGGACGCCTTCTGGCTGCTTTCCGTCGCGGCGAAATGTTCTGGGTGTTTACCCTTCATGCAGTCGTTGGACAGCGAGGGGCAATTATCCGCACGTATGCGTCATGTATTTTTATCCGGGTATTATTGACAATAATTTTACCCGGGTATAAATTCGAGCCCACTCAAAGCTCGATGACTTCCGACATGACCACACTAGATCTGAATGCCGGCGCAACCGCGCCCGTCGTTGATGAAATCGACCTGGTCGATCTCCGCGTGACGGGCACGATTCCGCGGGACCTGAATGGCGTGCTGATACGCAATGGCCCGAACCCGCTGCAGGGTCGCTTCGAAGGAAACAACGTGCTGAACTGGTGGCCGGAGGCTGCGATGTGGCACGGCATCTCGTTTCAGGACGGCCGCGTCACCGGCTACCGCAACCGCTGGGCTCGCACACAGCGATGGGCCAAGGTGCACGCGCCGGATATCGCGGCGTCTCTGCTCGACACCAATCCGAACGTCAACGTGCTCCATCACGCCGGTGAGATATTGGCGCTTGCCGAAGGCGGCGCTCCACTCGCGATGACGGCCGGACTCGAAAGCCTCGGAACCAGTCGCCGTCACCCAGGACTCGCCGGCGGGATGACGGCGCATCCCAAGATCGATCCCGAGACGGGCGAACTCATGACGTTTCGGGCCGATTGGCAAAAGCCGTGGTTGCGCTACGGGGTAACGGATGCGAACGGTGCGCCAGGCGTCGACGTTGAAATCGCCGTGCCGTCTGCGTCGATGATGCACGACATGGCTATCACGGCGACCCGCAGTATCTTGCTGGACCTGAACGTCGCGTATGACTTTTCGATGCTATCGCGCGGCTATCGCATGCCGCTGCGTTGGCATGACGAGCGTCAAGCGCGGATCGGCGTCATGCCCCGTCATGGTGGCGAGGTTCGCTGGTTTGAAATCGCGCCATGCTTTATCCAGCATGGGGTGAATGCGTACGACGTGGGTACGTCGACGGTCGTTCTGGATGCCGTGCGATATACGCACTATTTGCGTGTGGCGGATCGCGGTGCCGCGTTCGAGGACAACCCGGTTGGTGTGCTGCGGCGTTACGTGATCGACCTTGATCGCGGAACGGTGACGGAAACGCAGCTTGACGATGCCGGTATCGAACTGCCTCGTATCAACGAAGGCCGGACCGGTCGACCGTATCGCTTTGCCTATGCGGCGGAGCAGCCGACCAATCGCGAGATTCGCGGTGTGGTTCGCTACGATCTCGCAGATGCTTCGATGCAGCGATACCGCGTTCCCGAAGGCGATCAGAACAGCGAACCGGTGTTCGTTGCGCGTCCCGATGCCACCGCTGAAGACGATGGCTGGCTACTGGTCTGTGTCTACCGTCGTGCGACGGATACCAGTGATGTCGTCATTCTCGACGGCCGGGATATCGCAAGCGCTCCGATCGCGACCGTGCAACTGCCTAGACGGATTCCTGCGGGGTTTCATGGAGCGTGGCTGCCGATCGTATCCGGCGTCAACGCAACCGCAGTCAGGTCGCCGGACGCCGCAGGAATGCCAGGAGCAGGCCAAAGCCGATCATCGTCGAGCCGCTCACGCGGTTGAACCAGCGAAGTCCTCGCGAACTACTCACCCAGGTTCCGAGGCCCGCTCCGATGACGGCATAGACGGAAATGGCCACCAGTTCGAGCACGAGAAACGTCGAACCAAGCACGGTGAAACTGGTTGCGTATGCGGATCGGTCCACAAACTGCGGGAAAAACGCGGTGAAAACCAGAATCGCCTTTGGGTTTCCAGCCGCCACGATGAATTCCTGCTTCGCCAGTTGACGAAAGTTGAACGACTCACGGCCATCCGCCGTCTCCTGGGTTGGGCGCGCGAGAAGCGTCGGACCCGAGCGAAAGAGTTTGATACCGATCCAGACAAGATAAGCCGCCCCACCGAATTTCAACGCCGTGAAGAGCGTCGCGGAGGCGAGCAGCAGCGCTCCGAGTCCCAGGCCCGCGATTGCAATCATGACCGCGAAGGCCAGCAGTCGTCCAAACGCCACCAGAACGGCACACCGCACGCCGTTGCGCGCTCCGTTGGAAATGGAAAGCACGTTGTTCGGACCGAGCGCCATGTTGATGGCGAAGCAGGCGGGCAGAAACAGCCAATAGTTCTGGAATGACATAACGAGTCACAAGTGTCGGCGAGGCGCGAAGCGATTAATCTAACAGAGTTGCTGAGGCAAAGCGTTAAACGGCAAGCCTGGCACCGTCGCGATCCTACGGCACGACCGTAAATACAAAGATCGCATTGTTGAGCGCATGCAACAGGATCGACATTGACAGCCCCTTGGTCTTCTTCACCAGCCACCCTGACACAGCACCCATCGCGAACAGGTAACCAAAGTGCCAGACGTCCCGATGCATTGCCGCGAACAGCAAGGCCTGCAACAGATTGGCCCAGCCGAAACTGATATGACGCGACAGTCCGCCCAACAAGCAGCCGCGGAAGACCAGTTCCTCGACGATCGGGACCAGCACGGACAACACGAAGAGCGCCAGTGCAATGCCCCCAACCGATTCTGCGCCGTGAACTAGGGCTACCGGCCACCCGCTGGGCGGCACCTTTGGCGTAATCCCGCGCAGGCTCACGGCGGGATGGAGCAGAGCAAAGCCGAGAAGGATTGCCGGCCACACAAACCATTTCCGCTTCCATCGGCCGCCACCTAACCAGTCGCGCCAGGTTAGCAGCCGGGCAGCCCACGCGAGCCCAAGCGCGCAGAACACCACCGCCCATAAATAGGTCGTCGCGAGTCGGCTCTGCCAATCCATGCGCAAGACGCCACTACCCGTTGGCGAAAGCGACGCCGTGCCGGCATGCAAGTCCGTGACGAAATACAGTACGCCAAAATAGATCGAGAGCGCTATCCACCCGTGACGCAAGCCGATCCGGCCAAACAGCGGCATCGACGTCTTGCCGATCCGTTGCCGGACGGTGCCACGATAGTGCGCTGGAAACAGCAGCATTCCCGGCGCTGCCGCAGTCAACGCAAGCATGAACAGCAGGCCAAAGGTCAGCGGACGCAAGTCCGTTCGGCCGATCATAGCTGGGTCGAGATCCAGGAGGCGCGCGTACGCTCCGGTCAGTGCTGTCGCATTTTGTGTTTTCGTGTACTGGTCGTGAATGACGTCAGCGGCGGCCTTCGCGTTGCCTGCGTCGAACGCCACGTCGAGACGAAGTTGCTGATTCTGTGGGGACTCGAATTTGCGCGACGCGGCGTCGGCGCTCAATACGGCCTCGGCGCCCGCCGAATCGCCGACATGCTGAAGAGCACGCGCCGTCGTGTACGCGTCGATCTTCAATCCCGCGTGTTGAGCGCGACGTAACTCGTCCCTCGCTTCGGTACCGGGCAACAATTCCGTTGCGGCCTTGATTCGGCCTGTTTCCTGCCAGAAGTTCGATGCGACGGGTGCGGCAGCAAGCAGCTTGCTCGCGTCCTGGACGCGCTTGGTCTGCACGAGATAGCGCATCGCGGCAATCACGCGTTCGTTGCCCGGGTCGAGCTGCACCGCAATTAAGGCCTCCTGGCCGGCTCGCGTATCGTTCTTGGCGAATTCGTAGCCGTGCGATAGCGCTGCGTGCAAACGGACGCGTTGCGTCGTCGACCAGTTGTTCGAAACTTTGACCAATGGCTCGCCGTATGCAACGGCTTGCGCACCAAAGCGATGCTCGAGCACAAATAGCGCTGCTTCAGGGTCGGACGAAAACTGTTTATCGAGCGTCGTCTCACAGGCATCGAAGTCTTTGCCCGCCGCATCACTCCAGGCCAGATCCTCCGCGGACGCGAAGCGTTCGATGAACTTGCATTCTGCCAGGGCGAGCGACGCATCAGCGGGGTGCTGAAGCAATGCCTCGCGATAGGCGTCCAGCGCGTGCTCGTAGGCGCTCTTCTCTCCGTTCAGTACGGCGTCGCTGATATGGTCTGGAACACGCAGCTCGTCAACCGCGAAGCCCGTTGATCCCGCGGCCGCGGCGTAATCGATCAAGACCGCACTGAAGGCGGCGATGACGACGATCTTCAGAAGGCCAGGAAGCCTGTTAAGCGCGTGACGAGCGGACATTGTTTGAGTTTTTGACGACTGCGTGGTGGTCTGACGCGTGGATTGCGAAGGCACTTCATCCGGGTGGATCACTGTCCGGATTCGCGTCCACTCAATGCAAGCGTACCTTACTCAGTATCGTCATTAGCACGCAAATCTTTAGGGAAGGTCAAAAAAAACCCACTATGGATATGTTTTTCGCTTCGTAGGACGCCTCGGCCAGCAGCTTGGCCATAAGCACAACACAACAAACGAATTCGGGCTTCGCTGCTGGTCCGGCACTACTCCGCATCGCCCAACAATTCCTTTGCTGAGACCACCGTGCAATATTCCCCATCCAGGTTCGCTAACGACATGGCATGGACTTCTTCGGCACTGCGCATTCGACCATCCCAATCCATGCGGTTGAAAGTAAAGCAGCCGTCCTGAACGAGATAGGTATCGAAGCCGAGATTCCCGGCCATTCGCACCGTCGCCTCGATGGAGTTATTCGTGATCACGCCTACCACCACGAGCGTTGTATGCCCGCCTCCACGCAGGTGATCTTCGAGCCCCGTGCCAATGAAAGCGTTGTTCGTGTGCTTTGGAATGATGGGCTCGCCGGGCACCGGAGCAACCTCCGGCTTGAAGTCATTCCCAGGCTGCCCGGGACGATAGTGCGACGCCGGCTCGAGAGAATCGTGCCGCACATGCCAGACGGGCCATTTTTCAGCACGCCAACGGGTCAGCAATCGGCAGATTTCCTGCTCCGCCGAGAGGTTGTTCCTAATACCCCAGTCGGGGTGGTCGATAGCCCGTTGCAGGTCGATTAAAAGAAGGACTGCCCCGTGAGTCGAAGTTACCTGCATTGACTGAAGCCTCATCGAGCATGGTGGATGAAGTATAGCGAGAGCGGAAGTCTCGGGGTTCGCTAGCCAGCTTGCTCAGACCGGCTCTGCCGGGAAAGTCGCTTCAACGAGTGGCCTAGGCGATAGGTTTCACTTCAAGTCCTTGCACGACGCCTTGCCACCAGCCGTCGGTGAGGCGTCGTTCCCAGTAGTCGCCGCGCGTGTAGTCCTTGATGACGCCGCGCCAGAACGCTTGCGCCGCAGCGTTCTCCGTCATCTGCCCGACCTCCCACTTGCCGGGCAATGCGGCGAAGACTTGCGTCGCCAGTTCCCGGCCGACGCCCGAACGGCGGTACTTCTTCAGCACGAAAAACTGGTCCATCCAGAATCCCGCGGGTCCGACTTTGACCGCCGTATCGACCAACGCGAAGCCTGCGTACTTACCGTCCACCAGCGCGACGAATGCGTGGCAGTCCGTATCGTGCCAAAAGCGGTCGAGCGAATAGCCGTACTCGCCATGAACATCGAGGTCCTGGTCCCAGATGTCGGAAAGGTCGTGCTGGTACAGCTCCAGCATGCGATAGAGCGGCAGACGCTCCTCCGCGCTGGCCTTGCGAACAACGATCATGCTCGGGTGCATTGGGGACTCGCTTAGGTCTGCTTCAGTCTGATGCAACTTGCCGGTTCATGTGCAAGCCCACGCCAATCGTTCGAACCGGCGTGGGCCGCGCGTGCAGATGCTTTAGAACGTCACTGCCGCGTGCAAGCTCGCAACAGCGGCGGCGTTAAAGCGAATCTGATACTGCTCCGAATAATTGGGCGTCGAACCCCCGCCGGACACCGCAACCGGATAGGCGTTGCCGCCGACAACGGTTCCCGCCTTGACGAGGCTGCCGACATAGACGTTGCCGTTGAGCTCGTAAAAGGTCCGGTAGGTCGGCGTCGTCAGATTCGGCCGCACGGCGGATGCGACATAAGTCGTCACACCGTTGATCGACGACACGCTACCGTTGCTGAGCGTGTAAGTCGTGTTGTCGTCGACCAGGAAAATGCCACCGTTCGCCATCAACCCGGCGATCGTCGTCCCGCCCGGAACAGGATCCGGGGTGGTGCCTGTTGTGGTGCTGGTTGCGGTGGCCGTTGCGGTAGAGTCGTAGTCGACAACCGTGTAGGTGTCGGCAACTTCGGTTGACGTGTATTTCACGTAAGCGGCGCCCGAGTTCCATGTGGCCGTCGTGCTGAGCAGCGCCGTATTGAAATAAAGCGAGTTCAACCAATGCGCGAGATCGGTCGGAGCAGACGCGACGGTGCCGCTCAATGGGACCACGGAGAAGCCGCTGCGTATCACGCTGTCCACAACGGTCACGCCGTCAGCGGCAAGCGCGTTGACTTTGACACCGGTGCCTTGATAACTCACGCTGTCCTGCGAACCCGATCCCACTACAATGGCGCCGTTGATCACATAGCGCGAGACGGACGTGGCGCTCGGCACACTCAGCGTATTCGCAATCGAGGTGGGCGTGGATCCGTTAAGCGCCTGCGCCCCTGCGGTAGACGGCGAGGCCGCCATCGATGCATGCGACTCAACGAAATATTGTGTACTCGGTGCGGGTGTACCTGAAAGCGGCAACAACCAACTCAGGTTATAGACGGCATTAGGCGCCAGTGCGAACTGTTCAAACGCCTGCTGATCTGCACTCAATGAAGACTGATTAGCCGTTGATGATGAACTGGAACCTCCACCTCCACCGCCGCAGCCGGCGAGTAACACAGACAAGCCCATTGCGATGGCAAACCCCGCCCGCTTGATATCTTTCATTTTGATTGCCCGTTAACCTGTATTTATGCGTTTTGATTTTCTTAAGGGGGCGGGACGCTATCGGAATGGATATAGCCAGTCGCCCTCTTCGAGGTGGGATGGCCTCGATTCATTAAATAATTTTGCCCAGCGGCAAAAGTATCCGATGCGGATGTGGGTGTCCAGAATTGTTCTGGATATAGCGCGCTTTTAACGGTTTGATGAGCCAAACGAGTCACGCGGTTTTACATCTCGCCTACATCAAGACCTTACGCATAAAGTTTCGCTGTTTACCGGCCGGAAAATCATCGAGGCGCGCGAACACGCCGTAGCATCAATCAAACAACGTCGCCTCCGATGCCCGACACGGCACCCGTGCTATGGTCATACGCCATCTCGCCGACATGGCATGCCGCACCAGGCTGAAACCACGACCTCCGTGATCCGCGATGATTCGCCCAACACCTGCCGCCTCCAAACGTCCGCGCGCGACCTGGTTGATCCGCGCGTTCTACGCGCTCGTCCTGATCCTCGTCGCGATTGCACTTGCAAGCTGGATGACCTTGCGCGCCAGCCTCCCGCAACTCGACGGCACGCACACCGCACCTACACTCTCCGCCCCAGTCACGATCGAACGCGACGCGCTCGGCGTCCCCACATTACACGGCAACTCACGCGCGGACGTGGCCTACGCGACGGGCTTCGTGCACGCACAGGACCGCTTCTTCCAGATGGACCTGTTGCGCCGCGTCGCGGCCGGCGAGATGGCCGCGCTAATCGGGCCGGCCGCGCTCGACCTCGATCGCAGCAATCGCCCGAGCCGGTTCCGCGAGCGCGCCGAGATCGTACTCAACGCGATGCCCGCCGACCAACGGCTGCTGGTCGAGCGCTACGCAGCCGGCGTCAACGACGGACTCGCTTCGCTGGCATCGCGCCCCTTCGAGTACTGGGTATTGCGCATGCACCCGGCAGCGTGGCGCCCCGAGGACACGCTGCTCGTCATCTACGCCATGTACTTCGACCTCCAGTCCCACGAGGTCAGCCGGATCCTTTCGCGCGCGGCCCTTCGCGAGCGCGTCCCCGCCGATCTGTTCGCCTTCCTGCTACCTACCGCGAGTCACTGGGACGCACCGTTCGATCTCGCGACGCCACCCGCTGTCGAACTCGCCACACCGCCCGCCACGCGTCCCGACTGGTTGCACGCCGCGAAGTCCGCGAGCATCGCGTTGCCCGGAACCGAACTCGCAGACCGCAACCCGAGCACCGACGATTCGGTGATCGGCAGCAACGGCTGGGCCGTCGACGCCGCCCACAGCGCGCAAGGTAGCGCACTGCTCGCAAGCGACATGCACCTCGGCCTATCGCTGCCTAACATCTGGTACCGGCTTTCGCTGACATGGCCAGGCGTGGACGGTCGGCCACGGCACATTACCGGCGTCAGCCTGCCCGGTGGCCCCCTCGTCATCGCCGGCAGCAATGGTCAGGTTGCATGGGGGTTCACTAACAGCTACGGCCACTTCATTGACCTGATCGAACTGCAACGCAATCCCGCCGATCCGCTGCAATACCGCGCTCCCGGCGGCGCGTGGCGACGTGCAGTGATCCACCACGAACGCATTGACGTCAAGGGCGGCACGCCGGTCGATCTGCCCGTCGCGGACACGCAATGGGGCCCGGAGAGGGTGGTCGGCTCGCACGCCTATGCGCTGCACTGGGTCGCTCACGATCCCCAGGCGGTCAATGTCAACCTGCAGCGGCTCGAAGACAGCACGAGCGTCGCGGACGCGTTGCACGTGGCGCAGACCAGCGGGATTCCGACGCAGAACTTCATGGTGGCCGATTCGCACGGCAAGATCGGCTGGACGCTGGCGGGACCGCTGCCGCGCTGGAACCCCGCCGCGGTTGCATCGAAGGACAACCCGGTCGACGACCTGCCCTTTGATTCGGCCACCTATCAAGGCTGGCAAGGCTACCTCGCACCGGATGCGTACCCGTCGCGAATCGACCCGCCGCTCGGGCGTTTGTGGACGGCGAACAACCACACCTTGCCGACTTCCGAAGCCGCGCTGCTCGGCGACGCGGGAGCCGACGTCGGCGCGCGCGCCTCGCAGATCCGCGACGACCTGCTAGCGCTGCCGCGCGCCAACGAGCGTGACATGCTCGCCATCCAGACCGACGACCGCGCGCTATGGATCGATCGTTGGCGGCGTCTCGCTCTCTCAGCGCTCGACGCCGACGCATTGCGCGACCATCCGCAGCGCGCCGAATTCCAGCGCCTCGTGCTTGGATGGAACGGCCGCGCCGATGCGGACGCAGTCGGCTATCGTCTCGTGCGCGCGTTCTACTTCTCGCTCTACGACGCCTGGTTCGGCCCGCTCGACAAGGACCTCGCAACCCATTTCGGCAGCGGACCGGACACGCCGCCGCTCGGCTTTCGCGGGGCGAGTTCGCGCTATGACGCGGTCATGGAAGCGCTTGCAGCGCATCACGCATGGGTGCCGGACGGCAGCGCCGACTGGCGCGCGTTCATGCTCGACCGGATCGACCATGCCATCACGCAGTTGCCACCGGGCGTGAAACTCGAAGATGCGCGCTGGGGCGATCGCAATCGCGCGGCGATCGATCATCCGTTCGCGCGGATCGTGCCGGCGTGGCTGCCATGGCTGCGCGCCTCCCTGGGCGCGCCGCACGATCCGCTGCCGGGCGACATCAACATGCCGCGCGTGCAAGCGCCTTCGTTCGGGGCCTCCGAGCGGATCGTCGTCTCGCCGGGGCGCGAACAGGACGGCTTCTTTGAAATGCCGGGCGGTCAGTCCGGTCACCCGTTGTCGCCGTACTTCCTCGCGGGACATGAAGCGTGGGTCCATGGCGACGCCACGCCGTTCTTGCCGGGGGCAGCCATGCATCGGCTTGAACTGGTGCCGCAGGCTCGTTGATTACGCAACCCGATCAAACGTCGCGGTCATCAATCCATCTCTACATTCCGCTCTCGGGTCGAGTGGAATGTAGAGCGAAATAGACAGCCGGATTTATTACTCTCTATTACCTGGCGTTCCTATCCTGCATAAATTCAATTCGCTTAAATTCGCGTTTAATGAATCTCCCTTACATACCGTTATATAAACAAACGGTCTTTCGGATAAACTTCCGGTTCGCAAAGGGCTACCACGCGCGACAGCGCTAACCCAAATCTGTCACTACACCCCGAAAAAGGTTTCAGTGATGTCCGATCAGTTATGCGTCATACATGGGAAAATCACCTCCATGGAGCGTGTGCCCGTGAGCCTTCAGACGGCCGGCCAGCCGTCGGCCGGCATGCTGGCCCGAATCTTTGCACCGATTCTTTTCGCGCTAGGCGGAAAAATCGGTATGGCGGTAATGAACCATTGGCAGAATCGTTATCTATCGGGCATTTATGATCAGTTGAATCAGACGGCCCGCGGTGCGGCTTCGCAAACCGTCAAACTCACGGCGCTCGCCGATTTTCTCTATCTGATGGATATCACCATCGCCGGCACGCAATACCGCACCATGCTGAGCGGCCTCTGCTTCAGCGAGGGTGACGACGTGAACGCAGTCGTCGATGCGAAAGGGACTTTGCTGGCAGTCGCGCGGCCGGATCAGACGGCGATGTCGATCTATTCGAGCTGCAAATACGGCTTCGCCCTCCTCATGAAAAATCTCTGGTGGGTCAGCAAGCTGCTTTTCTGGGTAATGATGATTCCCATGCTACTGATCAACGTGGGCGAACTCACGCTCAATAGCGCCTGGGATTTGACGGTCTTTCTGATCGTTCTTGCCGGCGCTCCCTTTGCCCTCATGGCGTTGAGCGCCCTGCTCTGCGGACTGGCCAACCGCGACGAATTCATTCCTGCGTGGCTCGCGTCCAGCATCTTTGAAGCGCTCAGCCGTCCCGATCTGGCCACGGCCAACTTCAACGTGGCGGAGCGCGAAGCGCCGCACGACGGCCGCAAGCGGCCAGGCGACAAAGGCCGGGTGTTGTATTTCTGGCCGGCAGATAACGCAACCAAGGCGGCGCGCGCAAAGATCCGCGCGGCTAACAGCCAGATCGAACACAGCGAAGGATAAGCCGGAGCAGCGCGCCCTCTGCCCGCTCGCCTCCCCGATACACTGGCTCAGTTCGACGCCAGCGCCGGCAAAAACGGCCACCAGCACACCTGATTGAGCGCCGAGGTCGCAATCGACGGACTCAGCCCTGCGGCAATGCTGGCATTCCAGCCGCTTTGTGCGGTCGATATCGCCGAGCAACTACTCACATAGTCGAGCGATCCCGTGAAGAACGTACTGCGCGGCAATTGCGCCTCGGTACTCTTCCACGTCTGCAGCGTTTGCAGCAGCGAGCTGTCGAGCGAGGGCAGGAATACCTGTTCGGCAAAGTTGCCGTCCACCAGCATCGGAAACGAGAGTCCGCCACTCGATCCGTTGAGCGCCGAGGTCGGTGCCGCGTTCAGAACGATCGGCGCGTTCGGAAACTCCGTGCGCAACTGCGCGACCAGATCGAGACCGCCTTGCTTGCAACTCGCGTCGCACGGACCTTGTGCGGCGTTCGCGTCGTGGCCGACGATCTCGAAGTTATCCAGCATGAAGCCGTCGACGCCGGTCGCCGCCAGGCGCGGCGCGACGTAGTTGACGATCAGGTTCTGATAGTCCGCGTTGCCGACGTTCATCCAGTACTCGTTGGAGTAGCCGCTGTACTGGCCCAGTTGCGCCGCCTGGTTCGCGCCGCAGGAGACGAAGCCGGTGGGCACCGTCGTCCAATAGGTTCGCCAGGTCTCGCAGGCGCCGACATTCAGATAGCTGAGCACTTTCGCGCCATGCGCCTTCAGCGCGGTGATCTGCGCGGGCGTGAAGTTGGGGGTGCCGGTGCCCGGATCGGCGTCGATCACGATCACGTTGAAACTCGAGGCGAGCTGATTGATATCGGTTTGCGCAGCCGTGCCGTAGTAGACGGCCCAGACCGGCGACGCCGGCAGATTGCGAGCCGCCGCGATCGTCACATTGGTTGACCCCGAAGGCACGACCGTGCTGGTGCTGCTGCTGGCGGAACTGGTGGAACTGCCGGACGTCCCGCTCGATGCCTGGCCACTGCCGCCGCCCCCACCGCCCCCGCCACCACAAGCGCCTGACAGTACCGCAACAAGGAGCGCAGCCCCGAGCCAACAACGAGAAGATAATGAGCGCATGGTTGATCTGATTGGATTTTCCCGGAGCGTAGCATGCGCGGTGGGCGGCAGCGCGACACCAGATACACTCGCAAGGGCAATCCAAAGGAGATTTCGATGATACGCAAAACGCTCAACGCATCGCAGTTGCAGCAGGAGGTGAACCGGCGACTGCATCGACTGCATGAAATCGTCGAAGACGGCGTGAAGATTCGCGTGCCGAGGCCGCAGCTTCAGGAGCCCGACGCAAGCGGCTGCAACTGGGACATGAAGCACTTCGGCAATGCCGCCGGTTTCGATCGCGACATCGCCGCAGTGCTCAAGGCCGTACGCGCCGAATACAACCTGAGCACCGAAACGAAAGACACGGGTAACCCGTTCGCGGATTTTCCCGGCGACTGACCGGTCGGCGAATGCGCTTTACGGCTCGCGCGCAAACTTGTCGAGGTTGATACCCAGTTCGGCGGCCATGTGTTCGACCAGTGTCTGAAGGCGCAGCAGTTCCTCACCCTGACGCTTCACTTCCGCGTTGAGCGTCTCGACCTCGACAGAGGGCGCAGCGTCTTCCACGACGCCACGCGAAGACGCTTCGCTCACGCTGACTTCGCCGCACAGCAGATGCACCCAGCGATTCTCGCGCTCACCTGGCGTGCGCGGCAACTTCACCACGCGCGGCGGTTCGTGCGCCGCCAGTTCATCCAGAAACACTTCGACCGACGAAATATCAGCGAAGTCATGCAGGCGCGAGGTATTCAGGCGCAATTCCGCTGCGGTCTGCGGACCGCGCAGGATCAACACCGTGAGCAACGCACCCGACTGACTGGGAATGCCCAACACGCGATTCAGGTTGTGCTCGAAACGCGGCACACGGCTGCTGCTGCCTTCCAGCACCAGACTGAGACGCCTCAGGCCGTCGATAGCAGTGAGCACTTCGGCATCCGTGACGTTCATCACCGGCGCGCGCGCCGTCTTCTGATTGCAGCCGGAGGTCAGCGAGTTGAGCGAAAGCGGGTAGGTGTCCGGCACCGTGTGCTGCTTTTCGACCAGCACACCGAGCACGCGCGCCTCGACTGGCGTCAGAGGACGCATGGCGGGGCGCGGAACAGCATCGGGGGTAGAGTTCATAAGTGACATCGCTACGGGCAGCGCCTGGAAGGCACGCGGTGATCGTGCGCCTGACGGGAATGTCGGGCGGAGACACACATCATAATCAGATTACCCGCCACCGCAAAACACGCGCTGTCCGGCAACAACGGGTAGCATGACGCACTCACTCAGGTCTTCGCTCCAGCCCCATGCGTTCCATGCGTCCGTTGCCGCCACTTGTTGCTCTGCGCGCTTTCGAAGCGGCCGCACGACACCTCAGTTTCAGTCAGGCGGCCCAGGAACTCTTCGTTACGCAAAGCGCTGTCAGCCACCATATCCAGAAGCTGGAGAGCGAACTAGGCGTGCCGCTGTTTGAACGGCGCACGCGGGCGGTCGCACTGACCGCTGCCGGACACGCCTACTATGCCAAAGTACATGCCGCCTTCGAACTGCTGCGCGCAGGCACCGAGGAAACGCGTGCTCCCACTGCTGCGCGGATGAAGCTCAGCGTGGGTCTGTTGGCTTCGTTCGCCACACGCTGGCTCGCGCCCCGCTTGCCGGCGTTTTCCGCCGCGCATCCCGGTATCGACTTGCAGCTGCGGCCCGATATCGCGCTAGCGGACGTGTCCGGCGGCGAAGTGGATCTGTCGATTCGCTATGGCCGCGGCGGCTGGCCCGGCGTGCGCGCCCGCAAGCTCATGTCCGAGCGCCTCTCGCTGGTGTGTGCACCCGCGCTGCTCGCCGGCGCACGGCGGCCCCGCACGCCGCAAGACCTGCTGCGCTATCCGCTGCTCGCCTCGCACGCCAAAATGCCCTTCGAATGGCAAGCCTGGGCCACGCGTTTCGGCGTCGATCTCCGTCATGCAACGACGGTGCATCTGCACGACTACAACATCGTCGTCGAAGCGGCACTCGCCGGACAAGGCATCGCGATGGGCCGCCACCGCCTCATCGCCGCGCAACTGACAAGCGGCGCGCTGATCCAGCCGGCGCCCGACGCGGTGCTGGACGATCCGCGCATCGGCTGGTGGCTCGTCACGCCGCGCACGGCGACAGGCGAGAGCGAAGCCGCGACGGCCTTCCGCGAATGGTTGATGCAGATGGCCGCGCAAGATTCGCCAGACTGAACGCATGAGTTTGGCTCACGTGTCGCCGGCAAGAATTCATTGGTCAGCGGGCGGCGGCCACCATAGGATGGTCGTTCATTCATTCCATTGAGACACCCACCATGAGCCTCTCCCTCACCGCTCGCGTCGCTGAACTCGGCCTCACCCTGGAATCCGCCGCCGCGCCGGCCGCGAACTACGTGCCGTTCGTGCAGGACGGTCAACTGCTGTTCATTTCCGGGCAGATCTCGCGCAAGAACGGCCAGGCTGCATACCTGGGCCGCCTCGGCGACAATGTCACGGACGAAGACGGCATCGCGGCGGCGCGTCTCGCCGCGCTCGGCATCCTCTCGCAGATTGCCGCCGCTACCGGCGACCGGATCGACCGCGTGGCGCGCATCGTGCGCCTTGGCGTGTTTGTCGCCAGTACGCCGGAGTTCAATCGTCAGAGCGCGATTGGCAACGGCGCGTCGGATCTGATGGTGCAGGTGTTCGGCGACGCCGGCCGGCATGCGCGCAGCGCGGTGGGCGTCGCGTCGTTGCCTTCCGGGGTGGCCGTGGAAGTCGAGGCCATCGTCTCGCTCACGCAATCCTGAAACGTGACCCTCGTACGCAGGGTCTGAGTCACAACCGTGATTCACAGCCGTGAGTCACAAGCGTGAGTCACAGCCCTGAAGCGCAGCCTGCAAACCGCAGCCCTAAACCCTGCCCGCCCCACTGGAGCACCCCAAGCATGCCAGCCCCTCTTACCGTTGCCGCCGTGGAAGCGCTGCGCGCCCAGACGCCGGGTACGCAGCACATCACGCACTTCAACCACGCCGGTTCGTCATTGCCGTCAACGGCTACGCTGGAAGCGATCCGCGAGCACCTCTGGCGCGAAGCGACCCAGGGTCCCATGGAAGCAGGTGTGACAGCGCGTCAGCAAACGGAACAGGCCCGCACACTCGCGGCTCGACTGCTCAACGCGCAGCCGTCGGAGATCGCCGTGACGACCGGCAACTCGTCGGCCTGGGGCGGCGCATTCGCCGCGCTGGGCGCGTGGCGGCCAGGCGACCGTATCCTCGTAGCGCGCCACGAATGGGGCGGCAATCTCGCAACCATGCGCCTGACAGCGCAACGGGCCGGCGCCTCGATCGAAACGATTCCCTCCGACGACAGCGGCGCCGTCGATCCGCAAGCGCTCGAGGCAATGCTCGACGAGCGTGTGCGCCTGATCGCGCTGACGTGGATGCCGGCCAACGGCGGCCTCATCAATCCGGCGGCGGACATCGGCCAGATTGCGCGTCGCCATGGCATTGCGTACTTCATCGATGGCGCGCAAAGCGTGGGACAGTTGCCCGTCGACGTGCAGCAGATCGGCTGCGATGTCCTGACCACCGTGGGTCGCAAAGCCTTGCGCGGTCCCCGCGGCACCGGCCTGCTGTATGTGCGGCAGGACTTTCTGCCACAGCTCACGCCGGCGTTCGTCGACACCCATTCGGCACCGCTCGATGCCAGCGGCGAGCCCATCCTGCGGGCCGACGCCGCGCGCCTCGAACCGTCGGAACTGGCGCCGGCGCTGCGCTGCGGACTGGCCAACGCGCTGCAGGAGGCGCTGGATATCGGCCTCGACCACATCCGCGCACGCATCGACACCATTGCACAGACGTTGCGCGCCGAGCTGGCGCAGATCGATGGCGTGACCGTCCTCGATCAGGGCCGCGAACGCTCGGGGCTGGTGGCGTTCAACCTGGCGGGCCACGAGCCGGCCGCGGTGCAACGCGCGCTGGCCGCGCAGGGCATATCGATCGGCAGCAACGGCGTGGCCTACACGCCGCTCGATATGACTGCCCGGGGTCTCGACACGATAGCTCGCGCATCCGTGAGCTATCTGACCACCGAGGCGGAAATCGACAGGCTGCTCGAGCATCTGCGCGCGTTGCGCCGCTAAGGCGGCAACGCGCTTGCGGCGCAACGCACGGAGAATTTTGTAGCGGTACGAAGTCTTCCCTGGCTGCAGTAAGATCGTCGCACGCGGCGCGCCATCAAAACGGGTGCGGCCGTCCCGTGCACGGCGGACCCGCAAGGAACGCCCATACAAGGAGACATTGATGGAACGACCCGAGTTCATCCGCCACTGGACCGAGCTGGAGAGTGCGGACGACGCCCACTACAAGGGCAGTACCGAACTGCTCGGTATCGGCGCGCCGCTCGCGAGGAAACTGGGCCTGCAGCGCATCGGCATTCACCACATGCGCCTGCCGCCCGGCCGCCGGAGCTCGTACCCGCATGCCGAAAGTGCGGAAGAAGAATTCGTGTTTGTGATCGAAGGCACACCGGATGTGTGGATCGACGGCCATCTGCATCCGCTGAAGCCGGGCGACTCGGTCGCGTTTCCGGCGGGCACCGGGATTTGCCATACCTTCATCAACAACACAGATCACGACGTGCGGCTGCTGGTCATCGGCGAGACCGAAAAGAAGGAAAACCGGATTCGCTATCCGATGAACGAGGCTCACGAAGCCACCCGCGAGGACCGCTGGGTGGATTGGCCCGTGCGTCCGATGGGTCCGCATGACGGCAAGCCGTCCGGCAGCAAGGCTTAACGGGCCGACACGCGCCTTCACGCGAGCGCAGCACCAACGCCCCATGCAAAAACGCCCCGGTCATCTCAGACCGGGGCGTCCATCAAGGCAACCCGCCATCGCGTAGCGGGCTCATCCTCGCTTACTGCTTCACGCCTTCCGCCTGGATGTGCAGAACGGTGGCCATCTTGAAGCCATACGTCTTGCCGAAGTCAACGCCGAAGTCAGAACGGTCGAACGTCGCCGTCGATTCCGTGCCGCACACTTCGCGCTTGAGCATCGGGTTCTGGAAGCACTTGAACGACTCGATCTTCAGGTTCAGCGGCTTCGTCACGCCGTGGAAGGTCAACTCTCCGATCACTTCGACCGGCACATCGCCGTTGAACTTCATCGACGTGCCCTTATAGACGGCCGTCGGGAATTGCGTGGCGTCGAAGAACTTCGGGCTCTTCAACTCCGTATCCAGCGTACCGTTGCCGATATCCACCGAGGTCATGTCGATGGTCGCTTCCAGCGTGCCCGTCTTCGCTTCGCGATCGATCGTCACCGAGCCGCTGCTCTTGTTGAACTTGCCGCGCCAGATCGAGACGCCGCCGAAGTGGTCGGCTTCGAAGCTCGGGTAGGTGTGGGTCGGATCGAGCGTATAGGTCACGTCAGCGGCCATTGCGCCAAACGATGCGCCTGCTGCCACTGCGGCGATGGCTACAGCCAAAAGTTGCTTTTTCAAAATCATTCTCCAGGTGGGTTGTGCGGCTTATTTCTTGGCTGCCACGATGTGAAACTTGATGACGACTTCGTCGGCGACAACCGACGTGTCCTTCCATTCGCCCGTGCCGATATCGAACTGGCTGCGTTTGATCGGCAATGCGCCGTCGAAGCTTTGAGTCGTACCTTGCTGCGCCACGGTGACCGGCACCGTGACGTTTTCGGACTTGCCCTTGATGGTCAGCGTGCCGCTGACCTTGAACTGGTTACCGCCCGCCGGCGCAATCGCGCTCGAGACGAACGTCGCATTCGGAAACTGCGCGGCGTCGAACCATTCCTTGCCGCGCACCTGCTGGTTGTAGCTTTCGTCGCCGAGGTCGTAGCTGGCGGTATCGATGCTCAGCTTGGCGCTGCCCGCGGCCGGCTTGGCCGGATCGAAGTTGAGCTGGGCCGTGAACTTCTTGAACGTCCCGTCGACGGGCACGTTCATCTGCTTTGACGTGGCGGTCACCGTGCTTTTCGACGTATCGACCTGCGCATGCGCCACGCCGAGGCACAGCGAGGTCAGCGCGGTCGCGGCCAGGATCCAGCGAAGGAAAGGAGTTTTCATATCTGCCTTGAGCGTGAGGCTATTTGAGAGCTACTTAAGAAAAGGGATCATGCGCGCCAGCAAGCCGTCGCGATCGATGAAGTGATGCTTCAGCGCCGCCAGCACGTGAACAATCACCAGCGCGAGCAAGGTGTAGTTCAACCAGATGTGGACGATTCTCAGCATGACCTTCAGCGCGGCGTCCGGCCCGATCAGCGTCGGCAACGGCACGATGCCCAGATAGACCACCTGAATCCCGGCTGCCGAGCTGTACAGATAGCCCGTGACCGGAATCACCAGCATCAGCACGTACAGAAACACGTGTGCGGCTTCCGCTGCGAGCTTCTGCAGCGGCGCCATGCCGGGCGGCATCTCCGGGGCGCGGTGCGTCAGGCGCCAGGCGAGGCGAATCACGGCAAGCACGAACACGGTCACGCCAATCCACTTGTGCCACGAAAAGTACTTGAGCTTGGTGGGCGTGAAACCGGGGATATCGGTCATGATCCAGCCGAGATAAAAACCGGCCACGATCAGCAGCGCGATAAGCCAATGAAGGCCCATTGCGGTTGCGCTATATCGCTGCTTAAGCGGCAGAACTGTCGTCATCGTCAACTTTGCTGGCGTCTTGAGGGCAGTTCGTCCACGACGCAGACGAACAGGCTGAGGAAGCGATTCTATGAGCGGACATGCACCGTGAATAGCGCATTGAAAGAGAACAGATTGTTGTTCCAGCGACGTAAATGGCCGGCTCGCCTTTACTTTTTTGGCGCGATTAGCGCCGTCACTTTATACAACGTTTTTATTTCCGAACCCGTAGCATCGCGGTTCTCGTTCATTACGACCCCGCAGGATTCCCGACGCGGCGGTACGGCCTGCATGGACAAGCCGTACGACGGTATGACCGCTTAGGGCGATTGACTCTCGCAGTCCCCGCTACATCATGGAGCTTAAAAGCATGAAGAAGTCTTTGCTGGCACTCGCGCTGTCAGGCGTATTCGCATTGTCCGCGCACGCGCAAAGCAGCGTCACCCTGTATGGCGTTATCGATACGGGTCTCGTGTTTGCGAATAATCAGGGTGGCCATAACAGCTGGCAAGAAACCAGCGCCGCCACGGAAAACACCGTGTATGGCCTCAAGGGTTCGGAAGACCTGGGTGGCGGCCTGCACGCCATCTTCAAACTGGAAAACGGTTTCAACCTGAACAACGGCAGCCTCTACAACGCGGGCGACGCGTTCGGCGAGCAGGCCTACGTCGGGCTGCAAACAGATCAGTTCGGCACCTTGCTGCTCGGCCGCCAGTTCGACACCGTCAACGACGTGCTCGGCCCGATCTCGTCAGCCGGCGGCAGCTACGGCGGCAACCTCTCCGCGCATCCGTTCAACAACGATAACCTCGCTGCGGACTCGATGAGCATCAACAACGCGGTGAAGTACACCAGCAACACCTACGGCGGCTTCACGGTTGAAGGCATGTACGCGTTCAGCAACAAGGCCGGCGGCTTCTCGAACAACCGCGCCTATGGCTTTGGCGCCACGTATGCGCACGGCCCCCTGAACCTGGCGGCCGGCTACCTGCAGCTCAACAACGCCGGCGGCGGCGTAAGCGACACGAATCCGAACGGCGCCGTCGCGCTCGACGACGGCAGCGCCGACTTCGTCGCGCAACGTCAACGCATCTGGGGCGCAGGCGGCAACTATGCGTTCGGTCCGGCTAACGTGGGCCTGCTGTGGACCCACTCGCAGATCGACAACCTCTCGAGCGTGTTTGCCGGCGGCGACGGTTACGCCGCTCTGGGTGGCGGCCTGCGCCTCGACAACTACGAAGTGAATGCACGCTACTCGCTGACGCCGAGCCTGAGCCTCGCCGGTGCGTACACCTTCACGGACGGCTCGTACGGCAACGGTGGCGCCAGCGCATCGCCGGAGTGGAATCAGTTCACGCTGCAAACCGATTACTCGCTGAGCAAGCGGACCGATGTCTACGTCGAAGGCGTGTATCAACACGTCCATGGCGCAGGGACCGGCTCGGTACTCGGCGATGCCACGATCAATACGTTGTCGCCTTCGTCGACGGGTACCCAGGTTGCGGTGACGGTCGGCCTGCGTCACCAGTTCTAATCTGCGCCACGGTTCAACGCCTTCACACTTGACCCACACGGGCCGCGCCTGCTGCGCGCGGCCCGCTGCACGCCTCCCGCCGAGGCATGCGTCAACGGTTCAATCTCCCCTCGTGTCCCCCGTCTGTACAGCGCTTTGCTTTTGACAAGGCGTGCAGGTTTGCGCTGCATCCCTCATAATCACGCGCGCCCTGAATCTTCCGGGCTTCACAATGAGGCTTAAATAGAGGACCGAAGCGTTTAAACCGCACAGTCCCGCCTCAGAGATCTTCCTCCTCTCCGAACGAGCACTATGCTTTCGTCACCCCAACTCGGCGCCGGCCTGATGGCGCTTGCCGGCCTGCTGGCGCCTGTCGCGGCGTTTGCGCAACAGGCCCCGGCCAACACCACCACCGCCGCGCCGGACTGGACCGTGACCGTCGGCGCCGAAGCGCAATGGGAACCCGCGTATCCGGGCGCGAACTTCATGCGGCTCAGACCGTTTCCGGCGTTCGACATCGAATACAAGAATCGCTTCTTCGCCAAAGAAGACATGCTGTTCGGGGTGTATTTCGTCAACAACGCCAACTGGAGCGCGGGCCTCGCGCTCCAATACGACTTCACCGAGCGCGAGACCAGCGAAGACGCACGGCTGCGCGGCCTGCAGAATGTGCCCGCCACGCCGCGCGCCAAGGCCTTCCTCACCTACACGCAATCGGCTTTCACGTTCTCGACCTCGGCGGCCCAGGACATTGCCGGCAACCGCGAAGGGCTGGTGGTGGACACCAACGCCACCCTCACGCTGCCGGTCGGCAAAAAGCTGTATCTAACCGCGGGGCCGGGCGTCACGTGGACGAACGGGACCTACCAGCAAACGTTTTTCGGCGTGACGCCGAGCCAGAGCGCAGCGTCCGGTTTGCCTGTCTACGACGCGCACGGCGGCGCGGCGACGGGCTACGTCACGGTCGAAGCGGATTATCTGATCACCAAATCGCTGATCGCCACCGTCGAGCTGAAATTTGCCCGTCTGTATGGCAACTCTGCTTCCAGTCCGATTACACGGCGGGTTCAGCAAAACACGGACACGCTCGCACTGACGTACACGTTCTAACGGCTCGCCTCGCGTGCCGATTAGTGAGTACACCCAAACCTGTCGATTGTGTAAGCAACCGAAACATACGGAAACGGAGACCCTGTAGCGTTTTCTTCACATTAGTGCTAGCAAAATCGATGTCGCCGGCCAGCGAATGCGATACCATTGGCGCCCAATCTCTAAATTAAGCGTGCTACGAAGCACGCGGTGCTGTGAAAATTCAAAACGCCAAACGGTGGGCGCCACGCGGTTCCCGGGCCTGGCTTGCCGCGTGCCTGGCTTTGGCGGTGGCGAGCGGGGTACGCCTTTTACTCAATCCATTCGTCGGTCCGGCCATGCCGGGCGCATTCTTCTGCGTCGCCGCCACCCTCATCGAATATTTTTTCGGGCTGGGGCCGGCTTTGACCGTGATGCTGGTCGGACTCGTGATTGCCGACTATCTGTTTGTTCCCCCTTATGCGGATTTCTCGGTATTCGATTACCACGACGTCAGGCTGCTGCTTTCGTATCCAACCTTGACGATCTTCATCATTGCCCTGATCGAACGGCTGCGGCGCATGCAGTTCCGTGCCGAGCTATTCGCGTCAGTGGCGAAATCGCGCTATGAAATGCTGCTGCGCGCGGACAATAACCGTGCGCTGCGACTTCGCACGATCGACGAAACGCATCGCCTGCTGCGCCATCTGCCTCACTACCACGACACCATTATTCTGATTCAGGCGCTCGACCGGAAAGCGTCGTTGCGTCCGGATGCCGAGCACGCCGCCAGCAGCGCCAGCACGCTGCCGCATACCAGTGCGCCGGGCAGCCGTTTTTCCTCGGTCCATCCGGCCGATATCGCACGTCTGCAAAACACGCTTTCGCCCGGCAGTCATCGCTTGCGCGTCAAGAGCGGCGAGCACCACTACAAGCCTGTCGATTGCGTCGGCGAGCGATTTACGACACACGCCGGCGATTTCCTGGTCCTGCGCATCGAGGATTAAGCATTGGACCGAGCCAAACATATCCTCCAGGAAGGCGGCGAGCACGCCGTGCTCATGCTGCACGGCCTGTCGAGTTCACCGCTCGAAATGCGCTTTCTCGCGCGTCATCTGAACAACGAGGGCTTCACCGCTTTTGCGCCAGTGCTGGACGGCTACAGCGCGGGGACGAGCGAACGCGACATGCAGGCATGGGTCGACGCCGCCGTGCACGAGTTCGACAAACTCGCCAAGCGCTATGCCCGCGTCTCGGTATGCGGCTTGTCGGTGGGCGCCGCGCTGGCGCTGGCGGTCGTCAACCAGCGGCCGACGGCGCATGCGGTCGTGCTGCTGTCGGTCACGCTCTCGTACGACGGTTGGGCGATCCCGTGGTACCGCTTTCTGCTTGGCTGGGCGTACTACACGCCGCTGCGCAGCCGTTGGCGATATCGCGAGGCGTCGCCGTTCGGACTACGCAACGAAGCGCTGCGCGCCAAGATCGCTCGCGCCATGCAGCGCAACGGCATCAGCGAAGTCGGACCGTCGACCATTTCACTGCCCGCGCTACGCGAGGCCAGCCGGCTTGCGACACGCGTGCGTGCAAAGCTCGCGGATATCGCCACCGACTGCCTGATCATCCATGCCATCGACGATGAGACCGCGAATCCTCGCAACGCGCACTACGTCGCAGCGAAGATTGCCTCGCCGTTCCTGCGCACGATCTACCTCGACGACTCGTATCACATGATCACGTCGGACAACGAACGCGAAATCGTGGCCAGCGAGACCGCCGCGTTCCTGCGCGAGAGCGAAGCCGCGCGCGGCATCGGCAACGGCGCGAAATCGCAGGTCGTATCGAAGGCGCTGGCGCGGCGCCTGAGGCAACTGGCCGCGTTGGGAAGCTGAGCGGGCCGCCGGGTTCGTAACGCAATGAAAGAACCGTGAAGGTTGCGCTTGCTTGTAATTGCGAATCATTCGCATTAGTATGGGCCTGACGTGGGGCAACCCCAAGCGTCGAAGAAGTCCGTCAGCTGCGGACCTCCCATGCGGCTGCGCTCCCGGCTAGCGCCTTCCGAAACCCCTGCACGGCCCACCACTCCATGCGTCTGATACCTTTGCTGATCCGCAGCGCGCGTCTGCTGCTCGCTGTCCCTATCGCGCTTGCCCTACTCAGTTGCACTGCACCTTCCTCAGACATCCAGCAGCACGCCGACACCGGCACGCCGGCTTACCGGGTCGAGATCCGCCGCACTGCGCTGGGCATTCCGCATCTGAAGGCGGACGATTGGGGCAGCCTTGGCTACGGGTATGGCTACGTGGAGGCGCAGGACAACCTGTGCACGATGGCCGATGCCTTCGTGACCTTCCGGGGCGAGCGTTCACGCTACTTCGGCGCCGATGCCAAGCCCGCAAGCGAGGCCACCTTCGGTCAACCGACCAATCTCGACGCGGACTTCTTCTTCCGCTTCATCGACGACAATGCGGCCGTGACGCGCTACCGCAACGCCCAGAGCGAACCGATGCGCGCGCTGGTCGACGGTTTCGCGAGCGGTTACAACCGCTATGTGGACGAGCTCACCCACGGTGAATCTGCCGGCGCGCATGCGGCCTGCCGCTCGGCGCCGTGGGTGGGCAAGATCAGCTCGGCGGACATCTACCGGCGTCTCTATGCGTTGAATCTCGCGGGCGGCGCGGCGCGCTTCGCGTCCGCCATTGCAACGGCTCAGCCGCCCGGCGCGGTCACGGAATCGCAACCGCATCAGGCCGCCTCGGCCACGCCGCTGCGCTCACCAGCCACGCCGCAAGGTTCGCCGGCCTCGCTTAGCGTGGCCGCCACCGCGCCGCTCGCCCATTTCGGCGGCCATGAAGGCGTGGGCAGCAACGGACTCGCGTTCGGTGCGGATGCGACGCACAACGACAGCGCCCTCCTGTTCGGCAATCCGCATTGGTTCTGGACCGGACCGGACCGGTTCTACCAGGCACAACTGACGATTCCCGGTAAGCTCGACGTCAGCGGTGTGTCGCTTCTCGGCGTCCCCGTAACGATGATCGGCTTTAACCGCGATGTCGCGTGGACCCATACGGTCTCCACCGCAGCGCGTTTCGGTCTGTTTCAGTTAAGCCTCGTGGCGGGGTCGCCCACGTCCTATCAATACGATGGACACGTGGAAACGATGACCCCCACGCGCGTGACGGTCCAGGTCCGTGCGGCCGATGGCGCCCTGCATCCAGTCACGCGAACGCTATACCGCTCGCGCTTCGGTCCTCTGGTCAACCTGAGTTCGAAATCGCCAGCGCTTGCGTGGAATGCACAGCAGGCGTTCGCGCTGCGCGATATCAACGCCGACAACTTCCGCGTCTTCGAAAACTTCCTTGAGTGGAATCAGGCGCGCTCGCTCGATGACTTCATCCGCATCCAGAAACGCAATGCGGCGATGCCGTGGGTCAATACGTTCGCGATCGGCCGCGACGATCCGCGCGTGTGGTACGCGGACATCGGCGCCGTACCCGATGTCCCCGATCGTCTCGCGCAAAGCTGCACGACGGCGATCGGCAAGGCGTTCGCTCGCTTCATGCCTGGCGTGCCGTTCCTCGACGGCGCACACAGCGCATGCGACTGGCAGGTCGAGCGCGACTCCGTGCAGCCGCAAGCGTTGCCGGTCGCCCACATGCCGAGCCTGCTGCGGCGCGACTATGTCGGCAATTTCAACGGCAGCTTCTGGCTCGCCAATCCGGCCGAACCGCTGACGGGCTATGCACGCGTGATCGGCGCAAGCGACACCGCGCAGTCCCTGCGTACCCGCCTTGGCCACACCATCGCCGCGCAACTGCAGGCCGATCCGGCAGGCGTGTCGGCCGGCGCGCTGCAGCGTGTGGCGTTGGACAGCCGCTCGATGTCGGCGATCCTCTTCAAGCAGCCTGTGCTCGATCGCTTGTGCACGACTGATTCGGCAACCACGACGTCAGCACCGGCGTCCGCGCCGCTCGCGGATGGCTCACGAGGGTCCGCTAACGCCGGCGATCTGCAGCAGGCATGCACGGTTCTGGCAGCATGGAACGATACGGGCGCGGTCGATGCACGCGGCGCGACGCTGTGGGACGAATTCTGGCGACGCCTCGACGATCTTCCCGCTTCGCAGTTATACGCCGTGCCGTTCGATCCGCAGCGGCCGTTGACGACGCCGTCCGGCATCGCGGTCGACCGCGCCAAACTCGCGACAGCGATGCGCGCGGCACTCGCGGCCTTGCAGAGCGCCGGCATCCCTATCGACGCCCCGCGCAGCCAGGCGCTCTACGTACAACGCAATGACGAGCGCATTCCACTGTTCGGCGGCTGCAGCGAGGGCGGTTATTTCACTGCAGCGTGCGCCCAGCATCCTTTCGATCAGCGTGCGTATTCGATGGACGTCAATCCGGACGGCAACAGCTATCTGCAGATAGTGCGGTTCGAGCAGGGCGAGGTCGTGGCGGACACGATGCTCGCCTCATCGGAATCGGATGATCCCGCTTCTCCGCACTACGCCGACGGCACGCGCAAGTACGCGAAGCAACGCTGGTTGCGCGTGCCGTTCAGCGACGCAGCGATTGCGCGCGATGCGGCAGCGGCCGCTCAAGTGCTGACGGCACCGGCTTCGTTGAATGGGGCGTCGCGCTAGCGTGCGATAGTCCGGCCGTCGCGCCCCGCCCAACCGAACGCAAGCACGCGCGTCAACGGTTGAGCGACCGCGGCTGCCGCGCTGATGATGCCGGGCATCGGCAGGTCGAGAATGTGCCAGCGCATGGCGCCGGGCGTATCGATCACGAAGCTCGCCGAATCCTGCCGCAATACGTGCGCGTCGGCATTCAGCACGGGCGTCCCTGCTGCGATCGTGAGGCTGTCGTGGCGCACGCCGCTTCGTGTTTCGATCGACCGGCTCGCCTTGGTTCGGCGCGACCGCGTCGTGGCTTCCGGGTGACCGCTAGCGGCATTGTCCGGCAGCGTCGGTACACGGGTCGCGAGTCCGAGCGGACTCGTGCTCACGCCGATCACGATCCAGATCCCCGCATAAGCGATAGCGATTTCGATGGGTTCACGCGGGCCGGCGTTCGCAAGACGCAGTTGACCGCGCTCATCCTCCGTCAGTTCGACGTCGCCGGGCGCGCAGCCGACCATGTGGGCCAGAATCTCGCGCATCACCGCACGGCCCACGGCAAAGCGCTTGCCGAGCGCGGGATTGGGATGACTCCTGACGCGTGCCAGTTCGGCCTTCGAAAGACGCGCGTAGGCCTCATCCTTCGACACCAGATGCCATTCCGGACGAAAGCGCCATAGCAGCAACTCTCCGTCTTTCGGATGAACCATGCCGGCGGCGTGCCGGTACGCGAGGCTACAAGGCACAAATTCGAGTTCCGGCACAACGGCAACGTCGGCACCGTCGACTCGGGCGGGACTGGATGGGTGGGACGGTACCGGTGTTTCGTCCGCGATTGCCGCAATTGCGATTGAAGAGTTAACCGACATGCAAAGACTCGTCCGCTCAATCAGTGCATATAAGTGACGCGGCGCGTGCGCACCTGAATCACGAGTCCTGCATCGAGCAACGCAATCGCGAACCAGCGCACGATCTTAAGCGCACCGCTGACCGCAGGCTCGGGCAGCCAGTCGTTGAGCAACTCGACGGCGGCATCGCTGCGCACCCGCTGCAGCAACGCGATGGTCTGCAGCAGCGACGCTTCGTCTTTCGCGAGGTCGCTCGCGCAACGGCAGCGCGTGTCGATGCGTCGATAGGCAAAGCGTCGCAGCAGACCCATCAGGAGGTCGAAATAACCGAGACCGTCGACGGTCACGCCGGCGTCGGACAGCACGTCGCGCCAGTCGCCGTTGCGGCCCTGTGCATCGCAGCGCGGACGCAACCAGGTGCGAACCGCGTTCAGGACCGTCTGCTCGGCTTCGTCGGCGTGCGAGCTGGATGGATCGTCCAGCAGTGAATGCATCACTGCGGATGAGCTATGGAAATTCATGGAACCTCCGGTTTAAGGAGTGGCCGGTGGACGGCAGCCCTGGACGATCGCAATGCCAGACGCGCGCAGTGATGCGCTTTGCCGAGAACGGTCAAGTCAGTTTGAACAGGTAGGACGAGTAAAAGCATGCGCAGGAAAATCACCACGTTGAGGCACGCTTAATAATGGGACAGTTTCGGCATAATTGCAAACGATTCTCATTTGCAATTATGCCGAATGACTAGGGAATGCTTAAGGCAGGGGAAATGTGGCGGGTGAAAACGATGGCACGCTTGAAAGTGGCCGCGGTTCAAAGAATGACATGCTTGCTTGTAGCGAAGGCCATCCGCGCGCCTAACCCACTGGCCGCAAAGCGCGTAAAAACAGAAACGGCGGCCGACGGCAATCGTCCTCGAGCGTGGGACGAACCTTCAAGGCCTCTGCGGAAGGCGCCGGTTCGCCGAGATGCTCGAGCCGGAAGCCCGCCTGGATCAGCGTGTTGATGTAGGTTTCAACGGTGCGGTGATACTTGATCACGCCATCGACAAACCAGCGCGTATCCCGTTTGCCTTCCTGACGGTAGTGATCGACCGGCCAGTGTCGTTTGCGACCCTCGTTATCGCGAGCCCAGCCTGCCGGATACGCGGTGCACACCGGATGCTCCACCGAGAACAGAAAGCGACCACCCGGCTTCAGGCATTGAAACACGCGCTCGACCAGCGCCGCATAGTCTTCGATGTAATGCAGCGCAAGCGAGGATACGACGAGGTCGAAGGCATCCGGTGCCGGCTGGTAGTGCTCGATCGGGCAATGCAGATACATCACCGACGCATCGCTTGTCCGTGTGGCGGCTTCTTCGAGCATTCGCTTCGAGATATCGACACCGGTCACGGAGGCCGCGCCTTGCGTTCGCGCAAAACGCGCGAACTCGCCGAAGCCGCAGCCCAGATCGAGCACCTGCAGGTTCGAGAGATCAGGCAACAGGCGATGCAGGGCGGGAATTTCCAATACGCCGTTCAGGCCTGTGTCGTTGTCGCGAAGCGCTTTATAGCCTTCGAAGAAGGTCGTATCGTCGTAAATGTTCTGCGGCGCCAGGGTGACAGTTGATGCGGGATCATGGCTCACTCGGCAAACTCCTTTGCTTTGTATAAAGGGGCGCTTTGCACACGCGACTGTGAGTCTTCTGGACAGCCGGTCAGCCTAGCGCTTGCCGGACACGTGGAACGAATAGTGGTATTCATCGCTGACGGCGCCCTTGAATTCATCGGCATGCTCGACCACGCGAGTGCGAACGAAGCCCAACGACTCCACCAGCGCGATCGATGCTGCGTTTCGCGTATCGATCTCCGCGTCGATCTGGGTGACCTGAAATGTCGCGGCCACGCTCGACAAGGCGGCGGCCACCGTCTCCGACGCGATCCCCTGCCGCTGATAGCGCGGAAAAACGAAATAGGCAACGAACGCGCGCTGCTCAGCCGGTCTGATCGTGAACTGCACGTGGCCGTATAGCGTCGGCTCGCTCGCCGAACCGATCACCCAATTCAACCAGACTTCCTGACCGTCACGCGAGACTTGACCTTCCAGGCGTGTGTATCGGTCCGCCAATGCGCCCACGTTGGCAGGCGGCATCTCGGGGATAAAGTCGTAGCCTCGTTCGTCACTGAGTCCCTCGAACATCCGTTCGGCATGAGTCGCCCTAAGTGGCGAGAGGACGAATCGCCGGGTTTGAACAACAGTCGGGTAGGGTTGTTTTGTGTCGTTCATCTCGTTCTTGACTCTGGTTTGCGGTGACGCCGCCACTCTACCAAATGGTCCTGGCGCGCACACCTGCTGACCCTGAACCAGCAACAGACGGCGCCCCAACCCCAAAATCGCACAAACAGAGTCCTTGCACTTTTTCACTCTGCCGTATAGAGTACTCTGAAACGACACCGATGGAGTCATCATGACACTCTCCTCCGAGCAAGCATCGCAGGCCCTGCGCGAAGTCGAGGCGGTTAGCCACCGCAGCGGCCAGCTTTATCAGTACCAGCGGTTCGCGCCCATGCTGGTGCTTTGGGGCGTCATCTGGCTGATCGGTTTTGCCATGACGCATTTCTTCCCCACCCTCGCCTCGCGGCTGTGGATCGCGCTCGACGTGATCGGCATAGCCGGATGCATGTACCTCGGCGGGAAAGGCAAGCAGGAAGCATCGAATAGCATCGCGTGGCGCTGGCTGGGTTCTATCGCCGCCATTCTCGTGTTTTACATCGTCATCCTTAACATTTTTCAGCCGTTCTCGGGGCAACAATCCGCGGCGCTGATGGCTCTGATCGTCGCGTTGTTTTACGTGCTGGGCGGTATATGGATCGGGGTCCGGTTGGCGATCACCGGTATCGCCATGGCGGCACTCACCGTCGTCGGCTTTTACCTGTTTCCCGCCTACTTTTTCCTCTGGATGGCGGTGGTAGGCGGCGGCGCGCTAATGTTGGCCGGTCTGTGGCTGAGGACCGCGTAAATGGATCATCTAGACGAAACCATCCACCAGCCGGTTCGGCTCAAGATCATGGCAGCGCTCAAGGCGTTGCCCAACCGCGAGCCCATCGAATTTGTCCGGCTGCGCACCATCGTCGACGCCACTGAAGGCAATCTCGGCGCGCATCTCGCCACACTGGAGAAGTGCGGCTACATCGAGATCACTAAAGACTTTGTCGGCAAGAAACCGCGCACGCGCGTAGCGCTGACCACAGCGGGCCGGCGCGCGTTCGAGCGCTACGTCGATTACCTGCGCGGCATTCTCGACGGTACGCCTTGATGCACCCCGGTGACGCGTTGCGGTGAGCGGTATCGCCCAAGCCGCGCCATGCATCGTCGTACGGATTCAGGACTCAAGCGCCGCAGCAGAACTGCAAGCCCTTGATCAACCTCTGTGAAAGCCTTTCTCGGGAGAGATTCGTGGAACACGCCATGTATGCTCGTAAAGCCGGTTCAGCCGTTGGGCAGATGTTTTTCGCCGGATTCGGCACGCTCTGGATGACAGCCTGGTGCCTGCACCTGCATGGCTGGGATTGGCCGATGCTCGGATTGATATTGATGGCCGGCAGCACCTTGTTTTTGTGGGCGTGGTGCGACTACCGCGCGTTTCGGCCATACGTCGACCCGAAAGCGGAACCCGCGGCGCAGAAAGCGCGTGCACGCGCTTTTCGATGGATCAACGCGGTGCAGTGGCTCGCGGTCGTCGTAGCGAATATCGTCCTGAATGCCGTCGGGCGTCCCGGCTGGACCGCACCTGCAGTCATCCTGATCGTCGGTCTACACCTGCTTCCCCTGGCGCGGTTGTTCCGCGCGCCTCGACACTACGTCACCGGCCTCGCGCTGATCGTCGTCGCACTGGCCTACCCGTGGATGGCAGGCGCCGATTCGAACTACCCAGCCGGAGAGTTTGCAACCGGTGCGATTCTCTGGATCAGTGTGCTGTACGCTTCTCTGAGTGGCCGCTTTGGCGAGGCCTCGGCCGTAACGTTTGAACGCCAACGGATCATGGCCAAATAAACCTGGCCGCGATCGAGCTAGGCGCGGGCCGCGCCGGTTCCCGAGCCGGCCTCGCATGAATTCCACCTCGGCTAGAACTCGACCAGCGCGAAATCTTCCTTGCCCACGTCGCACAGCGGGCAGCGCCAATCAACGGGCACATCGGCCCAGCGGGTGCCGGGGGCAATGCCCTCTTCCGGCACGCCAGCCGCTTCGTCGTAGATCCAGCCGCAGATCACGCACACCCACTGCTTGAACTCGCTGCTGGCCGACACCTCCTGCGCGTCGACGGATACAGACGAATCGGCGGACTGCGCTTCGCGCGAAGCTTGCGCGTCATCGAGGCTCACGACCAGCGGCGCGGCGGTCCCCGCGCTGTTCGCGGCTAACTGCGTCTGTAGCGTCTGAAGCAGACTCTGCGCTTCCGTCAGCGTCAGATCGATCCAGTACGGATCGCCGGCCCCATCGTTGAGTCGCTGAGGGGCAAACTGAATTTCTAAGGCCACGCCCTTTTTATACATGCAAACAGTTTCCTGGCGGCTGGCGATCGTCGCCAGCCTGCGTACGATTGAATGAGGCAGGCTCCGTTAGCGCACGCGGCTAGCGCGTCGCATTCCCAAGGAGCCTATCCGTGCGGTCGCCGCGACGAATTCGCAGCCCGCGTGGCGGACCACAATTATCGCCTCAGGTGGACGGCGCATTAGCTACGCCAGGGAGATGCACTGTTTCCTGCGGGTAGCTAAAGGGCTGGAGAATCCGGCAGGAAGCGCGACCCAAGCCGCCGGTTCACACCCAGCCGTCTATTTTCAGGCCAGTGGCCTGTTCGGCCTCTTCGCGCGACACCTGGCGCAACGTCTGGCCGAAACTCCAGACGTGGCCTTCCGGGTCGCGCGCCGCATAGACGCGATCGCCGTAGAACTGATCCTCCGGTTCGCGCGTGATCACCGCGCCGGCTGCGCGCGCCCGGGCGCAATGGGCGTCAATGCCATCGCGCAGTTGCACATGCACCGACTGCGTGTTCTTGCCGCCCAACGTCTGAGGGCTCGCCATGTCCTCGTTCCATGCGCGGCAGACCATTACATAGCTATCGCCGAAACGCATTTCCGAATGGGCAAGTTGTCCGTCTTCGTCCGTGACGACGAACTGACGCTCGAAGCCAAAGGCCTTCTCGAGCCAGTCCAGCGCGGCAAACGCATCGTCGTAGTACACCGCGGCGCCCAACGATGGGCGTGAAGGCAGGTCGCTCATGACAGTCCCCTTTACCAATCCTTTTATTTTACAGCCGACAACACGCGAGACATTCAGGCGCACGTGCAGCACCGGCGATCTACGATTCCTCGGCGTCGCGGAACCAGCGTTCCGCACGCGAACGGGCCGCCACCCAGGAGCCGGATTCGTGCGTGTTGAACTCACGGTCGATAAAACGGCGGCCCCATTCGATCCCGTCTCTGATCGCTTCCTCCTCGTTCAACCATTCCGGCTGAACAGTAGACGGTCGCGTATCGACAATGGTTTGCGCGCCGCGACTCACACTCACGTCTGCGATCCAAGCACCGCGCGCGTTTCGCTCGGGCCGCACGACGATTTCGAATTCGCCGTACGAAACAGTGTGTGTCTGCATTGTTTTCTCCGTGTCTAGCCGCGAAGGGTGCACGATTGGCGCATGAGAGCCCGTCCACCAGTGTAGTGCCAATCTGGGAATCCACAAGGCTATCGGCCAGCGTTCACGATTAACTCAGTAATACTTATCGTGCTGTCGTTTACCTGACGGTAGCCCACCAGATAGCATTGGGACTTCCACGAACTTCAACTATGCTAAATCCAGGGCGGATCACTACGTGCTGCCGCGACGGCGTGCTGACGCGTCGAACCACACGATAGCCATGACAGAGGAGAAAGCCATGCCGGCGCAACCCACCCCATTGAGTACGGAGTTCATTGCGCAGCAGCGTACGCGTCTGGAAGCGCTGCGCCGGGAAGTGCTGGGCGAAGAAGAAAATACGATCGCGCGTGGCCGTGCAGACGAGCAGGAGCACGGCGAGGAAGCTGAGGAGTTCGAAGACGACGCACAGGGCATGGCCCAGGATGAAGTCAATCAGGCGCTACGTAATGCGAACGACCGTCGCATTCAAAACATCCAGCGGGCGCTGCAGAAGATTGCGGACGGCACCTACGGCTTCTCCGATGCCAGTGGCGACCCGATACCGAAGGCCCGCCTCGAAGCGGTTCCCGAGGCAATCTTTACCGTCGAAGAAGAAAGCAGGCGCGAAACGAATACATGATGGTTTCCGAATGCCTGCGCGATGCGGTAAAGGTTGCGCGGTCCGATGACCATGCGGTGCACAAAACTGTACTCCTTAAATCCTCCACAGACTGTGCGTCCCATACGCGGGAGGGAAACACTATCCTGACAGCATGTCATTAAGGGCCGTAGCGTTGCTCGGTCCCCGCCGCACGCTGCCCACTTTCGGATAGTTCGTGAACATCATCGACGCGCCCATCGCCGCAGAAACGGAATACCGCCATCGCGTATCCGTCAGCGATGCCTCGCCCCCCCTCGACAAACTCAATCGGCCGCTGCGCGATCTGCGTCTGTCCGTCATCGATCAGTGCAATTTTCGCTGCACGTACTGCATGCCGCGCGACACCTTCGGCCCGGACTATCCCTTCCTGCCGTCTGCGCAACGCCTGTCGTTCGAACAGATGGTCAAGCTCGCGAAAGCGTTCGCTCTGCTCGGCGTGGAGAAGATCCGCATCACCGGCGGCGAGCCGCTCCTGCGCCGTGGGCTCGAAGCGCTAATTGAACAGCTCGCGAAACTGACCACCGCCAGCGGCAAGCCGATGGAGCTCGCACTCACGACAAACGGCTCCCTGCTCGCCGCGAAGGCACGCTCGCTGCGCGACGCCGGCCTCAATCGCGTGACGGTCAGCCTCGACGCGGTGGACGATGCCGTATTCCGCCGTATGAGCGACGTCGACATGCCTGTGTCGCGGATCCTGGACGGTATCGAAACAGCACGCGCGGTCGGACTCGCGCCGATCAAGGTCAACGCGGTGGTCGAGCGGGGCGTCAATGACAGCCAGATCCTGCCGCTGGTCCGGCAGTTCAAGGGCAGCGGCGTGGCCGTGCGCTTTATCGAATACATGGACGTCGGCGGTGCGGGCGGCTGGTCGAACACGAAGGTGATCACGGCGCGCGAAACGCGGCAAATCGTCGAAGCCGAGTTCCCGTTGATCCCCATCGTCAGTCCTGAGCAGATGGGTACGGCCGTCACCTATCGCCATGCGGATGGTAAGGGCGACGTCGGGTTCATCGCGAGCGTCTCGCAACCGTTCTGCGGGACGTGCACGCGCGCCCGCGTATCGGCCGACGGTCAACTTTATACGTGTCTGTTCGCCACCCAGGGCACGGACCTCAGACCCTGGCTCGCTGACAACGCCTCCGTCGAGCAACTGGCAACGGCGGTGCGCGGCCGGTGGATCCAGCGCGACGACCGCTATTCCGAACTGCGTTCGGCGCCGCGCAGGCCGGGATCGGCAAAGGTTTATCCCACCGTGCGGATGTCGCTGGTCGGCGGTTGAATACGGTTCTTTGCAAACCGCTTGCCTGATCGCGAACGTGGAGTGCATGCTTACGAAGCATCCGTGGAGCATTCTTCAGGAGAAACCGATCATGACCGAAAGCACCAGCGAACAGGTGGCGCAGGCAACGATTAAGGCGTTCTACGAGGCCGTCGAGAAGAAAAGCGTGACCTTGCTACGAGCGGTCGTCACCCCCGATTGGGAATATGTCCCGGAGCCCGCCGGAGCGACGCTGGGGCCCGACCAGATGATCCCCATCTTCGACAACCTCGCAACAGCGCTTCCCGATATGCGGATCACCATTCTCGACGTGCTGGTGCATGGCGACCGGGTGGGCGTTCGCGCGGAGGTGAGCGGCACGCAATCCGGCGAACTGCTTGGGATTGCTGCAAGCTCTAAACACATCCAGTTCGCGATTCACTCGTTCCATCAGATGCGCGGGAATCTGATTGCGAAGACATGGCATCTTGAGGATTGGCTTTCGGTGTTTCGTCAGTTGGGAGAGTTGCCCAAAGGGCTGGAGGGGCAGTGATTAGGGTAAGAGACTCTGCCGCGCGGCCTGGATGAACACGCGAACGTCCGACTCCGCGTACCCCAGACGCTGATGATTCGCCCACAACCAACTGACGACGCCCGCGCCGTTCAGTGCGTCTTCACCAGGAGCTGGCCGTCCATACATGTCCGCTATCGCACTGGTGCGCGGCACGATGTGGAAGTGGATATTCTCCGTGCTCTCGCCAAAACGAAGAAAGTAGATCCGCTCAGGGTTTAGCAAGCTATCGAGCAGCCGCTCTGCGACGCGAAAGCACGACACCAGATCGGCATCGGCCTCGCTGGGAATATCAGAGAAGCGCCGAGCAGGCGAAAGCGTTTCGAGAATCAGATAACCAGGCACATGGAAGCTATACGCCTGGCTCAGCTTATAAAACGAAGTCCGGTAGATTTCGAATGGGTCCACTGCGATCGCTTCTTCTTGTTGAGTGCGCGTCAAGATCTCTACCTGGGTATTGAGGCGTGTGACAGGCAACCACTGCGTTTGATACCGCCCGCTACCTTAAGCTACTTCCGAGCCGCAAGCGCGGCACGCCGCTCAAGACTCTCCTGCGGCCAATAAATGGAAGCCTTGTAAAACTCTTCAACCGCAAACGTGCCTTCCGGCAGCACGACCCAAGGTTGTTTAGACGCGGTGAAAATATGAATGTCCGGTGGGAAACGATCAGGCTCATCGAGCGTCCCCACCCGAACAAAACAAACCGCATTGCCCCCTCCTGCATAGTGGCTCCACACCGCCACATGACATGTCGGACAGCGGGCAATTCTTTGCCCCTTACCGCTTAGCGACGGCGTATCGACAAGTTCAATCTCCCCTTGCAGCAGTTCGACGCGGTCCGCCTCGATCAAGGCGTTGAGCGCAAAGGCGGTGCCGGTTTCGCGCTGACACCAGCGGCAGTGACAGCAGTGAACGAACAGCGGCTTGCTCGTCATGCGGTAACGCACCGCGCGGCAAGTACAGCCGCCTTCGAAGAAAGGAGATTGTTCGAAAGCCATCTCGCACCTCTCGTATGAAAGGGACAACGTCGGTTATCGCACGCCCGCCCATATTCCAGGTTCGCGGCGCTTGCGTCAAGCGTCGCGCGCCGGCCCATGACAGGTGATCGAAAGACGCTCAGCGCGTCCAGGCAGCGCGCTCCAGGTGAATTGCCAAGGCCGCTTCGGCGACGGATAATCGCCCCCCGCTCGGCCGAAACGTTTTCGTCAACGACGCGTCACGCATATCTTGTCCGGAGTCGCCACGCATGAAAGCACTGTCCCCTGTCGAGACGTATCTGCAAGACTTCCATCAGCGTGAGCCCGGTGCCACGAGCGCCGCGTTCGCCCACCTTCGTGCCCACTCCAGCGCGGCCGACTACGCCTCGACCTATGACGCCCTTGTCGCATGCGTCCCGGCGTCGACGGCGCCGCTGACGGTCCTCGATCTTGCCTGCGGCGACGGACATCTGCTCAAGCTGCTCTTAGACCGACCGGGGCCGTCGCTGAAGCTGATTGGCGTCGACATGAGCCAAGGCGAACTGGACGTCGCGCGGGCCACGCTTCCGGACTCCGTCGCGCTGTTGAAGGAACGCGCGCAGGAACTGTCCGTCGAAACGGGCAGCGTCGACTGCCTGCTGTCGCACATGGCCATCATGCTGATGGACGATATCGAAGCGGTGATCAAGGAAATCCGGCGCGTGCTGCGTCCGCAAGGGCAATTCGCCACGGTGGTGGGACGCAGCTTTTTGCTCGGCGAAGCGAACAAGGTTTTGCGCGACGTTCTCCTGCCCGTTCTCAAGGAAGATGCAGGATTGCTCCCGTTCGGCGACGCCCGAACTCGCAGCAACGAAGGATGGACCGAACTGCTCAAGCACGACTTCGAAAACGTGCAGTTCGAAGACCTGGACGTCGATTGGGAACCGCTACCTCATGAACTGTGGGACTCGCTGACCAAAACCTACGATATCGACCGGCTCTCCGCACCGGCCAAAGCGCGGCTGCGTGAAGATGTGATTCACGCGCTATCAGGCTTGCAGCAAAGCGACGGGACCATCCGCACGGGCTGGGGCATTCGGTTGGTCCGCGCGCAAGCGAAGCCTTGATCAATCGAGGCAGGGTACTGCGATGTCCGCTTATCCCTCTGCGGACATCGCTTACCTAAGGCAGCAACGCACGCTTTGCTCGCCTAGCTCGCGAACCGATCCGTCGCCGCAATCAACGCCTGCAGGATGCCAGGCTCGTTATAAGCGTGGCCGGCGTCAGGCACGATCTGGAAACTCGCCTTGGGCCACGCCTTGGACAGATCCCACGCGGTACGTGCCGGCGTAGCCACATCGTAACGGCCTTGCACGATCACGCCGGGAATGTCCGCGAGGCGATGCGCGTCCCGCAGCAGTTGTCCTTCCTCGACGAACCCGTCATTGACGAAGTAGTGGTTTTCGATCCGCGCAAAAGCAAGCGCGTATTCGTCGTCGCCGAAGTGTTGTTCGAGTTCGGGGCTGGGCAGCAGGGTGATCGTGCGACCCTCCCACAAGCTCCACGCGCGCGCAGCTTGTCGCTTCACAGCTTCATCGTCGCCGGTCAGACGGCGGCGATAGGCAGCCATCAGATCGCCACGCTCTTCGACAGGGATCGGCGCGAGGAAGCCCTCCCAAAGATCGGGGAACAGCCACGACGCGCCTTCCTGGTAGTACCAGAGCAGTTCGGCACGGCGCATGGTGAAGATGCCGCGCACGATCAACGCCGTGACGCGTTGCGGATGCGTCTCCGAATAGGCGAGGCCGAGCGCACTGCCCCACGAGCCGCCGAACACCACCCATTGTTCGACGCCGATCATCTCGCGCAGCCGTTCAATATCGGCTACCAGGTCCCACGTGGTGTTGTGGTCGAGACTGGCGTGCGGCTTGGAGCGGCCGCAGCCGCGCTGATCGAACAGCAGCACGTTGTAGCGCGCCGGGTCGAACAGACGCCGGTGCTCCGGGCTGCAGCCGCCGCCAGGGCCGCCGTGCAGAAACACCGCCGGCTTGCCATTGGGATTGCCGCACAACTCCCAGTAGACCTGGTGTCCGTCACCGGTGTCGAGAAATCCGTGCTTGTAGGGTTCAATTGATGGGTACATGAGCGATTCCAGAGTGTGAGTGCCGGGCCATCGCGACGCACGATTCGCACGATCGCGGTCGTGGCGCAGACGTGTCGGCAGGTTCATCGCCAAGATACATGCCGCGATGAACGCGCGCAATGGTGGCCGCCGGGAACGGCAGCGCGGAATAACCCGTTCGTCCCACGGGCATTCGGCGCAGTCCCGAAGCGCACGCTATGCTGTGCATCGAAATTGCGAGCCCACCCCTATGGAGAGCGATGAGATGCCCCCGCCCACTTTGCGCGTCGCACGGCCAACGAACGACATCGGCAGAGTCGCCCGCTTTTACACGGAGGGATTAGGTTTCGAGGTGCTGGCCCACTTCGAAGACCATGAAGGTTTTGACGGGATTATCCTGGGACGGCGGGACTCTCCGTGGCACATCGAGTTCACGCATCAGCACGGCGTAACCGTTGCCAACGCGCCCACGGCAGAGTACTTGCTGGTGCTGTATCTGCCGGAGCGCGAGGCGTGGGACGCAGCGGTCGCGAGAATGCAGGCGCTGGGCATTGCGCCCTGCCGGTCCGAGAATCCCTATTGGGACCGCCAGGGCGTGACGTTCGAAGACCCCGATGGTTACCGCGTCGTGTTGCAAAACGCGGCATGGGGTTGAGCGGCTGCGCTAGGACAACTCCACTCGCACACGGAACCCATCAGCGGCACGCATTTCCAACCGCTTGACCTGTCCTGCCTCGCATAAGTCATCCTGTGCGAGCTTGAGCAGTTCCAGCCTGCCTGGCGCGTCTTCGACCACTACTTGCTTCACCTCGGCCTTCATCGACAAGCTGGCTTCGGATTTGGCTTTACGAATCTCGCCCAGCACGTCAGAGACGGCCGCGATGAACACCGCAGACGACGAACCGTCATCGCTTCCGGTCGCTGCTTCGAACGCCTCAAGCGTCGGCCACTGCGCGGTATGCACCGATCCCTCCATCCACCAGGACCAGCACTCCTCCGCAACAAACGGCAAAAACGGCGCGAACAACCGCTGCAGCACCGAGAGCGAAGCGGCCAGCCCATGGCGGGCCGACTCCGCCGGCGCGCCGTTGCCATAGGCGCGTCCCTTCACGAGTTCGACGTAGTCGTCGCAATACCACCAGAAGAAAGCTTCCGTGCATTCGATGGCCCGGTTGTACTCGAACGCCTCCAGCGCGACCGTTGCATCCGCAACCACAGCGGCCAGACGCCGCATCATGGCGTGGTCGAGGGCCTCGGTCAGGCATCCATCCGGATCCCCATCGAAGCCCAATGCAAACTTCGACACGTTCAGCAGCTTGAGCGCAAGCCTGCGGCCCACCTTCATCTGCTTTTCTTCGAAGACGGTATCCGTGCCCGGCCCGCCCATCGCGGCCCAATAGCGCACGCCGTCGGAGCCGTAGGTGTCCAACAGCGCCATCGGTGTGACGACGTTGCCCTTCGACTTCGACATCTTCTTGCGATCCGGATCGAGAATCCAACCGGAGAGCATCGCGTGTTTCCAGGGCGCGCTCTGCGCTTCGAAGCCGGCGCGCACCACCGTGTAGAACAGCCACGTGCGAATGATGTCGTGTGCCTGCGGACGCAGGTCCATCGGGAAGACTCTCGCAAAACACCCGTCCGGATCCTGCCAGCCGCCTGCAATTTGCGGCGTCAGCGAACTGGTGGCCCACGTGTCCATGATGTCGGCTTCGCCCAGGAAGCCATCGGGTTGGCCTCGTTGCGCCTCGGTGTAACCGGGTGGCACGTGTGAACGTGGATCCACCGGCAATGCAGACGCGTCGGGGCGTATCGGCTTGCTGTAGTCCGGCTCGGCGGCTGCGTCAAGCGGATACCACAGCGGAATCGGCACGCCGAAGATGCGCTGGCGGCTGATGAGCCAGTCGCTGTTCAGGCCCGCCACCCAGTGATCGTAGCGCGCAGCCATGTACTCGGGATGCCAGCTCAGTTGCGTGCCTCGTTCCAGCAATTGCGCGCGCAATGCGTCATCGCGTCCTCCGCTGCGCAGATACCATTGCCGTGTGGCCACGATTTCGAGCGGGCGATCGCCCTTTTCGAAGTATTTGACGCTGTGTGTCAGCGGCCGCGGCGGCGCGGACAGGTCACCGCTTTCGGTCAACATCTCGACAATACGGCTGCGCGCTTGCGCGACAGACGCACCGGCGAGCCGCGCATAAGCCTGCTGGGCACGCGGCGACGCGAGCCACTGCGGCACCTCGTCCTGCAGACGGCCGTCCTTGCCAATCACGCTGTGCGTCGGCAGGCTGAGCTCGCGCCACCAGATCACATCGGTGACATCGCCGAAGGTACAAACCATCGCGAGACCCGTGCCCTTCGCGGGCTCCGCGAGCGGATGCGCCATGACCGGCACGTCGATCCCGAAGAGCGGTGAGCGCACTGTCGTTCCCAGCAAATGGCGATAGCGCTCATCGTCGGGGTGAGCCACCAGGGCCACGCAAGCCGGCAACAGTTCCGGGCGCGTCGTGGAGATCACGATCGTGTTGCCGCCATGATCGACAAAGCGCAGATCGTGATACGCCCCAGCAAGCTCCCGATCTTCAAGCTCCGCCTGCGCGACCGCGGTCTGAAACGTCACGTCCCACAGACACGGTGCGTCCTGGCTGTACAACTCTCCTCTCTCCAGATTCAGCAGGAATGCCAACTGGCTGGCGCGCTGCGACCGGTCGTCGATGGTGGCGTAGGTGAGACTCCAATCCACCGAGATGGCAAGACGCACGAACAGTGCCCTGAAGGCGCGTTCGTCGATGGCGGTCAGCCTATGGCACAGCTCGATAAAGTTGCGCCTACTGATCCGCGCAAATTCCGCGCGACGCGCAGCCGGTGCCGCAGGTTCGCGAGAGTGCGGGTCGTAGGCCGCATCCGGGTCGCAGATGACGCCGTAGAAGTTCTCGACACGCCGCTCCGTCGGCAGGCCGTTGTCGTCCCATCCCATCGGATAGAAAACGCTCTTGCCCGTCATACGCCGATAGCGGGCGATGATGTCCGCGTGCGTGTAGCTGAACACATGACCCATGTGCAAGGAACCCGAGACGGTAGGCGGCGGAGTGTCGATCGAAAAGACTTCGTTGCGCTCGGCGTTGCGGTCGAAGCGGTAGGTGTGCTGCGCTTGCCAATACTCGGTCCACTGCGCTTCGAGCGCGTCGAGGCTGGGGCGATCGGGCACGCTCGCGGCAGCGCGGCGTCGGGTTGGATGGCAACGCTTTATGCCAGTCAAGGTAGGTTGCGGTTTCATTTCTGCTTCGCTATCAAATGGTGAATTCGAGTTGTCGCGCGACGCGCGGAAGCGAAGTGAAACGAGCGAGGGAAACGGATACGAGGAAATGCGCGAAGCGAGAAGTGCGGGCCAATGAAAGGCGGCGCGTGCTGCGTGGAGAGTGGGAAAATCAGTGCGGCATTACGTTTAACGGTGACATAGCATCCTCCGCGAGTGAACGTTAGATAGATGTTATCTCGACTTGTGATCGAGATATGTTTTTATAAACGATCATTGAAATTGGCACAAGTGTTATGTGAGGTCCGCTACCGAAAGCGGAACGTCGAGGGCGCACTCGCACACCATGCCGCTTTCGCTCAACCTTGTGCCGCCTAACCTCGCTATGCGACCTGCGCCGACCGCACAATCCACGCCTCAAACTCCGCGTACATTGCCGGTAGCGATGCCTCGTTGGTCGCAATGCGTTGTGCGCCATGAACGATCGAGATCGACGCATCAAGATCTCCCTCGCCCGTGGCCATAAGCGGCGCGACACGATCGGCCCGCTCGAAGGCTTCCTGTGCGAGTGCCCACGCTTCCCGCGGCGAACGATTGCACTCCGTCGCCAGATAGGCCGAAGTCAAACTCTCCCCCGTCATGTTCCGCAAGGTTTGATCGAGCGTCAGACTGTTGCCCGACGTCCAGTAGTGTTTCGCAAGCAGCGGCCCGACTGCGGGGTTATCGACGATATAACCAAGCGAGCGCGTCAGATAGGCACGCGTCTGCGACGCCGCCATCTTAGCCAGCAGGTAGCCGTGATAGTAGACCGCGATGTCGTGATAGATAGGATGGGGCATGCTCAGCACATAGCCCGTGTGATGAGGCACACCAAGGATGCGCAACGTCAGCGAACGCGCCAGTTCGAGCACCGACTCCATGGTGCGCTCGGCATCGTCCATGGCATAGAGCGCCCGTTCGAAATACGTCGGCACCAGATCGCGGCGTTCGGCGTGAGCGAGGAACGCCTGGTTCGACTCGACACGCGAGCGCAGCATGTCGTCGGGCATCGGCTCGCCGGTTGCGTTGCGCGCATACCGTCTGATCCAGCAGGGATCGCCCGGCAATGCATCGAAGAACTTCGCCTGCGTTTCAAGGTACGCAGGCGAGCTAGGGGCGTAGATGTGCGAGAAGCAGGGCGAATTGCGCGCCACGTTAGAAAAATGCGCAGCGTGTCCAGCCTCGTGGAATAGCACGTTGAGCCCCTGCAGTCCTGCACCCGCTTGCTGCGGGCGTGCCGTCGAGGTGAAGCGGACATCCGCCGACACCCAGCCGGTGCTGTCGTCGCGATAGCTCGGCGTGGGCGCGATGCAAAAGCCCGTCGGAAACTTGCCTGGCCGGTCCAGCAAATCGATTTCGATCCGCGCGCCGCGATACGACACGCCAAGTCGCCGGAACGATTCTGCCCAACGCTCCAGCGCCTTGCTAAACGGAAAGTAGGCATCCACCTTTTGCGCCGCGCCGCCGCGCATCCGGTAGGGTAAATTGTGCGGCTGCAAGGCCGCGTCGCCGTGCTCCATGACGAGGCGGTTCAACGCGGCGAAATGCGCCTCGCGTGTACTCCGCTCGAACTCGTCGAAGATCGCAAAGAGTTGCTCGGGGCTCATGCCGCTGCCGGTGCGCAGCCGGTAGTCGAAGAAGTCGCGATAGCCGAGTTCACGCGCCAATGCATTGCGCCTCGCCACAATCTCGAGGAAACCGTTGTCCAGCACCCAGCGTTCGAGTCCATGCAGCGCTTCGTGCGAGCTTTTGCGTGACGCGTCGTCCGGGTTCGATGCCAGGTTCGAGCGTAGCGTGGCAGGTGAGGCCTCTTCGGTAAGCCCCGACGCGCCGACATGATGCATCTTGTACGCCTGGCGGCGCGCGAACAGATCGGCGTCCATCTTGATCAGCTCGGCCAGCAACACGTTGGCGCGCTCGCTGCCCATCGCGTTGCCTTCGAAGGCCGCGACCCAGCCGCGCAGGCCCGTCACGAGCCCATCGCGCTCGTCACACTGCGCCGAGGCCTCGATCCTCGCGAGATGGTCGCGGCTTTGCGCCAGGCGTTGCGCGTCTGCGAGGAAGGTTCTGCGCGCGAGACCAGCCGTACCCTGCGCGTCGTGGTCGTCGCTCTGGCCGGTGTGTGTTAGCCAGAAGAGCTCGCATTCCTTTTGATGAATCGTCAGATAGTCTTGATTGAGTCGGTCGAAAAAGGCGCGAGCGCTTTTCATATGCGGGTAGGGTTGGAGATGTCGTTTATGCTGCTTGGAGGACGGCGAGAGAACGCGCAGCGATAGCAATGATCGTAGCGCAGTCTGCATACAGTTGACTTGCTGGGCGGTGTCGGGGAGCATGCGCGAAGCGCCATCTCCAATCACGACTTACCTGACGACGCAATAGACATGAGAACGCTACTCTTCGATCTGGACGGCACGCTCAGCGATCCGCTGGTGGGTATTAGCCGATCCATCAATCACGCGCTGACATCCCTAGGCTATACGGCGCTTCCCGAGTCGGAGGTCGCGCAGTATGTGGGACCTCCGCTCGACGACACATTCCGGGTCGTCACCGGCGCACCCGAAGCTGAGGTCCGCCAGTTGATCTTGCTGTATCGCGAACGTTATGCCGAAACCGGCTTCGCAGAAAATACGCTCTACCCTGGCATCGACACCGCACTCGATGCGCTGGCGCAACAGGGCATCCCCATGGGCATCTGCACGTCGAAGCTCGCAAACTTCGCGGACAAGATCTTGCACCGGTTCGGCATACGCGACCATTTTCGCTTTATTAGCGGTGGCGATATCGGCGTGACGAAGCAACAGCAAATCGCGCGTTTGCTAAGCGACGGTGCTGTCGATCCGCAGGCGAGGATGATCGGCGATCGCTCTGTGGATCTGCTGGCCGCTCATGCGAATGGCATCGGTTCAGTCGGCGTGCTATGGGGATACGGTTCGCGCAAGGAATTGGCGGATCAGTCGCCACTGCGTCTACTTGAGAGCGTCGATGAGATAGCCGGTCTCGTTGACCTTCCTTAGCGTAAGCGTTAGCGCGCACCCGCTGCCGTGTTGTTGCGCAGAGGGGCGCGGCTAGGCGTGAGCGTGAGCTTGAGCCGCGCCTCGGTAGAGCATCGCTTCAACTCCGCTCCTGGATCCCAGTCCCGGCCAGCGGACTCAAGCGTTGTCCGCCCACACCATCCTCAACCTGCCAACCCGCTGCCTTCAACGTCTCACGCAGCCGGTCTGACTCGGCCCAGTCCTTAGCAGCGCGAGCCCTCTCACGCTGTTGAGCCAGCGCGGCCACATCCGCCGGAATCTCGAACGCCTCTGCATGCCAATCGGCGAGCCGCAATCCAAGCACCGGTTCGAAGGCATCGACCGTCGCCCGACGCGTCTCCACCGGCAGATCGCTTCTCACCACCTCCCACACGACCGCCAGCGCACGCGGCAAATTCAGATCCTGATTGACCTCGGCATTGAAGCGCGCGACGAACCCCGCGTCCACCGTACCGCCCGCAGGCCAGCTCGCATACGCTTTGCGCAGCCTGTCCAATGCAGCTTGCGCGGCATCGAGCGCCTCATGATTGAAACGCAGCTTGCTCCGGTAATGCGCGCTCAAGCAAAGATAGCGGTACGCCAGCGGATCGATCCCACGCTCGGTCAAACTCTGCAGGCGCAGAAAGTCGCCATCCGACTTGGACATCTTGGCGGCATCGAGCGTCAGAAAATGACCGTGCATCCAGAAGTTGGCAAGCCGCGTGCCGTGGCAAGCCTGCGTCTGTGCGATCTCGTTGCTGTGATGCACGGCGATGTGGTCCTCGCCGCCGCAGTGGATGTCGAACCACGGACTCAGGTATTTGGCCGACATCGCCGAGCACTCGATATGCCAGCCCGGAAAACCGCGTCCCCATGGGCTGTCCCATTCCATTTGCCGCGTCGAGTCGGGCGGGCTGAATTTCCACAGCGCAAAGTCGGTCGCGCGCCGCTTCTCGCCGACGGCCACCCGCTTGCCGGCCTGCAAGCCCGCATGATCGAGGCGCGCCAGATAACCGTAGTCGTCCTGGCGACTGGTGTCGAAGTACACGCCGTCGTTGGTCTGATATGTGTAGCCGTTGCGTTCCAGCTCGGCGATGAAGGTGATCTGCTCCGCAATATGGTCCGTCGCGCGGCACCACACGGTGGGTTCCAGCAGGTTGAGTGCTTGCCAGTCGCTCATGAATGCGCGGGTATAGCGTTCGGCAATCTCCCAGGCCGATGCGCCCGTGCGTCGGCTGCCCTTCTCCATCTTGTCTTCGCCTTCATCGGCATCGGAGACGAGATGACCGACATCGGTGATGTTCACGACATGCCGCACCTCGTAGCCGTTTAGCGCGAGCACACGCCGCAGCACGTCTTCGAACACGTAGGTGCGCAGATTGCCGATATGCGCATGGTCGTACACCGTCGGTCCGCAGCAGTACAGACCCACGTGGCTGGGTTGCAAAGCAGTGAACGGGCGCAGCGCGCGCGACCAGGTGTCGTACAAGGCGAGAGACATCGGCATTTCCGTGGGTTGAGTGTTGGGGGTTAGGGATGCGCAAAAAACAAAAAGGCCACCGGTTTTTCAACAGGTGGCCATCGGGACTTGCTCGGACGTGACGTAACGCGACGCGCTAGACGCAAGCTCCCGCTGGCAGGCTTTGACAGCATGCAGGCATGAAGCAGACGAGTGAGCGGGTAGCGAAGATCATGGGACGATGCTAACGCGCGTTAATTTTTTGGTCAATCGGTTTGGCCGGTGGGGTGGGCAGCCTGCTCGGCGGCATCGACGGTCTGCGCGATAAGTGTCGCAATCGTCATCGGTCCGACGCCGCCGGGCACGGGCGTCACCGCCGCGCAACGGCTTGCCAGTCCGTCGAGATCAATATCGCCGACGCCGCCTGGATGGTAGCCGGCGTCGATCACGACCGCTCCATCGCTGATCCAATGGTTCGGAATGAACTTCGGCTTGCCCACTGCGCCCACGACGATTTCCGCGCGCCGCACCTCCGCTTCGAGATTCACGGTCTTCGAATGACACAAGGTGACGGTCGCGTTTGCATTCGACAGCATCAGCGCCATCGGCTTGCCCAGAATGGCGCTGCGCCCGACCACCACCGCACGTTTGCCGGCAAGCTCGATCCCATAGTGAGCCAGTAGCCGCATGATGCCGGTGGGCGTGGCGGGGCCGAACGCCGGCTCGCCGAGCGCCATCCGGCCAAAGCCGTGACTCGTCACGCCGTCCACATCCTTGAGGGTCGAGATGTGATCGAAGCAGCGGCGCTCGTCGACCTGAGCCGGCACCGGGTGTTGCAACAAGATCCCATGAACGTCTGGGTCGGCGTTGAGCCGGCCGATCTCGGCGAGGACTTCGTCCGTGGTGCTGCCGGCAGGCAAAGCGACGAGGCGCGAGTCCATGCCGACGCGCCGGCACGCGTTGCCCTTCATCCGCACATAAGTGGCCGAAGCGGGATCGTCGCCGACCAGAATGGTGGCCAGGATCGGCGTGCGTGCGCCGTTGATTGCCTTGAGCGCGGCGACGCGTGCGGACAGGTCGTGTTCGCCCTGGGCTGCAACCGCTTTGCCGTCCAGGATCAGGCATGTCAGAGGGTGGTTCATCGCTCAGCTCCCGGCCGTTGCGGTGTCAAAGCCGCTACGTTGCAGTAGATCAAAACGAAGGTGGGCAAGTACGAGTCCCTGCGGAGGAGGGAATGCCCGCGACAGAGGTACAGCAGAGGGGAATGTAAAAGCTGGCGGAACGGTCAGAGTAGCAATCAGGGCAGTCATTGGAAGTCTCCATAGAGAACGATCAAGATGCCCAGGCGAACGGCGGTGCGGCCTCTACGCTTCCCGATGGTGATCCATCTTTTCTCGCCAGTCGCGCAGGCCCATATGATAACTCACGCCCACGTCTCCACCACCTCAAAGGTCTCGCAGACAAGCGGCATGGTTTCGTCGATCGTGCGGCCAATCTGCGCGCACTCGCGCAAGAAGAAATCCCAGTGCGCCTTGCGCCAATACGCAAGCGAGCGATCGCCCTCGCCTTCACTGGCGGCAAATTCGGCGGACACTTCGTTGAACGGCACGATCTCGACACGCGTGATGCGGTGAATCATCACCGGACGATCGGCATAGTCGAGCACGATCCCGATGTCGCCCACCGCGGGAATGTCCTCGCCCTCAAACTCCCACGACCACAGCATGCTGCAGGTACCGCGCTTGGTCCCCTCGCGGATCAGCGCGATGAGTTCGGCCGAGAGCGCCTCGGAATCGCCGAATCCGACGATTCGGAGTCGGCCCTCCGGAACCTGGATGCCTCGTTGCGACAGCGTTTCGACAAGACTCTCGGGCGTTGGATTCATCTGGATGCTTTGGCAAGCGGGTAACGGAACGTTCGCAGCTTACCTCAAGGCGCGGCGTCCCATCGCACACTCACCGCGCGCTCATCCATCGCTACTGGCCGGTATACCCCACCGGCGCGGTCACATTGCTCTTCATCACCGTCGCATTGGAGGACACCACGTAAATCGGCGATTCGGTCAGCGTCAGGTTCACCACGCCGTTGCTATACGCCACCGAGGACGGATTGCCCATCATGTCGATCACCGTCACATGGCCGCTCGTCCCCGCCGAGTCCACGCTCAGCGCATACGTCGTGCTGTAGGTCGAGCTATAGGTGCCCGCCGAGGTCGGCCAGTCCGCATTATTGTGCGTCCACAGCGCGGTGATCACCGAGCCGCCGTTAAGCTGCTGGAAGGCATAGCCGTAGACCATCGACGGCAAGCCGTTGAGATGCCCGAGTGTCTGCGTGCCGTCGATCACGCGAGTCAGCGCCGCCATCGCCATCGCCTCGGGTTTCGGGCTCAGATTGGTGGCGCCGTATTGACCCTGCGCGTCCACGATGTCGAAGAACGTGCCGTCGCCGACCTCCGCGGGGAAGTCCGAGCCATAGAAGAAGTAGGTCACCTGCGCCCCCTCACCGAGGATGATGAGATGCGCACGTATCGCGACCGCCGCTTGCCCGTACAGTTCGTTGGCGGGCGGATAGCTTGAACCGTACGCCGCGCCCGCGTCGTAGCTGATGCCCAGCTCCGTGGACCACAAGCGCATGTTCGGCTTGAACGTCTGCATTTCGGCGCGTAGCGAGCGCATCTGCTGATCCAGTGCATTTGCGACGTTCGCGGGGTTCGGGTCCGTGTCGTACTGTTCGGGCGGATGCGCCGGATACGTCCCGGCGTTGTAGTAACCATGCGTGGTCACACCGTCGATGTAACTCCCCAGCCCGAGCGGAACGTAGGTCTGCAGATAACCTTGCGTGCACTGCGTCACGCAATTCCCAGGGAAGGGGTTGGTGGTGCCCATCACCACCGCATTGGCGTCGGTGGAGTGCAGGCCCTTGTAAACCGCCGCATACATGGCCACGAAGTTGGCGGTGGAATCGGCCCATTGCGGTTCCCACGTCACCTGGTAGTAGTCGTATTGCTGATTCGGGAAATAGGCCTGGCGAATCGCCACCGAATCGGTGCCGACGCGCGCCATATAGTTCTGGTAATAGGTCTCGCTGGTGGGCGCATTGGTGTCGTCCTGGTAAGCGCCGGTCGGACTGGCCCATGCCGGGATGCCGTCCAGACGGATCAGCCGCATGATCTTCCCATTCGTATAGAACGGATCGAGGTCGGATAGAGCCGGGGTCCACGTGTTCGCGGCGGTCGGTTCCATCGTGGAGAGCTGACGGTTGTCGATCGTCTGCGAAACCCCGAGGTCCGCCAGCATGGCGCCGTTGTCGTTGAAGCCCTGCATGCCGAAGCGATGCTGCTCCTGATGCGCATAGCTCACAACCGGGATCGTGGCTGACAAATTAGGCAGGATACCGAAGGTTGCGATTCCCGTGGGCCGCGTGCCGGCCCGGGGTAAGGTACCACCCGCTGCGGACAGCGTTGCCGTGATGGCGAAGTAACCGGAGACGGCCGCGTTGCACGACATCGTGCTGGTCTGCGTGCCGCTCGGGACCGCAAACGAGCCGCTGCCTTTGATGTTGCCTAACTGGTCCTGCATCGACCATACGACGGTGTCTGCCGAAGGCGCCGCCGTGATGAACGACACCTGAAACGCGGTGGCTTCGGCGAACAGGCGGGTGCCGTTGGCGGTTGGCGTGTCGGCTGTGATGAGGCCGATTGGCGTGCCGCCCGCGGTGGTGGTGGGCTTGGCGCAGGCGATGGTGCCCGTGGGGGTTGGGGTTGGTGTGGGCGTTGGTGTGGGCGTTGGTGTGGGCGTTGGTGTGGGCGTCGGTGTGGGCGTCGGCGTCGGCGTCGGCGTCGGCGTCGGCGTGGGCGTGGGCGTCGGCGTCGGCGTCGGCGTCACAATCGCCGGAATCCAGCAGGCCTTCAACACACCTGGATCGGGATCCATTCCGAAAGCCGTGTTGGAACACGTCACACCGTTAGTGAACGTTTTGGTCACATTGTTGGCGGTCGTACTGCCTCCATACGTGACGGGCTTCGTCCCCGTAAACGCGCAGGCCGCATTCTCGGACGCGCACTTCGTCAGCGTCCCGGCGGGAGTCGGAGTCGGGGCGGGCGTAGAAGTGGGCGTCCCCGTCGGACCATACCAGCAACTCTTCGCATAACCGTGGGCCGGATCGGTCGCGGATACCACACCATTCGCACAATCCACGCCGTTCGTAAACGGTCCATTAATGTCGTACATCAACGAGGGACTCGTCGTGCCGAACACCACGAGCGCACTACCCGTGAACGAGCACTGCTGGTTCTCCGCCGCGCAATAGGTATAGGTCGTTCCGTTGATCGTCAGGTTGCCTTGAGCATTAGCAGTACTACACATTGCCCCAGCCATAGGGACGAGCATCGAGAGTAAGCGTTTCATTTCCGCGATCCTTGCCGTTGATTATTTCAAGAACTGGTGAAGGGCTCTTCGCCAAGCCCGGAAATGGAACGTCAAATGTAAGACTCGGGAACGTGAATTGCGCCCATCCGTAGTTAAGCCAATTTCAGTCGCCGGGAACGGACATTAGGGAGTGCTTTTCGGATGATTTGCACGCTAGCATGCAGACGCCGGCTCGCCGATCTGGCAGAGCAACCGGCTTCCTCCAGCATACGCTCGTCAAATGTGCTTGACGCATAGAACCGCAAAAGCCGCGAAAGATATCTCAATCACCTCCGCCACCGCGGCGCCTGCGCGGACAGCGGTATAGGGCACAAACCATACGTTAAGCGTCTCCCGCGGTATCCTTCAGTCTGTCCGCAAGTGTGCGGCTGCCCAGTCGTCACGCAGCGAACAACAGGCGATCAAACCGTGCGCGTCAACCATCAGGCTTTTTTCTGCTCGCTTTTCTTTGCGCGGCTGGCGGACCAGATTCTGCTCTTCCTGGTCCCGCTGGTCGTGTTCCAGACGACCCAGAAGGTGTCGTGGTCGGGCATCGCCTTCTTTGTCGAGGCGCTGCCGCGCTATCTGTTCTTCCCACTGTTCGGCGCGCTCAGCGATCGCTTCTCGCCGCTCAAGCTGATGCGTATCAGTCAAACGTACCGGGCCGTCGTGTGTATCGCGGGGGTGGTGGGCTATGCGCTGTGCGGTGGCATCGGCTGGCTGATTGCGTTATCCGCTTGCTGCGGCATCCTCACGAGCCAGGGTTTCGTCGCGCGTGAGGTCATGCTCCCGCAGATCTTCAAGGCTCATAAGTTCGAGCGCGTGCTGGCCGTCTCGCAGTTGGCCGACCAGCTCGGCGTGGTGCTCGGCCCAATGGCCGCCGCGCTGTTGCTCGGCTGGTGGCGCTGGGAATTCGTGGTGGCCGCGACCGGCGCGCTGTTCCTGATCGCCGACGCCGCATTCGTGCTGTGGCAGCGCGTGAGCGGATTTCAGGCCATGGCGGCTGAACCGCCTCGGGGTCACTGGACGCAGCCGCTGCGCACCGCCGTAGAGCATGTCATGTGTCTGCCCGGCCTGAAGAAAGTCATCCTGCTGGCCGCCGCCGAGAATCTCGTGATCGGCGTGACGCTCGCCACCTCCGCGGCTATGGTCACCGGCATCCATCATCAATCGGGACGCTTTTACGCGGTACTGCAAACTATCGGCGCCATCGCCACCGTGCTGATCCTGCTGACCATCGCCCACGCCTCGTTTTCCAGAAAAGCGCTAGGGCTGCTGGCGTTTCTGGCGATCTGCCTCGGCGGCGTGATCGCCGGCGCGAGTGCCAGTCCGTGGGGCTACGCGGTGGGCTTCGTGCTGATTATCGGTTTCGACAAGATGTTCAACGTCTATATCCGCAGCGCCCGGCAAAAGATCATTCCGCCAAAGGACTACGGTAAAACGACGGGCGTCATCATCCTGCTGAACAACCTGACCCAGCCGCTCGCGGGCTTGCTGGTGGGCCTATTCGCCGGACGTGGGCATACCGGCCTGTTGATCGTGCTGTTGTCGCTGACAATGGGAGCGATCGGCGCGGTGGCTTCGATCGCCGGACCGTGGCTGCAGAACAGGCGCACGGCCGGCCTCGCGAGCGGAGCCGGCCTGTCCGAAGCCGGCATCCGCGAGAGCGAATGAACGCGAGCGGAGCGCGCGTTACGTCGTCGCCTCGGCGGGGCCAATCCGCACGCCCTTGAAATGGCCGGCTGACGGCGGCGCACCGCACTCGCGCAGCAGCGCGCGCAGTTCGTTGATGACCGGGAACACCTCGTGATTCCAGTCCGCGCCTTGCCTGTCGTGCGCTTCCTGCTCGCGTTCGACGATCCAGCGGTCTTCCTTGAAAATGCGTTCGGTGAACCAGACCAGCAAGGGCCACGCGATATCGAGCAGGACCGGAATGCCCGGCTTGCGGATAGACAGCAGGCCGAAGGTGCGGTTAGTGCGCTGCTCGGCATCGAGCGGCACATAAACGATCCACAGGTTCATCACCAGCGTCGAATCCGAGGTGCGGATCTGCAGCGTCTGATACGGATACTGGGTGCGGATGGTCATCACGTCCTTGTCCGCGCCTTGCGTCCCCTTGCGGCTCTGGCCGAACACCAGCGCCTCGCCGATAGGCTGTTCGCCGGCCATCCGAGCAAACGTGTAATCCACCTCGACCCAGTCGTCGCCACGCCGGCGTCCCAGCGAACGCGCGCGCATCTGCCCCATCTGCTTGCGGTGCAGGAACTGATGGTTCATGTCCATCAGGTTTTCGTGCATGAACGAGTAATGGCACTTCACTTCGCGGCCCAGGCGGCGCGTCTTGTAGGCCTTGTCACCCACCGAAGCGAGCGGCGGCAACGGACGTTCCTCAGCCAGCGCGGGATTGCCGGGAAACACGAAGATCAGCCCCTGCTCCTCGCGACACGGATACGAGCGCACGCCGTTGGGCAAACGCTCGCGGCCCAGATACGGAATGTCGACGCAGCGGCCGCTGCAATCGTAGGTCCAGCCGTGGTAACAGCAGCGAATCGTTTCGCCATCCACCACGCCGCCGTGCAGCGGCACCTGCCGGTGCGCACAGCGGTCTTCCAGCGCGAACGCCTTGCCCGACTCGGTGCGCACGAGCACGATCGGCTCGCCCGCGAAGGTGACGCCGTGCGCCTTGCCGCGCTTCAGCTCGCGCGACCACGCCAGCGGGTACCAGTAATCGGGGTGGATGGGGACGCGGCGCAGATCGCGCACAGGCGCGCCACTGAGTGACTCAGTGGATGTGTCATCGGCGGCTTCGGCCGGTGCCTCGGTAGGCGCATCGATAGTGCTGCTGTCCAGCGAAGGAACTACATGCATGGGCAACGCCTCCTTGCAGTCTGAGATCTGGGTGGGCCCGTAACTTGCACGGGCGGCCAACATAAGGACTCAGTCTACTAGAAGGTGCGTGATCGATGTTTTTGACAATATGTAGGGTTTCCCGCCAGTCCGTCCCGGTCAGCCCCGGCCCCGGTCAGCCCTCATCGTGCGCCACCAGCCCCGAGCGGCGCTGCGCGCCCCACACGCGGCCACCCCGTAAAAAGTGCAGCCAGCCCATCAGGGCTCCGGTATGGCGCAGCAACTGGAACGTGAAGGGTTCGACAATCGCCGCCACCAGGGCCAGCCCCAGGTTGGAGCCTACACGCTGACCGGTCCAGCGTCGGTACAGATGGATGCACCACACGTAGAAGGCCAGATCGATAGCGATCTTGGCGCCGATCACGCCAAAAATCGACAGCACGAGCGTCCCATGCCCGCCGAACAGAAAAGCGAGCAGCAGCGCGAAGGCGGTCAGGCCGTAGATCGGCTGCATCGTGTCGATGGCCTTGACCGGCAGCATCAGCATGCCGAGCGTGCCGTAGCGCGGATTGCCCGTCATGTCGCGATTCCAGTACTGCGTCTGCAAAAAGCCCGCAAACCAGCGGCGCCGCTGCCGCAGAAAACTGCCGAGCGTGCCGGGCGCGTCGGTACGTCCCTGCGCATCGCCCACCACGCGCACGTCCCAACCGAGCCCATGATCGACCGAATAGCGCCGCAGCCGATGAATCAACTCGTAGTCTTCCACCAGGCACTGCGGGTCGAAGCCACCCACTTCGACGAGCGCCGAGCGCTTGAACGAAGCGAACGCGCCCGAGATCAGCAGCAGGCTGTCGGCGCGCATCCATGCAAAGCGGGCGATGAAGTTGCGCATGTACTCATACGTCTGGAACCATTGGAACACCCGCCCCGAGACGGTCTTGCCGCAGACCGGCACGAGGATGCCGGCCGCCGCCACGAGTTTCGGCTGGTCGGCGAAGGCCGCTCGCATCGCGTAGGTGGCGTCGTCGTCGAGCAGGGTGTCGGCGTCGACGGTCATCACCGTATCCGTGGTCATCTCCGTGATGGCCGCGTTGAGCGCGCGCGCCTTGCCGCCGTGCGGCACGCGCAGCCAGTACAGGTTCGGGTGGAGCGCGCTTGGCGCGCTCAGTTCGCCGTCCGGCGCCGCGGTCAGGCCGAAGCGCCCGGTCAGCAGCGCGGCAGTGCCATCGGTCGAGCCGTCGTCGGCAATCACGATCTGCGCGGGGCCGTGCGTTTGCCGCAGCAGCGCGGCGAGCGTGACCGGCAACACCGCCGCTTCGTTATGCGAGGCGACGATCACGCCCATGCTCGGCAAGCCGCGCCGGTCCGAGGCCGGATCGAGCGACGGCAGCGGTCGTATCAGCGGCAGTGTCTTGACCGTGACGAACACGAGCAGCAAGGTGTCGTAGACCACGTAAGCAATCCCGGTCGACCACGCCACCACGCCTTGCAGGAAAAACGCGCGCGCGAACAGCAGCAACCACAGCACCACCACGCTGAGGTGAATGAACGTGCTCAACAGCGTAGTGGGGCGCGGCACGATACGGGGCGAGGCGAGCGCCAAGGCTTGTTCCAGAGTTCTCTTCAAAATAGCTGCTGAATCCGTCGATACTGCGGGGTTAATCATGGGAACCGCGGGTGGGACCTGCGGGCGGCGCCTGCGGGTGCGGACCTGCTGCCGCAACCCGCGCGCGAAGAAGCATGCGGGACGAAATCGCCGTCCTCAGGGAATCATGCGCTTCAACACGGACTTGCGATCGATCCACTCGTGTTTCAGCGCACCGCCCACGTGCATGGCCAGCAGCGCGTAGAGCGCGTAACCCAGCCAGGTGTGCAAGGCGCCGAAGCGGTCATGCAAGGTTTCCTTGAGCGTCGGGTCGAGGTTCATCACATAGCCGATCCGCGGCCATGGAACCAGGTTGAACAGATGCATGGGATGCGTCGCCGCATCCTTCCAGGCCGAGTCGTGCAACCAGCCGGACAGCGGCAGGCCGATCATCAGCAAATACAGCAGGAAGTGCGCAACGTGCGCGGCAATCCGCTCCCACGTGGGAAACGCCGCCGGCAGCGGCGGCGGCCGATGCGAGACGCGCCACAGAAGGCGCAGCAGCACGAGACCGAGCACGGTGATGCCGATCGACTTATGCGTGTCGATCACCGGACGCACCCAGTCGTCGGGCAGCGAATCGGCGCTCAACCCCAGCACCACGTTGCAGATGATCAGGATCGCGATGACCCAGTGGAGCACCATGGCCGTGCGGGTGTAGCGGGCAACCGCCTGCACGCTGGTCGTGTCGGCGAGGGGGGAGTTGGCCTGAGTGCTCATCTGTAATTCCGTCCGAAATTGTGCGCGAATGCGAAAGCTGTTTGAAATTAAACCGGCAATGAAGCAGCGAAACGTCGGCGTTGGTGCATAGCGCGACAGCAGCCAATCATGCAAACGCCGCGCCGCAGCGATTTATTCCCTGCCGCGCGCACGAAATACACAATCTTCCTATGAAACGGCCTTGCGCGTACGCCGGTGGCCCGAACACCTCTGCCTACGTTACCGCTGCCCTTGGTAACGCATCGACTGAAGATGCCCGGCATGCGGTTCTTGCGTATATTCATCGCGGCCTGCGTGGCATAATCTGCGCCAATCATCGCTTCTTCTCGTGCTCGACGCACAGCATGCTACGTCTGCGCCTCCAGAAAATCGGCAGCTTGTTGGGATTGCTTGCAATCCTGATGAGTACGCTTGCGCCGACGGTTTCGCAGGCGCTCGCAGCACACGACCGCCTGGGCGAGGCGCTGTCCACCTACTGCTCTGCCGACCCGGCCAACAGCCCGCTCGCGCACGACAGCAAATCATCCCCTTCTTCCGCATTCCATTGGCAAGCGTGCGCGTATTGCGGCATGCTCGCCCATGTGCCGGTGCTGCCGGGCACGGCCGCCGCGTTCGTCGCCGAGCTATCGGTTGCACGCGCAACGATCGCCGTCACGCACGAGACCGTCCACGTCCCGCTCGTCTATACCGCGGCCCAGCCGCGTGCGCCTCCCCTCTCCTGATTCGATCCGTACACGAACCGTACCCGCGCTGCGCGAGCAGGCGCGGAATGTCGCCGCGCATCTATCTGCACGGCGACTGATCAACACGATCGGAGAACAATCAGATCATGCGTACGTTTTTCAAACGGCACGCGGCACCCGCACGCGCCGCCTTCATGGCGGCGGCCGGCGCCGCGTGTCTTGCCAGTTCGCCTGGTGCTTCAGCCCATGCGGTAGTGGGCGACCGCGTCTTCCCTGCCACGCTGACGGTCGACGACCCCGGCGTAGGAGACGAGTTCGATACCCAGTTCGGCCACATCAAAACCCCGGACGACAGCGGCAACGACATGAGCGTCAACACGGTCTCGTATGAGTGGGACAAGCTGATCACGAAGAATCTCGCCTTCAGCGTATCGAGCGATTACGTCAGTCAGAACGACCCGAACGGCGGATCCACAAAGGGCTGGGACAACGTCACCGTCGGCGCCAAATATCTGCTCTACGCCAACGCGCGGCATGAATTCATGATGTCGATCGGGCTCGAAACGGAAATCGGCGGCACGGGTGCGAAATCGATCGCAAACTCGTTTTCGACCTTCACGCCGGACTTCTATTTCGGCAAGGGCTTCGGCGATCTGCCCGCGTCGCTCAGCTACCTGCGGCCGTTCGCCATCACCGGCGAACTGGGTCCCAACCTGACGACGGCTTCGTCGGACAACGGTCCGAATTCCTTCGGCTGGGGCTTCACCTTGCAGTACAGCATTCCTTACCTGCAAGACCAGGTGAAGGACCTCGGAATTCCGCAACCGTTCAAAGACATGGTCCTGGTCGTAGAGGCGCCGATGAGCACCTGTACGGAGGGCGCGTGCGCCGGGCAAACCACGGGCACGATCAACCCGGGGTTTCTCTGGCTTAACCGCTACGGCCAGTTCGGCATCGAAGCGCAGATTCCGGTCAATCACCTGAGCGGCAATCACGTTGGCGTGCTGTTCGACGCGCACCTGTATTTCGACGACATCTTCCCTAACTCTCTTGGCAAGCCGCTCTTCAACTAAATGAAAAACGCTCTCGTGAACTCATCTCTCGCGCGCGGCCTGGTCGCCGCGCTGACGCTGACGGTCGCGCAACTCGCGCACGCTCATGCCTATCCGACTCACCAGGCGCCGTCCGCCGGCGCCACCGTGTCCACCTCGCAAAAGGACGTGGCGATCGATTTCGACGACGGCCTCGAACCGGCCTTCAGTTCGATCACCGTGACCGATGCGCAAGGCAAGCCGGTGACGAGCGGCAAGGCTGTGGTCGATCCGTCGAACAACAAGCACATGTCGGTGACGCTGAACCCGCTGACACCTGGGGACTACTCGGTCGCATGGGTCGCGGTGGCGGAAGACGGGCACCGTACGCAGGGCCACTACAGCTTCACGGTGAAGTGACGGTGGATCCGCTCGTCGTCGTGCAGATCCTCGTCGCGGCCGCGCAAGACATGGTGTTGGCGCTCGCGGTTGGGGCGCTCGCGTGCAGTGCGATGCTCGAGCGGCAACCGTCTGCTTGCCCGGCCACTTCGGCTGCGCTTGGCCGTTCGAGACTCGCTGCGCTTGTGCTGCTGGTACTCGCCTGCGGCCTGTATCTGTGGCTGCAAGCCGCCGTGATGGGCGGGACGCCGTTCAGCGAGGCGGGACCCGTCGTGAGTGCGGTGTTGACGCAATCGCACTTTGGGATTGCCTGGTCGGTGGGATGCGCCGGTGCGGTGCTCGCCTGCTTCGGCGGCGCGCGTCGCGGCCGCACAGCAGGGTGGGTGGCGACGGCGGGCATGATCGTCTACGTGGCGGGCAAGGCTGCCGCCAGTCACGCGGCCGATGCCGGCGATTTCACGCTACGCGAAGGCATCCATGTCCTGCATCTGAGTGCGACGGCTTTGTGGGCAGGTAGCGTGATTGTTGCTGCGCCGGTGCTGTGGAGGTGGAACTCGAACGCGGCGGTATCTACGGAGGCAACCACGGTAGCCTCCGCCGGGCCCGCAAACCGCGTAGCGTTCTGCGCGCAGTTGTCGCATCTGGCAACCGTCGCGCTCGCTGTGGTGATCGTGACCGGCATCTATAACGCCACGCAGGACACCGCGCACCTCACCGCGCCGTTGCTTGGCGTGCTGTATGGGCGCGTGCTGGCGCTCAAGCTGGTGCTGGTCACGCTGGCGGTGCTGCTAGGGGGCTACAACCGGATGATCTATCTGCCGCGCCTCCAACACACTGCGGCTGACGGCGGCCCCGCGTATCGCGATGCGCAGCGCAGCTTCGACCGGTTGCTGGCGGTTGAGGCCGTGGCGATGGTGGCTATCCTGGTCGTGGCCGGCGTGCTTGGCCACACGTCACCCTCGGGCGGCTAGACAGATGCGGAGGGTGCGCCAGCATCGGCATGATGCATCAACACGCTGGCGCATCCGTTCACCATCCGGTGGCAAATGTTTGCGCCGAGGTGGTCGCCATAAGGCTGTGTATGACGTCCACCGCACCGCTCTCAACGTCGCGCGATCAGCGCGATCGATTCCACCCGCTCGTCGAGCGAGCCATCCACCGCATGCGCTTCGAGCAACTGCCGCGCGCGCGCCAACAGTTCATCGAGCCTTGAGCCAAGCCGCTCGCGCGAGAGGCTCGACATCGATAGCACCCGCGCGATCAGCGAGTCCAGCGCCACGCGCCGCTTTTCGATGATCGACACACGCTCCAGCGCGTTGAACGCAGACTTCAGCAACACGGTCTCGTGACTCTCCCAACTATCGGACTTGCGCTGCTCGCGCGCCGGATCGGTTTGCGCATACTCATCGAGGAGCGCCCGATACGGCGCGTGCCAGGGCGTCGATGCATCGTCGGCATGCGAGGTCGCGAACAGCACCACAGCGCCCGCGGGATCGAGCAGTTGATCGAGTCGTGCCAGCGTGTCGGGGCGGTCCATCCAGTGAAACGCACGGCCGATCACGGCAAGCTGAAAACGGCCCCACTCCGCCGACAGGTCGTATGAACTCCCCAGCCGGTATTCGATGTTCGGCGCGATGCCCAGCCCAAGGTCAGCCGCGATGCGCAGCATTTCCGGCTCGGGGTCGAGCGCGACGCCTGTGCCCACCCATGACGAAAACGCCAGCGACAGTTGCCCCGGTCCACAACCGACGTCGAGCAATCGCTGGGTGCCGTCGAGCTTGCACGATTCGGCCACGCGGCGGATCAGACGCGGCGAATAAGCGGGGCGGCCGCTCAGATAGTGAGCGGCATTGCTTTTGAAGCGATCAGGGATGAACGGGATAGGCGTCGTCATGGGCGGTTCCGTCGAAGCCGCGCGATAACGGGACGTGAAGCGCCGCGCAGCCGGCAAAGTATGACGCCGTGCGGCGTGTGCTGTCGAGACGCGCACTACGGCGCGGGCGTACCCCAGTTCGCGCCGCGAGTCACTCCGTCGCGCCGCCCTCGCTCGGATCCGATTGCGCTTGCGACGCCAGTCCGCCCGCGTCCACCCAATCCGCCCGCGCCTTTGCATCGAACAGCGCCAGCAGACCCTCAGCCGAATTGAACATGCCCTCGCCGTTGTGCCCCACGCCGGGCACCTCCCAGCAGCGGTGCCCGAGTTGCGGATGCCGGGTGCGCAGGTACGCCACATAAGCCAGACCACGCGCCAGCCGGTGCGGGCCTTGCGCGTTGGCGGCGCAAGAGCGGTCGAGCGCCTGATGCTGCGGATCGCAGTCGGCCCCGCCAAGCAGATAGATGACGTCGCTGCTGACGTAGCGTTGCTCGAGCGTCGCAAACGCCGCGCTACTCGCGTAACGCGGCGGCTCGTGAATGCCGTACTTCCAGGTATCGACCCCGACGCAGTCGCGTTCGTCCACCGGACTGAAGCCGCCCTGTCCATCGGGCCTCAGCTTGTCGAAATACACATACGACGAAGGATTGGCGATCACATAACGGCAAGGCACGCCCTGCTGTTCAAGCAGGGCCGCCGCGCGCCCCACCACCGCGTAACGATGCGCCACCTGCGCGCCGCCCGAGTGACCGGCAATCACCACTTCGCGCAAGGCGGCGAAGCGCGAGCGGTCCGCGACGGCTTCGATCAGACTATCAAGGACATCGAACGAACTAAGCGGCGCGGGACCGAGCGCATCGTCGCCGCCCATCCAGCTGGTCCAGTCCCAATGCAGCGCATCTGCATCCAGGCCGTGCGCGGCGATATCGGCGCTGGCGAGAAACTGCGGCACGAGCAGCAAGGTGTCGTCAGGGTCGACATCGGCCGCGGCCAAAGCACGTTGCGCGGACAACAGATACGCATCCGCGTCGCGCAGCCGGCCGTGCAGCACGATGACGACACGGCTCACGCGATGATCGAGCGCCTCGCCCGCCGAGCGGTACACCGGCACCCAGCCGGACCCGCGCGCCGTGCTGACGCGAAACCGCTCGCTGCCGACCACGCGCACCGGATACTCGTTGCGCGGACGGGCCCGCTCGCGGGGACTGAAATCGGTCATGGTCAAATCAACGTCGAAAAAATGGGGTTAGTCGTGCGGCACGGCATCAGGGTCGCGCAACAAGCGCCGCCCGGACCGGCTCAGGCCAACCAGCAGCAGCGAGACGATCGCCGCAAAAATCAGGTAATACGCCGGCACCAGATTCGAGCCGGTGAAGCTGATCAAGGTCGTCACGGTCAACGGCGCCAGCCCGCCGAACAGCGTGACCGCGACGTTGTACGACAGTGCGACGCCGGTGGAACGCGTCGCGGTGGGGAACAACTGCGTCAGCATCCCCGGATGCGGGCCGGACATGATGCTCAAGACCAGCGTGGCGATCATCTGCGCAGTGAACAGGCGCTCGGCCGTGGGTTGCGCCACCACCCACGCGAACAGCGGATACGCGATCACCGCCCAGATCACCACCACCGGAAAGAACACGCGCCATGCACCGACGCGATCGGCGAGCTTACCCGCCAGCGGATACGCGACGATGCTGATCAGACCCGACACGGCCGTGCCGAACAACGCGTTCTTCAGCGGCAAATGCAACTGCCGCTCCACGTACAACGGCAAAAACGAGTGCCACAGATAATTGGTCGCCGCGCCGACGATGATCACGCCCATCGCACACAGGCAGGCATCGCTGCGTTCACGCAGAAACTGCCGCATCGATTGCTGTGGCGCATGCCCGAGGCGCTCGCGCATCTCGACAAACTCCGGCGATTCCGCCACCTTGTGGCGGATGTAAAAGCCGATCGGCCCGATCAGCGCGCCGAGCAGGAACGGCACGCGCCAGCCCCAGGCTTCGAGCGAGGCGCGGTCCAGATGGGTGGTCAGCAAATAGCCGCACGCGGACGAGAGCAGCAACGCGAACGCCTGCGACGTCATCTGGAAGCTGCCATAGAACATCTTTTTGCCGCGCGGCGCGTACTCCGACAACATCGCCGCGGCCGTGGCGAACTCGCCCCCCACCGACAAACCCTGCAGCACGCGCGAGAGCAACACCAGCAAAGGCGCGGCAATGCCGATGCTGCCATAGCCCGGCGTCAGGCCCATCAGCAGCGTGCTGGCCGCCATCAGCAGGATCAGCAGCGACAAGGTGCGGCGGCGCCCCACGCGGTCCGCGTAGGCACCCAGCACAATGCCGCCCACCGGCCTGACGATGAAGCCGATCGCGAAGGTGGCCAGCGTCAGCACCGTCGACAGGAACGCATTGCCGACCGGAAAGAACACGTGCGAGATGGTCTTCGCGAAGTATCCGTAGATCAGAAAATCGAACCACTCGAGGCCGTTGCCGATCACCGAGGCGATCACGGCACGCCGCACCTGCGAAGCTGCCGGCACGGGAACGGGATGCGCGGAGGACGCCGCGGCGGAAAGCATCGAGTCCATAAGTCTCCTTAAGCCTTTTTTCTCTATCCCTCAAGCGTACGGATGATCGCGGTAAATGTAAAATACCGATCGAATGACCCTGCCATACGTTTCATATATATGAGGCATTGCGATGGAATTGCGACATCTGCGTTACTTCCTGGCGGTCGCCGACGAGCGGCAGTTCACCCGTGCCGCCGCAAGACTGCACATCCAGCAACCGCCGTTGTCGCAGCAGATCCAGGCGCTGGAGAGCGAGATCGGTTTTGCGCTGTTCACGCGGGTGGCGCGCGGGGTCGAACTCACCTCGGCGGGCGCCTCCTTCGCCGACGATGCGCGCGCTGTGCTGCAGGCGCTCGATCAGGCGGTGACCAAGGGTAAAGGCATTGCGGACGGCCGGATCGGCTCGGTGCGGATCGCGCTGACCAGCTCATCGGCATTCCACCCACTCGCGCCCGCTGCGATTCGCGCGTTTCGCGAGGCCTGTCCGGACATCGCCATCGATCTCAACGAAATCAATGCTGCGGAGATTATCGAGCGGATGGTGAGCGGCCGCGTCGACGCGGCCATCCTGCGCAAGCCGAGCGACACGCCGGAAGAACTGCGCTTCGATCTGCTGCTGGAAGAGAGCATGGTCCTCGTGCTGCCGGTGGGGCATCGTCTGCTGCAGGGGCGCGGCAAGTCCGGCCGGATACGGCCAATTGCACTCGACGCGCTGGCTGACGAAGCGTTTATCTTCGTGCGCCGTCCTGGCGCGCGCGGCATGTACGCGGACTTCATCGACGCCTGCGAAGCGGCGGGCTTTACGCCGCGCGTCGCCACCGAAGTGCCGCGTATGCTGAGCGCCATCAATCTCGTCGCGGCCGGGACAGGCGTGACGATCGTGCCTGCCTCGATGCAACGTTATCAGCAGGAAAGCGTGGTGTATTGCCCGATGGATAGCGACGAGGCCATCACGGCCCCGTTGCATCTGGTCACGCGGCGCGATGCCGGCAACCCGGCCGCCGTGCGCTTTGCGCAGACGATGCTCGAATTCGCGCGGGCGCGGCAGGTCTAGCGCGGCCGCGGCTTCAACGCCGCGGCTCAGCGCTTCTCGAAGCGATAGTGCCCGACGCCCCACTCGTTGCCGTTCGCGTAGCCGAACAGTTCGGCCACGGCCATATAGAACATGCGCCAGCGTTGTAACCAGATGGCCGCATCGCGTGCGCCGTAGGTGTCGACGAGCAGCGGCATCACGCGGTCTTTGGCGGCGTCGAGCGCGGCCAGCCACTGGTTCGCCGTGCGCTCGTAATGCGTGCCGCTGACCCACCACTGCCGCTCCATGCGCAGATCGTCCTGAAAGTGAAGAAGCAGATTCTCCGACGGCATCGTGCCGCCGGTGAAAAAGTACTTCGACATCCAGTCGCTGCCGTCCTCCACCTGAAAGTGATAGGCGAGCGTGCGGTGCACGAAGATATGCACGAATAGCTTCGCGTCGTCGCGCATCCAGCGCGCGATCTTCGCGAGCAGGAGTCCGTAGTTTTTCATATGCTCGAACATCTCGATCGACACCACCCGGTCGAAGCCGCCCGCGAGCTGGGCCTCGGAGAATTCGAAATCGACGATATTGCCGGTGACGACCTTCAGGTTCGTCAGCCCGCGCTCGGCCGCGCAAGCCTCGATGAACGCACGCTGGCCGTGCGAGTTCGATAGCGCGACGATCCGCGAATTCGGATAGCGTGCCGCCAGCCACAGCGACAACGAACCCCAGCCGCAGCCGAGATCGAGCACGCGCTGACCGTCGGCCAGTTCGGCACGGGCGGCATACAGTTCGAGCATCGCGGTTTCGGCCTGGGCGAGCGTCTCTTTGCCTTCGGGATACAGGCAGCACGAGTACTTCAGATGCGGTCCAAGATGCGCATGAAAGAACGCTGCGGGTACCTCGTAGTGCTGCGTATTCGCGGCCTGCGTTTCGATGGCGATCGGACTTGAACGCAGGTCGTCGAGCAAACGGTTGAGGCGTTGTGCACGGAGCTCGCCGTTGTGGATGGCCTCGTCGCGCAGACGCTGGCCCATCAATTGACGCATGCCGAGGCGGATCAGCGGGTCGGGCAACCAGCCGCGCTCGCAGCAGCGAATCAGCCAGCCGTCGCCGGGCGCGGCCGGCGGCCACGGAATCAAGGCGTTGGTGGTGCGCATGTATTCGGCGTAACCGGCTCGTGTCTTCGCGAGACTCGCTTCGAGCAACGGAATACCCGAGAGCTTCAGCAACAGCCACGCCATCAGCACGGGCGGCAAGAACGTCAGCCAGATCCACGGCGAGCCGATCGACAGCGCGATATACGATACCCAGTGCACACATTCGAAAAAGTAGTTCGGATGCCGCGAGTAGCGCCATAGCCCCTCGCGACAGACCTTGCCGTGGTTGGACGGATCGTTTTTGAAGCGGCGCAACTGACGGTCCGCGAGACCTTCACCCCCCACCGAGACGATCCAGATCGCTACCGCCAGCAGAATCCAGCCGGTGGCCGGTTCGCTCGAACGATAGGACGGCACCAGAAACGCCACGGAGAGCAGCATCGAAATCGCGACCTGCAACTGGAAAAACCAGAACATCCGACGCGGCGCGGCATCGCCCCACTCCTCGCGAAAGCGTCGGTAGCGGGCGTCTTCCGGCTGGCCGAAATTGCGCCGCCACAAATGCGTGCCGAGGCGCGCGCCCCAGATCAGGCCGCCGAGCGCGGCGAGCGCGCGGGTGGGCGAATCGCCCGTGCCGAGCACCGCGTACAACACCGCCACGGCGCCGAGCGAATACGCCCACACCGGATCGACCATGCCCGCATTTTCCGATTTCACTTGCCACGCCCAGACGGCGCCGAACACAAGCACGAGCCCAACCAGTGCAATCACGGCGGCGGCGATAGGCGGCATGGCATCCTCATCCTGGAGCGATGCAGCTTATACGCAGACAGGCAGGCAACGGATGCGGCGGCGCGTCAGGATCGCACCCTGCGATCGTTCCCTTTCGCTATTGCAAGCAAAAACATGTCTGAAGCAGATACCTCATAGGCCAATTCAATTGGCATGATGGCCGTCCGCATCCTGTAATGAAACTCCTGTTGTTTGCAGTTTGCCCCCTGCCAAACCCGGAGAACCTCATGGCTCAGCCCCAGACCAACGTTGACGAAGTTGTACAGGCCATTGCCGCGGAAACCAATACCCCCACGGAAACGGTCTCGAAGATCTACGCCGACACTTTGGCTAACTACAAGACTGATGCCCGCGTGTTCGATTACATGCCGCTCCTCGTGGCGAAAAAAGTGCGCGACACGTTGCGGCATTCCACAAGCCGAAAGAACTAGCGCGGCGGCCACCGCGCGGTCACCCGCGCCCGCTCACCAGCGACCGCACGATCTGCGCAAGCCTCGCCACTAGCGCGTCCGCGGCTTCCGGCGCGATACCGGCGTATCCCAGCATGAAGCCGTTGTACTTCGTGCTATCCGTTGCGGGATCGCAGTAGGTGCTGAGCGGCGCGATCGTCAGGCCATGCGCGCGCGTGGCCACGGTCACGTCCGCATCGACCAGCGGCGCATCGAGACGAACCGTCAGATGCATGCCGCCGCTATCGGACGACACGGTGACGAGATCGCCCATGTGCCGCTCCAGCGCGGCCACGAGCGCGGCGCGGCGTTGCTGGTAGATCCGTCGCATGCGTCGCAGGTGACGGGCGTATTTGCCGCTCTCGATGAAATCGGCCAGCGCCATCTGTTCGGCCACGCGCCCCTGACGCGCGATCTCGCTGTGCGCAGCGTGCACCTCCTGCACCACATGGGCCGGCACGATCATGAACCCCATCCGCAAAGCCGGAAAGATCGTCTTGCTGAAGGTGCCCAGATAGATCACCGGCGCGTTCTCCGTCAGCCCCTGGATAGACGGCAACGGTGGCCCATTGTGACGCAGTTCGCTATCGTAATCGTCCTCGATAATCCATGCCCCGCGCTCGATCGCATGTTCGATGATCGACCAGCGGCGCTCGAGGCTCAACACGCTGCCGAGCGGGTACTGATGCGATGGCGTGATGTAGATCAGATGCGGCGGCGTGCGCTGCCAGTGTTCTTCGGTCGGCGCGATCCCGGCGGCATCCACGGGGATAGGCTGAAGGCTCAGCCCTGCCGCCTGAAACGCCGCCTTCGCCCCGTGATAGCCGGGGTCTTCCATCCAGACGCGCTCGCCCGGATCGGCCAGCATGCAGGCGCATAGATCGAGACTCGCCTGTGTGCCAGAGGTGATAAATACCTGCTCGGCCGAACAGCGCACGCCGCGCGACACGCGTACATATTCCGCAATCGCGCGGCGCAAGGCGGGATGTCCCGCGTTGTTGCGATAGTCGAGTTCACGCGGGTCGATCGAACGCCACGCGCGTTCCATGGAACTGCGCCACTGGGCCATCGGGAATTCGTTCAACGCGGGCACGCCGGGACGAAATGGTGTGGGGTCGTTCGCGCGCGTGCGTTCGCGCGGCAGGTCGGCCACGCGGCGCGACAGACGGCTGACCGGCACACCCGCGCTATCGACTTGCGCCGCGGGCGGCGCCGCCGCGCGGCTCACCATGCACACCACGGAGCCGTGACGGCTGGTGCTGACGAAACCCTCCTCGGTCAGTCGCTCGTACGCATACAGCACCGAGTTACGTGCAATCCCGAGTTGTTCGGCAAGCGAGCGGGTGGGAATGAGCTGACTGCCGTGCCGGATGTCGCCATCGAGAATGGCCCGGCGCAAACTTTCGTAGAGCAGGTTCTGCTGCGTGAGCTTGCGGCCGCCCAGTTGCTTCGCGAAGTTCGACATCAACAGGCCGTAGTCCAAATGCGTGGCTCCAGATAATTGCGGGTGCGTGGAGCTAACAATGGTGCCACAAATTTCTTAAGCTGACGGTATGGTCGTGCCGCGAGCCGCAGTGCCGGTTGCAGCGTGGAAGGGTACGAGGCACTTAACGATAAGGGTCGTTGACATGGATACCTCCGCTCTCGGCCGGTCCACTCATGGTGAAGCTGAAGCGCCGGTGCGCAGGCGCGGCGCGCTGATGAAGCGGGCGGCTTGGGTGCTGGCTTTTGTTCTCCTCGCGCTGGGCTATGACGCATTGGAGCCGGTGACAAACGCGCGTGCGCGGATGGACGCGTGTGTTGCTGCCTATGATGAGTCGCGAAGCGCGGCGGCGGCAAACCCGCAAACCGGGCAATCCTCACAATCCGCACAATCCGCACAATCCGGCGAGAGGTACGACCGCGAACAGAGGCTCAGTGAAACGCTGCTCGCCTGTTCGACCCAACCCTGACGACGCGACCAACGCCATCCACGACATCACTTTCAACGATACCCAAACAAGGAGCCCCGCTCGTGACACAACCGATCCAGATCCGCCCCGTGACCACTGCCGATTTCCCCGCCTGGCTGCCGCTATGGGACGCCTACAACGCTTTCTACGGACGATCCGGCGAGACGGCGCTGCCCCGCGATATCACGCTGCTGACGTGGACGCGCTTCTTCGACGGCTATGAGCCCATGCATGCGATGGTCGCGGAACGCGACGGTCAACTGCTCGGCCTCGTCCACTATCTCTACCATCGACACACGACGATGGCCGGCCCGATCTGCTATCTGCAGGATCTCTACACGCTGGCGAGCGAGCGCGGCAAAGGCGTCGGGCGGGCGCTGATCGAAGCCGTCTACGAGCAGGCGAAAGCGGCCGGTTCGAGCCGCGTGTATTGGCAAACCCATGAGACGAATCAGACCGCGATGAAACTCTATGACCGCATCGCGGACCGTTCGGGTTTTGTGGTGTACCGAAAGGCGCTGTAGAGTTTAAGCCTCCAACTGCTCCAGCACCTTGCCCTTCGTCTCGATGCCAAGGAAATGCACGGTCAAGGCCGCGAGGAACGGCACCGCCGCGAGGATATAAAACGCGATGTCGAGATGGCCGCCCACCATGGTCTTCGACACGATCGCCGGCGCGAAGATGGCCGCCACCTTCAGCCACGCGCCGCCCACGCCGCAGCCGAACGCGCGAATGCTGGTCGGATACAACTCCGGCGTGTACACATACGCCGTGATAAACCCGCAGGCAAGGAAGCCCAGCGCGAACGCGCAGCATGTCGCGACCACATACACCGACGAGTTGTGGAACACGCCGGCCAGCGCCAACGACACCGCGCACAGCACGAACGACAAATTGATGATCGGCTTACGCCCCACCTTGTCGACCAGCAGCGCGCAGGTCAACGAGCCGATCACGCCAAGCACCGATGCCGCCACCGCCAGATTCAACGCCAGTTGCAGCGGCGCATGATAGACCGTGCGATAGATAGTCGGCAGCCAGGTGGACAGACCGTACTGGATAAATCCGCACGTCACCCACAGCATCGCCACCGCCAGCGTGCGCTTCAGATAAGCGGGCCCAAACAGATCGCCGATCCGGCGGCGCGGATGGCGGTTCGCCATCGCATCGAATTCCGCAGCATGCTCGACCGGCGGCAGCGGGCCCTTCGCTGCGCGTTCGAACGCCAGCACGGCCGCATCCGCATCGGCCATCCGCTCACGCTCGGCCAACCAGCGCGGCGATTCCGGCACCAGCTTGCGCAACACGAAGAACAGGATCAACGGCATGCCGCCGATGAAATACATCGCCTGCCAGCCGAAGCGCGGCACGATCCACGCACCCAGCGCGTTCGACGCGAGCAGTCCCACCGGAAAGACGATTTCATACAGGAGCACGAATCGTCCTCGACCATGTGCGCGGCTGATTTCGTTGATGTAGGTCGCAGCCACCGGTAGCTCGCCGCCGAGGCCCAGGCCCTGAACAATCCGCAGCACGACGAACGCGGTAAACGACGGCGCAAACCCGCAAGCAATACTCGTCACGCCGATAATCCCCGAGCTCACCGCAATCGCCCGCACCCGGCCTTTGCGTTCCGCATACCAGGGGAACACGAATGCGCCCACCAGTTGGCCGATCGATCCCGACGCAATCAGAAAGCCGATTTCCCACGGCGTGAGGCCCCACTTCTGGATCAGGATCGGCAGCGTGGCGGCGATGGCGATCACATCGAAGCCGTCGAAGAACGTCGCCAGCCCGATCAGGATACGCGCACGAATCTGCATGGCGTTGGCCGGCAAGCGCTCCAGACGCGCAATGATCGAGCCCCGGGTCACGGGGCCTGAGACACCGGCGCCGCTGCGGTCCCCCATGGTGTTGTCGATGGTTCTCATGCCGTTATCGCCGTCCGAAAAGAGTTACGCGAGCGCCGTGCTGGCGTCGGTCAGAGTTGCAAGGTCGATCGTGCGGCCCTGGCTCATCCATTTGCGCGCGAGTTTCAGATCGCGCGGCATGTTGATCGCAATGGCCCCGCGGATCGCGCTGTCTTCCACGTAGAAGAGCGTCGCGCGTTTGCCGGGCAGATCGCCGCGTACCGCGAGTTGCGCATCGTTGGGGATGTCGCCGAGGATCTGCAGGTTCACGTCGTACTGATCGGACCAGAACCACGGAATGTCCGCATACGCTTCGAACACGCCGAGCAACGCCTTCGCCGCGGAGATGGCCTGGTTCTGCGCGTTCGCCCACGACTCGAGCCGCACACGGCGCTTCAACCACGCGCTCGGATGATTCGCCACATCGCCGCACGCGAAGATGCGCGGGTCCGAAGTCGCGCCGAAATGGTCCACCACAATGCCGTCGGCAACGGCGAGGCCTGCTGTTTCCGCGAGCGCCGTATGCGGCGTGAGGCCGATGCCGGCGACCGCGAAGTCGGCGTCGAGCGTCGTGCCGTCCGCGAGCGTGGCGCGCACGCGCTTCGCATCGTGCGGGTGATCGTCCAGCGAAACAAGGCCGGAATTCAGGCGCACGTCGACGCCGTTGGCACGATGCAGTTCGACCAGGAAATCCGAAATCGCCGGCGGCACCGAGCGCGCGCACAGACGCGGCGCGCCTTCAACCACGGTGGCCGCGACGCCCAGCTTGCGGGCAGTAGCCGCGACTTCGAGCCCGATCCAGCCGCCGCCTATCACCAGCACACGCTGGCTCGCGCGCAGCCGTTCGCCGAGCGCGACGGCTTCGTCGAGCGTGCGCAGATAGGCGATATTCGAGGTCTTCACCAGCGCGTCCGGCAGGCGCCGCGCCGCGCCGCCCGTAGCGATCACGAGGCGGTCGTACTGCACTTCGCGACCGGACTGCGTGCGTACGATGCGCTGTTCGCGATCGATCGCGGTGGCCGTGTCCGGCTGCCACGCTTCGATGTTCAGCGCGGCGAAGTCGTCCGGTTTGACGAGACGCACGGTGTCGATGTCCGCTTCGCCCGCCAGCACCGCCTTCGACAGAGGCGGGCGTTCGTACGGCAAATGGATCTCATCGGCGATCATCACGAGGCGGCCGTCGAAACCTTCCTTGCGCAACGTCTTCACGACCCAGCCCGCTGCCTGGCCACCGCCGATCACGACGATCGTGCGCGGTGCATCCAGTCCGGCGTGGGCCGCTTGCGCGTGCTGAGTGGCAGCGTCAGTCATGTTTGCGCTCCGTCATGAACTTGCCTTCCGGCGCCTTGGCGTTTTTCTGCCGGCGCGTGTTGCCGTCAATGCCGCCGTCGATGGCCCATTCGGCGAACACGGTCGGACCCGGTTCGAAATCGCGCGGTTGCCATTCCGGCGTGAGCTGGTCCTCGTCCGCGTAATACTCGATCAATGCGCCGGCCGGGTTCTGGAAGTACCAGAAGTAAGCGGACGACACGGGATGGCGGCCCGGCCCGAGTTGCGTGTCCCAACCGCAGCGGCTGATATGCATGCCGCCGCCGAACACTTCGTGGATGTCGCGCACCGTGAAGGCGACGTGATTCAGGCCGCGCTTGCCATTGGGTAGCGCCAGCAAGAACAGATCGTGGTGACCGCCATGCGGCGCGCAGCGCAGGAACGCGCCACGGCCCGGATAACGATCGGACATCTCGAACCCAAGCAGGTCCTGATAGAACTTCTCCGTTTCCGCGAGGTTGTTCGTGAAGAACACCACGTGCCCCACTTCCACCGGCTCCGCGCGTTCGTAAATCGGCGACGGTTGATTCACGCGCAACGTCTGGCCCCACACGTTCGACGGCGAACCGTGCGTGTCGAGCTCGCGCTTGCGTGTCACTTCCACACGGATCGCCATGCCGTTCGGGTCGATACACCCCACCGCATCGTCCTGTTCGAAGTGACCCGGCTGCCCGGCGAAGCGGCCGCGCAGCGCGTCGAGTTCGGCGCGCGTCGCCACGCCCCAGGTCACTTCGCGCAGCGTCGGACCTTCTTCGAAGGCAGGCGGCAGCGACGGGTCGTTTGCGTCGACGGCGAGAATCGTGCAACCGTTCAGCGATTCGAAGCGGGCGCGCGTTTCGTCGTGCGCAGTCTCTTTCAAACCCCAGTCGGCAAAAAAGCGCCGGCAGGTTTCGAGGTCCGTTACACCGTAGGTAATCTGTTCAATACCGAGAATCGTCATGTCGTGCCCCGTGTTTCCTAGTTCGCCCACGCCAGAGGCGCGTCGTTCAAGCCCCAGTAGAGGCTCTTCTGCTGCATGTATTCGCGGATGCCGAGGCGCCCCTTCTCGCGGCCCATCCCGCTCTCCTTCCAGCCGCTGAACGGCGTCGAGATCGAGAACAGCTTGTAGGTGTTGATCCACACCGTGCCCGCTTCGAGCGCACGCGCGACGCGCCACGCACGCTTGTAGTCGCGCGTCCAGATGCCCGCGGCGAGGCCGAACACGCTGTCGTTGGCTTCCGTGAGGAGCGAGGCTTCGTCGTCGAACGGCATCGCCACCAGCACCGGTCCGAAGATCTCTTCCTGGCAGATGCGTGCGCTGTTCGACAGGCCTTCAAGAATGGTCGGCTGATAGAAGTTGCCGGCTTCGCGTCCATCGCCTACGGGACGTTCGCCGCCGCACAGCAAGCGTCCACCTTCTTCCAGACCTAAAGCCACATACCGTTCCACCGATTCGCGATGCGCCGGCGTAATCAGCGGACCCATTTGCGTTTCGGCGCGCGAAGGATCGCCGACGCGCAGCTTGCGTGCGCCTTCCGTCAAACGTTTCATGAACGCGTCGTAGATCGGCCGGTGCACGAAGAGGCGCGAGCCTGCGATGCACGCTTCGCCCGACGAGCTGAAAATGCCGTACAGCACGCCGTTGACGGCGTGATCGATGTCCGCGTCGTCGAACACGATGGTCGGCGACTTGCCGCCCAGTTCCAGCGACACCGGCATCAGCTTGTCCGCTGCAATTCGCGCGATGCCGCGGCCCACTTCGGTGCCGCCGGTGAACGACACTTTCTTCACGAGCGGATGGCGCACCAGCACGTCGCCGATCACCGAGCCCTTGCCGGGCAACACGCTCAGCACGCCCTTCGGCACGCCGGCTTCTTCGCAGATGCGCGCCAAAGCGAGCGACACCAGCGGCGTCACTTCAGCAGGCTTCAACACCACCGCGTTACCGCCCGCCAACGCCGGGGCGAGCTTTTGCGCATCCGAGGCGATCGGCGAATTCCACGGCGTAATGGCCGCGATCACACCAATCGGCTCGTGCACGCTCATCGTCATGTAGTCGCCGCGCGAGGACGTGAGTTCGTCGTCGAGCGTTTCGAGGCACGCGGCGAAATAGCGGAACGTGTTCGCCGCGCTCGCCACCAGCACGCGCGTTTCGCCAATCGGCTTGCCGTTGTCGCGCCGCTGCAGGTTGGCAAGCGCTTCGTGCCTGGCCATGATCAGATCGGCGATGCGATACAGAATCAGCGCACGCTGATGCGGCTTCAGGCCGGCCCAATCCGGTTTGCGCCACGCCGCGTCCGCCGCTTCGACCGCGTCGCGCGCGTCGTCAGCGTTGGCTGTAGAGATTTCCATATTGACCGACTGATCCGCCGGATACAGGCTTTTAAACGGGTTGCCACGCCCTTGCCGCCATTCTCCGCCGACAAAAATATCGCCGGTGGGCACGAGGCTGGTATCGAAGTGAGTCATGTCGGTCATCCGCTCAGTTACATCAATTCAATCAGGTCAAATCACACAGCGCGCCGCGCGGTTGCGCAGGGCACGGATCGCGCTGAATGCGGTCAGCGCCGAAGTCTTGGGGTTGTCGGGCAACGGCTTGCCGCTCATCTCCAGCGACATCTCGCCGAACGCGCCGCGCGCCAGAATCCGGTGCACATTGCGCGTGACCGCCGGGTCTGCAATCAGCCGCACAATCGTCTGATCAAGACCGAGACCCGCGAGCGCTATCGTCGCCGCCACGTTGGCATTCTTCGGATAAAGCCGTGCCGCTTCGCGTGCACTGCCTTCGAAGATGATCCGCTCTTCCGTCAGCGTCTGCAGATCGCAGACCTCTTCGGCGGGCGTGCCGAGCCAGCCTGTGGGCGGCTTGCGGCCCGTGTACAGCACTTCGTCGAGACCACCCAGTTTCGCCGCGGCCAGCGCATCTACGCCGCCAATCGCACCGGACAGCAAGGTCAGCGTCGCATCGCCTTCATCGGCTGCAACGGAGAGCGCATCGAGTAGCATCACGTCGGACAGCGCACCGATTGAAGCCACCGCGCAGTCCGTACCGGCTCTTAGCAACGGGACGACATGATCGACCAGCGCACTGTGGCCCGCGCATTCCAGCGCGAATTGCGGACGGCTGTTCAACGCCGCCACCGACGACACCACATCCACGGATGCACCCACCACTTCACGCACCGAAGCGGCATGGCGCTCGGGCACGATCACATGCGAGACGCGCACCTGGGGGTCGGCGACGACCGAGCGATACACCGCCTGGCCGATCGCCCCAAAGCCGATCATCGCGACATCGACAGGCGCGTGATGCCCCGGATGTCCCAACTGGCGACCATCAAGCATGTTCGGGCTCCTGCTTCTTGACCGGCGGCCCGGCAAACGCGGTGGCAAACGAGCCGACCGACAGCATGTCCACTTCCACCAGCACCGGACCGGTCTTCGCCAGGCCTTCGCGAATGATCTCGTCCGCGTCGTCGAGCGACTTGATGCGGTAGTGCGTAAGCTTCAGGCTCTCGCAGAACTGCGCGAAATCCGGTTGATGCAGATCGACGAAGCAACGACGGCCGCCGTAGTGCGCGTCCTGAATGTTGCGGATCACGCCGTAGCATTGGTCGTTCATCAGCACGATCATCACGTTGGCGTTTTCCTGCACGGCCGTCGCGAGTTCGCCGACGTTGACCATCAGGCCACCGTCGCCCACCAGGCACACGGTCTTCGCAGCGTTTTCAGCCAGCGCCGCGCCGATCGCCATCTGCATGCCCTGGCCAATGCCGCCGCCCAGCGCGTGCACGCCAGCGCGCGGCGAGAAGATCTTCAGCAGACGGTTGCCCCACGTGCTGTTCGAGATCGTGACGTCGCGCACCCAGTTGTAGTCCGTGCCGACCGAGCGCTGCAGCGCGTCGACGAGGCGCTTGTACGGGCCGAGACCCTTGCCCACATCGGCCACGGCGATTTCGCGCGCGGCGGCCAGATCGGCGGCGAACGTCGGATCGACCTTCAAACGGCCTTCGAGCAGCGTCGCCAGTTCTTCCAGCACGGAGACGGCGTCGCCATGCACGAACAGTTCGTTGCGATAGCCGCGGTTGTCGGCCAGTGCGTCGGCGTCGATGCGATACAGCGGTTGCGGCAAGGCGAGCTTGTACTTCAGCGTTTCGTTGCCGCGCAGACGCGAACCGACCACGAGGACCGCGTCGCAGGTCTTGTAGAAACTTTCCACCGAGGCATGCACGTTGAACGCGCCGAGCGTCGCCGGATGATCTTCCGGCAGAATGCCGCGGCCCTGCACGCTCGTCACGACACCGAAGCCGAGCGCCACCAGACGCTCCACCGCTGCGCGCGCATGGCGCGTGCCGCCGCCCAGCCACAGCAGCGGGCGCCTGGCCTTTACCAAGGCTTCGGCGAGCTGCTCGACGCGCTTGCTGTCGTGCGTCAGGGTGGTCACGTGCGGCGCGGCCATGTCGGCGGGCCATTCGATTTCTGCTGCCTGAATGTCAATCGGAATCTCGACGCTCACCGGACCGCTCGGCGCCGTTTGCGCGACGCGCACGGCTTCGCGGATCGTCGGCAGCGCGGTTTCAGCGGTACGCACGCGATACGCGGCCTTCGAGATCGACGACAGCATCGACAACTGGTCCGGCGCTTCGTGGATATACGCGAGGTCCTGATCGAGGTACTCGGTTTCGATCTGGCCGGTGATGTGCAGCAGCGAAGTGCCCGCCGTCAGCGCTTCAACCATCGCGCCGGCCGCATTACCGGCTGCCGTACCCGTGCTGGTGAACGCCACGCCGAGGCCGCCCGACACGCGCGCGAGGCCATCGGCCATGTTGACCGCGCCGGCTTCGCCGCGCGCGCCGACATAGCGGATGTTGCCGCGATTGTTGATCGCATCGAGGATCGGCATGTTGTGAATCGAAATCACGCCGAACGTAGTACGAACGCCGCATTGCTCGAGAAAGGCGGCAATCAGCTCGCCGACGGTGGTTTTATTAGACATGTCGTGCATTGCCTCCAGAGACATCGATATGACTGCCCGTCGTATAGGACGACAGGTTCGTAGCCAGATAAAAGAGTGCCTGCGCGGCCTCTTCGGGACGGCCGAAGCGGCCAAGCGGAATGTTTTTCTTGCGTGCGAGCTCACCGGTCCAGTCTTCCCAGCTTTGGCCGGGCTGCGCTTGCGTCTCGAAGCGGCGGCGCCATTGGCCCGACTCGACGATGCCGATCAGGATCGAGTTCACGCGGATGCGCTGCGGCGCAAGTTCGACCGCGAGCGACTTGATCAGACTCAGCAAGCCGGCGCGCGCCGAAGAGGTCGCCACCATATGCGGCTCAGGCTGCAGCGCCAGCAGCGAATTCACGCAGACGATCGACGCGTTGCCCGCGCCGGCCGCGTCGCGCAGCATCGGCAGAAACGCACGGGTTGGGCGAATCACGCTGAAATACTTCAGGTCGAGTTCTTCGCGCCAGGCGTCGTCGGTGGTGTCGGCGAAGGTCGACACGCGGCCCTGGCCGGCGTTGTTCACCAGCATGTCGGTGCGGCCGAAACGATCCTGCACGGCCTGCGCGAAGGCGCTCATTTCATCGGCGGCGAGCACGTCGCAACGCACCGCGAGCAATTGCGCCGCCGGGAATTGCGCCCGCAACGAGGTTTCCGCCCGCGCGAGCCGGTCGGCATCGCGACCGCAGATCGCCACCGAGGCGCCCGCGCGCAAAAACAGTTCGGCAGTAGCGAGGCCGATGCCGGACGAGCCGCCCGTCACCACCGCCACCTGTCCGGTCAAATCGATTTGAATCATCAGATCCCCAATGCCTTCATGTATTTGCTGCCCGCACCCGGCCCGTGCTTGGGACGGTAGTTCAGGCGCTGCGAGAGTTCGTCGGCCGCATGGCGGACCTTGTCGATCAGGCCGCTGTCGAGCAGCGCCGCGTCGATCTCAGGACGGGGAATCGTCGTCGTAATCACCGCGACGATGCGGCCTGTGTCGTTGCGCACCGGCGCGGTCACCACCGAAATGCCGCGCTCGAACGACGACTCGCTGATCGCGAAGCCGCGCTGCGCGTCGTCGCGAATCCGTTCGTATAGCTCATCGATCGTCTCCGGCGTGAGCTTCGTAAAGCGATGCAGCTTCGGCTCGGGATACAGCCTGCGCAAGTCGTCGAGCGTCAGGTCGCCCATCAGCACCTGGCCATGCGTCGTGGCGTGAGCGGGCAGACGTGTGCCAACGTTGACCTTCACCGAACTGAAGATCGGCGTATGGCTTTGCGCCTTGGCGACGAACACGACGTCGCGTCCGTCGCGAATCAGGATGTGGCTCGTCAGGCCCGTCTCGTTGCGCAAGGCCTCGATGATCGGCAGGCCGAGGTCGGTCAGTTCGAGCGAGCTCAGATATTCGAAGCCGAGGCGCAGCACTGCGACGCCGAGGCGATAGTTGCGGTCCTTGTCGGCACGCTCCAGAAAGCCGAGCGATTCGAGCGTCTGCAGCAGACGGAATACTGTGGTGCGAGGGATCTTCAGGCGCCGGGACAATTCCGGTGCTCCTAGTACCGGCTCGCGAGGCGAGAACTCGGTGAGAATCTTCAGACCGCGTTCGAGACCCGGCACCTTGTAGCCGGTGTCGTCTCCGGTGTCGTCCCGGGTATTGCCTGTTTCGCGCTCGGCGCTCATCGTGTCGGGCGTCATTCAGTGGCTCCGTGGTGCCGCGCTGGCGCGGCAGAACGTGTCGATGATCGCGGTGTACGCGTCAGCGGCTTCGATATAACCGGCATGGCCCGCACGCGGCACGATCTGCAAAGGCGTGCACGCAGACAGGGCCAGCCGTTCGCAGGCGGATGGCGGCGTGATGGTGTCGTCGGCGCCCACCACCACGTTGATGCGGCCATGGAAACGGGCAAGGTCGGTGGCGAGATCGGCGTTGGCGAGCAGGTGTGTGGCTTGCGCGTAACCGCGCGGCACGATGCGCGCCATGTTCCAGCGCACCCAGGCGCGGGCCGTGTCGTCCGCATGTTGCGACAGCATGTTCGCGCTGCGTTTTTCGGCGAGGCCTGCGGGGCCGAGCTCGGCGAGCATGGCGAGACGCTGGTCGCGCTTCGTTTCGCGCACGTCGGCTGCGGCCGCGCCATAGCCGCCGGCGGGCGAGATCAGCAACAGGCCGGCGACACGTTGCGGATTCGCCGCAGCAAATGCGCCCGCGATGATCGCGCCCAGCGAATGGCCGACCAGCACGCAACGCTCGATACCCAGCGCATCGAGCCAGTCGCGCAGTACTTCCGCATAGTCCGTCGCTTCAGGCGAAGCAGAGGTAACCGGCGTGGACGCGCCATACCCCGGTGCATCCCATGCAAGCACTCGCCGCGTGCCGTCCAGCGCTTCAAACTGCTGCACCCACGACGCCGCACCCGAGCCGATGCCATGCAACAGCACAAGCGGCAACGCGCCGTTGTTCGCCAACGCCGCGCCTGCTTCGCGATATCCCACGCGCTGCCCCGCCGCGGTGACGGTCTGCTGCGCGAGAAAGCGCGCAAGACGCGCTTCGAGCGGAGCGGCGAGATCGGCAGTGACGGATGGGACAGCGGACATGGTTTCTATCTGCGAGAGCAAGGTGAAGTGGCTTCGGTACGGCAACCTTGCGTTGCACGGTTGCCGTGTGGACTATCTCTAGCGGCTGGCGCTTAGCGCTTCAGCTTGGCAAGCGGCGAATCCGGCGGATACGTCGGCGTGATCGGCTTCGGCGAACCGAGCATCACGCACATCAGCGCATCTTCTTCGCCGATATTCACTTCCGTGCGATACACGCCCGGCGGCACCGAGATCAGATCGCGCTCGCCTAGCACCGATTCCCACGTCTCACCATCGCGCTCGCAGATCACTTTCATCTTGCCGCGCAGTACGAAGAAAATTTCTTCGACATCCATATGAATATGGCTCGGGCCAATGTTGCCGGCCGGAATCACCATCGTCGAAAACGTGAAGCCGCCTGCCGGCACCGTGTTGACGTCCTTGGCGACGCCTGTGCCGCCCGTGCCGACATAGCGCATCTGCGCACGGCGATACTTCGGATCGTAGTCGGCCTGGAACTTCAGCGCGTCCCAGTCGTAACGACGCGTTTCAAGGCGCGCGACACGCGTGTCCATCCACTGCGCAAAGCTGGCTTCCGTGGGTTGATCCCACGACTTACGTTCGATATCGGTGTCCGCCATCTCTTTCTCCTTTCGGTCAAGACAAGATCAATTCATCACAAAGCCGCCGTTGACCGGCAGCAACTGGCCGGTCACGAAACGTGCGGCATCGGACAACAGGAACAGGACCGGTCCCGTCACATCGTCGGGGACCTGGCCGCGGTTCAGCGCGCGGCCTTTCAGGTAGTACTCGTGGCGCTCGGCCGGCACGTAGGCGGTGGCTTCGACTTCGGTGAGGCCCGGCGCAATCGCGTTGACCGTGACGCCATGCACACCGAATTCGCGCGCCAGCGAGCGTGTCATCGCAATCACGGCGCCCTTGCTGGCGACATACGCCAGCAGCTTCGGCGCGCCCCACATCGCCGTATCCGAAGCGATGTTGACGATGGCGCCGCGGCCCGAGTCACGCAGATGCGGCAGCGCTGCCGTGCTCATCAGCCAGGTACCGCGCACGTTGACGTTCATCACGGCGTCCCATGTATCCACCGCCAGCTCGCCGGCGAACTTGCCGCCCGAGTTGGTGATCGCCGCGTTGTTGATGAGCGCGTCGAGACCACCGAGTTGTGCAACCGCTTCGGCCACGAAGCGCTGAACGTTCGACGGCTCGGCGAGATCCAGCGGCAGGAAATGCACCGCATGACCTTCGCCCTTCAGGGTCTCGGCGAGTGCACGGCCTTCCTCGTGCAACACATCGCCGAACGCGACTTGCGCGCCGGCTTGCGCCAGCGACCGCACAAACGCCGCACCGAGACCGCGCGCGCCGCCCGTGACGATCACGCGCCGTCCGTTCAGCGCCGCGAGCGCCGCGTTGGCGTTATGCATGGCTATGTCCTGCGGCTGCGCCCGCTGCAGTGGTCGCCGCTTGCTCACGATGCGCGGCCAGTGCGTCGAAGTCCTGCTGCGCACGCTGGCGCAACATGCGACGCACGCGCGTCATGCCGACATCGTGCTGATAGAGGAATTCGTGCTGACGCGCGTTCGGCGCCATGCTTTCGAGGACATAGCGGTCCTGTTCCAGCACGTCCCAATGCAGACCTTCGAGGCGGTTGCGATACAGGAAGCGCCATGCGTCGCGCTGCCAGCCGGAAACCTTGCGGGTACGCCAGAAGTAAACCTGGCAATTGTTTTCGTCGACAGGAACGGCGAAGCCGATGATCCCGAAGTTGCCGCCCGGGCCGAACTTCTTCTTGTACGGAATCGCAAGACGCATCCACAGGCAGCCGGTTTCGCCGAGTTCGACCCAGTCGAAGTTGACGTCGCGCTGGCCGACCTTCTCGAACATCAAACCGGTGTCGGTCTTGCGCACGCGCATGTCGGCCTGCTTGTCGCCTTCGGCCATCGAGTGCGAGGTGGCATGCAGATACGCGCCGTGCATTGGGTCCATCACGTTGTCGATCGCGTACTGGTAATTGCACTTCCAGTTCGACATGCAGAGGAAGCTCGCGTACTCCTCGCCCACCAGTTCTTCCGGCAGTACGAGCGGCGTGGGCTCCTTGTGCGCGTCGTCGCCGAACCACAGGAAGATCGCACCGGCGCGCTCTTCAACCGGATACGACTTCACGCACTTCTGGCCTTCCAGCGGGCAGTTCGAAACGGCCGGCACCTTGGTGACCGTGCCGCCGCCGTCGATTTCAATGCCGTGGTACCAGCACGCAACGCTGCCACCGAGATTCCAGCCGAGCGACAGACGCGCGCCGCGATGCGGGCAACGGTCTTCGAGTGCGCGGACCTGGCCTTCCTGATCGCGCCACAGCACGATCTGATCGCCGAGACGCGTCAGGCCGATCGGTGCATTGCCGACCTGCCAGCTCGGGGCGACCGGATACCAGTAGTTGCGCAGACCGAGGTCGAGGTAAGCCTGAAGCGGATCGGCAGCGCCGTGGTCCGTCGTGGTGTGGGATGTGGGGGACGTCATGAAGAGACTCCGAATGCGGGAACGGGGCGACGGGTTCGCGTAGTTATCTGGGTAGCGCGCTTATTCGGCGAGCAGGCGGAATTCGGCGGCGAGTCGTTCGGCCGTCCACGTCGCGCCTTCCGGCGTCCGGAAGCCCACGCGGTTCAGCCCGGCAACGACTTCTTCCAGTTCCACTGCGCCTGCGTCGAACACCTTTTCGAGCGCATCGCCAAAGTCGTTCTCGTACTGCGTCGGCTCGGCCTTGCGGTTTTGCCACACGAGGTTTTGCGCCTCGCCCGGCTTTTCGATGACGCCCTTGCCGGCCACGTTGTTCGGCTGCGGCGCGAGCCACGGCTTCAGGGAGGGATTGAATTTCACGGCTTGCTCTCGCATGTCATTCCACCTTGATCTGGATTTCTTCACCGGCGAGACGAACCGCGTACACCTTCAGGTCGCGACCGCCCGGCTCTTTCAGGCACTTGCCTGTCGGGATATGGAACACGGCTTCGTGCAACGGGCATTCGACGGTATCGCCGTCGACAAAGCCCTGCGTCAGCAACGCGTACGCATGGGGGCAGACGTTTTCCAGCGCGTACAGCGCATCGCCCACCTTGTAGATGCCGATCTCCGTGCCGTCGAGCTTGAACTCGAGCGGCGCGTCTTCGGACAGTTCGCCGGCATGTCCGGCGCAACGCCATTGTTCACTCATGTGCTACCTTCTCCTGAAGCCTATACGTTCCATTGGAGGAACGTCAGTTCGTGTATGGACAATTATAGGAGTCGTCCCAGCAAGAAAAAATAAAAATCTGTGGCGTTAGGGGAAAACACTGATGTGGCGTAGGAAAGACATGACTGCCGGTTCCGGCCAGGCAGCGCCCCAACCGTACGTGTCTATTCCGTAAGGCTTTTCTCTCGACATCCTCGGCAACCGTCCACCTGGCATTCGGGTTTCCTCGGGGCTCGAAAATTTATTTTGACCACTTCTGAAAACCCTATACTTTCCATAGGCGATACACACGCCCATAGGTGGAACAAATAAGAAGCGAAGTTTTGGCGCATAAACCACGACTACCGCTCATTCACTCAACGCAATACGGACGGCGGAATGGGATCTAGCCATTCGTCATATGATCAGGAGAACCAACGGTGAAAAGAATCATTGCAGTCGGGCTTACCGCGATGTGCGCCGCGACAGGGGCGTGGGCACAAAGCAGTGTCACGCTTTACGGCAGCCTGGATGCCGGAGTCGCGTACGTCAGCAACGTGGCTGGCGGAACGAAGTGGATGGCAGAACAGGGCAACATGCAGCCTGACCGTTGGGGCCTGAAGGGGGTCGAAGATCTGGGTGGTGGCCTGCACGCGATCTTCCAGTTGGAAAACGGCTTCGCGACGACAACAGGTGCGATGTCTTCGCCCGGCACACTGTGGAACCGCCAGGCGTATGTGGGTTTGAGTTCGGATCAGATCGGCACGCTCACGCTGGGTCACCAGACGCCGTTCAATTTCGACGTACTCGGCCCGCTTAGCACGGGCTATCTCGCCGCCAGTTGGTTTGCGTTCCACCCCGGCAATATCGACGAACTCGCCGACACGAGCATCGTGCCGTTCAACAACTCGGTGAAGTTCCGCTCGACGAGCTTTAGCGGCTTCTCAGTCGGCGCAATGATGGGTCTCGGCAACACGACCGACTTCGCCACCGGCCGCACCTTGAGTTTCGCGGCGAGCTACGCGAACGGTCCGTTCAAGGCTGGCGCCGTGTACTCGAACGAGCATAACCAGACGCCGTCGATCGTCACGACGGGCATCACGAACTTCCAGGGAATGACGGCCGCCAACTACACGGCGGACAAGATGGAGAACATGGGCGCCGGCTTGTCGTATCAGTTCGGCAACCTGCTGGTGCATGGCCTGTACACGCGCGTGAAGCTGGACAATCCGGGGTACTCGAGTACGTATCAGAGCTACGATGCCGGCGCGAACTATCAGTTCACACCGTTTAACAGCGTGGCGGGCGGCGCGGCAACGACGAGCTTCGACGGTCATCGCTGGACGCAGTTTGAGATCGGCGATATCTACGCGCTGTCGAAATCGACGCAGGTGTATGTGAATGCGCTATACGAGCGGGCGGGTTCGAATACGGACGCTGCGTTCTTCACGGCAGGTGTCTCGAACAGCCGCAATCAGACCATCTTTCTGACCGGCGTTCATCACTCGTTTTAAGCGGGTCTGCGGTCGGCTGTCGGCTGTCGGCTGTCGGGTGGCCGGCGGCCGGCGGCCGGCGGCGAAGGGGCCGGTCAGCAACTTCGTGTTGCTGACCGGCCTTTTGTGTTTGAGGGTTTTGCGCGGCGGGTTTGGCTTGGGCTTGGGCGGGGGCGACGTCGCGATGCAATGCAATGCGCCCCAGCCCGGCGACGGCGCAGCACGTCGCGGCGCGGTGTCCTATATGTTTAGTTGGCCGTCACAGAACTGCGGCGTGCCGCTGCGACAGTCGGATCGTCCGGCTGTGGACGGTAGTTGAGGCGCGTCGACAGATCGACCGCTGCATTGCACACCGACGCAATCAGCGGCTCGCGTTCGCCCGCATCGCCGATATCCGAACGCGGCACGGTCACCGTCAACGCCGCAACGATGCGACCGGTCTGGTCGCGCACCGGCGCCGTGACCACAGAAATGCCCCGCTCGAACGACGCCTCGCTCACCGCGTAACCCAGCGCCGCGCTTTCGCGCACGCGCTCGTTCAGTTCTTCGACCGTGGCAGGCGTGCGGTCCGTAAAGCGTTCGAGTTGCGGCTCAGGATAAAGCTGGCGCAATTCCTCGTAACTCAGATCGCCCATCAACACCTGACCATGCACGGTGGCATGCGCCGGCAAACGCGTGCCGACGTGCACCTTGACCGAACTGAACATCGGATCATGTGCCTGCGCCTTCGCAACGAACACGACGTCGCGCTGATCGCGAATCAGCAGGTGCGTGCTGAGTCCGGTCGCGTCCCGCAGACGTTCGAGAAGCGGTGTGCCGACGTCGGTCAATTCGAGCGAGCTCAGATACTCGAAGCCCAGCCGCAACACCGCGACGCCCAGCCGGAAATGACGGTCGCCGTTTACGCGCTCCAGAAAACCGAGCGCTTCCAGCGTCTGCAGCAGGCGGAAGGTGGTCGTGCGAGGAATCCCGATGCGCTTCGATAACTCCGGCGCACCGAGCACCGGCTCACGGGCGGTGAATTCCGCGAGGATGCGCAAGCCCCGCTCAAGGCCAGGCACAAGGTAGGTCGAACCGCCGGCGCTCTCTTCGTCGGCGGTTTCGTTGAGGTCGACGGGAACCGCGGCCTCGTCCTGAGCCGTCGGCGTCTCGCCGCGCGGCCTGGCCGGTTTGCGTCCCGCTCCTGTCATGGTTTCTTTTGCCATATGCGGCTGTGGTTCGTACTGATCGTCTATAGGTCAGCATGATAGCGCGAAGCGTCGTGCGGAAATTTAGCCTCGCGCCTGGCAGGGCGCGCCGTGACGGCTTCAGGGAACGCGCCGCCGGTCATGCCTTGACCGTATCCGCCGCGGTCATCGACAATCGCGACCACAAAGAACCGCTATCCGCACGTGCGAAACGCGCCTGACACACAAAAAGAACATGTGCAGCGCCATCATTAGCAGATCGTCGACGAACACGTTTCACTGCTTCCGCAACAACGTCACGAAAACAAAACGCAAAGTACTCGCTGCCATGCGACCCGGATCACCGGGCCCGCACAAGCAGCCCCGACCTGAGGATCTAGCCAATGAATCAGAAGGACGATTTGCCCGTACCGCACGCGAACCCGGAGCTCGGCAACGACGACAGCCCCGACAATCCTGAACGCCGCCGGGTCCTCACCGGCATCGCGGCGGTTGGTTTCGGACTCGCGCTCGCCGGCTGCAATACGGAAGAGCAGGCGGCGGCCACGCCGAAGAGCGCCGCCGACCTCCGGCTCGACGCCGCGCTGCACGACCAGGTGCGCCATATCGTGGTGATTTACGCCGAGAACCGCAGCTTTGCGAATCTGTATGGCAATTTCCCAGGCGTGCAGCATCCGCTCGATGCGGTACCGGCAGAACGTTATGTGCAGCTCGACCGCGACGGCAAAACGCCGCTGCCGCAGTTGCCGAAGATCTGGGGCGGACTCGTCCCGCAGGCGCAGGAAGTGGACGGCAAGCGCTATATGATCGGCGAGAACGCGATTGTCGATCTGCACAACCGGCCATTCCGGATTCCCGATGCGCAGGGCGCGCCTTTGCCGAACGGCGTGATCACGCGCGATCTGTGGCATCGCTTCTATCAGAACCAGATGCAGATCAACGCCGGGCGCAACAACCAGTTCGTCGCGTGGGCCGATTCCGGCGGGCTGGTGATGGGGCACTACCGCAATTCCGCCGACACCCTGCGGATCTGGAATCTCGCCCAGCAGTACACGCTGTGCGACAACTTCTTCATGGCGGCCTTCGGCGGCTCATGGCTGAACCATATCTTCCTGATCTCCGCGCAAGCGCCGCTGGTGCCGGACGTGCATACCAGCGCGGCCAAGGCGTTTGTGTCCGTGGTCGAAGGGGACGATCCGACCGGTGCGCGGCTGAAGCTTGCCTCGACTTCGCCGGCGTCGGCGCTCGACGGCCCGCCCAAGTTCGTCAACGACGGCCTGTTCACGCCCGACGGTTACGCCGTCAACACCATGGCGCCGCCGTACCAGCCGAGCTTCGTCGCGCCGGCGGCCGGCGGCAATCCGGCCTTTGCCGATCCGTCGAATCCGCGCGTGCTGCCGCCGCAAAACTACGCGACGATCGGCGACCGCCTGTCGGACAAGGGCGTCGATTGGGCGTGGTACGCCGGGGCGTGGCAATACGCGCTCAATCATCACGACACGGGCGATGTGCCCGACTTCCAGTACCACCATCAGCCGTTCAACTATTTCGTCAGCTACGCGCCGGGCACCGACGCGCGCCGTCAGCATCTGCGCGATGCCGGCGTGGGCGACGACGCTTCCACCAACCGCCTGATCGCCGATATCGAAGCCGGCCGCCTGCCTGCCGTCACGTTCTACAAGCCGCAGGGCAATCTGAACATGCACGCGGGGTACGCGGACGTCGAATCGGGCGATCGCCATATCGCCACGGTAATCGAGCATCTGCAGCGCGGGCCGCAATGGGCGAATACCGTGGTGATCGTCACCGTCGACGAAAACGGCGGCTGGTGGGATCCCGTGTCGCCGCCGAAGGGCGACCGCTGGGGTCCGGGATCGCGCATTCCGGCGCTGGTGGTTTCGCCGCTGGCGAAAAAGGGCTACGTGGATCACACCGTCTACGACACCAACTCGATCCTGCGTTTCATTAGCCGGGTGCACGGCCTGGCGCCGCTTGAAGGAGTGGTCGCACGGGACCGCGCGTTCGCGCAAAACGGTCTTGCGCCGTTGGGCGATCTAACCGGAACGCTCGATCTCGCTTGAGATGGATGTGATGGCCCCGCTGACTCAGGCGGGGCCGTGAATTTATGCGCGTAAACTGGTAAGTGGGCACTCGCCTCCGCGGTGACCCACGCTCAGTTGAGATCCTTCACTAACGCGGCCCGCACTCGTGGCTCGATGGTTTGCGTGGGCACCGGATAATTCGGATGGTCGCAGCCGATCTGCAACGCCGCCCCGTCGCGTAGCCGCGCTTTGATCGCCGGCGTGAATTCGAAGCGTACGAAGTGCACGGCTGAGGTCTTCTGATCGTTGTCGCGTTCCAGATCCTCGTCGGCAATCGCATAGACCGGCGGCTCGCCCTCCACCTGCATGAAGACCCGGTCCTCGATGCCGATCAGCCGCGCCAGCGCCGCTTGCCGTTCGATTTCGTTTTCGTACTCGATCTGCATGGTCGCCTTCAGATTGCTGCCGTCCGGCACCAGCGGCAAATACGCGTTCAGCTCTCCCTGAATCCCGTCCTCGTCGAAAATTTTCTCGATGTGGAGCATTTCCTGAATCTGATAGCGGATCGTCGTTTCGTCTTCGAACAGGAACGTGACATGGTTGCCGAGCGGCACGGTGCGATCCTTCTTGTGCTCGATCACCCGGGCGCGCATCGCGATGCGCGATTTCGAATAATTCTCGAGCGACAACAGCGAGTTGCGGGCGATACTCATCAGGAGTCCTTCCAGTCAGTGAGGGTTATCAGAGGCCGTAGGCCTTGCGCAGCAGCGTGAGCGGATGCGCAAGCTGTCCTTTCGACAGGCCGTTTTCGTCGAGCCCCTGTTCGATATGATGGCCTGCCAGCTGGCAATCCGACGAAATGTAGTCGGGATGCGGCTGCGCCATCGCCTTGAAGACCGGCGTGCCGATCTGCATCGCCGTGCGGTGGAACTCCTTTTTGACGCCGAACGTACCGGCATGCCCGGAACAGCGTTCGACTACGGTGACCTGGGTATCCGGCACCAGCGCCAGGGTTTCGGATGTTTTACGACCGATGTTCTGCACCCGCGCGTGACACGGCACGTGATACGACACTTTGCCGAGCGCCGTCTTGAAGTCGGTTTTGAGAAGTCCGTCACGATGACGCGACACGAAGTACTCGAACGGATCCCAAAACGCCTCGCTGACGGCGCGCACGTCGGCGTCGTCCGGGAACATCAGCGGCAACTCGTGTTTGTACATCAGCACGCAACTCGGAATTGCGCCGATGATCGCGTAGCCTTCACGCGCGTATTTCGCGAGCACCGGCAGGTTCTTGGCCTTTTTATCGGCCACGCCCTGCAGGTTGCCCTGCTCGAGCAACGGCATGCCGCAGCATGCCTCGCTCTTCACCAGTTCGTAAGCAATCTCATTGTGTGCGAGCACGGCGAGCAGATCGTGGCCGATCCCCGGCTCGTTGAAATTCACGTAACAGGTGGCGTAGATCGCCACTTTGCCGGGGGTGCGCTCTCCATCGCGCACTTGGGTAGTGGCCGGCGATTTCTTTGCGGCACTACGAAATTTGCGCGGCGCAAAATCGGGTAGCCAGGCGTTCCTGTCGACGCCGAGCGCGCTCTCCATGATGCCGCGCGCCGCCGCCGTGCGATTCACCGCGTTCACCGTCTGCGTGACCACCGGAATGCCGGCGAAGTGCCCGAGCGCATCCGTGTTCGAGAGAAACTTGTCGCGCAGTTTGACGTCGCCCTTTTTGTAATCGACAGCCTTGGCGCGCAGCATCAGGTGCGGAAAATCGACATTCCACGGATGCGGTGGAACATAGGGGCACTTGGTCATGTAGCAGAGGTCGCACAGGTAACACTGATCGACCACCTTGCCGAACTCGGTCTTGTCGACCTCATGCGCTTCGCCGGTATCCGTGGCGTCGACGAGATCGAACAGCGTGGGGAACGCGCCGCACAGCGAGACGCAGCGGCGGCACCCCGCGCAGATGTCGAAGACGCGCGCCAGCTCCTGGTCAAGCGCCTCCTGATCGTAGAACGCATCCGAAAGCCAATCGAGCGGATGCCGGGTGGGCGCCTCGAGGCTGCCTTCTTTGTGGGGCATGGAGTCAGACTCCTTGAATGCACACGAACGGGAGCCTGCGGACCCTTTCCGCAAGCTCCCATGGCCTGTTTCAATGAGGCGGCACTTGCGCCGCTGCGTATCGTGTCAGTCGACGAGTGCTTCGAGCGCCTTCGTATAACGATTGGCGTGGCTGCGTTCGGCCTTTGCCAGCGTTTCGAACCAGTTGGCGATTTCGTCGAAGCCCTCTTCGCGCGCCGACTTCGCCATTCCCGGATACATGTCGGTGTATTCGTGGGTTTCGCCGGCAATCGCCGCCTGCAGATTTTGCCGCGACGAACCAAACGGCAGTCCGGTGGCCGGGTCGCCTACCGCTTCCAGATATTCGAGGTGGCCGTGCGCGTGACCGGTTTCGCCTTCGGCGGTCGAGCGGAACAGTGCCGCGACATCATTCTGACCCTCGACATCGGCCTTGGCTGCGAAATACAGGTAACGACGGTTCGCCTGCGATTCGCCGGCGAATGCTGCCTTCAAATTCTCCTCGGTCTTCGAACCCTTGAGTTGCGACATCTGAGCCTCCATGCAAGCTTATAGCAAGCGATATTGTGGGGCGCGCGAGGTAGACGAGCGATCGTCTGGGTAGCTGCCGGGCAGACGCGCGTGGCTGCGCCGCATCTTTAAATCTAGAAGCTGCGGCAGACGTTCCCCAATTGTGTTTTTCAATGCCGTCGATAGTCGTTGACCTTGCATAACGCGGGCCTCCGTCTAGACTGGTAGTGCATCACTTCGCACTCTGTGTAACGGAACTGCCATGCGTTTGACGATTCTCATCAACGGTTCCGATCCCACCGTCAATCACGACTACGCTGTGTTATGGCTCGACACCGATGAGCGCCGGTGGTCGAGAGAAGCGCATCAAGGGATCGATCTGCCCCCGTGGGGCGAAATGCACGACACCGACGGTGTCACGACGCTTTGTGCGCCGAGTACCGACGCGCCGCTCTGTACGCTGCGCGGCCTGCACGTCGACCGCAAGCAACGCGTGAGTTCCGCCGAGGGCTCGGCTGCGTGGACCGCTGTCCATGCGCGGGCGCCGGCGACCGGCTATTGGCGTTTGCAAGCTGTCGACCGTCAACCGGTCCACGCGGAACATCGCATCTTCGACAACTAGGCGTCGATATACGTCGTAGATAAGCGGGCCAGGTCGTCGCCCAGTTTTTCTTCTTCCACGCATGCTGCAATGCGGCGGGCGCGTTTGCCTACCGCATTCGGACAACACTCGCTGAAACCCCGCGGGCGACGCTATACTTTTGCCCCCCGTTTCCTTCGATGTCCAACTCATGAAGAAGTGGTTTGCCTCACTGTTATTCGTCGTCGCGGCTCACGCGATGGCGGCACCCTCCTGCACCGAATTCACGCCCAACGCGCAGTGGCCTGTGCTGGTCAATCCGAAGATGGCGCCGAAGACGCGCATGCTCTGCTACGCCGACTTCGCCGTCCTGCATTCGGGTATCACGCATGGCCCGCTGTGGTCCGCGGAACATCTCACGCGCGACCACATTGAAGCCGCGCAGGACATGGTGCGCACCAACAAGTTTTTCGAAGACGCGCGATTGCCCGACGGCGAAGGCGCAACGCTCGCCGACTACAAACGCAGCGGCTACGATCGCGGCCACATGAGCCCTGCCGGCAACCGCTGGAATCCGCAGGCGATGGCGCAATCGTTTTCGCTGGCGAACGTCGTGCCGCAGAATCGCGAGAACAATCAGCGCCTCTGGGCACGCATCGAAACCGCCGTGCGCAACATCGCGCTTCGGGACGACGATACGTACGTCGTGACCGGCCCGATGTTCAGCGGCGAGCAGTTGCAAACCATCGGACCGACGCGCGTCTTCGTGCCGACGCAGTTGTTCAAGCTCGTGTACGTGCCGTCGAAGCAGATGGCGTTTGCCGTCGTGGTCGACAATGTCTCGACTAACCGCTACACCCTCACCACCGTTCACGAACTCGAAGCGACGAGCGGCATCCGCTTTCCCGGCATTCCCGAGTCGTTGAAAGATCAGCGTCCAGGAGGACTCAAAGGTGTTTAACGCTTTCTCGAACGACGACGACGTCCTCAACATTCAGGGCGACGCGCTCACCGTGAGCAACGGCACGACGCGCGTCACGCTGAGCGGCACGCTGGCGCTGACGAAGGACCAACGCGGCCTGAAGGCTGCGCTCGCGTTGAAACAGGCGCTCGACAGTATTGTCAGTGCGTTGCAGGCGCAGGCTGACCTGCCTCAGCGGATCAAGGACGAACCCGACGCCAAACCCGGCAGCGTCGACAATCCGTTCAATTGACCATTCCTTAGACGTATGAGGACGGCGGTGCGTCGCTGCCTGCGTGCCGCCTCGCGACCGGAGCGTTTCGGACTGTCAACAGCGAAAAACGGCCATCACCCCCGATTCCGCAAAGCGTTAAGTGCGCTACCACACAGAAGCGCACGTTTTGCGGACGTACCTTCCACTGATCCCGCTTGGGCCGAACCTTAGCCGAGCCTCAGCCGGGCCTCTCCGCCAAACAGGCTGCAAGGGTAGTGATGAAGGGACCGAATCATGAATGCGCCGATTGACTCTCTGCAAATCGGCATGCGCCGCCCGTTGGCGCGCCCCGACGGCCTCGACCGAATGCTTCAGACAATGGCCGCGGCTTTGCCCAGCCAAGGTGTCAACGTACGCGATCCGCGCACCGTCGTGCCGACCGCGCCAGCCTCCTCCAGTGCCACGCTACAGACCTTCGTCAATGCGCAGGCGAAGCTCGGCCGGATGCTGCGGCGAAACTCCGCGCGGCCAGGCACGCCCGAACCGGAACGCAAACCCGACGTCGTCGCGTTGCACTTCGCCCCGCACGCCGCGCCGACGCTCGGCAAGTTCGGCAAAGTACCGCGCGTCGTGCATTTTCATGGCTCGTGGGTCGACGAGCATAGTGCCGAGCGCGGAGCTGCTTTATTGAGCCCGTTGCGTTACGGTCTGGAGCGAATGGTGTATCGCGGCGGCACGCGGCATATCGTGCTGTCGCGCGAGTCCGGCGACCTCCTGCATATGCGCTACCGGATACCGGAAGAGCGGATCCGCGTGGTGCCGGGCTGTGTCGATACCGCGCGTTTTGCACTGCGCGTCACCCGAAAGCAGGCGCGCAAGCGTCTCGCGATACCGCAGGACCGGCCGGTTCTGCTGTGCGTGCGACCGCTCCTGCCGGGCATCGGACTCGAGGACCTGATCGATGCGATCTTTGTCGTCAAGCTGACCGTGCGCGACGTGTTTCTGGTCATCGCCGGCGCCGGACCGGAGTTCGACATGCTTTACGCACGCATCGTCGCGCGTGGCCTGGAGAACCAGGTGCGTCTCGCGGGCTTCGTCGCGGACGATGCTTTGGCGCAGTACTATCGCGCCGCCGACGTGACGGTCGTACCGACCGTCGCCATGAAAGACTGTGGACTGACGGCCATCGAATCGCTTGCCGCCGGCACGCCGGCGCTGGTGACGGCCGTTGGCGGCGCCGCGGAAGCGGTGGCACCGCTATCGGATCACCTCGTGCTGCCGTCGGGCGATTACAAGGCGCTCGGCACCGGTATCGCCGATACACTGCTCGGCGTACGTGTCATGCCCAGTGCCGATGCATGCCGCCGTTATGCGCGCAAGCATTTCGATCATTCGGTGGTGGCGGCCCAGATCGCCCGGGTCTACCGGGATGCCATAGAGGCGTATTGACGAATCGGCAGCTTCCCGGCTGCTGTTTTCATTTTGCAATCCGTATTATTTCGCACTTCCCCCTTCCATATTCAGCACAGCGCTTCTCCATTTCTTAAGGAAGACTTAAATCGTCACACCTGTGAGGTGTGGATGCATCTTCATTCTTCCTGGAAGCGTTTGTTTCCGCGGTTACGTTTTGTCACCAGAGCAGCGTCAACTCCTGTGATCCGGCTAGCGTTAAACCGGCAGCGCTGAACCTTTTCAGCCGCGACATAAGGAGTTAGACCATGAAGACCATTTTCGCTGCGCTCGCTTCCGCCCTGCTCGTTTCGACGGCCTTCGCACAAACTGCTGCACCGGCGATGTCAGGCGATCAACAAACTCAAGCGGCTGGCCAGGCCAATCTCAAGGCTGGCGGCGCCACGTCCACGGATGCGGCGAAGACCGACACAGCGGCCAAGCAAGCCAGCACGTCCACCGAGAAAACCGAAGCGAAGGTTCACGCCAAGAAGAGCGGCGCCGCTCGCGTACAAAAGACTCAGGCGCATAAAGTTAGCAAGACGAAGCATGCTTCAGTTGCCAGCACCGAAAAGACCAAGGCCACGGGGGATAGCAGCAAAGAGGCCAACACTGCGCCGGTCAAAACCGACGGCGCCAAGACCGACGCCACCAAGACCAATTAAGGTGATCGGTCGTCGGCACAATCCGGCCGCTGTGTCGTTATAGTCGAAGCCGAATATGCCGTTGGGGAGGGCGAGTCCTTGGACTCGCTTTTTTTGTTTGGCGTCTGATAGATAGCATGGCGAATTATTTTGGGCTTACGTGCTTTTATTCGCCTCAGGAATGCGCTTCAGGCATTCGCCGCAGGATCGGCCAGCGCCGCGAGTTTCTTCGCATCGACGATTTCGATTTCCGCATACCGCAGTTGCACCGCACCCTGTGCCTCGAACTGCTTGAGAACCTGATTGATGGTTTGCCGCGACAGCGCCAGCATCATCGCGAGATCTTCTTGCGGCACCTTCAGCACACGCCGCAACACGCCCGGCTCGCCGTAGCCGCCGGCCATCAGCAGCAAGCGGCGCGCGATGCGCTGTGCCGCCGGCAACAGCGCGGCTTCTTCAATGGCGTCGAACGCAAGACGCAGCTTTTGTGTCAACAGCAAGCCGAAACAATGCCAGTACTGCGGCGAGCGCTCGAGCAGCACCACCAGCTCCGCGCGCGGCAAATGAAACAGGAGCGAATCGCGTTCGGCATACGCATCGTGCGTTCGCGCACCGCCGTCGAACAGCGCGATCTCACCGAACCAGTTGGCCGGCTCGATCACTGCGAGTAGCGCCTCCTTGCCGGCGAAACTCGCGGCGCTGATGCGCATGAGGCCATCCAGTACGCAGTAGAGTCCGTCGTCAGGGTCGCCACGCATAAACAGGCGCTCGCCTGCCTGCAGGCGCTCCATGCGACCAAGCTGGACCAGTTGCGTGCGCAACGTCTCGGGTGCGGTGCGAAACCATGCGCTGCGTCCGAGCACCGCAAGCGGCTCATTCATGGGAGAAGACGAACTCATAGGCTGGCACCGTGCGAAACTGAAATGCGGAGATTGTCGGCTACCCGAAGGTTTGAAATCGGCTTGACCGCGATTATGATGACTTTCACCGAGGAGCGTCACCCATGAGAACGCTGACCCAGCAACTGACCCAGTACGCGGCCTACCACCGTGACCGGCGCAATATCGCCACGCATTTCGTCGGCATCCCGATGATCGTGCTGGCGCTTGCGGTGCTGCTAAGCCGTCCTGCATGGATGGTGGCCGCGTTGCCGATGCCACTCTCGCCCGCATGGGTGTTGTTTGTAGTGGCGACGCTCTACTATCTCGTGCTCGATGTGTCGCTGGGCCTGATGATGGTCGTCTTCTCGGCGCTATGCCTCGCGTGCGGCCAGTGGCTCGCCGCGCAATCCACGCTGGCCTGGCTCGCAACCGGCGTTGGCCTCTTTGTGGTCGGCTGGGTGTTTCAGTTCGTCGGCCACATGGCTTACGAACATCGCAAGCCGGCTTTCGTCGACGATCTCGTCGGTCTGCTGATCGGTCCGCTGTTTGTGCTGGCCGAAGTGTTGTTCGGTTTTGGCTGGCGCCCGGCCCTGCAGCACGCGATCGAAGCCGAAGTGGGTGCTACGCGCATCAATCCGGACCGTGCGGCAGCGCATCACGGGCAATAACGCGTCCCGCCGCGTAGGCCCAATCAAACACCCACAGTTGCGCGCCGAGCAGCGCCGCGCTGACGGCGAGCCCGAGACCCACGCGCGGCTCGCTCACGGCACGCGCAACCAGTTGCCTTAGCAACGGTAAGCGCTGCCGCAACGCGAACAGCGTCGACGCGCACGCGGAAAGCGCGATTCCGCGTCCAGGTTCATACTGGTTCATGGGACAGACGGCCTCGGGGCAGCAGAAGCGGCGAGCGCGGCATGCTCGCACGCATGCGCGGGCCACGTTGCGCGAAGCAACGCGGCGAAATGTGGTGCCATGGGAAGTCGGTCTCTCAAGCGTGCAGCGCATCGTGTACGGCGCTGCTATTCGTCATTCGTTTCAATTTGATGAAGCAAGCCGGCATTCCAGACGGGTTGACATCGAGACGCCGCGCGCGCCGGCAATTAGTCGTGCACGACGGTCTGCGATGAACTAGAACATAACTTCACGCGTGCGCCGATCTCACAGCACGCCGCCGCAGGAAGCGCGCGCAAGCGCAGTTCTTGCTTGATCACCCCGGCCTGTCCGGCGAATACGCCATCCATGCGGACCCGAAGTCCGCTCGTCCTGGACGTGTGCGACGCAGTCGAATGTCGCGCACACCAACACCCAGCCCCTGACAGAAAACCGTCACCAGAACGTGAAAAACGGAGCAAGCATGACTCAGCCAGCCCTATCGCAGGATGTCTCGCCCGATTTCGCCGCCGAGGTTCGCGCCGGACTCACCCACACGCCGCAGAAGGAGTTGCCCTCCAAGTATCTGTACGACGAAGTCGGCTCTGCGCTGTTCGAAGTGATCACGGTGCTGCCCGAATACGGCGTGACACGCGCAGAGGAACGCCTGCTTACGAAGCACGCCGCGGACATCGTGGCGCAGCTTCCGCACGACGTCACTGTCGCCGAACTTGGCAGCGGCAGTGGCCGCAAAACGCGGCGGATTCTTGAAGCGCTGTGTAAAAAGCGGCCCACTTCTTACTGTCCGATTGAAATTTCGCGCACCGCGTTGCAATTGTGTCGGCGCGAGCTGGGCGACATCGAGCGCATTTCGATTGTCGGTTATGAGCGCGATTACCTGGCGGGTCTCGCCGAAGTCAGCAAGAAGCGCGCATCCGGCGAGCGTCTGCTGGTGCTGTTTCTCGGCAGCACGATCGGCAATTTCAGCCGGCTCGCGGCGACGCGCTTTCTGCGCGCCATCCGCAGCATGCTGGCCCCCGGCGACGCGTTGCTGCTCGGCACCGATCTGGAAAAACCGGTCCCGGTCTTGGTGGCCGCGTACGACGATGCGATCGGCGTCACCGCGTCCTTCAACCTGAATCTGCTCGCGCGCATCAACCGCGAACTGGGAGGCGATTTTCCGCTCGACGCGTTTCAGCACGTAGCGCGCTTTAACCCCGACGCACGCAGCATTGAAATGCATCTGCGCGCGCGCCGTCCGGTCACCGCCCATATCCGGGCCGCGCAATTGACGGTGACGTTGGAGGAAGGCGAAACGATCTGGACCGAAAGCAGCCACAAGTACCGCGCCGAAGAAGTCCCCGCGATCGCCGACGACGCCGGCTTCGCGTGCAGCCATCAGTGGGTTGAACGCGAGTGGGGCTTTGCGGAGAGCCTGCTGGTCGCGCAGTAGGAGCGCATGACGCACTGACGGCTTGCGGCGCCGTCAGTGGCCGCGTAGCACGCTCAGTGCTGCTCGAAGCGTTCGTAACGTTTGTCCGTGAAGCGCTCTTCGCCGGCCACTTCGCTCACGCGGGCGGCCGGCGGCCCGTGGCGCAGCCACGAGAGCATCCGGTCGACCTGATTGGCCGATCCCTGCAAGATAGCTTCGACCGAGCCATCCTCAAGGTTGGCCACCCATCCTTTGATGCCGAGCGCGTGCGCCTGGCGCACCGTCGCGTGACGGAAACCGACGCCTTGCACGACGCCGCGAACCCGCACGTAATAGGTTTCGATCCGCGAATCCAGATCCGGGCCTGTCATACCGTCCTCTCCTAACGCAAATCTTTCAAGCCGGCATTCTAGTCGCGTCGTGGCGAGTTTGCCTGGAACGCGTTGGACTCGCGCGACGCGACACGCGGTGCACGCCCCACGTACAATCCGACGACCGCCACGCAGGGAATTGGAAAAGAATGATGGATCAGAACCGCGATCTCGTACTCGTCACAGGGGCCTCCGGCTTTGTCGGCTCGGCCGTGGCGCGCATCGCGCAACAGAAGGGCTTCAACGTCCGCGTGCTGGTGCGCGCCACCAGTCCGCGCCGCAATGTCGAGGCGCTCAACGCGGAAATCGTCGTCGGCGACATGCGCGACGAAGCGTCGATGCGCGTTGCGCTGCGCGGCGTGCGCTATCTGCTGCACGTCGCCGCGGACTATCGGCTGTGGGCGCCGGATCCAGGCGAAATCGAACGCTCGAATCTGGAAGGCACCGAGGCGACCATGCGCGCGGCTCTCAAGGAAGGCGTCGAGCGCATTGTCTACACCAGCAGCGTAGCCACGCTGAAGGTGACGAGCTCCGGCCAGTCGGCCGACGAGACGTCGCCGCTGAAGGCCGAGCAGGCCATCGGCGTCTACAAGCGCAGCAAGGTGCTGGCCGAGCGCGCGGTGGAGCGGATGATCGCCGAGGACGGGCTGCCCGCCGTAATCGTCAATCCTTCGACACCGATCGGCCCGCGCGACGTGAAGCCCACGCCGACCGGCCGCATCATCGTCGAAGCGGCGCTCGGCAAGATTCCGGCTTTCGTCGACACCGGGCTGAACCTCGTGCATGTCGACGACGTCGCGGCCGGGCACTTCCTCGCGCTCGAACGCGGCAAGATCGGCGAGCGCTATATTCTCGGCGGCGAGAACCTGCCGTTGCAGACGATGCTCGCCGATATCGCCGCGCTCACCGGACGCAAGGCTCCGACCATCAGCCTGCCGCGCTGGCCGCTCTACCCGCTCGCCATGGGTGCGGAAGCGGTCGCGAAGATCACGAAGCGCGAACCGTTTGTGACAGTCGACGGTCTGAAGATGTCGAAGAACAAGATGTACTTCACGTCCGCGAAGGCGGAACGCGAGCTCGGCTATCGCGCGCGGCCCTACCGCGAGGGGCTGGCCGATGCGCTCGAGTGGTTCAGGCAAGCGGGGTATCTGAAGGCGTGAGGACGGACCGCCCAACGGACCCGCAAGCACTTTGTTACAACGTCGTCCGACCCGCGGCGGGTCAAAGCCCGCGCGCAACAGGTAAAATCGCGGGTCTTACCAGAGAATCCTCGCATGAACCTTCACGAACAGCTCGGCGCGCTTGAAGTGGGCGTCGATCAGCTCATTCAGGCTGTCGTGGCCCCGCAGGCCCAAAGCATCCCCGAGACACCCGCAGCAACAGCAGCGCCAGAGGTGTCTGCCGCAATCACCGCGAGCGAAGACACGCCGGCCCAGGCGGAGCCCGCAACGCATGCGGCGGCAGAAACCGAGGCCGAAGCCGTAGCTGAAACAGCCAAAGCCGCCGCTGTTGCACCGGCTGAAGAAAAGCCCACCTTGTCGATTGGCCGGCCCACGCAGAACGTCATCACCATGACGATCGGCGGCAAGACCGTGTCGCTCCATCCGGAGCAGGTGGGTCAGTTGATCGAAGAACTGTCGAATGCGCGCGCCTCGATGACGCCGGAGCCGGCGATGGGCGTGCCGCCCGGCTGGCGCTTCGTGTCGACGAAGAATCCCGCGCTGGCCGTGCAGAAGCACTCGAACGGCGACCGCCTGCTGATCATGCGCCATACCGGACACGGCTGGGTGCCGTTCACGTTCTCGCCGGATAACGTGATCCAGATGTACGCGCTGCTCACGCAGCGTTGATGCGAAGGGCGGCGCTTCGTGCGCCGCTATGAGCGAGGTCCGCTGCGGACCGCGCGCAAGGCCTTCGCCTCGCACGCCACCCAGGGTGCGCGTTCGGCTACCGCGCCGCCCACTCACCGATCCTGTTGCACCGGCGCCTGCACGCGCGCCTTCCACTGACCGCCCTTGCCGCGCCAATAGCGCACCGCGGACGCAAACGTAGCGCCGACATAAAACAACGCCACCAGCGGCAAGAACGGCGCCCACAGCGGCGAGCGACCGTAATAGCGCAGCATCGGCGCATACGCGCAGCACATTGCCGCCCATGCGAGCCACGCCGGCAAGCCGCGCGGCCCGAGTTCCAGCGCGGCCACCGGCGGGATCAGATAGATGATCGCCATGCCCGCTAGCGTGCCGGCCAGCAGCCATGCGGAGTAGTGCAACTGCGTGAAGGCCGTGCGCGCGATCATGTTCCAGATCTCGCGCCAGTTGTCGTACGGACGCAGTGAGACGCTACGCGCCGCCACATCCAGACGGATCGGATGACGTCCCTCACCACGATGCTTGATGCGCGCGGCGAGACTGCAATCGTCGATCAGCTCGCCGCGAATCGACTCGATGCCGCCCGCTTCTTCCAGCGCCGTACGCCGCACCAGCATGCAGCCGCCGGCCGCCGCAGCTGTCTTGTTGCGCGGGTTGTTGACCCACGAGAACGGATACAGCTTGGCAAAGAAGAACACGAAGGCCGGAATCAGCGCCTTTTCCCAGAACGAATCGCAGCGCAACCGCACCATCAACGACACCAGATCGCGCTGTTCGGCGTCGGCGCGAGCGACGAGTTGCGTCACGGCATCCGTGGGATGGCCGATGTCAGCGTCGGTCAGCAAGAGGAAGTCGGCTGGCAGACCAAGCGTGCGCACGGCTTCGATGCCTTGCGACTGCGCCCACACCTTGCCCGACCAACCCGACGGCAGCGGCTTCGCACTCAGCACCGTCAGGCGCTCGGGACATTGAAGCGCCAGCGCCGCGGCACGGGCGGCGTCGGCGGTGCCGTCGGTGCTGTGGTCGTCAACCACGATCACGTGGAACGGCCCCGCGTACGCTTGCGCGAGCAGGGTGCTGACCGCCTCTGCGATGACGTCGGCTTCATTGCGGGCCGGCACCACGGCGGCGACGGCCGGCCACGCATCGCGTGACGTGTTCGCGAGCGGCGTAGCGGGGCGGGCTCGCCAGAAACCGCCGCGGGCAAACAGCAGCACGCACCAGATCAACAGGGAGAGACACGACAGACCAAACAGAACCACCTGCATTACGCGTTGCCCTCAATCGAAGTGACGCGTACACCGACGCGCCGGGACAGCCACATTGCGAGCGCGCGCGTTGTGACGACAAACCAGTCGAAGCCGTCGAGCGCCGGACGGCGACGGAACACGTCATAGCCGGCCTGCTCGATGCGCTCGAGAATGCGCAAACCGCCGTGGACAATGCCGCACAGCACCAGCCCCGCGCGTCCGGGGATGCGCAGCGCGAGTGGCGCCCCGCGGACCAGCATGGTGCGGGCGTAAGCGACCTCATAGGCCATTAGTGCGCGCCATGCGTCGTCCGCGGTGCCGTTGGTCATGCGGGCTTCGGTGACGTTAAAGCGCTCGAGGTCGCTTTGCGGCAGGTAGATGCGGCCGCTTTTCAGGTCGATCGCAATGTCCTGCCAGAAATTGATCAGATGAAGCGCGGTGCAGATCGTATCGGAGTCGGCCAGATTGGCCGGCGTTGCCGCATTGAACAGATGCAGCATCAGTTGCCCCACCGGGTGCGCGGAGCGGCGGCAATAATCGAGCAGGGCCGGCTGGTCGGCGAAGCGGGTGGTGTCGATCTCCTGATCGAGCGCCGAGACGAGGTCGTAGAACGGCGCGAGCGGCAATTGATACTGCGCGACCACGCCGGCCAGCTTGCCGAACAGCAGCGGATGCACGGGCGCGAGGTGGCCGCTTGCCACGGCGTCGAGCCCGGCGCGGAAATCGGCGAGGCGCGCGTGACGCTCCGCGGCGCTCCAATCGCCTTCTTCGACGATGTCCGCGGCCGTACGGGCGACCTGATAGATCACGCCGACAGGCAGACGGAGCGCCTTCGGCAGCAGCACACTGGCGATCGGTAAGTTTTCGTAGTGATCGGCTTCCATACGGCGAGCCTCGAATACATAGGGTAATGCGGTTGTAAGCAATAACCGCAGGACCCTATAGTTTAAGGGTTCCGCAGGGCGACTGCAGCGTGCAACGACTGCTGGACGGCCTCGAGAGGCCGCCTGGGACGGGGATCGGCCAGAGCAAAGCGCGCCCGATAGCGTTAGAATGCGCGTTTGGTTTTCGTCTACCGGCTTTGCGCCGGTTTTTAGACATCAATTATTATCAATGTCGCGGCGATAAAGTCGTTTATATCGACTTCCTCGAAACCTGCGTCAGTCGGAGTTCGGCAGCCTATGCGAGTCATCCTTGCTCAACCCCGTGGTTTTTGTGCGGGGGTGGTCCGGGCGATCGAAATCGTCGATCGCGCGTTGCAGCAACACGGGGCACCCGTGTATGTGCGTCACGAAATCGTCCACAACCGTCACGTGGTGGACAACCTGCGTCAGAAGGGGGCGCGCTTTGTCGAAGAGCTCGACGAGGTGCCTGAGGGCGCGGTGGCGATTTTTAGTGCGCACGGTGTGGCCCAGACTGTCGAACGCGACGCGGAGCAGCGCGGGCTCGATGTGCTCGACGCGACCTGTCCGCTGGTCACCAAGGTACATGTGCAGGGGCGCCAGTACGTGGCGGCCGGCCGCACACTGATACTGATTGGCCACGCGGGGCACCCGGAGGTCGAGGGCACGATTGGTCAGATACCGGGCAAGGTGTTGCTGGTGCAGAGCGAGGCGGAGGTGGCGCATCTGGAATTGCCGCTGGACGCGCCGCTAGCGTATGTGACGCAGACAACGCTTTCGGTCGACGATACGCGGGGCATCATTGATGCTTTGTTGCGGCGGTTTACCAATATCGTTGGGCCGGATACGCGGGATATTTGCTATGCCACGCAGAATCGTCAGGCGGCTGTGCGCGAGTTGAGCACGCAGGTTCAGGTGTTGCTGGTGGTGGGCGCGACGAATAGTTCGAATTCGAACCGCTTGCGGGAGATTGGCAGCGAGACCGGGGTGGCGAGTTATCTGGTTGCCGATGGGTCTGAGGTGAAGGCGGAGTGGTTTGCCGGCGTGCAGACTGTTGGGATTACCGCTGGCGCGTCCGCGCCCGAGGAAATGGTCGAGAACGTTATTGATGCGCTGCGCGCGCTTGGGCCTGTTGATGTCACCACTATGGCCGGCCGCGAGGAGAAGGTTGAGTTTAAGCTGCCCGCTAAGTTGATGCAGCCGCTTGCTGCTCGGGAAGTTTAAGGTCGGGGTTTTTTGTTTTGTCTGGCTGACGGCTTTTTTTTGCCTGCGGCGCATTGGTTTTGCGCTGTGTTTTTAGGGTGTTGGCCTTTCCTTGCATTCTTAGTGGTCTATTAGCTTCGCCCCTGTGCGGGGCGGCACTTACTTTCTTTGCCGCCGCAAAGAAAGTAAGCAAAGAAAGCGGGCTCACACCGCTAGCGTTTAGTGAGCCGTCCCGGTCTACCACCGGGAACGGCCCAACACGAGACCCGTTCTCGCTCCATTCCCCTCAGTGACAAAGCACTCATCCGCTCCAGCGTCGCGCTTCGCGCCCCGCCGTCAGGCATAGCGCCTTCTGCGTGTTCCGTAGGATGTCTAACTTTCTCTGGCCAGCCCTAATCCGAAACGGCGGAATCGCCGACGGTTCTGCAGTGCTTACTTAGCCCGGCACTTCCGGCAAGGCGCGCCATCCGAGGCGGACCCATCCGCAAAGCACGAAGTGCGAAGCGGGATGGATGAGCGCTGTGTCACGAACGAGGGAAATGCGAGAGACCGTCTTGTCTCGGACCACTTCGTGGTCACATGAGAGGTGGCTCACTACGGGCTGGCGGTTGCAGCCCGCTTTCTTTGCTTACTTTCTTTGCGGCGGCAAAGAAAGTAAGTGCCGCCCCGCACAGGGGCGAAGCTAATAGACCACTAAGAAAGCAAGGAAAGGCCAACACCCTAAGACCACAGCGCAAAACCAAGGCGCCGCAGGCAAAAAAAGCCGTCAGCCAGACAAACAAAAAAACGCTACCCCGCACTCCGAGCATTATGCTCAGTCAAAAACTTAATAAGCCCATCAACCCCGCCTTTAGAGAGCTGATCCGCAAACTGCGTCTGATAAACCTGAATGAGCCAGGCGCCCATCATATCGATGTCATAGACCTTCCACCCGGAATCCGTCTTCTCCATCCGATACCCGACAGAATCATCCCCACCATTGCTAATCACATGCGACTGCACGACGGCATCCTTGCCCCCCGCCACGACGCTAGCCGGCGCAAACTTGAACGTCACGTCCTGATCCCGCAATTGCGCCAATGAAGCCGCATACGTCCTCACCAGCAATGTCTGGAACTGCTCGTACAACTGCTTCTGCTGCTCCGGCGTCGCCGTGGTCCACGCCTTCCCCACCGCAATCCGCGTCGTACGCTGAAAGTCCGTAGCAGGCACAAAATGTGTTACCACCACCTGCGTGATTTTGCCCATGTCGCCCGCGCGCGCCTGGGGATCAGCCTTCATCGCGCTGACCGTGCCCTCAACCGCGTTCTTCACCACCGCATCAGGGGCAGCTTGCGCAAAAGCCGTAGTGGAAACCACCGCAGCCGCCAGAAAAGCAGACAGATAACGTTTCATAAGCTCATCAGGACAGTAAAAATGACCACTGGATGACCCGCTGGGCCACGCTGAAAGCCAGTATACCGATTTTGGACGTTCAGCCGCGCCCCATAACCTGAGCCAATCAGCCCCACCTCGGTATACTTATGCCCTTATGCCAAAAACGCCATCCGTGACAGGGCCCAACTCCCCTACATGCTGAAGTCATCTATCGTCCGTCTCGTCGCCTGGTCGGTGAGCCGCCCACTGCGCGTCATCGTGGTCTCGCTGATCCTCGCGGTCCTGAGCGGCTATTACGTTGCCGCCCACTTCAAGATCAATACCGACATCAGCCGTCTCGTCGAAAACGATCAGGCCTGGTCCTCCCTCGACGACGCCATCGACAAGGCATTCCCCCAACGCGGCCAGACCGTGCTCGTCGTCGTCGAAGCCCGCGCCCCCGAATTCGCCGACGCCGCCGCCAATGCCCTCACCGCCGCGCTGAAAAGCCAGTCCAAGGAATTCGTCGCCGTCACCCAACCGGCCGGCGGCTCGTTCTTCGAGCACAACGGCCTGCTGTTCCCCTCGCTCGATGACGTGCAGTCCACCACCGGCCAACTCGTTCAATCGCGTCCCCTCGTCAACGCGCTAGCCAAAGATCCCAGCCTGACCGGTCTCGCAGGCGTCCTTACCACCAGTCTGCTGCTGCCGCTGCAACTCGGCCAGGTGAAGCTCAGCGATATGAGCCACCTGCTTTCGCAAAGCGCCGACGTGCTCGACCGTGTACTCGCCGGCCAGCCCGCCGCCTTCTCATGGCGCGCGCTCGTCGACAAGGACGTCTCCACCAACCCGGCGCGCGCCTTCATCACCGTGCAGCCGGTGGTCGACTACGGCGCGCTCGAACCCGGTGCGCGCGCCTCGGCCGACATCCGCGCCACCGCGGCATCGCTCGACCTCGGCGCCCACTACGGCGCGTCGATCCGTCTGACCGGCGAGCAGCCGCTCGCCGATGAAGAATTCGCCTCGGTGCAGGACGGCGCCGCGCTCAACGGCATGATCACCTTCGTCGTCGTGCTGATCATCCTGTGGCTCGCGTTGCGCTCGGGACGCATGATCGTCGCCGTGCTGATCACGCTGTTCGTCGGCCTCGCCATCACGGCTGCGCTCGGTCTCATGATGGTCGGCGCGCTCAACATGATTTCGGTCGCCTTCATGGTGCTGTTCGTCGGGCTCGGGATCGACTTCGGGGTGCAGTTCGGCGTCAAGTACCGCGAAGAGCGCAATCGCGACGACCGTCTGTCCGCTGCGCTCGTCAATACCGCGCACACCATCGGCGTGCCGTTGACGCTCGCTGCCGTCGCGGTCGCCGAGGCGTTCTTCTCCTTCCTGCCCACCGCCTACCGCGGCGTGGCCGAGTTGGGGCAGATCGCCGGCGTCGGGATGTTCGTCGCCTATGCGACCAACATGACGCTGTTTCCGGCACTCCTGAAGATCTTCAACCCGCCAGGCGAAGCCGCCGCGCCGGGTTTCAAGCAACTGGCGCCCGTCGACGATTTTCTCGACCGCAATCGCAAGCCCGTGCTGATCGGCACCCTCGTGGTCGTGATCGGCGCCCTGCCGCTGCTCACGCATCTGCGCTTCGATTTCAATCCGTTGCATCTGAAAGATCCGCATACGGAATCGATGGCAACGCTGCTCTCGCTGAAGGACTCGCCGGAAGCGGCGGTCAATAACGTGCATGTGCTGGCGCCTTCGCTTACGGCGGCGGATCAGATCGAGGCGCATCTGAAGAAGCTGCCGGAAGTGGGCCGCGTCACCACGTTGAGTACCTTCATCCCCACCGATCAGACGCAAAAGCTCCTGCTGATCAATAGCGCGGCGCAGCAGTTGCTGCCGGCGCTGACGCAAACGCCCGCGCCGCCGTCGAGCGACACGTTGCGCGTCGCAGCATTGAAGCGCGCGGCAAACCAGTTGGTGCTCGCAGCAGAGGACCATCCGGGTCCGGGCGCGGCGGAGGCCCAGCATCTTGCCGCGACGCTGCAAAAGCTCGCCGCCGCTAGCCCCGCCACACGCGACCACGCCGAAACCGCAATGGCCGGCACGCTGAAGATCGCGCTTGCGCAACTCGCCGCGCTGCTGCAGCCCACTGAGATCACGCGCGCCAGCTTGCCGCCGGAGATCTCGCGCGACTGGGTCTCGGCGGACGGCCACGCGCTCGTCGATATCGCGCCCAAGGTCGCGCCCGGCGCCGACCCCGGCGACGATGCGATGCTGCGCCGCTTCGCCCGTGCCGTGAAGGCCGCAGAGCCTGGTGCGATCGGCGGCACGATCTCGATCCTGCATTCCGCAGACGTCATCATCAAGGCCTTCCTGCAAGCCGCGGGCTGGGCGCTGCTGACCATCACCATCCTGCTGTGGCTCGCGCTGCGGCGCCTGAGCGACGTGCTGCGCACGCTGATCCCGCTGCTGGTGTCGGCGCTGGTGACGCTTGAATTGTGCGTTGTGTTCGGCATGCCACTTAATTTCGCCAACATCATCGCGTTGCCGCTTATGCTGGGCGTAGGCGTCGCGTTCAAGATCTACTTTGTCATGGCATGGCGCAACGGGCAGACCGGCCTGCTGCAGTCGAGCCTCACCCACGCCGTGATGTTCAGTGCCGCTACCACCGCGACTGCGTTTGGTAGCCTCTGGCTGTCGCATCATCCGGGAACGTCGAGCATGGGGCGGCTGCTTGCGCTCTCCCTCTTCTGCACGCTGATCGGTGCCGTGGTGTTTCAACCCGTCTTGATGGGTAAGCCGCGCGCGCGTCGCGCATCAAAAGAAAAGCAAGGAATCACGAAATGAAGATGCGAACCACCGCCCTGGCCCTGCTCGTTGCAGGTGTTGCCACAGGGTGTGCGACGGGTCCCGACCGCAAGCCCGGCGACCCGCTGGAGCCGATGAACCGCCAGATCTTCAAGTTCAACGACGCGCTCGACCGGACGGTGGCGCAGCCGGTCGCGCGGGGCTATCAGAAGGTCACGCCACAACCGGTCCGCCAGGCCATCAGCAACTTCTTCTCGAACCTCGGGGACCTGGGCAACGCGGCGAACAACCTGCTGCAGTTGAAGATCACCGATGCCACCGAAGACATCATGCGCTTCGCCATGAACTCGACGTTCGGGCTTGGCGGGCTGCTCGATTTCGCCACGCCCGCAGGGCTGCCGAAGCACCACGAGGACTTCGGCCTGACGCTCGGGCGCTGGGGCGTGCCGGCCGGTCCTTACCTCGTGCTGCCGCTGTTCGGTCCGAGTTCGGTGCGCGACAGTACCGGTTACGTCGTCGACTTCCGCTTCAACGTGATCCACTACATGAAGCCGGCGGTGCGCAATCCGATGTACATCGCCCAGTTCATCAGCGCGCGTGCCGACCTGCTCGGTGCGTCGGACCTGTTGCAGGCGGCCGCGCTCGACAAGTATTCCTTCGTACGGGACGCTTACACGCAGCAACGTGTCTCGCTGATCCGGGGTTCGGGTTCGAACGCCGCGCCACTGCCGAATTATGGCGATCCGGGCGCATCCGACGGCGCAAGCACGGCACCGGGCGCGTCGGGTACCGCGCCGGCTGGTTTGCCGGACTACACCGATCCGGGCGATACGTCGGCGCCGGCCGCACCGGCCAATGGCGCGTCGGGTACGGCACCCGCGGACTTGCCGAACTACACGGATCCGGGCGATTCGGCGGCGCCGGCCAATGGGGCGTCAAGCGCCGCGCCGGCGGCTCCGGCGAGCCCTGCCAGTAACGCCGCTCAAGCGGCCCAGCCTGCGGTAAGCGCGAGTTCGCCGAAGGCAGCGAGCGCAGCGGCAGCCGCGGCGGCTGCATCCGCCGCCTCTGCTGTTGCTGTGCCGGTTCCGGTCAAGTAGCCAGCACTCGCACCATGCAAAACAGCCCGACCGGTTCACACCGGGTCGGGCTGTTCCACTTCAGTGATCGCAAGCGCACGGTCTGAGCGACACCAACCAACCAATCAAAGGCCGCTGAACCCAGGCTTGCCGCACACCGTCTTCAATGCATCGTATCGGCTTCGACCCGCGCTACCGCGTCCTCGACGCTCGCTGCCGGCTGCGGCGCCGGGATCGAATCCGCCCGATACCGCTCGAACGCTTCGTCCGCGTAACGGATCTGCGTACGGCCATGCGGCGCCGGTTCGCCGTTTTCGCCGAGGTTCACAAACACCATCTTCTCGACGGTCAAGATGCTCTTGCGCGTGATCTTGTTGCGCACTTCACAGCGCAGCGTAATCGACGTGCGGCCAAAATGCGTCGCCGTCATGCCGAGCTCGATGATGTCGCCCTGGCGCGCCGAGCTGACGAAATTGATCTCCGACATGAACTTGGTCACCACGCGCTGGTTGTCCAGCTGGCAAATGGCATAGATGGCGGCTTCTTCATCGATCCAGCGCAGCAGACTGCCGCCGAACAGCGTGCCGTTGGGGTTCAGGTCTTCGGGCTTGACCCATTTTCTGGTATGGAAATTCATCAGGTATCCCCTGCGTGAGGTGATGGGGTACGGTCGCAGGACCGAAACCTAGGGTTAATACCTAGATTATACCAAAAATAAGGGTTTTCCCTAGGCCGCCAAAAAGAGGCATGGCCGGCTCACGCCCGGCCTGTCTCAGACCGTCGGCTGCAGCGCGCCCGCCGCACCGAGGGCATGACGCGCCTGGACCAGCGCCGTGCGGGCGGCGCGTGCGTCGGCGGCGACCCGCAGCAATGGTCCAAGCTGCGAGGGTTGCTTCAGCAGTTCGCGCAGGATCGGCGCAATCGCGGTACTGCCGTCGTCGCGCAACCCTGCTGTCGCAGCGGACGGTAGCGTGCGCCACGCAGGATCGACAATCGCGCGGCACACCGCGAACGGCACACCGTGCGCCGCGGCAATGGCCCCGGCGACATGCGATTCCATGTCCACGGCAAGCGCGCCGCTGGAGCGATGCAGCGCGGCTTTGTCGTCCGCGCCGGTCAGCGGCGCCGTGACGCCGGCCAGCAGACCGCGGTGCAGGCGCGCGCCGAGCGGCGTCGCGGCCAGCGCGGCGGCGAGGCGCTCGGACCAGCGCGAGTCGGTGGCGAAGCGCCCAAGCGGACCCTCCACCGCGTCCGCCACGATCACTGCGCCCGGTTCCAGGCCAGGCGCGAGGCCGCCCGCCGTGCCGAAGCTGACGATCCCCGCGCAGCCACGCGCGACGGCCGCGCTCAGCGCCCGCTCGAGCAGATCGGCACGTGCCGCGTACACCACCTCGATGCCTTCGCCGCGCACGATCCGCGCTTCGAAGGCCATGCCGGTGACGGCGATAACCGGCAAGCGGCCGCCGGCAGCCTGGGACGACAATACCGACTGGGTAAAGCGAGTAGACGTGGACACCATTACATCCCGACGACGACGCGCGTCAGCCCGTCACGCTTCAGTTGCCGGTAACGCGCCAGCGCCCAGAGCGGGAAGAACTTGCGATAGCCGTGGTAGCGCAGGTAGAACACCCGCGGGAAGCCGGTCGCCGTAAAGCGGGTTTCGTCCCACAGACCATGTTCGCGCTGCTCGCGCAGCAGGTATTCGACGCCGCGCGCCACCGCCGGATGCTCGACGCAGCCCGCCGCCATCAAGCCCATCAGGCCCCAGGCAGTCTGCGAGGCCGTACTCGGCGCGCGCTCGTAGCCGCGGTAGTCGAGCTTGTAGCTGGTGCCGTCCTCGCCCCAACCGCCGTCCTCGTTCTGGATCGACACGAGCCACTGCGCCGCGCGCTTGATGCGCGGGTCGTCGTGCGCCATGCCGGCGGCGTTCAGCGAACAGAGCGCCGTCCATGTGCCGTAGACGTAGTTCATGCCCCACCGGCCATACCAGCTACCGTCCGCTTCCTGCTCCTTGAGCATGTAGTCGTAGGCGCGGCGCGCCGGCTCGCTGTTGGCCGGCAACTCGCCCAGTTGAGCCAGCATCGACAGGCAACGGCCCGACACGTCCGCCGTGGGCGGATCGAGCAAGGCACCGTGATCGGAGAACGGAATGTTGTTCAGGTAGTACTGGGTGTTTTCCGGCTCGAAGGCGCCCCAGCCGCCGTCGCTGCTCTGCATGCCGACCACCCATTCGCGGGCGCGGGCAATCGCTTCGCCGTCGACGTCCGACTGCGTGAGCCCAGCCGAGCGGTGCATCGCCATCACAACCACGGCCGTATCGTCGACGTCCGGATAGTAGGGGTTGGCGTACTGGAACGCCCAGCCGCCCGGACGCACGTTCGGGCGGCGCGAGATCCAGTCGCCGCGCACGTCGAGAATCTGCAACGGACGCAGCCATTGCAGCCCGCGTTCGGCCGCCTGCTCGGCGCGCGGGTCGCCGGTTTCAAGCAGCGCATGCGCGGCAAGCGAGGTATCCCATACCGGCGACAGGCACGGTTGGCAATACGCTTCGTCGTCCTTGATGACGAGCAGCTTGTCGATCGACTGACGGGCAATCGCGCGGTTCGGATGATCGGCCGGATAACCCAGCACGTCGTACATCATCACCGAGTTGGCCATGGCCGGGAAAATCGCGCCGAGGCCGTCTTCGCCGTTCAGACGCTCGTCGACGAACGCCTGGGCGGCCTTGACCGCCCGCTCGCGTGTGTACTTCGGAAACAGGCCATCGACGAGGCGCAGCACGTGATCGACGCCGCGGAAGAACGTGAACCAGCCCTGATGCTGATGCGGCGCACGCGGCAGCAAGCCGGTCGTGACGGGCGCGCCGTGGAACAGCTCATCGATCCGCACGCCGCGCGGGTTGCGCGCCACCGGACGCCTGGCGTTCAGCACCAGCAGCGGCACGATTACCGTCCGCGCCCAGTACGACACCTTCGACAGGTGGAACGGGAACCACTGCGGCAGCAGCATGATCTCGACCGGCATCATCGGGACTGCGTACCAGGAGACCACGCCGAACAGCGCCAGCAGGATGCGCGTGAACACATTCGACGCTTCCGCGCCGCCGTGCGCCAGAATCGCTTCGCGGGCGCGGCGCATGTGGTCGGCGTCTTCCGGCTCGCCGATCATCTTCAGCGCGAAGTACGCCTTCACGCTCGCGCTGACGTCGAGCGCGCCGTCGGTGAAGAGCGGCCAGCCGCCGTTGGGCAACTGGATGCGGCGCAGGTAACGCGCAATCTTCTGCTCCAGTTCCGCATTCGGCTCTTCGCCGAGGTAGTGGACCAGCAACACGTATTCGGCGGGGATGGTCGCGTCGGCTTCGAGTTCGTAGACCCAATGGCCGTCGGGCTTCTGCGCGTCGAGGATCGCGTCGGTTGCCCGCGTGACGGCGGCGTCCAGCGCGGCGGCAGCAGCCTGCGCGGCGGCGCTTGCCCCGACCGCGGGCGGAGCGGACGTCGCGGTTGAGTCGGGCGATTCGTTGCCCGTCGTCTGGGCAAGGGATAAGTCGTTCATCAGCGTTCCATCGGTTCGTTCAGCAGCGTATCCGCGGCCTTCTGGCCGGAGCGGATCGCCCCTTCGATCGTCGCGGGCAGGCCGGTGGCCGTCCAGTCGCCCGCGAGCATGAGGTTTTTCCAGCGGGTGCGAGTGCCCGGGCGATGCATCTCTTCGCCCGGCACGGCCGCGAAGGTCGCGTGCGGTTCCATCACAACCTGCCAGGCCGGCATGGGTTCGAGCGGCAGGCTGGCCGCCTGGGCCACTTCCGCCCAGATCGTCTTCGCAAGCACGTCGTGCGGCGTGTCGAGCAGCCTTTCGGCGCCGCTGATCGTCACGGACAGACGCCCGTCGAACGCGAACATCCACTCGGCCGTGCCATTGAGCAGGCCAGTCAGCGGCGGCACGCCGAACGGCGGTTCGACCGCGAAGTGCACGTTGACGGTGGCGCTGAAGCGGCGCGGCGCCTGCAGACCGGGGACGAGCGCCCGCGCGACGTCCGGCGGCACCGCCAGCACCACGCCGGCGCCGGCGGCGAGCTCAAGACGCGCCTCACCGGCAAAATCCAGCGCGCTGACCCGGCCGGTGTCCGCAAACACGATCTGATTCAACTGCGCGCCGAGCCGGATCGCGGCGCCGCCGTGCTGCAAAAGACGCAACGCCGGATCGACAAAGGCGCTGCTGAGGCCATTGCGCGCGAGCAGCGGCCGGCTCGCCGGGCCACCCGCCGCCAACGTCTCGCGCACCACCGCGGCCGCCAGCTCGGCGCTGGCCTCGCGCGGTTCGTGATTGAGCACCATCCGGAACAGCGGTCGCAGCAAGCGGTCCCATAGCACGCCATCGCAGCGCATGGTCTGCGCCATGGTGCGGCCGGGCTTCGCGAACAGCAGTGGCGCGAGCGTCAGATAGTCGCTCGGGTGGGTGTTCGGCACCCGCGCCGTTTGATCGAAGATCCACCACGGCAAACGCCCGGCCGACAGGCGCACGCTCCAGCGCGCACGCGTCGCGAGATCCACGAACGGGTATTCGGGCTGTGCCGGCCCCGTCAGCTCGTCGGCCGCGCCGATCGCGCGCAGATAATTCAGCGTCGCGGCATGGCCGGACAGCACCACATGATTGCCGCTGTCGAGCGTCGCGCCAAGCGCGCGGTCGTACCAGGAGCGGCACCGTCCACCGGCCTGCTCGGCCGCCTCGTGCAACACGACCTGCGCACCGCGCCGCTGCAATTGCACCGCCGCGGCCAGGCCGGCGAGGCCCGCGCCGATCACGTGGACGAGCTTCGACATCAGAAAAAAGCGTACCGCGCCACGATCCACAGCAGACGCGCGCGCGGCTTGCTGACCTTCGTGCGCGGCAAATCGAAGCCGCGCTCAACGGTGCGATCGAGAAGACAGCGGTAGACCCCGGACATGATGCGCGGGGCGCGGACCTGGTTGCGCGGCACGGCGTCCATGATCGCGTCCGCCTGAGCGAAATGCTCGCGGGCCCGCGTCACCAGTTTGGCGCAGACGCGCGGCAGCGACGGATCGTCGGCGATAACGCCGGGCGTAGCCGTCGCAATACCTTCAAGCGCCAGCAGTTCGCGCGGCAGATAGCAGCGGTTGATGCCGGCGTCTTCGTCGATATCGCGCAGGATATTGGTCAACTGCAGCGCGCGGCCGAGGTGGTGCGCCAGCCGGCGGCCAGGCTCTTCCTGCATCCCGAAGATCCTCACCGATAGACGGCCTGCGGCACTGGCGACCCGGTCGCAATACAGATCGAGCGTGTCCTCGTCCGGTGCGCAGATATCGGCGGCGGCGTCCATCGCCATGCCGTCGATCATCGCGTGAAAATCGTCGCGTTGCAGGTGAAACGTATGAATGTGCCGCGTCAACGCGCGCAACGAAGCGCGCGGCGCGCCGGCATAGCAGGCGTCGATGTCGGCACGCCAGCGTTCAAGCCCGGCGGCGCGCTCGGCGCGCGGCAGATCGCTGTCGGCAATGTCGTCGACAGCGCGGCAAAAAGCGTAGACCTGATACATCGCGTCGCGCTGCGCAGCCGGCAGGATGCGCATCGCAAGATAGAACGAGCTGCCCGATGTGGCGGCAGCGGCGTCGGTTTCTGTATCGTCCACGACAAGATTGGAAACAGCCAAGACGATCTCCGCTGAGGGGCCCTCTGGAGGCGATCAAGAAGTCGTGCCTACCCGCAGGGTAAGCCGCGCGCGCGGACACGCGCAAATACGTCGGCAGGGATGCCGGAAACGGCGAAAAGTATAACAACCTTTGCGGGATAGCGCAGTTTGAGGCGGAAGAATCGGCCATTATTGCCGAATCACACGCACGGCGGGCCGGGTGGCAAGCCACGACAGGCGCGGTTTGCGGGCACGGTGGGACACCTGCTGCGCCGGCCGGCGCCGGCCGAGAGCGGCTCGCGAATGCGTTGGCAGCGGCGCCCGGCGGCCGGCGCTCAGATAAAAGCTACCGACCGGTTGCGGCCCTGACGCTTGGCGCTATAGAGCGCCGCGTCCGCTTCGTTGATCAAGACGTCGTAATTCGGCACGCCGACCCGCGCCGCGGCCCCGCCGACGCTCGCCGTCACCGGCACCGACACGCCCTGTACGTCCACCGGCACGTCACCGATCGTATTACGGATCTTTTCCGCGACCAGCATCGCGTCCGCGAGCGGCGTACACGGCAGCAGCAGCGCGAATTCCTCGCCGCCGAACCGGCCGAACGTATCCTGCACCCTCACCACCTGGGCGACCCGCTGCGCCATCTCGCGCAGCACCGTATCGCCGACGCCGTGGCCGAACTGGTCGTTGATCTTTTTGAAGTGATCCAGATCGAACAGCAACACCGACATCTCGCCGCCATAGCGCTGCCAGCGCGTGTATTCGTCGCGCAGCCGCGCTTCGAAAAAGCGGCGATTGGCGATGCCGGTGAGGCCGTCGCGATCCGCATATTCCTGCAGCTTGGCCACCGCCTCTTCGCGCTCGCGCTGCACGATGCTGACGTGCGTCACGTCCGAGATGGTCACGCACACGGCCACCACTTCACGCTCGCGCGTGAGCGGCATGAAGGTGCAGTCCTGCTGCATGAAATCCACCCCGCCGGTAATCGGCCGGTCGTGGTCGAACTTGAACAGATAGGGGCGTTGTTCCCATGAGCTGAAGGCGAAGCTGCCGAGCTGGAACACGCTCTCGAGCTTACGGGTCAGCCAGACGCGCGGCAACTCGGGGAAACTGGCGAAAATCGACTTGCCGACAACCTGATCGGCCGACAAACCGCTGTGATCCTGCATGAAGCGATTCCACATCAGCACGTTCATCTCGCGGTCGAGGACGAAAATACCGAAGCCGACACGCTCGACAACGAGATCGCTTAACGAAGCAGGGGGGACATTCATAGACTGGACAGCAACGCGTCAAGCGCGTCATTCATGTGGCGGATCGACTCTTCAGCCATGAGCATGACCAGATGAGCCCGGAAGCTCTGGTCTTCGAGCGCGAAATTGACTTCGACGAGCAACGCCACTTCCCAGGCGAGCACGCCGGGCTGGAACACGTCGTCAAGCGACATGGATTCGCCGAGCAGGCCCGGCGCCGAAAACACCGGCGTGCGGCCGAGCTGCTCGAGGATGCACGAAACGCACGCCCCCGTCAGCACGTTGGCGACGTCGAAAATCAGCTCTTCCTGGCTCACCTGCTCGTAGGCGGAGCGCGGGTACGGGTCGTTCACCAGCCCGCACAGTTGCTCCATACTGCCGCTGCGGCAGATCACCAGCGCCTCGCCCTTGATGTCCGAGCGGAAGCCCTGACGCACCGCGCTCACCGCTTCCTGAATGCCGGTCATCTCGCGCAACGCCGCCGCCGCTTTGCTGATCTCGACCACCTGCACGCGCGGCACAGACAGTTCGATGAACGCGTCGAGCAACCGTCCCAGACGGGTTGCGGCCTGGCCCATCGCCAGATTGGCGACCTCCTGCAGCGCGTCGCGCCGATCTTCGTTGAGGACTGGCTCAGACATACAACCCGTACTCCTTGAGGATGGGTAGTACCGCCTCGGGGCTGACGGGCTTGGCGATGAAGGCAATGGCGCCGAGCGAACGCACGCGCGCCTGCGCCATCGGCTGCACGTCGGCGGACACCACGATCACAAAGGTGTTCAGGTCTTCGTGCTGCAGTGCCTCCAGCACCTGATAGCCGGTCAGGTCCGGCATGGTCAGATCGAGGAACATCACGGACGCCTTGCCTTCGCGGTACAGCGCGAGCGCCTCGCGGCCGTTCGATGCGTAGCTGACGTCGACATCCCAGTCCTGTGGCAGCGCCTTTGTGAGCACCTTGCGGGCAAGCAGCGAATCGTCGGCGATCACAATGGGCAATGACATGGCGGAGGGTCAGAAAAACGGGATTGGCTCGGTCGCGTTAACGGCCTGGTTCAAAATTTCTTTAGCGGCGCGACGACGGACCGGCGGAAGGATACTCCGATGCGAGTGCGAAGGCCGATTGCGAAAAGCCGGGGAGGACGCACGCGGCGGCGCGTGCGAGAGGAACGGTACGGATGCGCGTGGGCGCACGCGCGACGATAACGATGACCGGCATGATCGAGCCTACCCCGTAGGTGGTTCTGCGCGGCCGAGTGGAAAGGCGGAACTCCAGCCTGTCGCGCGCGTTTCCGCGAACCCCCTCCGTCACGCCTTGTTTGCGTTGTCTGGCTGGCCCTCGCGGTACAGGCGCCCGAGCATGGCGGACGCACTAATATTTATCGTGGCGAGATTCTTAAATTAAACCAGCGAAAAGGCAACTCGTCAAAATGGATTTAACGAACATGAATTACTCATAAATCCAGTTTTCAAGGAGTTTTTCGGCCCTCTTCCGGTTATCTAACGTCGTTTATACTTTTGTGTACGTTTGCGCTTCCGGATTCGTCGCTGTTTAGAGAAAAACTTCCGCGGGCCTCGCGCGGTCTATTCTTACCGGCCCGACAGATCCTTCCCGGCATATTTCGGCTTCTCGTATGATGGTAACCGTAAGATTTTCCGTCCCAGACGCCTTGCAGCGGTATTACAGATGACACCCGACCGGTCCGACTCGCGCGAAGCGAGCCGTCTCTCCGCTAACCGGCAGGACGAGACGCTGTTCCCGGTTGTACCGGAACAGAATTTCCATGTCCGGCGCATGACGCTGATCGCCCTGCTGGTCGCGGCGGTCGTGCTGCCGTGCGTATATGTCGCGGCCATGGCCTTCAGCGACCTGCGGGAGCGCGAAGCGGACGCGACCGACCTGACGCTGCGTACCGTGCGGGTCGCGGAAGAACATGCGCTGAAAGTGTTCGATATGAACGAAGCGCTCGATGCGCGCGTCGTCGATCTGGTTCAGGGCCTCGACGACGACGGCATCCGCGCGAGCCAGAGCGAGATCCACGACAAGCTGGGCACCATGGGCGGCGGCTATCCGCAGGTCTCGGCGGTGTCCATCTTCGGCGAGGACGGCGCGCTGCTCGCAACCAGCCGCTTTTATCCGGCGCCGACCGTTTCGATTGCGCAGCGCGACGACTTCACCGGCATTCGCGACGGCAAGATGCTCGAGCACGTCTCGAAAGACATGGTCGGCCAGGTCGCCGGCGAAAAAGTCTTCAATACCGGCGTCGCAAGGCGCGGCGTGGACGGTGCGTTCGCCGGGGTGGTCTCGGTCGCGCTGCGGCCCAGCTATTTCAGCGACTTCTACCAGGAATTGCTCGGCGGCACCGACACGCCGATGACCATGAGCCTGACCCGCGCCGATGGCGCGGTGCTCGCCCACTACCCATCCGCGCCCGGCCAGCCCACCACGATCGCGGCGCATACGCCGCTCACCGACGCCCTCGCCCGCGGCAGCCGCGCCGGCGTGGTCCGGACCCGCTCCGTGTTCGACAACGACAATCTGATCGTGGCCTACCGACGGGTGGGCGCGTATCCGGCCTATGTCTTGTGCGGCTACCGCACCTCCGCGATCTGGGCGGGCTGGTACCGCCATCTGAGCGTCCTGATCCTGTCGATGTTCACGCCGTCCATCGTGCTGTGGTGCGTGATCTGGCTGTCGCTGCGCCGGCTGGGCGCCGAGGAGGAAGCGTGGGAGCGCTGGCAGGCCGAAGCGTCGATGCGCCGCTCCATCGAATCCGCCTACCGGCAGTCGCGCAAGATGGAAGCGCTCGGCAATCTGGTCGGCAGTGTCGCGCACGATTTCAACAACCTGCTGATGATCGTCTCGGCGAACGTCCAGATCGCCCGACGGCGCGGCGCCCCCGGGCTCGACCGGGAGCTGTCGGCCATCGAGCGCGCGCTCAAGAGCGGCCAGTCGCTTACGCGGCAATTGCTGGGCGTGGCGCGCAAGCAGCCGCTGCGCAACGAGACGCTCGCGGTCGAACGCTGGCTGCCGGCCTGTCGCGAGCTGCTGCGTGCGTCGCTGGGGGCGAAGGTGTCGCTGGTGATCGACATCGGCACCGACGTCTGGCCGATGCGGGTCGACGTCGCCGAGCTCGAACTGGCGCTGATCAATATCGCCGTCAACGCGCGCGATGCGATGCCCAACGGCGGCCGCTTCACGGTGCGGGCGGCCAACATCACCTTCCGTCATGAGGAAGGCTTTCCGCTGACGGGCGAGTTCGTGCAGCTTTCGCTCGAAGACACCGGCGTCGGCATGCCGCCCGAGGTGCTCGCCCGGGCCTTCGAGCCGCTCTTCACGACCAAGCCCAAAGGCATGGGCACCGGCCTTGGTCTACCGCAGGTGTTCGCGTTCTGCGAGCGCTCCGGCGGTCTCGCCGCCATCGACAGCGCGATCGGCGCGGGCACCTCGGTACGGCTCTATCTGCCGCGCGCAGCGGCCCTGCCGGAAGTCGAACGTCCCGCCGAGCCACACGTCGAAGACACCGGCGCGCCGCACGGTCTGCGCATTCTGCTGGTCGAGGACAACGACGAGGTCGCCGCCGGCACCGAAGCCCTGCTGCAGATGATGGGCCACCAGGTCACCTGCGTTTTCAACGCCGACACCGCGCTGCGCCTGTTCGACGACGCCCACGCGAAGCAGGCGCGCACCGGCGAACCGCTGCCGTTCGATCTGGTGATTTCCGACATCCACATGCCCGGCACGATGAACGGCATCGATCTGGCTGAAGCGGTCCAGGGGTTCGAAACCCGCCTGCCGGTGATCCTCGTGACGGGCTATGCGGAAGAACTCGACCGCGCGCGCCATGTCGACGTGCGGGTGCTGTCGAAGCCCTTCGATATCGCACTGCTCGACAAGCTGCTGCAGGATCTTCAGCACGAACTGGCGCAGGCCAGCACGCATCCTGCCGAGTAAGCGCTTTTCTCTGTCTGGCTCATCCCGCCACGGCGCGGCGGAATTACCCGGATTTTGTAAAAGCGCCTCGACACCCTGCCGGCGGCCATCCACCACGCTGCCGGACAACCCCCTGCGGAATCGGCCGGCAAGGCCCTGAAGCGGCGCGGCGCGATCCGGCACGATCGTTGCGGCTCCCAACGGATGCAAGGTCCCGCGCGACTGCGGCGGCCGCTCAGTAAAACGTCGGGAGACAGCCATGCGCCATACCGTGATTGGTTTATTCGACACTTATTCCCAGGCGGAAAACGCACGCGACACGCTCGTGCAGACCGGCTTCGCCAGCGACACGATCGAACTGCAAGCGAATCCGCAGCCATCTGCGAATGCGGCGGCCGATGCGGCCGCCGGCGCCAGCGTCCTCGCCAATATCGAGCGCTTCATTGCCAGCCTGTTCGCCAAGGAACCGCGCCCCGCCCAGGCCGACCGCTACGCGGAGGCCGTGCGCCGCGGCGCCGTGCTGGTGTGCGTCAGTGCGGCCAGCGAATCGCATGCGGAACTCGCCAGCAAGACCCTGACCCGGCTGGGCGCCGCCGACATCGGCGAGCGCTTGCCCGGCTGGGACACAGCATTGGAGGACCCCGATGCGCGCCGCGATCACTCGGTGCTCGACGAACTCGGAGTCGGCAGCGCCAATCGGGTCCCTGCCGCGGCCCGGTCCGTGGACGACCCGCTGCGTAGTGAGTCGCCCTTACCGGCTGAACCTCGCGTCGACGATCCCTTGACGCAACGGCAGCCGCCGCTCAGCGAAGCGGCGACGCTCAACACGATCGCCGCCGGCAGCGCGCCGGGCTTTGGCGCCGTGTTCACGCCCGTCGAGGTCGCTCCTGCAGCGCGGCGCCCTGAACCCCTCGAGGAGCAGGCCATCCCGGACGAGTTTCTCGAGTACGAAGAGGATTTCCGGACTCACTACGACGCGCAGTATGCGAGCGATCAGGCCCGCTACGAAGACTACGTGCCCGCGTACCGGTACGGCGCGACGATCGCCCGTGATGTGCGCTACCGCGATCGTCCGTGGGACGAGGTGGAACCGGAAGCGCGTCGTCATTGGGAAACCACGTCGCCCGGCGAGATCGACACGTGGGAGCGTTTCAAGGCAGCGGTACGGCACGGCTGGGACCGCGTGACGGGACATCACCACGTCTGATGGAAGCCGCCGGTTTCCCCGCTCGCGCTAGCGGGAAACCGGCGGCATCATGCCGCCACCCTCGCTCGATGAGATGCGATGACGTGGAAGAGAAGGCTGGCGTGGCGCCGATCAACCGACGTGCTGGCTCACCCACGCCGCATAGCGATCGACAAACGTCTGCAGGAATTTGCGCGTATCCTCATTGAGGATGTTGCCGGCAGTGTCGATCGCCGCGGGATTGTGTTTGATGAACATTTCCGGCTGACAGAGCGTGGCGACGTCCAGGTAGGACAGCACATTGCGCAAATGCTGTTGCGACAGCGCGGTGCCCGTCGCACCCGGCGACGTGCCGGCCACCGCACCGGCCTTGCCGGCCCACGAATTGGTGCCCCACGGACGGGAGCCCCAGTCGAGCGCATTCTTCAACACACCCGGGATCGAGCGGTTGTACTCGGCGGTGACAAATAGCAGGCCATCGGCCGCCTCGATCTTCTGCTTGAACTGGCGCGCAACGTCCGGAAAGTCCGCGTCGTAGTCCTGGCTGTAGAGCGGCAACGCCCCAATGTCGAGAAATTCGAACGAGAAATCGGCTGGGGCAAGCGAAATCAGCGCCTGAGCGAGTTGCCGGTTAATCGATTCCCGGCGCAAGCTGCCGACAACAACGGCGATGTGATGGGCCATGGTGGGTTTTCCCTCAGTTAAGCGCACGCGGCGCAAGAAAGGTTTGCCGTATCCATCATAGGTGGTGGGTGGCCGCGCGGAACGACCTACAGGCTAAAAAGCGGAAGCGCCGCGGGGAAATTCTGGAACCCTCCTCCGCTTCGCGGGACGCGCAGTGGATAACCTCGTCGCCCGAAAAGTTATCCACAATTTCACTGAATAACCTTGTGGATAACTGGGGGTTTTGCCTTTCCAGTCAAGCCCGTCTCCGGTCTGAGACGATTTCAGGCAAATGAACGTTTTATTAAGAATTCCAGACGCAAGACAACCACGGAGGCTGTATGTCATACCGGATCGATGCAATGCGTCCTATCAAGGACAGACGGACGGAGTTGGAGGAGGCCGATCAGGCCCGAGCGGAAAAGCGCAAAGCTGACGACGCGCAGATCGATCCCGGTGCCGAAAAGTGGCGCTATCGCCCAGTGACGCCGGCGACAAAGGTGCGTCGATAAAGCACTCGTGGTTCGTATCGTGACAAAGCCGCTGGGTGACAGCGGCTTTGTCTCTCTTGCGGTGTGCGCGATCGTCCGGACGTGTTATTCCGGCACCGCGATATCCCCATCGACCAGTTTCAGGCCGTACGTTTGCGCGAACAGCTCGGCCGCTTGCGCGCTTTCGAAGAACGGCATGTCGGCGTGGCCCTGGAACGGGTAGATCACCCGGGCATCGCTTAGCCGCGTGACCTTGAGTGTGGGCACCGTCCCGCTCGACGTGCGGCGCGACGACACCGCAACGTGATAATTGTCCCGGCCCGAACGGTCCGACTGGTCATGCGGCGCATCGCGCCGCGCGTGGCTGGAATAGGTCATCGACACGCGGCTCACAACCCGACGATCGACTGTCCGGCAACCATGCCGTCGATGACGAGTTCGGCATGACTCGCCGACGCCATCCGCGCGTCGCCCGTCGTGCCGAACGGCGAGCGGCTGGGCACGCGAAACACGCGGCTGGTCGTCACGGTGTTGTCGGTGCCGCGCCGGCAGATTTTCACCGCCGCGTCGAAACCGGCATCGTAGTGACGTGTGCCGTTCGCGCCGCGCGGCTGATGCGGATACACCAACGGATAAATCTCGAGACCTCGGTAGCTTCTAATGATGTTGTTCATGGTAGTCGTCTCCGTTGAGTGACCTGCGAGGCGAGAGCGGTGGCGACAGCGCCGGTTCGGCGCCGCACACGCGGCTACTCACTGCATTGTTCCGCGGCAGGCGGTCCTGCGACGGGCGCAGGGGTTGTCGATACGCGCACGACAGCGTCACCAATACATCGGACCGGCGGCCACGCGAAGCAACATGAAAGAAGGGATCCTGATCGATCCGGGGAGCGCAATAAGGCGAAGACTTGGGCGGGTCGGCGCAAGCGCGCGAGAGATCTACAAGCGGCTGGCTCACTGTAGCACGTATGCGGCCCGCCGGCCCGGGACATTTGACACGCGGCGGTCTGCGGGGAAAACGTCTGCGGAGGCGAAATCCAGACGGTCACATCAGGAAAACGGACATTCTGCTTTCCTTAATAAAATGGGCGCCTCACGGGCGCCCATTTTCAAGCGGATTCGAAGGCCGCGCGGTTGAGGGGGAATCTGCTAGCCGCGTCGTCCGTCGAGGGTAACGGTTACTGACCGAAGAACACGTTGCAATACGAAGCGGGACCGTTGCATTTGGCCGGAGCAGCGGCGTCGGCCACGCCCGAGACGGCGGCAAACAAGGCGACGGAAGCGATCAGGACGGTAATGGCGCGTTTCATGGTGATACTCCTCAACTCAGCGTGGGTTTCGCGATCAGGGACGATCGGTTCGATGGCTGGGGAAAGAATATCGACGAAGCCTCTCCGCAAAAACCGCAGAGTTACGAAGAGATTCTCTTTGAAAATGCAATAATCGACGGATTGCACTGAGCCCACGAGGGCGTTTTCGGGCGCCAAAGGCATGCTGATCAAGGTGGAGCGACTTTCTTCTTGCTGCGGTACTTACGAATAACGCAATAATTAATTTCTAACCCTGCGTCTGTCATAAATTCGTCTTTCGAACGACTGATGAGGATTGAAGTCGTCGATGGTGGGCTCAGCCATGTTGAATTCCGGTTCACTCCGGCAGGAGCGTGCGAGAGAATGGATGCCGGGTCCACCTCGAGCACGTAGAAAAACATTCCGTCATGAAGACCATCGATCTTGCAGAACGCGCGGACAGACGCGTCGAACCGGCCGGGACGTCCGCTACCTCAAGGCTGGGCGCGTCATGCCGGAGGCTCGCATGACGCAGACGGCCGGCCCGGCGTTCGACGACCCGATCTATCTGATGCAATTGCGGCGCGACCTGTTGCGCTTCGCACGCCTGCAATTGCGCGATGCCGCCGCTGCCGAAGACGCGGTGCAGGAAGCGCTCGCCGCCGCATGGTCGCAAGCCGACCGGTTCGCCGCGCAATCGGAGCATAAGACCTGGGTGTTCGGCATCCTGCGGCACAAGCTCGTCGACACCTTGCGGGCCCGCAAGCGGACCGTGAACCTGTCGGAACTGGACTCCGAACTCGAGGGTGAAGCGCTGCTCGATCGCGAGCTCTTCAAGGACAACGGCCACTGGTCCAACGAGGCGAAACCGCGCCCCTGGCCGACACCGGAGACCGCGCTGCGTCAACAGCAGTTCTGGCAGCTCTTCGAGATGTGTCTGGACCATCTGCCGGAACATATCGGGCGGGTGTTCATGATGCGCGAGTTTCTGGATCTGGAGACCGAGGAGATCTGCACCGAACTGCAGATGACCGCCAATCACTGCAGCGTCCTGATCTATCGCGCGCGGCTCAGGCTGCGTACGTGCCTCACCGAAAAGGGCCTATCGAGAGAGGATGCGAATGGGGAAGTGTAAGAACATCACGCGTCTGTTATCGGACGCGCTCGATCGGCCGTTGACGGCCGGCGAATGGGTATCCGTCGGCCTGCATCTGCCCACCTGCAGCGGCTGCCGCAATTACCGCAAGCACATCGGTCTGCTGCGGGCGGCCTCGCGTGAAGTCAGTGGCCTCGACGGCGCCGGCGAGGTTCGGCCGGAAGAGTGAGACGCGGCGGCGCTCGCGCACCGCGCAAAGCGGTGATCAGCGTTCGCTGGGGGGCGTCGTGCGATACCGTTCAAGATAGGCCGCGTGAGCGGGTTCGTCGACGTGCGGCTCGCGCTGCTGCGTGCCGGCAGGGTGTTTCGCGAGCAGCGCGCGCGGACGGATTGGCCGGTGCTGGAAATTGCCGCCGCAATTCGGACACACATTGCAAAGTGCGCTCAACGCGCAGGCTTCGCAGAAGGTGCATTCGTAGCTGCAGATCATTGCGTCGGACGCGTTCGGCGGCAATGGCTTGCCGCATCGTTCGCAGGACGGCCTCAGTTCAAGCATCACATGCTCCGTATCCAGAGAGAGAAAGGCGCGTTTTGTAGCGCCTTTCGATACGAAGCAGTGTAGGCCGGCGCCGGGTGGACGAAGTGCCAATCAGGCTTCAATCGCTGCCTCGCAGACACCGGCTGCACGCGCCTGCGTCGCCCCTCGGTATCCGCGAGGCAGCGGCGGGCTCAGGTCAGGACACTCCACATGACAAGCGTGAGCACGAGGCCGACCACCGACACGATGGTCTGCAGGATTGACCAGACGAACACCGTCTGCTTCAGTTTCAGGCCGAAGTACTCGCGCACCATCCAGAAGCCCGCGTCGTTGACGTGGCAGAAGAACACCGAGCCTGCGCCGATTGCCAACGCCATCAGCGAATCGTGCGTAGGACTCAGACCGATGACGACCGGGGCCACGATGCCGGCCGTCGTCGTCGTGGCGACGGTGGCCGAGCCGGTGGCCTGACGCAACGCGACGGCGATCAGCCACGCAAGCAGGATCAGCGGCATATGGGCGCCCACGGCGATCTTGCCGACTGTCGTGCTGATGCCGGCCACCACCAGCGCCTGCTTGAGCCCTCCGCCTGCGCCGATGGTCAGCAGCAGCGCGGCGATGGGCGGCAGGCTCTTGCGCAGGATGCCGCCGACCCGATCACGCGGCATGCCCCGCGACCAGCCGAGCGCCACAATGGCAAACAGGACGGTGAGCCCCAGTGCGACCAACGGCTCACCGAGAAAGTTGAGCGCGTTAAAGAGAAAGGTCTCCGGCTGAAGCAGCAGCTTGGCGACCGTGCGGCCCAACATCAGAATCACCGGCAACAGGATGGTGATCAGCGAGATGGCGAAGCTGGGCGGCTCGGCAGCATCCTGCTGAGCCGTGAACAGTTTGCCCATTTCTTCCGGCTCGGGCACGTGCATGCGCTTCGACAGCCAGAGGCCGTAGACCGGACCGGCCAGAATTACCGCCGGAATCGCGACCACCAGCCCGAGCAGCAGCGTGAGACCGAGATCGGCGTGCAGTGCGCTAACGGCGATCAGCGGACCCGGGTGCGGCGGCAACAGCGCGTGGAGTGTCGTCATGCCGGCCAGCGCGGGAATCGCGATAAGCAGGATCGGCTGTTTGGAGCGGCGCGCCATGACGAAGATGATCGGCACCATCATCACTAGCCCGACTTCAAAAAACAGCGGCAAACCGATGATGATGGCGACCAGTGCCATCATCCAGGGCAGCAATCGCGGCGTGGAATGCTTGAGGATCGTCGATACGAGCCGGTCCGCGGCGCCGGACTCCGCCATGAGCGCACCCAGCATCGCTCCCAGCGCGATGATGATCCCCACGTCGCCCAGCAGCGCACCCGCGCCTTTGCTGAACGCACCGGCCACGGCCTCGAGCGGCAAGCCGGCGGCGAATCCCGCAGCGAACGTGCCGACCAGAATCGACAGGAACGGCGCGAGTTTCAGCACGCTGATGAAAACGATGATCAGCGCGAGCCCGAGCACGCACGAAAGGATCAGTTGGGTGTCGTGGGGCGACCACGGCGCGAGTGTTGTCGGTAAATGCACGATGTCCCTTTTGTTGATTGACGCCACCGCGGTTATGCGCGGTGACGGCGATTGTAGCGGGCCTCGGGGTGGGGTGTGATGAAGCCGGCTTTAGCTTTCAGGGGCTCATATCGAGAACGTGGGGTCGGCGGGGCGACGACGCGGGTGTTCTCGATGGCGAGCGATTTTCTTGCGCTGTGTTTCTGTGCTTTTGTGGGCTGGGTCGGTCAGGTGGAGGCAACGGGTGAATTCAGTCGAATAGCACTTTGACATTTTCGGGTGGCCGTCCGATGACCGCTCGTCCATTGCGTACGACGATCGGACGTTGCATCAGGATGGGGTGTTTCTCGATCGCTTCGTATAACTGATCGTCGGAGAGTTCGGCGCTGTTCAGGCCTAGATGTTTGTATTCGGCTTCCGTGTCGCGCAGCATCTCGCGGACGGGGCAATCCAGCATGACGTTTAATGCTTTCAGTTGCTCCACCGACAAGGGTTGCTTCAGATATTCGACGACTTCGACGGGTTCGTTCGCGACGTTGTAGGTGTCGGCGATCAACTCGCATGCGCCGCGCGATTTGGAACAGCGAGGGTTGTGATAGATCGTGATCATGGCGGCGTTCTGCTTGAAAAGGGGTGAGCGTGGGGAGGGAGGATTTTAGCTTTTAGTGTCCGATGCGGGGGGGGGCGTGACGGGGGGGGGGACGCGTGAAGGCGCGCATGACGCCATCTGTTAGACGGCGAGGCTAAGTCCTCGTAAGAGCCCGTGCTGCCGATCCGGTCAATCTCAGCGTCTCGGCACATTGTTTATGCGCATAAAGACCCTGCCTCGGTCGTCTCCAAACGATGCCCCGCGATTGCTCCTGCTCATAGCCAATGCCTCGACTCCGTTCACGCAGAGGCACCTCATTTGTGGTGCGGAGCACGCGGTTCGCAGAGCAGGCTCATGAACGGCCCCCTTGGTCCTTCCGCTCAACAGCACCCAAGGTAGCCAACACATCATCGTCACGGCCAGACGCCATAGTTCGCTCGATCGACCCACCTGTGAGTACGGACCTCCGGCCGTTGCCGTTGCCGTTCCGATTATTCACGCCGGCCCTCCGTTGCCGAGTCCGTCCGACCAGCCAGCCTCCTTTATGCGCATAAACCTTGGCCAAATGGCTAACGCGTCGCACGTTTACGACAAAAGCGATTGAAATACAAATTCATCAAGGTAAAATCCAACAGCGTCTAAAAAGAGGAGGTGAAGATTGGCAGCAGAAATCATCGCGGTAACTCAGCAGAAGGGTGGGGTCGGGAAGAGCACTATCGCGATGCACCTCGGCGCTGCATTTCATGAGAAAGGTAAGCGCGTCCTCGTCGTTGACGCTGACGGACAAAACACGCTGGTTCACTGGACCAGAGCCTCATCGGATAGCGAAAACGGCATCCCGTTTCCGGTCGTCAACCTCTCCGAGTTCGATGGCCAGATCCACCGCGAGATCAAGAAGTTCGTGGGGGACTATGACATCATCGTCGTAGACTGCCCGCCCTCCATCACTGAGAAAGTCTCCGGCGTAGTCTTGCTCGCCGCGACCGTCGCCATCATCCCAACCTCGTCCTCACCAGCGGATTACTGGTCGAGCGTGGGCTTGGTCAAACTGATCCAGCAAGCGCAGGCGATGAACGAAGACCTGCGCGCGGTCTTCCTGCTCAACAAGACGGAAGAGAAGCGGATGCTGACCCGCGAACTCAAGCGCGCGCTGGAAGAACTGGGGTTCCCCTTGCTCAAAACCCAGATCCCCACCCGCGAAGCCTATAAGCAGGCCATGGCGCTAGGGCAGACCGTGCTGCAAATGAATGACCGCGGCGCCAAACTGGCCGCCGCCGAAGTACGGGCGTTCGCGGATGAAATCGCCGCCCTGCTCCCCTGAATTTATGCGCATAAAGGACACTGAATGAAACCCTCCCAATTTGCCAAAGGCTTTCAAGCACGTCCGGACACGACTAGCAGCGAAAAGCGAACCGCCCTCGACCGCCTCAATGCCATCGATGGTCTGGTACAGAACGCACCGAAGGCGAGCGACTTTGCAGGCCGCTCCAGTCAGCCGGTTTCTGCCCCCGTCGTCGCCGAAGCCGACACCGCGGAATCGCTGAACGAGTCTGCCGCGTACCACGCATGGCGCCTCGAGCACGGCTACCGCCCCGGCCAGGTGATCGAACTCACGCTGAAGTCGATCAAGCCCAGCCCGTTTAATCCGCGCCATTTTTATCTGAAGTCATCGATCGCGGAGCTCGCGGTCAATCTGGCGAAGCAGGGACAGCAGCAGGCGATCCATGTGATCCCCGACTACGACAATCCCGGCACGTATTTCGTCAGCGACGGCGGCCGCCGCGTGCGCGCGTTGAAGGAAGCCAATAAGGAATCGGTGAAGGCGATCGTCATTGATCTGCCCATTGGTCTCCAGAGCTACAAGCTCGGTTACGATCTCAACGTGCAGCGGGACTCGCAAACGGTGTTCGACAACGCGGTCGTATGGAAGCGCTTTCTGGACGAGAAGTACTTCCAAAGCCAGAAGGAGTTGGCCGAGCATCTCGGATTGGACGAGTCGACGGTCGCGGTTGCCTTGTCGATTGCCAAGTTGCCCGAGGTAGTCATGCAGGAGATGGTCGCGAGAACAGATCGCTTCGGCTCGAACATGGCTTACCAGGTTGGCCGGTATCACTCCGCCCGCGGATCCGACTCCACGCTACGGCTGATCAACAAGATCCTGTCGGACGATCTGAGTACGCGCCAGGTTGCCGACATCGTGAAGGGTCGCGCAACCGCGCAGGAGAGCACCAAGCCCGCGGGCCGGCAGCGCTACGCGCAGCGTCTCGAGATCAAGCTGGATGGGGTGTCGGTTGGCGATCTGAAGTCGTACGGCGATGACCGCATCGAACTGCGACTGAAGGGTCTGTCGAAGGAAAAGCGCGACGACATCCTGAGGCAGATCGAGCAGATGTTGCAGCAGAAGTGATTTGCAAGTGCGGCGTCGGCCGTGACGCCGCACTAGTACGAATAAGCACCTGAAGCAGGTTTGTCAGGCTGCTCGGGACTGGCTCAAAGTGAAAGCGAGCAGGTCCCCGTCGGTCGGCTCACCCCACGTCTTGCGGGCGAGCCAGTCGAAGAACGCGGTCTCGGTGATCTTCGACTCCAGGCCGCGACGACGCCAGTCGTCGCGCATGTGCGTACCCAGATCCGGCAACTCGTCGTCCTCAAACGATCGACGCGCCAGTTCGCGGTCGGACTCGCCTTGCTCGTCATAGAGCGCACGCGCTTCCTTGCGACGATAAGCAGAATATTCGCCCAGCAGGCGTGCCTTGAGGTCGTCCGCCGGCGCCGCGACGGCCGCCTTGCCACCGCTGCCCGATGCCAGTGCCTCAACCGGCGGCGCATAACCCTTCTTCAACGCATCCTTGAACAACGCCGGCGCACTACGCACCGGCGGCAGCGACGTGCTGCGCATGCGCTGTTCCGTCATCTGCAGTGCAGCGCGAATCCGGTTTTCCTCGCTGTCCGCGTAAAGCGTCTGCGCTTCCTTGAGCGGAATGCCGATCTTGACCATACGGTCGACGAGCGTGCTGTCGAAGACGTTCGGGTGCTCATCGAGCGCCAACATTGGCTGCTTGCGCTCCGTCACGCGAAACTGGATTTCGGCCACACGGCGACCTTCGCGATGCTCGATCAGCTCGACGAAGATGTTGGTTACCGCGTTCACCTCAGCAATAGCCGGACGCAGATAGTCACGCTTGAAGTACTTGTACTCGCGCTTTGCCTCGTCGCCGGCCTCTGTGTCGGGCGTGCCGGAGAGAATCGGACGCCACCATTCCCACGATTCGCGCATCGTGAGATGACTCGGATTGGTCAGATAGCGCACGCAGATCTCGTACAGCGCCAAGCCCGCGCTACTGCGCAGTTGGCTTTGGAACTGCAGGCTCAGACGCGCGTACTGAACCGGGTCGAGCAGCTTTTTCTTGATCTTGGGTGCAAACGAGAACTCGACCCACACGCGCCGCGTGGTCGGGTCTTCGAGAATTTCCGCGTCCGCGATCAGTGTGGAGATACCCCACTTGCGGCCAGGTTTCTGGCTGGAGGTGCCGGTACTCCATTCGACCTGCACCGACACCATCCGCCGCAGGTGTTCCTTGACGAGCGCGGTGTCGTTCGAGTCGAACGCCGAGTTGGCCACAATATCCGAGAGTAGCGCACGGTACGTGTCGCCGGACTCGTCGGCCTGCTGGGCGACCGCCAGCAGAACGTTGAACAGCTTTCGGGTGAGTAGGGTGATTTTGCCGCTCTTGGGCTGAATCGCGATCGCCTCAACGGCTTTGCGCAATTCGGCGGAGCTAGGGCTCACCACATCAGTCTTCTTCGCGCGCTTCGTGGCCATGCGTCGGGTCGAGGAGGGATTTGGCGAGAGCATACCGACTGTGGTGAAGCACGTCTATAGGGCGCCCCTCACCATTCCCGGTGAAGTGCGCTTACGGCTCCCGACTCACCTCGGTTCACTCCCGAAAACGCTCACCTCAAGCGTTTCGGGCCAGGTTGCGGGCGTCGTTGCTCCTCGCGGGATAGGCAAAAATGCGCCTTTCCTGGCTCCATCCCGAAAGGGAGGTGTTTGCTCCCGTATCGACTCACCCTAAAATTTCTCGCAAATTCTCGACTTGATTCGCACTCCTGGGTGGTCGGCACGGGTCGACCGGTCGGAAATCGCCGTGCGGGCCAAACCACTTACCAGGTTGGCGAGCGCAAACCCTGGAACCAGGCACTGGTATGGGTTTGCCGGAGATCGACTCGTTGTCGAGGACGCACCCATTGCGCGTGAAACGGCGCTGGGGGGATGCGCACAGCGTAGCCGTGACCGTCGGGTGAAGCTCGGCACCCCACGGCATAACCGGCGAGCCACGGTGAGCAGCGGCGATGCTCGTCGACGCACCGCTCGGATTTCGCGGCTCAGGGGCGACTCGTGGATCGTCCTGCGATCGATGGTGAGGCGCTCCACTCGGCACAAACGCACCGCTTCAGATCTCGCGCCCCTGGAGGGCAACACAGAATCGCCTACAGCCGATGGTGAGGCACTCCAGCCCACACGAACGCACCGCTTCGGATCCCGCTACCCCGGAGGTAACCCGCGGCCGCTTGCAACCTCGCTGAGGCGCTCCATCTCGCACTAACGCACTGCTCGCATCTTGCCGCCCTATGCAGCCACCTTGCGGACAAGACACAGGCCGCGACGTATCGCCCCACGGCCAGCCCGGCGGCATACCGCGCCGTCTCGCCAGGCCCACTCGACCCACAAAGCGCCTGATTGCCGCAGTCGCAGCCTCCCACTGTGAATGGCGCCAACACGTCAATGCCCCACCAGCGAGCGCCCGGGGGTTGGCCGAAGCAGGGCGGCGTTTTCGCGGCATCGCAGCAACAACGGCACGACTCAGGAGACGTATTCAGCTCAACCGGTCTACTTAGCCACGATTCAACAACCACTACCGCCCGAAATCCGCTTCACCCATCCCCCGAAAACACTCACCTTTGCTCCAGCCGAAGCCGCGAAAACACGCGGCCCGCGTCAAATCGCATTGGAATATCGCCCCAAAACGCTCCTGAAAAGCCTCACCTTTGATCGGAATCGCTCCTCGCTTGCGCACCCGCAGCACGGCCACATTCAGCTCCCGAAAAGACTCACCATTCTCACCAACCACTAAAATACTCTTACATTTCAATTAGTTATGGAACACATATCGAGTATCGCTTGAAATAATAGGTCCCGAAAAATCTCACCTTAGCTATCGGCTACTAGCGCCGGCCACCCGATCACCCCATCACGGCAATCTCCCGAAAAGACTCACCATTGAAGATTCGGTCCGGGCGAATTCGCTCTCACCAATCAAGCTCAGTGGGGCATTTCACGTAAGTAACCGCAAACTTCCTCCCGAAAAACCTCACCTCAGGCGATTTTTAGCCTCCGAATAGCCCCCGGAAACGCTCACCTCAAGCATGAACGGTGCGGTTTCCGATGGCGCCGGAGCTCCCCTTCGACGCCTCCCGAATAACCTCACCTTTGGCAGCCAATGCCCTTTCCCAGGTTCAATCAATGTCCTGGGACACGGAGAGGCCGCCACCTGCTCCCGCAAAACCTCACCTTAGGGCATTGCATGCCCAAAAATCGGGCATAAATGCGGTCAGCCCCCGAAAAGCCTCACCTTGGGTACGCGTTTTCTCCCGCGTTGTCTCACCGGAGGCTTTTTGGGGCCTCGATTTACCCTAAAAAGAGCGTTTAAAATCTATCCCGAAAGCGCTCACCGCATCGATCGGGCAACGGCCAGGTCATTTTTACGTCCAGCCGGGCTGCCCGGCCCGTCTGGTCCCGCAAAATCTCACCTTTCGCCGGCCGGTACTTTGTAAGCAGCTCCTGAACCCGCTCACTCACTGTCCCGCAGGCCCTCACCACGGCCCCCGAACCCCATCACTCGACTATCCTGCAAGCCCTCACCAGGACTCCCGTAAAGCTTCACCTGACCACGCTGAAACCCTTGCCTGGTAAGGATCTGCCGTGGCGTTAACGTTTTTAACAAGGGTTCAAGGGTGTTTACTTTTATTACTCTCAAGAATTTCCACCCCGCGCGTCCTTCGGACATCCCCCAAGTCGAACACCAGTCGGCATTCCGCTTCGTGAAACAGTGACGACACGCTGAAAAAACCGAAAAACTCGTTTCTTTCCAATGGCTTATTGACTATTCTTCGTTTTGTTTCACGGAAATTCTGCACTGGGCTACTACGGACTCGGCTATGTCGACCGAATCTGGCTCCCTTTGACGAGAAAGCCAGTTCGGCCTTCATATTTGTATCAAATACTACGTAATTTGTTATGATTCCTCGAATTCGAGCAACGTCGAGGTGTAAATGAATCTGGACGAAGAACGTCAGTCGATCCGGCAGGAACTCGAGTCGATGCGTGAAAACGGCGCACGTCGCCAGGAATTGTCGTTGCATGCCTGCAAGCGACTTTTTTTCGATCTTGGCATTCGCCCATCAATGGCTGCGGTGCGAGATCTGACCCAAACCGGCAGTGCGAGCGACATTCCCAAAGACATCGACACCTTCTGGGAGCGTATCCGCAGTGCGTCACGTGTTCGCGTGGGTGCTGGAATCATCCCCAAAGCGCTTGAGGACAGGGCCGGTGAATTGCTCGGCGCCTTGTTCGAGGAAGCGATCGTTCATGCACGCTCCGCATTCGACAGCGAGCGCGAAGAAGTCCAGTCGCAGATCACGGCCGCGGAACGCGACACGCGCGAGGCCGACATTCGTCGCCAGGCGTCCGAGGAAGCCATTCGCCGAAGCGACGCAAGAGCCGACGCGGCGTGGGAACGGGTTCGCGCGCTCGAAGCAGAACTGGCCACGGCCAACACGCACGGCACGGTTCATCAGGACAGTTTGCAATCCAGTGTCCGCCGGCTCGATGCAGAGAACGAAGCGCTTCGCAAACGGCTTGAAGCCGAGCAATCCACCAACGCCGGCTTGCGTGACCGAATCGACGCATTACATGTCGAGTTGCGTCAAAGCACCGAGCACTATGCGCAACAGATCAAGGACGCCGTGGCCGAGGCCGAACGGCGTGTCAAGCCCATGCTGGTCGAGCTCGACTCGTTGCGCAGCATGGCCGCGACCTACCAATCCGGCGTGCGCGATGCCAGTCGCAAGGAGTTCGAGTTCATCCAGCAGATCGCGGCGGCAAAAGCCAGAGGCGACCGTCTGGACTCGCAATTGCGTGAACAATCGGACGAACTCGACGCGCTGACAAAAGAAATTGCAGTGCTGCGTACCCAACAGGACGTGGATCCAGCCGTTGCGAGCCTGTTATGTACGCTCGCGAACTCCGGTCGCCTGAGTTCCGACGAAATGGCGACGATCGGTACTGTCGCGGACGGCCACGTCGGGTTGCCGCTGCGTTGTCCAAAGTGTGAGGAAGGTGAACCCGAGCTGTCCGAGGTGGATCACCGCTACGAACTCCAGTGTCCGGAGTGCGAGCATTCGTCGGGGCCTGGTCACTCGCGGCTTGAGGCGGTCAGCCGGTTTTTGGCGCTGAAACCGGTCACTTCGACTGCATAGTGGGACACGCCTGGCTACCCTAGAAGAAGGAAGCCGGCCAAAGGTGAGGTAATTCGGGACTGGAAAGGTGAGTCTTTCCGGGGCAGTTTTTACACTCTTATTCGTTCGAACGGCCGCCGTCCGGCGTTGTCCGACCAGGCGGTTGGTCGGAATTCGGCGCGTCGCCGATGGGAATTTTCTGCTGCTCGGACCAGGTTTTCCACGCTCGATGGAGTCGATTGGCGGAAACGGGTTGCATGAACCCAAGCCATTGGCCGACCAACTCCGGCGCGAGACCTGTCTCGAACAGGTCGGCGGCAAAGGTGTTGCGCAGCGTTTGCGGGCTGGCTCGCGACTCGCGCGATTCTGCGAAGCCTGCCGCTTCGATCAGCGCGTCGACTGAACGCAGCATGGTGGCCTTGTGCATTGGCCGTCCAGAGGGCGACGCGGGAAATACGAGATGTCCGGCCAGTTCCGACAGGCGCCGTTCCGCGAGCCATGCATCCAGCGCCGCGACGGCAAACGGCGATAGCCGGGTTCGGCGCGCCATCAGCGGATTCGGTGACTCGATCACGACCCAAGGTGAACCGGCTGTCACGCAACTAACCGTAAGCGTTCGCGCTTCACCGGTTTTCAATCCTCCACCGAGAAACACCGCAATCAATGCCCGGTCGCGGCGTTCTCTCCAACGCTGCGCCGCGGAGAGCGCAGTGATCGGCGAGAACAGATGTGCAACCAGCAACGCTCGCTCATGGCTGGTCAGAAAACCAGTGGGTTCGTTGTCGCGTGCATTGCGCCAGGCTGCTTCACCGTCCTGGGCGATAAACCGTGCGGGATTGGTCGACGCAAGTTCGATCTCGCGGACATGATCGAGCACACGTTCGATCAGCCGTAAATAGCGTACCCGTTGCGGTTTTCGGATCGCCAGTCCAGCGACGAAATCGGCAATTGTCCGGGTGTCTACGGTGATAAGGTTGGCATGCCGAACTTTCAACCAATCGAGAAACAATCCCCATTGCGCTTGATACACCTCGGCGGAAGACTTGCGAAACTGCTGCTTGGCGAGCCACGCGTCGAAAGCAATACGCGGATCGCGACGCCAGTCTTCGCGTTCCTGATCGAAGAGATCGGCAGCGGGGATGTCTCGGCCGGCGGAGCCGGGCGAGTGGGAAGAGACCATAGTCTGTTTTACCGTTAGTTGCGTCTTATTGTAGGTCAGACGCCACCAATCGGATAGCAGGCGTGATCACGATCACCCTCCCCAAGCCCGCGCACGCCGGCGTACATTCGCTCGCGGCGCGGCCTGCGCCGCCTTGCGATACGCGTGCTCGTAAACGGCAACAGCGAACGCGAACACCGCCGGCAGTGCATTTGACGCGCCGAAATCCACCGGCTCGTCCGTCTCCGGATACGGCAGTGCCGAGGGGCGCTGAAACAGTCCGAGCATGAGCGCGTCGTGGCGGCTGGCGAATCCGAGGTCGGCGAGGGCCTCCGCCTCAATGGCGTGCAGAAGCCGCCACGTTAGCGGAACTTGTTGCACGATATACCGCGCGGCGATGCTTTGGACGATGTGTTCGAGATCGCGCGCCGCGGTCTGGAAGCGCAGCGCAGCCAGGCCGTGGTCGGCGTGGTGGGTTGTCAGTTCGTTCATTTCGGCTCCGGTCAATCTGCGTATACTGTACAAACATACAGTACTCAACGCAACTCGGCCAAATGGCTAACCCGCCCTCTTCCTCGGCTTTATTCGTTCTGCATTAACGGTGCGCTAACCGCTTAGCCGTGAATCACCACAAGCAATGCCTTGGCTTCGCTCTTGCCGGCATTGCGGATCGCGTGCGCTTCGTCGGCCACGTAGCGCGCCGTGTCTGCCGCCTTCAGGCGCTTGGTGGTCCCGGCCGCCTCGATTTCGATCGAGCCGTGCAACACCGTCAAATGTTCACGCGTGCCGGGTTCGTGCGCGTTGGACACGAGCGCGCCACCCGGCTGCAGCGTCAGCTCATACCATTCGAATTTGCCGGCCAACTCGATCGGCCCCCACACCCGCAACTGATATTTAGCGTCGTGCCCGCTTAGCGTCGGAATCTCGTGCGGCCCCGACACGGCGATCGCCTCCGGTGCCTTTTGCTGCGCGAACAGCGAATCGAGACTGACACCCAGTGCATTGGTCAGGCGCCACGCAACCGCGATAGTCGGATTGGCCTTGTCGCGCTCGATTTCCGACAGCATCGACTTCGACACGCCCGCCGCGCGCGACAGATCGTCGAGCGTCATGCGGCGCTCGCTGCGCAGCCGCTGAATCTGTTCGCCCACCCGCGGCGGTGCCGCGACGGTTTGGGCTAGAGTGGGTGCAGCGCTGGCTGCTGCGCGCCGGGTGCCCGAACTTGCCATTTTCTGACCTATCGTTTAAAGTTGTTCGACATACCGAACTTAAGTTCGGAATATCGAAGTTGTTCGATAAAACTGATATTCGACTATAGCAGGCCGCCACAGCGCCGAACATCGCGGCCGTGCGGCCTGCCGCCCATTCAGGAGTCTGACGTATGCGTGAACCCTACCTCGCCCATCTGCGCAGCACGCTCGAGCAGATCCGCGCCGACGGCTTTTACAAGACTGAGCGCGTGATCGCGAGTCCGCAATCGGCCGGCGTGCGGCTCGCCAACGGCACGAACGTACTGAACTTCTGCGCCAACAATTATCTGGGCCTCGCTGACGACGCGCGGCTGATCGAGGCCGCCAAAGACGGGCTCGATCGCGACGGCTTCGGCATGGCGTCGGTGCGTTTCATCTGCGGTACGCAGACGGTGCACAAGGAACTGGAGCAGGCGCTCGCCGCGTTCCTGCAGACTGACGACTGCATTCTCTACTCGAGCTGTTTCGACGCGAACGGCGGGCTGTTCGAAACGCTGCTCGACGAATCCGACGCGATCATCAGCGACGAGCTGAATCACGCCAGCATCATCGACGGCGTGCGGCTGTCGAAGGCGAAGCGCTTTCGCTACAAGAACAACGATCTCGCCGACCTCGAAGCCAAGCTGAAAGAAGCCGACGCGGCCGGCGCGCGCTTCAAGCTGATCGCGACAGATGGCGTATTTTCGATGGACGGCATCATCGCCGACCTCGCCGGCATCTGCGATCTGGCCGATCGCTACGGCGCGCTGGTCATGGTCGACGATTCGCATGCGGTCGGCTTTATCGGCGAGCACGGTCGTGGCACGCCGGAGCATTGCGGCGTGCTTTCGCGCGTCGACATCATTACCGGCACGCTCGGCAAGGCGCTCGGTGGGGCATCGGGCGGCTACGTGGCCGCGCGCAAGGAAGTCGTCGAACTGCTGCGGCAACGCTCGCGCCCGTATCTGTTCTCGAACACGCTCACGCCGAGCATCGCAGCGGCTTCGCTCAAAGTCCTCGAGCTGCTGGCGAGTGCTGAAGGCGCGGAATTGCGTGCTCGCGTGCGGACCAATGGCGCGCATTTTCGCAGCAAGATGAGCGCGCTCGGTTTCACGCTCGTTCCGGGCGAACATCCCATCATCCCGGTGATGCTTGGCGACGCGCAACTTGCCTCGCGCATGGCGGAAGAGCTCCTGAAAGAAGGTGTCTACGTTATCGGCTTCTCGTTCCCGGTGGTGCCGAAGGGGCGCGCGCGCATTCGCACGCAGATGAGCGCCGCGCATACGCCTGAACAGATTGACCGCGCTGTGGACGCATTCGCGCGCGTGGGCCGTTCGCTCGGCATCATTTAAGACCTGGAGGCGCACATGAAAGCACTCGCAAAACTCGAACGCGCGCCGGGCCTGACGCTCACGGACGTGCCGAAGCCCGAAGTCGGCCATAACGATGTGATGATCCGCATCAGGCGCACGGCCATCTGCGGTACCGACATCCACATCTGGAAGTGGGACGACTGGGCGCAGAAGACCATTCCCGTGCCGATGCACGTGGGTCACGAATACGTCGGCGAGATCGTCGAAATGGGCCAGGAAGTCCGCGGCTTCGCCATCGGCGATCGCGTCTCGGGCGAAGGACACATCACCTGTGGATTCTGTCGCAACTGTCGCGCCGGGCGTCGCCATCTGTGCCGCAACACGGTGGGCGTGGGCGTGAATCGCGAAGGCGCGTTTGCCGAGTATCTGGTGATTCCCGCCTTCAATGCCTTCAGGATTCCGCCCGAAATCTCCGACGACCTCGCGGCCATCTTCGACCCGTTCGGCAACGCGACGCACACGGCGCTGTCGTTCAACCTGGTCGGCGAAGATGTGCTGATTACCGGTGCCGGGCCCATCGGCATCATGGCGGTGGCGATCGCGAAACACGTCGGTGCACGCAATGTCGTGATTACCGATGTCAACGACTACCGGCTCGAGCTCGCGCGCAAGATGGGCGCGACGCGCGCGGTGAACGTCTCGCGCGATTCGCTGCGCGACGTGATGGTCGATCTGCACATGACCGAAGGCTTCGACGTTGGCCTGGAAATGTCCGGCGTGCCGAGCGCGTTCACCAGCATGCTCGAAGCGATGAACCACGGCGGCAAGGTCGCGCTGCTCGGTATTCCGCCGGCACAAACGGCCATCGACTGGAACCAGGTGATCTTCAAAGGCCTGGAAATCAAAGGCATTTACGGCCGCGAAATGTTCGAGACCTGGTACAAGATGGTCGCGATGCTGCAAAGCGGGCTGGACCTGTCGCCGATCCTCACGCACCACTTCCCGGTCGACGATTACCAGCGTGCCTTCGCTACGATGCTTTCGGGCGAAAGCGGCAAGGTCATTCTCGACTGGACCGCTTAAGCCACGCAGACCCGCTGCCTGGCCGTCGAAGACTTCGAACCCATCGAAGTCTTCGACGAGCAGCAAACACTTCCGCCCGCAAGCCTGCGTGCGTCGCTTACGCGCCCGCAGGCGGCCGGACGAATTCCGCCTGAATCCGCACGTGAACGTCATCGCCCACGGCCGGATACCATGTCCCCAGACCGAACTTCGACCGGCTGAAACTGCCCTCCGCTGAAAAACCGAGCGTGTCCTGCTTGGTGAGCGGATCCGGGCCGAAGCCGTTGAAGACCACATCGAGCGTCACCGGTTGCGTCGCGCCGTGGATCGTCAGATTGCCGGTGAGCTTGCCGCGCGCGTCACCGGTCCGTTCGAAGCGCGTGCTCACAAAGCGGATCTGCGGATAGCGCTCCACGTCGAACATGCTGCTGCCTTTGACCTGCTTGTCGAGCAACGGCACGTTGGTATCGACGCTGGCGGCGTCGATGTCGGCCGTCACCGAACTCTTCTCGAGTCCGCCTGCATTCCAGTCAAGCTGAGCGGTAGCGCGATCGAAACGCACCGTGAAACGCGAATACTTCAGATGATCGACGTCGAACGTGATGCTCCAGTGATGCGGATCGAGCGTGTACTGCCCGGCGGGCACGTTGGATTCGGTTTGACTGACCGAATGCGTGACGACCTGTAGCGGCGTACACGCGGCAGCCACGGCGACCATCGCAATCGATAACGCGCGCGCGACGGTGGCGCGGACGGCGTACTTCTTCATCGCTGGGCTCTCCTGATTCGCTTCGCGCCACGATAGCGCAAGCCGCGCGATCGCGCCGAAGGCGCTCGCCGCGACGCTTGCCGCGGTTTCCCGTGCATTGTTCAGGTAAACGCCGTCGATGCCCAAAAAATTCCCTTCCCGGAAATTTTCCCGATTTTTGTTGACGAAGGAGAATGATCGTTCTACTCTTCGCCCATGGCTACCTCTACCGAACCTCCGACCCCAGGCAGCGCGCGCGAACGTCTGCTCGACGCGGCCGAAGCGCTGATCTACGCCGGCGGCATCCATGCCACCGGGGTGGATGCGATCGTCCGTCAGTCCGGCACGGCGCGCAAAAGTTTCTATACGCACTTCGAATCGAAAGATGCGCTAGTTGCCGCCGCACTTGAACGCCGTGACGAACGGTGGATGAACTGGTTCATCGAAGGTACGCTGCGCCGCGGCAAGAACGCGCGCGCGCACCTGCTCGGCATGTTCGACGTGTTGCGCGAGTGGTTTGCCTCGGAAGATTTCCATGGCTGCGCGTTTCTCAATGCGTCCGGTGAGATTGCCGCGGCGGACGATCCGATTCGCGTCGTCGCACGCGAGCACAAGGAGCGCCTGCTGGCGTTCGTGCGCGAGCAGTGCGACGAGCACATGGCCGCAACCGGCGTCGACGGCCGGCGCGCCGAGCGCCTCGCGCGGCAGTGGCTGATCCTGATCGACGGCGCCATCGGCGTGGCGCTGGTCAGCGGCGACCCCGATGCAGCACTGGACGCACGCGCCGCGGCCGAGCAATTGCTGAACGCCGAAGCCGCACACACTCACGCGCCCTTGCGGCGCTCTCCCACCTGACCTTTGGAGCCATCATGACCGAGCCAATCGAAACCCGTCCCCCGGTGCCGCCCTTCACGCGCGAAACGGCCATCCAGAAAGTGCGTGCCGCAGAAGACGGCTGGAATACGCGCGACCCGGAGCGGGTCTCGCTCGCCTATACGCCGCAGAGCGTGTGGCGCAATCGCGCGGAGTTCGTGACGGGCCGTGCCGAGATCGTCGGGTTGTTGCGCCGCAAGTGGGCGAAGGAGCTCGACTACCGCTTGATCAAGGAGCTGTGGGCGTTCACGGGCAACCGGATCGCGGTGCGCTTTGCCTATGAATGGCACGACGATTCAGGCAACTGGTTTCGTTCGTACGGCAACGAAAACTGGGAGTTCGACGAGCAGGGCCTGATGGCGCGTCGTCATGCGAGCATCAACGACATGCCGATCCGCGAAGCGGACCGTCTCTATCACTGGCCGCTGGGGCGCCGTCCTGACGACCATCCGAGTCTTTCCGATCTGGGGCTATGACAGGTTGAACGTTTGCGGCGCGTCGACTGAATGCCGCCGTGGATCTGCGGCCCTAACCGGTGGATGAGCGTTTGTTGCGCATTCACCGATCTGCCACTGCTTTTCCGTTATTGTGCTGGCTGGGTAACGCGCGCAGGGCGCGTGCCCGTGTTTCCGAGCGTCACCTCAACATTGGCCATATATGTTGAGGTACAGTGCCCGACGGACGACACATCGAATATAACCAGCACATTCATGACACCGGCGCTCGACCGGTGACGGAGCGGATATGCATTTGCGGCAGACCCACAATCAATTCCGGCGCTTGCTCGTCGCCCTGATTGCCAGTTTTGCGGTGGCTTCTACCGCGCAGGCGGCGGACTGGTGCGGGGGCGGCGTCTGGGTCGACGCAATGCTCGGTTCGTACCATATCGATCCCGATCCCGGCACGCACTTCAACGAGTTCAATCCGGGTCTTGGCGTCGAGTGCTGGTTCAACGGTCAATGGGGCGTGACGGCAGGCGGCTTTCGCAATTCGCTGCGCCGTCCTTCGTATTATGGCGGCGGACTGTGGGCGCCGGAATTTGCGCACTTTGGCTTCGTACGGCTCGCGGCGATCGCCGGCATTATCTCCGGCTATAACTATGGCAACTGGGGCCTTGGCCGGAATCACACCGTCGGACCGGTGGCGGCGCCGATCGTGATGTTCGACTACAAACGGGTGGGCGCGAACCTGATCTTCATTCCGCCGATTCCCTCCGACAATTTGCCGTTCACGATTGGGTTTCAGGTGAAGGTGAAGTTCTGACGCAACTATCGCGGCAGTGCTGCCGAAGGTGAGACCTTTCGGGAGGACTGCCGTTGATGATTCAAGCAACAGCCATACAGGTTGCCTCGTTTTCGACTCCTGGAAGTCCTCACCATTTTATAAAAATCCATATTGCATAGCTGATTTCCTCAGCATGCAATTTCTAACCATTTTCCAATTGCCTTCACATTATCGCCATACGTAGAATCTCGCGTGAAGCCGGCAAAGGCAACCATGACCAACGAGATTAAATTTTCCTATGCGGAGCAGGTCACCAAACCGCTCAAACGTGGCCTGATCCGTGTAGTTGAAGCGATGACGGGGCAACCCTATCTGGAACGGCTCTACAAGGCGAACCAACGCACACCGGGTAAGGACAAAAGCTTCTGGGCCGCCTGCATCCGGCAGCTTCAGCTTGACGTGAAGTATGACGAAGCGGCGCTATCCAAAGCCCCGGCCGAAGGGCCGCTGGTGGTTGTGGCGAATCATCCTTATGGCGTGCTGGATGGCCTAACCCTGGCCTGGCTGGTCGAGAAGGTCCGGGCAGACTTCATGATTCTCGCCAGCACGGTGTTGGCTCAGGCGCCGGAGACGCACCCGTTCATTCTGCCCGTCGACCTGTCCGATCGCCCGTCAGCGAAAAGCACGAATCTGGCAACGCGCAGGAAAGCGCTCGCGCATCTGCGCAGCGGCAAAACGCTCGTCATTTTTCCAGCGGGACTCATCTCGACGTCGCCTGACCGATGGGGCCGCCAGGTGGCCGTGGATCCACCTTGGGGTCCGTTCGCCGCACAACTGATCCGCCGCTCGCACGCAAGCGTGCTCCCCGTTTTCTTCTGCGGGCAGAACGGCCGCGTGTTTCAGATGGTGAGCCACATCAGCCGAGCGCTGCGGTTGTCACTGATTTTCCACGAGGTGAAGGCGCGCATCGGCACTCGTCTTGACGTTGAGATTGGCGAGGTCATCTCATACCCTGAGCTCGCGTCGATTGGCGACGATCGCGCATTGATGCACGAGTTAAGAAAGCGCACCTACGCGCTTGCCGGCGACCGACGCGATGCGCACGTGCCGACGCTAACCATTGCGCGGCCCGCCGAATCCATTGATACCGCACAGCACGATGTCGATGGCGAAGAGGTGGCCTAACGCGTCGTCACCTGCATTTTCATCCCATGGGCGGGACGCATGGTAAGACGCACCTGTGGCTCGACGAGATGGCCGGGGACCAGATCGAAACGAAAGCGGCTGAGGAGATGCCTCAGGATCAGCAGCATTTCGGTCATGGCAAAGCCCATCCCGATGCACACCCTTGGCCCGACCCCGAACGGCAAATAGGCATAGCGATCGATAGCATCGCGATTCGCTCCGAGAAAGCGTTCAGGATCGAACAGGTCGGCATCGCGCCACAGCGTCCGGTGGCGATGCAACACGTAGGGTGCGACCGTGACGATCGTGCCGGCGGCGATGTGCACGCCCGCTACGGTATCGTCCTGCAAGGCCAGGCGGCTCATCATCGACACCGGCGGATAAAGCCGCATGCTCTCCTCCAGCACCGCCTGCGTGATCGCGAGCTCAGTGACGGGCGCGCCCCGGCTCACGTTTTCGTCGATTTCCGCTTCGACGCGTGCCCGCCAGTCCGCCGCTTGCGACAACGTATAGAGCGTCCAGGTCAGCGCATTGGCCGTGGTTTCGTGACCCGCGCCAATGAAGGTCACGATGTTATCCCGTACTTCGCTTGCACTGACGGACGGGCCGTCCGAACCCTGCGCCTGCAGCAGCAGGGTCAGCATATCTTGCGGTGCCGCCTCGCCGGAGGCCAGCAAGCGGCGCCGCGCAGAGATCATGTCGTTGACGACGCGTTCTGCGAAGCCGAGCGTCGTCCGTCCGCGCAGGCGGTTGAGCCGCGGCACAAAGCTCGGCAGCCCAAGCATGTCGAACAGATCGAGCTGTCCCAGCGTATCGAAGTAGCGCGTGATGGCATGCTGGAATTCGCTGGGGTCGCGTCCCAGGCCCTGACCGAATAGCGTGTGCTCGAGAATTTCGAGCGTGAGCCGCCCCATTTCCTCCGAGAGGTCCACGATCGCGCCAGCCGGCTTTTGCATCAGACGCTCCGCCGATTGCGCCACGACACGTTCCTTGGCTGCCGCGAAGGCCTCGACCTGCTTCGGGGAAAACAGCGGCGCGAGGATGCGGCGCTGACGCTTCCAGTTGTCGCCGTTGGAGGTCAGCAGGCCGGCGCCGACCGCGGGACGCAGGAGTCGCAACTGCAACTCGTTCTTGGGGTAATTGCGCGCGTTCTCCAGAAAGACATGCCGGATACCAACGGGATCGCTAACGAGCGCACGCCTGTCGACGATGGTCTTGCGGATCTGGATGGGAATCTCGAAGTCGGCCTCCGACCAGACTTCCAGAACGTTTCGACGCAGGACCGCGAGAAGCTGCAGGGGGCCGGGCGGCTTGGCGCGCGGCGTTGGAACGGGGGGCCTGAAGTGGGACGACACGCTCATCCTTCTGCGAAGAGTTGGTTCTTTAGGCATGCCATGGGATTGGCGCTCGCTTCAGGCGTCCGAGATGCGCTTCGAGTTTTCCAGCCATCGCCGCAAGCCGTCGATGCCATGCAGCAACCAAACCGAAAACAGCAAAACGGGAACGGGTCCGCGCAGGCCGAGATGGCCGATGAACAACGGCGGTATCGTGAAGGCCAACGCGATCCAGCAGATCGCGCCCCAGCGGCGTCCATCCGAAATGCCGCCCAACGCGACTGTCGCGGCAAGAATACCGGTGAACAAGGTCCATCGCTCAGCCGTCATGTTGCCGATGTCGCCATTGACGTAGTAGATCAGCAGCCCGAAGAGTATCAGGCCGCCCGAAGCAATAAAACCGTCAGAGGCGATGAAGTCCTGCCGCTCTGACGAACGAGGCAAGTTGACGCCGAAATAGCGTAGAAGAGGCGCGTTGCTGGCCCAGAACGGATTGTTACTGACTTCGCCGCCCGCTACGCCATAGCGCATTTCGTTGCCCGGATGCGCCTGGTGGAAGGTGCCGAATAACCGGTCCCAGATAAGAAAGGTGCCGCCGAAATTCCGGTTGAAGTGCTGCGGATCCGCGCTGTGATGCACACGATGATGAAGCGGCGTGATCAGGAAGCGGTCCAGCATGCCCGATGTTCGAATCATCCCGCTATGGTTGTAAAACTGGACCGAATAGTGAAATGAAGACACGGCCACATAGATTTCCAGCGGCACGCCCAGTATTGCGAGAACGCCCGTGAACGGAAAGTCCGTCAGCGACGCGTACCAGGAATTTCTGTTGCATAGCGACAGATTGAAATGTTCGCCCTGATGGTGGACCACGTGAACGGCCCACAAGAACTGCAACCGGTGATGCATCCGGTGTCGCCAGTAGAAGCAAAGGTCCCACGCGAAGAACGCGAACACCCATTTCGCCACCGGGTTCCACCCATCAAGCCAGTGCAGGCTAAGGTACTTCAGCGCAACCCCATAGGCGGCGATTTCAACGCCTCTGAACACCCACATCAGGATATGGCCGGAGTCGAGATTGAATACCACTTCCTTCCATGGAATGTCCTGTCTCTTGACGAGTTTCAGGAACAACAGCTCGCATGCCGTGAGCAACAAGCCCACGGCAAAGGGAATTGCGAACATGTTCATATTTGAGGAAGTGAATTCCGGAGGCAAAAATCGCCGGTCAGAATAGCATACGCATCACACACGGGCCGCCCTCGGCCACCGGCAGTACCCCTTGTTCACTTTACCTTCAATTCGGACTACACTGAATTTGAGGTTTTCTTCCACTTCACCCCTGCCAGTCTTCGGTAACAGTTGCTTTTGTCGTGCTCCGCGAGCCGAAGCAAGCCGAGTCGGTTCGTGCCCAAAACCATTTGAACGGGACGACTCATCATGGCTGATACGAGCTACATGGCACGGAAATCCGTCGCCGATATCGTGGGAAGCGCCGATGCGGACGGAGGCCATTCGCTATCGAAAGCGCTCGGCGCCACCAGCATCACGGCCATGGGGATCGGCGCCATCATCGGCGCGGGCATCTTCGTCCTGACCGGCACTGCTGCAGCGCAATTCGCCGGGCCTAGCATCATCCTGTCCTTCGTGCTTGGCGGCATTGCATGTGCGTTCGTCGGTCTTTGCTACTCGGAACTGGCGGCTATGCTGCCCGTATGCGGTAGCAGTTACACCTACACCTATGCCACGCTCGGCGAGATATTCGCGTGGATCATCGGCTGGGACTTGATCCTCGAATACGCAATGGGCGCCGCGACCGTCGCGGTGGGTTGGTCCGGGTATATCGTGAGCCTGCTGCATAACGCGGGAATCACTATCCCGCCCGATCTGGCCGCCGCGCCCGGTACCATCATCAAGCTCGCCGACGGCACGACGGCGACAGGCATCATCAATCTGCCGGCAATACTGATCATCGCGATCCTCACCACCCTGCTCGTGCTCGGTACGAAGGAATCCGCACGGCTCAACAACATCATGGTGGCGGTCAAGCTGGTCGTGGTGGTGGCTTTCATCGCGCTTGGCGTGTTTTTCATCAAGCCGGCGAACTGGCATCCGTTTATTCCGGCCAATACCGGTGAGTTCGGCAACTTCGGCATGAGCGGAATTTTGCGTGGCTCGGCGGTGGTGTTCTTCGCGTTCATCGGTTTCGATGCGGTGTCCACCGCCGCGCAGGAAGCGAAAAAGCCGCAGCGGGACATGCCGATCGGCATCCTCGGGTCGCTCGTCATCTGTACGGTGCTGTATATCCTGGTTGCCGGCGTTCTCACGGGGCTCGTTCCTTACGGGGAACTGAATGTTCCGGATCCGATCGCCAAGGGCGTCGACGCTATCGGCCTTACCTGGTTCTCCGTACTGATCAAGATCGGCGCACTGACGGGGCTAACCACCGTGATCCTCGTGCTGCTGTACGGACAGAGCCGCATCTTCTTCACGATGTCGCAGGACGGCCTGCTGCCGCCTCTCTTCGCGCGGGTTCATCCGCGTCTGCAGACGCCTCACCTGAGCCAGATCATGATCGGCACCATCGTCGCAATCGTGGCGGCGCTCACACCGATCAGCGTGCTGGGAGAGATGGTCAGTATCGGTACGCTGTTCGCGTTCATCCTGGTGTGCGGCGCCGTGATCTATCTGCGGCGCAGCGACTCCGACGCTTCACGTCCTTTCCGGGTGCCGGGGGTTCCGATCGTGCCGGTTCTGGGCATCCTGTTTTGCCTGTTGCTGATGGCGGGACTGCCGCTCGTCACATGGGTGCGGCTCGTCGTGTGGCTGGTGATCGGGCTGATCATCTATGTGTCGTATGGCCGCAATCATTCGAAGCTGCGCTTCCCCGAACGTCAGTGAGAGACCGGTGGCGCCGCATCGGCGCTATCGCAATATTTCTCACATAGCCGTGAAAAATGCTCGTTTGGCGCACACGTTCCGTCTGCCTATGCTGGTAGACGTGAACGGTGTCGTCATGCGCGGTGTGGTTTTCGCTTCGTCGTGGCGGCTCCCAGACTATGTGGAGTCTTCTCGTGGATATGCCTTTGCTTGAGATTGCGGCTGTCGTGGTTATTTTGAGTGTCGTCGGTATCGTGGTGGTCAGGGCGTTTGCCTCGTCGCGGGTTGATGGTATCGATGTTTTTATGCGGCGAGACATCGCGAATGAGCGTGACGGAAACTAGAAGGCGTCCGGTGTCGCGCGTCAGTTGTTCGATAAGGTGAGAGGATTCGGGATAGTGAGGACTTCCAGGAGCTGGCATCCTTGAGGTGAGGATTTCCAGGAGTTCAACGAAGCCGGGCAATCCACAAGGTGGACGCCAAATGGTGAGGATTTCCAGGAGTCTGTTTTTAACGAGCGTTTCTTTTACCTACCGGACCCATCCTCTCAAAGCATGATATCGACGCGCTGGCTTTGCGCCGTGAGCGGCCCCGACGGTAGCGCCCACACTTCGTCGAGACTGGGCCTCACCAGATCGAGCTCGGTCGACACGCCCGCGTCGCGACGAAAGCGTGTCTTGTTCGCGGCTTGCGCCTCCACGACCTCCTGATCCTGCCGCGCCACCCGGCGCAGAAACGGCCACGCCAGCGTCCGCACCGCCCATTCGGGCGCCCAGCGATTTTCGACGTGCAAGGTGCCGTGCACCTGCGTTAGCGCGTCGCTGATCGGGCTGAAATGGATCGTGAAGTACAGTGCGCTGCCATCCTGGTAGCGGTATTCGAGCTGCGCCGAGCCTGCCGCGCCCGCGGTGAAATGCGCGCGTTCGAGTTCGCGCGGCGACTCGAACAAACGGTACAACCAGCCGCCCTGTTGCGGCTGACCGCGATAGTCCACTTGCAGCACGCCCGCGGAGCGCGTGATGGTTGCGCTAACGATCTGGCGGTTGCCGTCGCCGCGCACGAGTCCGGGGTGCACGAAATGCGTGTGGAGGGGATCGAGAAAATTCTCCAGCGCGTCGACCGCGTGTGCTTTCCACGTCGTACTCCATGTAAAGCGGCGGCTTCCCGTTGGCAGTCTGCGCAGAAATTCGGGTAGATCCTGCGAACCGGCGCTGCCCAATGCCTCGGGTTTGACCCAGATAAGTCCGTCGTATTCCATCGCGCTGACCGAACCGACTCGCACCACTGGTTTGCACGCGTGTGCCGGCAGTCCGGGCAACGCCGTGCAGCGACCGTCGACGCCGAAGGTCCAGCCGTGATAGCCGCATTGCAGCCCTGCGGGCGTGACGCGTCCTGCCGAGAGCGGCGCATGCCGATGCGGGCAGCAGTCGTCGAGCGCGAGCAGTTCGCCCGACTGCAAGCGCGCGAGTACCAGCGGCCGGTCGAGCAGCGTCACGCCCAACGGCTCCGATTTCAGGCGTCGCGATTCGGCGACGACAAACCAGCTTCGATACAGCGCGGGGTTCCATGCGTTCATAGCTGAAAGCGCCTCATGATCGGCACGCCGAGTTTTGTCGTCAGCATTTGCAAGCCGCGTAGCGTGCGGCGCGTCGCCATGGGCAAGTGGCGGCTGAGAACTGCACTGTATTCGATGGCGGGCTCGCCGCCTCTGAGTCGTTTGAAGTGCGCCGCGCCGGCGCTCAGATTGAGCACGGCGTCGCGTTCGAGCGTGGTCTTGAGCACATGTGCCATCAGCAGACGGTACAAGCCGGCCGATGCCGGCCAGCTCGTGTCGTAGCCGACGATCGGCGCGCTCAGCAACGATCCCTGTCCAAACATCCCGACCACCGCGCGCAGTTCCCCGCTGTCGTCCCTGAACCCAGCGAACTCCAGCAGTCCCGCGCGATGCCACGCTTTCAGAAATGCCGCCGTATAGCTCGGATTGAGTCGCGAATACTTGTCGAGGTAAAGCTGCGCGTAGAGCGCTTCGCTGCGCACAAAGTCCGCATCCGTGAACGCGTCGTGGAAGACCGGCGTCAACGGCGTGGTGCGTAACAGATGCAGGTCGCGATGCAGGTTCTGATGCTTCATGGCGCCTTGCTTCATGTCGCGAAAGAGATAGACCTGCCGCGTGGGGATCAGGTCGAAGCCGGCCGTCATCAGCGCCTGCAGCCAGTCCGCGTGCTGGACGGCATTGAGCGAACGGAACCAGAGCGCGTGACGCGGCCAGCGCGCCTCGCACGATGCGGCGAGCGCGGCGAAATCGATGCCCTCGGTTGCGGGGTACAGGTTCGTGCTGAGCAACCAGTTGTTCAACGACACCGCGCTGTCCAGTTTGGCCCGGCGTAGCCACCGGTCGGCCACGCCTATTACGCCGCCCAGCGGTGCCGCAAGTAAGCGTGGCGCGACGCGCCGGGTCTCTTCGAGCGCGTAGCCGCTGTAGGTCGTCAACGGTGAGCAGACCCAGGCGTTTCCCGGCGTGACGCCGTTGACGGTAACGGGCAACGTCAGGCCGCCGGCGTCGAAGGTTTCCACGCGGGCGTCGATGTTCGAAACGAAGCCGCGCGTCGCCACCCCCGCATGCAGCGTGGCGAAGGCCGCGGCCTTGTCGGCGAAACAGGCGTGCGGCACGTACAGGCAGGTGCTCATGCTTCGGGCAGCTCCTGGCCGTCCCACTCGATATCCTGCGTTGCCGCTTCGCGCATATTGCAGCGCTGTGCCAGCGCGAGCCGTGCATACGACGCCAGATCGCGGATCGCGCCGGCAAGCGGACCGCGGTCGTGAGGCGTGCCGATCACATCGGAGGCGCGGCGATAGTCGTGCGCCCAGCGACGCAGTTCGCCGCGCCTGAGCGCATCGATCAGCCCCGCGCTCAGCATCACCGCGCTGATCATGCGCGGCGCGGTCGAGGACGGCTCGATGGGTGTCGTTTGCGTACCGCCGGGCGTGCCGCTGAGGGCGCGGCCAAGTGTGCCGTTGAGTGCATCGGGCAGCGGATCGTCAGGCGTGAAGAGATGGCAGCCGCTGGTCGCACGCGGATTGCATTCGAGCACGCTCACACGTCCATCTGCGTGCTGGATCCAGTCGAACGACAACTGGCCGGTAAACTCGAGCTTGCGCGAGAAGTGTTCGACAAAGCGGCGAATCGCTTCGATACGTACGCCTTCGAAATAGAAGCTCGAACTGGTCGACATTCTCCAACCGGGCCGATAGACGCTATGCGCCACCAGCCGGCCGCGATCCGCCACGCTGTACGAACAGAATTCGCGGCCCTCGGCGAACGCCTGCACCACCCAGTGACCCAACGGCGCGAGAGGTGGCGCTGCAGCGGGAATGCCGTGAGGATAAATCCGCACGTGGACACCGAAGCGCGAGTACTCCGGTTTCAGCACAACCGGTCGTGTGCCGGCCCAATCGCGGGCCTCGTCGAGAGATGCGACGCGTGCCGAGTCCGGCACTTCGACGCCGCAGTCCTGAGCGAGAGAAAGAAAACGCCACTTGCTGTGGACGTCGCGCATTTTATTGAAGTCGTCGGCGACCACGCGCACATGGGCTGGCAGCCGGTCCCGATAGCGCGAGACGAAAAACACTTCCTCGCAAGTGGGCACGATCAGGTCAATGCCATGCGTCAATGACGCGCGCCGCAAGTCGTCCACGAAACGCGCCGGCGTGTGACGCGGCGACGCAACCCGCAGCGTTTCACTCACCGCGCGCGAAGCGCCGCTGATCTGGCAGGGAATGCTGTCGGCCACCCACACTTTCCAGCCCTGATGCGCAAAGCGGCGCGCATGATCGAGCGCCGCGGGCGCACGTCCACCGAGGATCAGGACGTTACGCGCCATGCTGCCGCCTCGCGACCGTGCCATGCCGCAAGCGGAGAGAGCGGGCCGAGCCGTCAGCGAGCTTGCGCATGTCAGTAGACCATGACCATGCCGCCGATCGTCAGGCCCGCGCCCGAGCCGATGAGCATGATCGGGTCGCCGCGCTGCACGCGTCCACCCTTGATCGCGTGATGCAGCGCGGACGGCAGCGACGCCGCGACCTGGTTGCCGAAGTCCGCCAGGATATCCACCGTGCGAGCGGCGTCGACACGCAGCCGTTTGGCGAGGTGGTCGAGCGCGAGGCGGCTGGCCTGATGCGGCACGACGAGACGCAGTTGATCGAGTGTGAGCGCGGCGCCGCCGAGCAGGTCGTTGACGAAGCGCGGCATCTCCCGCGATACGGTCTTGAAGAGGCGCGGTCCGTCCATATGGAACAGCGCCAGCGGATCGATGCTGCTGCTCAGGCGCCTCGGATGGTAGCGCGAGCCGCCGGCCTTAATGTGGCAATACTCCGCGCCCTCGGGATAGGTTTCGATGCGCGAGGCCAGGATGGACGAGCTTTCGCCCGGCGCGGCTTTGCGGATCACGGCGGCTGCGGCGCCATCGCCGAAGATCGCCGATTCGCCGAGCGTCGACCAGTCCAGCGAGAACGTGGCGATATCGGCGGAGACGATCAGAACGTTGCGGTACCGGCCGCTTTCCACCAGATAGCTGAGCGTGTCGAGCCCCACCAGAAACGACAGGCAACTCGCGCCCATATCGAAGGCGGTAATCCGCTTCGCATCGCCGCCGCGCGCCGCCAGAATCAGCGCCGCGTTGTAGGGCAACGCCTGGTCCATGGTGGCGGACGCGGACACCAGGCAGTCAATGTCGCTCCAGCTCAGATCGGCCTGCGCGAGCGCCGCTTCGCACGCTGCGACCGCAAGCGAAGCCGAGTTCTCATGCACCGTGCGATGACGCGTGCGCACACCGTATCGCTTGAAGACCGTGCCGGCCGGCAGGCCGAAGCGCCGGTCGATTTCATCGCTCGTCAACACCTGTTCCGGTACGGCAACGCCGGTTCCGCAGATGCGGATATTGCGTCGATGGTTCGTCATATCTGTTCCTCCGCATAGCGGACCGTGCTTGTAAGCGCTTCTAGCAACAGCGCTTTATTGACTGTGAGAAAGACCTCGCGGCCCTCCTTGCTGCTCTCGAGCAACCCCGCCGACTGCAGCACGCGAACGTGATGCAGCACGGCGGTACGGCTGAGCGGAAGCACGTCGGCGATCTGCTTGATCGTCAGCCGCTCGCCCGGCTCGAAGAACAGCAGGATGCGCTGCCGGTAGCTGTCGCCCAGCGCCGCAAAAACGGCGGCGAATTGCTCCCAGTCCGCGGGAATACTGTTGGCGTATGCGTTTCTCATATCTATAAATCTAGATATGTAGTTATTTTAGGTCAAGTTTTTATTAAGGGGAAATCTACCCGGTGGTGCAACGAGCCGTCCGGCCGTCTTTGCGAGTGCGACGCCTTACGAGGGTTTACTTACAGCAACAAGACGTAGAGGTGTCGCGTGCCGCAAACGGCGCGATAGGCGCGACAACAGCGCCGCGCCGGCCGGATCGAAGTGCTTATTGGCCGGATCGGCGTTAAGCCTTTGTCCGGGTTGTAACGGCGTTGTAAAACACGATCCTTCGCGGGTTGATAGGGTGCGGGCATTGCATTTCACGGGCGCCAAAGCATTGGCGCCTGGGTTCGCAATACTCACGAAGGAGAAACGTATGAGAAAGTTCGCGATAGTGGCGGTCCTGGCGGCGCTGACCGCAACATTGAGCGGTTGCTGGTGGGGACCGGGTTGGGGCGGGCCCGGTGGTCCTGGCGGGGGCGGCCCTGGCGGAGGCGGTCCTGGTGGTCCGGGCGGCGATGGGCCACACGGCTCGATCACGGTCCCCGCTCACGTTGCTCAGGGCTGATGCCTGGCGATGGCTTGCGACGGCATTGCATCCGCCGGCAAGCTTGCGTTAAGCACATGCCCGCGTCATGACCGCGCGCCCCTTGACGTGTCGTTCGGTGCCTGAAGCAGAACGACACGTCACGGAACCCAAGCCTTCAGCACAATGCGTGACTAACCGCGCACATACGTCACGATCTCCACGCGACGATCCGGTTGAAGACAGCGGACCAGATCCGCGTTGTCCGTAGTTCCACATTGCGTCACCGGATCCTGGCTGCCGAGTCCTTCGGCGCGAATCTTGTCCGCCGGCACGCCTTGCTGGACCAGCACCGCTTTCACAGCCTCAGCGCGGCGCCGCGACAAATCCAGGTTATAGCCGTCGGACCCGAGGCGGTCGGTGTAGCCGCGCACCTCGACGTGACCGAACGGACTGGCGCGCAGGCGTGCGGCGATTTGCGCGAGGTCAGACAGGCCGGCGGGACGGATGTCGTTGATGTCGCCCCGGTCAAAAGGAAACAGCGCGTCCGCCGACAGACGCTCGACGCGTGGCGGTGGCGGCGCTTCTAGCGCGGGTTGAACCTGAGCCGGATAGGCGCCGTACACCACCGGTCCTTGCACCACCCAGTCGCCGGGCACCCACACGTAGCGGCCGTGAGCCCACGCCCAATAGCCGTGATGCCACATGTGCCCAGGGCGGGGCGGCGGAACATGCTCATAAACAGGCCCAGGAACAGGAACGAGCACGGCTTGCGCGAAGGCTGCCGGCGCTGCCGCGACGAGGACAGCAGCAGCGGCGATCCTGCGCAAGAGCGTGCGTGACCGCGATGCGCGATTGCGTGACGAGAGCGAGTGGTGTTCGACCGATTGTGATTGTAGGAACGTCATCAGGACAACTCCAGATTGTTATGGGCCGCCATGAGTGGGGGAGGCACATGCGCATTCTAGAAAGAGCGCATATAACAAGCTCTCTCGGTTTGTAACGAGACGTGTGTGCCGTTACGTGTTTGTGATTTAACGCCTGGGCTCACCACGAATGAATTGAAAACAATGGTTAAACGCGCTTAAACGGCTGTGTTGAGCGGCGCGTTCTTGTCGATCACGCTGGATCGATGAAGGTGAGGAGATTCGGGAGCAGGATCAGGCCAGGCACACATTGCGTTGCATAGCGGATGGCTTACCTGGGAATGCAGAATAACGGGCGGTGGACTTCGAAGGTGAGATTATTCGGGAGCTGCGCGTCGTGACGAACAGGTGCGCTCACGCATCTGCATGGTGTTCACCTTTTGTCTATCGTAGGTGAGGGGCATGCTGCATTCGCGTATCACCTTCTCAACCGGGCCGCAGCGTGTTCATCGGTCCGTGAGCGGAAGTCTGCACATGCTTGACTCCTGCGTCATAACGCCAGGCATTTCAACGACTTGCCTTGCTTGCCCGCAAGTTATACACACCCTTGCGAACAGAATCTGTGGACAACTCGTCCATTCGGCCGTGGCTCGCCGCGCAGCAGGAGAAACGGGCCAAACGATATATACTGTTTTTAGTATTTCCCACTCGGAGATGATGACCATGGCCGCACCCAGCACCAGAAAGGCAGCAAAGAAAGCTGTTTCATCGCCTGCTAGCTCGAACGGCACTGCCGTGGCCGCCGGCGCGCCGGCTGAGGCACCGCGGAAGAAAGCGGTGACGGCCAAAGCGGCCCGGCCGACCACACCGCGCGCGAAGCGTGGCAGCCCGGTGGAAGCCGAACCGGTCAGCGTGGCCGCCGAGCACAAGCCGAAGCGCGTGAAGAAGGAGAAGGTTGTCCGCGACAGCTTCACCATGCCGAAACCCGATTACGAGAAACTCGGGGAGCTGAAGGCGAAATGCCTGAGCGCAGGCGTAGCCGTGAAAAAGAGTGAGTTGCTGCGAGCCGGTCTGCTGCTGCTCGAAGCGGCGCCGCTTGCCCAGTTGCTCGAAGCGATTGCCGCGGTCGAGACGGTCAAGACGGGGCGGCCGGCTAAACCGTCGCATCAGACCGCGGCTCACTAAACGGCGCGAGGCCGCGCCACAGCACGCCAAGCTGCGACGGGTTGCGCGGCGTCATCAGCAGCGGTGGATGTGGCCGCCGCGAGTTTGAGTCGCCCGGTTGTATCGCTGCGCTTGCCAAAGGTGAGTCTTTTCGGGAGCTTGAGCCATGCAGAGGCGCTCGCCTCTATTCGCTCGGCACGCCCGATGCGACGCTGGCATCGCGAACGCTAATGTGTCGAATCACACTGCAAACAAAGACGACGCGCGTATCGCTCAGGGAAAGGTGAGTACTTTCGGGAGCGCGAACGCGGCGGCGAATAATGCCGAATGTGGCGATGAAAAGACGGGCGTCACGATCGCGAAGTGCAGGGCATTTTTGTTGACCCGCCACGGCTGTTTCCGCGAAAACAGTATACAGGGTCGCGTTTTATGCTTGCGTGTCGCATAGCGCGATCAGCGCGGCTGAGGTTGCGTCACGTACGCACGTTGGACGCGAGCCCGGGTGCGGGCTCGTGATAGGTGAGAGTTTTCGGGAGTCGAACGCCGTGGACCTGAGGTGAGTCAACCGCGCTGCGTCAACTCACGGATGTCCGCGACGGGTACCTCGCCGAAGACGTCGCTCAATGCGAAGTCGACCAACTGAATAGCGCACTGCTCCGGCGAAACGAGTTGCCCATTGCGTTTGAGTTCTTCGAACTTCTCGCGCAACGGAAATTGTTCTTTACCGCTGCTGCGAATCTCTGCCTGCATGTTGGTGTCGACGACGCCCGGCGCCACGCTGCAAATACGCAGCGCGCGGTTGGCATCGAGGACGACAGCCCGCGCATGGTGATCGAGCGCGGCCTTGGTCGCGCAATAGAGGCTCCAACCGGGGTAGGCATTGCGACCCGCGCCGCTCGAGATGTGCACGATGCGCCGGTCGTTCGCGGAAGTGCTGGCCGTGGCGACGGCGCTCGCCAGCATCAACGGCGTCGCCACGTTCAGGCTGACCGCGCTCGCGATGGCAATCGCGTCCTGCGATTCGAGCGGGCCGATCGGCTGCACCATGCCCGCGTTGTTGAACAACAGCACGCTATGCGCACCGTCGACGAAGCGGCTCAACGCGTCGCCCGCGATCCATTGTGCGACGCGCGCCGGATCGGCAAGGTCCAGCTCGACTTCTTCGAGTGTTTGGGGATACCGCTGTGCGAGCGTGTTGTTGCGTGAGCGCGAGAGCGCCAGCACGGCAATGTTGCGCGACAGCAGTTGTTCCGCGAGGGCAGCGCCGAGGCCGCGCGTATGGCCGGTAACGATGGCGCGAGTGATGGGTGAAGTCATGAGGGTCGACAGAGAGGGCAGATAAGAGCGCGTATTTTCTCACGAGGCACGTTGCGTCTGCAGCCGCGCGCCCCTCACGCCGAGCGGAAGCGCTCCCGGTACTGCGCCGGCGTCGTGCCGATGCGCCGCACGAACACGATGCGCATGCGGTCGGCGGTGCCGAAGCCGCAGTCGTAGGCGATCGCCTTGAGCGCGGCGGTACTGCTCTCCAGCCACTTGCGGGCCGCGTCCACTCGCGCGCGTTCGACGAACTCGTGCGGCGTCACACCGGTTTCTTCCACGAAGACCCGGGCGAAATTGCGCGCGCTCATGGCGGCGACATCCGCGAGCTGCTTCACCGTGAAGCGCTCGCCGATGTGTTCCATCACATGCGCCTGTACTTTCGCCACCGCCGACGTCTCATCCGCAGGGGCGGTCAGATAAGGGCTGAACTGCGACTGGCCGCCCTGACGCTGCGCGAAGACGACTAGCCGCTTCGCGACCGCAAGCGCGGTGCGCGGCCCATGATCTTCGGCGACGAGCGCGAGCGACAGATCGATCCCGGCCGTCACCCCTGCGGACGTGACGAGCCGCTCGTCGCGCAGATAGATGCGGTCGAAGTCGACCCGCGCGAGCGGAAACTGCGTGGCCAGTTGCTCGGCGTGTTGCCAGTGGGTCGTGACGTTGCGTTCGTCGAGCAGACCCGCGTGGCCGAGTGCAAATGCGCCGGTGCAGATCGACCCATAGCGTTTGCAACGCGAGGCGACGGTGGTGAGCCAGCGCGTCAGTCGCGGGTCGGGCGCGCTTTCCGGCAGCGCGGGGCCGCCGGCTACCAGCGCGAGATCGAAGTCGCGCCGGGTTCCTTCGAACGTATCGTCGGCGACGAGCGCCATGCCATTGGAGGCGCGCAATGCGCCCGGCTCCGCGCTGAGCAAGGTCACTTCGTAGTGCGCGGCGCGGGGCAGAAACTGATTGGCTTCCGAAAAGACATCCACCGGTCCTGCGACGTCGAGCGCTTGCACCCCGGGAAAAATCGCAACAGCGACGGTTGGCATCGAATGACCTCAGTGAGATTGGGAAAAGGTGAGGATTTCCAGGGAGTCGATTTTTTCACGCAAAGGTGATCGGTCTGATGACGCGGCACTCACGTGTCGTGATCTCCCGGATAGTCTCACCTTTGTGTGCGTCGCGATGATGATCATAAACGCCAGGCGGTCTCGGCGATGTGTCGCAAAGCATGCAGACGGTGCCTCGATTTGTGACTTATGGTGCGCCGGGTGTTGCGGTTCACATCACCTGCCATGCCAAAGGTGAGGCTTTTCGGGAGGCATGCTTGCATGCCGATTCCGACCGTCACGGCATCACCCGCGTCCATGCTGCGCGGCAATCTCCTGGAGATCGAGGTCGTATTCGAGGATGGTGAGCAGCTCGTCGTCGATCTGCCCCGATCGATGCATCCGCAACAACTCCGTGCGTCCCGCGGCGACGGCTGCCAACACGACGTCGAAGTGGGCGGCGCGCTCGTTGGCTGGGAAGGCGGCTTCGAGTTGATAGGCCTCGGTGATGCGTGCGCGGTAAGTGTATTGCTCGAGCAGGCGTGGATGGATCACGCTGCCGTCCGGACCGTGGACGAGCGGCTGGATCGCGGCGAGCTGAGCCGCTTCGAGACGCGCCCACGCTTGCGGCTCGGTCAACAGACGATCACTGGGTTCGGCCACATGAGCGGGCTGGACCCAACGGATCAGCGGACCGATCGTCGTGCCCTGACCGAGGACGGTCACCAGAATCACGGCAAAGGCGGCGACGAGAATCAGGTCGCGGCCGGGCATCGCATCGGGCAACGACAACGCAATGGCGAGTGTGACGACGCCACGCATGCCGGCCCAACTCGTGACGGTCGCGGAGCGCCAGTCGGGTGCGGCGCTGCTGCGTCGCATGAGCTTGCATAGCGCGCCGTTCAACGCTTCGACACTGAAGACCCACACGAAACGCGAAACGAGGACGGCTGCCAGCACGGCCGCCACCGCCGGCGCGAAGGCGGTCAACGCGTCGCCCACTCCGCCGAGGCGAACGATCACGCCACGCAGCGACAAGCCGATCAGGATGAACACCAGCGCTTCCATCAGAAAGATCACGACTTGCCAGAAGGCCGTGCCGCGCGTGCGCACCGCAGCTGGGAAGACTTCGTGCTGATACCAGCCGAGCATCATGCCGCAACTGACGGTAGCGATCACGCCGGAGACGTCGAGCATCTCGCCGACGATATAGCTGATCCACGCGGCCAGCACCGATGCCGTGATCATCAGATAAGCGTCGTCGAGATACTGGAGCAGCTTCACGACCAGAAAGCCGAGCGCGACACCCACGGCCACGCCGCCTAACGCCAGGACCGCGAAGCTTGCTACTGCATGTCCGGTGCTGAAGGCGCCAGTCAACGCCGCCGCGACCGCGAAGCGAAACAGCACGAGCCCAGCCGCGTCGTTCAACAGGCTCTCGCCTTCGAGCAGCACCATCAGGCGCCGGGGCAGCGCGACGCGTTCGAGCACGGCCTTGGCGGCCACCGCATCCGGCGGCGAGACGATCGCGCCGAGCGCGAAGCATGCGCCCCACGGCAGGCCGGGCACGACCTCATGCGCGACCACGCCGACCACCAGCGTCGTGAAGGCGACCGCGCCGATCGCAAGCAGCAGGATGCCGCCGAGGTTGCGCTTGAATTCGACCCAGACGGAGAAGTAAGCGCCGTCCATCAGGAGGGGCGGCAGGAACACGATCAGCACGAGCGCGGGATCGAGCGTGACGGTTGGCAGGCCGGGCACGAAGGCCATCGCAGCGCCACCGATCAGCAAAGCCGCGGCGGGCGGCAAGCGCAGGCGCTTCGCGAGGAGTTGCAGCCCGATCATCGCGATGAGCGACAGCAGGACGAGTTTGAAGGCCACAACGGAGGACATAGGGCGGTCTCGGTGAGTTCACTTCATGCGGTGGAACTGGGTTTCTACCATATGGCGGGGGTGGGTGGATGTGTTTGGGTTTTGTGTGGACGCAAGAACGTCCGAACTTTAGGAATTGTCCGATATCGAGCTTTCTCAATCTCATTAAAAGTTGCTACGCCCGTCGTCGGCTAAACGAAAAATTAAAGGAGAGAGATGAAAGCGTGGAAGCCTTTTAGGAGATTCTCGGCCGGAATTGGCCGCCTGGTTCTCGCGTCTGGCTTGCTGATGTCTGTTGCTTACACCAATGCTGCGACAGAAGACCAATGCATGCAGCTATTTGCTAAATCCCAAGGAGTTCCAGGTACCCCGATGTGCGCAGCGCTGACTGGTGGCACTATGGCCCTGACAGACGGTCCAGAAGATCCCTACAACCAAATCAATTCGGACCAAGATTGTTAGGGAGCGTACGATGGGTAAGGATATAGCCAAAGATGTGGCGTTAGACGTGAGCAAGCAACTATTGGACGCGTATTTGTCGGTCGAAAACGCGACAAGAATAATTCAGGAGAAATGCTCGAAAGCGGAATTTGAGGGCTTTCGCTCCGAGGCAGGTAAAGTAGCCGGCGGACTTTACCTGCTTCTAGAACCACTTTGGAAGGCATATCCGGACCTTGCACCTGAGGGTGTGGACATGACTCCACGTGAACGAAAAAGAGGGAAGCGATGAGTTATGGACTAGGTCCGATTGTTCGCCCCTAGTCCGTACAGAAATTGGAAGGCCGGATGCAAGGACTAGAGGTTCAACGAAGCATCTGAAGCACCACCAACAAAGCCTGCGCGATCAAACAACGGCTGTGCAGGGCGTGCCGGACGCCAAGGATCTGGATCATTACGCATCCTCGTTTTGCGGGAGCAAGATACGCCGCAGGCGAAGCCGCAATCGATTGATCAAGGAGTAGGGAAGCATGTTTCAGGATAAAACGTCGGCCACGGAACTAAGCAATCGGATGCCGAAGATAAACAGGGTACTGGACGAAGCTGTATCTTTTGTTCAGGACTGGTGCACAGCCGAGGAGCTTGAACAGTTCCAGCTTGCCGTAGGCGAAGTCATGTAGATGGTGTTTGAGAAAGCGCTCATTCCGATATACAGGGAACACCCCGACCTGGTTCCGAAGGGTCAAAGGGTGAGTGGAATTACCGACTGACTGGTCACCTCACCTTAGGAAGCCCCTGTGTATTTCTTCAAGCACCAGGGGCCGACTTCGGCTAATAAAAAGTGCCGTCGTGCAGCATCGGTAACAGGACGCAAAGCGTTGCACGGCAAGGGCGACGAGTGCCTGACCAATGAGCCGGTGACGATGAGATCGATCATGATTCTTCGCAATTCCTCACGAATTTTGATGTCCTGAATCAGGGCATTTGTTGTCGATTTGCATGGCGTCCGAAATTTTAGGAATTGTCGGATAGTTCGTGTGGAACGCTCCTTATAGGGTGCTTGGGTTTCAAACAAGTACAACCAATAAGGATGACTATGAAAAACAACAAAGTTACTGAGAGTCCTGCAAGTATGGCGGCACGCTTGCTGGCTGCATTTGTGCTGCTCCTGGTCGCGTTTGGCGCCAACGCAACGGACTGCAACGCGCTCTATGCGGCTACCGGTGCAGTACCGGGTTCCCCCACCTGCCGGTGGGACGTTTACGGCCGTGTGCCCGGCAGCATGGCCAACTACGCGTGCATCAACACATGGTCCCTCATCGACGCGTGGTGCGCGACACCGACTGCGGAAGAACCCGAAGCGAGTTGTCCCGTCGCTGACCCGGTGTATCCGGGCAATGGTGCCGTCACCTTGACTGAAGCCGACTTTGTCAGCGGCGACGACATTCCGATGCGATTCACACGGACTTATCGATCCAGGTCACTGGGTAGCTCCGCCACGGCGATGGGGCCGGTCTGGTTCCATAGCTGGCAGCGCAACCTGGGACTCGTGAACGCCAACAGCGGTAGCTCGTCCAAAGTGCTTGCGTATCGCGAGAACGGTGAACCTGTCACTTTCAACTGGGCAGCCGGCACGTGGCGTACAGCCGGCTTTACCGGCCTTGCACTGGCACAGAGCGGCTCTGGATGGACGCTGACCGATCTCAAGACCGATACCGTCGAATCGTATTCGGCCCAGGGCGTGCTGCTTTCGGAGAGCACGAAGACGGGATTTGTTCGAACGTTGACTTACGGCGGTTCAGGGCTGCTGACCGCGATTACGCAGCATGCGGCGAGCACTGACGCTAACAACGACATCACGCTTCGCCTCGACTATGACGACAAGAACCGCCTGTCACGCCTGAACGACTCCTTGGGCCGCATGACGCAGTACGGTTATGACGCGAACGGCAATCTTGTTTCTGTTACCTGGCCCGATGGCTATGTACACCGCTATGTCTACGACGACGCGCGTTTCAAGAATGCGCTGACCGGAGAGATCGACGAGGCGGGCAACCGCATTGCGACGTGGAGCTACGATGCTCAGGGCCGTGCGGTAGACGTCAGCCATCCGGGTACCACGCAGAATGCGCAGTTTGCCTATAACACCGGTTCGACGGTCATCACTGGTCGTAAAGGTGCCACCACGCTGAACATGTCGTCGATTGGCGGGATGCTTCGGCCTACGGGGACAACCTCCGCCGCCGGCAATAGCAGCTCCGCGTGGGATGCGTCGGGAAATCTGCTGAAGGACACCGACGCAAGCGGCGGCACTTCTGAATACAGTTACGACGATAAAGGACGGCCAGTCCGAGCGATCGTAAAGGACGTCACCGGTACGTCGATCACCACGATCCGTTATGCCGATGGGACGACTTTGCGTCCCTCGATGATTGCGTCGCCGAAACTGATGCAGTCCTTCGTGTATGACGCGAACGGCAACACGACTGGGGTTAGCGAGACACCGACCACCGATCCAACCGGCGCCACTGGCTTCGAAGCAGGCGAGGCAGATGGGGCGACGATCGCGTATGGGATGACCTATGACGCAATGAACCGGCTCGCGTTCGTTCAACAGATGACCGGCGGGAAGGTCGCCGGCCAGTGGAAGGTCACTCGCGATGCAACGGGCAATGCCTTTGCGATCGTCGCACTAGGGGAGGTTCAGCAAGCCACGGAGATGATCACGCGGGATGCCGCCCATCGCGCGCTGCTGGGTTATAACCCGACGGGCGATTTCAGCTTGCGCTACGACCGACGTGGACGAATCGATCTCTTCAAATTCAATGAATATGCAAGTCCGGCGAACGGCGGTGTGCGACGCGTTTTCAAGGTCAGGTTCGGGTATTCACCCGACGGCCAGATCGTGTCACGTAGTGGCACCGTCGCAAGGAACGGCAGCATTCTCGACCTGAACGACGGCACGGACATTCCGATCAGCAGCGACGAGATCAATCAGTGGATCGATAACTACAACTATGGTGACTCTCCGGTAGGACCGCCGGCCAATCTCCAGGGTGCGCGTCGGTTGCTGGGTGACAACTTGCTGAGCACGTCGACCGTCTGCGGTGACTGTCACTTTTCGGCAGGACTGTTTGACGGCTCTGTGCGCGGTATCTTGATCGTCTATCGACTTTTACAGAACCCGGTAGTCAGATACGGCATCGGTCAGGGTGCAAGAAAGGTCGCGGAAAACTGGGAGCGCATCAAGGAGATGTGCAAGCCCGCGGCTGAGACGGAGGTCGATGGGATTCCGCCGGGGCGGATCACCTCGGAATACACTGATATCACAACGGGGGGTAGTATTCGCAACATCCGAACCGATGTTGGCAAAGCGGAATTTGAAGCGAACTTGGTAGAGAGTGGCTACATGCAGACACTTAGCAAAGACGGCAAGTCTGATATCTTCACCAAAGGAGAGAGTCAGTACACTGTCCGCGACGAATCGAATTCCGGCTATATCACCGCGGACGTGAAAAGTGGCGGCGCAAACATAGCGAAGATCAGGCTGGGGGGGAAATGAGTAAGAGCGAATACCTGACAGACCATGAAGCTTTCGACCATCTGTGGAAGCAGGCGGGCGAAGGGAAGAGATTGGTCGCGGCTGCAGTCGAATCCGGCACGGCGCTTTACTTTGACTCATCCGACATTTGCACGTTTCGGTATCACGCATTCTTGCGGTCGCTTCTTTCGGAGCGGGGAGAAACCGCGTTTGCGGCACTCGTTTTACGGCCCGCGCCGGAAGCATATTTTTATCATCACTTTGGAAAATATCCCGCATTCATTTTCCTGCCCGAACATTCGGATCAGGATTTCGTTGCGTCACTCAACTCCGATCCGGGGGGCAGTTTAGCGGACGCATTCGACGCGAACTCGGAGCAGTATGTCGTCTTTCCGCTCAATGGCGAATGGGTGATTTACGCGGACCGAAAACAGGAGTTGGCTGCAATGGCGGGGCCGGGTGATGTCCTCGAGTTTACGCGTCGGCGCTACCCATTCGTGGTCTTTGAAGAGAATCCCGGGTTTGCGATCAGAGACTAAACCGCTTCCCGTTCTGCGAGTGAGCGGGGTGGGAGTGGGCACAGGGATCCTCGTTTTGCCGGAATATGGTGTTTGAGAAGGCGCTCATTCCGATATACAAGGAACACCCTGACCCGGTTCCGAAGGGTCAAAGAGTGAGTGGAATTATTGACTGACTGGGCATCGCGCCTTGGGGCGCGATAGCCGTCGGATATCTACGTTAACCCCTCAAGCCTTCAACGTCCCCCCCGCCACATCCTCCCTCGACTGCACCTGCAGCACCGCATCCCGCTTATCCAGCAGATGCTGCCGCAAGATCGCGCTCAGGCGCTTGCCATCCCGCGCTTCCAGTGCTTCCAGCATCTCGCCATGGTCATGAACCGCGCGGTCCCACTTAGGAATCTGAAAGTTCGAGCGAAAACGCAGCGCCTGCAATCGTCGGTTGACCGAAATATAGGTCTGCCGCAAGGCTGAATTGCGCGCCGCCTCATTGATCTTGTCGTGGATCGCCTGATTGCGGCTGTAGTACCCCGCCAGATCGTTCTGTGCACGGCACGCCAGCATCGCGTAGTGCAGCGCCTTGATCTCGGCCAGTTCCACCGCGGTGATCCGCTCGGCCGCCAGCTCGCCCGAAAACGCCTCGAGCCCGCTCATCAGTTCGAACGTCTCGCGCAACTCCGCCTCGGACATCTTCGACACCGACGCGCCGCGGTTCGGCCAGATCTCGATCAGCCCTTCGGCCGCGAGCACCTTCAGCGCTTCCCGCAACGGCGTACGGGAAATGCCGAGCGTCTCGCACAACTCGCGCTCGTTGAGCTTCTTGCCCGGCTCCAACACGCCTTCGACGATAAAGCGCCTAATGTGCTCGACGACCGTGTCGTGCAGTCGCTGCCGCTCAACCTTCGGCATGAGCGGGGTGCCAGCCGTGTCCGCCTCGAAATCCGAATTTTGCATACAAAAACCCTCATACCTATTTCAGGCAATTTTATAGGAACCTGATGCATAAAGGCATTAGGTAAGATAGCGGGTAAACACCGGTCCGGACCGTGCATATTTGCCTTGGGTTCGTCATCGAACTGCTGATATAGTTTTTTGCATGCAAAATTCAATCGGAGAAGACCCATGCTGAAACTCGACTTTCATCCCGCTGGCCGTCACTTCCTGCAGATTCCGGGGCCGAGCCCCGTGCCGGACCGCATCCTGCGGGCGATGAGCTATCCCACCATCGATCACCGTGGCCCGGAATTCGGCGCGCTTGGCCTGAAGGTGCTCGACGGCATCAAGAAGATCTTCAAGACCCAGCAGCCGGTGGTGATCTACCCGGCCTCGGGCACCGGCGCATGGGAAGCCGCGCTCTCCAACACGCTGAGCCCCGGCGACCACGTCCTGATGTTCGAGACCGGCCACTTCGCGACGCTGTGGAAGAAGATGGCGGAAAGCCTCGGGCTGAAGCCGGAGTTTCTCGGTCTGCCGGGCATCGAAGGCTGGCGCCGTGGCGTGCAGCCGCAGATGATCGAAGCGCGTCTGCGCGAAGACACGCAGCACGCCATCAAGGCCGTCTGCGTGGTGCACAACGAGACTTCGACGGGCGTCACCTCCGACATCGCCGCCGTGCGTCGCGCGATCGACGCCGCCGGTCACCCGGCCTTGCTGCTGGTCGACACCATTTCGGGTCTGGCCTGCGCCGACTATCGCCATGACGAATGGGGCGTGGACGTCACGGTGTCCGGTTCGCAAAAGGGTTTGATGCTGCCGCCGGGCATCAGCTTCAACGCGGTCTCGCCGAAGGCCATCGCCGCTAGCAAGCAGGCCAAGCTGCCGCGCAGCTTCTGGGACTGGACCGAGATCATCGAAATGAACAAGTCCGGCTACTGGCCGTACACGCCGAACACGAACCTGCTGTACGGCTTGTCGGAAGCGCTCGACATGATTCTCGGCGAAGGGCTCGACAACGTGTTCGCGCGTCACGAGCGCCTCGCCGAAGCCAGCCGCCGCGCCGTGCGGGCGTGGGGTCTCGAGATCCAGTGCGCCGACCCCGCTGTCTATAGCCCGGTGCTGACGGGGGTGATGATGCCCGAGGGAATCGACGCCGACGCGGTACGCAAGACCATCTACGAACGCTTCGACATGTCGCTCGGCACGGGTCTCGGCAAGATGAAAGGCCGCATGTTCCGCATCGGTCATCTGGGCGACTGCAACGACCTCACGCTGCTGGCGACGCTGGCCGGCTGCGAAATGGGCCTGAAACTGGCGGGCGTGCCGGTTGCTGCGAGCGGCTTGCCGGCGGCCATGGAGTGGCTCGCCAGCCAGGCGCAAGGCGCAGGATTGAAGGCCGCCGCCTGAGCAGCGGCGGGACATGACGGGGAGGGTGGGGAGCCTTCTCCTGACGGTAAGCGGGCGTAGCGGTTCATAAAGCGCTACGCCCAGGCAGCGCACGCTAGGGGATCAACGACGCAGCGCGCCGTTCCAGGCACGCGGTCGACACCAGCAACGGAGACGTACGATGAAGCGGTTTCGTGTGACCAGTGCGAGCAGTATCGTTTTATTGATGCTATGCATCATGTACTTCATTACCTACCTTGACCGCGTCAACGTCAGTACCGCAGCAGCCGGCTTCGGTAAGGAGTTCCAACTTTCTCATACTCAGATTGGCCTCGTCTTCTCGGCCTTCGCGTATCCGTACCTCGTGTTTCAGATCATCGGCGGCTGGGTGAGCGACCGGTTCGGCGCGCGGCGCACGTTGATCTGCTGCGGCGCAGTGTGGGCGCTGGCCACCATCCTGACCGGCCTCGCCGGCGGCCTCACTTCGCTGCTCGCCGCACGCTTGTTGCTGGGTTTCGGCGAAGGGGCGACGTTTCCGGCCGCAACAGCCGCGATGGCGCGCTGGGTCGCCAAAGAAAAGCGCGGCTTTGCGCAAGGCATCACACACGCGGCCTCGCGCATCGGCAATGCGGTGGCGCCGGGTGCGATCGTCCTCGTGATGGCCACCTGGGGCTGGCGCGAATCGTTCTACATCTGCGGGATATTCAGTCTCGTGTGGGTGATCGTCTGGGCAATCACGTTCACGGAGCATCCGAAAGACCATCCGCGCATCACGGCTGACGAACTCGAGGTCCTGCCGCAGCCCAAGCCGAAGGCCGCCAACGTACCGTGGAAAGCCCTGTTTCGCCGCATGGCGCCGGTCACGATTGTCTACTTCTGCTACGGTTGGACGCTGTGGCTCTTTCTTAGCTGGATTCCGCAGTACTTTCTGCATAGCTATCACCTCGACCTGCAGAAGTCGGCCATCTTTGCTTCGACGGTGTTTTTCGCGGGCGTACTCGGCGATACGCTCGGCGGTATCGTGACAGACAGGATCTTCACCCGCACCGGCAGCCTGAAACGTGCGCGTAGCTGGATGGTGTCGATCTGCATGCTGTTGACGCTCGCCGTGCTGGTGCCGCTGATGTTCGCGCACAACCTCTATATCTCAATGGCATGCCTGTCCGCCGGTTTCTTCTTTGCGGAAATGACGATTGGTCCGATGTGGGCGATTCCGATGGACATCGCGCCGGAATACTCCGGTACCGCCAGCGGCATGATGAACACCGGTTCGGCGCTGGCCGCCATCATCTCGCCGGTAGCCGGCGGCTTTCTGATCGACCGCTTCGGCAGTTGGGAATTACCGTTCGTCGGCAGCATGCTGCTGATGGGCATCGGCGTGGTACTCGCCTTCCGCATGCAGCCGGAAAGCAAATTCGAAGCGAACGCGACACCGGACGCGCAGCCGGCAACTGGCTTCAAAGTCTGAGCGCGCGCAGCACGCCCGGTTTTTAATCTCTGACCCGTAACGACGTAACGATGACCTCTACCGACATTTCCCCCTTGAGCCAGCGTCTCGCCGATGCGCGCGCACATCACCTGACGCTCGACAGCGTGCCGACGGAAATGATCCCAGTTGACGCAGACGCCGCCTACGCGATTCAGCACGAGATTCTGCGTGCATCGGGCGCGCGGATCGGCGGCTGGAAAATCGGCGCGAAATCCGAGACCGGCCCGATTCAAGGTGCGCCGCTGCCGGCCGGCGATGTGTATGACGACGGCGCGAAACTCTCGCGTGAAGCGTTTGCGCCGCTCGCGCTCGAACTGGAGATTGCGTTTCGCTTCGGCCGCCGCTTCGAACCGGCAAGCGAACCGTACAGCGAAGACGAAGTGTTCGCGGGTATCGGATCGTTTGGCACAACGATTGAAATTGTCGCGAGCCGCTACGCCGCATGGCCGAACATCGACAAGCTCGCGCAACTCGCCGATCTGCAAAACAACGGTGCGCTCATCGTTGGCGAATTCGCGCCTTATCGTGACGACTTTCCATTTGTCGCGCCGTCGCTGCGCTTCAGTTTCGAAGGGCGCGATGTGGTGCTCGCCGCCGCGGCGAACCCTGCCGGCGATCCACGCCGCCTGCTCCCGTGGCTCGTGAATCACTGTGCAGTGCATCGCGGTGTGGCCGTTACGCCGGACATGGTGATCACGGCCGGTTCATACACGGGCATGTTTTTCCCGCAGAGCGCAGGCACGGCGAGCGGCCGCATTGAAGGGCTCGCGCCCGTCAGTGTGACGCTCTTCTAGAGATTTCTTCGGGCCGACGATATGACGAATGCCGCTTCCCCCTTACTCGTCAAACCCATTCACCTGGTTCCGTCCAGCGCGCGGTTGACGACGCCGCTCGCGAAGCGTCTGCGCGAAGCCTTGCGCGGCGACGTGCTGTTCGACGCAGCCAGCCGCGGCCGTTACGCCACGGATGCGTCGATCTACCAGATCACGCCGATCGGCGTCGTCGTGCCGCACGATCAGGACGATCTGCGCATCGCGCTCGAAGTCGCGCGCAGCGAGAAGGTGCCGTTGCTCGCGCGCGGCGCCGGCACGAGCCAGTGCGGACAGACGGTGGGCGAAGCGCTGGTGATCGACACCAGCAAGTGGCTGAACAATATCGTCGCGTTCGATGCCGAGGCGCGCACCGTGACGGTCGAACCGGGCGTCGTGCTCGATCATCTGAATGCCTGGCTCAAGCCCCATGGGCTGTGGTTTCCGGTGGATGTATCGACGGCGGCGCAATGCACGATTGGCGGGATGGCCGGCAATAACTCGTGCGGCTCGCGCTCGATCGAGTACGGCAACATGGTGCACAACGTCGAGGCCATCGAAGCGATCCTCGCCGACGGCAGCGAGGCGCGCTTCGCATCGCTGCGCGAGGTGCCGCAAGGGGCGCGTCTGCAGGAGATCGTCGAAGGCGTGAAGCGCATCGCGCTGCGCGAACGCGACGAGATTGTCGCGCGCGTGCCCAAGGTGCTGAGGCGCGTGGCCGGCTACAACCTCGACGTGTTCGATTGCCAGAATCCGCGCGCCTACACCGACGATGGCATCGCCAACCTCGCGCATCTGCTGGTTGGCTCGGAGGGCACGCTGACGTTCAGCCGGCAGTTGACGCTGAAGCTCGCGCCGTTGCCCGCGCACAAGACGCTCGGCGTGGTCAACTTCCCGACCTTCTGGCAGGCGATGGACCTGACGCAGCACATCGTCAAGTTGAAGCCCGTGGCGGTTGAACTGGTGGACCGCACGATGATTGATCTGGCGATCGGCAATCCGGCGTTCCGCCCGGTCATCGAGAAAGCGCTGGTCGGCCGTCCCGAAGCGATCCTGCTGGTGGAATTCGCCGGCGAAAGCCGTGACGCGCAACTCGCCGGTCTCAAGCAACTGACCGAACTGATGGCCGACCTCGGCCTGCCCGATTCGGTCGTGCAGATGCCGGACGCAAACGAGCAGAAAGCGCTGTGGGAGGTCCGCAAGGCGGGTCTGAACATCATGATGAGCATGAAGGGCGACGGCAAGCCGGTGTCCTTCATCGAAGATTGCGCGGTGCCGCTCGAGCACCTCGCCGAGTACACCAGCAAGCTGACCGAGGTGTTCCACCGTCACGGCACGGAAGGCACCTGGTACGCGCACGCGAGCGTCGGCACGCTGCACGTGCGGCCGATTCTGGACATGCGTCGCGACGGCGCGCTCAAGATGCGCGCGATCGCGGAAGAAGCGGCCGTGCTCGTGCAGGAATACAAAGGCGCCTATTCGGGTGAGCACGGCGACGGACTGTGCCGCGGCGAATGGGTGGCGTGGCAATACGGCCCGCGCCTGAACCAGGCGTTCAGCGAGATCAAGACGCTCTTCGATCCGGACAACCGCTTCAATCCGGACAAGATCGTGCGGCCGCCGAAGATGGACGACACGCGCAATTTCCGCTTCGCACCGGGCTATCGGGAGCGCGCGGTGGAGACGGCGCTCGACTGGTCCGCATGGAATGTCGAACGCGATCCGCTCACCGGCGAGGAGAGCTTGCCGGGGACAGGTAACGATCTGTCCGGCGGCCTCGCCAAGGCCGTGGAGATGTGCAACAACAACGGCCATTGCCGCAAGTTCGATGCGGGCACGATGTGCCCGAGCTACCGCGTGACGAAGGACGAGCAGCACGTCACACGCGGCCGCGCCAATACGCTGCGGCTGGCTATTTCAGGGCAGCTCGGCGAGGCAGGGCTTGCGAGCGACGACGTGAAAGACACGCTGGATCTGTGCGTGTCGTGCAAAGGCTGCAAGCGCGATTGCCCGACCGGTGTCGATATGGCGAAGTTCAAGATTGAAGCACGGGCGGCGCGCGTCAAGCGGCACGGTCTGAGCATGCGCGACCGGCTGGTGGCGTTCATGCCGCGCTATGCGCCGTTCGCCAGCAAGGTGCCGGGCCTGATGGCTTTGGCCGACAACGTGCCGGTGCTCTCCACGTGGTTCAAGCGGACGGTGGGTTTTGCGCCGCAACGCACGTTGCCGCGCTTCAGCAAATCGTTCCTCGCAAGTGCTGTAGCCAGCGGAAGAGCCACCGCGGCAAAGACACGTTCAGATGCAGACGGCGTCGTCAAAGAGGTGTTGTTGTTCGTCGATACGTTCAACAACAACATGGAGCCGGAGAATGCGCGAGCGGCGCAGCGAGTGCTGGAGGCCGCCGGTTATACCGTGCACTTCAACACACGCGAGGGAGAGCGGCCGGTGTGCTGCGGCCGTACTTTCCTCGCGGCGGGTCTGGTGGACGAAGCGAAACAGGAAGCGCGGCGCATGCTCGACACGTTCCGGCCGTTTGTCGAACGCGGTGTGCCGATTGTCGGACTCGAACCGTCGTGTCTGCTGTCGCTACGCGACGAGTTTCTCCACTATGGTTTCGGCGAAGAGGCACAACGGCTGTCGAAGTCGGCATTCCTGTTCGAAGAATTTCTGGTGCGCGAGCAGAAGGCCGGGCGTCTGGCGCTGGAACTCAAACCGTTGCCTACACCGACCGCCCTGGTGCACGGCCATTGCCATCAGAAAGCCTTCGACGCCTTCACGCCGGTGCAAACCGTGCTGAAATGGATTCCGGAGCTGACGGTGTCGACGGTCGAATCATCCTGCTGTGGGATGGCGGGTAGTTTCGGCTACGAGGCCGAGCATTACGAAACCTCGCAGGCGATGGCGGAGTTGTCGTTGCTACCTGCCGTGCGCAAGATCGGCGCCGATACGGTGATGGTGGCCGACGGCACCAGTTGCCGGCATCAGATTCACGATGGTGCAGGCGTCGACGCGGTGCATGTGGCGCGTGTGCTGGCGATGGCCTTGAAGTAACCAGACCTACGCCGCTGCGCTCACCGCTTGCCGGTATAACACCGGCGCCACACCCACCGCTTCGCGGAAGCGGTGGCTGAAGTGGCTCGCATTGGCGTAACCGCAGCGCGCCGCCACCTGGGTGATCGGCAGCGTGGTGGTGCGCAACAGCACCCGTGCCCGCTCGATGCGCTGCTGCGCGATCCACGCAGCCGGCGGCAAGCCGAACGAGGTGCGGAACATGCGGGCCAGGTGGTACTCCGACAGACACGCCACCTCGGCCAGATTGCCGAGCGTGAGCGGCTGGGTCAAATGCTCGTCGATGTAATCGCGCAGCCGCCGGCGTGTCGCCACCGAGAGCCCGCCCTTCAGTTCCGCACCCATGCGGCTCACGCCTTGCGAGCGCAGCAGCAGGCTCAGGACTTCGTGGGCCGTTTCGTTGGTTCGCAACAGACCATCGGCGTCGTCCCAGCTTTCGTGGGTCAAGGACTGGCACAGCGTGGCAATGCGGGCGTCTTCGAAATAGGTGCGGTCAGCCAGCGTCACTTCGCGCGGTTCCCGGTCAAGCTCGCGCACGGCGCGCTGCGTGAAATGTTCCGGCAAAAAGTACAGGTGCATGAAGTGCATCTGGCCGCGCACCCACCAGCGCGATTCGTGGTCGCCGGGCAGCGCGCAAAGCCGTGCCGGCGCGCCGTACAGTCCCGGCATTTTCTGGCGCTCGGTGCGGTAGCCGCCGTCGAGGTAGCACGACAGCGTGTGATGGCCGGGGTTGTCGTAGACGGTTTCGTCCTCTTTGGTCACGCGGGTCCACTCGGCCACTGCCAGATGGTCGCCGAGCCACGCGAAGCGCTGCAGCGTCGCATTGGCGTCGCGCAGCGTGTGACACACCGACTGGAGGCCAAATGGCGTCTCGGTGGGGTCAGTGGCGGCGCTAGGCAGGTGGGTGTTCACGGCGCGAGAGAGTGGCGAATAGCATAGCTCGCAGTATAGAGCGGGCGTGGCCGTCCCCGCTCGCCGCGGCCAACATGTGCGCAATCCTGGACAAGTGACGGGCGGTTCGCGGGCGCACAGTCGGATGATCGAATCCCCGAACCTCTTTTCCGCCAGCCTTGCCATGAACCTGCTTCTCTACGCGATAACCGTCCTGATCTGGGGCACGACCTGGATTGCCATCAAGTGGCAGCTCGGCGTGGTGCCGCCGCCGGTGTCGATCGCCTGGCGCTTTGCGCTCGCCGCGCTCATCCTGTTCGCAGTGCTGCGCATCCTGCGCCGGCCCATCTGGCCGCCGCGCGCCGCATGGCGGTATCTGGTGGCACAGGGGCTGGCGCTGTTCTGCTGCAATTTCCTGTGCTTCTACTACGCCGAGCAGATCGTGCCGAGCGGTCTGGTCGCGGTGATCTTCTCGATCGCGCCGCTCCTGAACTCGATCAACGGCCGGCTGTTCATGGGCCGTCCGCTGCAACCCACGGTTATCGTGGGGGCGATGCTCGGGCTGATCGGCATCCTGTGCCTGTTCGTGCCGCAGATGGCCGGACATCTCGGCGACCGCACCGCCTGGCTCGGCCTCGCGATCGCGTTTCTCGGCACGCTGTGCTTTTCCACCGGCAGCCTGCTGTCGAGCCGGATGCAGTCGATGGGCCTGCACCCGCTCGTCACCAATAGCTGGGCCATGCTGATCGGCGCCAGCATCCTGACGGTGGGCAGCGCGTTGGCGGGCTTGTCGTTTGCTGTCGAGCCCGATGCGCGCTATCTCGGCGCGCTGGCTTATCTGGCCGTGTTCGGTTCGGTGGTCGGCTTTACGGCCTATCTGATGCTGGTCGGGCGGATGGGCCCGGAGCGCGCCGCCTACTGTACCGTGCTGTTTCCGATCGTGGCGCTGGCGGTATCGACCGTCTACGAGGGCTATCACTGGACCGCACTGGCCGCCGTCGGCCTGGTGCTGGTGGTGGCCGGCAATCTGGTGGCATTCGATCTGACGCGGCGGTTCTTCGCGCGGCGCGCGACGGCCTGATTCAGCGCCGCTCGGCGGTGAGGGTCTGCCAGGCGCGTTGCACACCGGCAAGTCTTTGAGGTGAGGCTTTCCGGGAACTGATCCGGTGCAGTGTTTCCCGTAGAACCGCAGAAGGTGAGAACTTACGGGAACGCTGAATTCGCTGAGCCTAGCGAGCGTGCACACCGTGGCCCTCACCCTCGCGCCATCTCGGCGCAAACGCCGACATCAGCGCAGCGGCTGCGTACATCACAAAGCCTACACCGCCGACCCACCACAGCGCGATCGACACCCGCGGTGCGAGAATCGTCGCGGCGCCGGCAATCGCCACGCCGAACAGACTGCCCGCCTGACGCAAGGCGTTCAGCAGACCCGCGGCCACCCCAGCCAGCTCGCCGGGCACCTGTTCCAGCACCGTCGAGATCATCGGCGCTACCGAGAGCGCGGTGCCGCAGCCGAACACGATCATCGCCGCATACGTCAGCACCCACGGCGCGCGCATCTCCAGGCTCGCGGCCATCAGCGGAACAGCGACGGCGGCAAAGCCAAGCCCGCTCGCCATCAGTTGCGTTGCGTTGAAGCGGCCATGCAACTTGCCCGACAGCAAATTACCCAGAGACAGGCTAGCAGCGATCGGCAGCAGCGTAAGACCGGTCTGACGTGCATTCATGCCCATCTCGCCGTGCAGGTAAAGGCTCAGCACGAACAGCAAGCCGAAATAGCCGACGTACACCGAGGTCCCTGCCAGATTCATCGCGACGAACAGACGGTTGCGAAACCACTGCGGCGGCACCATTGGATCGTGCGTGCGCCGCTCGACCGCAATCAGCGTCAGCGTCGCCAGCACGGCGATTAGCGCGGCGCCCCACACCTCACGCGCCGCGATGCCGCGCGACGGCAGTTCGATTGCCGCATAGCACAGCGAGCCCAGCGCGACGATGGTTGCCAGTTGACCGGCCCAGTCGAAGCGGCGCGCACCGCTGCGCAGGCTGTGACGCACCACCAGCCACGCTCCGCCGAAACCGACAATCCCCGTCGGCACGTTGATCAGAAAGGCGCTGCGCCAGCCATACCCTTGCACAAGGATGCCGCCAAGCACCGGCCCGACCGACGCCGCCACGGACGCAATCGTGGCCCATACCGCAATGGCCCGCGCCCGTTCGACAGGGTCGTCGAAGGTGCTGCGGACAATCGCCAGCGAGGCCGGCAGGAACAACGCCGCACCTGTGCCCTGGACGAAGCGCGCCACGACCAGCGCGCCGACATTCGGCGCGAGCCCACAGGCTGCCGACGCCGCCACGAACAACGCCAGCCCGCACAGATACACAGCCTTCGCGCCGAAGCGATCGGAGGCGACGCCGCCTGCCAGAATCAGGGCGGCGAAACTGAGCGTGTACGCATCGACGATCCAGGCGAGGCCGCCCACCGATGCTCCGAGCGTGGCATGCATCGCGGGCAGCGCGACATTGACGATAGTCGTGTCGAGCACCGCCATGAACATGCCGCTCGCCACCAGCGCCAGCGTCAGGCGCGGGCGGGTGGTGGGTTTCGACGCCATCAGGGTGGCGGGGGCAAGCGTCTCGACAGCGCATTCGGTCATGTGCGGCTCCGGGGTCATCGCCGAAGTCTAGACGGCGCGGGCGCTGCAACAAAGCCATGAATACGCATCGGTATGATGCAGAATTGCAGTACGGAGGACGCCTTCGATGATGAACTGGGACAACGCCCGCTTCTTTCTCGCCGTCGCGCGCACGGGCACGTTGCGCGGCGCGGCGGTGCAACTGAACGTCGACCAGGCCACGGTCGGCCGCCGCATCGCGGCGCTCGAAGAGACACTGGCGGCGACGCTGTTTTTGCGCACGCCGGCGCTGTTCGTCCTGACGCCGGCGGGCGAGGCCTTGCTTGGGCCCGCTGAGTCGATGGAGCAGGCGGCCCTGCTGATCGAACGGCGCATCGCCGGTCTCGACGATCAGTTGGCCGGAACGATTCGCGTCGCGACGACGGACTCGCTCGGCAAGCGTTTCGTGGTGCCGGCCATCGCCAAGGTGCGCCGCGCGCATCCGGGCATCGAGATCGTCTGCGTGACTTCGGCGCAGATCGCCAACCTGACGCGGCGCGAGGCGGATCTCGCCATTCGCACGCTACGTCCCGATTCGCCGGACCTGATCGCGCGAAAGCTCGCGCAACTGGAATCGCGCTTATATGCGTCGCGTGACTATGTCGCGGCGCGTGGCGAGCCGCGTGAAGGCGAGGCGTTCGAGGGCCACGACCTGGTGATGTATCAGCAGCCGGTTGTGCCCTCCATGTGGAGCGCGTTGTGCGGCGAGCCGACTTCGCGCGGCCGGGCGGTGTTTCAGACCTCGTCGACGGCGATGCTGTTCGAGGCGACCATCGCTGGAATGGGCATTGCGGAGTTGGCCTGCTTTCGCGCCGAGGACGAACCCGAACTGGTGCGCGTCATGCCGCATCGCTACAACCATTTCGACGTATGGCTGGTGGCCCACGCCGATCTGTATAAAACCGCGCGCATGCAGGTGCTGGTCACGGCCGTAGTGGAAGCATTCGCGACTGCGGTCTAGCGCGGCATGGTTGCGCCGTCGCGCGGAAAACTTTGCCCAATGCGTAATATTTGAAAATATATATCGGCAAAAGAGGCCGCCATTTCAAATTTGGCAATGCGGATTGCATTATGATTTTTGATAATTTATCAAAGAGATTTTTTATCGATTAATTTCCACAAAAAGTATGCGAGGATAAATCGCCCCTCGCAAGGAAACGATCGTGAAACTCTCCTCCCGCTTTGGCGCAGCACTGCTCGCTTTACAGAGCATCGTGCCCTGTGCCGCGCTTGCTCAATCGCAACTGACCTACACTACCTCCTGGATTGGCAATAGCTTTGGATTCGGTGACGGCAATTGGATGCAGCAGGATATTCAATCCATCAATGTCGCGCCGAATGGCACTGTTTATACCAATTCGCCGTGGGATGAAAGCGGCAGCGAAATCGCGTCCTATCAGAACGGCAATAAACTTGCCGTAGCCGGCAATACGCACGGTTGGGGCGCGGCCGGTGGCGATGCAGTGGCCACCAACAGCACGTATCTGTACGCGGCGATGTCCATCGGCAATGAGAGCAACGCGCTGGTCGGCGCGGACTATCCGCCGCAAAACCAGACGTGGTTCGGTCTCACGCGGCGCCTGTTGTCGAACATCGCCACCGGTGCGCCGTTTGCATCCGGCATCGGCAACAGCGCTAACGCAACCAAAGACAGTTTCCTGCGCGTCGAGGCGGTAACCGCCGGCGTCGACGCGGGCATTCGCGGACTCGCCGCCACCGACAGCGAAGTGTACGTGGCCGATACCTACGGCAACCGGATTGTCGTGCTCGACGCACAAACCATGCGGCAGTTGCGCTCATGGAGCGTGACGGCGCCGGGCCGCATCGTGATCGATACCGACACGACGTTGTGGGTCATCAGCGGTTTCGATTCGGCGAGCGGCGCGAGTGTCGTGCACTACTCGAACACCGGCACTCTGCTGGCGGGCACCTTGCCGCTGCCGGCGGGCACGATCCCCACCGCCCTTGCGATCGCACCGTCAGGACAGATTCTCGTGGCGGACAATGGCCCCTCGCAGCAGATTCTCGTGTTCGACAAGCTCACCGGCGGCCAGACGCAACTCGACACTGCGCTCGGCACGCGCAACGGCCTCTTCCATACGGTCGAAGGCACGCCTGGGAACTGGCGCTTTAACGGCATCACCGGCATCGGTTTCGATCAGAGCGGCAATCTGTATGTGGGGCAGAACAACGAGGGGCCGCGGCCCCTCGGCTCGGCGACGGTTGGCGAGGGCGCGGTGCTCGAGAGTTATGGATTCGCGTCGCAGCAACTGAACTGGCGTTTGTACGGGCTGACCTTTGTCGACAGCGGCGACTTCGACCCGGCCAATCCCACTAGCGTGTATAGCGGCTCGAAACGCTTCACGCTCGATTACAGCCAACCCACCGGCAAAGAGTGGTCGTATGCCGGCTTTACGCTGAACCGTTTCGCTTACCCCGACGACCCCTCCTTCTATCTCACTCGCAACGTGCGCGGCGAGCCGATGATGCGGCGGATCAACGGCCAGCCGTATCTGTACACGCTTGACCCGTACTCGCACTATCTGAGCGTGTATCGGTTCGACACGGCCCATGGCGAAGTCGCGATTCCCTCTGGCCTGCTGGCCGAGAATCCGATTCCGGGCACCTGGCCGGCCGGACAGCCGACCTCCGGCGAGTGGATGTGGCGCGACAGCAATGGCGACGGCGTGGTCGATGCGAACGAGATCACCAGCAACCCGTCCACGGGCAGCACCGTCGGCGATGGCTTCTGGTGGGTGGACAGCGCCAGCAACGTCTGGCTCGCGACGCCCGTGAGCGGTATCCGCGAGATGCCTTTGCAGGGGCTCGATTCGTTCGGCAATCCGATCTATCAGTACACCGGCGCGAAGACGTTCGCAATGCCGTCGCAGTTCACCCGACTCGGACGGGTTGTCTACGTAGCGCAGACCGATACGATGTACGTGACGGGCTTCACGAGTGCGAACCCATGGAATTCGACGCTCTGGAAAGAAGCCGGCCCATTGCTCGCGCGCTATGACAACTGGAGCAGCGGCAACCCGTCGTTGGTCTACACCGTTGCACTGCCGTGGAATACGCAAAGCGATCCGCAGGTGACCACGGTGGGTGTCGCGGTGGCGGGCAATTACATTTTCGTGGCCGAGTTGTTCACGCAGAAAATCGATGTGTACGATGCGCGCTCGGGTCAGGCAGTCGGCTATATGACGCCCGGCGCGAGTGTGGGTAACACGAGCGGTTGGGTCGACGTGGAACTCGGCATCAACGCAGTGGAGCGCGACAACGGCGAGTACGACGTGCTGGTGGAGGACGATGCCCGCGCCAAGATCCTGCTGTACCGGTGGACGCCTGCGTCTTAACGGCTTCGTGTGCGGCGAATGGACGAATGGACGACCGATCGCGATCGGTATATAACAACATTAGAGATTCATTCACCCCTGCCACACATGGAGAGATGGTCCATCATGACGCGTGATGTTTCGCAAAAGCAGGAAACGGGCGAAAGGCCCGATCTCGAACACCTTGACGCAGCCATCAGCCACGTCGACCAGTTGGTGAGTTCGGGCGGCATTGCATCGGGCGCGGCCAAAGGGCTGTTGTATAGCCTGATCGAAACGCTGGGCACGCTGGTGGGCGATCCGGATCTACCGGAGCACGCCCGTTCCGGCTATGAAGGCTTGCTGGAAACCGCCCGCGAATTACGGATCAAGCTCGAACACTGAAATTGATCTGGAGATTCACGCTTCCGCGCTTTCTTGCGCGGCTAGCGCTTCCAGCAGAGCCTCCGGCGCCGACGTGATCTGCACGTTCGGCGTGCCATGCCAGTCCGCACAGCGCTGGAACGCGCGCTGAAGGTCCGCGGCGAGACGGCCGCTGACGCGCACTCCCGGTTCCAGATGAACCGCCTTCAGTTCGAAGATGCCGCTCGTCCGGTGCGCCTTCGCATCGGCGCGGCCTACCAGCTTGCCGCGGCTCAGGATCGGCAGCACGAAATAGCCGTACTTGCGTTTGGCCGCCGGCGTATAGCATTCGATTGCATAGTCGAAGTCGAACAGCGCGGCGGCGCGCTTGCGGTCCCACACGACCGGGTCGAACGGCGACAGCAAGGTCGTCACGGTCGAGGTCAGTTTGCCGTTGATGGCATCGTCGATCAGCGGTGCAAACTCATGATGCACGTAGGTGTCCTGCTTCCAGCCATCGACGCGAACCGGGATCAACTCGCCTTCGTCGGCCAGTGCGTGCAGCGCATCGACATAGGGCCGGCGCGGCAGGCGGTAGTAATCGGCGACCCAATCGGCGCGCGCGACGCCCAGGGCGCGGCAACTGCGCCGCAGCACTTCCTGCGCAACCGCCTCTGCCGGCTGCAGATCGCGCTGATCGTTCCAGCCCGGCAGCACCCGTTCGGTCAGATCGTAGACACGATGAAAATTGCGCCGCTCGGCCACCATCAATTGACCGATGGCGAACAGCACTTCGAGGTGGCGCTTCTCCGGCTTCCAGTCCCACCAGCCGTTACTCTTGCCCGCCTCACGGACAAAATCCGCCGAGCGGACCGGTCCGTTTGCGCGGATCTGTTCGAGCAGGCGCGCGATTTCCTTGCGGTATTTCTTGTGCCACTCCGCCGCGTATTTCCAGCCCATACCGCTGGGGTCGAGCATGCGGTGACGCAGCAGGCCGTAGTCTTCGATCGGCACGAAGCAGGCCTCGTGCGACCAGTATTCGAAGAGCTGGCCTTCGGCGAGATGCTCGTCGAGCCACTGCGGCGTGTAGGCGCCGAGGCGGCTGAACAGCACGAGGTAAGGGCTGCGTGCGACGACGTGAATCGTGTCGATCTGCAACTGCGCCATGCGGCGAATTGCGTCGAGGACGTCGGCTTTGGTGGCTTTGCGGCGCGGCGGGGTCAACAAACCTTGCGCGGCCAGATGGAGGGTGCGGGCGGCGGATAACGGGAGAGTCTTCACGCGGTCGATCGCTGAGTGGAGGGAGCGGCGCAGCGGCGCTGACGAACTGGCGCCTGGGCGGACCCCGAAGAGGCGCCGCCCGGCCGGACAACCGCTACTTTAGCGCGAATGCGCCAGGCGTCATGCGCCCAGTGCCACGGCCTCCGGCTCTCCCGCGGCGATGGCCAGCATCTGATGGATCTGCGAGACCACGGCAGCCCCTTCGCCCACTGCCGCTGCCACGCGCTTCGTCGAGCCCGCGCGCGCATCGCCGATCGCGAACACGCCATCAACCGTGGTGCCGAGATCGCAGGTGGAGTTCAGGCCTTTTTCGCCGGTCAGCACGAAGCCTTTCGGGTCGAGTTGCACACCGCAGGTTTGCAGCCACTCGGTGTTCGGATCCGCGCCGGTGAAGAGAAACAGATGACGCGTGTCGAAACGGTCCGTGCCGTCCGCCAACGGCGCCTTCAACACCACCGACGCGAGACCGACCTCATCCGCATCGAGCCGCCCGATCTCCGTATGCGGATGCACGAACACATTCGGCAACGAGCGGATCCGGTCGATCAGATAGCGCGACATGGTCGCTTCGAAGCCGCTGCGCCGGATCAGCACATGCACTTTCGCCGCGTGCGTGGCGAGATAGACGATGGCCTGACCGGCGGAATTGCCGCCGCCCACCAGCACGATCTCTTCGCGCTTGCAGAGCTTGGCTTCGACAGGCGAGGCCCAGTAGTAGACGCCGCGTCCATCGAAACGCTCGAGACCCTCGATGGCGGGCCGCCGGTACACGGCGCCGCTCGCAATCACGATGGTGCGCGCTTTCACGCTGCCGCCGCACTTGAGTTCGAGGCGATGTGGCGACTCCTCGCAATGCAGGGATTTGACCCTGACCGGAATGGCCACGTGTGCGCCGAACTTCTGCGCCTGCACAAACGCGCGGCCGGCCAGCGCCTGACCGCTGATGCCGGTGGGAAAGCCCAGATAGTTCTCGATGCGCGAACTGGCGCCCGCCTGGCCGCCTGGCGCGCGGCTGTCGAGCACGATCACCGAGAGGCCTTCCGAGGCCGCGTAAACCGCGGTCGCGAGTCCCGCCGGGCCGGCGCCGACGATGGCGACGTCGTAGATCAACGACGCATCGAGTTCGGGCAGCATGCCGAGGCAGGTCGCGAGTTGCGGATCGCTCGGATGACGCAGCACGGAACCGTCCGGACAGATCACGAGCGGCAGATCGTCAGGCTGCGCGCCGAACTGTTCGATCAGGCTGAGCGCGTCGTCGTTGCGTTCGTCGATCACCGAATGCGGGTGACCGTTGCGCGACAAAAAGCCTTGCAGCGAGACGAGCCGTGCGTCGTTGCTCTTGCCTACCAGGATCGGGCCGCCCGCGCCCTTTTCGATCAGCGAGACGCGCCGCAGGATCAGCGCACGCATGATGCGCTCGCCCAGTTCCGCTTCCGCCACGATCAACGCGCGTAGCCGGATGGGGGGAATCAGCAGCGCCTCGACGGGTTCAAGCGCCATCCCGCTGACGAGACAGACACGCCCGGACAGTTGACCGACTTCGGCTAGGAACTGCTTGGGACCACGCTCGGAAATGAGGCGCTCGCGTCCCAGTCCATCGCGTTGGAAAACCTTGACGCGTCCTGCCAGCGTCACGAACATGCCCGGCCCGATATGACCGGTTTCGAACAGCAATTGACCGGGTTCCCAGTGTTGCACTTCGCCGAATTTGCGCAGCCGGTTGATTTCTTCCCAGGTCAGTTCGGGGAACATCTGATGTTCCCGTGTCGCCAGCGAAGAGAACGGCGCGTCGGCAACCACAGCTTGTTGTTGTTGCACTTCGGCTTCTTGAATCTCAACCATCAAACCGCTCCTTCTGTTTTATGGTCCAGCTTATGGTCCAGCATAGGGTTCGGCGACGAGGGCAGACGCCAGGCAAACGGGCAACCGGCCACAGGCGATCGGCAAACCGTGCGAGGCCAAGCGGCGTTTTTACACCGCCGGCGCTACGCCCGGATGCACTTCGGAGACCGGCTCTTCGTCCAGCGGCTCGAGTTGCCGCCCGGCGTCGCGCCATGCGTCGAGACCGCCGCGCAGCGGCAGCACGTCGCTGAAACCGGCTTCGTTGAGTTGCTTGGCCATCCAGGCCGCCGAAATTTCATTCGGGCACGAACAGTAGATGACGAGTTTCTGCTCGGGCGAGTACTTCGCGACGATTTCATTGAGTTGGCGCTCGTCGGCGAACTGCGTGCCCGGAATCACGAACGGATCGAGCTTGCGCTTCTCGCGCGAACGAATGTCGAACAACACCGGTGGCTTGCCCTCGGCGATCAGCGCGTAGAGCTCATCGACTTCCATCCGAGCAGTGGCGAGCTTGTTGATGAGCTGGCGCCGGCGGATCCAGCGGTAAGTGGCATAGAGTAGCAGCAACGCGAGGATCGCCACGCCCGCCATGCGGCCAAGGCGGCCTGCGCCGGCCATCAGCATGTCGATCTGCTGCGCGAACAGCGCGCCGATGACGAGACCGGTACCCGACCACAGGGCGGCGCCGATGCTGTCATAGGTCAGGAAGGTGCGGTAGGCCGTGCCCATCGCGCCGGCCATCGGAATGGAGACGATCGACAGGCCCGGCACGAACTTCGCCACGGCGAGCACGCGCACGCCCCAGCGGCCGAAGAAGCGCTCGGTCTTCTTCACGCAGGTGTCGCGCGAGAGCGACAGCTTGCAGAGTGTCTTCAGCGTGTTGCCGCCGTAGATGCGGCCCGCGAGGTACCACACGCTGTCGCCGATCAGCGTGGCGAAGATGGCGAGGATGAGCACCGACGCGAGTTGTGTGCCGACGGTGGCCGGATGCATGGCCGCCATCGCGCCGAACAGGACGAGACACGGCATCGCGGGCACGGGCAGCCCGAGCGATGCGGCGAGCACATTGGCAAAGACGAGTGCAGGCCCGTACTGCTCGACGAGGTCATGTAGCATCGGCTTACTTCCGTGGCCGTTTCCGGTGGGAAGCGAAGAGGGAACTTATCGATTATGGACGCATTTCCGTGACGTGCAAGCGTCCGGTAATGTGGTGTGCGGGTAAAGCCGGAGAAGCCTTGCTGGGTCAGCCGCAGCGGGCAGAAAGCCGCGCGTGGAGCGACGTTCCGGCCAGCCGGTCAAGGTGGGCAAATGCGGCTGGCGGACGGGGGTTGCAGACGAGGGGCGCGCTTGCGGTTCGGCGGCAGGTGTGCGGCATTCGCGTGCGCCAATGCCGCCACCCCTGTCAACTACGGTGATTGTGCTGTTCGCCCGGCAGTTCGGCACCGTGCGCGCGAATGGCCGCAATCAGTTCCGCCGGGGTGATTTCATAACGCACTTCGCGGTGGATGCCCGGCTTGCGTTCGTCGACTTCGATCAGAAGAATACCCTTGCCGTCTTCTGTCGATTCGAGGCGCAGCGAGCGAAGTTCGCGCGCCGTTGCGTCGTCGTATTCGGTGAGCAGGGCCATTGACCCGGAAGACCCGGTAGTGCGCATCGAAGTTGTCCTCGTTCCGTTGTTGATCAAACCCATTGTACGGGCAGCTTGGCGCGCCGTGTTTCGCGCATGGCCGATACCGTGACATCCCACGCACCTCGGAGAGCCGCGCCACGCAATGTTATCCGGCCTGCGGCTGCGTCGTGGCAACCAGTTTAACGCGACTCATTGCGTCGCAAGATGCATTTTTCGTGCCCCGCTGCGGTGCAACCATTCCGCCCGATTGTCACGGCCCTGACGCGCGGCCGGGTTAGGCGGTTGCGCCGCGAATGTGCGCAGCGGGCGTTTAATCCGGGGCCGCTGCACGCGCTTAGGGCACGCGTCGGGCACGCTTACGGCACCAGCCGCCGCCCTTTTGCTGTAAACGGTGCGACCCGTTCCGCCGTTGACCGGCGTCGCCATACTCATGTCCGAATCTGGCCAGTGACGCACCCGGGGATGCGCTACATTGCCAGCATGACTCTCGATCGTGAAACCTGCTATCAGGCGGTACTCTCGCGCGACCGGCGCTTTGACGGCTGGTTCTTCGTGGCGGTGACGTCGACAGGTATTTATTGCCGTCCAGTGTGCCCGGTCCGGCCGCCGAAGTTCGCGAATTGCCGTTTTTACGCGAACGCTGCGTTGGCTGAGCATGCGGGATTTCGACCGTGCTTGCGGTGCCGTCCGGAACTGGCGCCCGGTCACGGCTTGCTCGATGTCTCGGCGCCGCTCGCACAGGCGGCCGCTGCGCTGATCGACGGCGGCTTTCTCAACGACAGCAACCTCACCGCGCTGGCCGCGCGAATCGGCGTGAGTGCGCGACATCTGCGGCGCATATTCGAAGCGGAGTTCGGCGTGTCGCCGATCGATTACGCGCAGACGCAACGCTTGTTGCTGGCGAAGCGTCTCCTGACCGACACCACGTTGCAGGCCGCGGAGATTGCCTTGACGGCGGGCTTCGGCAGCGTGCGTCGTTTCAACGACCTGTTCCGCAGTCGCTACGGCTTTAGTCCGGCGCGTTTGCGCCAGCGTCGGCGCGAGGCGGTGAGTACCGACACCTTCACGTTCGAACTGGGCTATCGGCCGCCGTTTGCATGGGATGCGCTCCTCTATCACCTCACCGACCACGCGATCGAAGGTGTCGAACAGGTAACGGAGCGCAGCTATGCGCGTGCCGTCGATATCCGGCAGGACGGCCGGCACGTCACCGGTTGGCTGCAGGCAGAGGACGTGCCGTCGCGGCACGCGCTGCGGCTCACGGTGACGGCTTCGTTGACCGCGGTGTTGCCGCGTCTGCTGTCGCAGGTGCGGCACTTCTTCGATCTCGATTGCCGTCCTGATCTGATCGACGCCCGACTCGGCGAACTGGCCGCATCGCTGCCGGGCATTCGGGTGCCCGGCGCGTTCGACGGCTTCGAAATCGCCGTGCGTGCCATCGCCATGCGTCAGTGGCCGCGCGCCGACGCATGTGCATGGCTGCGCCGGATCGCCGAGACGTTCGGTGCGCGCGTGACACAGGCGCCGGAGGGCTTGCGTGCGGCGTTCGCCACGGCGGACGTGCTGGCGCAAGTGCCCGCTGAGACGCTGCGGGCAACCGGACTATCGGCACGGGGTGTCCACCTGTTGCTGAAACTCGCTGATGACGTCGTCCAGCGGCGGGTGTTTCTCGAACCTTTGACCCCGCTCGAGGAGACGCTTGCGCATTTGCGCACTGAGGTGGGCTTCGACGAGTGGTCGGTCCAATACATCGCGATGCGGGCGATCGGCTGGCCGAATGCATTTCCGGCGGGCGATCCGTTGAGTGCCGCAAGTGCGGCAAGCGCCGCATCGACCGACAGCGCCGCGCAATGGGCGCCGTGGCGCGCGTATGCGGCGCAGCACCTCGCGCTCGTTCACGAAGAAAAGGCACACGCGGCATGAAACACTACCTGTCGATTCCCAGTCCGCTCGGTACGATGTTGCTGCGCGCAGAAGACGACGCGCTCACCGGCGTGTACTTTGTCGGCCAGAAGTACTTCCCGCTGGATGCTCCGAACGCGGCCAACATGGCGGTCGCTGCGCCGTCACGCGTACTGGCGGAAAGTGCGGAGCAACTCGCCGAATATTTCGCCGGCGAGCGGCAGCGTTTCACTGTCCGGCTGCAGATGGCGGGTTCGACGTTTCAGCGGCGCGTCTGGAGCGAACTCGTGAAGATCCCGTTTGGGGAGATCGCAAGCTACGGGCAGCTCGCCCTGCGCCTCGGTCTCGCCGCGGGCAGTGCGCGTGCGGTGGGGGCGGCGAACGGGCGCAACCCGGTGTCGATCATCGTGCCGTGCCACCGGGTGATATCGAGCGCGGGCGAACTCACCGGATACGCCGGTGGACTAGAGCGCAAGGCCGCGTTGCTGACGCTCGAACGGCCCGCGGCCGCGCAACCACGGCAACTGGAATTGCTCGATACCGAAGGCGTGCGATAGTCCACATCCGGCGCGCGAACGCAGACGCAACATAGGCAAAAGCGCAGATAAAAAATAGCCCGTCCGCAATGGGACGGGCTGCCAAAACGCCGTTATTACTCGGGTCAGCCAGCCCCGCACAACCAGGGCACTGACGGGCTTATCCTGAGCCGCACGCGCGCCTTTGTCGAGGTGGGAGTAACGCCGATCTATCAGACTAAAGCGGCTTCCTTCGACTCGGCCTGGCGCGCCTTCGCGTTGCGTTGCAAGGGCCTCGAAGGCGCTGCGTGGGCAACCGGCGCGACGTCCGCCACCGTGAACAGGCGCACGGCTTCGTCCAGCACATCGGCCTGTTCCGCGAGACGTTGCGCCGTCGAGGCGGCTTGCTCGACGAGCGCGGCATTCTGCTGCGTGGCGCCATCCAGATGCGAGACGGCCTGATTCACCTGACGGATACCCTCCGCCTGTTCGCTGCTCGCATTTGCCACTTCGACGATGATCGACGAGACGCGGCTGACAGCCTCATCGATCGCGCGCATTTGCGAGCTGGTGCGCGCCACCAGTTCGGTACCTTGCGCGACTTCGGTGGTGCTCGCCTCCACGACCGACTTGATCTCTTTCGACGACGCCGCGCAACGTTGCGCGAGCATGCGCACCTCGCCGGCAACGACGGCGAACGAGCGACCCGCTTCGCCGGCGCGCGCCGCTTCGACGGCCGCATTCAAGGCGAGGATGTTGGTCTGAAACGCGATGCCGTCGATCACACCGGTGATGTCCGCAATGCGCTTCGAAGCGGCGGTGATGCCCGCCATGGTCTGCTCCACCTGGCCCGCGATCTTGCCGCCCACCGCCGCTGCGGCTTGCGCGTCTCTGGCCAGATCGAGCGCGCGCACGCTGGCGTCGGCGTTGGCCTGCACGGTGGTGGTCAGTTGCTCCATGGTCGCCGCGGTTTCTTCGAGTGAAGCCGCCTGCAATTCGGTGCGGCGCGCCAGATCGACATTGCCGCTCGAAATTTCGCGGGCGGCGTCGAGCATGCCGCTGATCTGCGTGCGCACGTCGTAGACGATCGCGGCGAGATTCGCTTTCAACTGGTTCAGCGCCTGCAGGACTTCGCCCAGGTCGTCGTGACGCGCGATCACCAGGTCGGCGGTGAGATCGCCGGCGGCCAGACGCGTCGCGAATCCTGACATCTCGCGCACGGGCTCGGCCAGATGACGGGCAAGCAATTGCCACGAGCCGACGCTGATCAGCGAAGTGACGCCGAAGGCGATCCAGAACGGCAGCGGCGGATGTCCGCCCCACGCGGCGACACCCGTCAGCAGCAACGCGAGCGGCGCCAGCGCATAGCCGAAGGCCGCGCGGCTTGCGACCGGTAGCCGCATCATCGCCTGCAGTCGCCCCGCCAGGCCGGTCCTTACGACCGTGCCGCGATGCAGCTTGTGCGAGCGCGAGTTGCCCTCGCGGATCTTCGCGTAGAGCGCTTCGGCTGCGCGCACGGCCTCGCGGGCCGGCTTCACACGCACGCTCAGATAGCCCACCACGGCGCCTTTTTCGACCACCGGCGTGACGCTCGCGCGTACCCAGTAATAGTCGCCGTTCTTGCGCCGGTTCTTGACCAGCGCGGTCCAGGGACGGCCGTCGCGAATGGTTGTCCACATGTCGGCGAAGGCTTCGCGGGGCATGTCCGGATGGCGAATCAGATTGTGCGGCTGGCCGATCAGTTCGTCTTTCGTATAACCGGAAACCGCAATGAACGCCGGATTGCAGTACTCGATGCGGCCGGTCAGGTCGGTCGCGGAGACGAGCATCTGTGAGGAGGGGAATTCAAACTCTTGCTGTGTAACAGGCTGATTGTTGCGCATGGCTTTCCTTGCAGGGTGGGCGCGCACACGGCGCAGCCCTTTCGTCGCTGCAAGGCTTAACGGCAATAACCGCGTGAGCTTGAGGGTTATCCTGGTATTCCGCTCAGGTTTTGTGCTCGCGTTGCCGTTATTGCAGGGTTTGCTAGTAGCATGCGGGGTCCGCCGGACAGCCTCCGGCGCATCTGTGCCGATGCCCTGTGCATCGTGCTTTCAGGGCACTTCAAACGGGTTACACTGCGCCGGAAGACGCGGTCTGGCCTGCGGACGACGCTGCCAGCAATCACGACTGGCAGCAGTCCGCGAGTACCAACGACGTTATCGACGCGACCCTATGCAGAAGACTCTCGACCGTACCCAGGCGTCGCTCGCCCAGGCGTTCGCCTCGCTGGCGAGAAATGCGAAGCGCCAGCAATCGCTCTACCTGACGGCCATCGTCACGCTCATGGCGATCGTGGTCTTCTCGGCACTGCTGCTGGCCGTGCTGGCGGTCGACAACCAGCTCGATTACCGCCGCTCCCTCGTCACCCAATATGCCGCCGACATCTCCTTGCTCCTGCATCGAGAGGTCTCGTTCCTGCGGCGAACCGAACTGACGGTGGGGTACTACCGCCACTCGGGCGACGTGCGCAACCTGCCGGATGGCGTCGAAGCGTCGATCCGGCAAACCGGCATGGCGCGCTGCCATGCCGATGCAGCGGATGCCAGCTTCGACCTGCTGATCGCCGACGCCACGCGCAACGCATGGGACGCCACGCTGAACGACAAACTCCTGTGGCTCTACTGGGCAGGCCAGTCCACGCTGGTGACCCAGCAAGCGTTCGAACTCGATCACCGTGCCATGCTGATTGGCGTCAGTGAGGACTACGCCATGATCCTGCCGGCGGTCGAATCGCAGACGGGAGCCCATACGCCGCGTCTCGCGCCCTCGGACGTGATTACGCTACGCGATACGCTTGAGCGTCAGCTGGCGGCGCAGACCGGTCGACGCGTGCCGGCCAGAGGCGAGCGCCTGTGGGTGGGGCCCTATGTCGACCCGTGGCTCGGCGTGCCGGTGATGACGGCGGTCAGTGCGTACTACGAAGGGGACGTGCCGGTCACGCTTGTGACCATGAGCGTTCCGGTGGACTGGTTGATCGCGCGGCTCTCGCGGCAACCTCGCGCGGGCACGCTGCTGCTGTTGGCGGACGACCAGCGAGCGACGGTGTCGTCGCCGCCCGTGAGCGCCGCGCTCGAGCGCGAGCTGCGCACGATCGGCGCGGAGCTGCCGGATGGCGGCTATCGGTACACGCGTCATGGCGCGGTCTTGCGCGAGCCCATCATCCCAGGCTTCGGCTCGTTGATCGGCTATCTATCCTGGGGCGTGTTGATTGCTACGATCGCCTGGCAACTCGGCGCGGTTGCGGGCGTGGCGTTATGTCTGCTGGTGGGCATCGCGCTCACCGCACGGTTCTGGGGAATGCGCCTGCTGCGCACCAGCCACGACGAAACGACCCGTGCGCTCGAGAACGAGGCGATCAACCATGTCCTCGTCAGCGCCACGCCCATCGGCCTTTGTATTGTCCGGCAAAGCGACTATTCGATCCTGACGGCCAATGCGCTCGCAGGTCAGTTGCTGGGCATCGAGCCATCCGCGAACATGCTGCCCGCGCACATCGTGTCCGCCTTCCAGACGCAGTTCGCCACGCAACCCGGCTCCGTCAATGGCTCGAAGATCGCGGTATTCGCCGTGCCGGCCCAGCCCGGGCAGGCCGATCCGGCGAGCGGGCAGTTCCTGCAACTGACGTGTGCGCCGGCGCGCTATGCCAACGAGGATGTGCTGTTCTGCGCGATCCTCGATGTCACCGCGCAGCACGCGCTCGAGCAGCAGTTGCGCGCCGCGCAGCAGGCGACCGAGACCACCATGCGGGCGCGCTCGACGTTCTTCGCGTCGATGAGCCATGAGATCCGTACGCCGCTCAACGTGCTGCTGGGCAACCTGGAATTGCTCTCGCGTACACCGGGTCTGGAGACACACGAGCAGCGCCTGCGAGCGCTCGGCATGGCCGCCGACGCGCTGCGCCGCATCGTCAACGATATCCTCGATTTTTCGAAGATCGACGCGGGCGAGATGAAGCTCGTGAGCGAGTCGTTCAGGCCGATCGACGACCTCGAAAATCTCGCGCTCTCGTATGCGCCGATGGCCGAGGGCCGGCCGATCCGCTTCTACTCGCATCTGTCGCCGACGCTGGATCAGGTGCTGCGCGGCGACCGGACCCGCATTGCGCAGATCGTCAATAACTTGCTCAGCAATGCTTATAAATTCACGTCCTGCGGCAAGATCATACTCAATGCCGAGGTGCGCGAGGACTTGCAGGGCCGCAGTATTTTGCATTGCCGCGTGTGCGACTCGGGGATCGGCATGGACCCGGCGTTGGTCGCGCGCATCTTCCACCCCTTCATCCAGGGCGAAAGCAGCACATCCAGCCGGTATGGCGGCACGGGCCTCGGGCTCTCGATCTGCGCGAGCCTGTGCGAGTTGATGGGCGGTCATATTGCCGTGGACAGCGTTCAGGGCGTGGGGAGCGCGTTCAGCGTGTCGATTCCGCTGGCGCTTCCACCTGAAGACGAGCGCGTACCGGTGGCCGCGCCGGCGCGGCGCGGCAACGCGATGGTGTTGTGCCAGGAGACGGAGTCCGGCCAGATTATCGATGGCTGGCTCGCCAGCGCAGGATGGTTCACGCGCAGTGTGAACGCGTTGCGCGCCGCCGAGGATTGGCTGCGGGGCAACCAGCCCGATGTGCTGGTGGTCACCGGGGAGTACGGCCTCGAGATCATCGCCGCGTTACGCGCTTTGCAAGCGGTGAAGGCGGTATGGATTACGCGCACGGGTCCGCATCGTCCGACGGCGCGTGGCGAGGGCGTGTTCGAAGTGAGCGAGTTCAGTCGCGTGGCGATTCTGGCGGCGGTGGAATTGGCGGCCAACAAGGCGCATGCGGGAGCGACAGGCGAGGCTTTGGCGACGCCGGATGCGCGTCGTCCGGCCCATGCCGCTGCACCGCCTGCAGCCTCCGCCTCCGGCGAGCCTGCGTTGCTCGGTCTGGCGATTCTCGTCGCTGAGGATAACCCGCTGAACCAGTCGCTGATTGTCGAGCAGTTGAAGGCGCTGGGTTGTGAGCCGATTCTCGCCGGTGATGGTCGCCAGGCGCTGGCGATGCTCGAACACACGGAGGTCGACGTGGTATTGACCGACATCCACATGCCCGTGATGGACGGCTATGAGCTGCTGGCGGCGCTGCATCGGCTTTACCCGGGCTTGCCGGTGTTCGCCTTCAGCGCGGTCACCGATACGCAGCAGACCGACGAGTGGCGTCAGCGTGGTTTCACCGGCTACATTTCCAAGCCGACTTCGCTCGCCGAGCTGGAGGCCGCGCTCAGCGTGTTGGGGGCGAATGAGGAGGAGGGGACGGCGCCTGCGCTCGAGTCCACGGCCGGTGACAGCCTTGACGCCAGGCCCGATTCCACGCTGAAGCCAGCCCCTGAGCCGCAGCCGGTGGCAGGCTCCGCACAGTCCTTCGACGCGGAAACCCAGGCGCGTTATATCGCCATGCTGAAAGAACACCTCGGCACGGACCTGCCCAGGCTGTCCGCAATCGTCGAGCGCCGCGACCGGCTCGCGCTGCGCGATTGGGCCCATAGCGCGGCCGGCGGCTTTCTCATCGTAGGCGAACCGCAGTTCGCGGCGCAGTGCCGCGAGCTGCAAACCCTTTGTCAAAAGCAGGCGCAGTGGAGCGAGCAGTTGGCCGGCCTCGCCATCGAATTGCATGACGGCGTGCGCCATCACTTCGGTCTTGACGAGGCTTCGACGCACTGACGCGCGTCTTCCCCTTCCGCACACGTTCTGTTCTCCCTACGGTTTCTTTGAAGACGAGCCTCAAGATTCCTGTGAGCGCGTCGTAAACGAGCTTGTCTGGGGCGCATGCATTACGCATGCGGCCATGTCCCTCGGGTAGCACCCCGCCTCAGTCATCTCTCCACACGATTCGACCTCACGGGAATTAGTACGATGAAACGCTTGGTTGTCGCTTTGCTTGCAGGCCTGACTGCGCTGTACGGACCGCTTGCGATGGCGGATGAAGTGTATGGGCAGATCGGCACCGAAGGCGCGGGGATTGGCTACGGTCACTCGCTCGGTTCGCTCGCCAACCTTCGCGCGGAATTCAACGGCGTCAGTTTCTCCCATAGCTTCAATTCGGGTGGGCTGCATTACGACGGCACGGCAACGCTCGCACATGCCGGCCTTTATGGCGACTTTTTCCCGGCTCCGACAGTCGTGCCGTTTCGCTTCACCGCCGGCCTGCTGATTGGCGGCGACAATGTGGATGCGAACGCAACCAGCATGTCGGGCACTTACACGATCAATGGCGTGGCGTATTCGACGCTCGGCGAGAGCATTCACGCGAAGGCGACGTTCCCGGCCGTGCGTCCGTACCTGGGCATCGGCTTCGGCCATTCGCCGCTCGCGACCAAGGGCTTCTCGCTGTTTGTCGATGCAGGCGTTGCCTACGGCAAGCCGCGGGTGGACTTCGACGTGCCCGCCAACATCGTCGCCGAAGCGGGTCAGGCGAACGTCGATGCCGAGAAGCAATCGCTGCAGAACACCGCGGACCGCTTGCGCTTTTATCCGATCGTGAAGGTCGGCGTCACTTACCACTTCTAACCTAACGCGCGCTTTCCACGCGCACGTCTAACCCGCGGCTTTGAATCGCGATTCTGCAGCGAAGCGTCGATGCGCGGCGCCCGGTCAGATTCAGCCGGGCCGCTTCGCGATGAAATCGATTTCCACGAGCGCGTCACGCGCGAGGCCCGTGACGCCGATGCAGGTTCGCGCCGGCAATGCATCCTGTGGAAAGTAGGCGCGGTAGGCCTCGTTCATCGCCGCATAATCGCGTTTGAATTCGGTCAGGAAAATGCGCGCCACCAGGACGTGTTGGAGTCCGAGGCCGAGACCTTCGAGCACGATCTTCAGGTTGTCCATCACGCGCTGCGTCTGTGCGCTGACGCCTTCGGGCAGCGGCGCGGCGTCGTCGGTGGGCGAAGTGGGCATCTGTCCCGTCACGAATACCCATCCGTCGCTTTCGCTTGCATGCGAAAACGGCGCGACCGGGGTCGGCGCGTTCGGAATCATCCAGAATGTGGGGCCTTGCGTCATACCGCTTTCTCCATTCACAACGTTGACTTTGAAATAGCCGGACTCGCCGGCTACGTCGAAAGTAACTCGCCAAAATGGATGGAGCAGTGGATGACGCCGCTCGGTGCAATGTCACGCGGACGGCATTTTTCGCATGCTACGATGGTCCGCGATGCGACTGAGGGGCGAGCGAACCATGGCAACCCTATACGACAAGCTGGGTGTTCAGCCGAACGCCACCGTTGAAGAGATCAAGCGCGCGTACCGCAAGGCCGCGATGCGCTGGCATCCGGACCGCAATGCCGGTGCGGAAGAGGCGGCACGTGCCGCGTTTCAGGACATCAAGGACGCCTACGGCATCCTGTCCGATGCGGCCCAGCGTCAGGTGTACGACGCGGTGTTTGCCGAGCAGATGCGCGAATGGGAAGCACATCATCAGCGCGCGGAGCGGGAACGGGCCGAGCGTGAAGAAGCGGCCCGCGCTGCCGAACAGGCCGCCTACGCGAAGATGGTTTCGCTCGCGATGCGCTACGCGGATGAGGGTTACAACCGCGACGTGGTGTTCGGCGTGCTGTTAGGGCATCAATGCGATACAAGCCGCGCGGCACAGATTGCGGATAGCGTGCTGGCGCTGCATGCGTCGCGTCAACAGGCTAGTGTGCCTGAGGAATCTTCATCCGACGAGCCGCAGCAACCATTTGAACATGCTGCGTCGCGAGACGCTCATGCTACGGCCGGGCACGGCGGTACGCTCGGCGGATTGTGGTTTCAATTCCTGAACAGTCTGCGATTTTAAGCCGCGCGCTATCGTGGCGTCCGTCGAAAAAGAGCGTCGCGGCCGCGCTGGCATTGCTTATAGTAGAAGTGTGCCGGATCGGAGAAGAGACGGGTCTGCCGTCTCTTGACGTGCACATCTGACGGGGGAACGGTGCGATGACAACAGCAGCCGGTTCAGCCTACGCAATGCGAACGAGTACGCCCGCCTCGCTACGGGAGCTCGCCAACTATCTCGAACTGGCGCTCGACGCCGGCCAGGCTGTCGTCGTCATGCGCTATGGCACGGGTCAACGTTCGGTGTATATCGGCGACCCGGAGAACTCGCTCGATGCGCTATCCAGTAGCGACGCAGTCCCGGCCCACCTCGCAGAGGAGATGCTTGCGCTCACCGAACCGGGTATGAACCGCATCACCGCTGACGGCCAGGTGTATCGCTTTACGCGAACGCATCGCTATATCGAGGACCGCCAGGCCGTGATTTTCGCGCCGGCATGAACGGGCCCATGCAGGGTCGTCGCGATTGCGCCCGCAGAAAATCAAAAAGCGAACCGAAGTTCGCTTTTTGAAATGACCGACCGCTTGCTGGCGACTAACGAAACGTTACGCGCCGGCCGATACGGTTGCCACGAATTGCTTGGCCGCCTTGGTGGCCGATTCGTACGTAGCGTTGGCTGCGGAGAAGGCCGAGTTCCATGCTGCTACTGCGCCTTCGCTGCCGGCCGGAGCATTCTTCGTGAGGCTTTCGATAAAGCCTTGGGTTTCTTTCTGGGCCTTCTGAAATTGCGCGGTGGCGGCGCTCGAGAACTCAGCTTGCGCACCCGACAGGATTTCGTGCACGTGACGGCCGTATGCAGCCGCCTTTTCCGATGCGGGTTGCGACAGGCTTGCCGACAGTGCGATCAGTTCGCTCGGATCTTTCACCGACGCGGCCCTGGTCACGATAGCTTGCGTTTCGGCGAGCGTGGCTTTGCCGACTTGCAGATTCAATGCAACCAGCTTTTCGATGCTCGCAAACGCCTGGTTCGCGAAGCCGAACAGGGTTTCGAGGCTGGCTTGCTGTGCGGCGATCAATTGTTGGGGGGTAGGCGTGCTCATCACTGCTCCAAAGGGTAAGGCGGCGAGTGCGAGGTGGCTCTGAGTAACACAAGATCCGCGCGCCGCAAGGGCTGAAGGTTTATTGCTGCAGTGCAACAAAACCCATTGTACGGGGGAATTTTGGGATGTCAACCGATTTCGGCGGGGATCGAGCTGGAGCGTCGCCTTCAGGATGCGGATCGTAGCCCTCGGCGTGCCACCGTGGCATAGTGCGACCCATTCACAGGTGATTGCGGGAAGGAGCCGGACGACTTAGATGAACAGCACCCTTGATTCTCATCAGCAGGACCAGGTTGTCCTGCTGGACGACGTGCCGAGTCCGGCCGCCGATGCTCCCGAGCCGTTTGTGGTGGCCAATGAACGGCGTGTGGTGATTGCCTACCGGATCGCCAAGGCGAACTTCGAGCGCTTCGGCCCGTTCGACGAAGACGACGATCCGTTCTGCGCGGTCGAATTTTCGATGGCCGCGTTTCATCAGTTCGGTCCGCCCAACGACGAGGGGCTTTATGCTCATCCGTTGGCGGCGCAAGGCTTACGCGGATATTCGGCGCACGAAATCGTGAACTCGACGCTGGTGGCCGATTCGTGGGGGCCGGACGCGGCGCAGGACGGCTTTCGTCACTATGTCCTCACGTTTCAGGACAGCACCTATGAGTGCGTGGCCGCGGATTGCACCGTGGTCGGCATTTACGGTAACGGCGATATTGCTGCGCGCGAAGCGTTTTCGCTGTGCAAGTGACGGGGTAACGGCGCTTGCGAGGGCGCCGGGTGCGTGAGCTAGTATCGGAAGCCGTCAAGGCGTTTTATCGCTGTTTTTCATGACGGCCTCAACATAAGTTTGTCGCTAATGACAGACTTTAGCTTTGCCAGCAAAACACGCACCGCACCCCCACCCCTTAAACCAACCCCGTCGTGTAATACACCGCAATCACAAAGAACACCGCCAACGTCTTGATGATCGTCACGGCGAAGATGTCGCGATACGACTCGCGGTGCGTCAACCCCGTCACGGCCAGCAACGTAATCACCGCGCCGTTGTGCGGCAGCGTATCCATCCCGCCGCTTGCCATGGCCACCACGCGGTGCAGCACTTCCATCGGGATATGCGCCGCTGTGGCCGCCTTGATAAAGGTATCCGACATGGCGGCGAGCGCGATACTCATACCGCCCGACGCCGACCCGGTGATCCCCGCCAGCGAGCTTACCGACACCGCCGCGTTAACGAGCGGATTGGGAATGCTCTTGAGCGCATCGCTCACCACCAGAAAGCCTGGCAGTGCCGCGATCACGCCACCGAAGCCATATTCCGACGCCGTATTGAGCGACGCCAGCAGCGCACCCGACACAGCAGCCTTGGTGCCGCTAGCGAAACGTTCGCGCATGCGGCGGAACGCGGTCAGCATGACCAGCACGATGCCGAGCAACAACGCACCTTCCACGGCCCAGATGCCGACCACGGTTTTGATCGCCGTCGTGACCGGCGCATGAATGCCGGGCAGCACTTCCGGCGCAACCGTGTACGACGCGCCGTACCAGTCGGGGATCAGCTTGGTCAGCGCGAAGTTTGCGACGCCCACCAGCACGAGCGGTGCGACCGCCAGCAGCGGATGTGGGAGCTGCTTCGACTCGACGCGTTCCGGCTCATTGACGAGCGACGTGCCGTAGCCTTCGCCCTTTGCCATCGCCGCGCGCCGGCGCCATTCCAGGTACGTCAGCCCGACGATGATGATGAACACCGAGCCGATCGTGCCGAGCCACGGTGCGGCCCACGAGGTGGTCTTGAAGAACGTGGTCGGGATGATGTTCTGGATCTGCGGCGTGCCCGGCAGCGAATCCATCGTGAACGAGAAGGCGCCCAGCGCGATCGCACCCGGCATCAGGCGCTTCGGAATATTGCTCTGGCGATACAGCTCGGCCGCAAACGGATACACCGCGAACACCACGACGAACAGCGACACGCCGCCGTAGGTCAGCAGTGCACACACCGCGACGATCACCGCATTGGCCCGCGAGCGTCCGATGTAGCGGATCGCAGCGGCCACGATGGACTCGGAGAAGCCTGACAGTTCGATGACCTTGCCGAACACGGCGCCGAGCATGAACACCGGAAAGTAGAGCTTCACGAAGCCGACCATCTTGTCCATGAAGATGCCGGAGAACACCGGCGCGACAGCGGCGGGGTCGGTCAGCAACACGGCCCCCAGGGCGGCAATCGGCGCGACCAGAATCACGCTGTAGCCGCGATACGCGGCAAACATCAGAAACGCCAGAGCGGCGAGGACGATAACAAAGGACATTGAGTCTCCAAAGCTTGGTTGTTCTACGTGTCCGCGCGCCCGGTGGCGCAGCGACCCGGGCCCCTGAATGCAGGTTCCGTGCCACTCGAGCCAGACCGGCCTGTTGCCTCGCTTTGGCTGCGAAGCGCCGGCGCGCGATTCGAACGATTGTACCGAATCGTCTCAATTTCGGGATGCTGGGCGTCTCAATCTCGATCGTGCGGACCGAGGCGCCTTATTTGACGGGCTTGCCGGTGATCTCCGCAATGAGATAAGCTTGTCTACAAATCGAGACAACGATAACGATAACTGCTTTGCATGGGACCAGAGTAAGCGCTAAAGCGCCAACTCGGGTCGACAGGAGACCACGACGGCATGATGAACGACTGGGCGGGACTGCCCGCCAACTACAGCGATGTACTGCGCAGGGCGATGGAATCGCTGTTTCGGACCTTCGAGAATTTCAGCGAGGGGACGTTCATTGTCGATGCCGATGCCCGCGTGGTCTGGATCAACAAACGCTACGCTGCCCGCTTTGGCTTTGCCGATCCGCAACAGGCGATCGGCCGCGATTGCGAGGCAGTGATTCCCAACAGCCTGATGCGCGAGGTCGTGAAGACCGGCAAGCCGATCCTGCTCGATATCCTCGAGACGGACCGCGAGCCGCTCGTCGTGACGCGTCTGCCGTTGAAGGACGATAGCGGCGCAACGGTCGGCGCGGTCGGCTTTGCCCTGTTCGACGAACTGAAGGCGCTGACGCCGCTCTTCTCCCACTATTCGCGGCTGCAGGAAGAACTGATCGCGACGCGCCAGTCGCTGGCGCAAGCGCGGCGGGCGAAATACACCTTCGCGAGCTTTGTGGGCACCAGCGCGGCGAGTCTCGAGGTCAAGCGCCAGGGGCGCCGCGCGGCCCAGGTCGATTCGCCGGTGCTGTTGCTCGGCGAGACCGGCACCGGCAAGGAACTGTTGGCGCATGCGATCCACGGCGCGTCGGGGCGGGCCAACCAGCCGCTCGTGACGGTCAACGTGGCGGCCATTCCCGACACGCTGCTCGAAGTCGAGTTCTTCGGCGCGGCGCCCGGCGCCTACACCGGCGCCGATCGCAAAGGCCGGGTCGGCAAGTTCGAGCTGGCCAATCGCGGCACGCTGTTTCTCGACGAGGTCGGCGATATGCCGCTGCCGTTGCAGGGCAAGCTGTTGCGCGTGCTGCAGGACAACGAGTTCGAGCCGCTCGGCTCGAACCGCATCGTGCGCTCGGATGTGCGCATCATCGCGGCGACCTCGGCGGATCTGCCGGCGCTGGTGGCGGCAGGGCGTTTTCGCGCGGATCTGTTCTATCGCCTGAACGTGCTGACCATCCATGCGCCGCCTCTGCGCGAACGCATCGCGGATATCGAATCGCTGGCTTACGCGATGCTCGAGGACCTCTCGGCGCGGGTGCACGGCGGCGCTCATTTCGAACTGCAGGAAGACGCGCTGCGCTTCTTGTGTTCGCACACGTGGCCGGGCAACGTGCGTGAATTGCGCAATACGCTGGAGCGTGCGGTGATGTTGTCGGATAGCGAACGCATCGATGCCGACGCACTCGCGTCTTTCATCAGTCCGCTGCCGGCGGGTGGTCATGGGGCAAAGGGCATGGCGTTTGCGCCGGTTGGGCAGAGTGCCCCGGCCGTATCGCAGGCGTCGGTTGCTTCGCCCGAGGCCGTGCAGGCGTCGTGGGCCGAGGCGATGGCCGGCTTCGAGAAGCGCTTTCTGAGTGACGCGCTGCGCGCCAACGGTGGGCGCGTGATCGAGGCGGCCGCGCAGATCGGCATGGGGCGCGCCACGCTCTACAAGAAAATCGCGGCGTACGGGATCGAGGTCTGAGCAAAGGCGGCTGCCGCGTCGCGACGGCGGATGCATTGAGCGGTTTGGTCAATCGATGCAGTCGGAGGTGTCATGAAACCCTGGCCTGTCGCAATCCTGCCATTCCTGCTGAGCGCGGCGCTTCATGCTCAGGAGCCCGAACTCAAGAACTGGTACAACGACCCGTTCTTCGCGCTTTCGCAAGGCTTCGCCGACTGTCCTGTGCCTCTCGGGCCGTTCATGAACCACGCGGAAATGGAGGACGACGCGCACTACCGTGTCGAGCGCGGCACGACCTGCTGGCTGGCGCACAAGTGCACCAAGCCAAACTCGTATATGTACGACGCGGATATCGCCGGGGCGATTCGCGCCCACTTCACCGATTCCCATGTCTTCGACGGCACGAGCGTGTGGATTACCGTGCAACGGCGCTTTGTCTACGCCGAAGGATGCGCGCCGCGCGCGTTCGATGTTCATGCGCTGCAACAACAGCTCGAAGCTATTCCGGATGTCGAGCAGGTCTTCGTGCGTATCAGCGCGGATGCGCGCGGGCCGCTTCCCTACAAAACGCTTGCCGCGCCTAACCAGCCCGCAAGCGAACCCGCGAACGATCCCGCTACTCACGAGTGACGCAGTGCAGCGCGCGCGTGGCACAATCGCTGGGTCGAAGAATTAGAAAGGGATCGGGGTTCTCAATGAAACGCAGCTACACATCCTCTGTTCGAACCAGCCGCCTTATGCGTACCGCGCTTGGCGCGACCGGTCTCGCTGTGCTGGCGGCGCTCGCCGGGTGCAGCAGCAGCCCGCCGCTGTTCCTGCCGGACGGCCGTCCGACTACGCTCGTGCAATGTCCGGAAGGCTCCGATTCGTGCGCACAGCAGGCACGCGCCAATTGCAGCGGCCAGTTCGAGGTGGTGCGCCAGTCGAGCGACAACGGCACGCTCAGTCTGATCTACGCGTGTCCGGTACGGGCACAGTAGAGGCGGGCACCGCCGTTCGTGCCGGGCAAGTGCAGCGGCGGACGGATGACGATGGATCATGACGGATCAGCTCAGGCTGGCGCCAGATTGAAGGCGCCAGCCGGCGTGTCACGCCTTGGCGTTGCCTCTCCCATACGACGATGACCTGAACCAACGCCGCGCCGAAACCGGCGGGTGGCCCACCGCGTACAAGAATCCCCCGCGCGTTGAGCGTTCAATTTCCCATCGCATCATCAGTGCGGCGCACAAAACGGTCATATTGGTCAGGGCTTAATTCAACTATGAGACCGTCTCGCGAATGTATTGCCAGACGGGAGTGATTCATTGTCCGATATTTATTTCGAGAATATGAAATAGATGGGTAGCCTCCGCCTCGCCATCTTTAATGGATTTAATTTAATCACCGGCGTTGCCTGATCGATGAACTCATGTCGTTCAGTGCGGCGGCCAACGGAAGCTCGCTGTATCTGCCTTTATCGTCATGGGTAGAGCGCTCCCGCAGTCGCGTCCATGTCAACGGGCCGACATATTGCCAATTCGTAGCGAAGAAAAGGCAGGCGAGGAAAATTTCCGGTCTACGGTGAAAGAGGCGCCGCGCGGCACGTTTCATGCTTTTGTGTTCGGTCTGATAAGAATTTCCGGGGAAAGCAATGAATCACCACCAACTCGAAAAAGACATTGAGCATCTGGAACACGTGATTACGCGGATTTCCGCCGCGGACCGCATTCCGCTATCGTATTGGCGGAGTCGGCTCAAATCGATATTGGGCGCGGCTTTGGTGCCGTCGCAGGCGAGCCGTCTCAAACGGCTCAACGACGCGCTTAGCGCGCTCGAGGCAAGAGAGAACCTGGCGCCCAGCGCGGGCAATGTGCGGTAACGTTGAGCTGGTGAAGCCATAACGTTACGTATCATTCTTACCTGGCAGGCCGAAGCGACCTGCAGATTCTGCCGGGCCGTGCCGGTTGCAATGAGCGAGGTTCTCGGGGCCGAGAACCGGACGTCAGCCGATGCGCCCTCAACAACGTAGCGACGCAGGTTCACTGCGCACCCAGGACGACCGATGCAGAAAGCAGGCTTTTCCGCGGCAAGACTCGCGCAATTGACGTCGGCCATGCAGGGCTATGTCGACCGGGGTGAGGTAGCCGGCGTCGTCACGCTTGCCTGGCGGCGCGGCGAAACGGCGCACTTCGAGCCGTTGGGGTGGCGCGACGACGCCGAACAGCTTCCCATGCAACGCGACACCCTGTTCCGAATCGCCTCCATGACCAAGCCGGTCACGAGCGCGGCCATCATGATGCTGATCGAACAGGACCAGCTCACGCTCGACGCACCTGTTGCGCAATGGTTGCCTGAACTGGCGGCGCCGCGCGTGCTGCGCGATCCGGCAGGGCCGCTCGATCAGACGGACGCCGTGCGCGCCCCGCTTACCGTGCTCGATCTGCTCACCCACCGCGCCGGCTTCGCATACCACTTCACCGCCACCGGGCCGCTCGCCGGGGCTTACGAGACTGTGTTCAACGGCGTTGAATCGCGGGCGACGCCCGACGCCTGGCTCGCGCGGGTTGCGACGCTGCCGCTGATGTTCCAGCCGGGCACGCGCTGGCACTACGGCATTGCGACCGATATTCTCGGCGTGCTGATTCAGCGTGTGAGCGGGCTGACGCTTGGCGACTTCTTCCGCACCCGCATCTTCGAGCCGCTCGGCATGCGCGATACGGCGTTCTGGGTGCCCGAGCCGCAACTCGCCCGGCTGGCGACAGCCTACGGCATCCAGCCGGGCACGCGCCAGCGGATCGTCGAGGATCGTCCGGCGACGAGCCGCTGGGCAAATCCGAAGCGCTTTCAAGGCGGCGGTGGCGGACTGGTGTCCACTGCCGAAGACTATCTGCAGTTCGCGCGTTTGCTGCTGGGGCGTGGACGGGTTGGGCAGACACGTCTGCTCTCGCATCGCTCGGTCGATCTGATGCGCTCCAATTTCCTCAGCCGCGATCAGCGCCGGGTGCCGGCGTTCGGACATATCGTCTGGGCGGGCCAGGGTTTCGGGCTGGGCTTGTCGATTGTCGACGACCCTGCGCAGCAGTTGCCGCTCGGCTATCGGTCAACCGGCTCATTCGGTTGGCCGGGCGCATACGGCACGAGTTGGTTTGCCGATCCCGTGGAAGATCTGATTGGTCTGATGTTGATTCAGCTGCGCGCGCTCGAGCCGTTTCCGATGCCGATCGAATTCGAGCGGCGCCTTTATGACGCTATCGACGACTGACCGCATGGCTTGTTTCGGTAGCGCGAATCCGGGAATGCGTGAACGAGTGCTATCCGGCACTTTTTCGATCTGATAGGGTCACACTGCAGTTATCCAACCGACTGGAGACGACGCTTCATGGCCACTTACAAACAATTGACTGCGCAGCTCGAAAAGCTTCACAAGGAAGTCGCTGTCGCTCGTGAAAAGGAAATAGAGCTGGCGATTGCCGATATCAAGCAGAAGATTGTGGAATACGGCATCACCGCGGAGGAACTTGGCTTCTCGAGCAAACGTGCGGGGGCGAAGAAGACGCCGCTGCCGGCGAAATATCGCAACCCGAAAACCGGCGAGACCTGGAGTGGCCGCGGCCGTTCGCCGGGCTGGCTGGCAGGCAAGAATCGCGAACGCTTCCTGATCACCGATTAAGCGTTACGTACGGGACGGCGCGTCCTGCAACGACGTGCCTTCCCCCACAAGTGAAGCGGCGGCGCCGATTTTGCGCACCGCCCCACTGGTCCCGAAAACCCTCACCTTTCGTATTTGCCGCGGCCGTTGGGCTCCTGCGCGACCGGGCTTTGCGCTCGCGTGACGCCGCTCTCCTTGATCCCTCTTCGTTGAGCTTGCGTCGTGCGCATGCACGGGTCATGAGCGCCGTTGTGCGCGCTGACCGGCGCCTCGCGTGAAGTTGGAATCCCTTATCTGATAAGCGTTTGCGCGTTTTATTACGCCGTGTGGCTTGTCGCTCGCCCCGCTTCTGTCTGCCTCGTTTCGTCTATCGTCGCACCATCGATTTATCCGGGAGTCCAGAATGTCCGGTGCGCGCGGCATGCCCATCCACATCACCTCAAGCAGCTGTTGGGCTGTTTTCGCCGCTGGTCCCGAAAACCCTCACCTTAACGTCGAAACCGTTGCCAACGCATCGGTGTGCCCAGGACAAACCCGGAGTTGAGTCCGTCTCATACCCCGGATCAAAAAACATCGATTCATGGTGGCGCAACTCGAATAGCACAATCCGCTCATCCACCCAACCCTTGACGGGATCAGACATGAGCGTATCGACGGAAAAGCAGTTGTATATCGGTGAAGGTTTTGAAGGCCCGGGCGTGAACCTCGCGCACATCAATGTATTGGTCGGTCCGCGCAATGGACCGGCAGGCCAGGCATTCGCCACCGCGCTGTCGACGCCGTCCGCCGGTCATGCGCCGTTCGTCGTGATCGCCCGTCCCGGCATTCCGACCAAGCCGCTCACGCTCTATGTGAACAAGGCACAGATCGAAGGCGACTTTCACGGCAACGCAACGTGGGGTGCCTCGCAAGCCGGCATCGCCAAGGCGGTCGCCGAATCGCTCGAGAATGGCACGCTGCCGCCGGAAGCGGAAAACGACTGGGTCGTCGTGTCGGCGAACTGGGTGAATCCGAAGACCGACGATCTCGATGCCGTGTTCGAGAACAACTACCGCGCGTGCAAGAACGCGATTCTCGCGGCGATGAAAGGCCTGCCGCATCGCGACGAAGTATTTGCCGCCGCGCGTGAAGTGTCGAACCCGTTCTATACGCCGAAACAACGCTAAAGCACCTATTGAAACGCCGCGGTTTGCGCGCCGTGCGAGCAGCGCAGCCGTCGCAGTGAGGAGACAACACAATGGAATACATTCGCCTCGGCCAATCGGGCCTGAAGGTTTCGCGCTTGTGCCTCGGCACGATGAACATGGGCACGCCGCAATGGAAGCCGTGGATTTTCGACGAAGCGCAAAGCGAGCCGATCGTGCGTCACGCGCTGGACGCGGGCGTGAACTTTATCGACCTCGCGGATTTCTATTCGACCGGTGTCGGCGAAGAAGTGGTGGGCCGCATTCTCAAGCGCATCGCGCGCCGTGAAGAGATCGTCGTGACGACCAAGGTCGGCTACGACATGGGCACGTATCAGAACGCCGGCGGCCATTCGCGCAAGCACATCATGGACGGCATCGACGCGTCGCTCACGCGTCTCGGCATGGAGTACGTCGATATCTACATGCTGCATTTCTTCGACGTGAACACGCCGGTCGAAGAAACCATGGGCGCGCTGAACGATATCGTGCGGGCCGGCAAGGCGCGTTATATCGGCGTGTCGACCATGTATACGTGGCAGTTCGCCAAGATCATGCAGGTGTGCGAGCGCAATGGCTGGCACAAGCCCATCAACATGCAGTTGCAGTTGAACCTCGCGTACCGCGAGGAAGAGCGCGAGATGATTCCGTATTGCGAGGATCAGGGCGTGGGCGTGTCGGTGTTCAGCCCGCTTGCACGCGGTCTCCTGACAAGCGATCCGAACTCGACGCGCAACCAGACCGACTTCTTCACCGCGCAAATGTATGGCGATGCGGCTTCGCGCGAGATTGCTGCGTCCGTGGCGCGCGTGGCGGCGGCGCGTGGCGTATCGGCGGCGCAAATCGCCCAGGCGTGGGTGCTCAATCACGGCGGTGTCGCAAGCATGCTGGTGGGAGCGGATACGCCGGCGCAGTTCGACAGCGCGCTCGCCGCACTCGACACGAAGCTCTCCGCCGACGAACTCTACGAACTCGAACGTAACTACACGCCGTGCGATCTGATCAACGATTACACGGCCGGCAAGCGCATCGCTCGCGAATCGCGTCCCGCGCAAGGGACGTTCGTTCAATCTCTGGATAAAGCAGCATGAGTGAATTTCTCCGTACCGGGCACTATATCAACGGCGAGTGGTATGCCGGCGCCGAGACCTATCCCGTTTCCAATCCCGCCACGGGCGAGTTGATTGCCCATGTCGCCAGGGGCGGCGCGGCGGAAACTGCGCAGGCGATCGCCGCGGCAGAGCGCGCTTATCCGGCATGGCGCGCGTTGACCGCGAAGGAACGCGGCGCGCGCGTGAAGCGCTGGGGCGAACTGATGCTCGAGAACCGCGATGCATTGGCGGAATTGATGTCGCGCGAACAGGGCAAGCCGCTTGCCGAAGCGCGCGGCGAAGTGGGCTATGCGGCGAGCTTCTTCGAATGGTTCGCCGAAGAGGCGAAGCGAGCCTATGGCGACGTGATTCCGAGCCCGAATCCAAAGGCGAAGATCATCGTGACGCGTGAGCCGGTTGGCGTGGTGGCCGCCATCACGCCGTGGAATTTCCCGCTGGCGATGATTACGCGCAAGGCCGGTCCGGCGCTCGCGGCAGGCTGCACGATGGTGCTCAAGCCGTCTGAAGAAACCCCGTTGTCGGCGTTTGCGCTGGCGGTGCTGGCCGAGCGTGCGGGGATTCCGGCGGGCGTATTCAACATCGTGTCCGGCGATGCCGTGGCGATTGGCGGCGCCTTGACGGCATCGTCCGTGGTTCGCAAGTTATCGTTCACCGGTTCGACGCGGGTGGGCAAGCTGCTCGCGAAGCAATCCGCGGATACGCTCAAGAAGCTCTCGCTCGAACTCGGCGGTAATGCGCCCTTCATCGTGTTCGACGATGCGGATATCGACGCCGCCGTTCAGGGCGCGATGGCTTCGAAGTTTCGCAACACCGGCCAGACCTGTGTGTGCGTGAATCGCTTCTACGTGCAGGACGGCGTTTACGACGCGTTCACCCAGGCGCTGACGCAGGCGGTGCAGAAGATGCGTGTGGGTAACGCGCTTGAGGGCGAAGTCGAGCAGGGACCGCTGATCAACGCTGCTGCGTTGAAGAAAGTGGAGACCCATGTTGCCGATGCCTTGCAGAAGGGCGCCAAGGTGTTGACGGGCGGCAAGCGTCACGCGCTGGGTGGCACGTTCTATGAGCCGACGGTGCTGGTCGACGCGTCGAAGTCGATGCTGATCGCTGCAGAGGAAACGTTTGGCCCGGTTGCTGCCTGCTTCCGTTTCAAGACTGAGGAAGAAGCGATCGCTGCCGCCAACGACACGCCGTTCGGCCTGTCCGCGTACTTCTATACGCGCGATCTCGGCCGCGCGTGGCGCGTGTCCGAGGCGTTGGAAAGCGGCATGGTGGCCGTCAACGAAGGCATCCTCTCCACCGAAGTGGCGCCGTTTGGCGGCGTGAAGGAATCGGGCCTGGGCCGTGAAGGTTCGAAGTATGGGCTCGACGAGTACATGGAACTGAAGTACACGATGATGGGCGGTCTCGGCCGCTGAGCGTCGTCGTCGTACTAGCGGCAAGAACGGTCCGCTTCGCGTTGTACAGTTGTACACGCGCGAAGCGGACCACGCAGCATTGCGCGCAATCCTCCGCTCAGAAATTGACCGCCTTGTTTCCTGCTACGGGAAACGCCGCATCAAGCACCGAACGGAGCAGCCTGGTATGCGTTTCACCCGCGTCCAGGACGATCAGATTGTCGGCGAACGCCGTGTCGACGGAGAGATCTTCGTTGAGGATAGCCTGCAGCGCCGCTTCCGATGAAACAAACACCACATCCCGATCAGCCTGGTCTTCGGAGGTCACGTCAGGTGGCTCCGGCGTAATGTCCGGATCGAATCCAGCTTCAGTGGCGTGAAAAAATCCCCACGTGCCGATTTCGATCAGGAGGACGTAGAAATCAGGTAGCGCCATCAAACGACCGACCGGCAGCGAAGCTTCCAGCCGGGCTTGCAAGCCCTTAAGTGCCTCGATGGCCGCCATGCGCAGCTTCATGTTGCTTAACGCGCCGTCAACCGCCGTTTCCGGCAGCACGCCGACGTCCATGGCTTCTCGCGTCGCAACGGCCACCGTGAGCGCATGAGGGTGCCCAATATTAAACTCGATCTTCAATTCGCAGATTGCGCACATCTTTTCGGTTCCGTGTTGAGTGCCACAGGCCTGTTACGGCGTGACGATGTTGAACCAGAAGTCGAAATTGTCGAGCCAGGATACGAATTCACCCAGTTTCGGCGTGCTGCCGGTAATCTTGGTTTTACCGGCCATCACCAGTTTTTCCATGGATGTATTGCCCATCATGACTTCGTTGAGATCCGCGCGCGTCATGGTGACCGACGCGTCCGCACTATCCGACGTCTTGCCTTTGGAATAATGAAGCGCGGAATTTTCGACGCCGACCACGTAGTTTTCGTTCGTGTCGGTCATCACGAAGTTGAAGGTAATGGATTTGCCGGCCGCGCGCGTGCCGTTCAGGCGAACACCCTGATAGTCCAGGAACATTTCCAGCGGCATGGCTTTGATGGTGTCCGGGCTTTGCGAACTGCCGAACGGGACCTTATGCACACCGTTGCGTAACTCCATGGCGCCGGTGAGATAGAAATTGCGCCATGGCGCCGATTCTGCCTGGTAGCCCATCTGTTCGTACGCATCGGCGAGCATGTGCTTGGCTGCCACATTCTGCGGATCGGCAAACACAACGTGGTTCACCACTTCGGCAACCCAACGATATTCACCTCTGTCGTAGTAATGCTGGGCTTTCTGCAGCACCGCGGCCGAGCCACCCATAAACTCGACATAGCGCTTGCCGTTTTCGACAGGCGGTAGCCGGTGGAGATTGGCCGGCACACCGTCGAAGAAGCCGAGTCGCAGGTTGTATTGCGCCACCAGGTCATGGAACACCGTCCCGTAGTAACTGCGGCAATACCAGTGTTTCGCGAGACTGTCGGGCAAGCGCACGGTCTCTGCGATTTCGAGTGGCGTGAATCCCGTATTGGCAAGGCGCATGGTCTGGTCGTGCAAATACCGGTACATGTCGCGTTGCGCTTTCAGGAAGGCGACGATGCGCTCGTTACCCCATGTTGGCCAGTAATGCGAAGCAAACAGCACTTCCATTTCGCCACCGAACATGTCGATGGCAGCCTGGAGGTATTTCGACCAGAGCAAGGCGTCCCGAACCTTGGCGCCGCGCAACGTGTAGAGGTTATGCAGTGTGTGAGTAGCATCCTCCGCGGCGCAGAACGCCTTGAACTTCGGGATGTAGAACATGAACTCGGACGGCGCTTCGGATTCCGGCGCCATGATGACGGTCATGTCGACGCCATCCAGCGTCAGTTTCTGGCCCGTCGTGGTTGCAAAGTCGGTCGGCGTGATGAGTGTGATGGCGCCAATGGACGTTGTTTTGCCCAGGCCGCCGTCGACTACCCCAGTGGGGTTGCGCGGCAGCAGATTGCCGTACATATAGGCGGCCCGCCGGCTCATCGCGTTCCCGGCGATCACGTTTTCGCCGACCGCCGCTTCAGTGAAACCCGCCGGTGCGTAGATTTTTATCTTGCCCGATTTGATATCGGCTTCGTCGACGATCCCGCGAATGCCGCCGTAGTGGTCCGCGTGGCTATGCGTGTAAATGACGTGGGTAATTGGCCGGTCACCGAGATGCGGAACGACCAGTTGCTTCCAGACCACCACTGAGGCGTCTTCGGTCATCAGCGGGTCAATCACAATCCAGCCGGTATCGCCGCGGATAATGCTCATTACCGACAGGTCATAACCGCGAACCTGCCATATTCCATCCACGACTTCAAAAAGGCCGTGATTCATATTCAGTTTGGCATTACGCCATAAACTGGGATTAACTGAATCAGGTGCATTATTATCAGGGCCGCCGCTAATAAAGGCGAATTGACCCAGGTCCCAGGCGGCGCCGCCTTTTGAACTGGGAATAATGCCGGGATCGGGCAGAGTGGCAATGAGTCCGCGCGTAGCGTCCTGGAAGTCCTGAGTATCGTCAAATGCGAGCTGATTGGCATAAACCGCGTTCGCGTCACGGGTGGCCTTGGTGGGCGGCTTTGCGCCGGTACCCGTCGCTTTCGGGCTTGCTGGGTTTTGGGCGAGCGCTTCGCCTACGACGGTGCCGAAGCCCGTCGCGATACCGACGGTTGCAACACCTTTTAGAAAATCACGACGTTTAGTAGCGGAAGCCGGATTATTTTCGTCGGACATACACCTACCTCCAGATTTACCGGATATCCCACGGGCGAATGCCGATGCGGGTTTATTGCGGACGCCAGGCCCTGCGGCGACCGTGCTTAATCGTATGCTAACGTTGGATAATCTGCAATAACCTATAACCTGTGACTATTTCGATTAACGTGATTAATTGATCGAGTGTTGCATCTGGAAAAATAATAATCGAAATGGGTTTTGCTTCAGATTAGCGGGTTCTCGTCGAATGAGACGACTGGGGCGGCATGCACGGTTGCCTTGCCCGGCGGCATGTGTCGCCGGTGGCGGCTGAACCCCGGCTCCCTGCTTGCGCCCGAAGCCTGAGACCGATCCTCAGCAACACGGGGCGCTCGATCGTAGGCTGGGTTGTCCTTCGGTCACGAGGTAGACGTCGTCGACTCTATCGGACGAGCGTCAATACGTCTCTATCTGACGGATAACTCCGCGTCGTGTGTCGACGTGGGAGTGGCTGTTGTCATGAGGTATCCGATTCAGTAGTAGGAAAAATCCCACTCAAATAAGAATCGTCCTAGGTACTTAGGACTCGCGAATCCATACCATTTAGTTGCGCCTGAACGAAAGGCCAATGGTTCAAAACAAAGACCGCCATTTTCCGGCGATGAACCTTGGAGCGCCCAGGGGCGACGGCGCGTCGTACCGAACACGAATTCGCCTTTGACTATCAAGAACGTTATTTACTCATTGGAGCAGCAAAATGAAATCATTCCTCCCCGCAATGGCCATCGTAACGGGCGGTCTGTTGGGCGTTGCATCGCTTGGCGCACACGCAGCTGACGGCACGATCACTTTCACTGGCACCGTGTCCAACACCACGTGCTCGATTAACGGTGCGGCTTCGGGGTCGCCGGCCGATCTGTCGGTCACGTTGCCGACGGTGTCCGCCGGCACGCTGGCGTCGCAAGGCGCTGTAGCCGGTACGTCGAGCCCGACCCAAATGGTGCTGGCACTGAGCGGCTGCACGGGCGAAGCGACCAAGGCGGTAGCCGCCTTCGAAAACGGCCCGACCGTCGACCAGACCACCGGCAACCTGTCCAACCAGACCGCTGTGGGTTCGGGCGGCGCCGGCAAGGTTGAAGTCCGTCTCCTGAACGCCTCGCTTCTGCCGATCAACATCACGACCGGCGCGAACAACGACATCGCCAACAACGGCGCGACGATTACCGGCGGCAACGCCAACCTGAAGTATTTCGCTCAGTACTACTCGACTGGCACGGCCACTCCCGGCGCAGTGAACACGTCGGTGCAATACACGATGCAATACCAGTAAGCCGAAGGCTAAGGCGTTCGCGTAAGCGAACGCCTTTTTAACGGCCAATTTTCAAGATTATTTTCAAAAGGTGAATGTGATGAAGCTGGGTCGAATTGCTCTAGGAATCGGTTTTGCCTGTGCGCTGCTGGCAGGCAACGCAGATGCAAGCGTGACGATTGGCGGCACGCGCGTGGTGTATCCGCTTGACCAACGCGAAGTCACGGTCAAGCTCGATAACGACAGTGCGGCGCCTTCGCTGGTTCAGGTCTGGATGGACGACGGTCACCCGGACGCAAAACCCGGCGACATCAAGGTGCCCTTCGTGATCACGCCGCCGATCTTCCGGATGGACGCGAAGAAGTCGCAGACGCTGCGTGTCATCTATAGCGGCGAAGCCTTGCCGACCGATCGCGAATCCGTGTACTGGCTCAACGTGCTCGATATTCCGCCCAAGGTGGCCGGCACAACCGACGCCAACACCTTGCAGCTCGCCTATCGCACGCGCATCAAAGTGTTCGTGCGTCCCGCGAAGCTGCCTGGCAAACCTGAAGACGCGCCGGCTCAATTGACCTGGAAGGTCGCGGCGGCGTCCGACGGAAAAGGCCAGGCGGTAAGCGTGTCGAATCCGACGCCGTACTACGTGTCGTTTAGCGAAGTGGATGTCGAAAGCGGCGGTCACACGTACAAGAACGAAAAGGGCGGCATGGTGGCCCCCCACGCGACGGAGGTGCTTCCCGTCGCACAGATGAACGCAGTCTCGGCAGGCGCGAAGGTTCACTACACCGCGATCAGCGATTTCGGCGGCGCCATGAACGGCGACGCGACGCTCGCCCAATAGACCGCAGCAGTTAGTCGGTCGGGCGGCAGCCTTCCGCCCATAGACAACCCTTTACTGCACATAGCGTGCGTTGCACAGGCAACGCACAGGGACAACGCACGCCTGTTGCAAAACGTTTGAAGCCAGTCAGATCATGAAACTCTCACCTCGTCATCCTTCGCATGCTCGCACCAGTGCGGTGTCTGGTCCGTTCGGCCTGAATCCGGTAACGGCAGTTGTCCTGACCGTTTTCGCGGTGATGGGCGGCGTCCAGTCGGCGAGCGTGATTGCATCCGAAAGCGGTAGCGGCAACGCCGCCGTGTCGTTCGATTCGACGTTTCTCCGTACCGACCCGAACCAGACCGTGGACGTCGCGCGTTTCGCACGCGGCAACATGGTTTCGCCGGGCGTGTACTCGGTCGACGTCTGGGTGAACGACATCCGCGTGGCGCGGCAGGATGTGCGTTTCGTGGCAGCGCGCGAAGGCGAAACCGCGCGCCCGTGTTTCAGCCGCAAGATGCTGGAGACACTCGGTGTGGATTTCGCCAAGGTGGGTGGAGATGCAGGCAAGGACGCGGCCGCAGACGTGGCGGACGCGAAGGCGAATGGCAACCCTGCCTCTGGCGCCGCCGATGCGGGCGAGTGTATCGACCTGGCTGCCACCGTACCGGACGCGAGCATCGACTTCGACTTCTCGGAGCAGAAGCTGACGCTGACGGTGCCGCAGAAGTACATGCGCAACGCGGCGCGCGGCTATGTGCCGCCGGAGATGTGGGAACAGGGCGTGAACGCGGGCTTCGTGAGCTATGACGCGAATACCTATCACACCGACAGCGCGGGCATCAATTCGACGCAGAGCTATCTGGGTCTCAACGCGGGCGTGAACATCGGCGGATGGCATTTCCGTCATCAGTCGTCGATCACCTCGACGTCCGGACAAGAGACGCAATTTGACAACATCGCGACTTACGTCCAGCACGGTTATTTTACGAAATTTTCATGCGTACACTCGGCAACCGGGTAAGTGATAGCGGTCGTCGTCGGAACGGCTTATAGGACGGCGCGTTTAGCACCGAGGGTGACGTTCCTATCCCGACAACGCGCACGGAAACGTAAACCTACGCCGACAGGCGCAATTTGCAGCAAAACGTAAACTCAATCCATGACGTTCCGCCATCAGCTTGCCATGGAAATGTACACCGAAGGCTCCTGTCCGTTTTTTGGCGTAATTTTGCGCCTTTGAACACGCCCAGCCACAAGCCAGCGCTGTCCTTTCTCAACAAGGCTAGCATCTGGGATTTGCCGAAAGTCGCACACCACCACGGACGTTTCAACCCGGTCCGTGAGTGCGGTGAATATGACACCGCCATTCCGTCCGCGACTGCGGATGGCTGCGACGCGCAACTCGTAAGAAGTGACGGTCATATGCGAATGAACCTCCCAGAGGCCGCCAGCTGTTCATCAATCATCCTGTACAGCTTACGTTGCGTCAGTAGCTCTTTGACTCTCTCTCCGAGCTGCGTTCTACTCTTCCATCGCCTTCAGGCGTTGTTCCGGCTTGCTCTTTGCCGACACCCATGCGTCTGACTACTGCATCGTCAGTGCGGTCAGCGTCACCGGCGCCTGCTTCGACCTTTCGAGTTGCCACCCCCCTTCGCAACCAACTGCTTGTCCATCGAGATAAGAAGCTCGTTGAGCTTGGGATTCTGTCTAAACGCTGCCCGGTCGAACCCGTTCCGGTGCAATCTCGGAACGGTTGAGCTTGCCAGCGCGGATGTAGTCCATCCAATCGTTTGCTGTTTGCCGTTCAGATTTTCACTCTTCGTCATCCGCGACCTCTACCGGTACGTTCGTGTCCAGTCGTAGTCGGTTGATGAATTCTTCAACTGACTCACCACTCTCGATTACCAGCTCATTCACCATGCCCTTATGAGCCATGAACACCACTCGCGCAAGGTCCACGTAATGCTTATACGTAGTCTCTAGGCTCTCATGTCCCATTTGGTTCCGCAGAACTTCCGCGCAAGCAGCGAACAAGACATCGGTAGTCTTGGTCAACAGGTCTCCGCCAAAAAACGAAATGAGGAATTGCGTCGGCCACCAGTGGCGAGCATCGTAAAAGGAGATTGATTCGCGAAAACCCGGGTTACGCGACATCGCAACCAGCTTAGCTGCGTGTGTGCGGACAGCGACGTTTCCCGGGGTGACAGGAGTTCCTCTCTTCGTCAGAAACAACTGCGACAGCGGACATTTATGCCCAAAACGCATCTCGTATTTTTCGACCCGCTCGCGATAGTACGGCTGGATGTAGTTCCATTCGAGCGACTGCAAATCCTTGGTATTTACGCGAATCGTGCGCGTTTTGTTCCCCTTGCCGACCGTCGTATAGGCGACGGTCGGCGCCCCTTTACCCATGGATGAGAACGGCAAGATGTGAGCGTTTTTGCCGCTGCCGTAATATGGGAATCGACACAGCTCAACAGGTCGCATTGCAGTGCCCAGCGATAGGCGAAACATCTCACCGTAGACAGGGTCCGAGAACGCCTCAATCAAATCCCGAATTTCGTCGTTCGTGATTAACGATTTCCTAGTCTTCTGTCGTCGCTCTCTATCTAGTACCCGGATTGAGCTCGAATCTATCTTCGCCGTCTCTTTCGACTGGAGGTAGTTCAACATGTCATCACTTTTGAAGTTCGCGACCCATGTCTTCAAATTCACGTTGACGTTAGTGGCGTAACCATTGCTGTTCAGCCAATGAAATATGGAGAGGACCACCCTGGCATCCTCGAAGATGGTTTCAGATACGGGTCCCGCGCTGTCTGACTCTAATCGAGCCCGTTGCCTAGTAACTTGCCAACGTTTTATGTCGTCGTTATCGACGATGGAGTGATACTGCGTGACCGAAATTCCCACGTACTTGTCCTGCTCGGACAAGAAGCGATAAAACATCGCAATCACACCGCTGTAGCGCATCGAAGTTTTGATTGACGCACTAGTCTCTCTGTGCAGATAGATATTCGCGTGGCTGAGCAATATGCGTTGACCCGCTTCTTGGGCAATGAGGACGTAGTGAGACGTGCTTTTCCCAAGATGGTCGACGTAAGAGATGACTTGTCTGCTGATATCAAGCATTACTCGCCTTGCTCAATCTTGTACGTCACAACTTCGTTCACGCGAGGGTCTGATATCGACATGCTCTGCATCTTGTCTGCGAGTGCTATCTCATGCTCTGGAACATACGAGAAATAAAAAGCGCGCTGCGCTTTCGCGACGATTTGGGACTCACAGTACGGCGAAAATATTTTGACCGGTGTGTCGATGTCGAGCTTCGACAGTACGAGTGTCTTCAACTGAAGGGTACTAAATACCGGCGCTCGCACTATTACGAAGTTTCCGTTCCGTTGGCTCTTGAAATCTTTGCAAAACATGTCGAACGAGCAAAGATAGCGGTCGATAAAGACTACGATTGCCGCATCGGCTGAGCTCGCCTTTTGTGCGCGAACGATTGCGTCTTGGACCGCTTTGAGCTTCTCTCTATCCAATTTCGCCGCATCCCCGGAAGTCTGATACGCATCAAAAATCCGCTTAAGGTTGACGTCGAATATCGAGGTGTTGTCCCACCCTGCACTCTGCTTAGGCAGCAGGTGTCGCTTTTCGAGCTTCAACACAGTCAGCTCAGCCTCGAGCGTCTTGATTTGATTTATCAAGATGTCATTGTGTAGGCTTTGAGCCTCAAGCCTCGCTCGTAACCCGTCAACGTCGTGCAACGCCAAATCCGATTTCATGAGCGACGTAAGATATTCGGTTCGTGCGCGTTCAATCGCCTTATCTCTCCCGACCTTGAGCGACTGAAGCTCGGCCTCCAGCGCTTTCAGCCGCTCTATACCCGTGGATAGGACAGCGTTCTTGCTATTTCCATCCAGAAGGTCGGAAACTGATTTCTCGCCAGAGATATACGGTTCCAAATGACCGTAATAGCGATGCAGAGCCTGTCGCGTAATGCCCGCGGCAGCCGCCAACTTGGCCTTGAGCAACTTCTTACCTGGGAACTTTATCGCGTGGCTGGCAATTATCTGTATAAGCCGCTGCTCGGTGTCCTTGCTTCCCCTGCGGTGCTCACTCATGACCAGCCTTCCTCGACAGGCCTGCGATTTCCTCAACAGACGCGGAACGGGCTTCTAGCTCATTGAGTCGTCGCTCAGAAATGAGTAGCTTCTTTGTGATAGCGGCCAACGTGCGCTCTTTCAGCGTACCCGAGGCGACAAGCTTCGAATAAAATGTGATGTTTTGGTGTAGGGCAGTCTTTGCGGAATCAAGCAGAATCAAGTTGCCACATTCGACGTGGCAGTTTCTAGGGTTGGGGAGACTTCCTCCCGCCAAGGAATACGACGCGATACAGGGGGGCTTTGGTCCCCCAGGATAGTTATCAGTGGTGAGACAGTAGGTGCCGGCTCCCAGTGAGGTACGATGTATGTAAATCGGCTCACCAGACCGGACGAGATGCGACACGTAATCGTGAATCTCGGCCCGTATGACCTTTCCAGCAAAGAGCGTTTCGCGACTGGCCAATCTGCCCGCGAGTTCATCTGCGCGAGCACCGGCATAGACGCCAGAGCTCAAACCTGAAACGATTTCCGCGAAATCGTCGGTGAAGCTCTTTTCGATTGCCCGCACCACGCTACGCACGATGTACGGGTTTCGCGCGATATATCTCAGGGACATCGAATAGCTCGTATGGCCGAACAGCAACCGAATGATATCGATGTTACGCTCGTCTCTGTTAATCAAAATCTCTGCAATTGTCTTGCGAAATCGATGACAGTGAACTCCCTTGAGGCCTAGCGCATCTTGCAGCTGTTGAATAATCGCTTCGAGCGTAAGGTATGCGTTGTGGCTGCTTTTCGATTTGCCAAGCTGAGAGTGGTTGTGGGAGCCAAACAGTGTTCTGACTTTCGCGAAACTTCGAATATCTCGCGCGGAAATGTAGTCGCGGACAATCTCACCCAGGAACGTCGGTAACGGGAGGACGTCTTGCTTACCGGCGAAGTTCGGGTCGTTGGTTGTTTTGAATCGTGTTACGCGAACCGAATACTCTCCCGATGCCTCATCAAATAATATGTCCTCATCGGTCAAGATACCCAGCTCTCTCTTTCGAGCCCCGGTGATTAGAGCAATCCAAACAAATATGGCGTTGCGTACGCTGTCCAAAGCTTTGGCGTAGGGCCTAATCCATGAGATGGTCCAAAAGGTGGAGAAATTAAATCGAGGAGTTGGCTCGAGTTCACGAAAGTTGACGTTTGGCTTCATCACCTCAACATCGTCTATGATGACGGTGAGGTTTTCTTCGAAAAATGCTGCACGCGAGGCCTGTACGGTCTTAATTCTGTCAGAAACATTGACCTTTTGCACAATTAGTATATCCCGTACCTTTAACAACGCTGGCAGGGCTTTCTCGGTCCAGAACAAAGCGTAGTCGATAAGCTTCATCAACTCATGTTCGCTTAAAGGTTTGTATGTTCCCACCGTTCTTCGGTAATGTTCTAAAATATCACCCGCTCTTTCCTTTGTGATGACGCGATTGGCTGCAATGTTCAAGCGAAGTGATTGAGGAATGAGCTTCTGGGCGGATAGTTGCAACCACAAGTTCACAAAGAAATACACGTGCTTATATGTGGTCAGAAAACCACTTTCCTTCGCCTTATCGAGCGCTTCGTTAAGCGTGGTGGCATCAATCGCAGCAATTTGAGCGGCTGTGGCATTCAGCTTATTGTTTGAGAAGATGTATTTTTCCAGCAACCCGAACGCATAGCCGGCTACGTGGGTTGTGTTGTGGCTTCGTGACCGGCCCCACGGATTAAATTCCGGCAGAAGATGAAACATAATGGACCGTTTAAGGTTGTTCACGCCGATGATTTGGCTGTCGAATTTGACGACATTATCCTCTGTGAGCTTCCAGGTTGCGTCGCTGTAGAGTGAATCGTCCGAGACGTGGAACGCTCCCGTTGGCCGAGCAGCGAGCTTTGCCAAGAGGACGCTCCGCGTGCCTTTGAGTAAGCTGTCCGAGCTGCGTAATTCAAGCCCTAGCTCTTCCTCGACGACGTCAAGTTCGTCTTCGTCATACTCGTCTTGCGAAAAGCCCAAGGCCGAATGCTGCGCCCCCTCAAACCTTGGTTCTTCCATCTCGTTGATTTTCACAGTTTACCCTCAGCCTACGGTTACTTCCGAATCGTCGAACAGTACCTCAAATGCGGCATGGTCGATTGGGAACAACGGACTATGTTGCTGCTGGTAGGCAAACGCGCTTTGTAAGACTTTGTCGTCATTCCAGTTAGAGATGAGCCAATCGATGACTTCGCGCTCTGCATTAAGGGTCGAGCTGAAGTCAGATTCCTCAGCGTTAGCTAAGGCTTCTTCGATTTGGGCGTGTCTGTCAATCAGATAGGGCAGAGAGTCTTCAAAGACATAGCACTGGCTGCAGAAAAAACAGTTGGTCGAAGGGTGACATTTCTGACCGGCTGTGAATCGTTGTTGAAAGCCAGGCCAATCAGGTGTCAATCGATTTCGACAGCCCCAGAGGTTTTTTTCGTGACCAGGAAGAAAGAATATGGTCAAACCTTCATTCATCTGCGCCGGGGTGGGTGCTTCCCCAATCAACCCCGTGAACTGCCGTGTTCTTAGAAGGCCTCCAACGGTCTCAAGCTCGGCCCGCAAGCGTGAGCTTCTCTCCTTCATAGCCAAGCCGGAGCTGTCATAGTAAATGTCCGTCGTTTCGGGGCTCTCGTGCCCTTGAATGAGCGATATGACGCTCAGCGGCTTCATTTTGCGGTGCATCATCACCCAAGTTGGCCGCAGCTTCGGGCTGATTTCTTCGACCTTCGATAGCCGGCGGCCGCTCGCGTGTATCGGGTAAAGTTTTAAAAAGCCTTTGACGCCAGTTTTGAACAGGGACTCGGCGGACAGAGTGTAGAAGCGTCCAAACTGTCCCCAAGCGCCGGGATGTCGCAAGCATGAAAACAGTTTATTCAATCGAGTCTCGTCATGCCCAGTGCGAACGAAATCAACGGACTGAGCGGCGAACGGCTCTGATAACGCTTCGGCTAGCTTGACTAGATTGTAAGCCGAGTACTTGTTTGTTCTGCTGCTTGTAGCTTTGTAGAGCTTTGGGTTGTGATACGGAAGTTGGCTTCCTTGACTTCGGTTTTTCTCCGAAAATATCGTCATTTCGTCTTCAGCCAAAAGTCCCGACAACTTCGCTTCGAAGTTTTTCGGGTCAATTGCGAGGACCGTTTCCTTGTTCCACCCAGTTTGGACCATGAGAAACAGAATCAGTGTTGCCATGTCGATATCGCTGGGGTAGTACGTATACAACAATTGCGCGACCGTGGGACGAGTCTCGACATTTGAACTCCGCCGTTGGTAGCAATACGGCAAAAGGCATTCAAGTACAGTACCTGTCCTCTCGAACCACGCAGTCTTCATTTGTGAGTCGTACTTTTCTTGTAGCTCTTGCAGACTCATCTCCAACGGATAGCCGCACTGAATCAAGGTTTTCAGCACCCGAAATTCATCGAGATGCAGATTTGCGACGCTGGTCCCGAAGGGATTTATGGGTTTTTGAAGCCGGAATATCGCCCCATCTCCGTCGTAATAGGCCTTCCAGGCGCTACCCAGCTTCCCACCCGCTGTAGGCAGCTTGCGCATGGAGATTAGTATGGGGTCGTCGCTCCTGCCGAGGTATTCCCTAATCGTCGCGACTGCTGGTCTAGTGACGTGGTGTAACAGAGCATATTGATACCAACGGACGAGATTTTCGCAATTGACCGGTGGATTTACGAGCATACTAAGCTCCGCGAAGGTATAGGGCTCAGCCGACTGGACCTTGATGCGGTTTTCGAGGAGTGTCCAAAGCGAATCGGCATGCTTTCTCAGCGCCCCTTCCAATTCCGTAAACGTGCTTTCATCTAAAGGTTCCGTTTTATTGCTTCGGTCGTATCGGATTGCAGGAAGCCGTAATTGAGGAATCTCGCCGGTGTGTTCTGCGACGTAATTCAAAGCGCTCTTAAGTCTTGCAAGCGGCGTCTCGGCACGCATCCTCAGATTACCTATTTTGCATTCCTTCTGAAGGTAACGCTCGAACTGGCGAATGACATCTCCAGTCAGGTCCGAGATGGAATTGAGGTGCACCGCTAACGGATTGAGTTGATGATACTTTTGGCGGAAGTCGAGAAACACAACCAGCGCCTGCCGCACTTCTAAAGCCTTACTTTGGCTTCGATTGGGGGCGTAGTGGAGAAAGGTGTAGTGCAACTGAGCGCAGAGCTCGTTGTCGTGTGAAAACTGAGGATGAGAGAGGTACGGCTCGCATGTTAGGCGAGTGCCGGAGGTGGTTGTTACGTTGGTTACGGTCGCGTATGCCGTTATGTCAGTCATCTCGGTCCTGACGGTCACGTTGTTGTGTCCATGCTTTCATATGCATTTGCGCTTATCTTTGGGTCCGAGTGCGGCGTCGCAGCACTTGTGGCGTGTTGGTCTTCAGACGCTGGAAGGCTGACCAGAAGCGAACGTTGCTTCGCTCGTTATTTTTGGTGCACTGGAAGGTCGCTAAGGCCCAAACGCAGTCAAGCGGGTCCGCATCAGGGTGACTTTTACGCCAAAGGCATCCAGATGTCCTTCCGCAATTGGGGTTCGGCGCCTCCTTGGGAATCTCCTGTGTCGCAACGGGAACTCCGGCGCAACCTCCCGGCGCAACAGCGCTCGTTCTTGCCGAATGAGGGCCGAACTTCACCCAGGGCCGCCCGGTCTCGACCATGGCGCGTTGAGGGCTCGGTTGTTCATACACGTGGAGCAACGTTAGCTTCGTGTGCTGAGCCAAGTCGTCCGTCAAGTCAGGGTAAGTTGTCACCCCAGCTAAAGTGTTTAGGATGGTCCGCACCGAATCATCGTACCGCCAACCGCTTCGAGGATTGCTCGGGAGCTCAGATTGCCAACGAGCCGAATCTCGTCTTTGGCATGCCGGAAGCGCTAGAGGTCTGGAAGACCATAAGTGAACTATGAGTCGCTCGAGACGAAGAAGCCCCCCGGTCGCTGGGAATGCCTGGCGAACCGACTGATAAGTGATGGGATATGAGGGCAACGCTTGACCGACTGGAAGCTTGTCCAGTTGCTGAAACAGTCGGGAATTGACGCGACAGCGCACACAGTAAGCCAGAAGTGCTTCGCAGCGGCATTTCCACACGCTCGCGTGTCGGCGACGATGGATAACTCGTCCCCCAAGGTTCTTGGCCGACCTCGGGGATACCGAGATGGATGTAGTCCACCTCGGTTGATTCACAGTAGTCCGCTTTCTTGCTTGCTGCATCGCACCCTCGCCGATGTACCCTCTCAAAAAATGGCGAGGTGGCTATGGTGCGAAGGTCTATAACGGCGTCGAGTGCGAGGTGATTCAAGTTGGCGTTGCGCCAGACACGACTCTACCAAATACGTTGTCTCTTTTCAAGCATCTATATTGCTACACGATAACGCATCTACCTTTAGCGAATAGATACCGCCTATACGTAGTTATCCCGAGATAAAGTAGGGAGGTTGAGCATAGTGTTGACATATTGGTTAATTCTCGTTCAGTTAAGTTAACTGTGGTTTAACGAATAATGGAGGGTCTCTTCTATGTGGCTATCCCTGTCTCACTGTATGTACTACGAATTAATGTTAAGCGAGTGATTTCACTGGAGAAAATTAGTTCCGAAATCAATGAGACAGATGCTGGTAAGCGTATCAAACGATGGTTCAGAAGGAGTTGTTAGTTAGCAACGTGTTGCGTTTTCCTCGAATATCGCTATACATACATGCCACCTCTTCGCAGAGCATGTGTCTCGGCGAAAATACCATCTTACCCCGCTGATAGCCGGTCAATTCGTTTGTCATGCCGCATCCTCGACGGACCCGGCCTCGGACTTAACACCCAGCGCCGTAAACCCACGGGAATTCGCTGGGCTGTGCTTTTGTGCAAGGCTTGCTTTGCACGCCGATGTGGATGAGTCATGGAATCTAGGGAAGTCGGTGACGGTGGGTGGGGTGCACGCAGCGTGTTCGAATGTTTGGCAATATGGATTAGAAGTCGTTACACAGCAGCGAAATTTCGGCGGAAGAAGTCGTTACGTGAATGCAAGCAATTGATTTAAAAACGTAAACACTTCTAATCCGTCGACACCAAATCGCCCGTTCCCGAAGGGAAATTCCGGAAAAAGTGTCTCGGAATGAATCCTTCGAGCGAGCGGACCGGGGCCGAGGTGGGGAGCACCATTTGTTTCGGTTAAGAGCGGCTCCTCGCTGACTCTAAGTCCTTGTCAGCAAAGGGATTAACCGGAACTAATGGTCACGTCTCATTGCCGCAGCTTCCAACGGACCGTCTGACGCTCCGAGTGCTGAGGTGCATTAATTTCGGTTACGAAGCCTCGATTTAGTTCTGGTTACGTGGCTCTTCCCGGCCGCGGAGCCTTACCTGGCAAGCGGTAACCTGAATTAATGTCCAGAGGTGCTTGAGCATTTTCCGGTGCCCCTTTTTTGCGCACTGCACCGCGATTTCGCCCTCGCGACGCGCCAGCTCCTAGGAGCCACCGTCCAGTCAAGCAAGAGGGCGCCACAAGACCCGAGCGGCGACTCACCTCCAGCGCGAAAGGCCTAACTCCCGTGTTGGCAATCTGCTGTCCGCGCCGGAAATTCCCCATTTTTACCGAACTTCGCCTTCTCACGCTCTCCGACCCAGAGCTTCGCTCTCACGAGGAACTTATCCTCCTTGCTCAGCCCGCGCTTCAATAGAAGGTCGTTGAGCGTCTTCGCATCGGACCTATCCGCTGACGCAGTACCAACACAATCCCCGTACTGCGTGGATGCTTTGAGCGTTTCCATTTGTCCCCCCGGTTTGGCCATCGAGAAGCTAGTCTAGCGGTTCCCAGTATCGCCAGGCAGCCCTCTTAATCGACGTGAATGATGCAATTGGCATATGTTTTGTAGACTCATCGCTCGCGCCCTTGCGACGCCGGCAGCCATCCTGCAAGTATCATCGAAAAGATTCTTGCCACCTGTTGATTTCCGGCGAATCACGACCGACAATCAGCGACACATAGCATTTAGCACCATACACCGCACAAGAACTGCGGAGTCTCATCCGAGCAGCAGAGGCGAAAATGACAAACCTGAGAGACCGAGTCATCGACTATCTTCCCGGCAATAATCATGCAAATTCGTGGGTAAGCAGTCAGGCGTTTATCGCGGCCAAAACGCCCGCATGATGAACGTCTACGACAACACTCCCGCGCGGCTGCTACTTCAGTTGCATTCTGAGGCTACGCCATGGCAGCACGACAGCTTTTGCGCGGGCTTCGAGATAAGTCAGTGGCGATGTTCTGCGCTCGCCGACCACATTATCGAATGGCTACCCGACTATGCCCTGAAAGAGGACGAACTGAACGTCAATCACGGCAACATCTATGTTCGACTGAAAGAAGCAGCGGCGCGGGTCTACTCCACAAAGGAATACAACAAGCGCGGGGAGCTCGGCGAAATTACGCTGCACGCAATATGCCGCGACTACTTCAAGACGATTCCACTCGCTCCACGAGTCTTCTACAAGACGGCGTCGAACGATGTTGTCAAATCCTTCGACATGGCGCACGTCAGATACGTTGACGACAGCACGTTTGAAATCTGGCTCGGCGAATCGAAGTTCTACAAGAGCGGGGCTTCGGCCATTTCCGCGGCAATCAAGTCCGTGAAGGAACATATTGATGCGGGGTTCTTAAAACGAGAGAAGTTCATACTGGGCCCACAAATTTCGCTGTCGCTACCCAATGCTGAGAAGATTCGGAAGTTATTGGCGAGCCAGACTTCAATTGATGCACTATTTCAGAATGCGGTGTTTCCTGTATGTATCGTATGCGACAGCGACGCAGTGAAAACGCACAAAAATCACACTGCCGAATATATTGAGAGCGTGTATTCTGAGTTGGCAGAATTACGCGACCGGTTAGACCAATCCGCTCTGCCCAGCAAAATCAAGATGCATCTCATCTATGTTCCGTTGGAGTCGAAGGATAAAGTCGCGAAGGCGTTCGACAAGCGACTCAAATCCTTGAACATCGAGGATTAGTCATGCAAATCTCGGGCGAACAATGGAATCAAATTTCATCGCTCCGCGGCAGCGATTTGAAAGGCGTAGTTTTCGAGATTCTGCGAGGTGCGGCTAGCGCAATTCAACGCGAAGAAAGCGACGACCCGAGCACTCTGGATATCGTTCCGAGGCTCGCGAAGCTCATAGAGGACCGGGAAGAACTGGCATCGTACCGGGAGCCGTTCAGCGCGCTCGCCAGAGCGTCTGGGTTGTGGAACTACATCGACAAAGCGGTGGCGTCGGAGCCCGACCTCTTGTTGGCAGAGTCGGTGACCGTACCAGAGCTTGACGGCATCACTCTTCACCGCGAACAGGTGGACGCGTTGAATGAACTGCTTGCAGGACGGAATCTAATTCTGAGTGCACCCACGAGTTTCGGGAAAAGCCTGCTCATTGACGCGCTTCTCGCTTCCGGACGATACACCCGCGTCGCCATCGTACTCCCCACTATCGCGTTGCTCGATGAGTTTCGGCGACGCTTGCGTCGAAGATTCGAAACTCGCTTCTCTGTCGTCATGCATCCCTCCGAAGAGGCGTCTGGCGATATACCGACAATCTTCCTTGGAACTCAGGAGCGTCTGATTCATCGGACTGACCTTGGCAAGTTGGACCTCACCGTTGTAGACGAGTTTTACAAGCTCGACCCGGGCCGGAAAGACGACCGGAGCATCACACTGAATGCGGCCGTTTACAAGCTTTTGAAGCGCTCTCGACAGTTCTTTTTCCTCGGCCCAAACATTGACGGCGTGCGATTCGCGGAAGGTGCAAAATGGAAGTTTGAGTTTTTGAAGACCAAATTTTCCACAGTTGCGGTCGATACCTACGACCTCCGCAAAATCGCGGACAAAGAGGAGCGACTCCTCGAGGAAATCGGCGACGACAGCAACTGGCCAGCGCTTGTGTTTGTCTCGTCACCCGACCGTGCGAACAAGATTGCGAGCAAGGCCGCGGAGGGGATGGCAGTATCGGACTACGCTGATGCTTTTGCGCAGTGGCTCTCGGACAATGTTGGTGCAAATTGGTCGCTCATCGAAACGGTACGCTTCGGGTTTGGCGTTCATCATGGACGGCTGCCGCGAGCGATTGCGTCCCAGATGGTGCGGCTATTCAACAAAGGTACTTTGCCGGTTCTTTTTTGTACCTCAACCCTCATTGAGGGCGTCAATACCGCAGCGAAAACGGTCCTGATATACGACAAGAACATCAACAAAGCTCCATATGACTTCTTCACGTACTCGAACATAAGAGGTCGCGCAGGGCGTCTGGGCCAACATCATGTTGGGAAAGTCTTCTTGTTTAACGAAGCGCCGGCACGCCAAGAGATGGAGGTGTCTCCAACATTGTTCGCCGACGAAGAAGACGTTCCGCTGGACTATGTAGTGCAACTTGACGAGCCTCCAACTCAAACCACAGCCGATAGCCGAATCGTAGCCGTACGGGACTCACTTGCTCTGGACTGGCCCGACCTGCGCTTGGCAGCCTCCCTGGGACTTGATGCGGCGCAGCGACTGAAGACGAAAGTTCAGAGCGCCCTTGATGGTGGTGCTGCCATCGTATGGACTGGCGTGCCCCGTTACCCGGAAATCAAAGCTGTTGTCGAGGTAATCTGCGCCGTTCGACCAGCCAGTGAATTCGGGGCTTATACAGCGAAATCGCTGACGTACTTTATCGGTGGATTGCGGAAATCCAAGGGGATGAAGACCTTCTTAAATGAATACGATGCGAAATACACGGGGTCAGCAGAGAGCTACGATAGTGTCTTTCGTTTTCTCAGGGCATGCGAATATGGTCTACCGCAATGGTTCTCGCTTGTCGACGCTTTCGTGAAATCAGCGGGATTTCACGCGGACTACAGCCTCTTTGTGCAGGCGTTGAGCCGGTGGTTTCTTGCGGAGGAACTTAAGAACCTCGACGAGGAAGGGATACCCATTCAGATATCGGAGCGATTCCACGTCGGGGAAAGCAAGGCAGCGCTCACAGACCGCCTCGCAGGACTCGCAATGTCTGGCTCTGCGGAACTCACTCCGTTTGAACGCGACTGGATTGTTTCAGCACTGGACCTTAAAGAATCTGACCAATAGCCCGATGCCAACCGGCCGTTACAAAAGATGCCTCAATATCTGAGGATGAGTACGGTTCGCTTGCTCGAGGCAAGTCAGGACGCGTTGAGTCTTGCTCTCCAAGGGTTGGGGACGCCAAGCAGAGGGGTTCTTCGCTTTGACTCTATACACCGTATCTATGGGTCTTATCGGTGCGGTAGCAGAACAAGCTCTAAAGCCGTACTAGTTGATGACCGTGCTGGATGGCGGTGCTTCGTTCCCAGCTCTTTTGGCAGCCGGTGGTCGAGTTCGTCGTCGGTAAAGTAGAGTTCCTCTGAGTGCTTGAGCGCCTTCTGCACATCGCGATAGGCCTTGCTGTCGTCTTGGGAGCAGCCTTGTAGATGTCTTTCAGGCCACTCGTTCAGATGGTCCCGCACTACGCGAACTTCATCATACCGTGGCCATCTCTGGGCAGGCGGCTGCGGAAAGAAGACGACGAAGACGAAGCCAATGTCATTGGAGATGCAATGAACCGGGTGAACGACCTGGACGACATCGATGACGACATTCCATGGTGAGGGCCCTGTCCCTTAGATTAGGATTTGCCGTAAGTCTCGTGGGCAACTTTAGCCGTTTCAGGGCCGGCATGTGCCCGTTAAAGGGGAACTTCGAGAGACGTCGTAATTCGGAGAGGAAGGAGGAGTGGTGGTTCGCATTCGAAAAATCGAAATCAGAAATTTCCGGTCCATCCGCTCGTTAGACTGGAACCCGACGGATGGCGTCAATTGCCTCATAGGTCCGGGAGACAGCGGGAAATCAACCATTCTTGATGCAATCGACTTTTGTCTTGGGGCGCGCCGCAATCTTGGTATCTCCGATACCGATTTCTTCGGGCTCGATGTTACGCAAGATATTTCTATCAGGACTACGATAGGCGCGCTGCCAGACTCGTTGAAGAGTATCGACGTATATGGGGAGTATCTTCGCGGATTCGATACTGGCACCGGCGCGCTCGAAGATGAGCCGCGCAACGGCCTGGAAAGCGTCGTCACGCTTCAACTTACAGTGAAGGCAGACCTGGAACCTGTATGGTCACTCTATTCGACGCGTATGGCGACTATTGAAGCACGACGAGAAGGCCTCGCCTTGGTTACCGGCACTCCGTGTTGAAGCTTGACCATCGCCGGTAATCGCACCCCCGTCGTCTCTACCGACGACAGGCAGCAGACCCGGTCCGTCAGGCTAGAACTCATCCGGCATATTGGCGTTCTTCGGCATGTCCTCCAGTCCAAGCAGGACGCGCAGCAATCTCAACCTGAATGTATTGCCTGCCAGCTTCGGGCGCACACGCTCCCGAAATTGCTCCAGATGGCGCCCGTCAAGGCGCAACCTGCCCGTATACAGCGCGAGCGCGAACTCGCCAGCCGCTTCGCCTTGTCTTCGCCCGTGTTGCTCGAGGACATTCGTCAGGAAGTCCAGCATGAACTGGCTAGAGTTACGCTCCCGCGAATAATCCAACTCGCCGACGCGAGCACATCGAAGCAGTGCCGCCTGGACGGCACCATCGTTGTACCGAGTGAAGTTCTCCGGATGTAAAATCACCTGCTGAAATGCATCCGTGGAGAGGCGGTGTGCTTCATCATCGAACTTCCCCTCTCTGGCGTTCTGGAGCAGCGCTCCAACCGTCGCGAGGACACCAGCACTCGTCTCATCGACCTCCTTGTAGAATGGTGTCCAGTACGCAAAATCCGCCCGAAGCTTCAGACGTTCAGTGAGGTCGTCGTCGGACGCGATGAACGTGTATCCTGCCAGGCCACCCTCGGAACCGTGAAGGTTACCTATCCTGTTTTGAAATGAAGCTCCAAACTCCAACTGCACATTCCTAAACACGTCCGCCTCAGCCTCGAAAGTCTCAGAAATCCCCGGCCCAATCGCGATGCCCATGAAGCGTTCCACATTGATGGCGGCATTGGTCGCAGAGTGCTTGAGATTGGGAGCAAGCGCATCCACTTGCGTGGCTGTCTCGGCAATCTGAGCGCCGATGAGATATGTCCTCGCGCCGTAGTGGATGTCCCGTAAATCGCGACTGATTGAGAGAAGCTTGGTACCGCGCCCAACCACAGCAGCTACGATGAGCATTGCCCCAAGGCAGTCCGGCGTCTTTGTCTGCGCTTCGATTTCGACATCCGACACCAAATGCAGTGGCTCTGCCCGATTCATGACCTCCTGCAAACGCTTCGCACAAAGCTTTGCGATTTCGTGCGAGGCAGCATCGCTCTGGTAGACAATTGTTTTGACCGACGCCGGTGTCTTCTGGCACAGAACTTTGTCCGCAAACTTTCCAAACTCGTCGTTTTCCAATAGCCCACGACCGTCAAGAAAGATGGGCCGGACCTTCGCCGTAGGTACACTTCCTCGCGCCTGAACCGCAAGCCGGCCGGTCTTCGCAAACGCTTTGCTGAAATGTGCGACCGACTCGACACGGTGTTTAGCCTTCTTCAAGAGCACCGACTTTGGGAGGAGGTCCTCCGGCGCAAATCGCTCGCCAACGATTGATAGGTCCTTCAGCTGTCCGTAGCGCTGTTGCCGGCCATCGTCGATACCGTCGGGCGTTTCCAGCGCGTAAAGGGCATCTTCATGATGCTCTGCGCAATCTAACGTTAGAAGCGTGACGACTTCGTCGGGATGACAACGCGTCTTCTTTTTCCACTCCTGCTCAAGATTCATCGACGACGAAGCTGAAATCAATGTGAACGACGTCCCGTACAAGGGGGCATCAATTTCAGTGAGGCCATCGTGCGAATGGAAGCTTACGACGCGCGGGCGTGGAAGCTCGTAGAGTGAGCAATAGATTTCTCGAAGCGCATAGGCAACGGACGCAATGGCCATCGTGTCCACGAATATAACGTCTAGCTGTGCGCCAATCGCCAACGCTCGCTTCTTCAACTTCTCCAGCAATGCGAAGGCGAGGAACTGCGCACTCTCGACCTCCGTCAGAGCCTCCTCGGCTCGCAGGAAGTGAGTCGACCGCTTTTGCGATGGTTTGACGAATGTGAACCCAGGAGGCGCCACCACGAACACACGCCGAGCATCGAAGAGCTTCTTTAGCCCCGCGTTTCGAATCGCTGTTGACTGGTTTTGCAGGATGCCCTCAAGTTTCCCGACCGGATTCCGCAGTTGACTATGTAGGCGGATAGCTCCATCGCGCTTAAATGAACAAACGCATATGCAGACTTTGGTTGATGCACGGTTCGCCGCTTGCGTCAGAAGCCGCTCCGCAAAAGCCTCGACGATTGGGTCAGCATCAGCCGTTTCGCATATGATTGCGACCACGTCAGGCGGATTTACACCTTGCAGCCCAGCCTCGATTGCATCAGCGAGGTTCGCCTCATTGAGTTTCCCAGGCGGCTTAAAGAGGAGGTGAAAATTTCTTGCTGGGCCGCCATCCGCAAACGTCCAATCGAATGCGAAATACCCCTTCATAGCAGCACCTTTGAGAGCGGCACCACAATCGAGTAACATGCGCCAGCCGTCATTGGTAACTCTGGCTGCTCTTTGAGCCAGTGGGTTGGCGTGAACAATGCCTCTGTCTTTGGAGCGGAGAAGTCTTGTACGAGGCAAACTCGACCGGTCCGCAATCGAAGGTATGCATTAAGCCGTTGCAGCGTCTGGAGCACGTACGACAGTCCTCCGCCGCTGCCTGCTGTTGTCTTGGTCGACGCATGAAGCTCAAAGCACTTCTGGACGAGGGCTACCTCGTCAGCAATCGACAAGCGCTCCATTTTGTCGCCCGAGTGACCGTGACGCGAAAGCCAACGACGCGCGAGCCCGGGACCAGTGTCAAGCACAGTGAGCTCGAGCAGAGCCGATTGTCGGTTTTGCCAGCGTTCGTCAGAACCCGTCGACGCCCGTCGGTTGGCGATGTTGTGCAATAGGTAAAACGAAAGTCTGGGGTCGCCCTCGCCCAGATGAGTAGCAGCAGTTTTCGCGTCGTAAGTGATGAACTTCGCCATAACCGCGCGGAGATTCTTCGGGTACGCTCGTCCATCCTCATCAGTCGTAGCGTGCTCGTCCGTATTTTTAAAGAGTTCATAGACGAGCGTTCCGAGCCAGATACGCCTTGTCTCGGACATCTGTTGCTCCGCCGATGGGGCGCACGCCGCAATAATGCGAGAAGTGAGCGTAACGAACTCGTCTCGTGAGCGTACGGCGCCGACCTCAGCTCGTGAGTACAAGGGAATCAGAAACTCGTTCTTTGCACGTGAGAAGCAACCGAGAAATACCCCTCGCCCGTGCATTGTTTCTCTGAAGCTGCTCGACTGCATGGCTTCAATCCGCGTGACCGCGTTAACAAGCGCGGCCCGCGTCGACATCGGTTCTCCTTCTGCCGTCTGGATAGCATCCGCGAAATACGCTGCCGCTATGCCATGCGGCTCCCTGGACAGGGCCTCTGCGGCTTCGTCGGCATGTCTGCTGTACAAGCGAAGTGTAGGTCGTGCGACGTTTCGCGACCATTCTGCGGTCAGCTGTATTAGAGAGCTGGGAACTCCTGCGCCACCACCGAATTTCAGTGTCGTAGGTAGACGCAGTGCCTGCTCGACCTGAAACTCGGAATAGGCCGCCTCTATCTCTTTGAGGCTGACGGCTTGAGAAAAGGAAATCATGAACTCTCGATTCGCAAATCCGCTTTCTGCTAACAGCGTACGCGTGGGGTGGCGAACTTCGGCCCAGAAAGTCGGGATGATGCTCGTCGCTCCACCCGTCAGGTTAAGTCGGCCGCTTAAGGGACTTCTCAATCAATTCGGTTTGGTCAGAGTGTCGCAGAGTACGCAGGTGAAGTACCGACTAGTTTGCTGCTACGTCACCGGTCTGCGCAATCTGCGTAAGCGCCGTCTTCTGGTCGGCATACCACCGGACAAGGCAGTCGCGGTCATGGCAGTTCTGTTCGCGGAAGTTCCACTCTCTTCGGGTACGCTCTCGCAATGCCGTCTGGTCTGCGACGGCAGCTTTAGCTCTGGCAAGAATAGCTGACAGTTCCACGTCATCTGCCGCAAGTTCAGGGTCGTGACAGATGAGCTTTTCGGAGTCGGAACGTGCCTTCGAGCAGTCGAAGCTCGTTTGAAGCGTTGTGTCCGTCGTTGGCTCTAATGCCGACGTTGGCGATGCTTCTGTCGTCATGTTATTGGACTTCGCCCAATCCGCTAGGGGCGTCGAACCTATCGGCATATCGCTCCAGGCGAAACCGTTCGCCATGGCGTCGCCAGACGCATTGTCGACCGTATCCTTATAAATCACGTCACCCTTGCCTGTAGCCTCATTGATGGCAAATGCCGCGATATCCGAGCCGCAAAGATGAGCCTTGCAACCGGCACCGAAGTAGTAACCGTCCCTCAACTGAATTCCGGCAGCATCGGTAACAGCAAGGCGGTCGGTGATTTTTTTCCATTCGTTGCGCGAAACGTGATTAAACGCCGCTCTGAATCGCCGGTTCTTGACAACGTCAGAGGGGTACTTTCCTACCAACCATCCGAAATCACCCTGTGGCAGGCGCATTTGTGAAGAACTCGCGGGCGCAGCGGGCAACGCAACGTTTTCGGCTTGGTTCACATTTTCCGATTGATTCGCTACCGCTTGCTGAATGTCTCGCGGTCGATACACAATCGCCGCTATTGCGACCACTGCCGTGAGCGCTACAAAAGTCATCGCTCTCAGCCGCACGTTGCCACTCTCATCGGGAACGGCCGGACGTGGCGAGAGTTCTGCTGTTAGCAACGAATCAAACCTTGCAGCAGCGTCTGAAATCTCAGCTGTCAGCAACACCTTCTTCTTTCCGAACGATACTAACGCGTAGCTGCCGTACACGAGTGCGACTGCCAGCAGGACGAGTCCGAATGGAAAATTTTTGATGAACAGGAGAAAGCACGCAAGGAGACCGAGAAGAAATGGAGCAACGAGCGAGGGAGGGTTAGGCCAGGCGAGCACCCAGTTTGAAAGCGTGGATGCGGCCTCGCGCAACTCTCCACGGTCACCTTGATGCTCCGCGCACTTCCTTTCCATCTCATATAGCGCGAGCATCGCCTTTTCTTTCTCGGCGAGCGAAATTGAGCCGATGTCTACCGCAAGCCTGACAGCCTTGGTCGTCGCCTCGAACTCTTTTGAAAGGCTTCCAAGAAACTCCTGATGGTCCTCGAGCGTTACAGCATCGGCGAGGTCCTCCGTGTGAACGTACACCCCGTGGGAATTGAAGTATTGCTGCAGAGCAGTCGCAGTGCGGTCTTGAATTTGTCGCACGAAGTCTCGTGTTGCCTGCTCCCGTTTGGAAAGGCGTTCCGTGCTCGCCGAATCAATCCGCCCGGCAGCCGAAACCGCTGCCCCCATCGGCCTTGCTGTTCTGCGGGCGTTCAGGTTGTGCGTGTAGCGGATTCCGGTTCCCGGAATGCTGGTGGTGATACGTCCGCGAGTATTGTAAGTAAAACCTCTTCCGCCGATGGATGTACTTATCCCGCTCTTACTCAGGTTGATTCGGATACCCGGCGCGATTTTTATCCGCCTTCTGAAGCTCCACCCCATTTCCTGGCCCTCCTCTTATTCTTTGCTATGGCAGACGCTCCGCCGTTTGCATCGGGACAATCTTGTTTCCTGCAAATAGAAACGGACAAGCCACTCCAATGACTTTACGGGGAGCACAATGTCAGTTCGCGGATGCAAGGAGGTCGGCACTTTCAACCGTCTTCTACTCATGCCGACTAGCTCGGATTCTCACCACCGAACACGCTTAACCACGCTTGCTCCAAACGCGTCCTGCTGACGGCGCTGACTTTTCGCAGACCTACCTCGCGCGCCATCGCCATAACGCCGGACTCGTTATCATGCCCTGCCTGCAACATCTCGCCAGCGAGCGCTCGGAGTTCAGCCAACGATATCTCATCCACCGAACGCGCACTGCCGTCGAGGGGGCGTCGGAACTGAATCGGCATATCAACTCTGTTTTGCGGTGCCCAGAAGAAAACGCCAATGTCCTCTGCATCGCTCCCGTAGTGCTGAGCCGCAAGGCGTACGACGCGGTCCTGAATTCTCGCACCAGTACGAACCCACCCGTGCGCACGGGCGATGCGGCGCGCCAGCACCTCGTCGCGAACCGGACCTTCGACGCGGACCACATATTCAATCATGCGGAGAAGATTTGGGTTGTACGCGACGTCAAAGAACGAGTCGGCATTGCCTTCGTATCCTGCGTGCGTGAGGTCCGCTTCGATGAATCGACTTTCTGCTGATACATGGGGCAGTACGACTGCCGCGTTACGTGCATAGGTAGCCGGCGCGGTTGAATCGACGTTTATATGTCCGTCGCGATTGCTGCTGGTGTCAACCACGTCAGTGCCATGCACATCGTCGGGTGAAGTTGCCATCGCATCCGCGATAACCTGCTTTGCCAGTACCGTCGCCTCTTGTTCCGCTTTTGCACGCTTTTCCCGCTGTTCAACGAGTAATGTCTCCAGCTGTCGATGAATCTTATCGACGGTGCCCGGCATGTCAATCCACCAGTCGGTTGACCAGATTCGCACGATTTCCCAACCCAGCCCCCGCAACACGCTCTCCCGTAGCTTGTCACGGTCGCGCGCCGTCGCCGAACGATGATAAGTGGCTCCATCGCATTCGACGCCAGCCAAGTACCGACCTGGTGCGTCGGGGTCAACCACCCCAAGGTCAATACGGAACGCCGAAACGCCGACCTGAGAATGCAGCCTCCAGCCACGTTCGACCAAAGCTATCGACACCGCCTTCTCGAAGGGACTCTCGAAGTTGCCAAGGCTGCCGGCAACAATTTCTCCCAGCGCACGAGCGCCACGGTCTGCAAACTCGAGGAAGTGCTTGAGGTCACGCACGCCCAAGGCTTGGGTCCGCGACAGGTCCATTTGTTCCGGCCGGAAGCTACCAAAGACGCGCAACTCCTGACGGGCGCGGGTAATAGCGACGTTTAGTCGACGCTCACCGCCTTGCTGGTTCATGGGGCCAAAGTTCATCGGCATCGTGCCGTCAATACCGGGGCCGTACGTGGTAGAGAAGTACATGATGTCCCGCTCGTCACCTTGAACGCTTTCAAGGTTTTTGACGAACACGGGCTCAAGCTGCGTGTCAAGAAAATGCGGCTCGATAGATGGGTCCTTTCGGCGCTCCTCGTCCAAGAGGTCTTCTATCAGCGATTGCTGTTCAGCGTTGAATGTGACAACGCCAATAGTCAGCCCGCTGTCCCGGAAATCAGCCGATTTCAGTCTCGACACAAGGTCAGCGACGAGTACTTTCGCTTCGGACTTGTTTGTCCGCGCGCCTCCTCGTTCGTACTGTCCGTTCGGCACGTGGTTGAAGCTCACGGCACGGTCGTTGGTCACCGGGCTTGGGAACGTAACGAGGTCGCCGTCGTAATAGCGATAGTTTGAGAAGGCAATCAGGCTCTCATGGCGGCTACGGTAGTGCCACGACAATTTCATCGTCGGCAGGTTAGCGCCGATACACTCTTCCAGAATGCTTTCGAGCTCGGTTTCGACGTCTATATCATCGACATCGGATTCCGCCCGGTCAAAGAAGCTGGTCGGCGGCAACTGCTTCGGGTCACCGACCATGATGACCTGTTTCGCGCGCGCCATCGCTCCGATGGCGTCCCAGACCGGAATCTGCGACGCTTCGTCGAAGATGACCACGTCGAAGCGCGCAGTCTCTGCTGGCAAGTATTGCGCGATGGACAGAGGGCTCATGAGCAGACACGGTGTCAGACGCATCACCGCGCTGGACGCCTGCGACATCAACTCACGAAGCGGCAGATGGCGGGTCTTCTTTTGCATTTCATAGCGTAGGAGTCCCCACTCCGAACCACGCGAAACGCGGTCTGGTGACGGGTGTCCGGCCGAAAGCTGCGCTCGAACCCATGCCTGTGTGAGACTGATAAAGCGCTCGTCGAGCTCGCGGAAATCCCGAATACGCTTTTCGTGCTCAGCGGAAACGAAAGTGCGGAGAACTTCATCGGCGTCGACCACTGCGTTCAACCACCAACGACAATAATCAGTCTCGAATGTCTCCTTCACGCGACCCAGCGATATGGCGCCTTTCTCGAGACCATTGACTACAGGTGCGAGGCCGAGAGCGAGAGCCTGCCGGCGTGCCTTGCGCCATGCACACCATGCATTCAGGCGGTTTGAGGAACGCAATACGTCGTGCGCTCGCTCCGCCAGCTGCATTGGAAGCAGCTCTTCAAGAGTACTGTTTTCCGATTCGGGTAGTCCGCTCGCGACTGAGAAGCGTGCGACCGCTTCCCCGTACTCATGAAGCGCATCAGCATATGCACGGCCCGCACCCGCTACAACGCCGGTTGGTTCCAACAAGACGTTGCTGTCACCAAGCAACAGGGCAACCGGTGCCTTTACTGCCGCGAGCGTCTCGGGCGTGCTGGCAAGATTCGCCAGCGCCGCTGATAGTGCCTCAAAGAACTTGAGCGCCGGCTCAATCCCTTCAATCTTTGTCTGTAAACCGCTCCACAAGCCGGATGTCTTGGCGGACAGGTCAGCATAGTCCTGCAGTCGACTCTGCAGCAATACCAGTTCACGCATCTTTGTCAGGTCAGCCGCAGCGGTCGCACCCGCACGGCCGCTTTCGACGGCGACAAACCCTTCATCTTGCCAGATGCTATTGGCGCGCGCGGCAGCTAACGCCCCTTGATACATGACGAAGGCTTTCGCCGCAGCCAGGTCGGTTTCATATCCCGACCAGGCACCGTCGGTCTCATTCCCGAGCGCCGACAAACGACTTACGACCTGTTCAATCTGCCGCATTTCGCGCATGCGCTGGAGGTCATCGCGTGCGGAATCTCCGCACTTACCGTGGCTCACTGGGTCAAGGCCCACATCCTCCCAAGCTGCGCGGATGCGAGCCTGCTTGAGTGCTCCTTGGAAGCCAAGCGATGCACGCGCGACGTCCAGTTCCGTCCTCAGCCCCGCCCATGCATTGGACGTGGGTAGGGAAAGGTCATCAAGAGCTTTGATTTCGGTTTTCAACGCGTCTATCTTTGCAAGACGCTCGATGTCGGCGCCGATTTCCGGCTCCCCACCGCCGGACGCCAACTCTTTAAGCTTCTTGCTCAATGCGCGGCGCCGTATGATGCTCATTGGCCACGACGATTCTTGCAACTCACGCCAGTCGGACTGGAGTTGTTGGACTGCAGCCTTGGAAATCTCCTCTCGATAGGGCAGCGTCAACTGACTCAGCAGTTCCTGTCGGGTGCGCAAAAGCGCCACGCCTGACGCGAGCCGAGACCACAACGTCTCGTTCCACGGTTGTGAGACCTGCGCCTGCAGCTCAAAATATCTGGTCAGCTGAGCGATACCGAGGCGGAGGTCCTCGAGCACCTGATTGCCCCGAGGCGACGAAAGGGAACTGTGAACTTCACGGTGGCGTTGAACCAATGGCACAGCCTGACGAAGGCTATCGACAATAGACTTCGCATCGGGGCGCAACACAAACTGCCAATCCTGGCCAGAGGCAGCCGGCAACGTCGCCGCGAGTAATCGCAGTCCATTGCGAGTTCTAGGCTCCAGCGACAACGCCGGCAGTCCAATACTCCCGCGCAGCGATTCCGCCGCTGCCTGAAATTTGCTGACAGCGGGCTCAACTGCCCGAGCCACGTCCAGCAGCGCCGCCTGCCAAAGGGGCGACCATTCCGTTTGAGCGATATGCGTCAGTGGATTGTCGGCAAGCTGCCCTGCTCCCATCACCTTCGCGTGGACGTCAAGAAGCTCGGCCGTGTCTCGAAGCGTCCGCATCGCGGCCGAATCATGAATTTGAGCTGATGGCCAGGAAAGCTGAAGAAACGGCAAGTCTTGGCCTGCGACGACCTTACCTATTGCTTCGTAAACGCTCAGCCCATTCGAATGGCGGAGATGCAATCTCTCGACGTAACCATTCAGCTGCGAACGGAGCCCCTCGAGGCGCTCGGCTTCTGCCTGCCAATCCTCGGGCGCCATCGCTGATGCCGCATCCCAGGAGGTGCGGAGTTGCTCTAGCACCTCGGTCTTTCGGGCCTTGCTCGAGTGGAGTTCGAGACAGAAATTGCCCAGACCGACCTCAGCGAGGCGCCGATATACGACATCAAGCGCGGCCATTTTCTCGGACACAAAGAGCACACGCTTGCGCTCCGCTAGGCACTGTGCAATCAGGTTCGAAATAGTCTGGCTCTTACCCGTGCCGGGTGGCCCAATCAGGACGAAGTCTTTGCCCTTGCTTCCAGCGACGACTGCAGAGAGTTGCGACGAGTCGGCCGGCAACGGACAGAATGTCTTACTGACAGGAAGTTCAACATCAAGCCTCCGGACGTCAGGAAATTCAACAGTGCTTTCGTACGAGTCTCGTGGCGTCTCAATAAGGTGGCGTACCACGGGGTTCAGTTTCAACTGTTCTGTGCGTTCAGTTAGGTCCTTCCACATCAGGTATTTGGCAAATGAGAACGTGGCGAGCACAACGTCTTCCACGACCTCCCAACCCTTGATGTCCTTGACGGCATTGGACACAGTCTTCCAGACGCCCGCGACGTCGAGGCCGGAATCATCCTTGGGCAGTTCTGTATCGCTCACCCCAAGTTCGAGCTCAAAATCCTGGCGCAACATCTCAAGCAGCGTCGGGTTGAAGCGCGGCTCGTCGTCGTGCAATTTCAGGCTGAACCCAGAGCGTGCACTGCGCCGTTCCAGCGTTACGGGAACAAGGATGAGAGGAGCGCGGTATTTTTTGTCATCCTTGTCATCACGCGACCACGACAGGAATCCGAGTGCCAGGTACAGGGTATTGGAGCCTCCCTCCTGCATGGTCGTACGTGAAGTCCGAAACAGTTCGACGAGGCGCGACTCCATTTCGTCTTGGGTCAAGCCGACGAAAACTTCCTTGCGCTTCAGTGCATCGAGCGCATGCTGCCGCCTGATGTTTTCGCGCTCGCGCGCTTCATGGATGGCCTGGCTACGAGGGTCATTGCCGTCCATGAGGTCCGGCCGCGTCAGAAGCTTGAGGGCATGACCTTCAGAGAGAATATCCTCGAGATGCGCTGCGTCCGGTGCGTCGAGCTTGAGCGACTTCTTGCCAGCCTTGAAGCTCAACAGGTTATTTCGTAGGGAGAGGTCGAGAAGCTTGCGCTGCCAACGGGTGAGACGGTCTTCCGGACGCTCGGGGGCCTCGTCCGATTTGCCATCATCCAGTTCATCCGGCAGTTCAGGTGCGTCCTCAAACACCGGCTGAACGTTTTCGGCTTCAGTTCCTGCTGTTCCACGCGCCACGACTTGTTCGCTTGCCAACGGCTTTATGCGCTGGAGACGCGCCCGCCGTATGTCGACCGCCAACTGGAACTTCTGTTCCTCTTCCTCGGAAATCTGTTCTTCGCCGCGTGCGATTGCGTAGCTGAACGGTGGGAGCGGACGGTGGGTGAGAAGCGTCGCCTCGAACAACACCATTTCTTTCAGTTTCACGCGTTTGCGGAGTGCGGTCACGTCGTCCACGACGGACGTTGAAAACTCCTCAGCCTTCAGCCAGACGGCCGGAAACGCGTGCCCCTCTGTGAACACGAGCAGAGAATTGAGGCCGGCCTGTTCTAGTGCGGCACACACGAACAACGCCAAATCGAGACACGTCCCGAGCCCTGAGTCGGCAATCTGGCTCGGACTGCGCACCTTCTGGCCGGTACGTTCGAAACTCGCCGGCGGCAGCGCATAGTCGAGTCCCATCGTTCCGATGGCGTTCCATATAGCAGACGCAAGCTCCCACGCCCGACGTGCTCCACCTTGATAACCGTCAATCGAGCCGGACTTGCCTGCCTGTCGGAGAACTTCAGCTGCCCGCTTTAGAACTCGCTCGACGGCAGGTTCGTTGGGCTGGACAAACGCCGCGACCATGTCTGGTAGCGAAGCTAAACCGCCCCACTGATTGCGTGGCAGCAATTCGACGGTCGACTCGGTCGACGCCAGTTCATTCTCGGGCTCTTGCCCTGTCGTCAGCCTGAAGGTTACAACTGCCTTGTCGGCCTCAGTGAGTCGACCGAGCAATGCACCGTCGAGCGACAGGTCGAGGTCACTGATGCGGACGGTCTGCCCTGCACCGAGGTGGTCGATGTGCCATGTCTTGGGTTTTAGGAATGCAGGTTCGGACGAAACCGTGAGCCGGAGCCCTTTCACGTCGCTTTCGGTTTCATTTAGCACCGACAGCTCGCGCGCAACCGGCACGGCATTCTGAAAGTCGGCCAGATTAACCTTGCCGGCAAGCGTGGTAAATATCTGCACGCAACGTGGCTCTTCCGGCGTATCTGCCGGGTCGACAATAATGTCATCCATCTGGCCCCCAAATCGGCTCTGCCGATTTCGCTCTCTCAATTTTGATTTTGCTGCCGACCGCGCAATTCCGAACAGCCGAAAAGGCCGGGAAATAGCTAGCTCCTCGTTGAATGCCGTCACGAACTGCTTTTCTGCGGAGGCGCCCGAACAAGATAGTCTCATAGTTTTTGTCGCGAACGCCGGTGAACGACCGTATAGGATTAGTGACGCACGTTCGGACTCGCTCTTCACACATACTGCTGTCTACGCTGAGAGACTGGGCCCCATGGAATTCAGAAAACATGTCCCCGAGGCAGTACAGCGGGGAAAGTAAACATTCAAGTATCTCGCCCACAGGTCGATACCAAGACGAAACGTCTTTCGCTTTCCTCAAGAATCGCGTGGCCAGAGAAAGAGGTCACCCGCACGGCTCCTCAAAACCCGGACCCCATGGACCATAAAACTTCCCAAAAGCTTGCAAGCCAAATCAGAGCGCTTAATTCACCACAATATAAGACCCTGAAATCCCTTCCTTCCGGTCCACTCACCGGCTTCCATCAATGGGCAGACGACCGTCCGTGTGACGGTGCGTTCCTGATTGAGAGCAAAGGCGACCCCGCCATCTGGATTCTATTGGTGGATTGGAAACGGTCTGGCAACTACTACGTCGTTGTCTTTCCCGAATCTAGGTCTGGTCCGCTCTGCGAAGTACACGAGCTCGTTGAAGGCGAAGAACTACTGGCGCTGCGTTGGACCTACAGGCCCACCAAACAGGACGGCAAGAACCGGTTGCGCCGCGCCTATTTTGTCGAAACATACGGGTCGGAAGCTGCCGAAATTTCGCTACCCGCGACTACCCAGAAGCTGGAAGATTTCATCGGAGAGCTGATTGAGCTTTCGGACTATCGCGTTAGGGCCGACTTGCTGGAACATGACCGCCTTCCAACTCGCGAAGGATTCCCCGAGGGACGCTTGAAACAACGCCTCCACTATTCGCGGGAGCGGAGCCCAACACTGGTCCGGCAAGCAAAGGAAATCGCTTTAAAAAAGCACGGATATCTGCGCTGCGCCTGTTGCAACTTTGATTTTGCATCAACTTACGGCGAGCTCGGGAACGGATTCATTGAGGCTCATCACACAAAGCCGGTCAGTTCCCTGAAATTTGACGGTGAGGTCACTCGTGTCGAGGACCTAGCGCTTGTCTGTGCAAACTGCCACCGAATGCTACATCGCCGTAGGCCTTGGCTAGGTATGAATGATTTGACACGATTACTCAAGAAAAGCCCTCGTTGAATGAGATTGCGAGGCGCAAACAGCTACGTGCCTAACGACGGCCGCGCCCAAAGGCTCTGACTGACTTGATATCTACAAGGGGGACGGTCCAAATGTCGCCTGCAATTTTACCGCCCACGTTTTGCTGGACCAAGATGGGTGCGGAATCCTGTGCCGCTGCCAACGGGCCAACCATGACGAAGAACGTCTCGGAGGCCTGCGCCGCGGTGCAGTCGCCGCAGAGAAGGGGCTTTCACATGCTGCGCCCAGAAAATCAGGGTGCCGCAACTGCCAGCTCGCAAAATTTGCTCCGCTGACCACAAAGCATCACCAATCTTCAGCGCCTTTATCCGTTTCTCGTTGCTCCGTCTGGTCGCCCCTGAAGTCAGGCAATGCACCCTCGCGAGCAGCCGGCTCAATAGCGAGTGACCGCATTAATGCTTTGACTCTGGGTCGGCGACCTAGGGATGTATTGGCCTGTTGAAACGATTCTATTGAAACGGCAACGCACGCCCGATGTCACTCTTGGGCCCAGGATTACGCCATCAATGGAAATTGCGGCTCATTGATGGCAGCTCGCCGAGGAGATACGACATATCGATGAGGTGTTGCGCGACAAGGTGTCGTACTTCTCCTTCGCACTGCCATACACCAAGTACGCCGAGCAACGATGCGCCTAGCACTTCCTTGCGCTGCCGCTCCAGCACCTTGGGCCAGATGATGACGTTGACGTTGCCGGTCTCGTCCTCTAGGGTGATAAAGATGACACCTTTTGCCGTCTCGGGCCGCTGACGCACGGTAACGATGCCACAGCCGCGCGCGAGCCGGCCGTTCCGAAAGGTATGCAGGGTGGACGCGGGCATCAACCGGTTTTCGAGCAACTGAGGTCGCAGCAGCGCGAGAGGATGTCGTCCGAGCGTCAGACCCATCGACCGATAGTCGCCGACAATATCGTCGGCTTCAGAGGGTGCACCGAGTGCCGGCGTTTCGTCTTCGACTTTCGCTACCGACAGCATGTCTTTATCCGGCACGGCGGCAACGGATTGCCACAGCGCCTCGCGCCGATTGCCTGCAAGCGACGAGAGTGCGTTCGCCGCGGCGAGCGCCTGCAGGTCGTGACGGTCGAGTTGGGCGCGCCGGGCGAGGTCAGATACAGTTGCGAACGGACGTATCGCACGTGAGTTTTCGATACGCTCTGCGGCACCATCACGCATCCCTTTGAGCAAGGACAGGCCCAGTCGCACCGCCGGCCGTTCGGCACCGTCTATCGGCTCGAGAGACGAGTCCCAGCCGCTTATCGTGACATCGACGGGAAATACCTGGACACCATGCCGCGTGGCATCCTGAACGAGTTGCGACGGCGAATAAAACCCCATCGGCTGGCTGTTCAGCATCGCCGCGAGAAAGGCTTCCGGCTCGTGGCGTTTCAGCCAGCTACTCGCGTACACGAGCAGGGCAAAGCTGGCCGCGTGACTCTCCGGAAACCCGTATTCGCCAAAGCCGAGAATCTGCTGGAAGATGCCGTCTGCAAATGCCTTGTCGTATCCACGCTCAGTCATCCCGTTGACGATTCGGTCGTAATACCTGTCAAGACCACCCTTGCGTTTCCAGGCCGCCATTGCACGCCGCAACTGGTCGGCTTCGCCCGCGGTGAATCCGGCGGCTAACATTGCCACCTGCATCACCTGTTCCTGAAAAATCGGCACACCGAGCGTACGGCCCAATGCCGTTTCAAGGGCCTTGCTGGGGTAGCTCACAGGCTCGAATCCCTGGCGGCGCTGAAGATACGGGTGAACGGCGCCGCCCTGAATGGGTCCCGGGCGAACAATCGCCACCTCGATGACGAGGTCATAGAACGTACGGGGCTGAAGTCTCGGCAGCATGCTCATCTGCGCCCGCGATTCAATCTGGAAAACGCCCACGGTGTCCGCGCGCGAAATCATCTCATACGTTTCCGGGTCTTCAGCCGGTATGTCCTGCATCTCAAATTGTTCACCTCGCTGGTCCGATACGAGGTCCAGCGCTCGACGGATTGCTGAGAGCATGCCGAGCGCAAGTACATCGATTTTCAGCAACCCCAGCGACTCGAGGTCGTCCTTGTCCCACTGAATCACGCTGCGGTCGACCATCGCAGCATTTTCAACAGGCACCAGGCGCGTGAGCTTTCCACGGCTGATGACAAAGCCGCCTGAGTGCTGGGACAGATGGCGAGGGAAACCGAGCAGTTGTGACGCAAGCGATGCCCACAGCTGAATCAGTGGCGTCTCCGGGTTCAGACCGGACTCGGAAAAGCGGTTGAGGAGGTCCTCCTTGCCATCAAACCATTGATGGCTCTTGGCCCCCGCATCGACAATCTGCGGGTCAACGCCCAGCGCCTTGCCGGTTTCGCGAAGGGCGCCGCGCGGACGATAGGTCGACACGGCCGCCGCTATCGCGGCACGGTCACGGCCGTATTTCCTGTAGATGTATTGAATCACCTCTTCCCGTCGCTGGTGTTCAAAGTCGACATCGATGTCCGGTGGTTCGCCGCGCTCCTTCGATATAAACCGCTCGAAGAGCATGTTGCCTCGCGCCGGGTCGACTTCCGTCACGCCCAGGCAGTAACAGACCGCCGAGTTCGCGGCCGAGCCCCGGCCCTGACACAGGATGTGCTGGCTGCGGGCAAAGCGGACGATGTCATAGACCGTGAGGAAGTACGGCTCGTATTCGAGCTCCCTGATGAGTTCGAGCTCGTGCTCAATCTGTTCCAGCACGTCATATGGGATGCCGGATGGAAACCGGCGGCGGGCGCCAATATAGGTCTCCTGCCGCAGATAGGCGGTCGGCGTGATGCCCGTGGGAACCAGTTCATCCGGATACTCATAGCGCAGCTCGTCGAGCGAGAACGTGCAACGCGACAGGATGTTCGTTGTCTCTGCGAGCGCGTATTCCGGATACAGGTTCGCGAGACGCAGGCGGGGACGCAGGTGCTGCTCCGCGTTGGGGGAGAGGTCGTAGCCACACTCCTGCACCGGCCTGCCCACACGGATGGCGGTCATCGTGTCCTGCAACGGTTTGCGCGAGCGCACATGCATCACCACCTGGCCGAGCGCGACGACCGGAATGCCACGGCCGTCGGCGATGTATTCGACCGCTCCCCGGTGAATATCGTCCATCGCACGTTGATGTAGCACAAGGCCGCACCATCCACGGTTGGGAAACGTCTGTTCGAGCCACTCGAGCTGGACGTCGAGCACGTCCTCCTTCGCGGGGAAATGCGGTATCAGTATCGCGAGACAGTCCGGCATGCCGCGAAGGTGGCTGCTCTCCGGTTCCGGCCGCGACAGGTCGTGTGGTGTCAGCCGGTACGTGCCTTTCGGGCCGCGTGTGCGCGCGAGCGTAATGAGTTCGGAGAGGTTTCCGTATCCCTCACGGTTCTGGGCGAGGAGAATGAGACCGAAACTTGGCGAGCCGTCGGCATTGACGAGCCGAAAGTACGAGCCGACGACAAAGGGAAGGTTCGCCTCCTTCGCGGCGACGTGCGCACGGACGATACCGGCAAGCGAGCACTCGTCAGTTACCGCCAGGCCCGAGTAGCCGAGTTGCGCTGCACGTTGGGCCAGCTCCTCCGCGTGCGAAGCACCATGCAGGAATGAGAAATTGGAGAGGCAGAACAGCTCGGCATACGCCGGCAAAGCGGTGAAGGTTGTGTCCATGGCGTGTCATCCCGACAGGCCATGAAGGAACCCGCTCCATTTCTCTTCCCCCGGTACACCGCTGCCATCTGCCAGTTCACACGAGCGTATAGGTCGCGATATCGCGAGAGGCAACGTCGGCAAGTGAACGGCGAGGAAGGCGCGCATGTCGGGAAAACAGAACTGGACTGGGTTGAAGGGAAATCGATAGAGGCGCTGCGCTGGACGGCCCTCGTCGTTTCACAATATCGACGCTCAGGCCGTCGACTGATGGTCTTAAAGTCAATCGCAGGAGCGCTGGCGACGAATCCTGCGCGGTGGCGAGCGGCCTGACCATCACGAAAAGCGTTTCAGACGACTGCGCGGCCAGGTGCAGTCGTCTGAGTGATGACGCTTTCGCATACCCGGTCCAGAACACCACCGCGGCGCAACTGCCTGCGCGGAGAATCTGCTCAACCGACCACAACGCGTCTCCCGTCTTCGCCGCATCCACGCGAAACACCCGCTCGACAGGAAGGCCGATGTGGCGCAGCCCCCCAGTCCGTTGAGGGCATGGGGGGCTGCACAAATGCGACCGGACGGATACCGGCCTTGCAGAGCCCTGGCTGCAGCAACCGCAACTCACCCGTACCGGCTTGCTGGACCAGCAGGTCGACCAGCGCCCCTACGGGCCATCCGCCGCCAGGCAGCTCCGCCGACAGCGCGGGATACCCCGTTTCCAGAAACCGCCCACGCCCGCGCGCGAGCTGGGACGCTCGCCACAGGGACGGGTGAATCTCCTCAGCGGGAACGGTAGCGGTGGACATGGGGAAGCAAAAAAACTGTATATTTATACAGTATCGTACGCGCAATCTTGCGGTAGCGAACTGGCACTTTTAATCGGGGGCTGACTATGGATGCACGCGTTCGGAAGGCCGACCATCCGATGCCCGAGCTGGCAGCCTTCATGGCCAAACTACGCTCAGCCTTCGGCGACGACGCGATTGACGACGCGGTGAGGCGTGGGAAAAACGGCGAGCCTGTCTTTTTCGCATGCGAAAATGGCCACGCCGTTGGAACAGCAATGCCCGTGACCGACAACGCCTGGCAGGTCGATGACGCTGTTCGCGACCGACATTACTGTCATGGTTGCGACGGCGAATGCGTCGGTCTGGGAGTCCGCTGCGGTGACTGGTTAAAGCGAGGCAACAGGGAGAAGGAACGGTGAGATTTTCTGGATGTGTCTTGTTGCTGCTCGGCTTCACGTCCTCTGCATTTGCAACTCAGGAGTACAAGGAAATCTGGAATCCGCCGGAAGCAAGGGGCGCTTCGCTTAAACACCCAGCGACTTCACACAGGTCGGCAAAGCATACAGGTGGTGTACAACATATCGCGAAGGCGCGGGCGCATCGTACGCCGGCGCCAAAGCTCGCAGCGAAGCCAGGCAACGCGCCTGACTTCACTGACATCCCGCGCCAGATAACGCCTGAGGGAAATGTGCTTCGGGTTGATTCCCGCAATACGACTGCTGAGGTCACGCGCTGATGAAGTCAGAGAGGTACAACGGTTATAGAGGTTGGGGGCCGTAAGGAGGACGTAGGCAGACGAAGGATGCATCGCACAACACCTGGTAGTTGCGCACAAAAATGTGCGCTAAATTCAGGCAATAATCGCATGCCCCAATGCAGGCGTGCATCGAGAGAATGAGGGCCGCCGTGAAAATCCAGTGGTGCATCAGCGCTGTGCTTCTGCTCGCGTCCGCGCATGCGGCCGCCGGCATGTTCACCTCGGACGGCAACACGTTCGAGGAGTGCATGGAGAACCGGATAGACGAAACGAAAACGGAAGTCCAGTATGGCATCGCTGCGCAATATTGCAGACAGAAGCATCCTGCGCCTGTGGTCCACCTCGATATCCCCGACCCTTGGGCACACGGGGTGCCACAGCTCCGCGTGGTCGTAGGCACCGACACGGAGTACGCTAAAGCCCGTCCCGTGATTGCAGCCGTCGCGCTGACCCACGTCACGATTACCAGCGACTCGCAGTCCTGGTACAGCCGGGTTGATATCACTAACCGGAACAGGTTCCCGTTGTCCGCTCTCATCGTTGGTTTTGCGGCCAGAGGGGTTAGCCAGTGTGACTGGAACCCCAAGAGCTACACCGAAATTTACGAGTGTGATGGCTCGGCAGACTCCGGTATGTCCGGAAGCTTCAGATGCAATATTCCAGGTGTCGAGCAGCGTACCGACGCGCACTACTGCATCATTGGTATTGGCGTCACGGCTACACCCGACGACCTAAAGCGCTACTCACTGACCAAGTAGCCGCTCAGGCCGCAGTTTTCGAGCGAATCCATTTTCGCCAGGCCGTATGTCAAAGCGATATTCCAAAGGAGGCTCCAGTTTGCCCGACCTGCGGAGCCCAAGTAGCGCACTTTTGGGGATTGAAAGGACGATATGAGCTTCGAAGAGATTGTCGCGGGTCTTCAGATTCAGCGGCCTGAATTGAGAATTGAACAGCGCAACGATGGTTGTTCGATATGGCTGTCGGATGAGATTCAGCCGGCCAAGCGTTTGCTGCGTGTGACGCGTGCTCCCGGCGAGGGTCCGTTGACGATAAAGCGCGCAGTCTCCTCCTTGGTCGAAGGAAAGGATGTTCGGTTGAAATTCGATGGCTCAGTTGATGATTTTGTCGACATCGTTGACGCAGAGCTAGCTCTTTCGCAAGCCAATGCTGGCGAGCGTGTTGCGGTCGAACGTACAGGATTAAAAGTGGCTGGCAAATTACTCGATGAGAACATGTTTCGACGTGAAGTTGAGTCGCTCTTCAAGTCTCCCCCCGCGCGGGAGGCTGAGAATTGGTTTCCGCGGCTACAGCGGTTTCTGAGCACCACACGTGGCGCGTCTGCCGTTCAGCTTCGCGATAAAGCTTTCCTGAAGGAATTGTTCGATTCCGACCATGTGTCTGCCACGGGCATGTGCACCGTCAGGTCCGCGCCAGCTATTGAAAACGACGATTTTGTAGCCTGGTTTTCAAACAAGGCATCCCAGCCACTTCCTGCAGAGTCGCAAGAGGTGGCGGCTTGGCTAGTAGAGCTGCACGACGAAATCGCCGCCAAATTCCGCGAGTTGTGTGGAAAGCGTCCGTTCCTAAAAATCAATCGGGCACTGTGCGCGCTGTTTCCGGACTACTTCACCACGGTGGCAGATGAAGGGAAGCTCACGGAGCTATATCGAGCGCTCGGCGGAAAGGGGCGAATACATGCTATTCACATGCACATCGCCATCCGCAAAATGGTGGAAGATATTCTGGGTCCCGCTGCGCCAGGGACGCTAGATAGCGTAAAGCAGATGTGCCTGCCTTGGTTGCTTTACAGGCAAATCAGCGACGTCAAGGAAGCGGCTGTGCCACAGTCTGAGGCCGCTCCGGCGGATGGTCTGGTCCCTATGCCGGCGGTGCTGCGCCGGAAAGGGCTTACTGCTATCAAGGGCTACTTTCAGACACTCCTTGGCTACTTGCCCGCGTTGAGCGGCGACGGTCTAACGGAGGAAGACTTTCGCGACCTCATTCGCGAATCGAATCCGACGTTGGTTGACAGCAGCATTCGAACAACCATTAACGTGGTCATGCGCGAGTTTGACCTCTGTCGGCGCAACGGCGGTGTGTATCAACTGAACGCACGAGGCATCAACCTCCTTGAGTCCCAAGACCCACAGGAACTCGCTGACCAACTGCTCACGAAGGTTTTAGGGGTCGACTACACCATTCGGACACTGGCGGCCGGCTCGAAATCGAAAGCGGAGCTTGTCGCGCTTTTGCAGACGGTTAATCCTGGTTGGACTACGGCCTTTGCTCCAACTGCACTACTGGGCTGGTTGATGAGCATGCGGGTTATCTCGTATGAGCCGATAAGTGGCTACGCTCTGACGGAAGTTGGTCAACAATGGAATGAGCTCATCACCTGGGAGCCGCCCAAACTGCCCAAAGCGACCGAAACTGTGGTCGAAATTCAAGCAGAGGTAGACGCCAAGCTGGCTTTGCCTGATTGGGCTAAGGTAAAACAGCGTCTCGCAGACGCGGCCGCCGGCAGCTTCAAGTGGGACCAAGGTCTTGTCGAGCAGTTGCACGGTGGCCTGTGGTTCCATCCTGTACGACATTTCGCTGTGATGGCAGGCTTGTCTGGCTCGGGCAAAACCCAGCTCGCACTTAACTATGCGGACGCCTTGTGCGGAACGCAGCCGGCAGGGCAAGAGAGTGTAAAGGTACTGCCAGTTCAGCCCGGCTGGTTTGATACCAGCCCCTTGCTCGGATATGTGCATCCGATTCAGCAGAGCATGTATGTCGGAACGCCGTTCCTGGACCTGGTGCTGCGTGCAGCAGAGAATCCGACGACCCCGCACGTAGCTATCCTGGATGAGATGAACCTCTCGCATCCGGAGCAGTACCTGGCGCCGATTTTGTCTGCCATGGAAACTCACGGGGTCATCGACCTGCATCAGATGGATGAGGAAGTCAGTGGTGTGCCAAGCCAGATTCGATACCCGGCAAACCTTGCGATTATTGGCACCGTGAACATGGATGAGACAACCCACGGTCTTTCGGACAAGGTCTTGGACCGTGCATTCACGCTGGAGTTTTGGAAGATTGACGTCGAGAGCTTTCCAAAGTGGGGCACCCTCGAAGCCGAAGATGTTCGAGCCAAGGCCAAAGCTGTGCTCGGAAAACTGATGGAGGCACTCGAGCCCGTACGCCTGCACTTCGGATGGAGGACGATTGATGACGTCGTGAGCTATCTCGCTTTCTCCCGTGGCTTAGGTGTCAGCCCGGATAAGGCGTTGGATGATGTGTTGTATGCTAAGGTGCTCCCGAAGTTGCGAGGAGAACACTCCGAGCGCTTCGCCGAGGCGGTTGCGCAGATACAAGACATTTGCCGGGAATATGGATTGGCTCGATGTGCAAGTAAGGTTCAGGAGATGGTTCGCGACCTGAGCGAGACCGGTTCAACACGCTTCTGGCGATGAAAGTGGCCTGGCGGCATGAGCTTGTCGTCCGCGCCGCCGGTCTGGCCCAGCCGGAGCTTGGGCGGGCAGTCTCCGGTGGGCTGGTTTCCGGCCTACGGGAGGATGCCTCATACGTGCTGGAAATTGTCGACGGCGCACGGCATCTGTACGTCGACGATATTCCACTGGCAGAGGGGCCCGCTGGGCGGTTCGCATGGGCTGCCAGTTTCTTTGCCGGTCGCGTGAAAGTTGTATCCGTCAATCCAAAGGGAGTCGAGACCTCCTACTACCTTGAGGTAGCCCCAGCGAGCCAGAAGGTCCGAGAGGACCAATTTGCGTCGATGGTTGAAGCGATTCGGCAGTTCGACCAACGTCTCCTCCTAGGGGAGGCAGCCGCCTGTTTGGGATTTGGAAAAGCAGGCTTAGGTGGTAAGTTTGACGAACTGGTTCGCTGGGAGCGCCTGAGGCAACACGGCAGTGCATTTCTGAAGTGCGTCGAAGCAATCACCCGTATGCCGCATGCCAGTCTCAAACCAGTGCGGCAATCGGTGCCATTGGCCCAGGTGAAGCGTCTCCCCGTAGCCGCATTGCATGACAGGCGTATCGTCGCGTTGGCGACCGGTCAGTTCCCTGAAGGGGAAAACATCGACTCCATTCAGGTACACGTCCAAGTCCCTACTGCCACGGTCGATACTCCCGCGAACCGAGCCATCTTTGCGCTACTCAAGCGGTTTCAACACGCTCTTGTTGTACTGCAAGCGTGGGTTATGAAGGACCGGGGCGAACTGTCGGAAACTGATGCGTTCGGGAGATGCAGCCGGCGTTTGGAAATCCTCCTCGCCTACGATGCTGACGTGCGACGTTTGCTCAATCGCTTTCCATTTCGCGGCGTCAAGAAACCTCAAACTACGGCAGCGGGCCTCACTCAGGTAGCGGCCAATCCAACATATGCCCGAGCCTATCGCACGGGTACGGAAGCCTTACGTCTCGGCGTAGAACCTGATTTCGCCATAGAACACCTCCATGTCAGCCCCTCATGGGGGGTGTATGAGACCTGGTGCTATGTGGCTTTGGCAGAGGCGCTGGAATCGTCTTTAAGTGTTGAGTTCAAGCCGGGCAAATCCAAATTTGCGGGGACGTCTCCCGACCTGGTATTGTCCGCGCAGCTGCCGGACGGTCGAGACCTCGAGTTGCTATTCCAGGCGACGTTTCGCTCTGACGAGCTTGGCGGTACCAAACAGGCATGGAGCCTCTCCAGGGAGCGGCGCCCAGACATCGTTCTCATAGTCTCGCATGGAGTAGAGAAAAGGACATTTGTCCTGGACGCAAAGTACCGCAGTGGCAAGAGCAACGTGCTTGACGCTATGGCGTCCGCACATATCTACCATGACTCTCTGTTCTTGGCCGGCCGGCGCCCGGACCTCTGTTTACTCTTGCTGCCAGGGGAGTCAGAAGTCGAATCGCTTGAGAGGTACGAGACCTGGGAAACCTATGGCGTGGGTCTTATCAGCGGTTATTCGGTGGGCGCGGAGGGTATTCAGCGGTGCGTGGCAGCACTTTCAACGTGGCTTTTTGATACTCGTAGCCGCCGATAGCACAACAGCCGACAATTCACTTGCCGCTTGTGTTCTCGACAAAATAAAGTGGAGAGGCGAGATGACGTTAGACATCGTCAAGGACAAAGTGGGCCAGCTTCCCGTCACCCGCCGGGTACGTGCTTGTCATCTGGTTCCTCGCTAAGTTTGTCGTCGCTCTCGCTGCACATTACCCGCTCGCGTCCGAATTTTCTGTACGCCCATCATCGCAGTACATCTGCCGCGCGAAGAAGGTAAAGGCACTACTCGCTTACCAACCAATAGGCATTCGCTGCGCCGCCTTGTCGTGCATAGTCGATGCCGAACACCATGAGGTCGACCAGGCGCTCATTGACCATGCCGCGTCGAATTCCTGGCTGCACACCGATGACGATAAAGCTAAGCTTCGTCGCTAAGGTTTCTTCAAATAGTTGCCTGAGCATGCCGATGTTTCCGCGAAGAAACCGTGAGGGTGCCGCATAACGGCCGTTCATCCGGTCTTCCATATGCGTGAGTAGGATATGCGAGTCGCAGTAGAAGACCGATTTTACTAACTGCCCAGCCACTTCATAAACGTCACCAACTCTCCCTCCGCTCGGGGGGCCGCCGGCGCCCTTGCAGTGGTACAACGCAATTTTGACGTCTCCTTGCTGCTCGACACTTACAGCTATGTAGTCGGCAGCCTCGCCAGACCGGTGGTCGTAAAAAAGCGCGATGACATCCGCTTGGCCCATCAGATGTTGCTCTAGGTGTTCTTGCACAGTCGCACGCCCAGCAAGTTGTGCCCTGCGCTCCTGCGCACGAGGAGTTCCGTCATCAACAAGAAACTCAATGGTCACATCACAACCATTCCAGTCAATTACTTCGGTGTCACCTTGCGCCAACGCACGGGTTTGAAGCTGCGGCGCTGCCATCAAATTCATACCTTCGAATGATGATTTGTCAGCTGCATAGAAAATTGGTGGGTGCTCCGACAACCATTCAGCGAGAGGCATCCAAGAGTCGACGGCCGACTCGATTTCCAATGTTGTCGCCTCGTCCAACTGCGAGACCATATTGCCCTGACCAACTGCGAAACTCATACGCACGCTGATATCTTCTGAAGTCACTGAGAACAGCAGTCGACCAGCGATGGGTTGCGGTTCGAATTCGCAGAACTCCCAGTCGGTAAGTCGTCGATAGACTAGTCTCGCGCCAGCACCACGGAGGCACCGCAGGCGGGGATTCGCCCTAAAGCCAGCCTTTGGCCACGTCCCCGCGATGACCGTTTCCGGAAGCTGCCGCAGAGTTGTAGCCGCACGTACCAGGTCCAGCTGTGTCGCCTCAAATGGGGTATTGCCCGTCAGCCGGGCGTCGAGCGTCTCCACCCAAGTTAAAAATTCCGCGACGGTCAGCCGCTGATTGCTCCAAATCCGAGAACTGCTGCTCGCCCCAATAGTCTCCTTGGAATCGCCAGCCATACCGCTTCCGAAGAAATGGCCTTGAGAGTAAGCGCGACCATCTCCTGCACTTACCGCTCGTTCTGCTGCAGGTCCCGTCAGGGTTCGATAGGTCTCCGCTTGCGAGTTAAACGTGTTGTTCTTCAGGCCGACATTGTAGAACTTGACGGCTTGCAGTCCCGCGCGAGCGCGGCTAGTTTCTTCGTAACTAAGCGCTCGATGCGCTGCGGGACATGCCTTATTCATCAACCCGAGATATATCTTTTCCGTGCGTCGCGTCGAGCCTATGTAACACCGCTGCGTAGCCGGATAGTAGATAAAAAGGAATGCATCATGGCGAATGTTCGAGAGGGCATCTGACGTAGCCCAACTGGGTGGGTTCTCATCGGCGGTAAGCAGTAGGCTGACGGTTCCATCGTCCGACGACCATTGCTTCATCACTCGCACGTGACGCGTGATGCGGTCACCGATTGCCTCGAAGTTGGGCGCTTGAGAACAGTGAAATACGCGTACATGGGCGTAAAGCTCCAACGCCAAAGGCGACACTGCGTCGTAGTCGGACTCTGCGATGCGCCGTACAGGAAGGCGTTCGAGTACAGCTTGCCCTTCCGCATCACCCGCCAGCTCGGCTGCGGCCGCTGCGTCAATCATTCTCGCAAGGTCAACGCCCTCTTTGAGGAGCGCGGTAGTCGCATTCTGGACTCGCGCTAGCGGGGCGATGAGAGTACCTCTGCCTGTCGCTCCATCAACACGAGCAAATCTCCCAATGAACTGAATTGTGGGTACGAGCGAACGATGCGGTGCATGCAATGCAGCGATTTTTAGTTTGGGAAAGTCATAGCCTTCGCCGAACATGTCAACACAGACAATTCCCTGGAGGTCTCCGCTAATCAAACGGCGTTCGCATTCGTCTTGTGTGCGTTTGCTAACTTTGCTGTCGATAGCCTCAACATTGACCCCCATTCCTTTGTACAGCGGCACCAGCGCCCGCGCAGCACTGATGGTCGCCGCTCGCACAAATATGCGATGGTCGTAACCCGCATCAATATCGGACCGAAGTTGCCGCACCGCGAGCTCCGCAATCACTCTATCCACGTGCTCGTCGTCGAGCGTGTCTTCGACCGGAGCCGCGAGGAAAGCGATTGGCTGAAAGGCACCTTCCTCAAGCGCTCTCATCACTGGATACCGATATGCCAGCTTGCCCGGAATGACTCGTTCATCCCGTCGAAACGGTGTCGCAGTTAAAAACACAAATCGAGCGGACCGGTAGTGGTCGAGAAATGCTGCCCACGTGTCTGCCGGCGCATGATGAGCTTCATCGAAAACGACCAGGTCGAAAAGGTGGGGTGCGGCACCAGGCGCAACCGCCGGCGATGAACTCGCGGGCGTAGATACCACTACGTCAAACTCCTCAAAGGCACGCCAGGCGTCAGCATTTTCGGGCTTGCCTTCCAACCGAAGCACAGCTGGATTCGGTGTCGCAGGGTCAATTACCTTGATACGTCGAAGCGTCGACAGCTCACGAAAGTGTGAAGAGACCTGCCGTCGAAGTGCATCAGAGGGCTCTACTACTAGGACGCGCTTTGCGCCGAGCAACATGGGAAGGGCCATCATCACGGACGTCTTACCGTATCCGGTGGGCAGACACACGATAGCCGGGTCATCGTGAACCGAGATATGCGCAAGCACTGCGTGTAGCGCGCCGACCTGTCCAGGGCGGAATCCCTCGTTTGGAATCTCGCCTTGCACAACCAATTTCAGCGCCCCGCGATTCTGCGAAAAGAAGTCCGCCATTTCCTTATGCTCTAATCTATTGATTAGTGACGATGCTTGCGATTCAGCGCTTTGTGCTCAGCACGGACTTTAAAATGCCGCAGCTTCAACGCATCCGGGGGAAGCAAACCGCCAAGGTGCTCCTTGGCGTACACGGCGCAATAGTGGAAGTTGATGTTCATTGTGGGTCTCTCGCGATTTAGTTCTTTTTTTTGCTCGTCATTACCGCCGGCGAGCGATAAGTATGCCTGAAATCCTGCCCACAAACGCCGCGCGCAGTTAACGAAAGGTCATCTCCTGATGATTGCGACCAAAAAAACGAAGCCGACTATCAGTCCGAGCACCGCGAGTGCCGATGTCGGCTGCCGCAGTTCAAGACTGGCTTCGCCTACACGGCGGCGGCGCTGCCAGACTGAACCTAGCTGAAGCGCATCCCGATGGCTGAACGCGACATCACAGAAAAACGGCTTCGAGTTTTCAGAGTCCATCCGCTGAAACGCAACCCGCACTCGGCGCGTTTTCCCCTCCAGCTGAGACTGCAGTCCGCCGTACCAAAGCACCATCATCGGAAAATCTTCTTTCGGGATTCCGTCGCATTCACCCGAATACGCAGTGTTACGAGTCCATTCAAAAGGCATAAATCGCATCCCCGAAATACCAACCAACTCGGTCTTCCTCTTTGCGCGCGTCTACGTGACGGGATGAGCTCAGCCTCTACCTATTTGTGTGGCTGTCCCGCTCGGCCGCCCACCAACGTCGGTCACGAAGTGACCGACTCCTGCTGTCAATCTTCGATGCGCTCCGCCGCGGTCGCCCTCAAAGAAGCGAAAGGCGCGTTACGCTGGAACAGTGCGAAGGCGTAACATGCCGCAGCTAGATGCCAAGCCGGGTTGAAGGGCGACGGCGGCAACCGGTGGTAAAAGAACGAAACCCGTCAGACTTCAATCATCTTTTCTTGGAGGGATACAGAGTCTAATGCCGCATCATGTCGAGTGATGCCGAGAATGCTTAGGTTAGTCAAGTGTTCGCGTAATAGGGAGTCCTGCACGGGGGGCATGTTGTAGTCAGCGAGTTGCACATTCAGAGAACGCAACAAGTCGGCTACGGGAATCGATTTTTTTGAATCGTTCGCAGTCAACATATAAAGCGTTAGCGCAACCTGTCCTTCTTGAGTTGAAAGCTTTACAGTTGTTGCTCGAATATAGCTTCCGAGAGCAACGAGGATTGCAGTGACATACATCGCGCGCGTTACCCAGGACGACGAGTCTCTCACGCTTGCCATGGTCCCAATTACCGCGCCTATCAAGGCGCCAGGACGGATGACGACTAGTCCAGGTCTAAAGTCTGGTCGTTTTTTAGCTACGCCAAGAAGAAACTCCTGATAGTCACGTTCCCCAGCTAGCAGCTTCAGGTGTTCTTCATCGACGTCGTCATAAGCGCTAATCAGTGGCACTTCTCGTCTCATTATTGAGTCAAGTGGAATCTGCGACGCAATGTTGGAAGCGTCCTCCGAGCTGTCGCCCATTCGCTTCTTGACCTCCTTCGCGACTTCAAACATAAGTCTGCCGTTTTCAATTCTTCCATGTTCGCGCAACCTAACTTTCAGTGGTCGGTCATCTTGTGGAATCGGCATTCTGTGTTCCTCGTCGCCTGAATATTAGCAATAAACGTTATACCAGAGCGTGAAGACGTTTAGTTAAGCCACCCTAACTTACAGGGCGATGCGAGTTGCATCAAGTCACGATTGAGAGCACCGTCATGACATGAATCGGCGATTTTTTCGGCCGAACGGGAAGAGCATAATCTCACGCTGTTAGGATATCGACGATGCTGACCACTCAGATGGATGGTTCAAGCCCGATACAGGCAGTCTACTAACGCTCACGCGACATCGACGCAACGATGGAAATACTTGAGCCTCCAGACACATTGGGAATCTGCAAACCTCACTCGCCTGTTCGCCGGCGGTGGCGGGTCCTGGAGCATGGAACGAACTGCGTATCGTCCGCGCATGACAGTGCTGTGTTCACCATACGCAGCGAAACGTCAGCGCGGACGCCATGGTCTCGCTCCCCCGCCGGAACCTTATTTGCGGTGCGAGCCGCCGTTTCTCCCTCGTACTTACCGGGCCGCGTCGCGGGGCGAGCCCTTCGGTGAATCCATCGAGTGACCGACATGCCAACCACACATCAAGATTTCGAGCGCGAGAGGCTTTACGAGGAAATCTGGTCGGAGCCCGTCAGCAAGGTAGCGAAGCGGTATCAAATTTCCGACGTTGGTCTTCGAAACATATGCATCGGCCTCGACATACCAGTTCCGCCTGCGGGCCATTGGGCAAAAGTCGCCGCAGGCAAGCCTGTCAAAAGGCCTCCTTTGCCACTTACCAAGGGTCCGACACCCGAATCGCTTGTTGAATCCGCACGCATATGGCTTGCGCGCAACGCGTGTCACGCCAGCTGGTTCGAGAGACTCACAATTGCAATAGAAGCGCAGACTGTTGCCAAAACAGTGCTCGAAGCCGATGTGAAGAGTGGCGAGGATATCCAGCCTGCTCGGCTTTTCACCGACGCGATGACGGTCAACTATGCAGACCCTCTGGTCGCGAAAGTCTGGCGTCGATGCAGCAAGTCAGAAGATACGTGAAGGGTGCTCGCTTCTATGTCGTAGGTACAAGGGTTTGCAAACCAAAGGCGACCAGATTACCCCTCTTCCAGATTGCACAGCGACCCTATGCAAAGTTTGGAAAATCATTTCCAACGCTCTATCCTGAATCTTTAAGCAGCTAGCAAATCGGCTGCCTCCCGGGGTACCCCAGCGGGTAACTCCTTTTGACTTTTTCAATGCGCAGTGGACGCGCATCACACCCGATATCGAGACGCACATGGAACCAGCAATGGCGCTTGCAATAATGTGTGCGTTCTCAACAGAAAACGAAACAGACTCGCTTCGGGCCATGGTCAAGCTGGCTCGTGTTCTCTCAGACCTTGATGGCAAGATTCCGCCTGAAGACTGGGAGTCTTTAGTTGAAGCAGGTGCGGCACTCTGGAATGCTGCAATGGGTGACTACAACGCCGAGCAACTGACTGCGGACGCCTTGCGACGTGCGCGGCGGAGATAGCTTTTCAACGCCCGGGCCAAGCACGAAGAGCGGGCAAGGTCTGCGCACCGCGACGCGTTCAGTGTCGCCCAACTCATTCTTCTGGCGACGCACGGTACACGCCCTCGGCGTCATCCAACAATTCACCCATCCCTAGCTAAGTCGACTTTCTCCAATTTCAATCTGAGACGTCATTCCCTTCGGCGACTATGTCGGCTGTGCGCTCGCTAAACGGCATGCACAATTGGCGGTCCGCGCACTTATTGAATGTCGATAGTTCGGCAGACTCTGCGTCGAATACCCGTTCCGGAGACGGGAGAGGACCTCGTTGCCACTGTTGAGCGGAGCGCAAGTTTTGTTCCGAACGCCTGAGCGATGCTTTCTAACCCGTCGCGGATGCTCTCTCTACGCAAGGCGGCTTCTGCGATGCTGTCAAACGCGGACTTGACCGTACCGGTAGCGGATGCGAGCACCACTTTTTCCACCAACGCGTATATACGTAGCATCGATGTTGAACGCCAAGGCCCTTAGGTCCACGTGACGAAGCTTCGAGGCGTTGGCTGGCAACCATCCCTCAGAAAGAACATAGTCGATTGGCCAAGGACATTCCGGTGGAAACCAATCTCGCCCACTATCGGTTGCCGCCTGAACGAGCGCGTCTACCCATATCAACTGGAACGTTTGGGGCTCATCAATCCTGGCGCGCAGGCTCGGAGAGTCGTCCAGAATTTCGGCAACCCCTATGCCTATCCAGCGGCCCGCCGTGACACCTTTTGTCATGTCCGAATTCAGGTCGCATGCGAAATGCATCAAGCCGCGGTGAGCCGACGGTCTACTATGATTCAGCGATTTTTTCGGCCGAGCAGGAAGAGCATAATCTCACGCGGTTGCTCTTTCATGAGGGATATCGACGATGCTGACCACCCAGACAGATGGTTCAAACCCGATTCGGGCAGTCTATTCGACCATCGGGGGCGACGAGATTCGCGAAGTGCTTGAGCAAAACTTTGAAATCGGGCCAGTCGTCGATTGCACTTTGTTGCAAGCAGGCTTTAACGACATCTATGAGGTCGTTCTGGCTGACGGTCAACGCTGTGTTGCGCGCCTGAGCTCTCGGCTAGAACGAGGTGTGCCGAACGTCGACTACGAGACGGCTCTGCTCCAGCACCTGAAACGCGCTGGAGCAACTGTCGCTGCCCCTTGGGTCGCTAAAGGCGGTGCTTTAAGCGTAGAGGTTCTGGCGCCTGAAGGGCCGCGTTCCCTGGCCGTCTTTGATTTTCTTTCCGGCAAGCCACTAGGCGATGAGCCCGCAGATATCACGGCGATGGGCGCGGAACTGGCGCGCATTCATATCCTTTCGCGAGACTACAAGGGGCCTCCGAGCAACTATCAGCTCGATTTTGACCATCTTCTGCGCCGCCCACTAACGCGGCTGCTGGCGATAAGAGACTTGCACGAGGAAGTTCGCGAGATGCTGAGCTCGATTGCGCTCAGCCTTGAAGGAAGCATAGCAACACTCAATGACCTCAGCCGCGTCGCATGCCACGGTGATTGCCACGGGTGGAACACGCATATGACCGACGGCCCCGACGGAGCGCGAGTGGCCTCATTTTTCGACTTCGACGATGGTGGCCCCGGCTATCTAGCCTATGACCTGGCCGTTTGTCTTTGGAACAACTTGTTAGGTCGACAGCTTGAAAGGCCGGATGAAGAAGTTGAGACCAAGTGGGGGTATTTCGTGAACGGCTATCGCAGCGTTGAGCCTGTTCCGTCAGTCGATTTCGAGGCAGTCATGACGTTCGTTGCAATCCGTCACTTCTGGTTGATGGGCGAGTACGCTAGCCGTGTTCACCGGATGGGTTTAGGTGTGTTTCGCGGACCTTGGTTTCGCAAGGACTTTGAGCTCGTCAAACAGTGGCAATCACTCACTACTCCGGGCGCGTGACCGCCCGAGGTGGTGTTTTGTCACCTGCTGTGGTTAGCGTTTCTTTCGCGTGCACCTGACGCACGCGAACATACCACGGTTGCGCCGGTTGAGACGCGAGGCCGTACGAACCGTGCAGGCCGGCCGGCGGCTTAAGGACGACGGCGTGATTTGGACCGCTCAGACTGGACGGTCGCATCTGGAACCGGTAGTCTGAGAGCGCGAGACCTGTTTTGGCGATGCTGGTCCTTACAGACAACGTGGAGCCGACATGCAAGTGAGCACAGAAGCGCTTGTGGACATGCTGCGGGAAGTTGAAGCCGATGACCCAATCGACTTCGCCGACTTGCCATTCGGGGAGCAGGAACTGAGGCGCCTGGTGATGAGCTCGCTTGTAGAACGCCATCAGCTGGTCGAAAAAGATATGTCGGTCTCCGACATCCACGCGCTGTACCTACTGAGTACCGCCAAGCTCGTTTTGGAAAACACGGTGCTCCATGCGAGATTGCTTTTGCTTCGAGGACAGCAGATTGACGTGCAGTCACTGTTAGCCCCATTCACTCTCAAGGGCAAATCTTGAACCGCTTGTCTTCGGCTGGACCCGTTGGGTCCAACGTTCGCTGAAACAAGAGTTCGGCGTCCCGCACATCAAAGCCCAGCCTCATCGCGAATCATCGAATGCTTGAGCTTCGCATGTTTTCTTCTTTTGATGCGCATGGTTGAGCAGTTGAGCGGCAGCTAGTCAGCCACGGTTAATAGTGGTGATAGTAGCCGCCACCTCCAGGCACAACGATGCAGCCGCTCAACGCGGTCCCGAGACATGCAGCCATCAGCATCAGCGCAAAGATTCGTTTCATACGTGCCTCACTTGTCAGTAGTGAACGCACTATATTTGGAGCGCAGATTACCAGTGTGTTTGTGTGTAACGAGACGTGTGATTTGAAACACCTACCTCATCCCGGGTCTTCTCGGAATCCCGTCTGCAGCGAAATATTCGGTTTCAGAACTCACAACTCTTGGCCCGACATCGCGGGAGTCCAATGCGTCGAGGAGATGAACGGCCATCCGCTGGACCAACGTCATTCGTCACCTCGACCTTCTTCGCTCGATGGGCCGTTCGAGTGTCCTAATAGTCTTCCTCCTGAAATCATGACACGGCGGACGTACTTGGGAACAGATGGCGATGGCACGGGCAACTCACTGTCCCGTCTCGCATTCGTGCGGAAGCCTCCGACTGGAAAGTCTGGGACAACCGACAGTCAAGAATCTCTTGGAACTGCGAAGGCCGCTATCGGCAGGCAGCTGGTGTGAGAGCGATTCGCAGGTCTGCGAAAAGCCAAACCCCCACGGCTTGTCGAGTTTTCCAAAGCTTCAAAGGGCGTAACGACATGCTGCAGTACAACCGACGCCGGGTCTGGTCCGCGACGTGGCCTTCATGTCGCTACTCCCCTTGACTTCCGATGCAAAAGCTCTATCACTGACGTGTGCTGCTATCGGACACTTCACATGCGTTCTGCACCGCGTTGCAAAGCAAGTTCATCCGTGCCCATCAGGGCCGCGCAGTATATCCGCATGTCTACGGACCACCAGGAATATTCCTCCGTTTTTCAGAGACAGGCTATCGCAGCCTATGCGCTTGCCCATCACATCCGCATCGTCAGTATGTACGAAGACGCTGGCATAAGTGGTTTGACCTTGCGAGAGCGTCCGGCGCTCATCCAGTTGTTATTGGACGTTGATAACCCGAAGCGCAAATTCGCCACTGTGCTTGTGTACGACGTCAGCCGTTGGGGGAGATTTCAGGACGTGGACGAGGCCGCATTTTATGAATATGCCTGCAGACGCGCCGGAATCAACGTTGTATACGTCGCAGAGCCTTTTGAGAACGACGGAAGTCCAGCGACGTCGATATTGAAGGCGCTGAAACGTGCGATGGCCGCAGAGTTCAGTCGGGAAATGTCACGCAAAGTTTTCCTGGGGCACTGCCTCAATGTCGAACGCGGCTTTCATACGGGTGGTCCACCGGGTTACGGATTACGCCGCATCCTTCTCGACGCAGACCGCAACGTCCGGCACTCCCTCGCCAGATATGAGTACAAAAGTATTCAGACCGACCGCGTTGTCATCGCCCCGGCGGTCAGTGGCGAAGCTGCGGTGGTTCGGAAAATCTATGAGTGGTACGCAACGCAGCCAATCTCGGCGGCCGCAATAGCAACGCGCTTAAATGATTTTGGGATTTGCAACGGCTCCGGGCGACCGTGGCAAGGGCAGAACATTCTGAACATCCTCCGCAACGAAATGTACATCGGTACCAATGTGTACAGTCGCACTACTTCCAAGTTGACCAGCCCGTGGGAACGGGTTCCAACGCAGGAATGGATTCGTGTCCCCGGAGCGTTTGAGGCTGTCGTCGACAAACGCATCTTCACAGCCGTTCAGCAGAAAATGGAACGAGCCCGACGCAGACCCACGAGGGACGAGATTACCGACGGTCTGCACAAAATCATCAAACGAGTCGGCAAACTCAATCAGGCAACACTGAGACATTACCGTGGCGCGCCTTCCGTCGAGCAGATAATGCGCGAGTTTGGAAGCCTGAACGAGGCATACAAGGCTATAGGCTACGCACCGAATCTGGACCCAGCCCGCTCGGAAAACCGCTGTGTCGAACGCCGCATGGAGAAGCGGGTCGCCGAAGTGACCATCGACGTCTTGCGGAATCTTGGCCACGAGGTGCGGTACGAAAAGCACACAAATACCATGTGTGTCGACGGCTCGTTAAGGCTGAATCTTGTTGTGCGCAGTCCGTGGCTTATCGGCGGCAGCGTCCCCTACTGGGTCGCGCGCTGGCCGGACTGTTTCCCCGTAGATTTTCTTGTATATGGGCGCATAGAGCGCGCGAATACGGAGCTGCTCGACTTTCACATCTTCCCGCGTGGAAGCCTCGTTCCGGGGGCATACACGGTAATCCACCGGCACGGCCAGACACATTTCAAAGCGTATCTGCATCCAAACCTGACACCCCTGCTTGACATCGCTGAGAACGTACCCCTTGAGGTGTTGGGAAGCACGGTGTCCTGCGGGAGAGTCTCTTGATGCGCCCGCGTCGACCAGGCATCGGTTCCTCCGGAATTGAGCCAAACCTGCGCCGGCAAGATGGCGCGTCAAAACCAGCAGAGCGCCAACCTGAACCTCGTCGTGCCAGTGGAAGAGCGACTGCAGAGGGAAAGGCCAAAAAAGTTCTCAAGCTCGAGCGTGCGCGTCAGCGGACTGCAATCAGGCATATGCGGGCGATGCAGTGCGAGATGGCTCTGACGACGAAGGTCCTGCTGAAGCTGCTTTCAGACCCAGCCTTCGTTGCGCTACTACGTGCCGAGGGGTTCACCTCGATACCGAAGCTCGTTCGTCAGCGGCTCGTGGAGCGGCGTTGATGACGAAAGCTCGACCTGCGAGATTCATACGTCGTTCAAAGGCTCCGCCCGGGTGCGAAAGACCGCCAGAAATTTGTGCGGAAGCGTTCGCGCTGTTCGTCGGGGAAACGCTTCCCAAACGGACAGTCGCAGCGCTTGCGAGGATGGTTCCGGCGCGTCAGGTTACATCTGCCCGGACTATGGTCGCAGTGGACAACCTCAGCGGAAATTTCGCTCGAGCCCTATTGGCAGCGACGCCATCAAGTAAGAGGGGCGATGATGCTCGGGGGCGGCAGTCTCACCCCGATTCAGCACGCCGACTGGCCAGGATGGAACAGGGGCTCATTCAGATGCAACTCGAGGCGGCAGAACTGCGTTCGCACTACGACGATGACCTGTTTCATTTGGCGCTTGCAGCCTGTTACGTGCGGGGTTGGATGCGGAACGAAGTGGTGACAACCTGGCTCCACTCGCGCCATCCGGAGTCTGCCGCCGTGCTTGACCGCCTGGCGAAGGCGGCGGACTTCGCAATTGAGCCAAGGCGCCCAATGAAACTTCCGTACTCGCCGGCTGCTAGTCCTGCAGCACCTCACAAGAATAAATCAGGTAGGCGCCCGACAGCAGGTGCCCAAGCCCGTTAGAACTACCGCGTACCAACAAGATAGGTCAGGCAGTGCTGGTAGATGGTCCGCGCTGTTTCCGAACGGAAGTCCAGCCTCAGGTTCTCGCAAAACAGCGTGCAAATCATCTGTCTCGAAAAGACAGGCAATGGTTCCGTCTCCAACTGTCGAGCTAGTTCCAAGGCCCGACTCGACAGCATGACCCGCTCGAGAATATCGGCGTTCCCACCGTTTGTGTTTAACCATAAGGTCGTGGACTCCACGACGTGACCGTGCGAGAGCCATTCGCCGGTTAGTTGTTTTGCCAGCAAATGCGACGAAACAAGATAGGCAAGCAGTTCGGCGCGTGCCCGAAGGTCAAGGTTGAGTGGATTCGTCACGCTTTAGCGCATTCAATAGGCTCAGTGGGAATGATACATCCGGACACGAGAGGAGCACGTTATGTCGCGGAAGCGCGCGGAGTTCGCGAATCATGTTCGCGTTTTTTCACTCCGCACGCTCTCAACCGTCCAGCCGAGCTCAACTTCATGTCTGTAACCACATACGCGGCAGGCACATTAGGGGCATAACCGACGCGTGAATTCTCTTTTCTAGTTCACTTGGAGCACCGGTGGGCCACGCGGTTGGGACCCTAACTGAAACGCTGGGGCGCTGACATCTATCGTCCTTGACTTGGGCGAACATCGAGCTATCACTAATTACCGCGCCAGACGGGAGACGGAAATGCCGCAAGCGGATGGAATATTGACCTCCCTTGCTGGCAGGCTCGCAGCGCAGTATGTGCGGATGTCCACGGACTACCAGCAGTACTCAACCGAAAACCAGAAGCTGGCCATCGCTGAGTTCGCCGCAATGCAGGGAATATCCATCATCGCTACCTATGAAGACGCAGGAAAAAGCGGTGTGACACTCAAAGGCAGACCTGGTCTGCTCCAGCTACTTCAGGATGCACAGGCTCCTACACATGCCTTCAGCCTGGTGCTTGTGTACGACGTCAGTCGTTGGGGCCGCTTTCAGGACGTCGATGAGAGCGCCCACTACGAATACCTGTGCCGGCAGGCCGGCGTACAGGTGGTGTATTGCGCAGAAATCTTCTCACACGACGGCGGCGCTGTGGCGACGTTGATGAAAACGCTCAAGCGTGCGATGGCCGGGGAATACAGTCGTGAGCTATCCCAAAAGGTTTTCATCGGCCAGTACAAACTTGCTGAGCGAGGTTTTTGGCAAGGTGCGGCTCCAGGATATGGCCTGCAACGCGTACTGGTTGACTCGGACGGGAATATCAAAGGTCCTCTGCGTCATCGGGAGCACAAAAGCATCCAGACAGACAGAGTAATCGTGACGCCCGGTGACGAACGCGAAGTGGCGCTCGTTCGTCGCATCTATGATTGGTACGTTAGTCAGGGAGTTGGGTGCAGACGGATTGCGGACAGGCTAAACGCGTTCGGGATGTGCAATGCATATGGTCGACCGTGGAATCCACAGAACATTACCGGCATTCTGAGCGGCGAAAAATATGCCGGGACCAATCTCTACGCTAGGACATCCAAGAAGCTCGATGCCAACTGGCATAGGAATCCCCCATCCGAGTGGGCTCGTTCAGAGGGCGCGTTTCCTCCTGTCGTTGACCACGCGACGTTCGATGCAGCTGAGAGAATCCGGACGAACCGAACACAAAACCTCAGCGACGACGAGATTCTGAAAAGACTGGGTGACTTCGTGCGCTCTGCGGACGTTGTCAGCGTCAAGGAAATCGACAATGCCCGGACACTACCAGCAGGAAAGACCTACTCCGTACGATTCGGCTGCATCAAGAACGCGTACGCACTAGTCGGATACGAGCCAAGCTATCACATGGGAGGACCTGAAGTCTTTCGGGCGTCACGAGCCGCCCAGCAGGAGTGCATTGGAAAGACTACCTCTGCACTTACGGCTCTTGGCCATCGCGTGGACATTTCCGCGGACGAAACTACCATTCGGGTAGATGATGAACTGGTTATCAGATTCGCTGTGCGCCCGATTCTTCACTATGACCGCCGTGGCCCGCGCTGGAGAGTGCGCTGGCCAACCTACTCGTCGCCCGACCTTTTGGTCGTCTTGAGGTTGGACTCCGCGTTTGAGACTCCAATCGATTTTTATATTTTTCCCCGAGGCAGTTTGGTGCCCGGTTACGATTTCTCGCTGTCAATCCGCAGCGGCAGTAGCGAACCTTTCGAAATGTTCCGGTTTTCCGATGAGAGGATTCTGTTTGAACTGACAGCGCGGACTCGCATGGAGGCACTCGATGGAAGCCAATCCCCTCATTCCAATCTCAGATATCCAGATTCGCCAGATTCGAGTGCTTAATCCCCGGACCCGCAGCAGGCGTCAAAAGCAGGCACTGGTCGACAGCATCGCGGCGGTGGGATTGAAGAAGCCGATAACCGTAAGCCATCGGGCGTGCTCCGGCGATACGGCTGTGTTTGACCTGGTTTGCGGTCAGGGACGACTCGAGGCTGTTCAGGCTCTCGGCCATGACACCATTCCCGCGCACGTCATCGACAGCGCTGAAGATGAGTGTCTCGTTAAAAGCCTCGTCGAAAATATCGCGAGACGGAACCATTCCACCATGGAATTACTTAAGGACATTCAAAGCCTCAGTACGTTCGGGTACACGGACAATCTCATTGCAGACAAGGTAGGCTTGTCTGTCGCATATATGGGAAGCCTGATGTTTCTCCTTGACCGTGGGGAAGAGCGGCTTATAACAGCCGTTGAGTCCGGGAGCATCCCCATAGCTATCGCCATGCAAATCGCGCGCACCGATGACACAGAGGTGCAATCTGCACTGGTTGATGCTTACGAAGACGGCACGTTGAAAGGGCGACAGCTTTCCGTCGTCCGTAAGCTGCTTGTCCGTCGCAGCAGGTCAGGAGGAAAGTTGCTGCCTGCTTTTAAGGGACCCGGCGCTCCTCGGGCCCGTGAACTGGCTCCGGAGCAGCTACGTCGTCTGTATGTGCGGGAAAGTGACAGGCAAAGGGTGCTTGCAAAGAAAGTCGAGGTGACTCACGCGCAGTTGCTGTTCATCGTTCATGCCCTGCGTCAGTTGATGCGCGAAGAAGGCTTCATCGGCCTTCTCGAACGGGAGGGACTCACGACACTTCCTCGCGTGCTCGACCAGCGAATAAGGGCGGAGGCACAACCATGGTCCAGTTAACAGGACAGCCCCTCAGGGCCGCATTTGAGCGCCAGCCGATAATGCTACAGCTGGATGCGTTGGTTTCATCACGGCCGCTGCCTCACAATGTCATATCGAGCAAGAAGTTCCTGCAGATTCTGGCTTCCATCTCTACTGTTGGTCTTGTCGAACCAGTGATTGTGGCGCGCATCGCAGATGACGAAAGCAAGTTCCGGATTCTCGATGGTCGGTTGCGGGTGGAAGCTGTTCGTCGCCTGAGTTCCACAGAGGTCTTGTGTCTTGTCGCGACCGATGATGAGGCGTACACGTACAACAAGCATATAAGCCGGCTGACACCGGCACAGGACGCACGCATGATTGCCAAAGCAATCGAACGTGGCGTTCCAAGGGAGCGGATTGCCCTGGTACTGGGAATCGACATCGGTACTGTCAAGCGCCGGGCGGAACTGCTGGACGGGATATGTCGCGAGGCGGCGACCCTGCTGGCAGACAAAGCCTGTCCAGCGACGACTTTCAATACATTGAAGCGAATGAGGCCGCTGCGGCAGTTGCAAGCAGTGGAGCTTATGTGCGGTCAGGGAAATTTCACTTCGGCTTTCGCGCGTGCCATTGTGGCAGCGACTCCGCCGGAGCAACTCGAAGAGAATCAAGGCACACGAAAGAAATCGGAAAACGAGGTCATGACGCAGCTCGCCAAACTCGAACGGGAACTGGCTACGCTCCAAGCCACGGTGGCTCAAACTGATGAGAGATACGGTATAGAGCACCTACATCTCACGGTCTCTGTTGCGTACGTGGCAACGCTTGTGAACAATGAGCACGTGTCTCGCTGGCTGAATGAACGGCATCCCGATTTTGCTGCCCAGTTCGAGACTATTAGCAAGGACGCGCGTGACGCCCGTTCTGCGTCGAACTCAAACGTCTCAAGGTCCAAGAACTTCCGGCACGTTGGCGGAGAGACTGCTCAACCGCCTCGATAAACTGGTTTGCACAGAAGGTGAACTCGATGCGCGATTCAATCATGCGCTGGCAGTTACCCGGGGGCTGAGCGTGACGCGGTCGCGCACGCGTGAATTTTCGACTTTCATCTGATTGATTTTTAGTCGGTCACCGGAACACGCGGTTCCATAACGCGGTGACGACCGCCGCTACAATCGTTTTGAGAGAGAGTTCACGGTAGGTATCTAGGGAGTTGATTGGCGGAGACTCCCGAGCGGGTAAGCCCCGGAGGGCCCGAACTTTGCGGTGCAACCACGCCGAGCGTGCTGCGCGAGCGAATGCCCTCTCGGCCTCTTGCGGCAGGTCCGTGATAATGTCAAATTCCCGGCCGTCGATGTATCCCGACAACGAATATCCCGAGGCCCGCTGCGTCATCCACCCCACATAGCCCCATGCAAAGACTTGGGTCACTTCGCCTCCTTCGTCGATATCGCAAGTTTCACGATGAGTTGATATTCTGTATTGGAGCGGATTGGCCCATCAGCGCTGATTGTCCCAGATACAAAAGACAGTACTTGCCGGACGACGCTTGACCAATCCTCGGGTGTGTTTCGGTGCTCGTGCGCGACGGACCTTCGCTTTGACCAAACGTCCGAGCGTCCCAGATGGTATGGTGAGAATCGTATCCACCACATCGGGCGCGAGCATGCAAATCATCAGTGCCATACGCGAAATTATCGCCCCCGCTTTATCGTTAAGGCATTTGGTGGGTCGCCCAACATTAATTCGGTGGTAGCGGATGCGAGCACCACTTTTTCCGCCAACGCGTATATACGTAGCGTCCATGTTGAACGCCAGGACCCTCAGGTCCACGTGGAGAAGCTTCGAGGCGTTGGCTGGCAACCAGCTCTCGGAAAGAACATCGTTGATTGCCCAAGGACATTCCGATGGGAACGAATCGTGTTCGTTTTCAGTCGTCGCCTGAGCGAGTGCGTCTGCCCATATAAACTGGAACGTTCGGGGCTCATCAATCCGCGCACGCAGACTCGGAGAGTCGTCCAGAATTTCGGCAACTCCTAACCGTCGAGCCTCAATCATTGCCGAACGACTGCCAGTGCGCTCATCTGGCAAGTAGTGCCACACAAGCAAATAGGCAAGCAGAACCGACACCTGTTTAGTGAACTCACGCAGTTCCGCCTTAGCGACATCGTCAATCTCGTCGGCAACGTGCTCGGTGTCCAGCCGGTCGAAACGACGTTCCCGCAGAAATCGGGCTTGTTCAAATGCCCACGCGCTTACATCCTCGTCATAGGCTGTCATCTGAACTCCTTGGTAGAAATCACCCGTGCGCCGCAAGTGACGAAAGTCATTTCCGGATGATTGAGACCACAAAAATGAAGCCAACTATCAGTCCGAGCACGAGAGCTATCCGGCCGACCCACTCGACCACGAAATCGACATTCTTCTGTGACTCAGCGAAGCGAAACAGCCATTTCATGACTTTCCTCGGTGGCGGTATGGACTGCTTTTACAACACACCGCGCGCGGTCCTGTTCGATTGGATGAAGCCTTTGACGCGACCGCCGATGCGCGATGAATATGCCGGAAGCTTGCGAAGAGCTCTACAGACCAAGAGGGTCGCTATCTTCAGATTGCGAATCGAAATACTCTCTGGCAGCGAGCCTCCTATCCGCGGCATATTTCGCAACTGAAGCGTCGTCGATTTCGTAGTCGCTGTTCTCAGTGGGAGCGCCGGTTAGAGCGCCACGCTCAAGGAGTACCCGCACGTGCGGACGACTTACGAAAAGGAACCTGGCTGCTTCCATGACGTTCATGTGCCTCTCATCGGAGTAGTGTGTAGACGACGAATGCGACAGCGGACACAATGCAAAGACTGAACCGGTCCCGGCTAGCCAAATCGCGACTCGGGCAACTTCTTCTGTGGTGAGGCGAAGCGGGGAGGAGCCATTCTGAAAGAGGGTTGAGCAGCTTCATCTCTTGTCTCGGTTGATTCGGATGCCGTGTCGCTCGTCGTTACCGCGCAGGAGGGTGCTTGGATAGCGCGCCAGAGCAAAGTTCCTACCATTTCTTCCTCTGCAAATCGTCAGAATCACGGCGGTTGTGTTCATCTGAAAAAACTGGGGACCAGCATCACAAGAACGAGGACCACGCCGAGTAACGCGATGGCCCCGCCGAGCCATGTCGCAACACAATCGATATTCTTCTGCGACGAAGCGAATCGGGTTAGCCACTTCATGTTGGAGCACGCGTGGTCAATGTCGACGGCATTACCTGCCTCCAGCCAAAAAATTGAGCCAATCTCATAAGTACGCACAGTGCAGTCGAGCATTGCCTATGGCACCTCCGTTCGCCTTCGTCATGTCTCTACGGGCTGCACGGGATTCTCGAAGTTCAAGGGCGCAAGGCATTCATCGCAGTAGACGTGATGCCAGTAGATTTCCCTTAGCGTCCCTGGCCTTCCGCAACGCTCGCAGACCCCACGGGCTAGGCGCATCGCTTTTTGTGCAGACTCAACAATGCGAGGCCACGCTTCCTCATCGCATAAGTAACCAGTGAGTATCGGCATCCTTAGTTTTCCTTCTGTTTCGCGAATGTCAACGCAAAATGGAATGACCGGAAACACGGCACTCTCGTCCCTCAGCAGGTGGTAGTCCAGCGATGCCATGTTCTCGATACTCGGAGCTTGGTCGCACCACATTGAGCGAAGCTCCGCCTCTATCTCTTGCGCAGCTGCTTCGATAAGCGGATACCACCCAAGACCGCATTGGATACCAAAAAACGCAAGGTTCGACGGGTATGCCTCCGGGTAGCGTACTGCGCGGAAAAACAACGGATAACGCGAGAACAACTGCTGTTGCTTATCAGTAGCAAGCGCAGGACGCAGTTCCGGGCTAACTGGCCGACTGTCGAGTTCCTTCGCGCGACTCCCTGTGTGACGTTCGTTCACCGGAATGACCTTCGTCTTGTATCCGAGGCGCAAACACCGCTTGCAAACCGATTCGGATTTCTAGGTTAGATGTGATGGGCGAGCTATGCGTATAGCGCCGAACGGCAGCGACTATGCCTTTTCTGGCTATACCAGTATCTGTTGCGTTTACCCTTACATGACGCTTCTCCCAGCCGGACAAGCCGGCCGTATTCCTCACAGCGTTGCACAGCGCTCCAAATGTCAAGTTAAGCAGAGTCTAAAGCCAAAGTTATGTAGTGTAAAGACTGCCAGTTTAAAGACTGTCAGTTTACAAACTGTAGATTTTCACACTGCAATGAGTGATGCTCCTGGCCCATATGGCAGAACATACAATTGCGCGCCAAGCGTCAATCCGAGAACGAGTCGCGAACAATCTGAAATTGTTCCGTGGCAGGCAAAGCATGTCCCAAGACGAACTCGCGGGCCGTGCCGGTTTGCATCGGACGGCGCTCAGTCAAATCGAGCGTGGACTCGCGAACGTGCGGCTCGATAGCCTCGTTGCCTTGGCGGAAGCGCTGGGGATTGACGAAGCCAGCTTGCTGACGGTACACGATGAGTCGCCCAAGCCCTTGAAATCGGGACCTAAGGCGAAGGCAGAAAGGGACCCGGCTCAGAAGCCACGGCGTAAAGTTGTAAAAGCTCTGAAATAAGACAAAAAGAATCTATGGGGCGGTATCCCGGTTGCACAACTCTGCTGCCCACACCACGAGGGCGTGGACAGCCGCCCTCCGGGCGGTTCCAGTGTCACAAACTCGAACGTCTGACGCGCCGGCTTTGCCGGCCTGCCCCGTGCACAATGGAAGGAGTTCAAATCCGACGCGTAGGATTTGTGCGGCGTGCCGTCCATTCCCGCAGCCGATAATTGTGTGGCGCTAATAGTCAGCCGTCGACGCTGCGCTTGGTGTCGCCGGCAAACCGTGCTCTAGGCGGACGGCTGCGCTTTGCATGAGTGAAGGGTTCCGGCTGCTTCGGCGAGGAAGCCGATGCCGGCTGCGGGATTGGATAGCTTGAGACTTAGTGAATCCGCTTGATTACGCCGCTCGCGATTGTTGCGTGTTGCCTCGCGTGCTCGTGTGCCGTGCTTGCCCGTCCCAAGGCTACCTTTGTTGAGACATGCCTCACCGGCCCGCGGCATTAGGTCTGGGGTGAATGTCTGTGCCTGGTTATGGCGGAGTGTTCTAAAACGCAAACCATCACAGGTTGTTTCCGTTTCAGTAAAACGGAAGCTATCACAACATGTTTACATTTTAGTCAAATGTAAACTAAGCACGATGTGACCAAACTCAAGTCGCAGGTGACCCTGGGTGACGCCAACACCACGGGCGACGTGTTCGACAGCGTGGCGTTCCGTGGTGTGCAGATCGCCACCGACGACCGCATGCTGCCCGAATCGTTGCGCGGTTACGCGCCGGTTGTGCGGGGCACTGCGCAATCGAACGCGCGGGTGACGATCCGGCAAAACGGTCAGGTGATCTATGAAACGAACGTGTCTCCAGGCCCGTTCGAAATCAAGGACCTGTATGCCACGGGATACGGCGGCAACCTCGACGTGACGGTGACCGAAGCCGACGGCCGCACCGAAAACTTTACGGTGCCCTACGCTTCGGTCGCACAATCGCTGCGCCCCGGTACCACGCGTTTTTCGGTGACGGCGGGGCAGTTGCGCGACGATTCCCTCCAAACGAAACCGGCCTTCGCGCAGTTCACGCTGCAACGCGGCCTCACCAACACGGTGACGGCTTACGGCGGCGGCGTGGCGGCGAACGGCTATGTGGCGGCGGATATCGGCGCTGCGCTCAACACGAAGTACGGCGCATTTTCCGCCGACGTGACCGGCGCACAGACGCAAGTACCCGGGCAGGAGTCGATGCGCGGCACCAGCTTGCGCATTGGCTATAGCAAGTTCATCGACCCGACCGATACCAACATCTCGGTAGCCGCTTACCGTTACTCGACCGCCGGTTTCCTGAGTCTGTCCGACGCGGCATCTGTGCGCGACGAGGCGATGCATGCCGGCGACATCAACTCGGTGTATCGCCAGCGTAACCGGCTGCAACTGACGGTGAATCAGAACTTCAAGGATCACGGCACGGTGTTCCTGAGCGCATCGTCGCAACAGTACTGGAACCGTAGTGGCAGCGACACGTTCTACCAGGCCGGCTACACCAACAGTTTCAAGTTCGGCACCTACAGCGTCACAGCGGGGCGCACGCGCAACTCGGACGGCGATATGTCGGACCAGTTCATGGTTAGCGCGACGATTCCGCTCGGCCACAACCAGCATGCACCTTTGCTGTCGACCAATCTGTCCAGCACCGCCGGCGCTGCGAATATGCAAGCCAACCTGAGCGGATCGCTGGGCGATAGCAACCAGTACTCGTACAACGCTTACGGCACTTATAACGCCGCCAGCACGGGTAGTGCTTCGAACGCGGGTGTGAGCGGCGTGTATCGCGCGCCATATGCGCAGATGACGGCGTCGGCCAGCGCGGGTTCCGGTTCGAACCAGGTGTCGGCTGGCATTAGCGGGTCCGTGGTCGCGCATCCGGGCGGTGTGACGTTCTCGCAGACGGTGGGCGATACGTTCGGCGTCGTCGATGCGCAGTAAGCGGCTCACGTGGGCCGTTCGTCCACGCGCGTGCACGTGAGGCATGATGGTGATCCGGACTTGGACTGTCAGGTAGCGGGTGTCGGCGGACTGGCTGGCGTGTGCAGCTTGTCGGCCACGCGCCACGGCAGAAGCTCGTCGATGCGATTGATTTTATGGTCAGCGATGTGAGCTAGCACATAGTTCAGGTAAGCGCGCGGATCAATGTCGTTGAGGGCGCACGTGCCAATCAATGAGTACATCGCAGCAGCACGTTCACCACCGCTGTCGGAACCGGCAAACAGGAAATTCTTCCGACCCAGGCTTACACAACGCAACGCGTTTTCCGCGATGTTATTGTCGATCTCGAGCGTGCCGTCTTCGCAATATAGCGTCAGGGCGCGCCACTGGTTAAGCGAGTAGTTGATCGCCTTGGCAGTGTCGGACTTCGACGACAATGTTTCGAGCCTGGCCTTGAGCCACGCTTCATAGATTTGAAGCAGTGGCCTGGCTTTCTCCTGCCGTATTTGTAGCCGTTCGGCCGCAGGCTTGCCGCGAATGGAGGCCTCGATGTCGTATAGCGCGCCAATGTATTCAAGCGCTTTTTGCGTCGTGTCGGACGGCGTGCGCACGTGGATGTCGTAGAACTTTCTCCTCGCGTGAGCATGACATGCCGCTTCCAGTACAGAGCCACCCAGGAACAGCTCATCGAAGCCCGCGTAAGCGTCCGCTTGCAGGGTCCCCCTGAAGCCGGCGAGATGAGTCTGAGGGTGGATGCCCTGTCTGTTCGGCGAGTATGCGAACCATACCGCAGCGGGTTGCGTCGACCCCGAGCGACGATCGTCGCGCACATAGACCCATAGCCGACCGGTGCGGGTCTTCCTGTTGCCCGGTGAGAGCACCGGGATCGGTGTGTCGTCCGCATGCAGCTTGGCGGCCGACACCGTATAGCGGCGCAGCGCCTCAATCAGCGGCGCGCACAACGCTTCGCATTGGCCGACCCAGCGACCCATGCTGGCCCGGTCGAGCGTCACGCCGTCGCGCGCCGCGATCGCCGATTGCCGATACAACGGCTGGTGGTCTGCGTATTTCGAAACGAGGATATCCGCCAGCAAGCTTGGATGGGCGATGCTCCGCTCGATCGGAAGGCCGGGCATGGGTGGCTGCCTGATGGTGCTGCAGCATGGGCAAACGAATTTGCGCCGGATCGTGCGAACGACTTTGAACGCCGCTGCGACCCGGGCGAGTTGCTCGGACACGTCCTCACCGAGCACCTGCATCTGTTGACCGCAGTCCGGGCAACTCGATTCGGGCTCGAGCACATGATCCACACGCGCGAGGTGCGCAGCCAGCGCTTGCCTCGAAGCCGCTTCGTCCATCGTTGCATTGGAGGAGGAAGCGTTTGCGCCTCGAGCTTGCGCTCGCTCCACGTCTGCAACGCCGCGTCCGGCGGCCAGATCCTCGAGTTGGGTCTCGAGGGTCTCGATCTGCCGCTGCAACTGTTCGGACTTGCGGCCGAACTGCATGCGTCGAAGTTTGTCGATCTGCGCCTTAAGCTGCTCGATCTCGACATCGCGTTCAGCAAGCAGACTACGGGCCTCGACCAGCAAGGCCTTCAACAATTCGACATCGTCTGGAAGATCGGCGCCGTTCGACATACGCCGTAGTTTACGAGTCCGCGGCGCGGTTTACAACATCGATAACGCGGCGGTACGACGGGGCTGTCGCCAATCGATGCCCTCGAGAAGCATTGACAGTTGTGCTGAACTCAGATGGACCTTCCCGCCGTCGGCCTGGGGCCAGATAAAACGGCCCCGCTCAAGCCGCTTCGCGAGAAGCCAGATTCCGTCCTCCGTTGCCCAGAGGATTTTTACGAGGTCGCCCCGGCGGCCCCGGAAGATGTAGACGTTGCCTCCCAGCGGATTCTCTTCAAGCGCCGTTTGTACCTTTGCGGCCAGTCCCTGGAACCCACATCGCATATCGGTCACGCCTGCAGCGATCCAGATGCGCGTACCAACCGGCAGAGAGATCATGATCGCAGACTGCCCAGCACGGTACGCAGCATGTCAGCGTCGACCAGGCCGTCTACCTTAACCATCGCACGGCCGATGCGGATCTCGATCGTGCCCCCAGGAGACGCCGGCTTCATATCTGGCGCTTGCGGAACCCCCGAAGATGACGCAACGACCTGCGTCAGCGCGTCACTCAGCAGTACGACCGGGAGGAGGCTGGTAGACGGAGCTTGCTGCTCGGCGAGATATCGCCGCCGCCAGGTGTACAGCATGTTCGCGTTGATGCCATTCTCACGGGCCAGTCTCGCGACCGAGACGCCCGGCTCACACGCTGCTGCCGCCAGCCGGTCCCGAAGCTCCCGTGGGTAATTCGGACGGCCTGCTCGACTTCCATGCTTCTTCTCTGGAGACTCTGACAAAGTGGTGTCCATCAAATCGAAAATGATGGACATCACTTTGCTGTGTATCGCAGCAACCGTCTACGACGGTGAGGACGAGCCGCTTACGATGCGCAGGGCGCGGAAGGGGCGAGCGTGTCGAGCTCGCCAGGCGTGAAGGTGAATAGCCATGGTTACGCGGTAGTGCCGTATTTGACACCTTATGGCATGAACACCGTGGATATCGATCCGAAGGGGACTTCTACGGACGTCGAGTTTGAATCGACTTCAGAGCAGGCTGCGCCGCGGCTGGGTTCGGTGGTGATGCTGAAGTACAAGACAGTCAGCGGTCGTGCAGCGTTGATTCGTGCGCCGCAGCTTGGTGATAACGCGCTGCCGTTTGGCGTGGATGTGGTGGACGCGAACGGGCGCACGGTGGGCGTGGTCGCGCAGGACAGCCGGATCTTTGCGCGCGGGCTTGAAGATAAGGGCTCGCTGTTTGTGAAGTGGGGTGAGGCTGGATCTGAGCAGTGCCGGATTGATTATGTGTTGCCGAAGCAGAACGGGAAGGCCACGGCGGCTTATCAATTGTTTGAAGGGCATTGCGTGGGCGGCGAACATGTAGCTTCAATTAAATAGGTGGACATGATGTTGAATCGGATATTCCGCTGTGAGTTGACTGGTCAAGGCCAAAACATTGACCCGATTTGCAAGGGCCAATCGGGCTCTTCGCTGATGCGTTTCATTGCGCGCCTGGCATTCGTGTTGTTCGTGGGGCCGCTTTCTTTCTCTGCGCACGCAAACCTAAGCTGTGACCCCGGTCCACTAAACATGGTACTGAACGCGGGTACGATTTCGGTCCCCGTAAATGCCACTGTGGGTTCGACGGTAAAAACAATTGCGCCCGACGCATTCCAGTTTCTCTGTTATATGCCTGACGTGTCGGCTGACGGAATTCGGCCGAACGCCCCATTGGCCACTCACAACGCAAACTGATAGTGGGAAAAATCGAGATGAACGACGAGATAGAAGTTTCTAACCTGGTGTTGTTGCACATTGCAGAACTTGCGATCGGCTTTGCCATGCGCAAGGCACGGGCGCTTGGCGCCCTCGCGTTGATGTTCGCGTCGATGGGGGCGCTAGCCGGCAACGTGCACTTGGGTACCGGCGCGGCAGTCCTTCCAGACCTGGTTTTTCCGTCAACGGTCTCCGTGGCGTCGAATGCGACGGTTAATTCGTTGGTAGCGGATGTGTCACAGGTTGTGGGGATAAGTGCCACAGGCGCGAATTGTATGGTTCAAAAAGCCGTTACGGTGAACGGTACACTGGTTCCCGGGAGTCCGAATGTCTACCAGACGAATGTGCCCGGCATCGGAGTGCAATGGATGATCACCAGCGGATGGAACGGTTCATGGTCGACAGCGCCGCTTACCCAGACGCTGTCGTCTCCAGCGGGTGGTAGTGCCCATTACACCCTAGCCCGTCTGGTGGTTACAGGCCCGGTCGGCGCTGGCGTGCTCGTCACAATCCCTAGCATGACCGTGACATTTTCGGGAAGTTGCGTTGATACCGTGGTGCAAACCCAGAACGTCACGGTTGGCACAGCGATCAACGGACCGACGTGTAACGTGACGACGACCGCGGTTCAAGTGCCCATGCCGGCGATTTCGGTGACGGCTTTGACGAGCATAGGTGCGACTGCTGGCAGCACGCCATTGAACCTGGGGATTTACTGTTCCGCTGGCACACTGGTAAGCATGACACTAACTGATGCGGTGGATATCTCCAATCGATCGACGACCCTGAATCTGGCGCCAGGTTCGACTGCGACCGGCGTCGGTTTGCAGATCCTCAATAAGTCGGGACCGATTGCTTACGGGCCTGACTCGTCGGCGCAGGGCAGCACAAATCAATGGTTGGTGGGCACGGCAGCGGGCGGCCCAATGAATATTCCGCTTACCGCGCGGTACGTCCGGACGGAAGGCAAGTTGAGTGCCGGAACAGTGAATGGTCTGGCCACGTTCACGATGTCGTATCAGTGATACGGTCGGGGCGGTCGGCTTCTGGGTTTTGGTGCGTTGGCGGGCGACGTTAAAGTCCCCGCTGTATCTTCCCCCCAAACCCCATTTCCCTCCGTCCGTCCCCATGACGTGTATCATTCGTTCCCTGCGCTGTTCTGCGCCGGCCAATCCCGTTTTTTGAAAACGTTCGTTCGCAACCGGCTTGCGAAGCGGCGCGTTTGCTTTGCCAGGCGGGTTTCCGGACCTGACCTCTGCAGCTCGCCGCCGCCCGCCGCGCCAGACGTGACGGGAGCAGGAGCCACAAGCTCCTGAAGACCGCCCGAACCTTTATCCGTGACCGCCCGATCCGATGTCAGTCTCCGAACTCAAACGCCGCCGCACGTTCGCGGTCATTTCCCACCCGGACGCGGGCAAGACCACGCTCACTGAAAAGCTGCTGCTGTTCTCGGGCGCGATCCAGATCGCCGGTACCGTGAAGGGCCGCAAGAGCAATCGCTACGCGACCTCGGACTGGATGGAGATCGAAAAGCAACGGGGCATTTCGGTGGCCAGCTCGGTCATGCAGTTCGAGTACGGCGACGCCGTCATCAATCTGCTCGACACGCCGGGCCACGAAGACTTCTCCGAAGACACCTATCGTGTGCTGACGGCGGTCGACGCCGCCGTGATGGTGATCGACGGCGCCAACGGCGTCGAAGCGCAGACGCTGAAACTGCTCGAGGTCTGCCGCAGCCGCAAGACGCCGATCGTCACCTTCATCAACAAGCTCGACCGCGAAGTGCGCGAGCCGCTCGAACTGCTCGACGAGATCGAACAGCATCTGGGTGTGGCGGCGGTGCCGTTCACCTGGCCGATCGGCATGGGCAAGGAATTCCAGGGTGTCTACGACCTCCAGCGCGACCAGGTCCGCCTGTTCCGCGCCGGGCAGGATAAAGCGGGCGGCGAGGTCGAAACGCTGCATGCGCTCAGCGACGAGGAGGGCGAACGCCGCTTCGGCCATAGCTGGGTCAAGGCGAAAGAAGAGATCGATCTGATCACCGGCGCGTCGCCTGATTTCGACCGCGAGCAATTCCTCGCCGGTCAGCAATCGCCGGTGCTGTTCGGCTCGGCTATCAACAACTTCGGTGTGAAGGAAATTCTCGACGCGCTGGTCGATCTGGCGCCGCCGCCATCGGCGCGTATGGCGGTCCAGCGGTCCGTGGAGCCGGATGAACCGAAGTTCACGGGCGTGGTGTTCAAGGTGCAGGCCAACATGGATCTGGCGCACCGCGACCGCGTGGCGTTCATTCGCGTGTGCTCGGGGCATTTCGAGCGCGGTATGGCGTTGAAGGTGACGCGCTCGAACAAGACGTTCCGCGCCAATAACGTCGTGACGTTCCTGTCGCAACGCCGCGAGACGGTGAGCGAGGCGTATCCGGGCGATATCATCGGTATTCCGAATCACGGCACGTTGAGCCTTGGCGATACGCTGACCGAAGGCGAGACGCTGCAGTTTGTGGGCTTGCCGTTCTTTGCGCCGGAAATTTTTCAGACGGTCGAAGTCGTGGACCCGATGCGCGCCAAGCAGCTTGGCGAAGCGCTCAAGCAACTCGGCGAAGAAGGTGCGATTCAGGTGTTTCGGCCGGTGGTCGGTGGCCTGATGATTCTCGGCGCCGTGGGGCAACTGCAGTTCGAAGTGGTGTCGCACCGGCTGTCCACCGAGTACAAGGTGGACGTGCGGATGGCGCCGGCGCGCTATCGGATGTCGCGCTGGGTGACCTGCGACGACGCGGCTGAATTGCGTCGCTTCACTGACGCGTATTCGGCGCGGATCGCGTTCGATGCGTCGAATGCGCCGACTTATCTGGCCTCGCACGTTTCCGAAATTGAAGTCGCGCAGAAGGCGTGGCCTAGGATCGTGTTCAATGAATTGCGCGAACATTCGGGCGCGCCGTTCAAGAAGGCAATGTAGACGGCACCGTTGCTGTGACGCGTTGGAGAAAGAAAGTTAACGGCCCTTATATGGGCCGTTATCGTTACTGGTAGACCGATTGGCATAGTCCGCTCACACGGACTACCCGAAGCACGATCCGTTCTTTATAATTAGGACTACCGTCGAAACAGCGACGGTCGGGTTTGGAAGCCTGATGACAGTAACCACACCGTCTGCGCAAGCAGATTCGTGTGTCTGCCTCTGCGCGCGTATTTTCAATGGGCGGGCCGTGGCGAGGGAGCCGCGAGGCTCGCCGGTTTGCTACTGTCCCGGTCTTCCAACCTCGTTACGTGCCCGCTCACCCATCTGTTATCGAGTGTCGGGCGATTTCGAGTACCAGTTGGGAGTCGCGCCATGAACGAACCTATTATTTCCTCCGTGCATCCCCAGGTCATGCGCATCGGACGCACCGCCGTAGAAGCCAGCAAGCGCTGTGCGGATCAGTTTGCCGATTTGCGCGCGTTGGCGAGACTGTTGACGAAGGCGGTTGAAACAGACCCGGCCGGAACGGCTGATCACCGCAAGGTTGCCGCTGTCATGGCTCGTCTGAGTGATGAGTACGCGGGCCACGCGCGAGGCGATGCGAATATGTTCGCGGCCACGCTCGCTTCCGTACCGGAAGACGAGCCTGCGGGCAAGCCTGGCAAACGTGCGCGCGCGGCCATATCGAGCAAGACCGCATCGGCCAAACGGGTCAGTGCTTTGTCGTCGTAGGTAGCGCGGCAATCGATACATCAGGAAACGACTCAGCGCGTTGCCCGTGCTCGCGACGTAATTCCTGTTTCAAGACTTGCCCGTTTCGCAAGCCTTCGAACAACTCTGCGTCGAGTTTCGCATCTGACTCAGCATTGCTGGCAATTTCGTCGAACGTGAAGAGCAGTTTCGCACGCGTGGCCGGAGACGAATTGCATTGCTCAATGGCCCGCGCAAGTGTGGCGAGCTTGGCAAACCGCTCGACATTTCGCTGTGCCACCTGCACCGCTTTCTCGAGAATGCCGTCGATCAGTTGATCGCTGACGGGGACTTCCACCGCGGCTGGACTATGAGGCTTTTGTTGGGTCATGATTCGGCTTCCTTAGGCAGGGTTCTGCGAGTCCCGAGGATGAATGAGACTGCCAGACCCACTACCGGTATCTCACTGGCAGCGAAAGTATAGAGCATCGAGTGGTTGCGGCCTTTTACGCATCGCTCAATTGCCACATCGGCTCCACAGGCTATCAATGTGGCCCCCTCACCCCATCTTCAAAACCTCTTCCCGCATCCAGCTGGCAAACGCCTGCACATGCTCAAGCGCCCCGTGGCGTTGCGCCACGTCGAGCCAGTAACCGTACGGTCCGCTGACTTCAATTTCTGAGATCCGCGCCAGGCTGCCATCCGCGAGTTCCTCGACGATCATGTTCCGATCGACCACCGCCAATCCCGCGCCCTTACGCGCCGCATGAATCGCCTGCTCCAGATTCGAGAACTCGATGCCGTTTTCCGCGTAATGCGCCGGCATGCCTGCCGTGGCGAGCCAGTTTGGCCACAGATCGAGCCGCGTCTCGTTATGCAGCACGTGGAGTGCGGGCATGCGCTCGAGCAGCGTCTCCAGCGGCCGCCCGAGAAGATGCGGTGCACCCACCAGCGTATGCCGCTCGATCATCAGCAATTCGGAATGCGCATCGGGTAGCGCTTCGCGGCCGAAACGGATGTTGCAGTGGCAATCCTCAGTCGGTTCGGTGCGGATGGACAATTCGACATCAGGCAGTTCCACCGCCAGCGAGCCTAGCCGCGGCGAGAACCATTGCGTAGCGAAAGTAGGTGGCACGGACAGCACAAGGCGCCGCCGCCCTTTGGCGGTGGTGACCTGGCGCGTGCCGCGCTCGATCGTATCGAATGCCTCCGACACGCACGGCAGCAATTGCAACCCCGCCGCCGTCAGCCGGATACCCTTGTGATCGCGCTCGAAGAGTTTCGCGCCGAGCGACTCCTCCAGGATCTTGATCTGCCGGCTCACGGCGCCCTGCGTCACGCACAGCGCACTTGCCGCGCGGTTGAAGCTCAAATGACGAGCGGTCTCTTCGAAGAAGCGCAACGCAATCAGCGATGGCAAGCGCCGCATAACTTCACCTTCTGTCTTTTCTGGTCGTCCGGGGGCGCGCCGGGCTGGCGCGGTCCTGCCGTCCGCAATGGTTGTCATCGTTCTGCGATTGCCGGGGCGCCTCGTCTCCAGAGTGCCATGCGGCAATCGTGCTGCTGTAGGCGGCTGTGCTGGCCCGTCAGAAGGGCCGCCCGCCGCCTCGCCGCATCTTACTGCCTTTGGGGCTCGACCGATGCCGCGTCACCGCGCGTCGTCTTCAACACGCGTCATGGCGCGGATTGTCGCATTTCGGACCGCGTCTTGAGCGGGTGCCAGCAACAAAAGGCGCTTGCCGGCGAACAAGTCAAGACAACGGGCCTTAGCACCCGGTTTTGCTGACCCGTTGGCCTGGACCGCCGCGCAACCAGCCGACATCGCCTATCCTGAGGGGAACGCGCGTTCGTCCCAAACGCGCCCCCTTTCGACTCGCGGAGTGCCCCGTGACCGTTCGCAATCTCGATGCCCTGTTTCGACCGAAATCCGTTGCTGTGATCGGCGCCTCGCGACGGCCGCGCAGCACGGGCGCGCTGGTGTGGGCGAGTCTGCTGGGCGGCGGCTTCGACGGGCCGCTCTGGCCCGTGAACCCGAAATACGACTCGCTGGACGGGCACGCGGTTGTCGCGGACGTCGGTGACCTCCCCGAGGCCCCCACGGTGGCGCTGCTCTGCACGCCCCCTGCGACCTGGCCGAGCATCGTCCACAGACTCGGCGGTCTGGGCACGCGGGCCGCCATCATCGTCGGGGAAGTGCATAGCGACGAAGACCGTCTCGCGCTTCGGCACACGCTCTCGGCGGCGCGGCCGAATCTGCTGCGTATCGTGGGACCGGGCAGCCTCGGCGTGGTGTCGCCGGCGCTGCGGGCGCATCTGGGCGCGCCGTCGTGCCTGGTGAAGGCGGGCGGAGTGGCGTGGGTGTCGCAGTCGAATGCCCTGACGAATGCCGTGCTGGGCTGGGCGTATGCGCGTGGTCTGGGCTTTTCGCACGTGGTGGCGCTCGGTGGCGAGGCGGATGTGGATGCGGGCGACGTGCTCGACTATCTGGCAAGCGACCCCGGCACGCGCGCCATCCTGCTCGAACTCGATACGGTGCGCGCGGCTCGCAAGTTCATGTCGGCGGCGCGGGCGGCGGCGCGCAACAAACCGGTCCTCGCTTTGCGCTCGGGCCGCGCCGATCCCTCCGACGGACTCTACACGGCGGCCTTCCGCCGCGCGGGCATGGTGCGCGTCGATTCGCTCGACGACCTGCTCGACGAAATCGAAACCCTCGGCGTGGGCCGCGTCGCGGCCGGGGCAACAGCGACGTTGATCACCAGCGACCGTGGGATCGCGACGGTGGCGTGTGACGCCTTCGCTGCCGCGGGCGACACGCTGGCGCAGTGGCCCGCTGAGACCACGGAGGCGGTCACCCAGGCGTTGCCGCGCGCGGTTGCAGGCAACCCCCTGCTACTTGGCGACGACGCGCAGGCCGAGCATTTCGGCACGGCCTTGCAGATTCTCGCGCAACATCGCGAGACCGGCACGGCGTTTGTGGTCCACGCGTCGACCCATAACGCGCCGGTGAGCGAGGTCGCGCGGGCGCTGATCGCAAATCAACGGTTCGCCTATCGTGGGCTGCTGGCGTGTTTCTTCGGCGGCTTGGACGCGGCGACTCGCGATGCATTGCATGCGCAGGGCATTCCAGTCCATACGACGCCACAGCGGCTGGCACGAGCGTTTGCCCGTCTGGTCGATTACCGGCTGGGGCGCGAGTTGCTGATGCAGACGCCAGAGGGGCTGCCGGCGCAAATCCCCACCGAGATCGACGCTGCGCAGGCGCAAGCGCGCGCGGCCCTGGCGGCGGGCGAGGACACGCTCACTGACGCGCACGCGGCGAATTTGCTCGCGCATTTCGGGCTGCGCGTCGAGCCAGGTGAGGCCACCCAGGACATGATCGTCGACATCGACGTGGAACTGCACGACGACGACAACTTCGGCCCCGTGTTCCGCTTCACGACGCCGTCGGCGGATGGCGTCTCCGTGCCGCTGCGGGTCTTCGGTTTGCCGCCGCTTAACCCCATGCTGGCGCGCGACATGGTGACCCGTTCGCCGTATGCGCGGGTCGCCGCGCCTGAGCCTGTGCTGGCCGCTTTTACGGCGCTCTCGCAAGCGGTGTGCGATGTTCGCGAGATCGTCGGCTTAAAACTCGCGCTGCGGGTGTTCCGCGAGCACACCGTTGTCGTTGCGCCGCATATCCGGCTCGGCGCCAAACGCAGCCGGCTCGCCATCATGCCGTATCCGCGCCGCTACGAGGAGACGCTCGACTGGCACGGCCTGCGTATCACGGTGCGGCCCATTCGTCCGGAGGACGAAGCCGCTCATCATGACTTTGTCGAAGCCATGACGCCCGACGATCTGCGTCTGCGCTTTTTCGGCGCGGTGGGCAGCTTCGATCATTCGCAACTCGCGCGCATGACGCAGATCGACTACGACCGGGAAATGGCGCTGATCGCGACAGTTCCTTCCGAGGAGGGTTTCACGCAGACGTTGGGCGTGGTGCGCGCAGTGGCGGATCCCGATAACGAGACCGCGGAGTTCGCGGTGGCAATCCGCTCGGATCAGAAGGGACGGCACCTCGGCACGCTGCTGATGGAGAAGATCATCGCGTATGCCCGCTCGCGCGGCACACATTGGCTGGTGGGTGAAGCGCTGCGTGAGAATGGGCCCATGATCGCGCTGGCGAGAGCGTGTGGTTTCACGGTGTCGCCCACCGAAGATCCCTCGGTGGTGGGGTTCAGGATGGCGCTGGATGAGGCGGAAGCGGCGGCTTAGCGGCGGGGTTATTCCACGGCACTAAAGGCACTACGGCACTACGGCGCAAATCGCTGCAGCAGCGCCGCCGATACGCGCGTCAGTACCTCTTGCCAGTCGCCCCGTCGCTGCTGGGTAAAGAGGCGCACGGTGGGATACCACGGGCTGTCATCCCGGTTGCGCAGCCAGCGCCAGCATCCGGCGAAGCGGTTGAGCAGCCAGACCGGCTTGCCCATGGCCGCCGCCAGGTGCGCCACCGAGGTATCCACGGAGATCACCAGGTCGAGGTTCTCGATCAGCGCGGCGGTATCTGCGAAGTCCGCGACTTCGTCCGTCCAGTCTGTCAAACCCAGGTGGCTCAGCGCGTCCGGACGCTTCGCCGGATCATCGCTCTTCTGCAAACTGATCCAGCGGATGTGCGGCAACGCGAGCAAGGGCGCGATTTGCGCGGACGTCAGGCTACGCATCTTGTCTTCCATCATGCCTGAATGGCCGCCCGCCCAGACCACGCCGACCTTGGGCAGCACGGGGCCGGGCAAAGCGGCGAGTTTTGCGCGCCACGAGGCGGCGCGAGTGGGATCGGCAAAGAGATAAGGCGTCGCGGCCGGGATGTTGTCCAGGCGGGTGCCGAACGCCATGGGCAGCGACATCATCGGACAGTACCAGTCCCACTCATCGAAACGCGGCATGCCTACATCAAGCATGACGAGGCCCGGCCAGCGCGAACACAGCGACTCTTCGTAGAGGCGACGCAAGCCGGGCGGGCAGACGTAGCCTACCTGCGAGAAACGCTGGAGCGCGAGAGGCAGGTAGCGGACAAACTGCAGGCTGTCGCCGTGACCTTGCTCTGGGATAACCAGCAGACGCGTTCCGCGTGTGGGGGTATCTGCTGAGCGAATGACCGACTCTGGACGTTCCCCCTTCCATTGCGGCAGCGGGATCTGCGGCCGCGCCGCTGGAGCGTGGCTTCCGTCGGCATTCGCAAAATTGGCCCAGCGGTCTTCGAACCGGGGCCATGCTTCTTCATAACGCCCCGTAGCCAGCAGAACCGTCGCGAGATGGGCGCGAGCGCTGAGGTAGTCCGGCGCAAGGGCAATGGCGTGCTGTAGGTGTCGCTCGGCCTCGTCCAGAGCGCCCAGACTCTTGACAACCACGCCCAGGTTGGTGAGCGCCTGTACGTTATCGGGAACGAGTTCGAGCAACTTGCGATAGCTGAGCGCTGCGTCGTCGAGGAACCCCTGCACGAACAGCGTGCCCGCCTCGTAGTAGCGCAGCGCGATCGAGTCGGGTTGCAGCGCAAGACCTTCCCTCGCTGATTGCAGCGCACCGGCATACGCGTTCAACTTGATCTGAACGACGCACAGTGTCAGGTAGAAATCCGCATGGGGATGCACCGCGATCGCGCGTTCAACCCAGCTTTGCGCGGCTTCGAACTGGTTCGAATCGAGCGCCAACAGTCCGCGCAAGTAAAGGGCGCCGGCACGCTCGGGATCTTGCTCGAGGATTCGTTCAACGGCGGCTTGCGCCGTGGCGATATCACCGGCCTGACGCGCGTCGTCCGCCTCGCGATACCAGGATTGAATGTCGTCAGACGGCGAGCGGAATGAGGTCGACATGGGAGATGCGCACGCGAGGATGGGTGTTTTATGGGGCGCCAATTATGCGTGCTCTGGGGCGGCGAGTCTGTAGGCCTATTCCGAAGCGTTCGATGCGAAAAAGCTGACTGCTGGCCAGGAGGCGACTGACTCGCGCGTCGGCTTCTCATGCCGCACCTTTGAGAATCCTCCGAGTGTTTGCGGCGGTCGTTTCCGCTATATTTTTTGGCTTCATTCAGCGATGCCCCGCGTGGCTCAAACGACCTGTTCAAGGCACGGCGCATCACCTGTCCAGTGCCCCGTTCAGTGTCATGGGGCACGTTCGCCTTGCTGAGCATATCAAAACGTTTCGACCGATATTCAAATGGATAACCTCGCCGTCTCCGACCAATTCATCAAATCGTTATTGTTCGCGTTTTTCCTGAGCGCCGTCGCCATCTTCGTTCTGCAATTGACCAATCTCATTGACCCGGACCACCTGGTGGGGCGTGAGGGAATGGCGTGGCTGGTCGCGACCGTCATCTGCACCACCGAGCCGCTGTTGCGTCATCACGGCGTTCTGAAGGGCGCCATTGAAAGCCGGATTGGCGAGTTCACCCAGGCAAGCGTACTGGGACGGGTGATTGGCGCGCCGGCGGGTTGTCTGTTCGCATGGGCCATCACGATTGTTGGGTCTTAAGCTGCGTTTTCGTGCAGAGTTGAAAAATATCGTCAAGGATTCCAGATTAAAGCGCAAATGGGTCAACGGCTTGCGCGGGAAGCCGTTAAACACACGACCGCTACCCGGTCGCCCACTCAATCATGGTTTTTTTCAGGACAGATAGACGATGAACAAGCAGATCACCATTGCCGCTCTCGCAGGGTTGTTTTCGCTCGGCGCGTTTGCCCAGGCATCCGCACCCACCGCAGCGCCCGCGCAGGAGCAGAGCGCAGCCCCGGCCGACGCAGCGTCCACGGCGAAGCATCACCACAAGCGTCACAAACATCACAAGCACCATGCGTCCGCGGCAGTGCCCGCCTCCGCACCGGCCATGAAGCCCTAAGTCTGGCGTCGGTTCGCGTCCGCGCTTCGCTAATCGAGAAAAGACCATGTACCTGCACGCTTCTACTCGCTGGCGGCTTCTGCTGCTCTGCGCCACGCTGACGACGTTCACGGGTTGCGTGAGTACGCATCGCCCGGTGGCGTCGCCCGAGGACACCGAGGCGCAATCGTTTCCCGTACCGATGGTGGAAGTGTCCTCCGTTTCGTCGGCGGATGGTGTGCCGTTGCCTGTCGAAGCAGGTTTTTACCGCGCCAACGCCGGTGATACCTTGGTCAGTATTGCGAAGTCTTCCGGACGCGCTCCGGCGAGCGCTAAACCCAATCCGGCTGTCAGCGTCAAGCGGAATCCCGCTCCTGCTTCGGCAGAGGCAAGCCGCTTCAAATGGCCGGTTTCCGGTGCCGTTGCCGCCAAATTCGCCGCGGGCCGCTCCAAGGGCGTCGAACTGGGTGGCCGTTTGGGCGACCCGGTCAAAGCTGCCGGAGGCGGCCGGGTGGTGTACTCGGGCGTTGGCGTCAAACCTTACGGCCGCTTGATTGTCATCAGGCACGACGACCATTTCGTGACCGCTTACGGCGGCCTTCGCAAGCTGCTGGTCGGGCAAGGCGCTGTCGTCAAACAAGGGCAAAGCATTGCCGAGATGGGAGCAGACACCAACGGCAATGGCTCCCTCAAGTTCGAAGTCCGCAAGGATGGCAAGCCGGTCGACCCGCTGATCTATCTGCCGAAACGCCAGGGCTAGGCGTTCGCGTCCGGCGTCGGCCGTAGTCGGGGGCTTGCCCCATCACCTGATCGTCTTGCGCTCGAGCGGCGCTGTCGAATTCATTTCATCAAGCAGATTGTTTTGAAAGCATTTCGTTTCTACCGAAACCTTGGAATTCTGTTGTCCTTAGCGTTACTGGCGGGTTGCATGCAGCCGCCGGGCATAACCGGGCAGGTTAGCTATGAGGCACCGCATAAGGAAGAATCAAGAGCCTTCACGGCGATTACGCCGTTTGGCACGGAGCACTCGCTGCTCCTATCGAGCCTGCCTGAGTTGCCGCGTCCGCAGACCGAAACCGCATCGTCGCGTGACGAGCGTGACGCCGCGTCGCGCTTCTGGCAATCCGGCATGGCGTCCTGGTATGGCAACCAGTTTCAGGGGCACCGCACCGCAAGCGGTGAGCGCTACAACCTGCACGCGTTGACCGCCGCACATCGGACCTTGCCGCTTGGCTCGTACGTACGGGTGACCGCCGTATCGAGTGCGCGCTCGGTGATCGTGCGGATCAACGACCGTGGACCTTATACGCGCGGGCGGGTGATCGATCTGTCCTATGCCGCGGCCGCGGCGCTTGATCTGCCACGCACCGGCACCCTGCTGGTCAAGATCGAGACCGTGGCAAAGCAGGAAACCGGCGCGTAGTGCGGACTGGTGGAGTTATTTCACCGCACGGACCGTGCGAACGGTGACGCTGCCGACAGCGCCGACTCAGGCGGCCAGCTTGGCCGCCGCCTCATCCACCTGGCCGCGCGTTACGGCCAATTCTTCGAGCCACGCATCGGCGTAGACCGCGCCCGTCTCACGTTCGAGACGCGCGATCGTCGCCGCGCAGCGCGTGGCGTCCTTCGGCGTCGCGATGAAGTCCTTCACCGACTGCCCTGCCTTGAACGCGTCGAACAGTGGCACGCGGATATCGTCCGGCAAAGCGCGCGTCCATTGGTACGGCTTGCCGTTGTAGGTGAACGACGGCGGCAGCACACGTTCCTTCTTCGCGGCCGGAATCAGGCCGTAGGTGCGTGCGGCTTCGCCGATCTGCTCCGGCGAAAACAGCTCGTCCGGGCTGATGTCGAACTGCTGGATATAGGCTTCCATGGCTTGCATGGCGGCGGCGCGATCGTCGCGCTTTTGCTGGGCGCGGGCCACGATGTCGCGCAGTTCGTCGGCTTCCTCGGGGGTGATCGTGAAGCTCGCCTGCTTCTGCTGGAGTTCGGAAAAACGCTGGAATTCGGAATCGGTCAGAAGTTTCGCCATGAGGTATCGAGAGCGCGCGCAGGAGGATGCCCACGCGGCGACATTTTTAAGAGGGTCGCCATTCTAAACCATGCAGGGGAGGAGGGAGCGCGAGCAGACGGTCAGGGTGATCTCACCCCGCTGTAGAAACGTGGCTAGCACGCGAGCCGCGTCCGTGCGGCGGGCAACTCGGCGGTGGCGTGGGGATGTAGCGTGTGTTGTAGCGTCAGGCGGTGGAAGCCTGATCCTGCATCCGGCCCATCAGGCGCGGATGCAGGAGGATGGCAGTGCGTCAGGTCTTACTGACAGGCCTTGCCGGCGTCGGCGTGGTAGCCCTTGGCTTTTGCATCCGCTTCGGTCATGTACGCGCCATGCTTGGTCTTGCCGTAGTACTTGTCGGTCGGGCAGTGATAGACCTTCGTGCTGGTGTTGACCCAAACCTGGCCGGGACCGCCGCCGGGCGCCGGCTTGGCGCTGCTGGCCGCAGCCGGTGCCATCGCGGGTGCCGGTTTGGCGTTGCTAGCCGCTGCCGGTGCGGCCGTGGTGGCGGCTGTCGCGGGAGCGCCGGATGCCGCAGCGGCCGCCGAGGCGCCGTACCAGGTCTTGAGACCCTTATGGCCGGCGCAGGCGCCCTTCTTCGTGGCTCCCGAGTAGAACGAGCCGTCCTTGCATAGCCCTGTCGATCCGCTTGGCGCGCTCGCCGGAACCTGCGCGTAGCTCGCGGTCGCTGCGAGCAGCCCGGCCACGGCGGCCATAGAGAGGAGTAGCTGTTTCATGGTGTGGATCCTGTGGATCTGCCGCGGGGTCGCCGCGTTCATCGGGGGACGCAGACAATACGGCCTGCTAAATGGCCGGCTCGCTGCGATTCTTGTGCGCGTCAAGGCGCACTCCTGATAAAACGCGGGACCTCGGTGTTCGGCTGACGTGCGGCACACCTGACATTGTCAATTATTGCAAAGCGGAAAACGGCCGAGCAACGAGCACTAGCTCGCCTCCTCGCGAAACATCGACAACGCCTCGACCGTTTCCCGCAACTGCGCGGTCACCGCATCGAGAGTCGGCGCGACGTATTCGTCAATGCGCCGCAAGTATGGACACGTCAACGCGGCGATCGCCTGGCCGGATGGCCCGAGCAGCGGGAAGGTCAGATCCGTGACGCCGAAAATCTGCTGGCTGTCTTTCTGCGAAAAGCCGGCGGTGCGGATTTGTTCGCAGGTCTGTTCGAGTGCGTCGCGGTCGATTGTCACCTCGCCCTTCACCTTGGTATGTTCCGCGAGCATGTGAGCGCGCTGCTCGGCGGTCTGAAACGCCAGCATGACGCGGCCCGAACCGGTATCGATCAACCCGACCCGCGAGCCGAGCCGCACGGCCATCCCCCACGTGCCGGGGCCGTCGACCTGGGCGATCACCAGCAGATTGCCACGGTCGTAGACCGCCAGATGACACGACTGCTCAGCGCGGTCCGAAAACCGCTGCATGAGCGGCAGGGCTTCGGCGATCAGCCGGTTCATCGGCGGATGGCGATGCGCCAGCGCATACAACTTCAGACTCAGCGAATAACGATCGCCTGCCGCCGAGCGCACCACGTATTGGCGCGCAACCAGACGCTCGAGCATCCGGTACATCTCGCTCGCGTTGCGCCCTAACAGCTTGGTGATTTCGGCGCGCGTCAGCCCGTCCTTCTGCTCGGCAAGCAGTTCGAGGATATCGAGGCCTTTGTCCAGCGCAGGTGCGCGGTAACGGTCGGCGTCGTCTCTTTCTTCCGCATCCATCATGAGTAGGTTCCGGTCCCATGCAGTCGTATGGCTGTCCCATGCACGGCTGTGCAGGCCCCATTGTTATCCGGCGCGTGAGTGTAGAGCGTAGCGGACCGCACGTGGCCAGGGAAAGTACGGACGGATGGTGCAGTGCACAGTCCTTGACTTAGAAAAGTCCGTATATGAATAATACGTTCATTGGTGAATTGACGCACACCAATATTCATAAGAAAGCGCAGGACGACGTTCCGGCTCCCCTCGGAACCGGTTCAGCTAGTTCAACAACGCATGGGACCGGAGCAGGTGTTGAAGCACCCACCCGGTCGAAAGGAGACAAAGTCATGACGTTCGCAAAAGGGCCGCACGCGGCCCGCCGTTTCATCCAGAGCGCTTTATCCGTCGGGGTCGCCGCCGCATGTGTGGCCGGCCTTGCGATGAGTGGCGCCGCCCGCGCCGCCGATACCGGCAAGATCGGTCTCGGTCTGCCGTTGCTGACCTCGCCGTTCTGGCAGTCGTACAACAACTACCTGCCGGTGTACGCGAAGCAGATGGGTCTCGACATCCTCGCGCCCGTCAACTCGAACGGTGACCCTGCGCAGCAGATCACTGATATGAACAACATCCTCAACCTGGGCGCGAAGGGCATCGTCGTCGGGCCGCTGGATTCGGCCGCGATCAGCCGCGCGCTGGATTCCGCCTCGGCCAGGAACGTCCCGGTGGTGGCCGTGGACGTGGCGCCGACGCAAGGCAAGGTGGCCATGGTGGTGCGCGCCGACAACCACGCCTACGGCGAGATGGCCTGCAAGTACATCGGCGAGCACGTGAAGTCCGGCAAGGTGGTGCAGATCATGGGCGATCTGGCATCGGTGAACGGACGTGACCGTTCGGAAGCGTTCCGCGCCTGCCTGAAGCACTATCCGGCGCTGTCGCTGCTGGAGATCCCGGCTGCCTGGAAGGGCGACGTCGCCGCGACCGCGCTCGACAGCCTGCTGACCGCCAACCCGGATGTGAAGGCCATCTACATGCAAGCGGGCGGGGTCTACCTGTCGCCGACGCTGCAGACGCTGCGCCGCAAGCAGATGCTGTTTCCGGTGGGCGATGCGAAACACGTCGTGATCGTCAGTAACGATGGCATTCCGCAGGAATTCGACGCGATCCGCAAGGGCGAGATCGACGCGACAGTCTCGCAACCGGCTGACCTGTACGCGAAGTACGGCCTGTACTACATCAAGGCCGCACTCGCCGGACAGACCTTCAAGCCGGGTCCGACCGATCACGGCAGCACGATCATCCAGATCGCGCCGGGCATGCTGGAAGATCAGTTGCCTGCGCCGCTCGTGACGAAGGCGAATGTCGACGACAAGAACCTGTGGGGCAACACGGTCAAATGAGCGAGCCCCTGCACACGCCTGGCATTGCGGCAACAGAAACAGCAACGGCCGGGGCCGCGGCTGCGGTCGTCGAAGCCTTGGACGTCACCAAGCGCTTCGGCTCCTACGCCGCATTGAACGACGTGAGCATCCGCGTGATGGCGGGCGAGTCGCATGCACTCGTCGGGCGCAACGGGGCCGGTAAATCGACGCTGGTGTCGATTCTCACCGGCCTGCGCAAGCCCGACACCGGCGAAGTGCGCTTCGGCGGCATGCCCGCGCCGTCGCTCGCCGACCGCGACGCATGGCGCGAACGCGTGGCCTGCGTCTATCAGCATTCGACCATCATCCGCGATCTGAGCGTCGCGGAGAATCTGTTCATCAACCGTCAGCCTGAGCGGCGCGGCATGATCGACTGGCAAGCCATGCGCCGCGATGCGCGTGAATTGCTCGACCACTGGAAGATCGACGTGCGCGAAGATGCCCGCGCCGGCGATCTGAGCGTCGAGGCGCGTCAGTTGGTGGAGATTGCGCGAGCGCTGTCGTATGGCGCGCGCTTCATCATTCTCGACGAGCCCACTGCCCAACTCGACGGCGACGAAATCAAACGGCTGTTTCGCCGCATCACGGAGCTGCAGCGTGAAGGCGTGACGTTTCTGTTTATCTCGCACCATCTGCAGGAGGTGTACGAGATCTGCCAGGCCGTGACGGTGCTGCGCGATGCGCGGCATATCGTCAGCGCGCCGGTGTCTGCGTTGCCGCGCGAGCAGTTGATCGAAGCGATGACCGGCGAACGCGGCGGCCTCGCCGTTGCCGACGCCGCCGCCCGCGCGCCGCTGCCCGCCGGTACGAAAGTGGCGCTGGAAGTCGCCGGTCTGGGCGGCGCGGACTATGAAGACGTGTCGTTCACGGTGAAACGCGGCGAGGTCATCGGTCTGACGGGAGCCACGAGCAGCGGCCGCACCAGCGTCGCGGAGGCGATTGCCGGTCTGCGCTCGCCGAAGCGCGGCGACATCCGCGTGGCCGGCCAATCCTTGCCGCGCGGCGATGTGCCCGCGGCGCTGGCAGCCGGCATCGGCTGCGTGCCGAAAGACCGCCATCACGAAGGCCTTGTGCTGACGCAATCGGTGGCGGAAAACGCCTCCATGACGATCACGCGTCTGCTCGGCAAGTTCGGTCTCACGCCGCCCGCGAAAAAGAACGCCTTCGGCCGCAAGATGATCGACGCGCTCGGCATCGTGGCGCCGGGGCCGGAGCACGTGGTGTCGGGCCTGTCCGGCGGCAACCAGCAAAAAGTGGTGATGGCGCGCGCGTTGGCGACCGATCCGAACGTCCTCATCCTGATCGACCCGACTGCGGGCGTCGACGTCAAATCGAAAGAAGCGCTGCTGTCCGTGGTGGACCGTGTGCGCGAAGAAGGCAAGGCGGTGCTGGTGGTCTCTGGCGAACTGGACGACCTGCGCACCTGTGACCGTGTGCTGGTCATGTTCCGTGGCCGCATCGCGGCCGAATTCCCCGCGGGTTGGCAGGACCACGACCTGATCGCATCCGTTGAAGGAGTCAGTCTCCATGAAGAATAGTGTGCCAAGCCCTGCATTCGGCGCGGCCCAAGGACAGGTTGGTGCGCAGGCCGCGCAGCGCGGCCGGGTGCGGATCGAATTCGCGCGGCTGCGCGACCTCGCCCTGGTGCCCGCGCTTGCCCTGTTGATTGTGATCGGCGCATTTGTCAGCCCGAGCTTTCTGACCAAGGCGAACCTGATCAGCGTGCTCGGTGCGTCCGCGGCGCTCGCGCTGGTGGTGCTCGCCGAATCGCTGATCGTGCTGACCGGCAAGTTCGATCTGTCGCTCGAGTCCACGGTGGGGATTGCGCCTGCGGTCGGCGCGATGCTGGTGATGCCGGCCGCCTCCGCGGGCTTTGGCTGGCAATGGCCCGCTGCGGCGGGTTTGCTGGCGATTCTCGTAGTCGGCGCGGTGATCGGTTTTATCAACGGCTTTCTGGTGGTCCGCTTACGCCTGAACGCCTTCATCGTCACGCTCGCCATGCTGATTGTGCTGCGCGGCATGCTGGTGGGCGCGACCAAGGGCGGCACGCTGTTCGATATGCCGTCGTCGTTCTTCACGCTCGCTACGACGATTGTCCTTGGGCTGCCGTTGTCGGTGTGGCTCGCGGCGGTGGCATTCGCGGTGGCCGCTTTTATGCTTCGCTACCATCGGCTTGGGCGCGCGCTGTATGCGATCGGCGGTAATCCCGAAGCGGCGCGCGCCGCCGGGATTCGCGTCGAGCGTATTACGTGGGGCGTGTTCGTGCTCGGCAGCGTGCTCGCTTCGCTTGGCGGCCTGATCGTCACCGGCTATGTGGGTGCGATCAACGCGAATCAGGGCAACGGCATGATCTTCACGGTGTTCGCGGCTGCGGTGATCGGCGGCATTTCGCTCGACGGCGGCAAGGGCACCATGCTCGGTGCGCTTTCCGGTGTGTTGCTGCTCGGTGTGGTGCAGAATCTGTTAACACTGGCACAGGTGCCGTCGTTCTGGATTCAGGCCATCTACGGCGCGATCATCCTTGGCTCGCTGATGGTGGCACGCCTCGCAAGCGGCGAAGGCCAGAATTGAACGCACACGTTCACGGAGACGTATCTTGAGCAGCCCATTGCATACCGATGTCCGCCTGATCCTGCTCAGTCCGCAGGACAACTGTCTGATTGCGGCGGCGCGGCTCGAAGCCGGTACCGAAGTCGAGATTGAAGGCGAGCGCGTCACGCTCAGCAAGGCGATCGATCTGGGCCACAAGGTTGCGCGCGGCGCGTTGGCCAAAGACGACAAGGTGCTGCGCTATGGCGCGGTGATCGGCCACGTGACAGAAGCCGTCGCGCGCGGCGAGCATCTGCACACCCACAACCTCGAAAGCGACTACCTGCCCACGTACACCCACGATGCGGGCCACGAATTCGTGCATCATTGACGCGGTGTGATACCGCGCTGGAACGATCATGACTGACACTTCCGAAGCAACGATCTCCTCAACCGCCGGCTTGCAACCCGTGCTGCAAGGCTTTTTACGCAGCGACGGGCGTAAAGGCATCCGCAATGTGGTCGCGGTGGCGTACCTCGTCGAATGCGCGCATCACGTCGCTCGCGAGATCGTCACGCAGTTCCGCGAGCCGCTCGACGCGTTCGACGACCCCACAGCAGAACGCGAACCGGCCGTGCACCTGATCGGCTTCCCTGGGTGCTATCCCAACGGCTACGCGGAGAAGATGCTCGAACAGCTCACCACGCATCCCAATGTGGGGGCGGTGCTGTTCGTATCGCTCGGCTGCGAGAGCATGAACAAGCACTACCTGGTCGACGTGGTGCGCGCAACCGGTCGACCTGTCGAAGTCCTGACGATCCAGGAAAAGGGCGGCACACGCAGCACGATTCAGTACGGCGTGGACTGGGTACGCGATGCGCGCAAGCAACTGGCGGCACAACAGCGCGTGCCGATGGGGCTCGACGAACTGGTGATCGGCACGATCTGCGGCGGCTCGGACGGCACCAGCGGCATCACCGCGAATCCGGCGGTGGGCCGCGCGTTCGATCATCTGATCGAGGCCGGCGCCACCTGCATCTTCGAAGAAACGGGCGAGCTGGTCGGCTGCGAGTTTCATATGAAAACGCGCGCGGCGCGGCCCGAACTCGGCGACGAGATCGTCGCCTGCGTGGCCAAGGCAGCGCGCTATTACTCGATTCTCGGTCACGGCAGTTTTGCGGTGGGCAATGCCGACGGCGGCCTGACCACGCAGGAAGAAAAATCGCTTGGCGCCTATGCGAAAAGCGGGGCGTCGCCGATTGTCGGCATCATCAAACCGGGCGATGTGCCGCCGACCGGCGGCCTCTATCTGCTCGACGTCGTGCCGGACGGTGAACCGCGTTTCGGTTTTCCGAACATCAGCGACAACGCGGAAATCGGCGAGCTGATCGCGTGCGGCGCGCATGTGATCCTGTTCACGACCGGACGCGGTTCGGTGGTCGGCTCGGCCATTTCGCCCGTCATCAAGGTGTGCGCGAATCCGGCCACTTATCGCAATCTCGCCGGCGATATGGATGTCGACGCCGGCCGGATTCTCGAAGGCCGCGGCACGCTGGAAGAGGTGGGCCGCGAAGTGTTCGATCAGACGCTGGCGGTGGCGCAGGGCGCGGCGTCGAAATCGGAGACGCTCGGGCACCAGGAGTTTATTCTTACGTATAAGACCTTCGAACCGGTCGGGCCGTCGTGCCTGCCTTCGGGCGCCGCGCCGAGGCATCGGGTGGTTGAGGTCGCTTCGCATTGATCGACGCCATGGCGTTGAATGGCCCGTTACGCGCGGCGTGAGACCGCGCGGGATCGACACAGGAGACTTCGGCATGACAGAGGCGATTCGTTCAAAAGTCAGCCAGCGCCGCACGATCGGCCGGCGCGGCTTGCAAGTCACAGGACTGGGTCTGGGCACCGCGCCGCTTGGCGGTCTGTACAACGATCTGTCCGAGGAAGAAGCGCTGGCCACGGTGGCCGCCGCCTTCGAGGCAGGGGTGCGCTTTTTCGACACGGCGCCGCACTACGGCCATACGAAAGCCGAGCACCGTCTGGGCGACGCGCTACGCCGCTATCCGCGCGATCAATACGGACTGTCGACCAAAACCGGCCGGCATTTCGTGCCGCGCACCACGCCCTACGACGGTAGCGAGGGCTGGCAAAATCCTCTGCCGTTCGAGGCAATCTTCGACTACACGCACGACGGCATCCTGCGGTCGTTTGAGGACAGCCAGCAGCGGCTCGGCATCGTCGAGATCGACATTCTGCTGATCCACGATATTGGCCGTGTCACGCATGGCGAGAAAAATCCGCACTACTGGAAGCAACTCACGGACGGCGGCGGTTTTCGCGCGCTCGACGAATTGCGCTCGGCGGGCGTGGTGAAGGCCGTCGGTCTAGGGGTTAACGAAGGGGCGGCGATTCTCGAGGTGATGGCCGCGTTCGACATTGACTGCGCGCTGCTCGCAGGCCGCTATACGCTGCTTGAGCAGGCCACGCTCGACGACCTGCTGCCCGCGTGCGAAGCGCGCGGCGTGAGCATTCTGCTGGGCGGCGCATTCAACTCGGGGATCCTGGCGCGTGGCGTGCAAGGCGACCTGAAGTTCAACTATGTTGCCGCGCCCAAAGAGGTGATCGAACGCGTGGCTCGACTGGAAGCGGTATGCCGCGAGCACGATGTGCCGCTGGCGGCCGCTGCGTTGCAGTTCCCGTATGCCCACCCGGCCGTTGCAACGGTGTTGACCGGCGCGCGCAGTGTTGGAGAGTTGCGCGAGAACGTCGCATCGTTCGAGCGTCCGATTCCTGCGGAGTTGTGGACGGCATTGCGCGACAAAGGTCTGCTGGATCCGCGAGCGCCAGTGCCGAAGGATTGACGGACCATGCACATCGATGCGCACCAGCATTACTGGGACCCGGCTCGTGGCGACTACGGCTGGCTGACGCCGGACCTGAAGCCGATGTACCGGATCTTCGGGCCGGCCGATCTCGCACCGCTGCGCGAGCGCGCCGATGTGCAGCGTACGGTGGTGGTGCAGGCGGCGCCCACGGTCGAGGAAAGCCGCTATCTGCTGGAACTTGCGCAGGGCGATGCATCCATTGCGGGGGTGGTCGGTTGGGTGCCGATGCTCTTGGGCGACGCGCCCGCTCTGATCGCCGAGCTCGCACGTCATCCGCAATTCAAGGGCATTCGCCCGATGCTGCAGGACATCCCCGACGACAACTGGATCGCCAATCCTGACCTCACGCCCGCCGTCGAAGCGCTGATTGCGCACGACCTCGCTTTCGATGCGCTGATTTTCACGCGCCACGTCGACGCCTTCGAAACCTTCGCCAAACGCTTTCCGACGCTGCGTATCGTGATCGATCACGGCGCGAAGCCGCCGATCCGCGACGGCCGCAGCGGCTGGCAAAGCTGGGCAGACGGCATCACGCGTCTGGCGAGTCTGCCGCATGTACATTGCAAGCTCTCGGGACTCGCGACCGAGGCCGCACCCGGCTGGACCGAAGCGACGCTGCAGCCGTATGTCGATCATCTGCTGCAGTCGTTCGGCCCGGCGCGTTTGATGTGGGGCAGCGACTGGCCGGTGCTCAACCTGAACGGCGATTACCTGCTGTGGCATTCGGTGGCGAACACCTTGCTCGCCGGGCTGTCCGACGGGGAGCGCGACGCGGTGTTCGGGGCGAATGCCGTCGCGTTCTATCGCCTGTGAGACGGGCGCGCATTGCAATACCCGATATGACGCAACTGCCATTTCCATTTCGACTGGAGCCGTAGATGACACAAAGACTGGCCGGGAAGACGGCCCTGATTACCGCCGCCGGACAAGGTATCGGTCTCGCGACCGCCGAGTTGTTCGCGCGCGAAGGCGCGCGCGTGATTGCGACCGACATCCGCATCGATTCGCTCGCTGGCAAACCGGTCGAAGCGCGCAAGCTCGACGTGCGCGACAGCGCTGCGATCCACGCGCTTGCCGCCGAGATCGGTGCGATCGACGTGCTGTTCAACTGCGCAGGCTACGTGCACGCCGGTTCGATTCTCGAAGCGACGGAAGAAGATTGGGACTTCGCGTTCGATCTGAACGCGAAAGCGATGTACCGGACCATTCGCGCGTTTTTGCCGGCCATGCTGGAGAAGGGCGGTGGGTCGATCATCAATATGTCGTCGGCGGCATCGAGCGTGAAGGGCGTGCCGAACCGCTTCGTTTACGGTGCGTCCAAGGCCGCTGTGATCGGCTTGACGAAGGCCGTCGCTGCAGACTTCATCACACGTGGTGTACGCTGTAACGCGATCTGCCCGGGCACGGTGGCTTCGCCGTCGCTCGAACAGCGGATCGCGGCACAGGCTCAGACGCAAGGTGCCACCGTCGACGCAGTGCAGGCGGCCTTTGTCGCCCGCCAGCCGATGGGCCGCATCGGCAAGCCCGAAGAGATCGCGGCACTGGCGCTGTATCTGGCCTCCGACGAGTCGGCGTTCACCACCGGCCACGCGCATGTAATCGACGGCGGCTGGTCGAACTAGTCGGCAGGGCGCAGTGCATGCGTGGTGCACGAGCAAGGACTCGCCTGTTTTTTCACTGGACACTCTGGATTGAAAGGGAAGTGCAACGATGAAACTGCTTCGTTATGGACCGAAAGGTCAGGAAAAGCCCGGCCTGCTCGACGCGCAAGGCAAGATTCGCGATCTGTCGGGCGTAGTGGGCGATATCGACGGCGCCGCGCTGAGCGATGCCAGCCTCGCCAAACTGCGCGCGCTCGATCCGGCCTCGCTGCCGGTGGTCGAGGGTAATCCGCGCCTGGGGCCGGCTGTCGGCAAGATCGGCAAGTTCATCTGCATCGGCTTGAACTACGCGGATCACGCGGCGGAATCGAATCTGCCCGTGCCGACCGAACCGGTGGTGTTCAACAAGTGGAATAGCGCGATCAGCGGCCCGAACGACAACGTCGAAATCCCGCGCGGCTCGAAGAAGACCGACTGGGAAGTCGAGCTCGGCGTGGTGATCGGCAAGCCGGCCAAGTACATCGACGAAGCCAACGCGCTCGATTACGTCGCCGGCTATTGCGTGATCAACGACGTCTCCGAACGCGAATGGCAGATCGAGCGCGGCGGCACGTGGGACAAGGGCAAGGGTTTCGACACCTTCGGCCCGATCGGCCCGTGGGTGGTCACGCGCGACGAAGTGGCCGATCCGCAGAACCTGAACCTGTGGCTCGAAGTGGACGGCCATCGCTATCAGAACGGCAACACGAAGACGATGGTGTTCGGTGTGGCGAAGCTGGTGTCGTATCTGTCGACCTGCATGAGCCTGCAACCGGGCGACGTGATTTCGACCGGCACGCCGCCGGGTGTCGGCATGGGCGTGAAACCGAATCCGATCTACCTGAAGCCGGGCCAGACGATTCGCCTCGGCATCGAAGGGCTGGGCGAGCAGCAGCAGAAGACTTACGCGGCTGAGTAACGCCGCAGCGCTTGCGGCGGCGCCTGGTGCGTCGTAAGCGCTACGCCTGAACGTAGGCCGTTCCTGTTTTTGCGGGAGCGGCCTTGTTTATTGTGCGGCGTCGATCCTTGGCGTGGCTCAGCGCGAGCCGTGCGCCATTGCTGACCGGCGACGTGGTCCGCCGGCCCTCAACTTGCCGCCACGCTCTCGCCGCCGTCACCAATCCGGTTGATGGTCCCCTGTGCGACGGCGACAAGCCGCTCGCGGTCGCCGTCCATCACGAAGATATTGCATTGACAGGTCGCCTGGTGCCGTCCGGCGTAGACGACCTGCGCCCGCGCCACCAGTGTGCCGTTCATGGCAGGCCGCAGATAGTTGATCTTGTATTCGCCCGTGACGACGCGCGGCCCAAGCGCCAGCGCGCCGGCGAAGGTGAGCGCATTGTCGGCAAGATAACTGATCACTCCCCCGTGGACGAAGCCGTGCTGTTGCCGCAACTCGTCGCGAATCGGCAGGCATAGCGTCAGCTCGTTGGTGCTCGTGTGCATCAGTTCGGCGCCAAGCAGCATGCTGAACGGCTGGGCATGCAGCGCGCCGCGCGCCCGGTCCAGTAGATCGGTCATTATCGAGTCCTTCGGGGATGAAACCCGTGGTGGCGTCCCTACCCACTCTAGGAAGCGCCAACGCGCCGCGTCAAGGTGAATCGCAAAAATGACATCAGCACTATTGCGTAAAACGGCGCAAATAGAGGGGATGCACGACGAAAGCGTGTGAAAGGCAGCTTTTTCGGCACTTTTCTCAAGAGAACGTCTGCGTTGCCGTAAACACGCCCGTAGCTCCCGTCATTCATTGCAATTCAGGTGTTCAAGATGTTTAGCAAGATCAAGGTCGCATCCGGCCTGTTGTGTGTGTTGGCTGCTTTCTGTGTGCTGCAACTGGTGACGGAAGGGTTGGGGTTCTGGTCGCTGACCCGCACTCACGATGACGTCGGCGATCTGTCGAACGTGGCAATGACGCAGGTCGATGCGGTGAACCGCACCACCCAGGCGCTGATGGACGCGCGTATCAACCTGTCGCGCGCCGGTACGCGGATGGTGAAGGGCGGCGCCGAACCGGCCGAGATCGTCCAGCACGCGCGCGATCAACTGGCCGCGGCGGATCAGTCCTTCGCGGCTTTCTCGAACGCCCCCAAGACCAGCGACGAAAACAGCGCCCGCGCGGCCGCGCTCGCCGATCGCTATCAGAAGCTGCATTCGGCGCTGGGCGAACTGGCGCAAGACCTGGACGCGGGCAATATTCAGGCTTTCCTCGATCAGCCGACCCAATCCTTCCAGGACGCCTATCTCACCGAGTTGCATAACTTCGTACAGTTCGGCGACGCCGCGGGCCGGGCCTCGCTCGATTCGATCGATAGCCGCCTCGCGCTGTTCCGTACCGTGGGCATCGTAATCCTGCTGTTGCTGCTGGCCGGCACGATTGCCGTTTACGTGGGGTTGAAGCGCGGCGTAGTTGCACCGCTTGAAGAGGCGGGACGTCACTTCGACCGCATCGCACAAGGCCGGCTCGACCAACCCATCGCATCACGCGGCACGAACGAAATCGGTCATCTGTTCTCGGGGCTGGCACGCATGCAGGCGAGCGTGGCGCGCACGGTGAAGACGGTGCGCGAATCGGCCGATTCGATTCACCTGGGCGCGGACGAAATTGCCACGGGTAACGCGGATCTGTCCGCACGCACGGAGAATCAGGCCGCTTCGCTCGAAGAAACCGCCTCGAGCATGGAGGAACTGACCGCGACCGTGCGTCAGAACGCCGATCACGCCCGCGAGGCGAACGCGCTGGCGCAGACCGCTTTGGACGCTACCTCGCGCGGCAGCGAAGTGGTCAACCAGGTGGTCGAGAAGATGCACGGCATCGCGCAAAGCTCGGACAAGATCGCCGAGATCATCTCGGTGATCGACGGCATTGCCTTCCAGACCAACATCCTCGCGCTGAACGCGGCCGTCGAAGCGGCGCGTGCGGGCGAGCAAGGCCGTGGCTTCGCGGTGGTGGCCGGCGAGGTGCGCGGGCTGGCGCAGCGCAGCGCGCAGTCGGCCAAGGAGATCAAGACGCTGATCAGCGAATCGGTTGCGGAGATCAAGGGCGGCTCGACGCTCGTCGAGCATGCCGGCGACGCCATGCGCAACGTCTCGGCGTCGATCTCGCGCGTCACGCAGATGATGACGGAGATCAGCGCGTCGTCGCTCGAACAGAGTACGGGCATCGAGCAGGTGAATCAGGCCGTGGTGCAGATGGACGAGATGACGCAGCAGAACGCGGCACTCGTCGAAGAGGCGGCCGCGGCTGCGTCTTCGCTGCATCAACAGACCCAGCAGTTGAAGGACGCCGTCTCGGTGTTCGAGATTTCCGATGCGGTGTTGAGGACGCAGCTGTTCGGTGCGGTCAATCCGCATGAGCAGGAGTTTTCGCTGAGCGCCGGACCTGCTGCCTGGCGCTAGAGGGTAGCGGGTAGCGGGTAGCCGCCGAGGCGGCAACCGCCCCGCTCAGGCCGGCAATGCCGCGTAAGCGGTGGCGAGGTGGTAAGGCGTGGTGGATGGCATGTCGGCGCGTGAGACTTCGCCCGCAGCCGTCTTGCACTCGTACCAACCCTGGGCGTGCAGAAAGCGCTGCTGGAACCGTTCGATTTGTCCCGGCAGCACAGCGCGCGCCGCGGCGTCGTCGCGCGTGGCGAGTGCGCGCAGATATTCGCTTTGCGCCCAGATTCGCTGCGTCGCATCCTTGATGCGCCCGGCTTCGTCCAGCGACGCACACACCCCGCCTGTGACCGGATCCACGCCATGTTGCTGCGCGAAGCCGAAGGCCCGTGAGAGCGCGTCGTCGAGACCCGTTCCATCCAGCAGCGCGCCCGCCTGCTTGACCAGCCAGAACCATTCGAACTGATGGCCAGGCTCAAGACGATTGTCGTCCGCGCCCAACGGCAGTTCTGCGATGCATCCCGTCGGCACATGTACGAAGGTGCGCTCGATCGCATCGGCGAGCTTGCGCAGGGCGGCATCGAATGCGCTATCCTGGGTGGCCGCGCGCGCGGCGAGCCACGCTTCGGTGAGGTGCATCATCGGGTTCTGCACCGGTGTGCCGGTCACGCTCGAAAAGTCGGCGTCGAGGGCGGCGTTGAACAGGCCGTGTTGCGCTGCAAAGCGGTCTTCGATCAGCTCGGAGGTGCTGTGAACAATGGCGAGCGCATCAGGATTGCCGGAACGTGCGCCATATTCGGCACACGCGAAGACCAGGAACGCGTGCGTGTAGAGGTCCTTCGTCGTATCGAGCGGTGCACCTTGTGTGTCGACGCTAAAGAACCATCCGCCGCGCTGCTTGTCCTGAAAGTAGTGCACGAGGGAATCGAACAGCCCGTTGGCGTGGGCCGCCTCGCCTGCCTGGGAGAAGACGAACAACTGGCGCGCACACGCCATCGCGCGGTAGCGTTCGGCAGGCAGCGGACGGTGGCCTTCGGCGCTGACCGCCTCGTAGGGCAGCTTCAGTGCCGTATTGAAACCCGCTCCACGCCAGATCGGCAAAACGACGCGGGCGAAATGATCGCGTAGCGTGGCGGCAAGGGTAGTCGTAGAGGCGGGTGTGTTCATGCTGAGAAGCGGCTTCGGTAAGGTCGTGAAAGGGGCGGCGCCTGATGCGGCAAGGGCGCCGCGCGACCAAGCATAAAGCAAACCGTCGGCGATGGCACGCCGGCCAGTACTCAAACGCACTACCAACCATTCGGACAAGGAGGAACAGGCATGCTGGGGAATCTTGAACTCATCTCGCGACTGGTGTTGGCGGCGGCGCTCGGCAGCGTCATCGGCGTGGAGCGCGAGCGCCTGTCGTGGGCTGCGGGGCTGCGCACGCACATGCTGGTGTGCGTCGGGTCGGCGCTCATCATGATCGTCTCGGCGTTCGGTTTTGCCGATGTGCTGGGCACCCAGAACGTCGTGCTCGACCCCTCGCGGATGGCAGCGCAGGTGGTCTCCGGCATCGGCTTTCTGGGCGCGGGCTCGATCCTGATGCGCGGCGAGATCGTGCGAGGGCTCACGACGGCTGCGAGCCTGTGGTCGGTGGCGGCCATCGGGCTGGCGGTGGGTGGCGGCATGTACACGGCGTCGATTGCGGCGACGATCATCATCCTGATCATCCTGGCGGGCATCAAGCCGCTCGAGCGGCGCTTCATCACGGTCAAGCAGCGGCGTCAGGTGACGCTGCTGGTCGAGCGCGGCGCGCTGACGTTTCATTCGCTGCACGAAGCGCTTGGCGCGGCAAGTCCGCGGGTCAAGCAGTTCGTGATGCAGCAGAGCGACGATGCGCCCGAATACGACGTGGTGATGATCACGTTGCACCGCGTCTCGATGACCGAATATGCGGCGATTCGCGACCGCTTACGTCAATTGCCCTGCGTGAAGGAATTCCGCGAAGACGATTCGACGTCTTAAATAGGCGATTGGCTTTAGCACGCGCGCGTGGCCATGAGACAATGCGGTCTCGAAAAAACTGATGGCATTTTGTAGCGGTATACGGCGCCCGGTGGCCGGCGACGACCGCTTCTTTCTCTATGGCAGATTCCGCAGCATCCACGCAGTCCCGTACGACCCGCGCCAGCTCGACGAAGCGGCGCGCGAACACTGTCTCCACCGAGACCGAAAACAAACTGGCGCGCGCCGCCCGCTCGGCACAGCGCCTCGCCCAACTGAGCGATGCGTCGCGCGACGACAGCACGCTCGATATGTTCCCCGACGATCCGACCCGCGCGACCGTGGAGGCGATGAATATCGACATCCGGCAAGGCACGCTGCATGGCTTTGAATTGCCGGACGTGGTGCTGGCTGCGGTGGGTGGGACCACCAGTCTGGATGCCGTGGCAAGCGCCTCGTCCGATACGCGGGCCGCGCGTCGGGCGCCGCGTGAGAAGGTCGAGCCAGCCTATGCTTCGGTGCCGCTGGACGGCTTTGAACGTATCGAGCCGACGCAGAAGGTCAGTGAGCCTAAGGATGAGTCTGACCGTGTTGTGGGCGCGAGCGGTTCGGTGTCTGAAAAGGCGGATGCCTCGGCGCCGGTGGGCGGTTCGCAACCGGTGCCGCCGGTTGGTCCGACGTTGATCTCGCCGTCGATGGCGGCGGCGAATCTCGTGCGCAGCGTGACTGCGCGGCGTCAGGTGGCGGGTGGGGCTTCGTCTGTTCCGACGGACGCGGTTGTGCAGACGGGCGCGGCTCCTCAGCGGTTTGATGCGGCCTTTGCCAAGGCCGCTGCGGCTCCGGGCGACAGCGCTGTGGTGAGCGGTGGAGCATCGCCGGAGGGTGCGGCGGCGGCCGCTGCTGCGGCTGTTTCTGCGGCTGCACAGGTCAAGGCGCCTGCTGGTGACGCGGTGGGGCCGTTGGTGGGCGATGCCGTGGGAGCAGAGGGACCGCCCACTGCGCCCGAACTCGACCGCGCCCGTGCGACGGCCTTCGCCGATACCGTCGACGCCCTCTACGGCGTGATTTCCGATCAGCGTCGCGCGGCGACCGATCACTCGCGCCGGATGAAATGGATGCTATCGATTGTGGTCGGCGCGCTGCTCGCGACGGTGGCGATCGGCATCACGCAAACCGTGCTGCTGATGCGTCTGACGCGCGAAACTACCGCGCAGCAGCACCGTATTGAACAACTGATGCAGAACCAGCAAGCGGCGATGACGAGTCTCCTCGACGCACATCTGGCTGCGGCGAACGCGACGGCTCCCGCGCCGTCCACGGCTCCCGCTTCTTCCACTCCGGCTGTGGCGCCTCGTACCGCTGCCACGGCCCCTACGCCGGCCAGCAAGCACAAAGCCCACGCGCATGTTCACAAGCCCAAAGCGGCGCCGACCCACTGATCGACCGAGCCGGCCGGCCGCGAGCCCGCGCGCCGGTCTCCCGCTCAACCGGCTGTTCCTTACGTTTCGCGACGATCGATTGACCGCATCGGCTTGATCCGCTGCGGTTTTTTTGTGCGCGCCTGTCCTCGGTGATAGGCGCTGTAAGGAGAGACGCCGCGGTAGCGCCTCCCGTGGCGAAGCGCGGGACTTAAACTTTGATGGCTGACGCACAAGCGATGGACCGGACCCCCGGCCAGCTTCCTGACGAGGGCGACGATGGCGACGAGCGAGCACAAGTTTTCGATTGATGAGCTGATCCAGGCGCTGCTTCGCGCCCAAGGCATTCACGAAGGGCACTGGGCACTGAATGTCGAATTTCTGGCGACCGGAACGGCTGCGAATGCGCCTGCCGGTCCGGGAAAGACGCTGCCGGCGCTGCTCGTATCGGTCAACAGCGCGACGCTGGTACGGACCGAGGGTACGGTGCACGGGGCGATCGACGCGGCAGTCGTCAATCCGAGGAAACGCGCCGTGGAGGCGCGCCCCGCCCGCGCCAGGAAGCCGCACACCAGCACGTTACAGTGACTTTGAGAGGGTGATAGGGCCAAAACGCCCGATGCTGAAGACGACCCTCCAGGAAGCTTTCTCGTTGTAATGACGCAACGCAACATCCCGCCAAAGCGATGCGACAACGGACCACACTAAAGAAATGTTGCATTGCACTAGCTTTTTCCTAGGGAAAACCCTATACTTCTTTTTAAGGGAAAACCCTAGCACCAAATTAACCGGGAGTCGCCATGAGCGTTATCTTTGCATTGTTCCAAAAGGTCAGCGACCTCTTTGCGTCGCCGCATCTTCCGATGGATTCGGACTACTCGTACGAAGCGCGTCACCGCGAAGCAGAACGTCAGCGTCGCGCGCAATCTACGCTGTTCGGTATCAAGCTGAGCGATTAATTCGCCAGACTTTGGCGCGGTCAGTCGCGCCGGTCGCGTGGTTTCGGACGCGCGATGCTGTATTTAAGCCACGGTCTTGCCGTGGCTTTTGTTTGTTTACGTTCTTGCGTGTCGCCGGCAAACGTCTAAAGAAATGGGGTCGCCAAGACCCGTTTCCGAATATTTCCTGGCCGAAATGAATGTAACAGGGGCTGACAGCCCTATTGCATCGGGTCGCCCTACAGCCTTCGGTAAGCCACTATCAAGCTTGCGCATTGCCTGCGGAGCAGGGCGCTCATTGCTCCCCGATTTGGAAACTTCCTCTTACAAGCGCTCACGTCTTTAAGCATTCGGGCTCGCTAAAGTCCTTCTCAAGCGCCGGTGCTAGACAGCGGTTTCTGTCATGCGGTCCGGGCGACATCAATCTTGAAAGGGAGGTCCAATATGAAAACGTGGAACAAGACATCGCGTTCGATTCTCGCAACCCTGCTGGCCGGCGGCGCGCTGCTGACCGCAAGCAGCGCGTTTGCCCAGGCAGACCGCGTGATCATCTCCGCGCCGGGTCCGGTTGTGACGTATGGTCAGCCGCAGATGATTCCGGTTGGGGTGCAGATCGACATCGGCTGGCACGGCGATCGTTACTGGGACGGCCATCGTTATTGGGCGCATGACGACTGGATGCACCGCCATCCGCACGATCCGGATCCGCGCCACCACGACGACCATCGTCCGCCCCCGCACGATTATTGATGCAGCGCGTAGCGACGCGGTCGATGCGTCGTGAGATCTGATGAGGCCGGTCTTTCCGCAAGGGGGACCGGCCTTGTTGCTTTGGGCTCGCAAAACTCCGCACTGCGCTATCCTTAAACGCTTTCAGCGACGATTCGGCGGGAGAGCGGCGTGGACAAGGCGGTGGTGGGCGTAGTAGGGACGGGTTTGATGGGCGTCGGTATTGCGACGCAGAGCGCATTGCACGGACATCGGACGATCGTCCACGACGTCGATGCCGCGCGTCTGGCGAGCGTGGCGCCGAAGGCCGAGGCGGTGCTCGACGAACTGATCGACGCCGGCCGGATCGATGCCGCGGCGAAGCGCGCGGCCCTCGCACGCATCGAAACGCACACTACGCTCGAAACGATGTCAGCCGCGCAGTTCGTGATCGAAGCGATTCCCGAGGTGCTCGAGTTGAAGCACCGCTTATATGCGTCGCTGGCGCAACTGCTCGCCGCCGACGCCATCCTTGCCAGCAATACCAGCGGTTTTACACCCGATCAGTTGGCGGTGCCATTGCGTGCCAAAGAGCGTTTCCTGATTGCGCATTTCTGGAATCCGCCGCATATGATTCCGCTCGTCGAAGTGGTGCCCGGCACGGCCACCGACCCGCATGTCACCGAGCAGACCGTTGCTCTGATGAGCGCCATCGGCATGGAACCGGTGGTGCTGACCAAGGCGATTCCGGGCTTTGTCGGCAACCGCCTGCAGTTCGCCGTGCTGCGCGAAGCGCTCAACATCGTGCGCTCCGGCGCGGCGACGGCTGACGTGGTCGACCGTGTCATGAAGGCCTCGCTGGGCCGCCGCTGGGGCATCGTCGGGCCGCTCGAAGGCGCGGACCTCGGCGGGCTCGATACCTTCCTCGATATTTCCACGCACCTGATGCCTGAGCTGGCAAAAGACGAAGACGTGCTCGATCTGTTGCGCGAGCAGGTCGAAGCGGGGCGCGTCGGTGTCCGCAGCGGCGCCGGTTTCTACGATTGGGATGACGCCCATCTGGCGCAGGTGAAGGAAGGCCGCAAGCGGGTGATCAGCCGCGGCTGACACGTCCCAGTATCACTTTCATCTTCCAAAGCGCATGACATGAACGACACCTACTTCTACGACCCCGCCAAGGGCCACGGTCTCAAGCACGATCCGTTCAAGGCCATCGTCGCCCCTCGCCTGATTGGCTGGATCTCGACGCGCAGCGCCGACGGTCACCTCAACCTCGCGCCGTACAGCTTCTTCGGCGCGTTTGCGACCTTTCCCGCCATCATCGGTTTTTGCAGCGAAGGCCGTAAAGACAGCATCAGCAATATCGAAGCAACCGGCGAATTCGTCTGGAACCTCGCTACGAAGCCGCTCGCCGAACAGATGAACCGCAGCTCGGCGCCGGTTGGACCGGAGGTCGACGAATTCGAACTCGCCGGACTGACGCCCGCGCCGGGCCGCAGCGTTTCGGTGCCGCACGTCGGCGAATCGCCGGCGGCGCTCGAATGCAAGCTGCTGCAGATCGTGCGGCTGAACAACCTCGACGGCGAACCGATGGACAATTACCTCGCGCTCGGCCAGGTGGTCGGCGTCCACATCCAGAACGCCTATCTGAAGGACGGCCTGTTCGACACGCACGCAGCCCAGCCGATCATGCGCGCGGGCTATCGCGCCGACTATGCGCAGATCGGCGAGATGTTCCAGATGTTCCGGCCAACGGCCTGAAACCGACTCCGCCGCCGCTCCACAGGCTGGAACATTTGATGCTTGGAAACGACGCTCACCGTGCCGTTTTCCTTGCCCGTTCATCCTTCAGGAGCGCGACCATGTCTACCGAATTCGCCACGCAGTTTTCGCATGTCCGTCCGCAAGACACTTCGTATCAGGGCGAGGGGCTGCGCGACTTCTTTCTCTACCGCGATCTGGGCATCGCGCAGGCGACGGGCGGCAAGGTGCTGGCCCAGCTCGTGAAGGCGAACCATGCACCAGAGGAAGGCACCGGCTGGCACCGTCATGAGGCCGACTTCCACATTGTGATCATGCTGAAGGGCTGGGCGCGCTTCATGTACGGCGACAAGGAGACGCTGGTCGCCGCCGGCGATTGCGTGCATCAGGCGCCCGGTATTGTTCACTACCTGTTCGACTACTCCGAAGATATGGAGTACATCGAAATAGTTTCGCCGGCCGATTTCAAGTCGATCGACGTCGAAGGGCCATGCGACGTTCCGGCGGTCACGCCGTGGAAAGGCATCACCGCGTGACGTGAGGGCGGCTTCGAGGCGGCGCAAGCGCCTCGCCGGTGGTCGCTGAGGCGGCGGCGACATCAGCCGTGACAGCGGAAGCCGCCGGCGCGGCGATGGGCGCCAACGCCACCGGCACCCCCGGTTTGATCGCCTGCGCGCGCGAGCTCACGGCAACCGCGCGCGGCTCGTTGTCGTAGATCACCGCACGCACGCGCGGATAGATATGCCGCTCCCAGCGGTGGCCGTTAAACACTCCGTAGTGCCCCACGCCCGTCTGCACATGATGCGTCTTGAGGTAAGGCCGCAGCTTGTCGCACATGTCCTGCGCCGCGAGCGTTTGCCCGACCGCGCAGATATCGTCCTTTTCGCCCTCCACGGTCAACAGCGCCGTGCGGCGGATCTTCGACGGCTCGATCAGGCGGCCGCCCACCTCCAGTTCATGCAGCGGCAGCGCATGACGCTGGAACACGGTTTCGACTGTCTCCAGATAGAAGTCGGCCGTCAGATCCATCGTTGCGAAGTACTCCTCGTAGAAGACCCGGATCGTGTCCGCCTTGGCCGGATCGCCTTTGGCGCGCTCGTAGTACATCGTCTCGAAGGAGTCGAGGTGACGGCCGAGATTCATCGCCATGAACGCGTTGAGCTGCACGAAGCCCGGATAGACGCGGCGATGCGCGCCGGCAAAGCCGAACGGTACCGCGCTGATCAGGTTGCGTTCGAACCACTCGATCGGCTTGCTCTTGGCGAGCGCGTTGACCTTGGTCGGGTTGATGCGCGTGTCGAGTGGGCCCGCCATCAGCGTCATGCTGGCGGGTTGCGCGGGATGATCGTCCGCAGCCATCAACGCAACCGCTGCGAGGGCCGCGACGGTGGGCTGGCACACCGCCAGCAGATGGGTGCCGGGGCCGATTTTCGCGGTGAAGTCGATCACGTGCTGGACGAACTCGTCAAAGCCGAAGCGTCCCTGCGACAGCGGCACGTCGCGCGGGTTATGCCAATCGGTGATGTAGACGTCGTGTTCGGCGAGCATCGTCTTCACGGTACCGCGCAGCAGCGTCGCGAAGTGGCCGGACATCGGCGCGATCACCAGCACGCGCGGCTGGGCAGGCGATGGGGCGGTTTCCTTGCGGAAATGCAGCAGCGAGCAAAATGGCGTGTGGGCGGCGACTTCCTCGACGATGTTGACGGGCTTGCCGTCCACCTCGATTTCATCCAGCGCGAACGGCGGCCGGGAATGCGTGAGACCCGCCAGGGTAATCAGATCGCACGACGCGCGCAGCGAGCGTCCTTGCGGCGTGTCGTTGAAGGCCGGCCAGGCATCCAGCGAACGGTTGATGAGCGCAGCGCCGTGCCGGGCCGGAAGCATCAGGTCGGCGAACGCCTGGTATGCGGGATATGCGAACAGGTTCATAGCCTTCGCACGAATGCCCAGAAGGAAAGGAGACCGAATAGAGGCAATACGTGTGCCAACGCTAACCGAAGCGTTCGATAGGGGCTCGCGCTGGCATAGCATTTGCGCTATTTCACCCGAGGTGCTGGTTTTGCCGTGATTTGGTGCGCCGACGCACCATGGCGTGCACGCGGCGGCTCCGGTACGCCGCGCGGCACAAACGTGCGCCCGCTTAAGGAGGAGATTCGTATGGCGAATACCACGCTTACCCTTAGCAGCAAGAACTATTCGTCATGGTCGCTGCGAGGCTGGCTGCTGACGAAGTTCAGCGGGTTGCCTTTCGAAGAGATCGTGATGCCGGTCGACGACCCCAGCGCACGCGCCGAATTGCTGTTGCTCTCGCCATCGATTCTCGTGCCTTGTTTGTTCCATGACGGCATCAAGGTCTGGGACACGCTGGCGATTGCCGAGTATCTGAACGAAGTGCAGCCCGATGCCAAACTGTTGCCGCAAGACCGGCGCGCGCGGGCGCATTGCCGGGCCATCAGCGGCGAGATGCATTCGGGCTTCGGCTCGCTTCGTTCGGCACTGCCGATGAACCTGAAAGCGCACTTCCCGGGCTTCAAGGTGTGGGCGCGCGCGCAGTCCGATATCGACAGAATCGTTGCCATCTGGCGCGAGTGTCTGGAGCAGTATGGCGGCCCGTATCTGTTTGGCGAACGCAGCGCCGCGGACGCCATGTATGCGCCGGTGGTGACCCGCTTCGTCACCTACGACGTCAAGCTCGACCCGGATATCGTCGAATACGGGCAGCGCATCCTCGCGCTGCCGGAGATGCAGCAATGGATGGCGGACGCGCAGCAGGAAGTGGATGAGATCGATGAACTGGACGTCGAGTTCTGAGCGAGGCGGCCGTTAGCCTACGACCGTTCGCCCGCTGCTGCCTATCCCGCGGCCAACGCTTAGTCCCGCCGCTGCGCATCCAGCTTGAACACGCTCACCACCTGCGCGAGCCGGTCGGCCTGATCCTGTAGTTCCGCGGCGGCGTGTTCCGCGTCGCCGACAATCGTCGCGTTTTGCTGGGTCGCCTCGCCAATCTGCGTGACGGCGAGGTTTACCTGCTCGATGCCGCCCGACTGCTCGCGCGACGCGACGCTGATCTCGCCCATGATCGCGCGTACCTGGCCGACCCGTTCGACGATGCTGTGCATCGTCGCGCTCGCTTCCTCGGCGATCTTGAAACCGCCTTCCACCCTCGCCGTCGATTCCGCGATCAGCGTTTCGATTTCCTTTACCGACGCCGCACTGCGCTGCGCGAGCGCGCGCACTTCGGAGGCGACGACGGCGAAACCTCTGCCGTGCTCGCCGGCGCGCGCGGCCTCGACGGCTGCATTCAGCGCGAGGATGTTGGTCTGAAACGCGATGCCTTCGATCACGCTGGTGATGTCGGAGATCTTCTGGGACGAGCGGCTGATCTCGCCCATCGTCGAGACGACGCGCTCCACGGCGCGGCCGCCTTCCATGGCCGCCTCGGATGCGCTCGTCACCAGCGTATTGGCCTGTGCGGCGTGGTCCGCGTTCTGCTGCACGTTCGACGTGATCTGTTCCATGCTCGCGGCGGTTTGTTCGAGGCTGCTTGCCTGCGTGGCGATGCGCGAGGCGATATCGCCGCTGCCGGCGGCAATCTTCGCGGTGCCCTGCGTCATGTCGGACGACGCGTTGCGCACCTGGGTCACGATCCGTGCAAGCCCTTCTCCGATGCCGTCGATGGCCTGCATCAAGCGGCCGATTTCGTCGGTGCGGTGGCTATGGCCGGCCGCGAGCCGTACGCTGAGGTCGCCCGCCGCAAGACGCTCGGAGGCCCTCGCGGCTGCCTCGATCGGACGGCTTACCAGGCGCCGCACGGCGATCAGGAACAGCACGGCGAAGCCCGCTACCAGCACAAAACCGATGAGGAGAAAGTGATTGCGGGTGGCGGTGACCTCGGCCATCACCTCGTCGCGCGGCGCGACACCGCCCACCAGCCAGTGCCATTCCGGCACCGTGGTGAACGACACGTATTTGTCGCGCGCGGACGTTTCGCCTAGCGTGGCGTCGGCGGAGCGGTATTCCAGCTGGCCTTGCTGCATGTCGAGCATCTGCTTGTAGGGCGCGTTGGCCTCGTCGGCGAGTTGGCCGGCGGCGGCCGGATGCACGAGGAACTTGCCGCGGTCCGCGCCATTCGCCGCATTGAGCACGAAGTAGTAACCGCTGTCGCCGATCTTGAGTTGGCTGATGCCGTCCTGGACCGACTGGATCTGCGCGCCCACGTCGACGCCGACGAACAGCGCACCGATGACCCGGCCGCTCGCATCCGCTATGGGCCGGTACTGGGTGATGTAGCGCTTGCCGAACAGGGCGGCGAGCCCGGTGTAGGGCTTGTCCGCCAGGAGCAGAGCGTAGGCCGGGCCGTTGCGGTCGAGCAAGGTGCCGATTGCCCGGCTGCCGTCCTGCTTCTTCAGCGACGTGGTGACGCGCACGAAGTCGTCGCCGGTGCGGGCGAAGACAGTGGCGATGGCGCCGCTGTTTTGCAGAAACTGGTCGGGGATCGAGAAATCCATGTTGAGGACTTTGTCGCCGGCCTTGAGGGTGGGCGTGGCGACGCCGTTGATATCGACCTTCTGGGTTTCGTCGAGCGTGTACGTGGTCGGCAGGAGGCTGGCAAACAACGTCATGGAGCGGCCGACTTCTGCCGAAAGTCCCTTGTCGAACAGGGCGATCATCGCCGCAATCGAACGGTCTTTTTCGGCGATGCGCGCCAGTACCTGCTCGCTGACCTGCGCGCCGGCCGAGCGGGTGAGTGCCCATGTGAAGGCGGCGAAGATCAGCGCCACTAGCGCGCACGAAAGCATGGCGAGCCTGGCACCGACGCTGGCGCGGCGCAAAGAGAAAATTTCCATGGGATTTCTGCGGGTAAGGATCAAGGAGAGCGCGCGGTCCGTGCGCCGCTGCGGATCGCGCTATTGCTCCATTTACGGCAAATTTCCCGATTTCTTGAGATTGGAAACGGTTACGGACGGGTTTTCAGGGGGAAGTTGGGGGGCGTTCAAATGGGCCCGTGCGGATGTCAGTGTTACGGATAATTTGGTCTATGTTGAATATTTAAATGTCATATTTAGTCAGCATAGATAAATTGCGCCGATGCATCCCTTGAGAATTTGTAAAATTTGGTCTATGTTGATCTAATAAGTCATCTCATTTGTCAATATAGACCCATGCGACGCCAGAACAAGGAATTTGTCTCGTCGGATCTGAGCCGACGCTCCGAGGCGCTGGGTGCGGCGATTTCTGCTGCCCGCATTGCCCGTAACATGAGTCGGCAAGACTTTTCCGAGCGAGCAAACATCAGTCCGAGCACCCTTGTTCGGATAGAGAAGGGCGACGTATCCGTGAATTTTCTGGCGTGGCTTCAGGCGTTGGAGCGTGCCGGTTTGCTTGGGCTTCTCGAGCCCTTGTCGAATTTGCAGGCCGACGTCATAGGCGAGTCGAAACGAAAGGCCGAGGCACGCAAGCGGCCTCGCAGGAGCGATACGAAGCATGACCCCTACGACTTCTGACACGAAGGACTGGACGAAAACCGTATTTATTTGGCTCGAGGGTGATAGTGAAGCCGTCCCCGCTGGCTTGCTCACCGTTTACGAGCAGGGCATCAGGCCGGTTCGCTCGACCTTCGTTTACGGCAACCGTTACCGCGAGCGCAAGAACGCGATTTCGGTCGATCCAGAGGGACTGTCGCTTGTCGCAGCAAACAGAACAGGCAAGCCGGTGACATTCGAGCCGCCGTCGCAGCTCGCCCTCTTCGGCGCGATACGGGATGCGGCCCCCGACTCGTGGGGGCGGCGCGTGATCGAAAACATGGTCCAGGCCGTACCGAATTCGCTGCCGGAAACCGACTATCTTATGCACGCAGGGCCGCACAGGACGGGAGCGCTCGACTTCCGCGATTCGCCCACGGCGAAAGCCGAAACCGGCAAGCTGCCGGGCGCGAAGGACCTCAAATATCTGCTCGATGCTTCAGCAATGATTCAAGAGGGCAGGCCTGTGCCCCGGAATCTGGAGGCTTACTTTACTGTCGGCGCAACGTTCGGCGGCGCGCGCCCCAAGGCGGTTCTGTTGGACAAGGGGCGGCAATGGCTGGCGAAGTTTCCGGCGCTCAACGACGGCTTCAACGTGCCTCTGATCGAACGCGCTACGTTGGAGCTAGCGCGCCAATGTGGCCTGCGTGTGCCGGAACTTGCGATGGTACGACTTGCCGATGGGCGTGATGTCATGCTGATCGAGCGATTTGACCGGGTGCCGTTGGCGACGGGCGTGTTCGCTCGCCGTCATATCGTCAGCGCCTTGACGATGCTCCAGTTGCATGAGAACGATACGACCAGGGCGCAGTATGCCGACCTCGCTGAGGTCCTAAACACTCATGGCGCCAGCGGCTTTGTTGCGCACGACAAGGTCGAACTGTTCCGGCGAATGGTGTTCAACATCCTTGTCTCTAACGACGACGATCATTTGCGCAACCATGCCTTTGTTTGGGAGGGTGCGCGCGGCGGTTGGAGGTTGAGCGACCTGTATGACGTGGTGCCGAAACCTCAGGTCGCCTCACAGCGGTATCTCGTTCTTGGCGTCGGCCGGAAAGGCCGACTGGCAACGCTCGACAACGCGTTCTCCGCCGCCGGCCAGTTTGGCATTCGGGCCAACGACGCGGTGGCTTACATCAACGAGATCGCGAGCGTTGTGCGGGAATGGCGAACCTATTTCGACGAATTTGGGGTTCCGCAAAGCGAATGCGACAAGGTGGCGAGTGCTTTCCGTAATCCGAAGGACATCGGACTCGCGCTCCTCAGTTAGTCCCCTTCGCCCCACGCCAGGTGCGCAACAACAGCGCATTGGTCACGACGCTGACGCTCGAAAACGCCATCGCCGCGCCCGCCAGCATCGGATTCAGCAGACCGAAGGCGGCGAGCGGAATGCCGATCAGGTTGTAGACGAACGCCCAGAACAGGTTCTGCTGGATCTTGCGCCACGTGCGGCGTGAGATGTCGATGGCGTCGGCCACGAGTGCGGGGTCGCCGCGCATCAACGTGATGCCCGCCGCGTGCATCGCGACGTCTGTGCCGGTTGCCATGGCGATGCCCAGGTCGGCGGCGGCGAGCGCGGGGGCGTCGTTGATGCCGTCACCCGCCATCGCGACAATGCCGGCGGTGCGGATCTTCAAATCGCGGATCACCCGGGCTTTGTCTTCCGGCAGCACCTGGGCGTGGAATTCGTCGATACCGAGCGCCGCCGCGACACTGGCCGCGCTGCCGTGGTTGTCGCCAGTCACGAGAACGCTGCGGATGCCCATCTGTTTGAGGCGCTCGATTGCGGCGCGCGCGGTCGGCTTGACGGTGTCGCCGAAGGCAAGCAATGCGAGCGCGGCGGGCGGGGCGGCGTTGCCCACGCTCATCAGCCACGAGACTGTATTGCCGGCGCTTTCGAGTTGTTGCGCGCGGCTTGCGAGCGCAGGAGGCAGCGCGATGCCCAGTTCGTTTAGCCAGCGGGTGCTGCCTATCGCGAGGGTGCGGCCGTCGATCTCGGCTTCGACACCACGTCCTGGTACGGCACGGGCCTTGGAGGCCGTCGTGGCCTTGCCATCGTCCATTGCCCGCGCTGCCTCTTCATACGCCTTCACCACCGCCCGCGCGAGCGGATGATCGCTCTGCCGCTGCACGGCCGCAGCAAGCGCCAGCGCCGCACCCCGCTCGATCCCGATCGGCTCGAAAGCCGTCAGTGACGGTTGCCCCACGGTGAGCGTGCCGGTTTTATCGAAGGCAACGAGGTTGACGCGATGGGCGATTTCCAGCGCCTCGGCGTCCTTGATCAACACCCCGTGGCGCGCAGCGACACCGGTGCCCGCCATGATTGCTGCGGGCGTCGCCAGGCCGAGCGCGCAAGGGCAGGCGATCACCAGCACGGCGACCGCGTTGAGGATCGCGGTCTCGCCGCCGGCCCCGGCGATCAGCCAGCCTGCCAGCGTGAGCAGAGCGATCACCAGAATTGCCGGCACAAAAATTTCGCTCACCCGGTCGACCAGCCGCTGAATCGGCGCCTTCTCGGCCTGCGCCGTTTCGACAAGCCGAATGATTCGCGCGAGCGTGGTCTCCGCACCGACCGCTTTCGTCGTGACGGCGATCGCGCCTTCGCCGTTGATCGAACCGGCCGTGACCGGATCGTCCGCTTGCTTGGGCACGGGCAGGCTCTCGCCGGTAATCAGCGATTCATCGATGTGAGTGCGGCCTTCGAGTATCACGCCATCCACCGGTAGCCGCTCGCCGGGCCGCACAACCACGATCATGCCGACCCGCACCTGCGCCAGCGGCAACTCGTGTTCCTCGCTGCCGACGCGAATGCGCGCGCGCTCGGGCCGCAGCGCGTTCAGCGCGCGGATCGCATCCGTGGTCTGGCGTTTGGCGCGCGCTTCGAGCCACTTGCCGAAGCGCACCAGCGTAATCACGACCGCCGATGCCTCGAAGTACAGGTGCATCTGCTCGCCCGGATGCACGATGAGCTCGTAGACGCTGATGCCGTACGCGGCCGAAGTGCCGAGCGCGACCAGCAGGTCCATATTGCCCGCGCCGGCCCGCACCGCACGGTAGGCCGCCTTGTAAAAGCGCGCACCGAAGACCACTTGCACGAGCGTGGCGAGTCCGAACTGCAGCCATGGCGGGACGAGCGTGTTCATGCCGTGCGAGCCGAAAGCGCCGCCGAAGCCTTCGCTGATCATCGGCAACATAAGCGGCAGCGTCAGCAGCGCGCACACCACGACCGCCGCGAGTTCGCGGCGGGTGACCTGCTGGGCGCGCTGCGCGACGGAAGGCGCGGCGTCCGGAGCGGCTTCTTCGACGATCGGCGTTGCCTGATAACCCGCTTTGGTCACCGCGGCAACAAGCGCATCGATGCCGGTGGCGGAATCGCTCAGATTGACGGTGGCCTTCTCGGTCGCAAGATTGACGGACACGCTGGCGACGCCGGGCAGCTTCGCCAGCGCCTTTTCGACCCGCATGGCGCACGACGCGCAGGTCATGCCGCTGATATCGAGTTCGGCGCTCGTCTGCGCGAGGGGTTCGGGAGTGGAAAGATCGGTCATGGTGATAGGGGCTCGGGCGGCATGGGGCCGCGTCATGAGTCCAGTATTCACCTTCCCATGATGGGAAGGTCAAGGACTCATGCAGCGCCCGATGATAGAACCCGAATCATCCGGACCCAGACCAGGGCCAGAACGCGTGAAACGTTCGTGACGCCCTTCAAAACGCCGGCGGCGCATTCAACATGGCCTCGGCGACGGCCTCCTGGACTTCGCTGCCGCCAGCCAGCAACCCTTCCGCTGCGCCGCGGCGGTCGCGAGCCTCCTTGTTCTGGCTGAGCTTCCATTTGCCGACCAGCCGCGTCACCTCAATCTCGATGCCGACAATGGCCCCCAGCATCTGCGAGATATAGTCGGCTGGCGCGTCACCCATCTTCCACGGCTTCGGCTCATTCGCCTCCATCTTGCGGGTAAGCCGCGCGACGAGGCCGCGCAAGAACGTTTCGTCGTCGTGCACGACGATCTTGCCGTGCGCATGCACCACCATGTAGTTGTAAGTCGGTACCTGGCGGTGCGCCTCATGCTTGCTGGGATACCAGGTGGGCGAAATATAGGCGGCCGGCCCCTGGAAAATCACCAGCGTGTCGGGCCGCTCGGCCACTTCCTGCCAGACCGGATTGGCTCGCGCCACATGGGCCCGCAACGTGCCGTGCGGACCCTCGTCCGCAGCGAATTCAAACGGCAAATGATTTGCGTCGAGGCCGTTGGGACCGGTGGTGACGAGCGTGCCGAACGACTGGTCGACGATCAACTGATGAAGAACTTCGGGACGGTTCTCTTCGAAATGTGCGGGGACGTACATGGGGCGCTCCAGGGCGAGAGGGCGGCGAGTGGTGCGAAAGGTGCGTTTGTGCCTTTGCGCTTGCTAGCTGTCAAGGATACGATACAACCCGTTGTTGTCGGGAGCGAGATACGCGGCGCGTTCGCGGGGGCTTGGGAGCCACGTGCGCACAGCCGCAGCTGACCGACGCATCTTCCTGGACCGAACGTTCTGCCACCTGAACGAATGATAAAAACTCGCCGAGAACTGTTTTCGCTTCATTGGACCTGCGCGTCGCTTGCAGGGCTCACATTCCTCGCCGGCTGTGCCTCGACCCCCGTCGACGCGCCCAAGCCCACCGGCTGGATCAAGGACGAGGTGGCCGATTCCTATGTGTTCGGCTACCCGCTCGTGCTGATGGAAGCGGCGCGCGACGCCGCCGTCGGCACCGATCCGGGCCAGGCGCCGCTCAATACCTTGCGCCACGCGCAGGCGTTGCCGCCGGTCGGCTTGGCCAATCCGCCCACGCCGAGTCTCGATACGCTCGATTCGAGCGCCTGGCTCGATCTGGGCGCGGAGCCGGTTATCCTCGCGCTGCCCGATTCGCACGGCCGTTATGTCGACGCGCGTGCGCTCGACATGTGGACCAACGTGGTCTGGTCGACCAGCGCGCAAACGGGACCGCGTGCCAGCGGTATCAAGGAACAGGCGATTGCCTTCGTCGGTCCCGGCTGGCAGGGCGATTTGCCGAAAAATGTTAAACGCATCGACGTACCGACCCGCAACGCGTGGGTGACGGTGCGAATCCAGTCGAACGCCGGGCGTGACATGACCTTGGTCCGCAAACTGCAACGCGGCATTCGCCTCGTGCCGCTGAGTGCCTACGCGAGCGATGCGCGCTCGGCGATCGCGCCGGGCGGCAATGCCGCGGCCGCTGCGGCGTTGGCGGCATCCGGCTCGCCGGCTGCGCAGGTCGCTGCGCTCGACGCGGGCGGTTTCTTTAGCCGGCTGGCGGAGGGCATGCAGGACAACCCGCCGGTGCCGGACGATCCGCACGCGCTCAAGTTCCTCGCCGACCTCGGCGTGAAACCGGGCGAGCCGGTCAAACTGCCCGACGCCAGCGACGCGATTACGTCGGGCCTCAGCGATGGCCGCGAGCGGGTGGTGACGCCGCCGCCCAATCTGCTGAGCGTCAATGGCTGGAGCTGGTTCGGCGACGGTGTCGGCAACTACGGCCCGGACTACGCGCTGCGTGCCTATGCGGCGTACGCGCAGCCGGGCATCGGCACAAAAGACGACGAAGTGCGTGCCACCTTGACGCTGGATAGCGACGGCCATGCGCTGAACGGCGCGAACCGCTATGTGATCCACTTCGCGCCGAACCAGTTGCCGCCGGTACGCGGCTTCTGGTCCATCACCGCTTATACGAAGGAAGGCGCGCTCGGCGAAAGTGCGCCGGCGCGGCTGGCGGTGGGCGATCGCAACGGTGCGCACCGCAATCGCGACGGCTCGCTTGACGTGGTGGTGTCGTCGGTGCGGGTGCGGGCCGCTAACTGGCTACCGGCGCCGCGCACCGACCTGCAGCTTGTGCTGCGCCTGTATGCACCGAAGCCGCAAGCCACGGATGGCACCTGGCAGCCGCCGGCGGTCGTGCGCCAATAGTGACGGAGTGTGCGTCGCGCGAATGCGACGCACACCGTTGCGGGCGCAAAGGCCCGCAAGGCGATTGTTTCCGAATCCGCAACGCGGGTTCGCGGCGTTGCAGCGAGCGTCACAAAACGCGCCACCTCTGCTCGTTTCACACTCTGTTCATGCGCGTCGGGTGATTGTTTGCTTTCCGCTTACATTCCTATCCCGTACACGCCTCAAGACATATACTTGCCCGAGGCAAGACTTTAGTTATCGCGGCGGGCTTGCCGCCGCATCACCCATGACCGAGCATGGCAAGCCTCAATAAAGCAACCTTGGCATCTTCCCTGCAGGCCGTGCGCGGTGTCGCGCAGGCTCGTCGTACGCGACGTGTTGTGATCGGCCTGCTGATCTTCCTCGTCGTATTCGGTTTGCTCGGCTTTTTCGCGGCGCCGCCGCTGATTCGCCATATTGCCGAGCAACAACTCAGCAAGCAGCTCGACCGGCCCGCCACCATTGGCCGCATCGCGCTCAATCCCTATACGCTCAGGCTCGAAGCGGATCGCATCCATGTCGGCGAGCGCGGCGGCCAGGGCGACTTCGTCGATATCTCGCGGCTGATCGTGAAGCCGTCGTGGAGCTCGCTGTTCCGCGGCGCGCCGATCGTCGATGAGGTGCAGCTCGATTCGCCGCGTTTCAACATCATTCGCTATGACGCGCAGCGCTTCAATTTCACGGACCTGATCGAGAAGTTCGCCAGGCAGCCGTCCAAACCGGATAGCAAGCCGACGCTGTTTTCGGTGTCGAACATCCGTCTCGAGAACGGCCAGATTACCTTCGACGACCGTTTGCTCGGCGTGAAGCACGTGATCGATCAGTGGAAGCTCGGCATTCCGTTTATCGCCACGCTGCCGTCGAAGACCGATATCTTCGTCGAGCCGCTGTTGCGCGCGCGCATCGACGGCAGCCCGCTCGCGATCGACGGCAAGACCAAGCCGTTTGCTGCTTCGCGTGAGTCGGAAGTGTCGCTGCGTTTCGACGGGCTCAATGTGCCGCAGATCCTGTCGTACGCGCCGGCGAAACTGCCGGTGACGGTGCAGACGGGCAAGCTGTCGACCGACCTGAAGCTCAATTTCGTCGTGTCCGACGACGCGCCGTCGCTGCGCGTGACGGGGACCGTCGATCTGAACGATATCGATGTGCTCGACGAGAACAAGCAGCCGTTCTTTGCTGCGCACGCGTTGCATGTCGCGGCGGCGACGCTCGAGCCGCTGAAGAGCGTGTATCACTTCGACGAGATCCTGCTTGATACGCCCACCGTCAATCTGGCGCGCGACAAGGACGGTGTGCTGAGTGTGGAGCGCACGTTTGCGCCGGCGGTAGCGCCTGCGGCGACCAGTGCAACGGCGCAGCCCAGTGCAGCGGCATCGGCAAGCGAGGCTTCGTCCGCCGCGAGTAGTGCGAGTGCGGCAGGCGCGGCAAGTGCGCCGGAGGGGGCATCGGCCGCAACCGGCACAGCGGCGAAGGCTCCGGCGCCGCTCGACCTGGCAATCAAACGCTTCGCGCTCAATGACGGGACCATCAACGTTCAGGACGACGCGGCGGCGAGGCCCGTTGCGTTGGGTTTGAAGGGCCTGGCGGTCTCGCTCGCGGACTTCTCGACGATTGCCCCGGCGCCCGCTCACTACACGGTGAGCACGCAATTCAAGGACAACCCCGGCTCGCTCGATGCAGCGGGTTCGCTCGGTCTGGTGGCAAAGAGCGCCGATTCGAAGCTCGACCTCAAGACGTTGTCGCTGCCGATGTTGCAGCCGTATCTCGACAGCGTGACCGCTGCCCAGGTGACCGACGGTGCACTCTCCGCGACGGCCAACGTCAGCGCGAACTGGTCGAAATCGCCGCCGGACATTCAGGTCGGCGAGAGTCAACTGGACCTGCAATCGTTGAAGCTGGCGGCGCGCGGCAACAAGGAGCCGGTTGTCGCGCTTGCGCAAGGCCAGGTGAGCGTGAAGGCTGTCGACGTCTCGGGCCGTAATGCGGACATCACCGGCGTCGACGCCACAGGCCTCGTGATCAATGCGCAGCGTCTGAAGGACGGCAGCATCGATCTCGCCGCGCTTGCCGGACCCCACCAGGAAGCGCAGCAACGCACGGCGATCCATGCAGTCAAGAAGGCCGAGGAACAGGGGCCGGCCTGGCACTACAAGATCGGCGAACTGAACCTGAAGGACGCGACAGCCAACTTCACGGATAACACAACGCCGCGTCCCGTCAAACTCAACATCGCCCCGCTGCAGTTGAAAGTGCAGCAGATCAGCGACGATCTGAGCAAGCCCCTGCCCATCGATCTGCAAGCGACGCTGAATCGCAAGGGCACGTTGGGCGTAAAGGGCGACGTCACGGCCACGCCGCTCAAGCTCGCCCTGAAAGTGGACGCCAACCGGCTCGACGCGGCGGCGTTCGAACCGTACTTCGGCGGCAAGCTCAATGCGACGATTGCCAGCGCGCTGCTGAACATGAACGGCGATCTGGCGGCGTCCCAGGTGTCGAAGGCGTTCAAGGCGTCGTATCGCGGTAACGTGGCGCTCGTCGACGTGCGCATGCTCGACAAGGTGACGTCCGACTCGTTTGCAGGATGGGGATCGCTCGCCCTGACGAACCTGAAGGCGAACTATGACGAACACGGCACGGATGTCGACGCTGCACGCGTCACCTTTTCGAACTTCTACGGCCGCGTGCTGCTGGACCCGCAGGGCAAGCTGAACCTCACGGACGTGGTCGCCCATGAGGGCGATTCCAAGCAGTCGCTCACGCGCAGCAAGAGCACCACGGAACCGGTGCCGCTGACGCCGGGGACTGGCAGTGCTGCCGGCGCTGCCGCGGTCGTGCCGGGCTCGGCTGCTGATGCGGTGCCTCCTGTTGCCATTGCTGAGGCCTCCGCGCCTGTGGCCGCTTCTGCGCCGTCTGCTGCAGCCTCTGCTTCAGGCGCTTCCGCGAAGGCGAGCACGGCCTCCGCTGCTGCGCCTCCGTCTGCTCCGGTGAAACTGCACTTCGGCCAACTGGTGCTGCAGCAAGGCCGCGTGACCTACACCGATAACTTCATCAAGCCGAACTTCACGGCTAACCTGGTCGGCATTCAGGGGACCATTGGCGCGTTCGGCACACAATCGACGACCTCCGCGCCGGTGGACGTGGCCGCCAAGCTCGCCGCGAATGGACCGCTGTCGATCCGTGGATCGGTCAACCCGCTGATTGCCAAGCCGGCGCTCGACCTGACGGCGAGCGCCCATGACATCGAACTGACCAACCTCACGCCGTACTCGGCGAAGTACGCGGGCTATCCGATCACGAAGGGCAAGCTCAACGTCGATCTGCACTACAAGCTGGATAACGACCAACTGACCGCGAACAACCACATCTTCATCGATCAGTTGACGTTCGGCGATCACGTGGACAACGACACGGCGACCAAACTGCCGGTGCGTTTCGCGATTTCGCTGCTGAAGAATTCGAAGGGCGAAATCGACGTGAACATTCCGGTGTCGGGTTCGCTGTCGAATCCGGAGTTCAGCATTGGCGGGCTGATCTGGCATGCGGTGCTGAATCTGTTGGAGAAGGCCGTGACGGCGCCATTCTCGTTGCTGGCGAACGCGTTCGGCGGCAACAGTGAGGAGATGGGCTACGTTGAGTTCGACGCAGGGTCGGCAAAACTGTCGGATGCCGACAATCAGAAGCTCGATACCATCGCCAAGGCGTTGGCCGACAAGGCGTCGATTCGCATCGATCTGATCGGGCGCGTCGATCCGGCTGTCGATGCGCCTGCTTTGCGCACGGCATACGTCGAAAAGCTGGTCAAGCAGGAGAAGGTCAAGGACGTGGTGGGCAATGGCGCGAGCGTCGATCTCTCGACGGTCAACGTCGATCCCAAGGAGTACGACAAGTACCTGGCCAAGGCTTATAAAGATGCCGACTTCAAGAAGCCGCGCAATTTCGTGGGGCTGACGAAATCGCTACCCGCCGATGAGATGAAGAGCGCGCTGGCGGAACACGCGCCTGTCGACGATGCCAGTTTGCGTGAGCTGGCGCAGCAGCGTGCACAGAGTGTGCAGCAATACTTTGACGGCAAGATCGACAGCAGCCGGGTGTTCATCGTCGCGCCGAAGCTCGATGCGCAAGGTATCAAAGATAAGGGCGCAACGACGCGGGTGGATTTTGGGTTGAAGTGAAGGGGGAGGGTGCGTACGATGCTCGCGTGTCGCGCTCTGCGCCTTACCCGCTACGTGGAGAACCGCTGCCGCAAGGCGGTCACGACGCGTGCCAGCACGTCGTCCCAGTTACCGCGCTGTGCCTGCGTGAAGAGTTGAACGGCCAGGCAAGCGGCCATGACATTCTGCAGGGCGTGTGGAACACGTCGGCGGTAACGCGATCGCTATCGATCGCCGATTATCCTGTTTGATCGGGTGGCTGGACTCTAGGAATGTTCCGAAACGAAAAATGCCGGGAGCGCGATGTCCTTCGCGCTGCGCTCGTTCACGAGCTTTGCCGTATGCGGTGCCGGTCACATCGACAACCATTTTGATACCACTCTAAGAATTTTCCCATTCCAGTCCTGGACGCCTCTCCCCATACTCTCGGCTCTTACAGCGAGAATGCGTTTTAACGCAGGGAAGAGATGAAATTTCAGCAAACGATGGTGGCGTGCGCGCTGGTCTTAGCCGGCTGTGCGAATCAGGCCCAACGTGACCGACTGGGCATCGAAGATCCCACCTTATTGAAGACTGGCATTGGCGCGGCGCAAGATACCGCCTCCGGCGCAGTTACGCCGCAATGGTTGAGTACCTACGCTCCGATCGCGAGCGGTGGCGAGGCGCTTGCAGCGCTGCAACAGCGGCTCGACAAATTGCCTGTCGGCCAGAACACCTATTTCCATGCGAAAGCGCAATGCTGGATCGACGCCGCGCAAACGGAGTGGCGCGCCCATGATCAGTGGGGCTTCGTCGAGGAGGCGATCGGGCAGGCTGCGATGATCACCTTCGGTCTGGAGAACGATGCGTCGCTGTCCGCCGCGAATCCGGAACTGCGCACGGTGTCGACCGTACGTCCGGATTTGTGGAAGATCGTTAATGTCATCAAGAGCGATCCAGCCACCGCACGGTGCCCGGAGGCACAAGTGCCGCTGGCCTGTGCCGAAGTCGAACTTATGCTGGCCGGACACTACGCGTGGAGGCATGATTTCTCTGCTGCTGAGAAGGCGTTACCCGGTATTCAGGGCAACTTACGCAAGGCGGCGGAGGCGGGCTTGCAGTGCGCCCAGCCAAACATTCCGACACCCACCACGCCGACGCACACACCCGCACCGGACATCACGTTAAGAGCTGATTCGGCCTTCCGCTTCAATGGCAGCGACCTCGCCGCTTTATTGCCGAACGGCAAGAACCAACTCAACGCGATAGCGGCTGGATTGCAAAAAGTGAAGGGTATCCGGCAACTCAACATCAGCGGTTACACAGATCGTCTCGGCAGCGATGCGTACAACCAAAATCTTTCACTTCAACGCGCACTGACGGTGAAGGCATATCTGGTCAAACGCGGTGTGACGGTGCCGATCACCGTTACAGGGATGGGCAAAACCAAACCAGTGGTGGAATGTGATCAGAAGGACCGCAGTGCACTGGTGCAATGTCTCGCGCCAAACCGGCGTGTTGAAATCGATTTTGTTCGTGGTAGCGAGTGATTCGATATATGTTTAGGAGAACATCAGAATGACCACCATTATGATCGTGGACGACCACCCCGCGTTTAGGCTTGTTACCAAGACGCATATTGTGCAGCTCCTCGGCGTATCTGATGTCTTCGAGGCCGAGAATGGGCAGGCGGCTGTCGAGTTGGCCCGGCTGCATTTGCCGGATCTCGTCATTCTCGATCTCGACATTCCGCGTATCAACGGACTCGAAGTCATTCCGCGTCTGAAGCTGGCTCACGCTGGTGTCCGCGTTCTGGTGCTATCAGGCCAGGACCCCTCGGCCTTCGCCCCACGCGCCATGCGTTCAGGGGCGCAGGGTTTTGTCGCCAAGTCGCAGGAAATGAAGGAGATCATGCGCGGGGTCGAAGCGGTGCTGGCTGGCTATACCGTATTTCCGATGAATGTTGGCGGTGCCGGAGCAGGTTCGTCTATATCCGCTGACCAAGAAGAAGAAAGCCTCAAGCTGCTCTCCGATAAAGAGTTGATGATCCTGCAAATGCTGTCGAAAGGAATGTCAAATAAGGCGATCGGGGACGCGCTTTTCATGAGCGACAAGACGGTGAGTACGTACAAGAGTCGCATCCAGGAAAAACTTGGCTTGTCCTCGCTCGCCGCGCTAATCGAATTTGCATCGCTGCAAAAGCTTATCGATTGAGTCCGGCAAGTATGAACATGACTACCCAGCCTGATTCCCGGGCGGGTGCGCGCGAATTCGCGCACTGGTCCTCGCGCTCGGCGCGAACGGGTTCGATCCGGTGCGCAACTGCATTGGCTAGCATCGTCGCATTCGCGTTGCTGGGCCCCCTTTCGATGCGTGCAGACGCAGCAACTGCAGTTGACGTTGGCCAAGGGGACTCTGGCGTTTCTCTAAGTGACGTGGCTTGGCATACTTCGGTGGGTGCGCTGTTCGCGCTAGCCGCACTGTTAGTTGTCGCGCTTGGTGGATGGTGTCGCGCACGCATCGCATTCGATCGGGTCATCATAAGACTGGTCGGAGTCGAGAGCGAGTGGCAACGTCGCTATGCTGCCGTCGAGGCCCGGGAGCAGGCCGCACACGCATTGGCCGCCGCACATGCTGAGGCCGCTGCCGGGCGTGAGCGCGACCGCATTCAAAGCGCAATGCGCTATTTCATAAGCGGACCGCTGTCCGCATTAACCTCCTTGTTGGGGACGCTCCATAGCGTCGCTCTAACGCCGAACGAACGTTCCTTGGCCGGCAAGATCCACTTAGGCATGCGTACCACGCTTCGTGCACTGGAAGACGTGCTCTTGAGCTCGCATGTCGAATCACGCGCTATTCTTCTCGCCAAAAATGTGGTGAATGTGCGTGAACTTATCGAAGGCGTTGCTGCGTTGTTCGCTCCTACCGCCGCGCGGAAAGGCTTGCATCTGAGCGTGAGTATCGACCGGTCGATCGACACGCGCGTTCTTGCCGATAGTGATCGGCTCGGTCAAATGGTCTTCCATATGCTGAGTCGCGCGATTCGTTGCGGTGAAAGCAGTGTGATCACGATTGTCGCGCGGGCGGAGTGGCTGAATGCCGGATCGCAGCGGATTTCTATCAGCGTGAGGCACGTCGCGTCGGGAGAGACCGAATCAGCAAGTTCTCTACAAGAGCAGTTTCCTTGGTGGTTCAGCACGAACGCCCAATCAGCGGAAGTTTGCGAGGACGTCGAGTCAGGTCTGTCGCTTTGTCGGCTGCTCGCGCAACATATGCGAGGAGAACTTACGGTTGAGAACGCGTTGGGCTTCGGCTCGCGATGCACATTTAGCGCGCCGTTCACTATTGAGAGCGTGCACGCACCCGTGTCGCCGGCCAACGCTCAAGACTCGGCGGCTGGCTTTGCTCTCGCGGAGCGACAGATTGCTCATTCGCCACAAGCAGCGACCGAGTCCTTCGACCGAGCCTATCTCGAGGCGCTGTCGAATGAGGGAATCGATCTCCGTACGTTCGTAGGTAGTTGGTGCCAATCGGTGCAGGAAGACTTGCAGCGGATGCGCGGCTTGCGCGAGTTGCCTGACGCCGGCGCTCTGCGGGGTGTACTGCACAGACTGAGCGGCGCTGCAGGACTAGTTGGCGCTCGCGGTCTGATGGAGGCGCTGCAGCGTTCCAGCGTAGCCCAACCTGAACCCGAAGCAGACGCACTCGACATGCTCGAAAAGCGCAGCGAAGCGCTGATGAAGCAACTCTGCGAAGCGATCGATCTACACGGGAGCAATCTGCCATGACTCGACCGCTAGCGTTGATCGAAGGCGATCTGACCATTCCGTTGCCGCGTCCTTTCGACGGTTTGCCGCCGCCTTTCGGCGTGCGTCGGCGTCTGTTGCGTGAGGCGGTACATCAGGCCATTGAGGAACCCGCTCAACCGGCCTGGCGGCCCGGCATGGTTCCGCCTGGAGTGAAGCACATTCTCTCCTACAAGATTCCACAGAGGAAAGTCGATACGTACAAAATCGACGTCGCATTGGCGGAGGCCAAGCGTTATCTGGAAATGAGTACGGTTCGTCCACGTTCGTCGCGGTCCGATCATGTGCTCGCGGCGTCAATTTTCGCGGGTTGCACAATAGCGCTGACGTGGTTGCTAGTGACCTGCTCGATAAAAGACGCCGAAAGCACGAAGGCCGTTTTGGTGAAGCATCCGGTGCTTGTCGCCGACAGTTCGCGTAGCGGCCAACCGGGAGCCACGCCCCAAACCGCGACCGGGAATACACGGACGGAAATCGCAGTGAAGACGATTTCAAACCCTGTTGCAAGCGCTTCGAGCGTTGCACCAACTGTGCTAGCGGGAACCAAAAACGCGCCAGTTGCAACCAGGCGTGTTCACGTGACGAGCCTTGGCGAAGTGCATGTGAAGGAACGTGTGAAATTGAGTCAGGCGACCCGCCCGGCAGTGCGTCCCACGGTGTCGGTGCAGCCCGAGTGGCGCGCCGGCGTGTCGCGTCCGGATGTGGAAGCCTCGGTGGACGACGCACCTTGGCTGAATTGGGCGGCGCAGCGACATAGCTTACCCGCGACTACGCGCGCAACCACGCCAATCGACAATAGCTGGAACGGTCATATGATCCAGCGTCGCATCACCGACGATCCCGCCGCGTTCCACGTGGACCGCCGCGGTCAATAAAAAAAGCCCGACCAAAGTCGGGCTCTCAAATCGGCTGCGTCCTTTTGCAAGGACGCAGCACCTGCAAACCAGCTTAACTCTACCGTTTGCGCTAACAGAACAGCCTTAAGCCGCCAGCAGCGAACGCAGCACGAACGGCAGAATCCCGCCGTGCTTGTAGTAGTCCACCTCAATCGGCGTATCGATACGCAGCAGCACGGCCACACGCTTTTCCTTGCCGTCCTTGCCACGAATCACCAGCGTCACTTCTTGTTGCGGCTTGAAGTCAGCGCCAAGGCCTTCGATGTCGTACGTTTCTTCGCCGGTAATCCCCAGCGATTGCACGCTATCCGAACCCTTGAACTGCAGCGGCAGCACGCCCATACCCACCAGGTTCGAGCGGTGGATCCGCTCGAAGCTGCGTGCGACCACAGCCTTCACGCCCAGCAGTTGCGTGCCCTTCGCCGCCCAGTCGCGCGACGAGCCCGTACCGTACTCTTCACCCGCGAACACGATCGTCGGCGTACCTGCGTCGATGTACTTCATCGCTGCATCGTAGATCGACTCTTGTTCACCGCTCGGCTGGTGAATCGTCAAACCGCCTTCAACACGCGTGCCGTCAGCCTTCGCCGGGATCATCAGGTTCTTGATCCGGACGTTGGCGAATGTGCCGCGCATCATCACGTCGTGGTTGCCGCGGCGCGAACCGTAGCTGTTGAAGTCGGCCTTCTGCACGCCGTTTGCCTTCAGCCACTTGCCTGCCGGCGAGTCTTCCTTGATCGAGCCTGCCGGGCTGATGTGATCGGTCGTGACCGAGTCACCGAAGATGCCCAGTGCACGCGCGTTCTTCACGGCGGCGATGCTGTCTGCCGGCGTCATGGAGAAGTCCTTGCCGAAGAACGGCGGCTCAGCGATGTAGGTCGACTTCGGCCAGTCGTACACTTGACCTTCTTCGCCTTCGATCTTGCTCCACAGGTCGCCCTTTTTGGTGAGCTGTGCGTAGTTCTTGCGGAACGCGTCGGCGTCCAGCGCGAACTTGAGCAGGGCGTTGACTTCGTCGCTGGTCGGCCAAATGTCGCCCAGGTAGATGTCCTTGCCGCCCTTGCCCTTGCCGACCGGCTCGGTCATCAGGTCGCGCGTGATGTTGCCGGCAATCGCGTAAGCCACAACCAGCGGCGGCGAAGCCAGGAAGTTGGCGCGGATGTTCGGGTGAATACGCGCTTCGAAGTTACGGTTGCCCGACAGCACAGCCGCCGCGACGATGTCGTTCTTCGTGATCGCTTCGTTCAGTTCCGGCGTCAGGTCGCCCGCGTTACCGATACAGGTCGTGCAGCCATAAGCCGCCAGTTCGAAGCCCAGCTTCGACAGGAATGGCAGCAGGCCGGTCTTTGTCAGGTACTCGGTGACGATACGCGATCCCGGCGCAAGCGACGTCTTGATGTGCGGCGCAACCGTCAGGCCGGCTTCCACCGCCTTCTTCGCCAGCAGGCCGGCGGCCAGCAGCACGCTCGGGTTCGACGTGTTCGTGCACGACGTGATAGCCGCGATCAGGATGTCGCCGTTCTTCACGTTGACGCCGTTGGACGTCGTGTATTGCGCGTCCAGATCCGCCGCCTTCTTCGCAAAGCCGTTTTCGCCGACCGGCTTCGAGAACAGGTCGCCGAAGGTCGACTTCACGTGACCGATTTCGATACGGTCTTGCGGACGCTTCGGACCTGCCAGCGACGGCGTCACCGTGCCGAGATCCAGCGTGACGACCTTGGTGTAGTCGATCTGGCCAGCCTTCGGAATACCGAACAGGCCTTGTGCCTTGAAGTAGTTTTCGAAGGCGGAGATTTCTGCGTCGGTGCGGCCTGTGCCCTTGAAGTAGTCGATGGTTTTTTCGTCGACCGGGAAGAAGCCCATCGTTGCGCCGTATTCCGGCGCCATGTTGCCGATCGTCGCGCGATCCGGCAGCGACAGCGACTTCGTGCCTTCGCCGAAGAACTCGACGAACTTGCCGACAACCTTTTCCTTACGCAACAGTTCGGTCACGGTCAGGACCAGGTCGGTCGCCGTCAGGCCTTCGCGCAGCTTGCCCTTCAATTCGACGCCCACCACGTCCGGCGTCAGGAAGTACACCGGCTGGCCGAGCATGCCGGCTTCCGCTTCGATGCCGCCCACGCCCCAGCCCACCACGCCGATACCGTTGATCATCGTCGTGTGGCTGTCCGTGCCGACCAGCGTATCGGGGTAGTACACGGTGTCGCTGCCGTCAGCCTTCTTGTGCACGCCGCGTGCGAGGTACTCGAGGTTCACCTGGTGAACGATACCCACGCCCGGCGGCACGACCTTGAACGTGTCGAATGCCTGCATGCCCCACTTCATGAACTGGTAGCGCTCGTTGTTGCGCTGGAATTCCAGTTTCATGTTCAGGTCGAGTGCATCCTTTTGACGGAAGTAATCGATCTGCACCGAGTGGTCAACCACCAGATCAACCGGGACCAGCGGTTCGATCGACTTCGGGTTCTTGCCGGCGCGTTGCGCGACACCGCGCATCGCTGCGATGTCGGCGAGCAGCGGCACGCCGGTAAAGTCCTGCAGCACGACGCGCGACACCACGAACGGGATTTCGTCGACGCGCGCGGCGGTCGGCTTCCAGTTCGCCAGTTGCGTGATGTGTTCTTCGGCGATCTTCTTGCCGTCGTAATTGCGCAGCACTGACTCCAGCACGATACGGATCGAAACCGGCAGGCGGTCGATCTTGATGTTCAGTGCCTTGCCGAGTTGCGGCAGCGAATAAAACTTGCCTTTGCCGGAACCGCTGTCGAATTCCTTGAGCGTTTTGTGGAGGTTGTGGGCCATGGTGTTTTCCTTGGTTTGATCGCGGAACTACAGTACTGAACTAGATGACAAACAGATCGACGTATTCATTGACCGGCATGGCTTCGAGCCTTGCCTGATCCAGCGACACATCGAGAATCGCTTGTTGCTGCTTGACCGGAAACTTGCGCGCGAGGTTGGTCCTGAACTTCTCGACCAGCAACGGGATGCCGTCTGCACGGCGGCGCTTGTGTCCGATCGGGTATTCGACCACTACCTCGTCGAATGTCGACCCGTCGTTGAATTCAATCGTCAGTGCATTGGCGATCGAACGCTTCTCCGGATCGTGATAATCCTTCGTGAACTGCGGGTCTTCCACGCAGGTCATCGTGTTGCGCAGCGCGTCGATGCGCGGGTCCTGCGCGACGGAATCTTCGTAGTCCGCGGCCGTCAGTCGGCCGTAGATCAGCGGCACCGCGATCATGTACTGGATGCAGTGGTCGCGGTCGGCCGGGTTGTTCAGCGGCCCTGTCTTGTCGATGATACGGATCGCCGCTTCGTGTGTGCGAATCGTGATCTTGCTGATGTCTTCCACCGTCTTGCCGGCCGCGCGCAGTTGCGCATGCAGCGTCATGGCTGCTTCCACCGCGGTTTGCGAGTGGAACTCGGCGGGGAACGAAATCTTGAACAGCACGTTTTCCATGACATACGAACCGTACGGGCGCTGGAATTTGAACGGCTGGCCCTTGAACAGCACGTCGTAGAAGCCCCACGTCTTCGCGCTCAGCACCGACGGATAGCCCATCTCGCCGGTCTTTGCGATCAACGCAAGACGCACGGCCCGCGAGGTGGCGTCGCCCGCGGCCCACGACTTGCGCGAGCCGGTGTTCGGCGCGTGGCGGTAGGTACGCAACGCCTGGCCGTCGACGAGCGCCAGGGAAATGGCATTGATCAGCTCGTCGCGCGTGAGGCCCAGGAGCCGGCCAACAACGGCGGTCGAGGCGAGCTTCACAAGCAGTACGTGATCGAGCCCAACCTTGTTAAACGAGTTTTCCAGCGCAATGCAGCCCTGGATCTCGTGCGCCTTGACCACGGCAATCAGGACGTCTTTCATCGCCAGCGGCTTTTTGCCGGCGGCGATGGCGGTCCGCGAGAGCCAGTCGGCCGTGGCGAGAATGCCGCCGAGGTTGTCCGACGGGTGGCCCCATTCGGCGGCGAGCCACGTGTCGTTGAAGTCCAGCCAGCGGATCATGGCGCCGATATTGAAGGCGGCCTGAACCGGATCGAGCTGGAACTGCGTGCCAGGCACCCGGGCGCCGTTGGGGACGATCGTGCCGGGCACGATTGGTCCCATCAGCTTGGTGCAGGCGGGATAGGTGAGCGCCTCGAGTCCGCAGCCGAGCGTATCGAGCAGGCAATGACGCGCCGTTTCCAGCGCGAGCGTGCTGTCGATCGGGAAATCCAGTACGTAGTCGACCATATCGACCAGGACTGAGTCCGGGTCGGGCCGTACGTTGGATATCGGAGCGGACATCGAAGTTTTCCTGGTGAAAATCAGTTCTGCGGGTTCTTGATCAGCTCGTTCGACTGCGTCGGAGCCGGTGCGCCTTGCGACATCTCAGCCGTCTTGCACTCGTCAGCCAGACGCGAACCGTCGTTGTCCGAGAACAGCATGGCCTTGGTCGGGATCACGACCAGGTCCAGACCCGAAGCGGCGTCGTGGAAGCGGTCAGCACCCGTCGTGGTGGTTTCGCGCGGCAGGTTGTAGTTCTTGTTCGCCCAGTGAACCGTGACGATCTGGTCGCGCTTCATGTCACCCTTCAGGTCGAACGCCAGGCCTTCGTTACACGACCACTTCACCGCGCCGTCCGGTACCGGATCGACCTTGGCTTCCTTGGCCGGATTCGGCTTGCGCTTGATCAGGCGCTTCGGAGCCGGCCGTTTCGCCACGGCCTTCTTGGCGGGGGCCGAGGTCGCGGCGGTGCCCGACGCCGTTTGCGCGGAAGCGTCCGTCGCGGCGATCAGCATTGTCGAGGACAAGGCGCCGACTACGGCGGCGATCAGCAGCTTTTTCATGGAGTTTGCCTTTCTATCTAATATTGGTTGAACAGTGCGCGGCTGCTGGTGGGGGCAGCCGCCAGGGTGGAACTGCACGCGCCCTGAAAGCGCACAGCGGACGCTATTTTCTCCTATTTAGCGCCACGAACTTCAAATTCTCTGGACCGGTGTAATTCGCGCTCGGCCGGATGATCTTGTTGTCGATCCGCTGCTCGATGATGTGCGCGCTCCAGCCGGCTGTGCGGGCAATCACGAAGAGCGGCGTGAACATCGCGGTGGGCACGCCCATCATGTGATACGAGACCGCGCTGAACCAGTCCAGGTTCGGGAACATCTTCTTGGCGTCCCACATCACGGTTTCGAGCCGCTCGGCGATGTCGAACAGCTTCGTGCTGCCGGCTTCCTTCGAGAGCTGCTTCGCCACTTCCTTGATCACCTTGTTGCGCGGGTCCGAGATCGTGTACACCGGATGGCCGAAGCCGATCACGACTTCCTTCGCCTCGACGCGGCGGCGGATATCCGCCTCAGCCTGGTCGGGCGTCTGGTAGCGCGACTGGATTTCAAACGCCACTTCGTTGGCGCCGCCGTGCTTCGGGCCGCGCAGCGCGCCGATCGCTCCGGTGAGCGCCGAGTAGATGTCCGAGCCCGTGCCGGCGATCACGCGGCCGGTGAAGGTCGAGGCGTTGAATTCGTGTTCGGCATACAGGTTCAGCGACGTATGCATCGCCTCGACCCACGACTTCGACGGCTCCACGCCGTGCAGCAGATGCAGGAAGTGGCCGCCGATCGAATCGTCGTCGGTTTCCACCTCAATGCGCTTGCCATTGTGCGAGTAGTGGTACCAGTAGAGCAGCATCGAGCCGAGCGAGGCCATCAGCTTGTCGGCGATATCGCGCGCGCCGGGCAGGTTGTGGTCGTCCTTCTCGGGCAGCACGGTGCCGAGCACCGAGACGCCGGTGCGCATCACGTCCATCGGATGGGCGGCCGCCGGGATCCACTCCAGCGCGGCCTTGACGTTGGCGGGCAGGCCGCGCAGCGCTTTCAGCTTCGTTTTGTAGGCAGTCAGTTCGGCCTGGGTGGGCAGTTTTTCGTGCACCAGCAGGTAGGCGATTTCCTCGAATTCGCAGGTGCTGGCGATGTCCAGAATGTCGTAACCGCGGTAGTGCAGGTCATTGCCGGTCTTGCCGACTGTGCACAGCGCGGTGTTACCCGCCGTCACGCCCGACAGCGCCACGGATTTCTTCGGTTTGAATGCGCCTGGGGCTCCGCTCTCGCCTGGTGCGCCTGCGGCTTGCGTCTTGTCGCTCATCTCCAGCAGTCTCCTGTATGTCCGCTCATGATGCGGACTCTTGGGTGGAACCGGTTGTAGCAAAGAGCGGCGCGGCCTCGGCAGGCACCGCACGCCCGGTCGAGCGCGCGCGGCGCAGCACCGACCAGTAGTAGCGGTAGCTCGCGCGGTCATGCAGCGTGTCGCGATGGCGCGTCGGGCCCCATTGGGCGGACTGCGCGGCCAGCAGGATCTCGGTCGCGGTGACGATCTCGTCTTCGCGCGGCGCGAAGGCCGCGACGATGGCCGGCACCTGCGCCGGATGGATGCTCCACATGCGCGTGTAGCCGAACTCGTTGCGGGCGCGTGTGGCGTCGTTGGCCACCACGCTCATATCGCGCACTTCGGTGCTGACGTTGTGCGACGGCACTTTGCCGTGCGCGTGGCAGGCTGCGGCGATTTCCAGCTTCGCGCGCCGCACCAGCGGGTGATCGAACTGGCCGGGCGAGCGCATGGCGCTGTCGGGAATCGCGCCGTCGTGCGCGGAGACGAAATCCATCAGGCCGAAGCTGAGTGCTTCGACGCCCGGCAGGGCGGCAAGATCGAAGGCCCGCGCCAGCGCGCCATGGGTTTCGACCAGCAACTGCACCGGCACGGGTTGAGTCATGCCGAGTTCGCGCCGCGTCGCTTCGATGTACGCGCACATTTCGGCGGCATCGGGGACGTTGCGGATCTTCGGCAGGGTAATGAAGGCGGGCGCGCGTTTGGCGGCGCGCAGGATCAGGCGCACGTCGTCGCGCCAGTGCGTATGATTGAAATCGTGAATCCGCACACCGACGCGGCCAAAGCGGTCGTGCTCGCTGCCCAGAAGCGACGCCACCAGCTCCGCATGCTCCGCCTCGTGGCCGACCTGGGCGCCGTCTTCGCAATCGAGCGTGATGTCGAATACCGGTCCCAACTCCTGCTGCAAAGCGAGCGATTTCAGCATCAGCTTCTCGCTGCCGGCGTAGTGATCGCAGGCAGGCAGGACTGTGGGCGGCGCTTCGCCGTCAAACAGCACTTCGGCGGGTGTCAGGGCGCGCATCTTCGGCGTCAGGGGTGTGGGTTCTCGTTGAGGAATCGGATGTAAAAAGCCGGAACCCGTCGGCAAGCAACGGAGTCCCGGCTGGTCTGCATCGGGCGCTTAGCCGAGCAGGTGCTGAACGCCTTCGCGCTCTTCGAGCAGTTCGTTCAGCGTAGCGTCCATCTTTTCGCGCGAGAACGCGTCGATTGCCAGACCTTCGACACGCTTGTACTCGCCGTTTTCGCACGTCACCGGCACGCCGTAGATGATGTCTTCCGGAATGCCATACGAGCCGTCCGACGGAATACCCATCGTGACCCACTTGCCGTTCGTGCCGAGCACCCAGTCACGCACGTGGTCGATCGCTGCGTTCGCCGCCGACGCTGCCGACGACAGGCCGCGCGCTTCGATGATCGCTGCGCCGCGCTTGCCGACGGTCGGGATGAACGTGTTGCGGTTCCATTCGTCGTCGTTGATCAGCTTGGTCAGGTCTTGACCTTCTGCCGTTGCAACGCGGAAATCCGGGTACATCGTCGGCGAGTGGTTGCCCCACACTGCCAGCTTTTCGATCGAAGCGACCGGCTTGCCCGATTTGGCCGCCAGTTGCGACAGCGCGCGGTTGTGGTCCAGACGCAGCATGGCGGTGAAGTTCTTCTTCGGCAGATCCGGTGCCGACTTCATCGCAATGTAAGCATTGGTGTTGGCCGGGTTGCCGACCACCAGCACCTTGACGTCGCGGCTGGCGACTTCGTTCAGCGCCTTGCCTTGCACCGTGAAGATCTCGGCGTTGGCCGACAGCAGATCTTTACGTTCCATGCCTTTCGAACGCGGGCGTGCGCCGACCAGCAGGGCCACGTCTGCATCCTTGAATGCGACCTTGGGATCGTCGGTGATCACGACGCCCTGCAGCAGCGGGAATGCGCAATCATCCAGTTCCATCACGACGCCTTTGACGGCGCCTTGCGCTTGCGGCAGATCGAGCAGTTGCAGGACCACCGGTTGATCCTTGCCGAGCAGGTCGCCATTGGCGATGCGGAACAGCAGGGAGTAAGCGATTTGACCTGCGGCGCCGGTGACGGCAACGCGCTTTGCGGGCTTAGCCATTGAGAATTCTCCAGGACGATGCGTTAGACGCTAGGGAAAACGCCATTCTATATGCGCGTTAGGCGAAGCGTTGTGAAACACGGCGGAATTCACTGTTACGCGGGGCCTCAAGCTGAAAGCCGGGGCCGGAAAGCGCGTTGCGGCAAGACCGCCATGCCGGAAACCTGTGCAGCGGAACGAGGTGCGCGGGGCACTGCTGGCCGCTGCATGGTGCCGGGCGCCTGCAAGGGTGTGTTTCCGAAGCGTCTGACGGGACAAAGACCGGCGAATCGAAAGCGGGACCGCGAGAGACAACAGCATGGTGCAGAGCGGCTTTCGGTGCATGGCGGCCTGCCAGGAGTACCCATGGATACTCGGGAAAAGCCGTCGGATTTGCCCCCGAACCCTTGCTCGCCCTGGAGTGTAGGATTCGGCCCACACAAAGTCAACAGTATCTTATGTCTTATATAAGACATATCTATTGCAGGGAAAGCTCTGGACGCCGGACAGGCCTTTATGATGAAATGCGCGGATGAATTCGAACCCGGCGAGCACTGCGAATCCTATCGTCCCTGGGGGACCAGGCGAGGGTGCGCCCGCTGCTGCTGCGCCCGCTACATCGCCCACTTTCAGCCCCTTGTATCAGCAGATCAAGGGGTTGATTACACAGAGCCTCGAGTCGGGTGAATGGAAGCCGGGTGAAATCATTCCCAGCGAGGTCGAACTGGCCGCCCGTTTCAAGGTGAGTCAGGGGACGGTGCGCAAGGCGATCGACGAACTGGCCGCGGACAACCTGCTGGTGCGCCGCCAGGGCAAGGGTACTTTTGTTGCGACGCACAATGAAGACCGTGCCCAGTTTCGCTTCCTCAGGTTACTTGCCGATGACGGCGCCGAACATCCCCACGTCAGCCGCCTGCTTGAATGCCGCCGCCTGCGCGCGTCGGCCGATATCGCGCGTCAGCTCGACCTGAAGCCGGCCGACCCGGTGGTGCTCATCAAGCGGCTTTTGCAGTTTGATGGTGAAATCACGGTGCTGGACGAGATCTGGTTACCCGGCATGGTGTTTCGCGGGCTCACGCTCGAGCGGCTTTCGGAGTACAAGGGGCCGCTCTACGCGATGTTCGAAACGGAGTTCGGAACCCGTATGATCCGGGCCACCGAGAAGATCCGGGCGGTGGCAGCCGACCCCACGGTCGCCGATCTGTTGCAGGTGCCGGCCGGATTTCCGTTGCTATCGGTGGAGCGCGTGTCCTATACCTATGGAGACCGTCCCGTCGAAGTGCGGCGTGGATGGTATGTCACAACTGGGTACTACTATCAGAACGATCTGAGCTGAAACCGGGTTGTCGGAGACCCGCATGGTCAGGCTGGATCAGTGTGCTTAAGGGTGAGCGGCGTAGCGCGCGGCACCCTCTTGAAGCCGCCATTATCGCGTGAGCAGTAAAGGACCTGTGGGGTTTTTCGCTGCAGCGCGATATAAAAAGGCGCTAAAATTGCGGATTAGTGTTACTACATAGTAGGGGTCTAGCATGGCTGAAGCCGTAAAAAAACCGAGACCGGAGTTCCGGAACATCGGTATCGGGCAAATATTGACGGCGTATCGCCTCCCACTAGCGGGGCGTGTGTCGATTCTCCATCGCCTAAGCGGTGGGCTGCTGTTTGTTTTTCTTCCGTTCCTGCTGTACCTCTTCGATCAAAGCCTTACGTCAGAGCTCAGCTTCGATGTGTTCAAGGGCTTCCTCTCCAACATCATCGTCAAGCTCATCACGCTGGTTCTCGCGTGGGCCTTCCTGTTCCACTTCTGCGCCGGTGTACGTCACCTGTTCATGGACACGAGCCACAGCCTCACGACTAAAGAGAAGGGCAAGCAAACCTCCATCATCGTGCTGGTCGTCTCGTCGCTTCTGACGATTGCATTCGCGCTCAAACTCTTCGGAGCATTCTAAAAAAATGGCAGCTAACAACCGAATCGGCCCGAAGCGTCTCGTCGTCGGCGCGCACTACGGTCTGCGCGACTGGCTCGCACAGCGCATCACCGCCACCATCATGGCGATCTACACGATCATCCTGCTCGTGTGGTTCTTCGGCGCACAAGATTTCTCGTATGACGGCTGGGCGTCGATCTTCGCGACGCAATGGATGAAGCTCGCCACCTTCGTGACGCTGCTGTCCCTGTTCTACCACGCGTGGGTGGGTATTCGCGACATCTGGATGGACTACATCAAGCCCGTCGGTGTGCGCCTCACCCTTCAGGCCCTGACGATCGTCTGGCTGCTGGCGTGTGCCGGCTACGCTGCGCAGATTCTCTGGAGAGTATAAAAGAATGGCTGCAATCAAGAATTCTCTGCCGCGTCGCAAGTTTGACGTGGTTATCGTCGGCGCAGGCGGCTCGGGAATGCGCGCCTCGCTGCAACTCGCGCGCGCCGGTCTGTCGGTTTGCGTGCTGTCCAAGGTGTTCCCCACGCGTTCGCACACAGTGGCGGCTCAGGGCGGCATCGGCGCTTCGCTCGGCAACATGAGCGAAGACAACTGGCACTATCACTTCTACGACACGATCAAGGGTTCCGACTGGCTCGGCGACCAGGACGCGATCGAGTTCATGTGCCGCGAAGCACCGAACGCCGTCTACGAACTGGAACACATGGGCATGCCGTTCGACCGCAATGCGGACGGCACGATCTATCAGCGCCCGTTCGGCGGCCACACGGCCAACTACGGCGAAAAGCCGGTGCAACGCGCTTGCGCGGCTGCTGACCGGACCGGTCACGCGCTGCTGCACACGCTGTACCAGCAGAACGTTGCAGCGAAGACGCAGTTCTTCGTCGAATGGATGGCGCTGGACCTGATCCGCGACGCCGAAGGCGACGTACTCGGCGTGACCGCGCTGGAAATGGAAACGGGCGACGTCTACATCCTCGAAGGCAAGACCACGCTGTTCGCTACGGGCGGCGCAGGCCGGATCTTCGCAGCTTCCACCAACGCGTTCATCAACACTGGTGACGGCCTGGGCATGGCTGCGCGTTCGGGTATCGCACTGCAAGACATGGAATTCTGGCAATTCCACCCCACCGGCGTGGCCGGCGCGGGCGTGCTGATTACCGAAGGTGTGCGCGGCGAAGGCGGCATTCTGCGTAACTCGAACGGCGAGCGTTTCATGGAACGCTACGCGCCTACCTTGAAGGATCTGGCGCCGCGCGACTTCGTTTCGCGTTCGATGGACCAGGAAATCAAGGAAGGCCGCGGCGTAGGTCCGAACAAGGATCACGTGCTGCTCGACCTGTCGCACATCGGCGCCGAGACGATCATGAAGCGTCTGCCGTCGATCCGCGAAATCGCACTGAAGTTCGCGAACGTCGATTGCATTAAAGAGCCGATCCCGGTTGTGCCGACCATCCACTATCAGATGGGCGGTATTCCTACGAACATTCACGGCCAGGTGGTGGGCACGTCGAAGGGTCACGAAGATCCGGTCAACGGCTTCTACGCGGTCGGCGAATGCTCGTGCGTGTCGGTCCACGGCGCGAACCGCCTAGGCACGAACTCGCTGCTCGACCTGGTGGTGTTCGGCCGCGCGGCCGGCAACCACATCGTCAAGCACGTGAAGGAAATCAAGGATCACAAGCCGCTGCCGGCCGATGCGGCTGACTTCGCGCTGTCGCGTCTGGACAAGCTGGACAAGTCCTCGTCGGGCGAATACACGCAGAACGTCGCGAACGACATCCGCGCCACGATGCAGGCGCACGCCGGCGTGTTCCGTACCTCGAAGCTGCTGGCTGAAGGTGTGGAGCGCATCCGCGAAGTGGCTGAGCGCGTCGACAACATCCATCTGAAGGACAAGTCGAAGGTCTTCAACACGGCACGTGTCGAAGCGCTGGAACTGGCGAACCTGATCGAAGTGGCACGCGCCACGATGGTGTCGGCAGAAGCGCGTAAGGAAAGCCGTGGTGCGCACGCACAAGACGACTTCGAACATCGTGACGACGAAAACTGGCTGCGCCATACGCTGTGGTTCAGCGAAGGCGATCGCCTCGACTACAAGCCGGTTCACATGCAACCGCTGACCGTCGAATCGGTGCCGCCGAAAGCGCGTACCTTCTAAGGCACAAGTCAAAGGAATTCAGAAATGGCCAAGCGTACATTTGAAATCTACCGCTACGATCCGGACAAGGACGCAGCACCGCGCATGCAATCGTACGAGATCGAAATCGACTCGCACGAACGTATGCTGCTCGACGCGCTGCTCAAGCTGAAAGCAGTGGATGAAACGCTGTCGTTCCGTCGCTCGTGCCGTGAAGGCGTGTGCGGTTCGGACGCAATGAACATCAACGGCAAGAACGGTCTGGCGTGCCTGACCAACATGAACGACCTGCCGCAGAAGATCGTGCTGCGTCCGCTGCCGGGCCTGCCCGTCGTGCGCGACCTGATCTGCGACTTCACGCAGTTCTTCAACCAGTATCACTCGATCAAGCCGTACCTGATCAACGATACGCCGCCGCCGGAAAAGGAACGTCTGCAGTCGCCGGAAGAACGCGAAGAGCTGGACGGCCTGTACGAGTGCATCTTGTGCGCAAGCTGCTCGACGTCGTGCCCGAGCTTCTGGTGGAATCCGGACAAGTTCGTCGGTCCGGCAGGCCTGCTGCAAGCCTATCGCTTCATCGCGGATAGCCGCGACGAAGCGACCGGCGAACGTCTCGACAACCTGGAAGACCCGTACCGTCTGTTCCGTTGCCATACGATCATGAACTGCGTCGATGTGTGCCCGAAGGGCCTCAACCCGACGAAGGCGATCGGCAAGATCAAGGAATTGATGGTTCGCCGTGCAGTCTGAGATGGAGCAATCGCATCAAGCCGACCCGCTTCGGCGGGCGCGCCTTCGCTGGCGCGCCCGGCGTGGCCTGCTGGAAAACGATCTGATTTTCGAGCGTTTTTTCGGCAAATACGAGCATGACCTCAGCGACGCCGATGTAGGTGCCCTCACGCGCCTGCTTGAGCTGAGCGATAACGACCTGATGGACTTGCTACTCGCGCGCAAGGAACCGGAAGGCGACCTTGCAGACCCGGATGTGATCCGGGTGCTGGAGCTGCTGCGAACTGCTTGAGAGAAGCCAGTCCGTTGTTCCACGCGTGCAATTATCGAAACCCTGTTTCCATACTTCGATTGAGGATGTGCCATGACCCCGTCAGATGTTAAAGCCACGCTATCGTTCAGCGACAACTCGCCGAGCGTTGAAATGCCGATCTACAAGGGCACGATGGGCCCGGACGTGATCGACATCCGCAAACTGTACGGCCAGACCGGCAAGTTCACGTACGACCCGGGCTTTATGTCGACGGCGGCGTGTAACTCGGCTATTACGTACATCGATGGCGACAAGGGCGAGCTGCTGTACCGCGGCTACCCGATCGACGATCTCGCGCAGAACGCGGACTTCCTCGAAACCTGCTTCCTGCTGCTGAAGGGCGAACTGCCGAACGAAGCGCAGAAGAAGGAATTCGTCGACACCGTCACGAAGCACACGATGGTGCACGAGCAGATGCACTTCTTCTTCCGCGGCTTCCGTCGCGACGCGCACCCGATGGCGATTCTGGTGGCTGCAGTCGGCGCGCTGTCGGCGTTCTATCACGACTCGCTGGACATCAATAATCCGCGTCACCGTGACGTGTCGGCCATTCGCATGATCGCGAAGCTGCCGACGCTGGTGGCGATGGCGTACAAGTACAGCATCGGTCAGCCGTTTGCGTACCCGAAGAACGAACTGTCGTACAGCGCGAACTTCATGCACATGATGTTCTCGAACCCGTGCGAAGAGTACAAGGTCAACGACGTGCTGGTGCGCGCGCTGGACCGTATCCTGATCCTGCACGCGGACCACGAACAGAACGCGTCGACTTCGACGGTGCGTCTGGCCGGCTCGTCGGGTGCGAATCCGTTTGCATGTATCGCAGCCGGTATCGCCTGCCTGTGGGGCCCGGCACACGGCGGCGCAAACGAAGCGGCACTGAACATGCTGGAAGAGATCGGCTCGGTCGACAACATCCCTGAGTTCATCAAGCAGGTGAAGGACAAGAACTCGGGCGTGAAGCTGATGGGCTTCGGTCATCGTGTCTACAAGAACTACGACCCGCGTGCGAAGCTGATGCGCGAAACCTGCCACGAAGTGCTGGAAGAGTTGGGCCTGCATGACGACCCGCTGTTCAAGCTGGCCATGGCGCTGGAAAAGATCGCGCTGGAAGACGAGTACTTCGTGTCGCGCAAGCTGTACCCGAACGTCGACTTCTACTCGGGCATCGTGCAGCGCGCGCTGGGCATCCCGACCTCGATGTTCACGTGTATCTTCGCGATGGCGCGTACGGTGGGCTGGATTGCGCAGTGGAACGAAATGATTGCCGATCCGGAACAGAAGATTGGCCGTCCGCGTCAGCTGTTCGTCGGCGATACGCCGCGTGAAGCGAAGCCCATTTCGGCACGCTAAGCGGTTGATGGCCGCTGCATTTGCGTAGGACGTCGTGGCGGTTTAGGCCGCTGTGAGTTGTGCGTGAGGCTGCCGCTGAGGTTAAAAGGAAACGCCCCAACGGGTTGAACGTTGGGGCGTTTTTTTATGGAGCGCACAAAGGCGCTAGCTGGATCGCATTCCGGGGCGCGTCTTCGCCTTCACCTTCACCTGCTCCAACGACGGTGGTCTCGTTTGCAACCCCGGCTGAGCGACGGCCTGCGGCGCATGCCCATGGGTTTCGAAGAAGCCGCGATACGCTCTAGGCGTCATCCCGCGCGCCGACAAAAACAGACGATTGAAATTGGCGAGATTGGGAATCCCGGCTCTGACGGCGATGACTGAAATCGGCCACGTCGTATCGGTCAGTTGCCGCGTTGCATAGCTGATGCGCAGCCTTGTCAGATGCCGGCCGACGCTTTCGCCGACGTGACGCACAAAATGCCGATGCAATGAGCGTTCCGACAGATTCGCAACCGCGCACAACTCTGCGATCCGCAATGGCTCGCTAAAGCGCCGGTCGAGCAAATCGAGTACACGATTCAGGCGCTCCGCTTCGGAGGCCGTGCCGCCCGCCCTAAACGCCGTGGAGGAGGCGTTGCGTGGTCGGGGCGTCGTGCCGTCCCCCGCTTCGTCGCCGAGGCCACGCACAGAGCCAACGCCGATCTCGCGCGACCCGGCGCGCGGGGCAGCCTTCAAATGCGCCGACGGAGACGCTAGCGGTTCCGCCCCCGCCTCGGCCAGTTGCGCCAAAATCTCCAGCACGGCCGCCAGCCGCACCCGCGGTTCCGCATCCAGCAGTCCGTGGACCTTCGCACGCACCGACGCAGTGGCGTCCCGACCAAAGTGCAGTCCGGGCGCGCCACGCCGCAACAGCTTGCGCAGCAGCGCGAACTCAGGACAGCAATCGGCCATTCGCCTCGCCCAATCACCGCTGAACCACACCACGATCGCCACCTGAGGCGACTCAGAATCGATCGGGTCAGACGACGCCCACGTGTGCGGCATGTCCGGCGGCACCAGCACCAGATCGTCGCCCGCGTAATCGGCGATATGGTCGCCCACGAAACGACGGCCGCGGCTATTCATCGTCAGCGTCAGTTCGTATTCGGGGTGGTGGTGCCATTCGAACGGAATCTGCGCGAGCTGGCGGTGATACACGCGCACTGAGCAGCCGTCGGGGATCGTGACGCGTTCGTATTGGGGTTTCATGGCAAGCACCCGGCCGCGGAGGGGAGACGGCGATGTCTGAATTGTATCGATAGTTGGCCGAATGGTATGCGCTGCCGGGGCCGAAGCTGCCTAATCTACCCAAACGCGCTACCCAAACGCGCTACCCAAACGCGCTACCCAAACGCGCTACCCAAACGCATTACCCATACGCGCCAAACAAACCCAAGGAGACAAGCCATGCCGCTGATCATCGACGACCTGCCCGAGGCGATCCGTACGACCAAACGCGCCCTGCGCGCCGCGTTGCCGAACTACGCGCAGGTGTTTCGCGAAGTCGAAGGTGCAATCAGGCAGCAGGTCGACGCCATCCACCGCGATCGCAACATGCAGCACGATGCGATTCCCGTGTTCGGCTACAAGTCGATTGTCTCCAACGACGTGGATCAGCGAACCATCGAACAGATCAAAACGCGCGGCGCATGTGTGGTGCGACGTGTGTTCGATCCGGGCCAGGCGAGCGACTGGAACGATGAAATCGCGCACTACGTGGAGCGGAACAACCTCGACGACAAGCTCGCGCATCGCGCGGAGGACAAGTATTTCGGCAGCCTGTCCTCGAGCAAGCCGCAAATCTACGGTGTGTACTGGTCGAAGCCACAGGTCGCCGCACGGCAGTCCGAGCCGCTGACCCACACACGCGTGTTTCTGAACCGCCTGTGGCGCGCAGAAAGCGAAGGACGCCAGCATTTCGATCCGCAGCGCGTGCCTGCCTACGCGGACCGCGTTCGCCGTCGGCCGCCGGGTTCGGAGTCGCTTGGTTTGTCGCCGCATGTGGACGGCGGTTCGGTCGAGCGCTGGCTCGATCCGAATTTCCGCCAGGTGTTTCGTCATGTGCTGTCGGGCAACTGGCGCGCCTACGATCCGTTCGACGCCGCCTTCCGTCCCGATGTGCAGGAAATTCCCTCGCCCGCCGTGTGCTCGATGTTCCGCACGTTTCAGGGCTGGACGGCGCTCACGCCGCAAGGCCCGGGCGACGGCACGCTGCAATTGATCCCTATCGCGAACGCCATGGCCTATGTGGTGCTGCGCGCGCTGCAAGACGACGTCCCTGAAGACGAACTGTGCGGTGCACAACCGGCGCGTGCGTTGTCGATCAAACCTGAATGGCACAGCCTGTTGCTGGAAGCCGTCACGCCGATTCCGCACATGCAGCCCGGAGATGCCGTGTTCTGGCACAGCGACGTTGTGCATTCGGTGGAAGACGTGCATCGCGGCAGCGGCTACAGCAATGTGATGTACATCGCGTCCGCGCCGTGGTGTGCGAAGAACGAAGCTTACTTAAAGCGGCAATTGCCAAGCTTCCTGCGCGGCGAGAGCCCGCCGGATTTTCCTGCGGATCACTTTGAAACGGACTTCGTGGGACGCGCGCAGGAGAGCGATTTGACGGCGTTGGGGCGTACGCAACTTGGCTTTGCAGCGGGCCAGGATTTCGAATGACGGGCCAGGCATCAACGGCAGTTTTGCCACCTTCCCCGGTTAACGGGCACCCCCGATACAGGTATCGCTACTACCACCCAACTCCCTGTTTTTTCTGGGTTTTTCCGCTAAACAGCGCGCAAAAAACGGGATCAGCGTGGCATAATCGATCGCACACACAGCTTGCCCGCAGTCACCACAACCCCCGCATACCATGGCACAGACTCTCTACGACAAATTGTGGAACACGCACGTGGTCCACACGGAAGAAGACGGTACGACGATTCTTTATATCGACCGTCACCTGCTGCACGAAGTGACGAGCCCGCAGGCGTTCGAAGGCCTGAAGCTGGCTGAGCGTCCGGTGTGGCGTATCAGCGCGAATCTGGCCGTTTCCGACCACAACGTGCCCACCACCGACCGTAGCCATGGCATCGCCGATCCGGTGTCGAAGCTGCAAGTGGACACGCTCGATTCGAACTGCGACTCGTACGGCATCACGCAGTTCAAGATGAACGACCTGCGTCAAGGCATCGTGCACATCATCGGGCCGGAGCAGGGCGCCACGCTGCCGGGCATGACCATCGTCTGCGGCGACTCGCATACGTCCACGCACGGCGCGTTCGGCGCGCTCGCGCACGGCATCGGCACCTCGGAAGTCGAGCACGTGCTGGCCACGCAAACGCTCTTGCAGAAGAAAAGCAAGAACATGCTGGTGAAGGTCGAAGGCCAACTGCCGCGCGGCTGTACCGCGAAAGACATCGTACTCGCCATCATCGGCAAGATCGGCACGGCGGGCGGTACGGGTTATGCCATCGAGTTCGGCGGTTCGACAATCCGCGCGCTCACCATGGAAGGCCGCATGACCGTCTGCAACATGGCGATCGAAGCGGGCGCGCGCGCCGGCATGGTCGCGGTTGACGACACCACCGTCGAATACCTGAAAGGCCGGCCGTTCTCGCCGGAAGGCATCGAGTGGGAGCACGCGGTCGAATACTGGAAGCAGTTCAAGTCGGATGACGGCGCGAATTTCGATCGCGTCGTCGAACTGAACGCTGCGGAAATCGTGCCGCAGGTAACGTGGGGCACGTCGCCGGAAATGGTGACCGCAATTGACGGCCGCGTGCCGGATCCGGAACGCGAAAAAGATCCGGTTAAACGCGACGCCATGGAACGTGCGCTCAAGTACATGGCGCTCGAACCGAATCTGCCCATTGAATCGATCAAGCCGGACAAGATTTTTATCGGCTCGTGCACCAACGCGCGTATCGAAGATCTGCGCGCAGCGGCCTACGTCGTGCGCAAGCTGGGCCGCCGCGTGGCGCCGAGCATCCGTCTCGCGATGGTGGTGCCGGGCTCGGGCCTGGTGAAGGCGCAAGCCGAGCGTGAGGGCCTCGACAAGGTGTTCACCGACGCCGGCTTTGAATGGCGCGAACCGGGCTGCTCCATGTGCCTCGCCATGAACGCCGACCGGCTCGATCCGGGCGAGCGTTGTGCGTCGACTTCGAACCGCAACTTCGAAGGCCGTCAAGGCGCAGGTGGGCGTACCCACCTCGTGAGCCCGGCCATGGCAGCGGCTGCCGCCATCGAAGGTCACTTCGTCGATATTCGCAAGCTCGGCTAAGCCCGCGCTACTTTCGAATCCACCGGCGGCGCGCATTGCGTCGCAGCCGCCGGTCTCTACTCTGGTGGGTGATGGGCCATGGATAAATTCATCGTACATACCGGCGTCGTGGCGCCGTTGGATCGCGAGAACGTCGACACGGACGCGATCATTCCGAAGCAGTTCCTGAAGTCGATCAAGCGCACCGGCTTCGGCCCGAATGCGTTCGACGAATGGCGTTACCTCGACCACGGCGAGCCGGGTCAGGACAACTCGAAGCGTCCGCTGAATCCGGATTTCGTGCTGAACCAGCCGCGCTATAAGGGCGCGTCGGTCCTGCTGGCGCGCAAGAACTTCGGCTGCGGCAGCTCGCGTGAGCACGCGCCGTGGGCGCTGCAGCAATACGGCTTCCGCGCCATCATTGCGCCGAGCTTCGCGGACATCTTCTACAACAACTGCTTCAAGAACGGCCTGCTGCCGATCGTGCTGACCGAGCAACAGGTCGATCATCTGTTCAACGAGACCTACGCGTTCAACGGCTTCGAGCTGACCATCGATCTCGAGGCGCAAGTCGTGCGCGTCGGCGCCGGCACGGAGTATCCGTTCGAAGTCGCGGGCTTTCGCAAGTACTGCTTGCTGAACGGTTTCGACGACATCGGCCTCACGCTGCGCCACGCCGACAAGATCCGCCAGTTCGAAGCAGAGCGTCTGACGAAGCAGCCGTGGCTCGGCCACCGCATCGTCGGTTAAACACGCGTTGTTCGCGGCGGGGTTGAGTTTGTGCGCTCAGCGCCGCTTCAAGAGAAAACAATCAAGGAAATTCGCATGAAGATCGCAGTGTTGCCCGGCGACGGCATCGGTCCGGAAATCGTCAAGGAAGCCGTCAAGGTTCTGAATGTGCTCGGCGAAAAGTTCGAGCTCGAAGAGGCGCCCGTCGGTGGCGCGGGTTATGAGGCGAAGGGTCATCCGCTGCCCGATTCGACGCTCGCATTGGTGAAAGAAGCCGATGCGATCCTGTTCGGCGCCGTCGGCGACTGGAAGTACGATTCGCTCGAACGCGCCCTGCGTCCTGAACAGGCCATTCTGGGTCTGCGCAAGCACCTGCAACTGTTCGCGAACTTCCGTCCGGCGATCTGCTATCCGCAACTGACGGCCGCTTCGTCGCTGAAGCCGGAAATCGTCTCGGGCCTCGACATCCTGATCGTGCGCGAACTGAATGGCGACATTTACTTCGGCACGCCGCGCGGCGTGCGCGAGGCGCCGGACGGTCTGTTTGCCGGTGCGAAGGAAGGCTTCGACACGATGCGTTATTCGGAGCCGGAAGTGCGCCGCATTGCGCACGTCGCGTTCCAGGCGGCGCAAAAGCGCAGCAAGAAAGTGACCTCGGTGGACAAGGCCAACGTGCTGGAAACGTCGCAGTTCTGGCGCGACATCATGATCGACGTGTCGAAGGAATACGCGGATGTCGAGCTGTCGCACATGTACGTCGACAACGCCGCCATGCAGCTTGTGAAGGCGCCGAAGTCGTTCGACGTCGTGGTGACCGGCAACCTGTTCGGCGACATCCTCTCGGACCAGGCCGCCATGCTGACGGGTTCGATCGGCATGCTGCCGTCGGCTTCGCTCGACAAGAACAACAAGGGCCTGTACGAGCCGTCGCACGGTTCGGCGCCGGATATCGCCGGCAAGGGCGTGGCCAATCCGCTGGCTACCATCCTGTCCGCCGCGATGATGTTGCGTTTTTCGCTGAACAAGGCCGAGCAGGCTGACCGCATCGAAACGGCGGTGAAGAAGGTGCTCGAGCAAGGCTTGCGCACCGGCGACATCCTCACGCCGGGCTGCCAGCAGGTCGGTACCGTGGCGATGGGCGATGCCGTCGTCGCCGCGCTTTAAGGTCGTTGCGGCGGTGTTGTCAAAGCGCCGTACAGTGTCGCGGCGCTTTGTGAGTTGAACAGGGTAGTCAAGCGTGAATGGGCTGCAATCCGGCCCATTCACGCGCAAAAGCGGTCAATCAGACCGCCTAAATCCGGTTTTCGTGTAGACTGTGCCGATGGCGACGATTCCCCAAATCACCTCGATTTCTATCCACCACGGCAAAACGGCCCGTGTGGTTGAGCTCGCCATCAGCATCAAAACGCTCGTCAAAACGATTACCCCGAAAACGATCACGATTCGCTGATCGTCCGTCGTGCCCGCCCATCTTCCCCGCGCGGTCACTGCGGGCAAAGATGCGGGGAAGCCTCCACTCGAAGGGTAAGTGTCATGAACGTAGGTCTCGTAGGTTGGCGCGGCATGGTCGGCAGCGTCCTGATGCAACGTATGCAACAGGAAGGCGATTTCGATCTGATCGAACCGGTGTTTTTCAGCACCAGCAACGCGGGCGGCAACGCGCCGTCGTTCGCTAAAAACGAGACCAAGCTCAAAGATGCCTCGAGCATCGACGACCTGAAGAAGTGCGACGCCATCATTTCCTGCCAGGGCGGCGACTACACCAATGACGTGTTCCCGAAGCTGCGCGCAGCGGGCTGGAACGGTTACTGGATCGACGCGGCTTCGTCGCTGCGCATGAAGGACGACGCGGTCATCATTCTCGATCCGGTCAACCTCGACGTCATCAAGAACGCGCTGGTGAAGGGTCAGAAGAATTTTATCGGCGGCAACTGCACGGTCAGCCTGATGCTGATGGCGCTGGGCGGTCTGTTCCGCGAAAACCTCGTCGACTGGATGACGGCCATGACGTATCAGGCCGCATCGGGCGCGGGCGCGCAAAACATGCGCGAACTGCTGCAGCAGATGGGCACGCTGTACGGTTCGGCCAAGGAAGATCTGGCGGATCCGTCGTCGGCGATTCTGGACATCGACCGCCGCGTGCTGGCTGCCATGAACAGCGACCGCATGCCGACCGATCACTTCGGCGTGCCGCTCGCCGGCTCGCTGATTCCGTGGATCGACAAGGACCTCGGCAACGGCATGTCGAAGGAAGAGTGGAAGGGCGGCGCGGAAACCAACAAGATCCTTGGCAAGCCGGCTATGGGCACACCGGGTTCGATTCCGGTGGACGGCCTGTGCGTGCGCATCGGCGCCATGCGCTGCCACTCGCAGGCGCTGACCATCAAGCTGAACAAGGACGTGCCGCTCGACGAAATCAACAGCATCCTCGCCTCGGCCAACGACTGGGTCAAGGTGGTGCCGAACGAGCGTGAAGCGTCGATCCGCGATCTGTCGCCGGCCGTGGTGACGGGCACGCTGACGGTGCCGGTTGGGCGCCTGCGCAAGCTCGCGATGGGCGGCGAATATCTGTCGGCATTCACGGTTGGCGACCAGTTGCTGTGGGGTGCTGCTGAACCGCTGCGTCGGATGCTGCGCATTCTGCTCGACAAGTAAAGTAAACTACGCGCCTAAGACGCGTAAAAACTCAAAAAGCGTCGCGCTCGCGCGGCGCTTTTTTCATTGTGTGCTCCGAAAATCTTGTCCCAATTCAACTGCAAACAAGGGCTGAGCGCTGACGCGCCTGTCGTCCCGATGATCGTTCGACTCTCTTCCCTTCACGCTACGTCACGTGGCCGTGTGTGCCGGATCGCAGCTGCGGCGGCGCTTGCATGGACCTTGACCGGTGGATCCGGCGCGCAGGCCGCGACGGCGGACGCGGCGAGCGCGGCGGCCGCAGTTGCGGCCTCGGCGCCGCTCGAAGCCGGCAGCCAATATACGATTCGCCCGGGGCAGTCGCTCAACGACGTGGCGATTGCCGCCACGCAGTCGCACGACCGTGCGACGTTGGCGCGCGCTTCCAAGGCCTTGTTCGATGCGAATCCCAATGCGTTCATGTCGCACGATCCGAGCCGCTTGCGGTTGGGCGCGGTGCTGACGATTCCGGTGCTGGATGCGACGGGTGCGGCGGTGGGGGCTTCGGGTGCGGCGGCCGGTTCGGGGGCTGCGGTGGGTTCGACGGCTGCGGCGGCGCCTGCATTGTCGGCTGCGGCTACGGCTACGCCGGCCAGTGCCGTGGCGCAGTCGGTTGCGGCGGCTCAGGCGAATGGTGCAAGTGCTGTGACGCACGCGGCTCCGGCTGCGACCGTTGTTGCAAGCGCACCGCTTCAGGCGAGTTCGGCGACGGCCGCTGTCGCGAGCGCGCCGCTGGCGGGCAGTGCGCCGGGTGCGGTCGCTGAAGGTGCTGTTTCGGCGGCTGCGTCTACGCCTGTAGCTGCCTCGTCAGCGGTGCCTGCTACCGCGTTGCCGCCAGCGCAAGCAAGTGGCGCGCACGTCTGGACGGGCGCTATCCAACCTTCGACTAGCGCGCCGGCGGCGGGTGCATCGGCGGCGCTGCCGTCCGCGCCTTCCGCAGCCGCGCCGGTGGCGCAAGCTCCGACTCAGGTTTCCAGTCTCCAGCAGTTGCTGGCGCTGAAGAGCCGGGTGCTGATGGAATTGCAAAAGCACGGCATCGGCGGCAAGCCGGCGCAGCCCGCGCAAGCGGGCGGTGTGGCGACGGCAGGTACTCAGGCAACAAGTGCTGCCGCAGTGACAGCCCCCGCCTCCAGCTTGCCGGGCAATGGCGGCATGGCGACTTCGCATGTGACCGTGGGCAATGTGGACTTGTCCCCAGTGGACTTGGGTTTTGCTGCGGCAATCGGGGCGGCCTTGGTGGCGTTGCTCGCCGCGTTCGGACTGCGTCGGCGTAAGAAACGCGTGACGCCGGCGGAGGCTGTTGCCACCGCACGCGCTGGAGGCGATGGATCTGATGCGGTTGTTTCGCGAGACGACGTAGCGCCGCATGAAGACATTGGCGCGCATGAGCGCGCCCTGGCCGATGACGAGGATGCGCGCGACGTAGCGGCCGTGGCCGCGGTATCGCCGGAAGCGGCGGCTCGTGAAGCGGCGGAGCGTGAGGCGGCCGCGCGGGAGGTGGCTGCGCGGGAAGCGGCTGCGCACGAATCGTCCGTGCAGGAGGCGGCGGAGCGAGAAGCCGCTGCACGTGACGCAGCGCTGCGTGGCGCGACGCTGGACCAGCAACCGGCCCCGCTTCCACACGACGCACCGGCCCACGAAACCTCGTTCGTCAGCGAAAGCGCGCCGCAGACGCACGGCGATGCATCCGATCTGGACGCACTAGCCGCGCCGTCGGCATTCGAGGCCGCTGAGTACGCGTCCTCCGAAGCGTCGCCGTCGCAGTTCGACCACGCGGCCGAACAAGCCGCCGAACAATCGAGCCACGCCACGCCGTCCGACGCTGACCAATGGAACCCGGCCGCAGCCCATTCGCCTGAGGAAATTCCCGACGGCCAGCAGGAAGCAAGCCACAACCCGCCGCTGCCGCAAATGGATTTCGGCGCGCCGGCGCCGCTTGGCGAGCCGCAAATGGATTCCCCGTTCGACGAAACCCTCCGTGACGAGCCGGCGTTCAACCCCACGTCGTACGAGCACTTCGATACGACTGCGGCGCATTTGGAAGCACCGGAAGCACCCAGCGCGCTCGACCCGGCACCTCACACAGAAGCCCCTTCGCAAGAACCTGCCGCTCCGCACGCCGCTGACACCGCTTTCCCGTCGGCACCAGAACCGGAGCCGGAGCTCGGGGCCGAGGCAGAAGCAAACGCACAAGCGCCGTTCACGGACATCCCCGCTGAACCGACCGCGACAAACAGCTTCCCGCGCGCCGCAGTCGACGCATTCAGCAGCCTCGACATGGGCTTGCCGCCCCGCATCGAGCCGCCAGCGCCGTTGACCCCGCCGGCCTCGCTCTCGACGCAACCGGTCGTCGAACCCGAGATCACGGCCCAGCAGGCCGTCCCGCCGCAACCCGCCGAGCCTCGCCATGCTGGCGACGAAATCGCTGCCGGCACCGCAGGCTCGGCCGCAGTCGCCGGGCTGGGCGCGGCGCACTTCGGCGCGCTGAATCTGGACTTCGATCTGGAATTGCCGCCAAGCCCCGCGCAGCCGTTGCCGTCGTTCACGCCGCAGGATCTCGTCAGGATTGCCCGCAACAAGCTCGATCTGGCCTCGGAATACATCGAACTGGGCGATCTGGCCGGCGCGCGGGCGCTGATCAACGAAGTCATCGCTGCGAACGACGCCGCCACGCGCACCGAAGCGCGCGCGTTGCTGTCGACGCTGTCGCCCCTGTCGTAATGCCGGCCGTGACGCGGATTGCGCTAGGGATCCAGTACGACGGCTCGGCCTTTTGCGGCTGGCAGTCGCAGCCGCATGGCAAGACGGTTCAGGACGCGCTGGAGCGGGCGCTGCGCGAATTCGCGCAGACGCCTTTGCAGACGGTGGTGGCCGGTCGTACGGATACCGGCGTGCATGGCCTCGGCCAGGTGGTGCATTTCGACACCGAACTCGATCGCACGGATTTTTCGTGGGTGCGCGGCACCAACGCGTTTTTGCCGAAGACAGTCGCGGTGCAGTGGGCCAAGCCCATGCCGGACACGTTCCACGCGCGCTTCTCGGCGTTCGAGCGGACCTACTACTACGCGCTGTATGTCCACCCGGTGCGCTCGCCTATGCTGGCCGCCCGTGCCGGCTGGATACACACGCCGCTCGACGTCGAAGCAATGCGCGCCGCAACCGGCCACCTGATCGGCGAGCACGACTTTTCCGCGTTCCGCTCGTCGGAATGCCAGGCGAAGACACCGGTCAAGCACCTCCACCAGATCGACGTGCGGCAGCAGGGCGACTTCATCCACTTCCGTTTTCGCGCCAACGCGTTCCTGCATCACATGGTGCGCAACCTGATGGGTTGCCTGGTGGCGGTCGGGCGTGGCCGGCATCCGGCCGCATGGATGGCCGAGGTGCTGGCGAGCCGCGACCGCAACCAGGCAGCGCCCACTTTCATGCCCGACGGCCTGTATCTCGCGCAGGTGGGCTATCCTGAGGAATTCGCGGTGCCCGCCGCGCAGTCGGGAAGTGTGCCGTGGAGCACCGTATGGACCGAGTCACCGGAATCATGAATACAAGCAATCTGATCCAGCCGGCCGCAGCCGGCGCGCCCCAGCAGCAGGACACGCCGCGCGTCGCGGCGCCGCATCGGACCCGCATCAAACTATGTGGGCTCTCGAAGCCCGAAGACGTGGCGCACGCCATCGACCTCGGTGCGGATGCGATCGGCCTGGTGTTCTATCCGCCCAGCCCGCGCTCGGTCAGCGTCGCGCAGGCGGTGGAACTGGTGCGGGACGTGCCGCCGTTTCTGTCGGTGGTGGGCTTGTTCGTGAATGCGTCACCCGAATGGATCCGCGAGGTGGTCAGCAATATTCCGCTCACCCTGCTGCAGTTCCACGGCGACGAGACGCCCGAGCAGTGCGAGGCGCTCGCCAATGTTGCGGGTTTGCCTTGGTTGCGCGCTTTGCGCGTTGGGGCTGATACTCAGCAAGCCGATTTGGTAAAATCGGCGCTTAACTATGCGGCAGCCAGCGGCCTTCTGTTCGACACCCATGTCGAAGGCTATGGCGGCGGCGGGAAGGTTTTCGATTGGTCACTTATTCCAGCAGAGCTCGCGCGTCGGGCCGTTTTGAGTGGTGGGTTGAACGCGCAAAACGTCAGTGATGCGATTCATCGCGTGCGCCCGTACGCGGTCGATGTCTCGAGCGGCATCGAAGTAGCGGGCGCGAAGGGCGTCAAAGATCACGCCCGGATGGCGGCGTTCGTACGCGCAGTGCGCGCGGCGGACGCAGAGTGATTCAGCCGGCGGCAGGCTCCGAACGGAGCCGCCCGGCACACTGAGAAGAGTGACATCATGTATAACTTGCCCGATGAACGAGGCCATTTCGGCCAATTTGGCGGCGTATTCGTCGCTGAAACGCTAGTCCACGCACTCAACGAGCTGCGTGAAGCCTACGAAAAATTCCAGAAAGATCCCGAGTTTGTCGCCGAATACGAGCGCGAACTGAAGTATTTCGTTGGCCGCCCGTCCCCCATTTATCACGCACAGCGTTGGAGCGAACTGCTCGGCGGCGCGCAGGTGTTCCTCAAGCGTGAGGATCTGAACCACACCGGCGCCCACAAGATCAACAACGTGATCGGCCAGGCATTGCTGGCCAAGCGCATGGGCAAGCCGCGCGTCATCGCGGAAACCGGCGCGGGGCAGCACGGCGTCGCCACGGCGACGATCGCCGCGCGCTTCGGCATGGAATGCGTGGTCTACATGGGTTCGGAAGACGTGCGCCGCCAGGCCGCCAACGTCTACCGCATGAAGCTGCTGGGCGCGACGGTGGTGCCGGTCGAGTCGGGCTCCAAAACGCTGAAGGACTCGCTTAACGAGGCGATGCGCGACTGGGTCACCAACGTCGAAAACACCTTCTACATCATCGGCACGGTTGCGGGTCCGCATCCATATCCGATGATGGTGCGCGATTTCCAGCGCGTGATCGGCGACGAGTGCAAGGTGCAGATGCCGGAACTGGTTGGCCGTCAGCCGGACGCGGTGATTGCGTGCGTGGGTGGCGGATCGAACGCAATGGGCATCTTTTACCCGTATATCGACGATAAAGACGTGCAGTTGATCGGCGTTGAAGCGGCCGGCGATGGTCTGGATACGGGCCGCCATGCGGCTTCGCTGATCGGCGGCAGCCCGGGCGTGCTGCACGGCAACCGCACCTATCTGCTGCAGGACGAAAACGGCCAGATCATCGAGACACATTCGGTGTCGGCGGGGCTGGACTATCCGGGCGTCGGTCCCGAGCATGCCTGGTTGCACGAAACCGGCCGTGCGCAATACGTCGGCATCACGGACGAAGAGGCGCTCAAGGCGTTCCACGATTGTTGCCGGATCGAAGGCATCATTCCGGCGCTCGAATCGAGCCATGCGCTGGCCTACGCGGCCAAACTCGCGCCGACCTTGCCGAAGGACAAGTGCCTTCTGGTGAACCTGTCGGGCCGCGGCGACAAGGACATGCACACGGTCGCCGAGCGATCGGGTATCACGTTCTGAGCGCCGCGACGATGCGCGACGAGTTCGACGAGCCGCAACCGGCAATCGAAGGCACCGAGGCTGAAACGGCCGAAGCCACGACGGCGCAAGCCGTGATGGCCCAGGCCGGAGAAGCCGCCCAGATCGAAGCCACCGAAGCGCCCGTACCGGCGCTTTCGGCGGCGTTGCCTGTGGTGCCTGCCGGTATTCAGCTCTTGAACCGCGATTTTCTGACCGATGTGGCGAACCTGCCGGACGGTTCGATCGACCTGATTCTTGCCGACCCGCCGTATGGGCTCGGCAAGGACTATGGCAACGACTCCGATATGCGCTCGGGCGACGACTTTATCGCCTGGACGCGTAGCTGGCTCGAGCTGGCGATCCCGAAGCTCAAGCCGTCCGGTTCGCTGTACATCTTTTGCACGTGGCAGTACGCGCCGGAGATCTTCTGCTTCCTGAAGACCCGCCTCACGATGGTCAACGAGATCATCTGGGACCGGCGCGTGCCGAGCATGGGCGGCACCACCCGCCGCTTCACGTCCGTGCACGACAACATCGGCTTTTTCGCGGTGTCGAAAGATTATTATTTCGATCTCGATCCCGTCCGCATCCCGTACGATGCCATCACGAAGAAGGCGCGTTCGCGCAAGTTGTTCGAAGGCAGCAAGTGGCTGGAGCTTGGCTATAACCCGAAGGACGTCTGGTCGGTGTCGCGGCTGCATCGGCAACATGCCGAACGCGTCGATCATCCGACCCAGAAGCCTCTGGAAATCGTCGAGCGGATGGTGCTCGCGAGCTGCCCGCCGGGCGGCCGCGTGCTCGACCCGTTCATGGGGAGTGGCACCACCGCAGTTGCTTGTGCACGTCAGAAGCGCGAATTCGTCGGCTATGAAATCAATGAAAGTTACTGCGCGATAGCGCGCGAACGCGTCAGCGCGGCCGCGCAGGCTGCGCCAAACGAAACCGTCGCGCCGGTCGCCTCTGTGGCTGCTGAAACCTGAGCAAGGCAGGGTGAAGCGCCGAACGGCGTCGAACCTGGTCAAAAAACGCTCCAAGTAGCAGCAAATGCGCAGCAAACAGCGGCGAACGCGCAGTAAACCATTTTCGAGAGAATTTCCATGTCCCGTATCAAGAGCACGTTTGCAACCCTGGCTGAGCAGGGCAAGAAAGGACTGATCCCGTTCATGACGGCTGGCGATCCGGACCCGGCCCGCACCGTCGAATTCATGCATGCGCTCGCCGCCGGCGGCGCGGATGTGATCGAACTCGGCGTGCCGTTTTCGGACCCGATGGCCGACGGCCCGGTGATTCAGGCGTCGTCGGAACGCGCGCTGGCGCACGGCGTGTCGCTGCGTCACGTGCTGGCTGACGTGAAAAAATTCCGCGAGCGCGACGAAAAGACGCCGGTGGTGCTGATGGGCTACGCCAATCCGATCGAGCGAATGGGCGTCGATGCATTCGCGGCCGCGGCTAAGGACGCCGGTGTGGATGGCGTGCTGGTGGTCGATTACCCACCGGAAGAGTCGGTGGTTTTCGCCGAAAAGATGCGATCTTCCGGTATCGATCCGATCTTCCTCCTTGCCCCCACCTCGACCGACGAACGCATCGCCGAAGTCGGCAAAATCGCCAGCGGCTACGTCTACTATGTGTCGCTCAAGGGAGTCACCGGAGCGGCAAATCTGGACGTTTCCAGCATCGCGAGTAAAATCCCGGCCATCAAGTCGCGCGTTCCCCTGCCGGTGGGCGTCGGTTTCGGCATCCGTGACGCCCAGACGGCGCGTTCGGTGGCCGAAGTCTCCGATGCCGTCGTGATCGGCAGCCGTATCGTGCAATTGCTCGAAAAAGCCTCGCCGGACACCGCCGCCGAAACCCTCACGGGTTTCATCGCGGAAGTGCGCGAGGCGCTGGACAGCATTGGCGCGACCGCCCGATAACCGTTACTTTTTGTCTGCTGTAGGCTTGCGGCGGGGTTTCGTCCCCGCCGTTATGCGTATCGAAGACCCAGGAAGGAATCAATATGAGCTGGCTCGACAAGCTGCTGCCGCCCAAAATCAAGCAAACCGATCCGAAAAACCGTAAAGGGATTCCGGAAGGCCTGTGGATCAAGTGCCCGTCGTGCGAAGCGGTGCTGTACCGCAACGACGTCGAGGCCAATCTACACGTTTGCCCGAAGTGCGACCATCACATGCGCATTGGCGCGCGTGAGCGGCTCGACGGCCTGCTCGATCCGGAAGGCCGCTACGAAATCGGCCAGGAAATCGTGCCGGTCGACGCGCTCAAGTTCAAGGACAGCCGCAAGTATCCTGACCGTCTGAAAGAGGCGATGGAAGAAACCGACGAAACCGACGCCATGGTCGTCATGGGCGGCGCGATTCACACGCTGCCGTGCGTGGTGGCCTGCTTCGAGTTCTCGTTCATGGGCGGCTCGATGGGTTCGGTGGTCGGCGAGCGCTTTGCGCGCGGCGCGCAGAACGCGCTCGAGCAGAACGTGCCGTTCATCTGCTTCACCGCTTCGGGCGGCGCGCGGATGCAGGAAAGCCTGTTGTCGCTGATGCAGATGGCCAAAACCACCGCAATGCTGACCAAGCTGTCCGACGCCAAGCTGCCGTTCATCTCGGTGCTGACCGATCCGACCATGGGCGGCGTGTCGGCGAGCTTCGCCTTCCTCGGCGACGTGGTGATCGCGGAACCGAAGGCGCTGATCGGCTTTGCCGGCCCGCGCGTGATCGAGCAGACCGTGCGCGAAAAGCTGCCGGAAGGTTTCCAGCGCGCCGAATTCCTGCTGACGAAGGGCGCGGTCGACATGATCGTCGACCGTCGCAAGCTGCGTGAGGAAATCGCTCGCCTGATGGCGCTGATGTCCCGCCAGCCGGCCGACGCGGTAGCCTGAGCGCCGTCCGCACCACCTCAGCATTGACGCCGTGCTCCAACGCACGGCGGAGCAAAAAACAGCGCGCCGCGAGAGGTCATCAAGCGGCGCGCAGTCATTTCCGGGATAATCGCGGTCTCGCCGCGATGCGATCCGCGCAACCCAGCCTCACCGCCTAACCGACTCATCCGATGACCTCATTCCCCACTCTCGACGCGTGGCTCACGCACCTTGAATCCGCGCATCCGGTCGGTATCGACATGGGTTTGACGCGGATCGGCAAGGTGCGCGACGCGCTGCAACTGTCGTTCGACTGTCCGGTGATCACGGTGGGCGGCACCAACGGCAAGGGCTCGACCTGCGCGATCCTCGAAACGATCCTGCTGCGCGCCGGCTACCGCGTGGGCTGCCATACTTCGCCGCACCTGCTGTCGTTCAACGAGCGCGCGCGCGTGAACGGTGCCGTGGCCAGCGACACCGACCTGCTGCCGCATTTCGAAGCGGTCGAGGCGGCCCGTCTGAGCCTGGCCGAACCGGTCACCCTGACGTATTTCGAATTCACGACGCTGGCGATCATGCATCTGTTCGCCTCGCGCGGCCTCGATGCGGTGATTCTAGAGGTGGGTCTCGGTGGCCGGCTCGACGCGGTCAATATCCTCGATACCGACTGCGCGATCATCACGAGTATCGACATCGATCACACCGAATACCTCGGCGATACGCGCGAGAAGATCGCTTTTGAGAAGGCCGGCATCTTCCGCCCCGGCAAGCCGGCGATCTGCGCCGACCCCGTGCCGCCGCAGACGCTGATCGACCACGCGGAGCAGATCGGCGCCGATCTGTGGCTATTTGGCCGCGATTTCCGCTACGAAGGCCAGGCGGGCAGCGAGCGTCAGCAGTGGAGTTACGTGGGCCGTACCATGCGCCGCTCGGCGCTTGCGTATCCGGCGCTGCGCGGCGCGAACCAGCTCATCAACACCTCGGCGGCGCTGGCGGGCCTCGAAGCCTTGCGCGACCGTCTGCCGGTTTCCGCGCAGGACATTCGCCTCGGCCTCGCCAACGTCGAACTGGCGGGCCGCTTCCAGGTGCTGCCGGGCAAGCCGGCGATCGTGCTCGACGTCGGCCATAACCCGCATGCCGCCGCCGTGTTGTCGCAGAATCTCGGCAATATGGGCTATTTTCCGTACACGTACGCCGTATTTGGCGCGATGCACGACAAGGACATTGCCGGCGTGGTCGAACACCTGAAAGGCGAGGTCGACCACTGGTGCGTCACAGACCTGCCCAGCCCGCGAGCGGCGTCCGCGCAGGATCTCGAAGCGATTTTGCGGGAATCTGGCGTGTCCGATGGCGCGGATAGCAGCGTCACGCGCTACGTTTCACCCGCGGAGGCTTTTCAAGACGCGCTAAAACGAGCCACGGAGAATGATAGAATCGTGGTTTTCGGCAGTTTCTATACGGTAGCCGGCGTGATGGCCTACCGTAAATCGCAGCAACACTGAACGGGCGGCAGCCTCGAACCAAGCCATTCATGGGAATTTTCTCGTTCGGCAAGAAAGACGACGCGCCTACCCGGCGTAGCGCAAACACCAGTTCCACCCGGGCCGCCCGTGGCGAGCGCGTGGAGCGGCGAACCCGCCGCACGGAACGGCCCGACGCCGATGCGATGCTGCTCGACCCCACGCTGCCCGAAAAGCAGCGCGCGCGCCGCCGCCTGGTAGGCGCCATCGCGATGGTGGTCGCCGCCGTGGTGATTCTGCCCATGGTGCTCGATTCGCACCCGAAGCCCGTTACGGACGATATCGCTATCGATATCCCCAATCGTCCGGCGCCCAAAGCGGCCGCCGACGATGTAGACACCCAGGCGGGTGTCGCCCCCGACAATCCGGCGCCGGACAACGCCAATAGCTCGCTCGCAGCCTCTGGCGTGGCCCCAGCCCCGGCAGCCCCGGCCACCGCGAATGCGATGACGCAGCAAGGTACGGCTGCGGCGCCGGCCGGCAAGAGCAGCAAGCCGCAAGCCCCGGCAATCGCCGCGAACAAGTCGCCGGCTGCAACGGCAGCGTCCGCTTCGGCCAAGGCCGCGAAACCGGTCAAGACACCGCCCGCGCCGGTCCAGAGCGCCGCCAACCAGACCAGCGCCAACACAGCCAACAGCACCGATGCCGCCGCCGCAGATGCCGATTCCGGCACGCCGGCGTCGCCGCCGGGCAGCCGTTTCGCCGTACAGTTGGGCGCGTTCCCGGACGACGCCAGCGCAAAAGCCTGGGCGGTCAAGTTGAAAGCGGCGGGCGTGCCCGCATATACCGAACGTCGGAAGCAGACGGATGGGACAACCCAGACACTGCTGCGCGCCGGCCCGTTCGCCGACCGCGCGGCCGCGACGGCGGCCATTGCGAAGGTTCGCGCAGCCGGGCTGACGTCCGGCGCGAACAGCGGCTTGGCACAGTAAGTCAGCGATGTTCACTGCCTTCGACTACGCTGTAATGGCGGTGATCGGTTTGTCGGCCCTGCGGGGCACCTGGCGCGGTTTCCTGTCCGAGGTATTCGGGCTGATCGGCTGGGTTGCAGCGTTTTTGATCGCGTGCCGTTTCGTCGGCTATGTGGTGCCGTATATGCCGGCCAGGTGGCCGGGCGGTGCGCTGACCCAATGGCTGCTGGCTTTTGCTCTGCTGGTCATCGGCGTGATGCTGGTGGTGGGCGTCGCCAACGCGCTGCTGAGCCGGCTCGTGCAGGCCTCCGGTTTGAGCGGTGTGGACCGCTCGCTGGGTTTGATGTTCGGCCTCGTACGCGGGGTCATCCTGGTGCTGATTCTGGTCGCCCTCGCAGGCCTGACCGAACTGCCCCAGCAGGAATTCTGGCGCAACGCCTTGCTGCGGCCCTACGCGGTCGAAGGCGTGCACGAACTGAAACCGCTGCTTCCCGAGACACTCGCTGCTTACGTCCGTGTGTGACGATTACAGGCAAACGAGCTGTTCAGGGCAACACGCAGGACATCGGCGCGACCCGGATGCTTCCCCGGCACCGGCCGCCGTGATGAATTTCGTACCTTTGAAGGACATGCCATGTGCGGCATCGTAGGCGTAGTTTCCCAATCCCCGGTCAATCAGCTGATCTATGACAGCCTGCTGCTCCTGCAGCACCGCGGTCAGGACGCAGCCGGCATTGCGACGGCGAACGGTAGCAATTTCCACATGCATAAGGCCAACGGCATGGTGCGCGACGTGTTCCGCACGCGCAACATGCGCAGCCTGCCCGGCACCAGCGGTATCGGCCAGGTGCGTTACCCGACGGCCGGTTCCGCGTCGAGCGAAGAGGAAGCCCAGCCGTTCTACGTGAACGCGCCGTTCGGCATCATCCTTGCCCACAACGGCAACCTGACCAACTGGCAGCAACTGAAAGACGAGATGTTCCGCGTCGATCGCCGCCACATCAACACCAATTCCGATACCGAAGTGCTGCTCAACGTGCTCGCGCACGAACTGCAGCTCTCCACCTCCGGCCTGCAAATCGATCCGGCCTCCGTGTTCAAGGCCGTCTCGGGCGTGCATCGCCGCGTACATGGCTCGTATGCGATCGTTTCGCTGATCGCCGGCTACGGCCTGCTCGCTTTCCGCGACCCGTTCGGTATTCGCCCGCTGTGCCTCGGCAAGCAGGAAACGGCGCATGGCGTCGAGTGGATCGTGGCTTCGGAATCGGTGGCGATTGAAGGTATCGGCTTCGAATTCGTGCGCGACGTGGCGCCGGGCGAAGCGCTGTTCATCGACGTCGAAGGCAATCTGCACTCGCAACAGTGCGCGCCGAACGCCAGCCTGAACCCGTGCATTTTCGAACTCGTGTACCTCGCGCGTCCGGACTCGGTGCTCGACGGCGTGCCGGTCTACAACGTGCGTCTGCGCATGGGCGATTACCTCGCCGAGAAGATCAAGCGCGAACTGCCGGATGTACCGATCGACGTGGTGATGCCGATTCCCGATTCGTCGCGCCCCGCTGCGATGCAGGTTGCCAAGAAACTCGGCGTCGAGTATCGCGAAGGCTTCTTCAAGAACCGTTACGTCGGCCGCACCTTCATCATGCCGGGCCAGGCGGTGCGCAAGAAGTCGGTGCGCCAGAAGCTCAACGCCATGGCGATCGAATTCAAGGGCAAGAACGTGCTGATCGTGGACGACTCGATCGTGCGCGGCACCACCTCGCATGAAATCGTGCAGATGGCGCGCGATGCCGGCGCGAACAAGGTCATCTTCGCTTCGGCCGCACCGCCGGTGAAATTCCCGAACGTCTACGGTATCGACATGCCGACGCGCGGCGAACTCGTCGCGCATGGCCGCACGGATGACGAAGTCGCGCGCATGATCGGCGCGGATCACCTCGTGTACCAGGACGTCGAAGCACTCAAGCAGGCTGTGCGCGATACCAACCCGGCGCTGAAGGAATTCGAGGCTTCGTGCTTCGACGGCAACTACATCACCGGCGACGTCACCACCGAGTACCTCGACCGCATCGAGACGGCCCGTCTCGCGCCGCAGGCGCAATCGGACCGCGACGCGGCCAGCGAAGCGATGGAAGGCGGTGCAGCCCGTTCGCAACTCCACCTGCAGTTGTCGGTGGAGTAAGTCGGCGCCTGACCGGCAGAGCGGCGCGCAGCGGCCATTCACGCAGCGCGCCACGCATGTTAGGATGACGGCTTGCGTCGATTTGATCTCAGCTTGCGGACGCGGGGCAACCCAAAACAGCTAAAGCGAACGGTGGAGAAAAGCAGCAACCGTCCGCCGCCGCTCCAGCTTTCCCCCGCACATGAAGCCCGCTTATGCCGACGCAAAGCGGGCTTTTTTGTTGCCGGCGCGTTTGACGTTCATGCAGCCTTACGGTGAACGTCGAGCGGTAAGCGCCGGCCTGGAAAACGTGGCAACACGTGACGACACGTGGAAAATGGAACTAGAACCAACATGGACGAATCCCTGAACTTCGACACCCTCGCAGTCCGCTCGGGCACGCTGCGCAGCGACTTCAACGAGCATTCGGAAGCGATTTTCCTCACGTCGAGCTTTGTGTTTGCAAGCGCCGCCGACGCCGCGGAACGCTTCAAGAACTCCGAGGACTATTACACGTACTCGCGCTTCACGAATCCCACGGTCACGATGTTCCAGGACCGTCTGGCCGCGCTCGAAGGCGGCGAGGCGTGCATGGCGACGGCTTCGGGCATGGCCGCGATCATGTCGGTGGTGATGTCGGCCCTGCAGGCGGGCGACCACCTCGTCAGCTCGCAGAGCCTGTTCGGTTCGACGCTCGGCATGTTCTCGCAGATCTTCAGCAAGTTCGGCATCACGACCACCTTCGTCGATCCGACGGATCTCGACGCGTGGAAAAACGCCGTGCGTCCCGAGACGAAGATGTTCTTCCTCGAAACGCCGTCGAACCCGCTGACCGAAATCGCCGACATCGAAGCGATCGGCAAGATTGCGAAGGCCGCGAACGTGCTGTTCGTGGTGGACAACTGTTTCTGCAGCCCGGCCTTGCAGCAGCCTTTGAAGCTCGGCGCGGACGTCGTGATGCATTCGGCCACCAAGTTCCTCGACGGCCAGGGCCGCGTGCTCGGCGGCGCGCTAGTCGGGTCGAAGAAATTCATCATGGAAAAGGTGTTTCCGTTCGTGCGCAGCGCCGGACCGACGCTGTCCGCGTTCAACGCTTGGGTGCTGCTCAAGGGCATGGAAACGCTGTCGCTGCGGGTGGAAAAGCAGTCGGAGAATGCGCTGGAAATCGCCCGTTGGCTGGAAACGCATCCGGCGGTGAATCGTGTGTTCTATCCGGGGCTGGAGTCGCACCCGCAGTTCGAGATTGCCAAACGTCAGCAGAAAGCGGGCGGCGCGATCGTGTCGTTCGAACTGAAGGGCGATACGCCGGAAGCGCAGCGCGCCAACGCATGGCGCGTGATCGACAGCACCAGGATCTGCTCGATCACCGGTAATCTCGGCGATACGCGTACGACGATCACCCATCCGGCCACCACGACGCACGGCCGCATCACGCCGGAAGCGCGCGCGGCAGCGGGCATCACGGAAGGGCTGATCCGTCTGGCGGTCGGGCTGGAGAATGCGGGCGATATCCGCAACGATCTGGCGCGCGGTCTGGCGGGTTAAGCCGCGATTCCATCAATGGCGCACGGTGCGCCATTGACCGGGTGCTAGCCCGAAGCGCCGCGTGAACGCATGGGTGTAGGCGCTCTGATCGCCAAAGCCCACTTCAAGCGCGATGTCGGTCAGCGAACGCCGCGGATCGGCGAGTAGCGTGATCGAGGTATCGAGCCGCAGACGCTGCAGATAGCGATGCGGCGTCTCGCCGAACGCTTCGATAAACAACTGATGGAAACGCCGCATGCCGAAGCCGCAATGCGCGGCGAGATCGGCGATGCGCAGCGGCTCCGAGAGATGCGTGCGCAGCCAGCGGTCGATGCGCACGAAGTCAAGACCGGCGCCAGGCGCGCCGTCGCCGCCGAGCGCGGCGGATTGCGTCGTGCCGGCGTCCGCCAGCATGGCCGCGCACAGGCGCGCGGCGGCATCCCAGTGAAAACGCCGCACGGCGAGGTCGTCGCCGGCTTGCATGCCGCCCGTCGCGCGGGCGGCAATGCTATGCACGAGCTGCGTCAGCGACGCATCCACTGAGACAGCCCGCGCGCGGTCGAACAAACGTTCCGGCACCGCGAGTGACGTCGCAGGCAGATCCAGCACGAGTTGCCGGTTCTCGCCGATCCCCGCGTAGTCGTGCTGCGCGCCGGCGGGAATCAGCCACGCCGAACCGGCATCGATCAATTGACCGACCCCGTCTACGCTCATCTCCATTGCGCCGTCGAGCCCCAGCACGACCTGATGAAAGTCGTGCACATCCGACGCCTCGATTGCGCCATAGCGGCGCAACGAAACGCTGGGAGCGGCGACGGCAGCGTGGCTCATGGGCAGTCTGAAACGCTTAAACGTCGAGCAGTTCGACTTCGAACACGAGCGTCGCATTCGGCGGAATCACGCCGCCTGCGCCGCGCACGCCGTAGCCGAGTTGCGGCGGGATCGTCAGCTTGCGCACGCCGCCCACCTTCATGCCCTGCACGCCTTCATCCCAGCCCTTGATGACCATGCCGCCACCCAATACGAAGGCGAACGGATCGTTACGGTCCTTGCTCGAGTCGAACTTCTGGCCGTCGGTCAACCAGCCCGTGTAGTGGACGCTGACCGTTTTGCCGGCGACGGCTTCAGCGCCGGTGCCTTCGGTCAGGTCTTCGTATTTGAGGCCGGATTCGGTAGTCACGGTCGACATGAGTTGCTCCTTCATACAGGTCGTAAAAAGCGACATTGTAGGCGTGTTGGCAGCGTGCCGCCCAGATCACCCGGGTTTGGCCGAGCGTTCGGACGCGCAAGTGAGTTTGCAGAGACCTGCACTGGGCGGGTACGCGCCCTGCTTCACGAAGGAGGGTGCCTATAATGGCACTTCCGTCCAATCCCATGCACTGCCTGAGAGGGCCTCGATCGTGACAACCTCTTCCACCGGATCTGGCAGCGGCCAGCAGGGCGCTTCCAGCGTCTCCCTGTCCGAACGCACCGCGCATCTTTGCGCGGAGGCCGCGCTCTTCATGCGCGACCACGTGCTCTCCCTGGTGTCGCACGATTTGCGCGGCCCGCTCAATGCGATCCATAGCTGGGCCTACGTGCTCGAGCGCAAACTCGACGCCAACGACCCGGCCGCGCAGCGCGCCATCGTCGGCATCCGCAGTGGCGTGGATCAGCAGGTCAAGCTGCTGGAGTCGATTGTCGATACGACCCGCGCCGGCACCAAAACGCTGGCGCTCGTGCGCGAGCCGTTCGCGTTGCAGGCATTGTTCTCGGATTCGGTGGACGAGGTTCGCGCAGGACTCGCGAGGTCGCGCGGTGTGTCGGTCGCGTTCGAATCGGAGCTTTCCACCGAGCAGTTCAACGGCGACCGCGAGCGTCTCGCCGCGGCGCTCTGGCTGATGCTCACCTTCGCGGTGGAGGCCGGCGCGAACGGCGCCAAGGTCACGCTCGCATCGGGCGCCGACGCCCGCGCGTGGCACGCTGTGGTCTCCTATGAGCCGACGCTGGCCGCATTCGACGATGCCTCCGTGTCTCATCTGCTCGAACCGTTCGCGCGCACCCAGGCGCGGGCGCCGCGCGAAGCGGGGCGGATTGCGTGGGTGCTGGCGCTGTGCAAGCGCGTCGCGGAAGCGCATGGCGGCACCTTCGAGCAAGGCGAGATGCAGGACGGTCAGGCCGCGACGCTGGCGCTGCGCATCCCGCTCGTCGCGGCCTGACATCTCGACGACGGCGCTAAGCGGCTCGACGGGCCAGGCGGCGGCAATCCTGCCGCCTGTGCCGCGATAAAACTTTCACGTAGCTTTCGCACTCTATACTGACAACTTTTCGTTGCCGGAGCCCTTTCTCTTGATTCAGGTTGTCGCCCTTATCGGTGCGTTGCTGCTCGTCGCGCTCAATGGATTCTTCGTTGCCGCCGAATTCGGTCTGGTGAAGCTGCGGCAGACGCGGGTGCAGAGTCTTGCCGCGCAGCACGGCATGCGTGGCCGCCTGCTGGCGAAGGTGCACGGGCGTCTCGATGCCTATCTGTCCGCCTGCCAGCTCGGCATCACGCTCGCCTCGCTAGGGCTGGGCTGGATCGGCGAGCCGGCTTTTGCGGACCTGCTGACGCCGCTGTTCCGCCTGCTCAACATCGAATCGGAGAACGTGATCCACGGCGTCTCGCTGTTCTTCGCGTTCTCGTGCATCTCGTTCCTGCATATCGTGGTGGGTGAACTGGCGCCGAAGTCGCTCGCCATTCGTCAGTCCGAGAAGGTGTCGCTGTGGGCCGCCACGCCGCTTTATGGGTTCTACTGGGCGATGTATCCGGCCATCTGGCTGCTGAACACCAGCGCGAACGCCGTCCTTCGTCTGGCGGGCCTGACGGCGGATCACGGCGGTGATGCGCATTACTCCACCGAAGAGCTCAAGCTCATCCTGCGCGGCCGCCACGCCAACGTGGCGAGCGGCATCGGCGCGGCGGACGGCGCGTATAGCCAGGACGAATGGAACACCATCGCGCACTCGCTGGATTTCTCGCGCATGACGGTCTCGGATCTGATGCGGCCGGCCTATGAGATGGTCGGACTGAGGCGCGACTTGCCGTTGCGCGAGAACATGCAGGTGGTCGCACGGCACCGCTTCAGCCGCTATCCGTTGTTCGAGGATGCCGCGGGCGAGCGCGTGGCCGGCATGATCCATCTGAAGGACCTGTTGTTGGCGCGCCAGGCGGGCAGCACGCTCGACGATCTCTCGAAGTATGTGCGGCCGGTCCAGTACGTGAAGCCGGATATGCCCGCGCTGGAACTGTTCCGGCGCTTTCGCAAGGGCGCGCCGCATATGGCGCTCGTCGGACACAAGAACGCGGCGCCGATCGGCTTTCTCACGCTCGACAATCTGCTCGGCGCGCTGGTCGGGCAGATCCACGACGAGTTTCGCCAGGGCGATGCCGACTGGACCCGCATGGACGACGGCACCTTGATGGGCAAGGGCAGTTTGCCGGTGGTGTCGCTGGAGCGGGCGCTGGGGATCGACATTGACGAAGGCCGGGCCGAATCGGTGGGCGGGCTGGTGATTCAGGCGCTCAACGATCTGCCGAACGAAGGGCAGCGGGTCGAGTTCGACCGCTTCGATATCGTCGTCAAGAAGATGAAGGGGCCGCGTATTCTGCTGGTGCGGGTCTATCCGAAACACTTCGATGACGAGGGCGGTTGATCGACGTTGAGGGTGCGGGCGAGCGGCAATGCCTGGCCTGCGCTCTCCTCGCCGCTGCTCGCACATTCCCGAGCCCGGTTAAAATCGTCTGCCAAAACACCATTTGGGGACACCGTGGGATATCTGCTCGTGTTGTGCGTAGGGCTGGTGGCAGGCATGCTAAGCGGCGTGATCGGCACAGGCTCGTCCATGCTGCTGATGCCCGTGCTTGTGATGCTGTTCGGCCCGCAACAGGCCGTGCCGATCATGGCGATCGCTGCAATCATGGGCAATCTGGGCAAGATCCTGGCATGGTGGCGTGAAGTCGACTGGCGCGCGTGTGCCGCCTATTGTTCGACGGCCGTGCCCGGCGCGGCGCTGGGTGTGCGGACGCTGCTCGCGTTGCCGCCGCATGCGGTCGAACTCGCGCTCGGTCTCTTCTTTCTCGCCATGGTCCCCACGCGTCGCTGGCTGGCGCGTCGCTCGATTCAATTCTCGCTGCTGCATCTCGCGCTGATTGGCGGCGTGGTGGGCTTCCTGACCGGCATCGTCGTATCGACCGGACCGATCACCGTACCGGTGTTCATGTCGTACGGGCTCGTGAAAGGCGCATTTCTCGCGACGGAAGCGGCCGGGTCGCTCGCGGTGTACGGCACTAAAGTGGCTGTGTTCAAGCACTTTGGCGCGTTGCCGTTGCATGTGGTGTTCGATGGCCTGATCACCGGCTCGGCACTGATGGCGGGCTCGTTTGCGGCGCGCTATGTGGTGGTTCGCATGAGCCCGCGCACCTTCAAGCTGGTGGTCGACGGTTTGATGCTGTCCTCGGGACTGTCGCTGTTGTGGGCCGCCGGGCGGTAAGCGGCGAACCGCTGACCACTCGCCCGTCAGCCCACCGAGGCTTCGAACACGCGCCGGTAGTTGCCGCCCAGAATCATTCCCACCTCTTCCTGGCTGAAGCCGGCGGTCAACAACGCGTCGGCTAATGCCGGCAACTGCTCATAGCTGCGGAACACCGGCGGGTTGATGAAGCCGAGCATGTCCGTGCCCAATCCGACATGCTCGACGCCGACCACGTCCGCCATGCGCTGCATGCCATGGGCCATGCCCTGCAAGTCGCGATACGTCCCGGAGCTTGGCCACACCCCGATCACACCACCGGTGCCGGCAATCACCCGCGCATGGTGCGGTGTGATCAGACGGCTGCGCGCCGATGGATGCGTCGCCAGGGCGGTATGCGACAGGATCAGCGGCTTGGTGGTGGTGTCCGCCGCGCGCTTGACGAGGTCAAAGGTGCCATGCGCGACGTCCACGACAATGCCTAGCTGATTGCATCGGCGCACCACGTCCGCGCCGAAGTCGGTGAGACCGCCGTGCACGGGCGGCTCGGTCTGGATGTCGCCGAGTTCATTGACCCGGTAGTGGGTGAGCTGCAGATGACGCAGTTGATGCTGCGTATACGCTTCGTCGACGCGCTCGAGCCGGCCTTCCAGAAAGTCGGCGCCTTCGGAGGCAATAATCGCGCAAGGTCCTGTTTTGCTGTTCGCGGCAAGCGACGCCGCGTTCGTCACCACCTGCATCTGCTCGCGTTGGATCAACTCGTGCACGCGGACGAACTCGGCCTGGCCCAGGGCATATAGTTCGCCATCCTGAGGAGTTCGCCAGGCCTCGATGCGCTTGCGATCGGCGGTGACGTGCGTGACGGTGGTGTCGGTAACGATCGCGAGGCAGATGACGTTCATGCCGCCCGTGCGCATGGGCCCCGCGAGAGGAAGGAACGGACGATTGGCGTCAATGGCCGGGTCGCGCGAGACGATCACCCGGCCGGCATGGCTGTGCATGTCCATGGTAAGCGTGTCGGCGGTGCGCCAGGTGGATGCGTCGTCGGATGCGTGTGCGGCAGGCGTCTGTGCATCCGCTGTTTTTGCGTCCGCGTTCTGAGCGGCGGCGTCCGGCTTTTCGGTGTAGCTCGCGAAGCGGCCAGGCGCACAGGCCGCAAGGCCCAACGCCGCACCCGACGCGAGGAACGCGCGGCGACTCGCGCTGCGTGGCGCGTGTTCCGACGGCAGGTCGAGCGGACGCGCGTCGACGAGTTGATAGCGCCAGCCGGCGGGGTCGTCGGTGAGGCGCTGCAGGCGTCCTCTGAAGGTGACGGCCTGCTCCTGTGGTGCGCAGGGCACCGCGGCAAACACTTCCACGCACGACAGCGGATTGCGCGGCAGGCAGCCGCCGCAGCAAGGGGCATCCGCTGCGAGCACAAAGTAATCGGCTTCGTCGGCGACGGGATCGAGCGGAACGATCCAGCCGCATAGTTCGACTATCGCGCCGTGCAGTGAGTCGGCTTCGCCTGTTCGGATACTCAACCAGTCAAGAGGCATGGGCGTTCCCGTGGTTTCAGTGGCAACCTGGATTTTGCAAAGCGTAGTACCTTCCGATGAAGCAGGCGTGTCCTTCCCGGACTCCGCGCGTTTGCACGCGACAGACTCACTTCATCGGGACGCTGCGCGTGTCCGCCCCGTCGCGGCACGGACCGTGCGGCGCTTGCCCGCGGTCAGCGTCGTCAAGGTCTGCTCGACGATAGCCAGCGCCTCGGCCTTAAGCGCCGCCGGATCATCCGCATCGTCAAGCAGCAGCGCCGCTTCGCACACCATGCGGCCGATCATCCGCGCCGCAAGGTAGGGATTCGCGATGGCCGGTTCGCCTTGCGGACCAGCGCCCGACAGTCCCGCAATCAGGAGCCCGTAAATATGCGCGTCCTCGATCTCCCGGCAGCGTGCGGCGCCGAGTACGGCAGGCGCGGCCTCGATCACGAGGTGACGGTAGGCCGGCTCGGAGCAGACCTCCAGGAACTCGCGAATGCCGGCGCGGATGCGCTGCGCCTTCGGCGCGCCCCCGGCGACGCCTCGCACGCGAGCCGCAGCCGCAGTCTGTAGCGACACCACGAGGGCATCGAATAGCTCCGCCTTGTCGCTGAAGTGATGATAGAAGGCGCCGCGCGTCACGCGCGCCTTGCGGGCAATCGCCTCGATGCCGACCTGCTGGTACCCCTCCGACGTGAACAATTCCCCAGCCGCGACGACCAGCGCTTCGCGCGTGGCGTCGGCGTATTCCTCGCGACGTGTTTTGAACGGACCGACGTTTTCCATAGGGCTTCTATCCAGCGCTTGACTTTTCACCTTCGCATCGTAGTATACATACATAGTGTATGTGAAATTCATGGCGTATGTCGTCGTGAAGGATGAAACCTGCGTCGTTAGCCGACGCTCTTTCGGGAGATTTGCAATGACTGGTTCAACGAATACCGACGTGAAGTACGTCCCGCCTTCGGACGAGCAATGGCAGAGTGCCCGCGCTGTGGTCAACCGTTTCGCCGAGCACTGGCGTCATCCGGTCGCAGACGATCTGCGCGACCTGATGCATCCGGACACGCGCAATCTGATTCCACCCATGACCGTGCCGGCGGATCGGGAAGGCGTCGTCGAGCACTTCAGGCAAGTGCTGAATCAATTGCCGGATCTGAAAGTGGAGGTGCTGCAGTGGGCGCCGACGGGCGATGCCGTACTGATCGAATGGCGCGCGTCGGCGAGTGTGGGCGGCGAGGCGCTGTCATGGCAGGGCGTCGACCGCTTCAATGTCCGCGGCGAGCGCATGTATCAAGGGCAGGTGTACTGGGACACGCGGCGGGTGGCCGAGCAAATGGCCGATGCGGCGCGACGTGCAACCGAGCGGCGCGCCGCTGCTTCCTGATCTCGGGATAACGGGTGCCGCGGCGCCTCAAGCGCGCGGCACGCCGTCTTCCACCAGCACGGCCACCGGCATCGTCGCGAGCGCATCGCGCAGGAAGAGCGAACCGTCATCCTCGACCTTGGGGGCGGCGGTGCTCATCCAGTCGAACAGTGCGCGCGAGGTCAGCTCGGCGGGCATCTCGACCGCCGTGTCTTCCCACTGCGCGGCATTGACGAGCGGCACGTCGCCGCCCTCGTCGAGCAGTCCAGCCGCCAGATGCGTCACGATGATTACGGCCCACGCGTTGGCGTGTCTGCGCGCGAACGCGACCACCTGTGCCGCATGCTTGCCCTTGACGGTCAGCGGCAAATACGTGCCCTCGCTCAGCAGCGCCGGCAAGTGCGCGCGCAGCGCCAGCAAGCGCTGCACGACGGCCAGCTTCACGCGTCCATTGCGCCACTCGGACAGCAAGTCCGACGGCGGCGTTTCGACCAGCCATGCCGCACGCTGTGCAAAATCCACCGGACGCCGGTTGTCTGGATCCACCAGAGTGAAGTCCCACAACTCGGTGCCTTGGTACAGATCCGGGACGCCCGGCGACGTGAGTCGCAGCACGGTCTGCTGCAAGCTGTTGATGGCGCCGGCCTGGCCGATCCGGGCGACCAGTGCGGATAGCGCGTGCAGGAAACCGTCGCGCCGCTGCGGCGCGAGGATATCGAACAGGAAGTCGCGGCAGGCCTTCTCATACGTCTCGTCGGGCGCGAGCCAGGACGTGCGCAGCTTCGCCTCGCGCAGCGCCTTCAACTGCCACTGCGCGACCCGTTCGGCGAGTGCCTTGACGCCGGCGTCGTCATCGGGTGCGAGCTCGGGCGGCCAGCAGCCCACCAGGGTTTGATACAGCATTGCCTCTGCTGCCGGGCCCGGCGCCCAGTCGTGATCGAGTGCGGCCAGACTGCCGTCGAGCGCGCGGCGCTGCGGTGCGTTCAGCGTCGACCATGCGCGCAGCGTCGCGCTCCAGTCATGCGCGATCTCGCTGAGTACGGCAAGCCGTGCGCGCACGTCTTCACCGCGCTTGTGATCGTGGGTGGCGGTCGCCAGCATCGCATGCGGAAAACGGCGTGCGCGTTCGAGATTGGTGGCGTGAAACTGCTCGACCGAAAGTGCGAATTCGCCTGGGTCGGAACCCACCTCGTTGCGCGACAACAGGCGGCCGTAGCGATAGCAGGCTGTGTCCTCGACCGCTTTCGCCGCCACCGGTGCGGTCAATTGCGAAAACAGCGTCTGCGCCGTGCGGCGAGACGATCCCGCGTGATTGAACGGCTGACCATTCGCGCCTGCCTGCGCGTTGGCGGCCGAACCCTGGCGAACCAGTGCGGCGTCCTCGGCTGTGCCGCTACCCAACCAGGCATCGACCTGGTCCAGCACGGCGTAATCGGCAGGCGAGAGCGCTTGCTTCGCGCCGGCTAGCGCCTGATTGAAATAGACGTTGTCGGCCTCTGTGCGTACGCCGTTTTGCGGATAGATGCGATACACCGGAAAGTGCACGACGAGTTCGGTCAGCACGCGGTGCAGCGCGGTGAAGGTGAAGTCGCGTGTGGTGATCGAATCGCGGGCAATCCGATGCAAGGCGCGCGCGGCGCGGTCCAGTTCCGCAGAGAGATTTTCCGCGAGAATCTTGCGCCGCGCGGCCAACGCTTCATCGGCGAAGCGCGCGCTGCGTCCGGTCAGCTCGGCCCACGTCGCGGCGAGCGGTTCGGCGCCCGCCGGATCGTGCAGCAGCGCGCCGACATCGTTCATGAAGTCGTAGCCGGTGGTGCCGTGGACCGGCCAGTCCTCGCGCAACGGCTCGCCGCGCGCGAGGATCTTTTCGACCACGATATACGGCTCGCCGTCGCGCAGCTCGTTTAGGCGTTGCCGCAGCCGCTGGCAATATTCGCGTGGTTCGGCGAGACCGTCCACATGGTCGATCCGCACGCCGTCGATCAGGCCTTCCGTATAGAGGCGAAACGGCAACGCGTGCACGGCGTCGAACACCTCGGGCCGTTCGACGCGGATGCCGGCCAGCGTGCTGATGTCGAAGAAGCGCCGCCAGTTCACTTCGTCCGACGCCGTGCGCCACCACGCGAGCCTGAAATGCTGGCGCTCGAGCAGCCGATGCAAACGGTCGCGCGTCACGGATTCGCCGGGCGCATAGTTGGCTAGCGCGGCGTCGACGGCCGACCTGCCGTTCTGCGCCACGAACTCGCGCAACAACTCGCGCCCTTCGGCGGCGCGTGGCTGGTCGGCCGGTTGCGTGGTGAGTCCCTGGAAGCGTTCGGCGAGCGCACTGAGATCCGCGCGCTCGGCGCTTTGCAGGATCGCCGCGTAATCGATCGGGCACACCGGGCCGACGTGCGGTCCGTAGGCCGCATAGAAGTGCCCCGTCTGCGCAGCGAAGCGCAGTTCGATCCGGCCGGCGGCGAGTTCGTCTCCATACGATGCGCCCAGGCACGGCATCAGCACTTTGCCGCGCAGGGCAGGATCGGGCGAATGCCAGTCGATGTCGAAGTGCCGTGCATATGCGCTATGGCGTCCCCATTCGAGGATATCGAGCCACCACGCGTTGCTCGACCCGCCGACGCCCATGTGATTCGGCACCACGTCGATAATCAGCCCCATGCCGCGTTCGTGCAGTTTCTCGACCAGCCGCTTGAGTCCCGCTTCGCCGCCGCATTCCGCGCTGATCCGGCTGTAGTCGACGGTGTCGTAGCCGTGCATCGAACCCGGCTCGGCCGTCGTCACCGGCGATGCGTACAGATGGCTCACGCCGAGCGCAGCAAAGTACTCGACGTGCGCGAGGGCGTCGTCGAACGTGAAGCCCTTGTGGAACTGCAGCCTGAGGGTAGAACGCGGGACGGTCATGGTGTGTCGGGCCCCGAAGAAGCGGTAGTGGATGCAGAAGCAGCAGTGGCGCCGACGCTGCGCGCGCGTTCAACCGCGAGCAGGCGGTCGCTGAACGCGGGCTCGGCGAACAGTTCGTCGATCGGCAGTGCGAGGCGCCGCCGCCAGTTCGGATGCTCGTCGATCGAGCCCGGCAGATTCGGCTGGTCTTCTAGCGCGAGGAGATCCTCGAGCGGATACGTGACGAGCGGCGAGGGCGTGGCGGCGACGAAGGCGAGCGCTTCATCTACCGGCGCGCTGTCGATCGGCGGCGGGGGCACGCCATGTGCGGCGACGCCGGCCCACTGGAACGCGTCCCATAACGCCGCGCGTTCGTTCGCACGCTCGGCCAGCGCCACTTCGACGGGATCGCGTCCGTCGGCACGCGGCAGGGTCTGTCCGATCTGATTGCGCCACACGATATCCGCTCCGCGCCACCATCCGGTGACGGTGGGCAGATCGTGCGTGGTGGTGGTCGCCACTGCGTTGCGGTCCCAGTCCCGCGGCATCTTGAAGTCCTTGCCCGACGCGCCGTTTTCGAACCACAACACGCGAATACCGGCAATGCCGTGTTCGTCGAGCCGTTCCCGGAAGCCGGGCGGCACCGTGCCAAGATCCTCGCCGATCACAATCGAGCGGTGTCGCCACGATTCGAGCGCAATCAGCCGCAGCATGTCTTCGAGCGGGTAGCGCAGATAGGCGCCATTGCGCGCGCTTTCGCCTTCGGGTACGAGCCACAGGCGCCGCAGGCCGAGGATGTGATCGATGCGGATGCCGCCGGCGTGAGCAAACGCGGCGCGCAGCATGTCGATAAAGGCCACGAAGCCCTGGTTGCGCATGGCGCGCGGCGAGAACGTCGTGAGTCCCCACGCCTGGCCGGCCTGATTGAACAGATCCGGCGGCGCGCCGACCGACACGCCTTGCAGCATGTCGTCGCGATACGACCACGCGTGACTGCCGGCGCTATCGCAACCGACGGCGAGGTCCGCGATCAAGCCCACCGCCATGCCGGCATCGCGGGCCGCGTGCTGGGCATGCGAGAGTCCCTTGGCCGCGAGCCATTGCAGGAACAGATGAAATTCGACCTCGTGCCGATGCGCGTTCGCAAACGCTTCGACCTCCGCACTACGCGGATCGCGCAACGCCTCGGGCCAGGTGCGCCAATGTCCGTTCGGCTCCGCCTGGGCAAGCTGAACCGCCTGCAATGCTTCGAAGCGCGCGTGGTCCTCAAGCGAGCGGCCGCCTTGCACGCAGAACGCGTTGAATTCGAGTGCACGGGGCGCGTCCTGAGCGCGGTCGTGGATGCAGAACTGCTCGAAGAGCGTGCGCAGGACCTTGAGCTTGAGCCGCACAGCCTGCGGCCAGTCGATCAGCGTCAGACGTTCAAGCTGCGACCATGTTTCGGCGCCCTGATGAGCGTCGATGGCGGCGCGTGCCGCCTCCGCACCGAACACGGCGGCCGGATCGATATGCGTGACATTGAGCCACAAGCGCGACGACGGCGAATACGGACTAAAGCGTTCCGGCTCGGCGCTGAACATCGCATGGGTCGGGCTGACGGCGAGCGCATGCGCGCCGCGCTTCGCGCTTTCCACAGCGAGTTGCGCGAGCGCCGAGTAGTCGCCAATGCCGCCGTCGCCCGTGCGGCGCAAGCCATAGAGTTGCGCAGCGATGCCCCACAACGGCGGCACGGGCGTGTTCTGCATGGCCCGCCACGCATCGGCGGCGGTATAGCAGCGCGAGGGCGCCACCGCGAGCGTGATGCGGTGGTCGTTGATAAAGAGCGTGTGATAACCGGGTTCGTCGATAGGCGACAGCAGCGCTGCTTCACCTTTCGGCGCAGTGAAGCGACCGTCGATCTGCGAACCGCTTTCCAGTTCGATCCTATAGTGGCTGCCCGATCTGATCGCCGCCGCCGGCAGCGCGATGCCGCGCTCGCATTCGGCGGTCATCAGCGGCGGCAGCTTGCGGCCGGACAGTTCCGCTTCGAGCGCGGCGGCGCTCTGGCGGATCTGGACCGCGCTGCCGCACGGCAGTCCCATGCGTTCGAGCAGCACGCTGAGCGTGCTTTCGGGAACCTGCTGGATGAGGTGATGCGCGTCTTGCCATTCGACTTCGAAACCGGCGCGAGCGGCCAGGCTATTGATGGACTCGGAGCGTCGGGTGGCGTTCATGCGTGCCACTCCCGTTCGATGACCTTGCGCGCATCGTGCGTGTTTGCATACTCGCTGACGTCGCCGGTCAACCACGCGATGAAGGCGTAGGGCGGCAACTGCTGCCCGGCGAGATGGTCCCGCACGCGTGGCGGGGTTTCGAAGACGATCTTGCCTTTGGGCATCAACGTCTCCGTTTGCGCAAACGGCACGGCAGCGTCGCCGAGGTTCAGCGCGATGGCGAGCGTTTCCCCATCGTCGAGCTGCCAGCGTGCGATGAGCGCGTTGGCGTCACTTCCGTTCTGCGCGGCTAGCACACTTGCCCCCAATGCCTTCGCATGCGCGAGGCGCGGCGTAATCAGCTTTGCCCGCACCGTCAGCGCGGATTTGTAGAAGTGCATCCAGTCGAGCCGTTCGTGTGCATCGGGTTGCGCGGCGGCATCCGTTGGCGGCGACGACGCGGCGAAGGTCTGCGGATGATTCGGATCCGGAATCTGCGCGCGGCGCTTTTCGTCGCTGAAGGACGCGAAGCGCGCGAATTCGCGGCGGCGTCCTTCGCGGACCGCATCCGCGAGATCGCCGGTGTAGTCGGTGAAAAACAGGAACGGCTGATCGGAACCGAACTCTTCATCCATGAACAGCAGCGGAATCTGCGGCGAGAGCAGCAACAGGCCCGTGGCAGCCCGCAGCGCATCCGGCGAGCACAGCTTGCGCAGCCGCTCGCCGAATGCGCGATTGCCGATCTGATCGTGGTTCTGCAGAAACATCACGAACGAGGTGGGCGGCACATGCCCGCTCGGTTCGCCGCGCGGCTTACCGTCGTGGATCGGCGAAGGCTCGCCCTGATACACAAAGCCTTCGCTGAGCACCCGCGCCAGCTTGCGGATCGGCTCATCCGCGAACGCGTGATAGTAGCCTTCCGTCTCGCCGGTCAGCAGCACGTGCAGGGTGTTGTGCGCGTCGTCGTTCCACTGCGCGTCGAAATGCGTTTCGAGCAGGTTGGCGGTGTTGTGCTCGTTTTCGAGGACCAGATGCACATGACGTCCGTGCCGCACCTTGGCGCGAATATGGTCCGAGAGTTCGCGTAACCATTCGTGATTGTCGATGGCATGCACGGCATCGAAGCGCAGGCCGTCGAAGCGATATTCGTTGATCCAGTAGAGCGCGTTGTCGCAGAAGAAATCGCGGACCTCGGTGCGCTCGAAGTCGATGGCCGGACCCCAAGGCGTATGCGTGCCTTCGCGAAAGAACGGCTTCGCATACCGATGCAGATAATTGCCGTCCGGGCCGAAGTGGTTATAGACCACGTCGAGGAACACGTTCAGACCGAGACCGTGGGCCGCATCGATCAGTGCTTTCAGTTCGTCCGGGCGGCCATAGGATGAGTCGGGTGCATACGGCAGTACGCCGTCGTAGCCCCAATTGCGCTGGCCGGGAAAATCGTTCAACGGCATCAGTTCGATGGCGGTCACCCCCAGTTCGGCGAGCGCGGGCAGACGCTGCATGACACCCGCATAGCCGCCCAGCGTGCCCACATGCAATTCGTACAACACCGTTTCTTCCCAGGGCCGGCCATGCCAGTGCGCGTGTTGCCACGTATAGGCGCGTGGATCGATCACTTCGCTCGGGCCGTGTACATCCTGCGGCTGAAACCGCGAAGCGGGATCGGGCACCGCCAGTTCGCCGTCGAGCCGGTAGCGATACAGCGTGCCTGCGCCGCAATCGGCTTCGGCTTCGAACCAGCCGTTGCCGGTCGGCGTCATCTCGAGCTTGACGGGCGCAGCCGGCCCTTCGATCTCCACCTGCACCGACTGGCACGACGGCGCCCAAAAACGAAAGCGCGTGCGCGGTCTCGCGCTCGCCGCACCTAGCAGCTGCGCGCCGAACGGCAGGCAATGCGCATGATGACGCGCATGAGGATCAATCGGACTTTCGGACATGATTCATCACCATTCGGTTTTGCTCCGCCGCCTTGTGTTCCGGCAACCCTACGTGTGCGATTCGCCGTCGGCGGGCAGGACTGTGCCCGGGTCCGGCGGCAACGCGGTCAGGAGCCGCGGGCCGTGCTGCGGCCCGGCTTGCCAGCCGGCCTGCCAGTCTGCGTCGCCCACCGGCCGCGCGGCCAGCATGACGAGACCGTGACCGGCCACTTCCACTTCCGATGCCGCCAACGGACGAGGCGGTGCGTCGGGGTCTGCGGTATCCAGCAGCACGTGCCATTCCAGATGCGGCGCGGGCGGCGCGAAACGCAACATGCCGCCGGACGCGTTCAGCATCATCAACAATACTTCCGTTTCACCGTCGAGTCCTGGACCTGCGCGGCGCAGCGTCAGCGCGCGTCCTTCCGGGTCCTGCCAGGCCTCGATGGTCAAGGGAAAGCCGCGTTCGTCGAACCAGCCGATGTCGTACAGGCCGGGCAACACCTCACGGTCGCCGAACAGGAAGCGCGTCTCGCGCAGCAGCGGATGCTGCTTGCGCAAGGCAATCACGCGCGAGACGAACTCGGTCATTCTGCGACCTTCTTCAGACCCGGCGCGTTCCCAATCGATCCATGATAGTTCGTTGTCCTGGCAGTACGCATTGTTATTGCCGTGCTGGGTGCGGCAGGATTCGTCGCCGGCCAGCATCATCGGCGTGCCGAGCGCCATGAACAGCGTCGCCATCAGCGAGCGGGCCACCCGTGCACGGGTTTCGAGAATCGCGGGATCGTCGCTCGATCCTTCGACACCCCAGTTCGAACTGCAGTTCTCGTTGTGGCCGTCGTTGTTATTTTCGCCGTTGGCTTCGTTATGCTTTTGCTCGTACGCGACGATGTCGGCAAGCGTGAAGCCGTCGTGCGACGCGACGAAATTCACCGAGGCCCACGGTTTCCTGAAGCGGCGGTTAAACAGATCCGCGGAGCCGGTGAGGCGCGCCGCAAGATCGGGCCGCAGGCCAGCGTCGCCACGCCAGAAGCGCCGTACGGTATCGCGAAAGCGGTCGTTCCACTCCGCGAAGCCGGGCGGATGATTGCCGAGCTGATAGCCACCCGGGCCGATGTCCCAAGGCTCGGAAATCAGCTTGCGTTGCGACAGGATCGGGTCCTGGCGCAAGGCGTCGAAAAAGCCGGAGCCGGGATCGAAGCCGTTATGTTCGCGGCCGAGCGTCACGCCGAGATCGAAACGGAAGCCGTCGATGTTGAACGCCGTCGACCAGTAGCGCAGCGAATCCATCACCATCTGCAGCACGCGTGGATGCGGCAGGTTCAGCGTGTTGCCGCAGCCGGTGTCGTTGATATGGTGACGTTCGTCGCCGGGCACGAGACGATAGTAGCTGGCGTTGTCGAGGCCGCGCCACGATACGGTCGGACCCATTTCGCCGCCTTCGCACGTATGGTTGTAGACCACGTCCAGAATCACTTCGATCCCTGCCGCATGCAGTTGCCGAACCGCGATGCGCATTTCGTCGAGCCGATGCGTGCTCAGATACGACGGCTCCGGCGCAAAGAAAGCCGCGGTGTTGTAGCCCCAGTAGTTGCGCAGACCGCGCTCCACGAGGAAGCGGTCGTTCAGAAACGCATGCACCGGTAACAGTTCGACCGCGGTGACGCCGAGCTTCTGCAGATGCTCGATAAACTCCGGCGACGATAGCGCGGCAAACGTGCCACGTTCGTGCGCGCGCAGATTGGGGCGCAGCATCGACGCGCCGCGGACGTGGGCTTCGTAGAGAACCGTTTCGCCCCAGGGCACGTTAGGCCGCGTGTCGTGCGACCAGTCGAAGGCCTCGTCGATCACGACGCACTTCGGCATGGCCGGCGCCGAATCGCGCCGGTCGATGGACAGGTCGAGCCGGTTCGAATGCACACGGTAACTGAAGAGCGCATCCGACCAGCGAAACTGTCCGACGAGCTTGCGCGCGTACGGGTCGAGCAACAGCTTGTGCGGGTTGAAGCGATGCCCGTTCTGCGGCTGGTAAGGGCCATGCGCGCGAAACCCATAGGCCGTACCGGGATGCGCGTTAGGCAGGTAGCCGTGCCAGATCTCGTCGGTGCATTCGGGCAGCGTGAAGCGCTTCATCTCCTTGCGACCGGTGGGATCGAACAGGCACAACTCGATCCGCTGGGCATTGGCCGAGAAAACCGCAAAGTTGACGCCGAGTCCGTCCCAGCTCGCCCCGAGTGGATAGGGCGAGCCCGGCGACAGCCGGTCGGGCAATACATGCGACATGGTTCCCGTCCTTGTTCTGATGGTTCGCTTCTTCGCGGGGCATTCCTTTAAGCGATTCGTCGGCGGCGTCTCACGTGTCGGCGCGCAGCACGATCGTCGCGAGCGGCGGCAGGATCAGCGAGGCCGATTGCGGCTTGCCGTGACTCGCGATGTCCTCGGTGTAGATCAGGCCAGCGTTGCCGACGTTCGAGCCGCCGTACACGCTGGCGTCGGTGTTGAGAATCTCGCTCCAGCGTCCGGCGAGCGGCATGCCGAGGCGATAGCCGAGGCGCGGCACCGGTGTGAAGTTGCAGACGATCACCAGTTCGCGGCCCGCGCCGTCGACGCGCCGGAAAGCGAACACGCTGTTCTCGCTATCGTCGCCGATCAGCCATTCGAAGCCGCCGGGTTCGCAGTCGAGCGTGTACAGCGCCGGTTCGTCGCAATAGAGCAGGTTGAGGTCGCGCACCAGTTTTTGCGCGCCGTGGTGGAGTGGATCGTCGAGCAGATGCCAGTGTGGCGAACCGTCGTGATCGAATTCGGCCATCTGCCCGAACTCGCCGCCCATGAAGAGCAGCTTCTTGCCGGGATGCGTCCACATGAAACCGAAATACGCGCGCAGGTTCGCGAAACGTTGCCAGCGGTCGCCCGGCATCTTGCCGAGCAGCGAGCCTTTGCCGTGCACCACCTCGTCGTGCGAGAGCGGCAACACGAAGCACTCCGAATAGGCGTACACCATGCCGAACGTCATGTTGTGGTGATGGTAGCGCCGGTACACCGGATCTTCTTGCAGGTAGTGCAGCGTGTCGTGCATCCAGCCCATGTTCCACTTGAACTCGAAGCCGAGCCCGCCGTCTTCGACGCGCGCCGTGACGCCGGGCCACGCCGTCGATTCTTCCGCAATGGTGATTGCGCCTGGCACGCCCGGCACGTAGCCGACTTCATGATTGAGCCGCTTGAGAAACGCAATCGATTCGAGATTCTCGCGCCCGCCGTAGATGTTCGGCACCCATTCGCCCGCCGCGCGCGAATAGTCGCGATACAGCATCGAAGCCACTGCATCCACGCGCAGGCCATCCACGTGATAGCGCTTGAGCCAGGCCAGCCCCGAGGCGACCAGGAACGCGCTCACCTCGTTGCGGCCGAGGTTGTAGATCATCGTGTTCCAATCCTGGTGATAGCCTTCGCGCGGATCGGCATGCTCATAGAGCGGCGTGCCGTCGAAGTCGATCAGACCGTGTGCGTCGTTCGGGAAGTGTGCCGGCACCCAGTCGAGAATCACGCCGAGCCCGGCTTCGTGGGCCCGATTGACGAACTGCGCGAACTGCTCGGGTTTGCCGAAGCGCGCCGACGGCGCGAATTGCCCCAGCGGCTGATAACCCCACGAGCCGCCGAACGGATGCTCGGCGATCGGCATGAATTCGACGTGTGTAAAGCCCATGCCCTGCACGTAGGGGATCAAACGGTCGGCCAGCTCGGACCAGTCGAGACTGCGCTGACCTTCTTCCGCGATACGCAGCCAGGATTCGGCGTGCACTTCGTAGATGGAGATGGGCGAGCGCGGCGTTTGGTTGGCGCCGCGCGAGTGGATCCAGGCATCGTCGGTCCACGGAAACTGTTCGATCTCGTCGACATGCGCGACGACCGACGCCGTCGCCGGCGGCCGTTCGGTTTGCATGGCGCAGGGGTCGGCCTTCAGCGGCAACGGATGACCGTCGCGAGCCAGCAGTTCGTATTTGTAGCGTGTGCCTGGGCCGACGCGCGGCACGAACAGTTCCCACACGCCAGCCTGATGACGTAGCCGCATCGGATGGCGGCGGCCGTCCCACGAATTGAAGTCGCCGACCACCGAGACGCGCCGTGCATTCGGCGCCCATACGGCGAAGCGCACGCCGGGCACGCCGTCGATTTCCATAGGACGCGAGCCGAGGCATTCGAGTACCGCGTACGGGTCGCCGTGCGCGAGCCGATGCAGTGGTTCATCGCCCAGCACGGGACCGAACGAATAGGTGTCCTCGATTTCCTGGAGAGGGCCATGCCAGTCGATGCGCAGCCGGTACGGCACGGCGGCGCTGACACGGCCGATGAACAGTCCGTTGGGATGGACCTGTTGCAATTCGCCGAGCGTCTTGCCATCGGCGCGCGCAATCACCGTGACGTGCGCGGCATTCGGCAGCAGTGCGCGCACCACCGGTCCCGCGTCGGTCTCATGCATGCCCAGTTGCGAAAACGGATCGGGGTGGCGTGCCTCGACCAGCGCATCGAGATCGAGCGGTTGCAGGCCGGCGGTCGGATCGTACTCACTCATAATCGCCCTCAGCCGGGTTAGGCGGTGTGGCGCCGGTCGAGCCGGACGCCGATGGATCGTGGGGAGTGCCTGTGTCGCCGAGCAGCCGGCTCGCGAGCGCGGCGAGACCGCGCACCGGCAAGCCGAGCCACGTCGGACGATTGGCCGCTTCGTAGCGGATCTCGTAGGCGGCTTTTTCGATCAGGAACAGATCGAGCAGCGCCTGCTCCGAAGCCGGCGCGACGAGCGGTTGATCCACCGCGACGATGGCTGCGCGGTAGGCCTCGAGGAAGCTCTCGGCCGCATAGCCGCGGAAGCGGTCGAACAGCGCGCGCTTGCGATCGGCGGTCTGCTGCGGCGCGCTTTCCGTGGTGGATTGCGCCGCGGCGCTGGCATACGAGTACGAGCGCAGCAAACCGGCGACGTCGCGCATCGGGCTCGACTTCTGGCGACGTTCTTCGAGCGAGCGCGCCGGTTCGCCCTCGAAGTCGATCAGATACGCGTCACCTTGTGCGACCAGCACTTGCCCCAGATGGAAGTCGCCGTGAATGCGCGTGCGCAGTGCGCCCGCGTCGGCGGTCACCAGCTTCGCAACGGCTTCGGTCAATGCGGCGCGCCGCTCGAGCAGACTGCGGGCCAGGTCGTGCGTGTCGTCGGTCAATTGATCGACACGTTGTGCCAGCAGATCGAGCGCGGACGTGAGCAAGGCCAGCGTGCCGTCGATCCATGCCTGCACCTGCTCGGGCGTGGCGGTTTCGGGCGCGAAGGCCGGATCGTCGGAAGGCGAGGCGAGCGCGACATGCAGCTCGCCGAGGCGCTTGCCGATCGTGGCCGCCATGCTCTGATAGCCTTCGATGGCCTGCGCTTCCTTCTCGCGATCGGGCGCGGCGTCGTCGGCATCGACCGCGAGCGCGAGGTCGTCGATCGTGCGGCGCAGGTAATCGAGCGCCCAGTTCCACGCGTCGCCCTGGTTGTCGATGAAGCCTTGCAGGATGCACAGCGTGTGCGGCACGCCGGCCGGATCGATACGCACCACTTCGCCGTAGAGCGGCGCCGTGTTGGCGTAACCGATCTTCGTCAGATAGCGGCTGATTTCGGCTTCGGGATGGATGCCGCTCACGAGCCGCCGCACCAGCTTGAGCACGATCGCATCCGCGATGATCAGCGAACTGTTGCTCTGCTCAGCGGCGAGCCAGCGAATTTCGGGGCGGTCGCCGAGGTCGATCTCGGCGAGCCGGTCGGTGGGAATGAAGCAGATCTCGCTCTTTTGCACCGTTGGCACGACCGCACGTTCGCGCAGCTTGCGCAGGACGTTATGCGCGAAGATCGGCAGGGCGAAGGCGTCGGTCAGATGACCGACGTTGCGGCCGCGGCGCACGCGCGCCAGCGCCAGTTGCATGAACAACGGCGTGGTGGTCTCGCCGCCCCACGTGATGGCGATGGGCAGCACATAGCGCTCGGTGTGGTCGCCGACGTCCGCTTCGATCTCGGTGAAGGCGAAGCCGCCGTTCGGGATCGTCGTGAGGGCCGCCAGGCGCACCGCGTGCAAGGGCTGGTCTTTGGACGCAAACCAGCGGCGCCGGCTCAACCACGAAGGCAACACTTCGGATTCGAGCAGCCGGACGTTTTCCGGCGTCGGGCCTGCCTGACCTTCGCGGATCACAATCGTCACGAACTCGGGCAGCGGCTCCGAGTGGGCCTGCGCCCAGGTGGGACGCTGATTGCCCGGGCAGATGAGGAACCACAGAAAGCCGTAGGGCGGAAACGTCAGCAGATAGGTGAGCTGACCGATTGCGGGGAACACGGAGTCCGCGGTCATTTCGATCGGCACCGAGCCTGCGAATTCGGACAGATCGAGTTCGACCGCCTGCGGGGCGCGCGAGAGATTCGCGACGCACAGAATAGTCGGCTCACCCGGCAACTCGCGCAGATACGCCAGAATCTTGCGGTTGGCCGGCTTCAGGAAGCGGATCGTGCCGCGCCCAAAGGTCTGCTTGGCGCGGCGCGTGGCGAGCATGCGGCGCGTCCAGTTCAGCAGCGAGTGCGGATCGCGGCTCTGCGCTTCGACGTTGACCGCATCGAAACCGTAGAGCGAGCCCATCACCGGCGGCAAGACCAGTTGCTCCGGATCGGCGCGCGAGAAGCCGCCGTTACGGTCCGAGGACCATTGCATCGGCGTGCGCACGCCGTCGCGGTCGCCGAGGTGGATGTTGTCGCCCATACCCAGTTCGTCGCCGTAATAGATCACGGGCGTGCCGGGCATCGACAGCAGCAGCGAGTTGATCAGCTCGATGCGCCGGCGGTCGCGCTCCATCAACGGCGCAAGACGGCGCCGGATGCCAAGGTTCAATCGCGCGCGGCGATCGCTCGCGTAGGTGTTCCACAAATAGTCGCGCTCCGAATCCGTGACCATCTCGAGCGTCAGTTCGTCGTGATTGCGCAGGAAAATCGCCCACTGATTCGTTTCCGCGAGATCCGGCGTCTGCCGCATGATGTCGGTGATCGGGAAGCGGTCTTCGCTCGCGATCGACATGTAGATGCGCGGCATCAGCGGGAAGTGGAACGCCATATGGCATTCGTCTTCGTCGCCGAAATATTCCTTCACGTCTTCCGGCCACTGGTTCGCTTCGGCGAGCAGCATCCGGTTCGGATATTCGGCGTCGATGGTGGCGCGAATCTTCTTCAGGATCGCATGCGTTTCCGGCAGGTTCTCGTTGTTGGTGCCCTCGCGTTCCACGAGATACGGCACCGCATCCAGCCGGAGACCGTCGATGCCCATGTCGAGCCAGAAGCGCATCACCTGCAGCACTTCCTTCAGCACAGCGGGATTGTCGAAGTTCAGATCGGGCTGGTGCGAATAGAAGCGGTGCCAGTAATACGCACCCGCCACCGGATCGTGCGTCCAGTTCGAAGGCTCGCTGTCGATAAAGATGATCCGCGTGCCGGTGTATTTCTCGTCCGTATCGGACCAGACATAAAAGTTGCGATGATTCGAGCCGGGCTTCGCGCGCCGTGCGCGCTGAAACCACGGATGCTGGTCTGACGTATGGTTGATGACCAGTTCGGTAATCACACGAATACCGCGTGCGTGCGCTTCCTGAATGAAGTGCTTCACGTCGGACAATTGTCCGTAGTCCGGATGGACGTTGCGATAGTCGGCGATATCGTAGCCGTCGTCGCGACGCGGCGACGGATAGAACGGCAGCAGCCAGATCGCGTTCACGCCGAGTTCGGCGATGTAGTCGAGCTTGGCAATCAGCCCAGGAAAGTCGCCGACGCCGTCGTTGTTCGCATCGAAGAACGACTTGATATGCACCTGATAGATGATCGCGTCTTTGTACCAGAGCGGGTCGTCGCTCAGGGCCGATACCTTGCCGCGCCGGGCCGGCTTTGCTTTCGCGATGCGGCTGCTGGCGGCCACTGCGGCGTGGGCTTGCGACGTGCTCTCGGTCGGATCGTCACGTTTCATTACGCACCTTCGGTCGGGGGTTGGTAGCCAGCGTCTGCATGGCTGCCGCTGTCGTCGTCTGCGCTGGGGGGCTCGGCCGGCAGTCCGCCAACGGGCGCGATGCGCCAGATGGCGAACGGCATCGCACCGGGATTGAGCCGCACGTGCTGCCAGCGGCCATACCATTCGAAGCGCGCGCCGGTCATCTGGTCGACCACTTCGAGCGCTGCCTGATCGTGCAGATGCCAGTGGGCAAAGGTGGCCCAGGAAAGCTCCACGTCGGCGCCCTGTTCGTTGAACGGATCGAGATTGATGGCGACGACGACCACGTTGTCGCGCGCTTCGGTGGCTTTCTCGAAGAACAGGATGTGGTCATTGTGCGCCGTCAGAAACGTGACGCCCAGATGCGATTGCAGTGCGGGGTTCGCACGCCGGATCCGGTTCAAGGCGCTGATCTCGCCGACGATATTGCCGGGCCGGTTCCAGTCCCACGCACGCAGTTGATACTTTTCGGAGTCGAGATATTCCTCGCTGTTCGGCAGCGCGGCGGCCTCGCACAGCTCGAAACCGCTATACACGCCCCACAGTCCCGAGAGCGTCGCTGCAAGGGCGGCGCGAATCAGGAAGCCGGAGCGTCCCTGGGACTGCAGATGCCGCGGGTTGATATCCGGCGTGTTGACGAAGAAATTCGGCCGGTAGTACTCGCGGACATCGGTCTGCGTGAGCTCGGTCAGATACTCGGTGAAATCGCGCTTCGACTCGCGCCACGTGAAATACGTGTACGACTGCGAAAAACCGATCTTGCCGAGCCGGTACATCATGCGTGGCCGCGTGAAGGCTTCCGCGAAGAAGATCGTGTCGGGATGGCGGGCGCGCACGTCGCCGATCATCCATTCCCAGAACGGCAGCGGTTTCGTATGCGGATTGTCGACGCGGAAAATATGCACGCCCGCTTCGATCCAGAACAGGATCACGTCGCGCAACGCGAGCCACAAATCGGGCTTGGCGTCGTGCGCATAGAAATCCGGGTTGACGATGTCCTGGTACTTCTTCGGCGGATTTTCCGCATAGCGCAGCGTGCCGTCCGGACGCCAGGCGAACCAGGTGGGATGCTCTTTCAGCCAGGGGTGATCCGGCGAGCACTGGATCGCGAAGTCGAGCGCGATCTCAAGGCCATGCTCGTGCGCGGCGGCGAGCATCTGCTTGAAGTCGTCGAGTGTGCCGAGTTGCGGATGAACGGCCGTGTGGCCGCCTTCCTCGCCGCCGATCGCATACGGGCTGCCCACGTCGCCCGGCTGTGCATTCAAGGTGTTGTTGCGGCCCTTGCGGTTGGCGACGCCGATGGGGTGGATCGGCGGGAAGTACAGCACGTCGAAACCCATGTCGCGGATGCGCGGCAGTTTCTTCGTGACATCCGCGAAGGTGCCGTGGCGCGCTTCGTCGTCGCTCATCGAACGCGGGAAGATCTCGTACCAGCTCGCGAAGCGCGCGGCGGTCCGCTCGGCGTCGATCCGGTAGATGACCGGGTCGCGCGTCAGGAACGGCCGGTGGCGCGCCGCCGCCATCGCCTTGGCGGTGGTGGGTGCGAGCAGCAGCGCGATGCGTGTGTCCAGGTCCGCTTTGGCGAAGACCTTGACGATATGCTCAAGCGGCTCGGTCACCGCGCCTTCCACCGTTTCCACCTCGGCCAGCACCAGCGCAAACAGGTGGCTGGCTTCATCCACTTCGAGCTCGACGGTTTGCCCGGCCTTCAGTTTCTTCTGCACGTGCTCGACCAGCGAGGCGAAGTCGTCGCGCCACGCGATCACGGTGAATTCGTGCCGGCCCACCCGTTCGAGCGGGATGCGCGTGTGCCAGAGGTCGAGGCCGGCGGGCGGCGCGGGGAGCATCGGGACTTCGTGCCAGGCGGTTTCATCGGCGGCGCGCCATACCACGGCGGCCGCGATCTTGTCGTGCCCTTCCGCGAAGATCGCGGCCATCACCTCGGCCCGCTCGCCGACCGTGCGCTTGACGACGAAGCGTCCATAGTCGACCGACGGCGTCACGCTTTCGATCGCCACGCGCGGCGCGGCAATCGCCTCCAGCACGGATTTACGGCCGCTGCGCTTGCTGCCCGCCTTGTCGATGGGCGGCGCGAGCCGCACCGGCTTGTCGGCCTGCGCGGCGAACAGGCGGCAGGCACCCGGCGCCAGCGTGAAGGTCGGTAGGGCGGCAGGAGTCGCATGCCCCGCGGCGTCGAGCGACACAAAGCGGGTGAAATTGCCCGGCACGCCGGCGAGAAAGCGCGCGGGATCGACCGGCACCGGCATGCCGAGGTCCGGGTTGATGACGATCAGCGTCGCTTGCTGGCTGTCGCGCAGATCGAGGTTATCGCCTCGCAATAGTACGGCGGCAGGGGTACTCGGCCCGCTGAGCGCGCGCAGTTCGCCGACGCTTTGCAGCGCTGGGGAATCGCGTAAGACGGCGTTGGCATGCCTGATCGGCTCGGAGAGGTCGAAACGCGGCGCTTTGCACAGCTCGGCGAACTGCGCGGCGTGCCCACGGGTGTAGGACATCGATTGCGCGATACCGTATTCGAAGCCCATCGGGATCAGCCAGCCGGTGCCGGTCGCCGCAGCAGTGAAGAGCGCGCGGCGGTAGGCGCGTTCGAGCATCGAGGCGTCGTGCACGTCGTCGAGGTCGGCGGCGAGGCGGCTGCCGTAGGGCGCTTCCGGGAAGGCGATCGGCGCGCCGATGCGACTCAGCGCGGCATGCTCGTCCGTGAGCCAACTGGCGCGGAAGTCCCACCAGCGCACGGAAGAAAACACGCTGTCGAAACCCGCTTCCTCCAGAGGCAGCAGATCGCCGCGCGCCAGACCGGGCGTCGCCGCGAGAAAGCGCACCTCGGGGTACTGCGCCCGTACGGCTGCACCAAGCTGGCGCCAGAAGGCGGCCGGCACGCGGTGCGGCGAGTCGAAACGAAAGCCGCTGACGCCGGCTTCCGCCAGCGTGAGCAGTTCGCGGGTCCACCAGTCGAGCAGCGCAGCCGTGTTGCCTTCGTTGCCGAAGTTCACATAGGCAACGTTGTCTTCACGATGCGCATGGCGCGGATCGAGCCGCGCCTCCTCCGATTCGAACGGGTGGAACCAGTCCGGATGTTCGGCGAACAGCACGCCATCCGCGGCGACCCGATCGATTACGAGGTCGGCGAGCAGGCTCAGGCCGTGTTGACGCGCGGCGCCAGCGAGGCTGCGCAGCGCTTCGGGCCCGCCTTGCTGCGCCTCGAACACGGGGTGCAGATGACGGTGATCGCTGACGATCTGCGCATGCCCAGCCCGTCCGGGCTGGAACAGCGCGCCGATCAGGACGTGATCGAAGCCCAGCGCGGCCGCGTGCGCGAACTGCGCCGGCCATGCATCAAGCGGCCCGACCAGGAGAGAGTGGAGAAAATAGATCCGCGGCGCATACCTTTGTGAAGGTTCCATCGGTCGTTTCCAGATTCGTCCTGCCGCGATATGGATGCATCGAAATGCGATCACACCGCTCATTGGGGCTTCCAGAGCCGGAGGCCGCGCGCTGTGAAAAATCAGCGCGCGTACTGGTCAATGTAGTGCAAAGATCGATTGCCCGCAGGGCAGTAACGAACACTACGCACGCGCATGCGCCAGTCACGCGGTTCTGGACCAGGTAAATACAAGGCTTTCAGCAAGCGTTGTGCCAGCGAGACAGGTTGCGGCGAAAAAGGAAGGGAGGGGCGCGTGGGCGGGGGACGCCGCCGGGGCGTCTCGCTTTCAGCCGGCGTGTAAGGCGTGGCGCGGTAGGGCGGTTTTACACAGAAGGGCGAGGATTGCCGGTAGCGTCCTGACAGCGGGCTGCTGCAGGACGCTGCTTGCATTACGAACCGAGCAGGCCGGCTGCGATATTGACACACAGGCCCAGCACGGCCACGTTGAAGTAGAACGAGAGGATGGATTGCGCCAGCGCGGCACGGCGGATCGAGCGCGAGCGGAGCACGACGTCCGACGTCTGCGAGGCCACCGCAATCGTGAACGAGAAGTACAGGAAGTCCCAATAGTTCGGCTTCAGCTTGCTATCGGGGAACAGCAACGCGGTCTCGTCCGGGTTGGCGTAGTAGAGCCGTGCGTAATGCAGCGTGAAGATGGTCGGAATCAGGAACCAGGCACCGAACATTGTCAGGCCGGTGAGCAGATAGTGCGCGAGCGTCGACGCGGCGCCAAGGTTTTTCGCCGACGCCAGTTCGAGGACGATGGCCGCAATGCTCGCCAGAGTGGCGAGGCAGATCACGAACAGCACGACGCCGGCGTTTTCGTCGTCGCGTTGCGCGAACTCGAGGACCTGGTCCTCATGGGCGGTGGCCATGTGAATCCAGATGAGCACGAGGTACGTCCATATCGCGAGGTCCCACGCGGCGAGCACGCGCACCATTGGCCGCATGTGCGAGGGCACCGCCAGGGCGACGACGATGCCGATGACAAGTGCGGCGACCATGCGCGGTCGGTTGCGTAGAACCTGCGGATAAATATTCGTTGGCATGGGCTATCAAGGTGAGGCTGCGCTGTACCGGCGCAGCACTGTTAAGCAGAATTGAGCGTCGTTGATTCTACCCTGCGCCTCGGGCACCAATTGTCGAATGGTCGCGAGACGGCTATAGTCTTTCGCAACGGCCTTGCGTTGGGCTTTCAATGACGAATGAGACCGCTTGAGCGGCACAGACCAGGTTTGGGGCGGACAACCGGAAACCCGTAGCGGCAGCATGCCGTTGTCTTGCGAGTGGGCTGGTTGAACATTGACTCATCATCTGTGGAGCGCCCATGACAGATGTTCAAGAGAAAGATGAGAACGCTGCGCACCGTGAGGTGACGCATGCCCATTCCGCCGGCCGCCGCACCTGGCTGCTCGGCGCATGCGCGGCCGCTGCCGCGCTGGCGTTCACCAGCGCCGGGCGTTTCGCGACGCCGTTCGGACTCACCCCAGCTTTTGCCGACGCGCCCGCAGGCGGCGGCCTCGACGCTTTCCTCGCCCTTTCGCAGCATCTCACCGCTCGCACCGGCTTCGACCCGGTGCTCAGCAAGCGCGTCTACGATGCTTTGGCCCGTTCCGACAGCCAGTTCACGCAGAACGTCGCCGCTCTCAACACCTGGCTGCAAAGCCACGGCGGTGTGCCCTCGGATACGGTGACGCAAGCCTTGCAGGCCGATCAGCCGGCGCTTGCAAAGACGGTTAGCGCCGTCATGCGCGGCTGGTATCTCGGCCTCGTCGGCGAGATGCCGCATGTCCAGGTGGTGGCCTACGAAAGCGCGCTGATGTTCGATCCCGTCAAGGACGTGCTGACGATTCCGTCGTATTGCCGCGACGTGCCGTTCTACTGGACGCAAAAGCCCGCCGGCGCTTGAAGCACGGCATGCCTCTCGAGCGTGCCCTGCGTCGTGTCATGTGTCATCCGCGACCACAGCATGCGTCAATCAGCAAGCAACGATAAGCCAGCAGAGGGCAACAATGGCAAATTCCAATTCCGCCGATATCGTCGTAGTCGGCTCGGGCGTGGCGGGCGGTCTGGTCGCGCATCAGATGGCGCTTGCCGGCGCATCGGTGATCCTGCTCGAAGCCGGGCCGCGTATTCCGCGCTGGCAGATCGTCGAGAACTTTCGCAATTCACCGGCCAAGTCCGATTTTGCGACGCCTTATCCTTCGACGCCCTACGCGCCTCATCCAGAATATGCGCCCGCCAACAACTACCTGATCCAGAAAGGCGACTATCCCTACAATTCGCAGTACGTGCGACTGGTGGGCGGCACCACCTGGCACTGGGCTGCGGCTGCATGGCGGCTCTTGCCGTCCGATTTCCAGTTGAAGAAACTCTACGGCGTGGGCCGCGACTGGCCCTATCCGTATGAAACACTCGAGCCGTGGTACTTCGCCGCTGAAGTGCAGCTTGGCGTGTCCGGTCCCGACAGCACGATCGATCTCGGCTCGCCGCGTTCGAAGCCTTATCCGATGAGCCAGTTGCCGTTGTCGTACATGGACCAGCGCTTTAGCGACGTGCTCAACGCGCAAGGCTTCAAGGTGGTGCCCGAGCCGGTGGCGCGCAACAGCCGGCCTTACGATGCCCGCCCAACCTGTTGCGGCAACAACAATTGCATGCCGATCTGTCCGATCGCTGCCATGTATAACGGCGTGGTCCACGCGGAGAAAGCGGAACAGGCGGGCGCGAAGCTGATTCCCGAAGCGGTGGTGTACCGCGTCGAAGCCGACAACAAAGGGCTCATCACCGCGGTTCACTACAAGGATCCGAACGGCAACAGCACACGCGTGACCGGCAAGCTGTTCGTGCTCGCGGCGAACGGCATCGAAACGCCCAAGCTGATGCTGATGTCGACCTCCGACAAATTCCCGCATGGTATCGGCAACAGTTCGGACCAGGTGGGCCGCAATCTGATGGACCATCCGGGCACAGGGGTGACCTTCCTCGCCAACGAGCCGTTGTGGCCAGGGCGTGGGCCGATGGAAATGACCTCGGTGGTGAACTTCCGCGACGGCGCGTTCCGCTCCGACTACGCGGCGAAGAAGCTGCATCTCTCCAACGGCGTGCCGACAATGTCCGTCACTGCCGATCTGATCAAACAGGGTGTCACGGGCGCCGAACTCGACCGTCAGATTCGCGACCGTGCCGCGCGCACGCTGAACATCAACAGCTTCCACGAACATCTGGCCGAACCGCAGAATCGCATCGTGCCGTCGGCGGATCACAAGGATTCGATCGGCATTCCGCAGCCGGAGATCTACTACTCGATCAACGACTACGTGAAGAAGAGCGCGGCGAACACGCACGAACTGTATGCGCAGATTGCGAGCCTGTTCGGCGGCGCCGAAGTGTCGTTCGACGATACCTTCGCGCCCAACAATCACATCATGGGCACGACGATCATGGGCAGCGATCCGGCGGATTCAGTCGTCGATGCGGATTGCCGTACGCACGATCATTCGAATCTGTTCATCGCGAGCAGCGCCGTGATGCCCACCGCCGCGTCGGTGAACTGCACGCTGACGATTGCCGCCTTGTCGCTGAAGCTGGCCGACAAGCTGAAGCATGAAATCTGACCCGAGCCCACGGAGAGCCACCATGACGAACAAGACGTCTCGCGTGCAGCCGGCCGGATCGCTTGCACAGGTCGCGCGCCGCCGCCGCGTCCGGATGGCGACGCTCGCGGCTGCGTTCTCGCTGTTTGCGTTGTACCTCGCCTGGCATGAGGCCTACGATCCGCCGACGCGCCATGACGACGAATCGCCGATCACGCAGGCGCTGGCCGACGACCCGGCGCAATCCACACAGCCGGCGGCGACGGCCGCGGCCGATCCGGGTCTGGTGAAGCGCGGCGAATACCTCGCACGCGCCGGCGATTGCGTGGCCTGTCACACGGCCGACAAGAGCCGCCCGTTCGCCGGCGGCCTGCCGATCAACACGCCGTTCGGCACGATCTACACACCGAACATCACGCCGGATCCGGATACCGGCATCGGCCAGTGGACCGACAGCGATTTCATGCGGGCGATGCAGCAAGGCATCGGCAAGGGCGGCGAGCGGCTCTATCCGGCGTTCCCGTATGTCGAGTACACCAAGGTCACCGGCCAGGATGTGCTGGCGATCCGCGCGTATCTGAACACGCTCGCGCCGATCCATTACGCGCCGCCGCGCAACCAGATGAGCTTCCCGTTCAACCAGCGCTGGCTGATGGTGTTCTGGAACATGTTCAATTTCACCGAGGGCCGCTTCGTACCCGATCCCAAGCAGAGCGCGGAATGGAATCGCGGCGCGTATCTGGTGGAAGGGTTGGCGCACTGCGAGGAATGCCATACGCCGCGCAACATCCTGCAAGGATTGAAAACCAGCGACCGCTTCTCCGGCGCCACCCAGGCCGGCTGGCACGCCTTCAATATCACGCCCGACAAGAACAGCGGCGTGGGCAACTGGAGCGATGCGGAACTGGCCGGCTATCTCTCGACCGGCGCGGTGCCGGGCCGTGCAAATGCAGCGGGGCCGATGGCTCAGGTCGTGGAGGACAGCACGCAGTATCTGACCTCTGAGGATGTGACCTCGATCATCATGTACTTGCGTTCGGTTGCGCCTGTGATTGGCGGCGAGACGCATCCACGCGACCAGTGGGGCATGCCCGCTCACGACGTGACCGCGCTGCGCGGCACCGAGGTTACGACCGTGAACGGTGCGCAACTGTTCGTCGCCAATTGCGCGTCGTGCCACAACTGGACCGGGCAAGGTGTGGGCGCGAGCGCGGCCGGCGCGTATCCGGCGCTGATCCACAACACGACGGCCGGCGCGAGCGATCCGAACAACCTGGCGATGGTGATTCTGCACGGCGTCAGCCGCACCACGAAACAGGCCGACGTGCTGATGCCCGCATTTGGCGCAGAACTGACCGACGATCAGGTGGCCGCGATCACCAACTACGTGACCAAACAGTTCGGCAACCCGCAAGCCATTGTGACCGTCGATACCGTGGCCAAGTTGCGGGCTCAGCAACAATGACCGCTTGACGCCGCACCAGAACGGCGCAATCCGGCAGGGTTTTCCGGATTGCGCCGTCGAGTCGGAAAACGCGGGGCGGGGTGCCCGTCAAGCGTCGGAGAAAAGATAGAAACCTCGCATACGCGCTTTGCGTTCGCGTTCTATCATGGTCGCATGGCATCCACACTCGTCACCGCTGTCGAACATCATCCCGTCAACCGCACCGGTCGCGACTTTGTCGTGGGCGATCTGCATGGTTGCGTGGATGCGTTGCGCTATTTGCTGCGCGAGGCGGCCTTCGATCCGTCGCGCGACCGGCTGTTTTCGGTTGGCGATCTGATCGATCGCGGCACGCAGTCCGAAGAGGCGCTGGCCCTGCTCGACAAGCCCTGGTTCTATGCGGTCCTCGGCAATCACGAAGACACGCTATGCGCCGTGGCGGAAGGGCGCTTGCGCCGGCAGTGGTGGTACGGCATTGGCGGCACGTGGGCGGCCCAATTGTCCGATGAGAAGCTGCGCCATTATGCGCAGCGGCTGAGCGGCTTGCCGCTTGCGCGGGTGATCGGCAGCGGCAATGAGCGCTTCAATGTGCTGCATGCCGAATTCTTCGGAACCGATGCCGATCTCGATACCGGCGAGTTTTCCGCCGACGAGCGGCAGCAACTGCTATGGGGACGTCAGCTCGCCATGGGCAACGGCGATCCCACGCGGCAGCTCAGTCTGTCGCTGACTTACTGCGGGCATACGCCGATGCGCAGCATCCAGCAGATCGGCGCGCAGGTGTTCATCGATACGGGCGCGTTCGGGCCGGGCGGCAAGCTGACCATGGTCGAGGCCCGCAAGCCGCAGCGCTGGTCCGTGACGGTGGACATGGCGCGCGCGGAAGGCGCCGCGGCGCTGGCGTTGCCTTGAGCGCGTTGGCTTGACCGGGGTGTCTTGACCTACCCCACCTGATTCAGCTCGAACACCATATCGACGGCGCTGCCGTTCCAGTTGTATTCCAGATACGCCGCGTGATGGCAGTCCCTCAGCAGCGCGGTTCTGAACGCCGCAAGGCATTCGCCGCCGGGATCTCGCACGGACGGATACGCGATCCCCGGCGCTCCCGCTGCGCGCACCGCGCGCCCAATCGCTTGCCCCGGAAGATAATCGTGCGGCGAGAGGACCGCGGGATCGAGCGACGCGTCGTCGCGCAAATCCACCACCTCGCCACTCGCGATCACCGTGTACAGCCGCATCTGTTGACGCGTTGGCGCTTCGGCGGTGGCCGCGAGGAATTGACCCGTGTGATAGCGCGTTTCCGCAATCGCGGTGGCGCGCGAACGGGCGCAGTAGAACACACCGTAGCTGCCATCCGAGAAGCGGCTGCCGAGCGGATTCAGATGAGTCAACGCGGCCATGATCGGTCCGTAGCCCGGACCGAATCGCCGCTCTTCGCGTGGCACCAGTTCGAGCTCACCCACTTCGGTGCGCAGACGGTCGTTGGTCATCGCTTCGAGCGCGTAAAGCGCATCGAAGTCTTCGGGAGTGGCGACGCGGTCGAACAGATTCACCGCCGGAAAACGCGTGGGAATCACGCGATACGCGGGCGACCAGTCGAGCGGCGCGACGCGCCAGCGGTCCTGCCAATGCAGTTCAGTCACGCCCAGCCGCCTCGCATTGCGTCGAGATACTGGCGTACGGCGACGAGGTCGCTGATATTGCCGGCGAGCATCCGGTCGAGCGCGCGGCGCCCGCCGAACGGCGGCGCGCTATTGGGACGTTTGACCCAGCCGTCGGCGGCGGCCGGTTGTGGCAACAAGATCTGCAGTGCTTTGTAAATGCCGAGCAGCAGCGAAAGCCGCTCGAGCGTGTCGCGCCCCAGGCGGGCGGTTTGCGGTTCCGCCTTCCACTTGAAGAAGGTCGAGCGGCCCGGCGAGCCGAGCAGGACGATCTGTTCCTCCGTGTTCAAATCCCAGTCGCCGGCGATCTTGAAGAACGCACGCAGGCCCGCCGCCGACATTTCGGTCAGCGAGGGTTCCGTGACGGGCCGGCGTAGCGGCGGGTCGTCATGGGAGACACGGGCGGCGTGTGGCATGGAGGTTGGTCCTTATCTGTACTTTGTATCAATATTAGTCCAGATGTGGATTATTGCAAGGACAAATTGGGTATAATCGCGTCCCAGCAGGATAGATGCGAGACAGGTAATCGACGATCAGGAGCGGCAGGTGATGTGGGTGCGAGCAGTGGCGGTAGCGGTGGTGGCAGTAGCGTGTTGTGCAGTAACGGCGCAGGCAGCGCAGTACGCCGAGGTGTGGAATCCGCCTGAGGCCAGACACGCGCCGAAGCGGGTCAAGGGGCATGCGCCGGCGAGCACGAAGGTGGCGGCCAAGGCGGTGGTGACCGGCAAGAGCAAGCGGCTGAAGGTTGAGCCGAAGAAGAAGCCGTCGCTGCACGCCGCGCATCAGGTTAAACCTCATGGCAAGCTCGTGGCGAAGAGTGCGGCGGGTAAGCCGGTCAAGACTGTGCGGAGCAAGGGCGTGCCGAGCAAGGCGGTCAAGATGGCGAGCGCGAACACCGCGACGAACTCCGCCGCCGGGGCCCGCAATCTACCGCCGATCCTGCATTGAATCCGGGGCTCAGCCCCCGCTCCCCAACCCCTCCGTCAACAACCGCAACGTCTCCAAAGAGCGCGGATCGCGCAACCGCGAATGCAGCGCCACGCGCGATTCAGGCAATGTCGGCAAGCCGAGCCGCGCGCCGACGTCGATCAACCCGCGCGGCGCTACCCGTCGCGCCAACGGCGCCACGGCGAGCCCAGCCGCAGCCGCTGCGCCGACAGTCGCCACCCCGCCGCCGATAAACGCCTCGCGCCATGCCACACCCGCTTCATCCAACGCATGGATCGCAACCGCCCGCACATTGCACGGCGCCGTCAGCAGCGCGAGCGGCAGTGGTTCGCCGACGCGCGGTAGCCATGCCGGCGCGGCCAGCCAGACGAGCGGTTCGCTGAAAAGCACGCTCGCATCGTCACGCGGCGCCTCGTCCGGTGTGGAGCGGACGATCACCGCGTCGAGCCGTCGTTCGTCGAACTGCGCGAGCAGCGCTGTCGACGTGCCGAGATGCAATTCGATCACCAATCCTGGATCGTAAGCGTTCAGCTTCGCCAGCAGATCCGTCAGGTCGGTGCTCGCGACGTGCTCGCTCAGACCCAGCGCGAGCCTGCGCCGCTCCACCGACAGCGCGCCGAGCGCCCGTTCATGCGCGTTCAGCAGGTCGCGCGCGGCGCCGAGAAACGCGGTGCCGTCTGCGGAGAGCCGCACCACCCGCGGTGTCCGTTCCACCAGTTGCTTGCCGAGATGCGCCTCCAGCCGTTTGAGCTTCAGGGAGACGGCGGATTGCGTGGTGTCGAGCGCGTCGGCCGCACGCGTAAAACTGTGCAGATCGGCGACCAGAACGAAGGCGCGTACCGCATCGAGATCGAGTACTTTCATTTCAATTGAAAATAAATGAAATAGCTATTGATGTCTGTCCATTATGGACGAGGTGGCCTAAGCTGGGTACTCAATCTTCTTCGAAAGGAGTGTTCATCATGCCGTTCACCCGAATTGCAGTCCGCGCCGGCAAGCCGGCGGCTTACCGGAAAGCGCTCACGCAGGGCATCCAGCGTTCGCTGGTCGAGATTTTCAACGTGCCGGAGGACGATATCTTCATGGTCGTCACCGAACACGATCAGGACAACTTCTTTTATGGCAAGCACTACCTGGACATTGATCGCAGCGACGATCTCGTGCTGATCCAGATCACCGCGAACAATACGCGCACCGTCGAACTCAAGAAGGCGCTGTACAAGCGGATCGCGGAGCATCTGGCGGAAAGCCCAGGCGTGCGGCCGGAAGACGTGTTCGTCAACCTCGTGGATGTGCCGAAGGAGAACTGGTCGTTTGGGAATGGCATCGCGCAATACGCGCCTCCTGCCTGACGCGTCTTTCGACCCGCGCGCCGCGCTACGCTGACCGGGCCGATCTTGCTTCCGACAGCAACCAGCCCCGGAACGCCGCCACATCCGGCCGTTCGGCGGCGGCGCGCGGATAGACGAGCCAGTAGCTGTAGTCGTTGGGCAGCGTGATGTCGAATGGCTGGACGAGGTGGCCCGCGGCGAGATCGTCGGCCGCCAGCATGAGTCTGCCGAGCACCACGCCCTGACCGTCCACCGCGGCCTGCAGCGCGAGACTGGCGTCGTCGAACGACGCGCCGCCCGCTTGCAGATCGATCCCCGCGACGCCGGCGTGCTCGCACCAGTGACGCCAGGCACTCCCAGGTTCGTCGTGCAGCAACTCGACATGACGCAGATCGGACGGCGTGTGAAGCGGTGGTGGTCCTGCTGCGACGGCGGGACTGCAGACCGGGCTCAGGCTTTCCTGGGCGATCAGATCTGCCTTCAGGCCGGGCCAGCGGCCGAGGCCTGAGCGAATGGCGAGATCGAAACGGTCCGTCGAAAAATCCCACAGATCGGCGGAGCTGGCGAGCTTGACATCCACCTGCGGGTGCAGCGCGCGGAATCTGCCGAGGCGCGGCACCAGCCAGCGCGATGCAAACGACGGCAACGCGGTAATGCGCAGCGGGCCGTCGCTGCGTTCGCGCAGGCGCAACGTCGCCGCCGACATGCGATTGAAGGCCTCGCTTAGCTCCGGAAGATAACTGCGGCCCTTGGTGGTCAGCGTCAGGACATGGCCGCGACGCTCGAACAGGCTGAATCCGAGCCAGCTTTCCAACTGGCGAATCTGATGGCTGATGGCGGCCTGCGTCACGCATAGCTCGTTGGCGGCGACGGTAAAACTCAGATTGCGCGCAGCGGCCTCGAAGGCGCGGAGCGCGCCGAGCGGGGGGAGGCGGCGCATGAGATCGATTAGCTGGCTTTATCGAGACCCTGACGATAACTCGTTTGGCCGCCGCGTGAAAGTCACTTCTAATCAGGCATCCGAAACCAGAGGCGTGGGGCGATCGCCCCGCTCCGTTTCAATGCGAGGGAGCCGATGATGGGCCTGATTGGATGGGATATGTGGATTCTGTTTTTTGGCTATGCCATTCCGATGGTGATTAGCCCGGGACCGGGCAATACGATTCTGGCCGCTTCCGGCGGCCGCTTCGGCATTCGCGGTTCGTTGCGGTTCTGGGCTGGGTTTGAAGTCTCGAATCTCGCGCTTTGCCTGCTTTATGGGTTGGGCCTCGGCCGCGCCTTGCATCGTTACCCGGAGGTGCACGAGGCGCTCAAGTGGACCGGCACGGCTTATCTGCTTTACCTCGCATGGGGCTTCTTCCGTTCGTCCACCACGGCCACGGCCGCGAGCGACAGGACGATGACGCGCTTGACGTTTACCGATGGCCTGGTTTCGGTGGCACTCAACCCGAAGATCCATTCGATGATTCTGGTGATGTTTTCGCAGTTTCTCGATCCGTCGAAATCGCCTTCCGTGCAGGTGGTTCAATTTACGGTCGCTTTTCTGCTGGTGTGCGTGGGTTGCCACTTCCCGTGGATTTACGGCGGCAAGGTGATCCTGGGCCGCTTCTCTTCGGAGCGCGCGGTGCGCATCCAGGGTCGTGTTTTTGGCGTGTGCATGCTGCTGGTGGCCGCGTACATCGCATTTGCCTGAGCGGCTGCGCGGGATGGGTTCTTCGTCAGAGGGGATTTGACGTGGGTACAGCCGCTTGGCTTGCGGGCCATGTAACATGAACAGGAGGCATCGCCTTTTCCTTCTGCGCGCGGCCTCCTTTGCTCAGACGATGGGGAGTCCATGGGCCGCGTCCTCGTAATCGTGCTTGATGTTCCGCAGTCGGCATTGCATGCGTGGTCCGTGCAGCGTGAACGGAGCCATCGCTCCCGCGTGGCGAACCGGCTCGATGCCGCTCTGGTCAAGGCGCTTGGCGATTTGCCGCAAGCCGAGCGCGTGGCGCGCAAGGGTTCGCGTGGCGCCGTCCTCCCGCGCTCCCCTGCGAAGGTAACGAGCACCCGCTTCGAACAGACTGCGAAGATGGCCGCGGCCGGCTTGCAGGTCACGCTCGAAACATCGCCGCGCGTGCGGCGCGTTGTGGCGTGCCAGCAAATGGACTACGCCCCGGGTGTCACGGTGCGCGAGATCCTCTACGAGGTACCGCTGGGTGCGGAAGCGCCGGTCAGCTCGGCATTTGCAGCCGCACCCGAGAAACACCGGCACGTGCTGACCGAGGCCGGCGATCTCGCGCCGCTCACGACGTTTGTCTGTGAGCGCGATAGCTGGCGCTGGCCGGTGGCGGATGGGATCGTCGTCGATATCGTCTTCAATCGCTTTCATGCTTCGACGGAAGGCGATGCGCCACCGTCCCGCGAACTTCATCTGACTACGCCATTCGTCGACGACGCACCTGGCGCGTCGTTGGCCGCGTTGTTCGCTGCTGCGTATGCGTTGGTTGCCGCGTTGCCTGCCTTCCCGGTTTTGCGCACGGCGCTTGATCGCGCTTGCTGTGCCGCCGACGCTTCCCCCGTCGAGGCCACCGCCGCCGACGCACACGAAGCCACGACGCCCATACGTGCCGCGCCCATTGATCTGGCCGGTGTTTCGACGCCCCAGGCCGCATTGACGACGATCGGCTGTAACGTCGCGGATCAGTGGTTCGGCAATGACGCCGGCGTGCGCGACGCCGTCAGCACCGAGTTCGTCCATCAGATGCGTATCGCGCAGCGGCGTCTCAGGACGGCGCTGCGAATCTTCCCGCACTGGCAGGACGAAGTGTGGACGGCGCGCATCGCACCGGACCTCAAATGGTTGGGCAGCGTGCTCGGCGAGGCGCGTGACTGGGACGTGTTCGTCGATTCGACCTTGCCCGCGCTGGCGGCTGCAGACGCTGACAGCACGCGCTGGATCGCGATCTGCGAGCGCGCCGACGCGCGGCGTCTTGAAGCCCGCACGGCCTTAAAGACCGCCATGGGCTCGGCGCGCTACGCGCAGCTTGCCCTGGCGTGGCTCGAATGGCTGAGCGGATTGCCCTCACGCGAGCCGCCCGCAAAGGCCGCGGATACTTCGCTGCGCGCCTATGCGCAAAAGCGCGTGCAGAGGTACTACAAGCGGTTGATTAGGGCACCGAAACTGACGACACTCGACGAGCAAGCGCGTCACAAGGAACGCATCCAGGCGAAGTACCTGCGCTATACGCTGGAATTCTTCGAGTCGATCGCCTCGCAGAAAACGCGCAAGGAGAGCGCGAAGACGGTCGCGCGCATGCAGAGCGTGCTCGGCGACGGCAACGATGCAGCCGTTGCTTTGCGCTACCTCGAGCAGGTCGATGCGCCGCCTTACCAGGCGGGTTTTGCACACGGTTGGTGTGAGGCGTCGAAACGCTACACGGCGCAGGAAGGCGAGCGTTTGCTGCGCAGATTGCGCAAGCCGAAAATCACGGGCGGGGCGGGTGGTGGATAGCAGAGGCGGCCGATCCCGCGGCCTCAGCGCCTATCCGTGAATCACCGGTCAGGTTGTACGGGCAACCGGCGGTCGTGCCGCGTTACGCGTTACGCGTCGCGGTCGTCCGGCAGAGTGGGCGCTACCAGCGTATTTTGTGTCTGCGACAGCGGCGCGGCGTTCGGCGAATTGTAGTGTCCCGCCTTCCAGCGCGCGCGAATGAATGGCCGTTCGTGGCCGGAGACCTTAAGGGCGATATGGGTGACCCAGCGTTGCGTGGGCAGATGGACGCCGTGCAGCCCGACGGTCAGCATCATGAGACTGACGGCGACGGGCACGGCGGACAGCCGGCCGGGTTCCGCATCCCACGACCAGCGCACGAACATCAGCGCGGTCACGGCGCCGACGATGCAGCCGGTAATCGCCTCGGACGGCGAGTGCGCATCCAGCACCACCCGCGACAGGCCAACCGCAATGCCGGCGGCCAGCCCGATCACCACGCCCACGAGGCGAAACGCGGGCCGTGCGGGCAGCAGCATCAGAAACAGGGCGACCGGGTAGACCGCCGTGGAGAGGACCGCGTGACCGCTCAGCCCGGTGAAATCCAGTTCTTTCACGCCGACGCCCCAGCCGAGAAAGGCCAGCTTGGTGATCGTGACGACCACGATCGCCGCTCCCAGCAGCAGTAGCCAACCCGCTGCCATGCGCCAGGAGTAGCCGAGCGCCAGCCAAAGCGCGATCGCAATCGCGAGCGGCAGCGTCAGACCGGCGCCGCCGAGGCTGGTGATCGAATACCAAAGGTGATAGGGCAAGTCAGGCATGGAAAGAAGCGCGACAGGCGCCGCGTAGAATCAGGACCGTGATTGTTTAACGCGCCAGCCATCCATCTGGCCGACAGAAGATTGAGACACGCTGTACGTGTTTCATGGGTATGACTGTCAGTATAGACGGGAGTGCCCGTCGGAGCTTGTGGCGCGACGCTATGGCACCGCCTATGGCGTTTCGCGCCGATGCCGTGGCGGCGCCCGACTGCGTATGAAACACCTCGCAAAATGATCTGGCAATACGGCGGCCGGCGACTGACCGGCATGGGCCGGCGTGGCGCCTACTAACGATTTTGGCTGCACTATGCGCTCAGCATCGGGTCAGGATTGGTGTTATTGTGCAATGCACAACGACTTGCCGTTCTAGTTCTACAGAACAGTAGCGGTCCCTTTTTGCGAGGTCATCATCCAATGGCAAAAAGTCTGACAAAAATCTGGCTGGGCGGTCTGAAACGCCTGATCTCGATCCAGGCTAAACACGCGCGCGACGTCAAGCGCAACGCTGCACGACCCGTGCGGCCGGCGGGCAAACTGTCCGCCAAGCTCAAGCCGGTCAAGCCGGCGACCACCCTTCGCTCACCCGCCAAACGTGAAGCGCCGCGACCGGGTGCCCGCGAATCCCGGGTCCGTCCACGGGCGGCCGCCTGGGCGAGCGGGTCGTGGACGCGCTCGTTTCATTCGGCGCCCGTGGCGCCGGGGCGTCTCGTCAATCATCTGCAATACGGTTTGTACGTGCCCGCCGGGGCGGCGTCCGCGCCGATGCCGCTCGTCGTGATGCTGCACGGTTGCAAGCAATCCATCGACGAATTCGCCGAAGGCACGCGCATGAACCTGCTTGCGGACCGCTACGGCTTTGCGGTGGTCTACCCCGAGCAGTCCAAGCATGTCCACGCACACCGGTGCTGGCATTGGTACGACAGTAGCGACGCCGCTGGCGGGGCCGAGGCGCGCGCGGTGGTGTCGCTGGTCGATGAGCTGGTCGCCGAACATGGCTTCGACGGCGAGCGAATCTATCTCGCCGGGTTGTCGGCGGGTGCCGGGTTGGCAACCTTGCTCGCCACGCGCTATCCGGAGCGGTTTGCGGCCGTCGCGTTCCATTCCGGGCCGGCGTTCGGCGAAGCTCGTTCGGGAATCGCGGCGATGGACGTGATGCGGCGGGGCATGCGGCACGACCCGGTTGTGCTGATTGACGAAGCGGTCGACGTCGCAGCTTATCCTGGCGTGCCGGCCATCGTTATTCACGGGGATGCGGATCATGTGGTCGCGCCCGCCAACGCGGAGCAACTGACAACCCAGTTCTTGCGCCTGAACGGACTGGTGGACGCCGCGGGCGAACGAATAGCCGGCGAGGAGCGCGAGGAGCGCAAAGCGGGCGTGGTGATGCGCGACTATGTCCGTGGCGGCCGGCGCGTGGTGCGCTTGTGCCGGGTCCAGGCCTTGGGCCATGCGTGGAGCGGTGGCGACGACGCCGTGCCGTTTCATTCGTCTAAAGGGCCGGATGCGAGCGCGCTGATCTGGGAGTTTTTCAGGTATCAGCGTCGCGCCGTCAAGTCTCGTGAAACCGAGAGCATCGCCGCGGGAGCCGCGTCGGGCGCGGCTTAGCGGGCGTTGGACGGGTTCGGATGGAGGGACAGGCGGCGGTAGAGCAACACTTCAGAAAAGATCACTTGGCATGACCTAGGGTTTTCCCTATAATCAGGGTTATCCACTAGGCAGTAACCCTAGACTCTTTTCGAGGTTGATCATGTATCTTCTGAGCCGCTTGTTCCTGTTCCTGACGAAATCCGCTGACCAGATGGCCAAAGAGCGTAGCGACGCTTACCTGGCTGAAGCTACGGATCTGTACGATCTCGAGTTCCGCATGCGCAAGATCGACCGCGAAGCAGCGGTTCGTCGTCCGGCATGGATGACCCAGCACTAAGCTGGAGCTCAACGAACCGCCGGCTTTGCCGGGGTTCTGGCATGTAAGTGCCCACTATCGTCACTTGCCGAAGCGCGCCAGAGTGCGTTGCCTTGCTTCCGCATGGTCGACAATCGGCGCTGCGTAGTCTCTTTCGAGCGTCACGCCGAAGTCCGTTAGCCGCTCAACGCCTGCCAGCCATGGCGCGTGAATCCACTTCGGTGGCACGTTCGCCAGTTGCGGGAGGTAGCGCTTGATAAAGCGCCCCTCCGGATCGAATTTCTCCGATTGCGTCACCGGATTAAAAATCCGGAAATACGGCTGGGCGTCGCAGCCCGTTGATGCTGCCCATTGCCAGCCGCCGTTATTCGCCGAGAAGTCGAAGTCGTTCAATTGCTCGGCAAAATAACGTTCGCCGAGCCGCCAGTCGATTCCCAGATCCTTCACCAGAAAACTCGCCGTCACCATGCGCAGACGGTTGTGCATGTAGCCCGTCCGATTGAGCTGCAGCATGGCCGCGTCGACCAGTGGGTAGCCGGTGCGTCCTTCGCACCATGCTGCAAACGCGGCGTCAGCGTGTGGGCCGGTTTCCCAGCGCAGTGCGTCGTACTCGGCCTTGAACGCCGCGCCGCTCGCCAGCCTGGGATGGTGCGACAGGATCATGAAGTAAAAATCCCGCCAGATTAACTCCGATAGCCAGGTTGCCGCCCCTTGGCCGTCCGGTTGCAACGAGAGTTCGTGTGCGAGCCGGGCCAATGTACGGATCGACACCGTGCCGAACCGCAGATGCATCGACAGATAGCTGGGTCCTTTCGCGGCCGGAAAGTCGCGCCGGTCGCCGTAGCTATCGATGCGGGTGAGGAAGTCGTCGAGCAACTGCTGGGCGCCGTTCATCCCGGTGGGCAGCCGCAAATCGGCCAGATTGCTGGGTGCGAAGCCGAGTTGCGCGAGCGTGGGCCGGCCACGATCCAGGGCGGCAGGCGGTGGCGCCAGATTCGCGAGGTACGTTTCGACCGGATACGGTTGTAGATCGAAGGCGTTGAGTTGCTTCAGCCAGGCGTTCTTGTAAGGCGTGAACACAGTGAACGACTTGCCTTGCCCCGTGAGAATTTCGTCGCGCTCGAAGATCACCTGATCCTTGAATGTGAGCAGCTCGCGGCCCTTTTCGGCCAGTTGCTCGCGCACGGCTTCGTCGCGCTCGATCGCGGCAGGCTCGTAGTCGTGATTCGTAAAGACGGCTTCAACGCCGAGTTGCTCCGCCAACGCGGGGATCGCGGCGCGCGCGTCGTCGTGTAGCACGATGAGGCCGCCGCCATGTTGCCGCAACGCCTGATCCAGTTCCTCCAGCGCGGCGAGGATGAATTCGATGCGCCGGTCTTCAGGCGTGCGATCCGGCCGGCGAATGCGCAACGTATCGAGGATTGGCTGCAGGATGGTCGTGTCGAGGACGAAGACGCACCAGACTCGCTCGCAATGCTTCAACGCATAGTAAAGCGCGGCCTGATCGGTGCTGCGCAAGTCGCGGCGAAACCAGACGAGGCCGGTGTCGAAGTGGGTGTTCAGGCGTCGGACGCGCGTCATGATGATCGGTTGGTGATGGGGCGCGTCGCGTGCTGCAAACGCCGGGGCGCTGACGAAACCCGCCTCCGGCATACGCGCCGATCAATTAACTGGCGTGGTGGGCAGATCGGGCGTGTCGGGCGTCGGCACGCCGAAGCAGCCGCGATAGGTCGCGTAGAACGAGCAATAGAGCATCGTCGTGACGATGATGGTGGCGGGCATCAGCACGGCAACCGCGAAGTCGCCGGCGCCGAGCGCCTGCATCAGCGTGGTCAGTCCAAACATGACGATGGTTTCCACCACGAACCACAAGGCGCCGAAGACGACGAACGCGCCGCGGTTGCGCCAGCAACTGACGATGCTGAAGAACATCGCCTTGACGGGCGGCACGTCATGCCATGCCGTGAGGACAGGCGAGAACCAGAACAGCATAGCGACCGGAATATAGAACGCCATGGCCGCGAGGACGCCCATCATGATGTTGCTGTTGAGAACGGTCTCGGGATCCATGGCGGTGGTGCCCAGCATGACTTTCAGCAGCATGCCGTCGTCGGCGAGCGCCGAGCCGGCCAGCACCAGCCCCATGGCGACGAGGTAAAAACCGCCCAGCGCCAGCAGCCGCCTGGCGACGACCGAGCCGTACGAGCGAAAGCCGTCCACGAGAATGGTGGGAAACACCGGCTTGCCCGCGATGGTGTCGCGGCACGCCGCCATGAAGCCCACCGCGACACCTGGAACGAAGGCGAGCGGCAGTACGCCGCCTACGTAGGGGATCTGCGCGACCAGCGTCATCACTAGCAGATAGGCGAAGAACAGCGTCAGGAAGGCGAGCGGGTTCTTGCGGAACAGCCAGATGCCTTGCCGGAACCATACATAGCCGGTCTTCGCGGGAACTTCAATTAGTTGCATGAGGTATGGATGCCTGGAAGTGCAACGCCCGAAAGGCGTTCGCGCAGAATGCGCTCGAAATGGCCCGGGTCGTGCGGCTTGAGCAGTTCGGCCGCACGCGGCATATGAAAATCATACAGGCGCGACACCCAGAAGCGGTAGGCGCCTGCGCGCAGCATGTCACCCCAGTGCCGGTTCTCTTCCGGCGTGAACGGGCGCACGGTCTGATACGCGCGCAGCATGGCCTCGACGCGGGTCTCGTCGAGCTTGCCGGTGGCCAGATCGGCGCACCAGTCGTTGACTGTCACCGCCACGTCGAAGAGCCATTTGTCGCAGCCAGCGAAATAAAAGTCGAAGAAGCCGCCGAGGCGCACCTGATGACCGCTGCCCGGCGCCGCGTGGGCGAACAGCACGTTGTCGCGGAACAGGTCGCAATGGCACGGCCCCTCGGGCAGCGCCGCGTAATCGGCCGAGGCGAAAAACGCCTCCTGGTGCGCGAGCTCCGACGTCAGCAGGTCGCGCTGCGCACCGCTGAGAAACGGCAGCACGCTGGGCACCGTCTCCTGCCACCACGGCAGGCTGCGCAGATTCGGCTGATGGCGCGCGTAGTCGCGCCCGGCGAGGTGCATGCGCGCCAGCATCTGACCTACTTCGATGCAGTGCTCGACGCCCGGCGCCAGTTCCGGACCGCCGTCGAGTTTCGTCACGATGGCGGCGGGCTTGCCTTGCAGCATGCCGAATAGCGCGCCGTCTTCGCGCGGCATCGGATCGGGTACCGGCACTCGGTGAGCCGCCAGATGCTGCATCAGATCGAGATAGAACGGCAGTTGCTGCGCCGTCAGCTTTTCGAAAATCGTGAGGACGTATTCGCCGCGCGTCGTCGTCAGAAAGAAGTTGCTGTTTTCAATCCCGGACGAGATGCCGCGAAACTCGACGACTTCGCCGAGATCGTAATGCCGCATCCATTGTGCGAGTTGGGGTTCGGTGACAGCAGTGAAGACAGCCATGCGGGAGACGTCGGATCAGGTGGTCGGGCTGGCGCGGTGCGGCCAGTGCGGCAAGGTATGGGTAATCAGGGCAAGCAAGCGGGATCAACAGACTGAAGGCCCGGCCAGCGGGCCATGCAGGGCGCGAGCGGGGCGAGCCGGCGCCCCGCCGCAGGGCAAAGGATCAATCAGATCAGTAGGTCAGGCTCACGGACGGCAGACGCGTGCTGGGATGGCCGCTGTTGTTGGCGCTCGGTGACGTGTCGAGCGGCGCGCCCATGTGATAGCTCGTGCCGAGATTCGAGTGCACGTTGATTTCGACCGGCTTGCCCTTGTCGCGGTACTCGGTGATTTCCGTGCCGTTCGGGCTCTTTTCGTAGAAGCTCGGCAGGCGCGGCTGGTTGATTTCGACCTTCGAGCTGACCTCAGCGGCCGGACGGTTGATCGCGGCCAGGTCCGGCAGACCGGCCTGTTCGTTGGCGGACATGGGGTGGTCGGCTGGCGGCGGTGCGTCAACGGGCTGGGCAGCCATCGCAGTGTTGGCGACGGCAAGCGCCAGCGCAACGGCGACGGGAAGGAGCGGCTTCATGGTGATTCTCCAATAGGGTGCCCCGATTCTAGCAAATCCAGCCTTGCCCACGGGCGCGATAGCCTTATTTTGCGCCGCTTTCGTACGGCGTGTGCGCGCGGCATGCGCGCAATCTGACAGACGCCGGCTGGTCGGGCCCCGATGATCAATCTTTCAAGGTTCCGTGGTAATGTGGTTTCATCAATCGAGGCGAATGAAGATGAACAACAACACCAATCAGCGCGCGGTGCAGACGCCCGCCAATGACTTCCCGACCGAGGCCTTCGACGACGCGACAGACGCCGTCACCCACCTGTCCGCCATCTACGAAGCGAACACCTCTTTCTTACGCGACGCCTTTGCGCGTTACAGGCGTAATGAGCCCTTCGATCACCGGGTGCGCGCCTGTTATCCGTTCGTCAGGGTGTGCACCGAGGTCAATACGCATATCGACTCGCGCCGCTCATACGGCTTCGTGGCCGGTCCCGGCGTGTTCGAAACCACTGTGACGCGACCGGATCTGTTCGGCAACTATTATCGCGAGCAGCTCCGGCTGCTGGCGAAGAACCATCATGTGCAGATCGAAGTGGGTGTGTCGGACCAGCCCATTCCGGTTCATTTTGCGTTCGCGGAAGGCATCCATCTGGAAGGTGACCTGGATCGCGAGCGGCTGCTCGGTATCCGCGATGTGTTCGATACGCCGGACCTGCGCTTTCTCGACGACCGTATCGTCAACGGCACGTACGAGCCGGGACCCGGCGAGCCGCATCCGCTCGCGCTGTTCACGGCGGCGCGGGTCGATTTTTCGCTGCACCGTCTCAAGCATTACACGGCGACTTCGCCCACGCACTGCCAGAACTACGTGCTGTACACGAACTACCAGTTCTACATCGACGAGTTCGTCAAGCTGGGCCGCACGATGATGGCGCACACGGACGACGAAGAGCTGCGCACTTATCGTAGCGAGTACACATCGTTTGTCGAACCGGGCGATGTGATCACGTACAACGCGAATCTCGGCGAGCAGGCCGACGAAGGCACGCCGCCGCCGCGTCTGCCGCAGATGCCCGCGTATCACCTGAAGCGCGCCGACGGCAGTGGCATCACGATGATCAACATCGGCGTGGGGCCGTCGAATGCGAAGACGATCACCGATCACATTGCCGTGCTGCGTCCGCATGCGTGGATCATGCTCGGTCACTGCGCCGGTCTGCGTAATACGCAGCGCCTGGGCGACTATGTGCTGGCGCACGGCTATGTGCGCGAAGATCACGTGCTCGACGACGACCTGCCTTTGTGGGTGCCGATTCCGGCGCTCGCGGAAGTGCAGGTGGCGCTGGAGCGCGCGGTCGCGCAGGTGACGCAACTGGATGGCGTCGAACTCAAGCGCGTGATGCGTACCGGCACGGTGGCGAGCGTCGACAATCGCAACTGGGAGCTGCGCGATCATCGCGAGCCGGTGCAGCGTTTGTCGCAAAGCCGCGCGATTGCGCTGGATATGGAGAGCGCGACGATTGCCGCGAACGGTTTTCGATTCCGGGTGCCTTACGGCACCTTACTTTGCGTCTCGGATAAGCCCTTGCATGGCGAACTGAAGCTGCCGGGTATGGCGGACCAGTTTTATCGGGCGCAGGTCGATCAGCATTTGCAGATCGGCGTGAAGGCGATGGAGTTGCTGCGGATGAACGGTTTGCATCGCTTGCATAGCCGGAAGCTGCGTAGCTTTGCGGAAGTGGCGTTTCAATAACAACAGATTGTCCGGTGGGCCTTTACGGGTTCCGCCGGACTGCGCTTTAGTCGCCAGGTCTATCATCGTCGAAGACAGGCGGGCCGAGATCCAGTGTTATCAGGTAGCGCTCGTCGGTTGGGCGGTCTTCGGACCGAAAGCAGCGGATGTTGAGCGAGACTTGATACTTGGTGTCGGCCTGCCAGTAACTTGTCGGAGCGGAGCACTTTCGAATCTCGGCGCGCCTCGCCGGCGTGTCTTCGATAGGCTGGCTTCGCTCTCCTCTGAATGGTTTCCATCCTCCTCGTCGAAGCTGAGCCTGTAAGTCCACGAGAATGGCCATCGCATCGTCGAGGGGTAATGTCGCCGCTTGGGGGGATAGCGAAACGGAATCGACATTGCCCGCGCTGTCGTAATGTACCGCCAGGAATTTCGCCGCACGCGTGACAAAGCCAAACTGGGGGTCGACGAAGTGCAATCGAGTGAGGCGGCTCACGGAGCCGCCCCAGTTTGCGTTGAACTCGATAGCAGGCAAGGTTGAGTGAGACTGCCGTCGTACCTGTTCGTACGATTCACCTATGGAAAGCACGACTTCATCGACTGGCCGCGCCATGGCGTAGATGCCCCATAGGACGGTAATTGCAAGCCCGAGGCAAGCAAAGCGCCAGCTAAATCTCCTGATTGTCATTAGCCGCCTCCGTGCGCAATGAGGAACAGAGAATTCTCCACGAAATGCCGCTGGATTGGATCATGCAGCAGATCATTGAACCGCTGTGCAGCGCGTAGAACGAACGCCATCCTTTGGCTGCCATCCGCAAGATTCGCCAAGGGTTGCTTGCTGAATCTCTCGTATATCGCATTGGCGCCGGTGACTGTGCACTGATTGGCAAGAGTCAACTGGATCTCCCGAGCCGATCCGGTTGGAATATTCAATGCCCACGCGAACTGATTGGCTCGCATCAAAAGCGCGAAGGTCGGATCGTCGTACATGGCTGGTTGCAGGATGCTCATCTGTTCATGCCACGCCAGCAATTCGACGCTTTTACTGATATTGCCCGCATCGATCGCTTCAAATCCCTGTACAACTTGCGGTCTGGTAAGGCCAAACGGAACGCTCCTGGCAATCGGCCATACAACCGATCCCTCTAACAGTTGACGCTCCGGCAGACATCGCTTAAACCGCTGTAACCCGAATTCCTTGTAGAACATGTGCAGCGGCCAGATATCCAGAAACAATGATGTGTTGCCCTTAGCGAGCATTTGATACACCTGCTCCGCTCCGGCGCCGTTCGCCTGATCCGGTATGGGCATCCTTGGCGACCCGTAGGGTGCCATCCGTTCGAGCGGGGAGCTTTGTCTTTCCCATTGTTGGTAGGCGTCACGTTCCCGGTTTGACTTGTTGACGAGTTCCGCTGCGTTAAGTAACCCGCAACCGACCTGTTTGGATGCGAATGCGGCCAATCCTGCCCACTGAAAGCGCCGGTCGCTTAGCCACAATTGCGCGTAAGCCGCATTGATGCGCCGGTTACGGGAAATCGGATTGTCAGCGGATGCGATCGCCTCGGCCTTCTTTTGAAGGGAGCGCCAGCAGTTGATGCAATCCTGTTTGTCGTCTTCCGCCCGCTTCTTTGCGGCTGCCTCCTCCTCTTTCCAGTTCGGGTAACAAGTTGGACACCTTGGGTTATCGCATTTCGGCATGGAACTGATTTGTTTTGGTTGGTTTCGTTTTCGTCGCGGGTAATATCAACGCGGCTGTAAACTTACCAAATATTTTGGAGTCCTTGTTTATGGGATAGGGTGAGGTGGGCTTGTGAGTGACGAATCAACGGGAGGCTGGTTTCGCGCGAGATCACGACCGTGTCGGTGCATCAATTGGTGGAGTCGGACATTAACCAGAGGTGTATGGTTTGGCCGAATATCTCGGTGCGCTGGATGCGATGCGGTTGATCGAGTTGGCGACACTGTCTCGCCGGAGCTATCAAGAAAGACGGGGCAATGCCGATTCACGCAATCTGACTTCGCCGATGTACTGTCTTCGGTCGGCGTTCCAGTAGAGATCGAGTTGACGCGTCGGTATTTGTATCAATTCCGCTGCTTGCTCGCCGCCAATATCGAATTCGATTTCCGTAAGCTTGCGGTTTCCCCTGCCAGCTACGGTTGCGAAGATCTCAACCCTGTATGTGCCGCTTTCGTACAGGAGCGCATCAGGCGCTCCCCGAAGATTAAAGTGATGATCGTTGGCGACCCCAGTCGGCCCGACGAATAACCCACTGCCGAGGGTCAGGTGTCCGCTATCCGTATGTCCCCAGAAATCGAATAGATAGCTTCGTCCGTCCTTGTGGACGCGCAAAAAGAGGTTTTCGACAGCCATCCCCTTTGCCCCGGTCGAGTACAAGCATGTTCGAATGAAAAGCTTGGGCCAATTTGGACCCGCATCCCGTTTTAGGCAGACATAGGTTGGGCGAGTCATCTGAACGGCTTACAGGCGAGTGGTTTTTGCTGGAGTTGCCCGCGCCCGAATCCAGCTGCGCAGATGTCCTTGCAGCGGTTGATCTTCTGGGTCTGACCGTGGGGAAAGGGATATTGGATCATTTCAATCCTGCGACGGGCAGCCGGCTAGAAAATCCGATCTTCAACTCTTTTGTGTCTCCGTGGATTTGCTGGCACCCCATAATGTCAAGCAGACGCCATCTGGTCCTTAAGGGTTTTGCAAATCATTGATTTATAAGGGGTCGTGGCGTGCCGTAAAGCTCCGAAGGCAGCGCTCAAGCAACGTCAAGGAGGTGAGCAACGCTGCTAACTTGCGTCAATAGAATACTGTAGTGCGGTACGCCGGCACGGGCCGAAGCGGGTGCCTTGCGCCCGCTCGATCCGACCTCCGCCCTAAAACTGCCCAAACCCCGTCAACCCAATCAAACTCCCCGCCGCCAGCAACCACAACGGATGAATGCGGGTCTTAATCGCCAGCACCGCGCAAACCGCAGTAATTGCCCATGCGATCAGCGTCGTATCCGACGCATGCGCAATCAGCGCCGCGCTCGCAGCCACCAACCCCGCAGTCACCGGCACCAGTCCAGCTTGTGCATAGCGCCGCCACGGCCGATCCTTAAAGCGCTCCCATGCCTTAAGCGCGAGAATCGTCACAATCGACGAAGGCCCGAATTTCGCCACCGACGTCACCAGCATCCCCGCCCAGCCAGCCACATGCCAACCCACCAGGGTGACAACCATCAGGTTCGGCCCAGGCGCCGCCTGCGCCAGCGCGAAGAGCGCGCTGAACTCGCTGGCCGGCATCCAGTGATGCACGTCGACCACCTGGCGTTGCATCTCCGGCAGGATCGTATTGCCGCCGCCGAAAGCCAACAACGACAACTGACTGAAGATGATGGCGAGTGAGATCAGGGTATCGTTCATCGTACGGTCCTCGAGGCGAGGTAAATGCTCAGCGGAGTCAGGACCAGCATCGTAGGCAGCAGCGGAAAACGCAGCAGCGCGATGGCCAGAAAACCCAGCACGGCGATAATCGCCCCAGCAGGTTTGCGCCACAGCGGCAACACGATCTTCACCGCCATCGAGATCAGCAATCCGGCCGCGGCCGCAGCGAGGCCGGCAAACAGATGACGGATGTGCGGATCGTTCTGCGTGTGCTCATACAGCACGCCTAGCCCGATCACCACCAGCGACGGACCCGCGATCAACCCGAGCAGTCCCGCGAGCGCCCCGGACAGCCCGCGAAAGCGCATGCCAATCGCCACGGACAGATTGATCACATTGCCGCCCGGCAGGAACTGGCACAGACCCAGCAGATCGGTGAAGTCGGAGGCGGAGAGCCAGCGGCGCCGCTCGACGATCGCGCGCCGCGCGAGCGGCAGCGCACCGCCGAACGAGATCAGCCCGAGCCCGAGAAAGCCGCTGAAGATCTCGCTGACAGTGGGCGGCGGCGCGAGGCCGGTGTCGGCCGCGGTTTGCGCGTCGGTGAGGTTTGAGTTCATATCGTGAGCCGTCTTGTTCATGCTCGGGAGGTTAACGCCGTTTTGGCTTCGGGCAAAACGATTTCTCGGGCGCTTCCTTGTGATCTAGAATCACAAGCATGGCTCGAAATCTTCCTCCCTTTCCAGCGCTACGCGCCTTCGAAGCGGCGGCGCGGCACAATAGTTTCACCGCGGCGGCGAACGAATTGCATGTGACGCACGGTGCAATTAGCCGCCAGGTCGCGGCCTTCGAGGCGTGGGTCGGCGTGCAGGTCTTTCACCGCATCGGCAAGCGCGTGCGCCTCACCGACGACGGGCGCCGCTATCTGGCGACCGTCCAGGCTGCCTTCGAAAGTATTTCCGTCGCCACCAGCCAGCTACGCGATACCGGCGTGGTGCATGTGCTGCGCGTCAACGCGCTGCCCACGTTCGCCATGAAGTGGCTGCTGCCGCGGCTCAACCAGTTTCAGCGCAAGATGCCCAACGTGGAACTGCGACTGTCGACCTCGACCTCGGACTTTCCGGCCGAGTTGGTGGAAGGCTACGACGTGGCGATCAGGCGCGGTCCGGCGCATTGGCCGAACTGCGTGAGCGGGCATTTCCTTGGCGAAAGCGAGTTGCCGGTGTGCAGTCCTGCGTTATTGCAGCGCTCGCCGATCAAGGTGGCCGACGATCTCGCGCGCCACGTCCTGCTGCATTCGGATACGCGACCGGACGCCTGGCGCAACTGGCTCAGCGCGGCGGGCGTGAAGGCGAAGTGTCGCAAGAAGCAGTCGTTCGATCACTTCTATCTGGCGTTGCAAGCGGCCGTGGATGGACTCGGCGTTGCGCTGGGGCCGCTACCGATGCTTGCGGACGAACTGGCTTCGGGGAGGCTCGTGATGCCGCTCGAAGGTCCGCGTGTCGACGCGCGCGGCTACTGGTGGGTCGCGCGGCGCGAAGTCGCGCAAGCGCCGCTCGTCGAGCAGTTTTGCCGCTGGCTGCAGGAGCAGGGCGATCAGGGTGATGAAGCAGTGGCGCGCGCCTGAGAGGCATCGCCCAAACGAACAAAGCCGGGTGGCGGCACGCCGCCCGGCTTCTTCGAATCAGAATCACACCGCCTCACGCCTTACAGATAGAACATCCGGTCTTCATCGGACTTCGCGGGATGCGGTTCTACCTCGTCTCGGTCTTCGTAGAACTTCAGCACCGCTTCGAGCACCTGGTCCGGGTCGTCGATCACCTGCATCAGGTTCAAGTCGTCCGGATTGATGAGGCCCATCGGCACCAGCGATTCCTTGAACCAGCCGAGCAGGCCTTTCCAGAACTCGCCGCCCACCAGGATGATCGGCACGTGGCGCGACTTCTTGGTTTGAATGAGCGTGAGCACTTCCGCAAGCTCATCCAGCGTGCCGAAGCCGCCCGGCATCACGATCACCGCATCCGAGTTCTTCACGAACGTGACCTTGCGCGTGAAGAAGTGACGGAAGCGCAGCGAGATGTCTTGCCACTGGTTGCCCGATTGCTCGTGCGGCAGTTCGATGTTCAGGCCCACCGACGGCGCCTTGCCCGCATGCGCGCCCTTGTTGGCCGCTTCCATGATGCCGGGGCCGCCGCCGGAGATCACCGCAAAGCCCGCGTCCGACAGCTTGCGCGCGATCTGCGTGGCCAGTTTGTAGTACGGCGAGTTCGATTTCAGGCGCGCTGAACCATAGATGCTGACAGCCGGGCGAATCTCCGAGAGGTACTCGGTCGCCTCAATAAACTCTGCCATAATCGTGAACATCTGCCACGATGCGCGGGCCTTTTTGGCTGTCGCGCGCTCTTGATCTGCGAGTGATCGCAGACTCGGAATCACTTTTCTCTTTGTCATAATGCCTGAAGAACGAGTCCTGGAAACTAAGCTGGGCACCGAGCTGGAAGGGAAGACCCTGCTATTGGTCGACGGTTCGAGTTATCTGTACCGGGCCTACCATGCGATGCCTGATCTACGCGGCCCCGACGGCGGACCTACGGGTGCGCTCTACGGGATCATCAATATGCTGCGGCGCATGCGCAAGGAAGTCACAGCAGAGTATAGCGCGTGCGTGTTCGACGCCAAGGGCAAAACGTTTCGCGACGACTGGTACGCCGACTATAAGGCCAACCGTCCGTCGATGCCCGAAGACCTCGCGCAGCAGATCGAGCCGATCCATGTCGCGGTGCGTGCGCTGGGCTGGCCGCTGTTGATGATCGAAGGCGTCGAAGCCGACGACGTGATCGGTACGTTGAGCGTCGCTGCCGAAAAGCTCGGCATGAACGTGATCGTCTCGACGGGTGACAAGGATCTGGCGCAACTCGTCACGGATCGCGTCACGCTCATCAACACGATGACCAACGAGACGCTCGACCGTGCCGGCGTGCTGGCTAAATTCGGCGTGCCGCCGGAGCGCATCGTCGATTACCTGTCCCTGATCGGCGATACCGTCGACAACGTGCCCGGCGTCGAGAAGTGCGGTCCCAAGACCGCGGTCAAATGGTTGAGCCAATACGAAACGCTCGACGGGATCGTCGAACACGCGGCGGAAATCAAGGGCGCGGTGGGCGACAACCTGCGCAAGGCGCTCGATTTTCTGCCCTTGGCGCGCAAGCTCGTGACGGTCGATACGGCATGCGATCTGACGCAGCATCTGGTGTCGATTGAGGAGAGCCTGTCCACGCGTCCTGAGGCGCGTGACGAACTGCGCGATGTTTTCGCGCGGCATGGCTTCAAGACCTGGCTGCGCGAAGTCGAAGCGGCCGAGGTGGTGGAAGGCCCGGGTGCGGGCGAGGACGTCGCCCCTGTGATCGACGGCGAGCGTCATTACGACACCGTGCAGACGTGGGAGCAGTTCGACGCCTGGCTCGCGAAGATCGACGCCGCCGAGCTGACCGCCTTCGACACGGAGACTACCGCGCTCGATCCGATGCTGGCGCAACTGGTCGGCATTTCGCTGTCCGTCGAAGCCAACTCCGCCGCTTATATTCCGGTGGGACACCGTGGGCCGGATCATCCGGAGCAACTGCCGCGCGACGAAGTGCTCGCGAAGCTCAAGCCCTGGCTCGAAAGCGCCGACCACAAGAAGGTCGGCCAGCACATGAAGTACGACGAGCAGGTGCTGGCGAACTACGGCATCGCCATGAACGGCATCGAGCACGATACGCTGCTGCAATCGTATGTGCTGGAGTCGCATCGTACGCATGACATGGACAGCCTCGCGCTGCGCCATCTCGGCATCAAGACGATCAAGTACGAAGAGGTGGCGGGCAAGGGCGCGGGGCAGATCGGCTTCGATGAGGTCGCGCTCGCTCAGGCCGCCGAATATGCCGCGGAAGACGCCGATATCACGCTGCGTCTGCATCAGGCCTTGTATCCGCAAGTGGCGGCGGACGAGGGCTTGCAGCGCGTCTACCGCGACATTGAGGTGCCCACTTCGCGCGTCCTGCGCAAGATGGAGCGCACCGGCGTGCTGATCGACGCGGAGAAGTTGCGTCTGCAAAGCAATGAAATCGCCACGCGTCTGATCGAGCTGGAAACGGATGCCTATACGCTGGCCGGCGGAGAATTCAATCTCGGCTCGCCGAAGCAGATCGGGCAGATCTTCTTCGAGAAGCTGCAGTTGCCGGTGGTCAAGAAGACGCCGAGCGGCGCGCCGTCCACCGATGAAGAAGTCCTGCAGAAGCTGGCCGAAGACTATCCGCTGCCGAAGCTGCTGCTCGAGCATCGCGGCTTGTCGAAGCTGAAGTCCACCTATACCGACAAGCTGCCGCGCATGGTCAACGCGCAGACGGGCCGCGTGCATACCAACTATGCGCAGGCCGTGGCGGTTACCGGGCGGCTTGCCTCGAACGATCCGAACCTGCAGAACATTCCCGTGCGCACCGCGGAAGGCCGCCGCATTCGCGAGGCGTTCATTGCGCCGCCGGGTCATAAGCTCGTCTCTGCGGATTATTCGCAGATCGAACTGCGCATCATGGCGCACATCTCCGGCGACGCATCGCTGTTGCGCGCGTTCGCGCAGGGCGAGGACATCCACCGCGCCACCGCCGCGGAAATCTTTAGCGTGACGCCGCTTGAAGTCTCGAGCGACCAGCGGCGCGTGGCGAAGGTGATCAACTTCGGCTTGATCTACGGCATGAGCGCTTTCGGTCTTGCCGCAAACCTGGGTATCACGCGTGATGCGGCGAAGCTTTATATCGACCGCTACTTTGCGCGCTATCCCGGCGTCGCAAACTACATGGACGAAACCCGCCTGAGCGCGAAGTCCAAGGGCTACGTCGAGACCGTGTTCGGCCGCCGCCTGTGGCTGCCGGAGATCAATGGCGGCAATGGGCCGCGCCGCCAGGCCGCGGAGCGCGCCGCAATCAACGCGCCGATGCAGGGTACCGCCGCCGATCTGATCAAGATGTCGATGATCGCCGTGCAGAACTGGCTCGAGGCGTCGAACACCGGCACGCGCATGATCATGCAGGTGCACGACGAACTGATCCTCGAAGTGCCGGACAGCGAACTGTCCGAGGTGCGCAAGCGTTTGCCTGAACTGATGTGCGGCGTTGCCGCGCTGAAAGTCCCGCTGGTCGCAGAAGTGGGGGCCGGCGCCAATTGGGAAGAGGCACATTGACGCAGCCCTGAGTTCTGGCGATATCGTCGTGCGCATGTCACACATGCGCACGGATGGCTTGTGGCAAACCGTGCCGCTCGCGGACAATCTCTGACAGACGGCCCCTACAGGGATGACCTGGACCGTCTCGACGCATAACCGATCGGCAAACACGGAGAACTACGATGCATCGTTTTATCGTCGTTGGTGGAGGTGCGGGTGGGCTGGAACTGGCGACGCGTCTTGGCGATCGCTATGCCCCACGTAAGAACAAGGGCGAGGTGCGCGCACAAGTTACGCTCGTCGATCGCAATCCCACCCATATCTGGAAGCCGCTGCTGCATGAGGTGGCCGCCGGCAGCATGGACCCGTTCACGCAGGAGCTCGAATATGCCGCGCAGGCGCGCTGGCATGGCTTCGAGTTTCAGCAGGGCGAGCTGACCGGGCTCGATCGCGCGGCGAAACGCATCACGCTCGCACCGGTCATCGACGACGACGGCGCAGAGTTGCTGCCGCAGCGTGTGCTCGACTACGACACGCTGGTGGTAGCCATCGGCAGTACGACGCATTTCTTCGGCGTCAAAGGGGCACCGGAGTATTCCCTCGCGCTCGACACGGTCAGTCAGGCCGAGCGCTTTCGCAAACGCCTGATCGCGGCCTGCATGCGCGCGGAGCATCAGGCACACGAACCGGTGGAGTCGACGCCTGACGCGTCCGTGCCGTCTACGGAGCCGCGTGTTCAGGTGGCGATTGTCGGCGCCGGCGCGACCGGGGTCGAATTGTCTGCGGAATTGCGCAATACGGCGCAGGTGTTGTCCGCGTATGGGCTGCATAAGCTCGATCCGCGCCATGACGTGGGTATTGTGCTGATCGAGGCGGGGCCGCGTATTTTGCCTGCCTTGCAGGAGCGGGTGTCCACCGCCACGGCGGAACTGCTGACGAAGCTCGGTGTGAAGCTGATGACCGGCGAGACGGTGGCGGAAGTCGCGCCGGGCGTCGTGCGGACCGCGAGCGGCAAGGCGATTCGCGCCGACCTGACGGTATGGGCCGCGGGCATCAAGGCGCCGGCGATCCTGAGTCAGCTCGACGGCCTGCCGGTCAACCGGCTGGGTCAACTGATCGTCCGCCGTACGCTGCAGACCGAGGTCGACGACAATGTTTTCGCGCTTGGCGATTGTGCGGCGTGTCCGTGGCCGGGCAACGAACGCAACGTGCCGCCGCGCGCGCAAGCCGCTCACCAGCAGGCGAGCTTCCTGCTGAAGGCACTCGCCGCAAGGCTCGAAAATCAGCCGCTGCCGGAATTCACCTATCGGGACTTCGGCTCGCTGGTGTCGCTTGGGCATTTCAGCGCGGTGGGCAATCTGATGGGCGGGGTGATCGGCGGCAACATGCTGATCGAGGGCCTGTTTGCGCGCTTCATGTACATGTCGCTGTACCGGCTGCACATTGCCGCGCTGCATGGCTACGCGCGGATGGTGCTCGATACCTTCGCGCATTGGCTGCGTCGTACGACGTTGCCGCGGGTCAAGCTGCACTGAGGGGCGTCTTTGCTCTTTGCCTTTGCCATTTGCATTGGCAAGACACGGCACGGCGGCGGTTTGAGCGGTCCCTGCGCGTGCCGTCGCGAGGTGTGAAAATGCGGTTCGTCAGGCTTCTGCAACAGGACACGCACGAGGCGTATCCTGTTGCCTTTCGCCCTGTCGTTTGCTGCTTTTCATCGCCCTTCATTCAAGGAGTGCCGCATGCTGAAACCTGAAGTCGACAGCCTGGTCCCGCACGTTCCGTTCAGTCGGCGCACCTTCATCAAGGCCGCGCTCGGTACAGGCTTTGCCGCTGCCGTGATGCCGGTGTCCGCGCAAACCATCCATACCGATAGCGAAGGGCTCGAGGCCGGTGAAGTCGCCGTGCATTCGGGCGACACGCTGGTGCCGGCCTACCGCGCGCAGCCTTTGGGCAAGACGCACTTGCCGGTGATCATCGTCGTGCACGAGGTTTTCGGTGTGCACGAGCATATCGCCGATGTGTGCCGGCGCTTCGCCAAGCTCGGTTATCTCGCGATCGCACCGGACCTCTATGTGCGGGAAGGGGATGCGTCGGTGTATCCGACGATCCAGCAGTTGAACGACCAACTGGTGAGCAAGGTGCCCGACGACCAGGTGCTGGCCGATCTCGACGCCACCGTCGCCTGGGCGGGCGCGAACGGTGGCGATCTGAACCGTTTGGGCGTCAATGGCTTCTGCTGGGGTGGGCGTATTACGTGGCTGTACGCGGAGCACAATCCGCGCGTGAAGGCGGCGGTGGCCTGGTACGGCCGGGTAGCCGGCGGTCACACGGCAAACAACCCCGCCAATCCGCTCGACCGGGTTGCCGACCTGCATGCGCCGGTTCTCGGACTCTACGGCCTGCAGGATCCGAGCATCCCGCAGGACACCCTCGCGCAGATGAAGCAGGCGATCGCGCAGGGACCGGAGGCGGGACGCGGCTCGCAGTTCGTCGTCTATGACGATGCCGGTCACGCGTTCTTTGCGGACTATCGGCCCAGCTACAAGAAGGCCGATGCGGAAGACGGCTGGCGCCGCGTGCAGGTCTGGTTCAAGCAGCACGGCGTGGCGTAGGGGCTGCGGCGGCGCGTGGTTTTGATTACGGCCACCGCCGCCTTGCCTCTGCTGCTGCCGCTGCCGTTACGGATTCGGCCCGGTCGCAACCGGCCGTGCCGGATTGGACGTCCACTCGCTCCACGATCCCGCGTAAAGCGCCGCGCCATGCAGGCCGGCGACTTCCATCGCCAGCGCGTTGACACAGGCCGTTACGCCGGAGCCGCATTGCAGCACGACGTGATCCGGTGCAATGCCCGGCAACAATGCCTGGAATTCTTCCCGTAACGAATGGGCCGGCTTGAACCGCCCGTCGGCCGTGTAATTGTCCTTGAAGAAGCGGTTCAGCGCGCCCGGAATGTGCCCGCCCACCGGGTCGAGGGTCTCGTTCTCACCGCGATACCGGTCCGCGGCGCGCGCGTCGATCACGACCCGCTCATGCGTACTCAGATTGCGCTCCACGGCCTGCACGTCGAACGTGACTGCGAGCGGCGCGCCCGCCTTGAAGTCGCCGGTGCTGTGCGGGGCCACTTCCTGCGTCAACGGTTGGCCGGCTGCTTGCCAGGCTTGCAGCCCACCGTCGAGCAAGGCCACCGCGTCGTGACCCAGCCAGCGCAGCAGCCACCAGGCGCGCGCGGCGTACATGCCGCCTTGCGCATCATAGGCAACGACCTGCTGACCTTGCTTGAGGCCGCGTGCGGCGAACAGGGCGGCGAGCTTCGTCCGGTCCGGCAGCGGATGGCGGCCGTTGGTGCCGGTCTTCGGGCTCGACAGATCGTGATCCAGATGCAGATACTGCGCACCCGGCAAGTGACCGGCTGCGTAGGCTTTCGTGCCGGCTTCGGTATCGGCCAGATCGAAACGGCAGTCGATCACGAATACGCTGCCAGGGGCCGCGGCGAGCCGTTCGGCGAGATTCGCCGCGGAGATCAGTGTGGTGTAGTGAGTGTGTGGCATGACGGTCCCATGCAAGATGGTTGCGAAACGGGAGATTTCGGCACGGCCCGAGCGAGCGACGAGGCGCACTCAAGCAGTTCGACCGAATGATGTTGTTAGTCTAAACAAAAAAAGACGGGCCGAAGCCCGTCTTTCCGTGATTGCTGTCAGCCCGCGGGCTGTATGGCGCTTGCGCCGTTCAGATCGTGCCGAGCTCGCGCCGCAGGAACTCGTGGAAGTGCTGCATGCCGTCTTCCATCGGGCTTTGATACGGTCCGACCTGCGACTCGCCGCGCTCCATCAGCGCGCGGCGGCCGGCGTCCATGCGCTCGGCGATCTCGTCGTCTTCGCGCGCCGTTTCCATATACGCGGCACGTTCGGCTTCGATGAACTCACGCTCGAACAGCGCAATTTCCTCAGGGTAATAGAACTCCACGACATTGGTGGTCTTCTGCGTCCCGCGCGGAATCAGCCATGACACAACCAGCACATGCGGATACCACTCGATCATGATGCCTGGGTAGTACACCATCCAGATGGCGCCGAACTCGGGCGCCTTGCCGTCGCGGAAGCGCAGCACTTCGTCGTGCCACTTGCGATACGTCGGGCTGCCCGGTTGTTCCAGATCCTTGTGGACACCCACTGTCTGCACGCTGTACCAGTCGCCGAATTCCCACGTCAGGTCGTCGCAATTGACGAAGCTGCCGAGGCCCGGATGGAACGGCGCGACGTGGTAGTCCTCGAGGTAGACCTCGATGAAGGACTTCCAGTTGTAGTTGCATTCATGGACTTCGACGTGGTCGAACATGAAGTTCGAGAAGTCGAAATGCTGCTTGGTGCCGAGGCGCGCCAGATCCTTCGCGACGTCGCGCCCCTGGGCTTCGAACAGCAACCCTTGCCAGTTCTGCAGCGGCGTGGCGCCGAGATTCAGGCAGGGGTTGTCAGCGAAATGCGGCGCACCGAGCAACTGGCCGTTCAGATCGTAGGTCCAGCGGTGCAGGGGGCAGACGATGTTCTCCGCCTGGCCGCGGCCGTTGAGCATGATGGCTTGCCGGTGGCGGCACACGTTCGACAGCAGTTCAACCTGTGACTGCTTGTTACGGACGAGCACACGCCCCTCGCTCTCGCTGGGCAAGGCAAAATAATCCCCCGCATCCGGCACCATGAGTTCGTGCCCGATGTAGCGAGGACCTTTCTTGAAAAGGGTTTCGATTTCGCGCGTTAGAAGCGCTTCGTCAAAGTAAGCCGTGACTGGCAGCTGGCTGTGTACAGACCGCAACTGCAATGCATTGCTCAGATTGGACATTCCCACTCCCGTGAAGACGTGAAAGCAGTGAACAACCCAACCATCGAAGGTTTCGATTTAGGGAGCCCGCGATTATACCCGTTTACCCCTCCATGGGGCGACTAAGTGTCTGATTTGGGTCAAAATTGTGAAGATGGTTCACTGCTTTCGTGCGAGCAAAAAGGATTTTTTTCTGTCAGGCTCTGGGTGGGCCGTAAGGGAAGCACGTGGGACGGGAGACGGCAAGCGGATCGGTTTGGTCGCTTTTGCCGTAGAATGTCCGACTTGTTTTAATTTTGCGACCATTCATGGCGAAGACCGCATCGAAAGATACCGCTGCAACGGCCGCCGAGGGCGCTGACAGCACACCGCTGCCCGAGAACTACGAAGCGGCGCTGGCGGAGCTGGAAGGACTCGTTGCGCGGATGGAAGGCGGCAGTCTGAGCCTCGAGGAATCGTTGTCCGCCTATCGGCGCGGCGCGACCCTCGTGACGTTTTGCCAGCAGCAACTGGAAAAGGTCGAGCAGCAGGTACGGGTTCTCGATGGCGAGACCCTCAAGCCGCTGCCCATGAGTGGCGCAGGCACAGCCGCTACAGAGAGCGGGGACGACCTATGACTTTCGAACAATGGATGCACTCGGTACTCGGGCGCGTCGAGACGGCACTTGAACACTATCTGCCGGCGCCTTCTGTCGAACCGGCGCAACTGCATGAAGCCATGCGTTATGCGGTGCTGGGCGGCGGCAAACGGGTGCGCCCTTTGCTGTGCCACGCGGCTGGGGAACTGACGGGCGCACGCGCCGAATGTCTCGATGCGGCAGCGGCGGCGCTGGAAATGATCCACGTGTACTCGCTGGTGCATGATGACATGCCGTGCATGGACGACGACGCGCTACGGCGCGGCAAGCCCACCGTGCACGTTAAGTATGATGAACCGACGGCGCTGCTGGTGGGCGACGCGCTGCAGTCGCAAGCTTTCGTTGCGCTGACGGCCGAGGTGCTGGCGCCGGCGCAACAGGCCGCGCTGGTGCGCGAACTGGCGCTGGCGAGCGGTTCGGTCGGCATGGCCGGGGGCCAGGCCATCGATCTGGCGAGCGTCGGCCATAAGCTGACGCGGCCGCAGCTCGAAACGATGCATCGCATGAAGACCGGCGCGCTGCTGCGCGCCGCGGTGCGCATGGGCGCACTGGCCGGCGAAACGCCCAGCGCGGACGCGATGCGTTCGCTCGACGCGTACGCGGCTGCGGTAGGCCTCGCGTTTCAGGTGGTGGACGATATTCTCGACGTCACGACCGATTCCGCGACGCTCGGCAAAACGGCAGGCAAAGACGCGAAGGACGGCAAGCCGACCTACGTGTCGATCATTGGGCTCGAAGCGTCGCGCGAACTCGCAGCGCAACTGCGCACCGATGCCCACGCTGCGATTGCGCCATTTGGCGCGCGTGCGCAGCGTCTTGCCGAACTGGCTGATCTGGTGGTGAACCGGGTTAGCTGAACGCGAAAGCCCGCCGCCGCGCGTTCGTTACGACGAATGCGTGAATGAAGTGCGGGCGCGTAAGTTTTCCTACAATGGAACGACGATGTACGACTTGCTGAAAACCATCGACGACCCGGCGGCCTTGCGCCGCCTCGATCGCCGCCAATTGCAACCGCTTGCAGACGAGTTGCGTGCCTTCGTGCTCGACAGCGTCTCGCAGACGGGTGGGCACCTGTCGTCGAATCTTGGCACGGTCGAACTGACGATTGCGCTGCACTATGTGTTCGACACGCCGCGCGACCGGATCGTCTGGGATGTCGGCCATCAGACCTATCCGCACAAGATCCTGACCGGTCGCCGCGACCAGATGCACACGCTGCGGCAGTACGGGGGCATCTCCGGTTTTCCGCGCCGCGACGAATCGGAGTACGACACGTTCGGCACCGCGCACTCCAGCACGTCGATCTCCGCGGCGCTTGGCATGGCGATCGCCAGCAAGCTGCAAGGCCAGAACAACATGGGCATCGCCGTGATCGGCGACGGCGCGATGACGGCCGGCATGGCCTTCGAAGCCATGAACAACGCGGGCGTCGAAGACGACGTGCCGCTGCTCGTGATCCTGAACGACAACGACATGTCGATTTCGCCGCCGGTGGGCGCGCTGAATCGCCATCTGGCGCGCCTGATGTCGGGCCGCTTCTACGCCGCAGCGCGTGCCGGTGTGGAGCGCGTGCTGCGCGTCGCACCGCCGATGCTCGACCTCGCTCGCAAGCTCGAAGAGCACGCGAAGGGCATGATCGTGCCGGCTACGCTGTTCGAAGAGTTCGGTTTCAACTACATCGGCCCGATCGATGGTCACGACCTCGATTCGCTGATCCCAACGCTGCAGAACATCAAGGAACTGCGTGGTCCGCAGTTCCTGCACGTCGTGACCAAGAAGGGCCAGGGCTACAAGCTGGCGGAAGCGGATCCGGTGCTGTACCACGGCCCGGGCAAGTTCAATCCGGCCGAAGGGATCAAGCCGTCCACGGCGCCCAGCAAGAAGACGTACACGCAGGTTTTCGGCGACTGGTTGTGCGATGCGGCCGAACTCGACTCGCGCGTCGTCGGCATTACGCCGGCCATGCGCGAAGGCTCGGGCATGGTGGAGTTCGAGAAGCGCTTCCCGGACCGCTACTTCGACGTCGGCATTGCCGAGCAGCACGCAGTGACGTTTGCGGGCGGCCTTGCAGCGGAAGGCATGAAGCCGGTCGTGGCGATCTACTCCACGTTCCTGCAGCGCGCCTATGACCAGTTGATTCACGACGTTGCCCTGCAGAACCTGCCGGTGGTCTTCGCGATAGACCGTGCGGGTCTGGTCGGCGCGGACGGTGCAACGCACGCGGGTGCCTACGATCTGGCGTTCCTGCGCTGCATCCCGAACATGACCGTGATGGCGGCGTCGGACGAAAACGAATGCCGTCAGATGCTCTACACGGCGTTGCAGCAGCCGAACCCGACGGCGGTGCGCTATCCGCGCGGCGCCGGCACCGGCGTCGCGACGGTCAAGCAGATGGCCGCGCTGCCGCTGGGCAAGGGCGAAGTGCGTCGGGAAACCGCGCAGCCGGCCGGCAAGCGGGTCGCGATTCTGGCGTTCGGCACGATGCTCGCGCCATCGCTGGCCGCCGCCGAGCAACTGGACGCCACCGTGGCGAACATGCGCTTCGTGAAGCCGCTCGACGCCGAGCTGGTACGCCAACTGGCGGAGACGCACGACTACATCGTCACGGTCGAAGAAGGCTGTGTGATGGGCGGCGCGGGTTCGGCTTGCGTCGAAGCCCTGCTCGCCAGTGGGGTTATGCGACCCGTACTACAATTGGGCCTCCCCGATCGTTTCATTGATCATGGGGATCCGGCCAAGCTGCTCGCGGAGTGCGGTCTGGACAGCGCGGGCATTGCTAAGTCGATCCGCGAACGCTTCCTGGATCACGCTGCCGGAAAGTCGGTCAAGCGCGTCGCTTAACAGCGTCAGTGAGCGCGTCGTAGGGCCGAGCCGGGCGCCGGGTTTGCGGGCGCTATCGCGGCTATAGCAATCTCCAACTTGAATCGGTGGGCCCTCGGGCCCATCATGCAACGCCGGCTTCAGCCGGCGTTCGCCGTTGCGTGCGTCGATCCGCCCGGCGGCCGAGCACCCCAATCTGTCGCTGTGCGACAGGCCCGTAGCGGGCAATTCCCTCGCGGGACTTCCTGCGGAGCGGAAATCCTGGGGCGGCTTGGCGCTTTCTAAAGGACAAGAAGATGAATCAGATGAATCCCGCCTTCGTGATGCCCGACGTGCAGAGTACGGTCGACACCCGCCAGATCCCGATTCAACGGGTCGGCGTGAAGGCCGTGCGCCATCCGCTGACGGTGCGTACCCAGGGCGGCGACGTGCAGCCGACGGTCGGCACGTGGAACCTCGATGTCCACCTGCCCGCCGATCAGAAGGGCACGCACATGTCGCGCTTCGTCGCGCTGCTTGAAGAGAACAAGGCGCCGCTGGAGCCGTCGACGTTCCGCACCATGCTGGCTGCAATGCTCGAGAAGCTCGAGGCCGAAGCGGGCCGGATCGAAGTCTCGTTCCCGTACTTCGTCAACAAGACTGCGCCGGTGTCGGGCGTGCAAAGTCTGCTGGACTACGAAGTGACGCTGACGGGCGATACCCGCAACGGCGTGACGCGCGTGTTCCTGAAAGTACTGGTGCCGGTCACGAGCCTGTGCCCGTGCTCGAAGAAGATCTCGCAATACGGCGCGCACAATCAGCGCTCGCATGTGACGATCAACGCTGAACTGGCTGGCGACGTGCCGGTGGAAGAGTTGATTCGGATTGCCGAAGAAGAGGCATCGTGCGAATTGTGGGGCTTGTTGAAGCGGCCGGACGAGAAGTTCGTCACCGAGCGCGCGTATGAAAATCCGAAGTTCGTAGAAGACCTGGTGCGCGATGTGGCGCAGCGTCTGAATGCGGATGCGCGGATTGTCGCGTATGTGCTCGAAGCCGAGAATTTCGAATCGATCCACAATCACAGCGCTTATGCTGTGATCGAGCAGGACAAGCGGGTCGCTCGCTGAGTCGCACTTCTCTGCCTTGATGTGAAAACGGCCGCTTAAGCGGCCGTTTTGCTTTGCTGCGAGGTATTTTCGTTCGATGCGGTTGGCTGCCACGCGTGACTGGCGCTCGCCGTTGCGGTTGCCTTTGCCCTTGACCGCCTCGCGATTCGCTCAGCGTGCGAGCGAGGTCAGATCCCAGCGCGGCTTGACCGTGAACGCGTAGTCCTTGGCCGATTGGTCAGGCCAACGCTGCAACCGTAACGCGCCGGCGAGCGCGATCATCGCGCCGTTGTCGGTGCAGAGTGCGAGATCCGGGTAATGCACGTCGAAACCGCGTTTCTTCGCAGCGGCGGAAAGCGCTTCGCGCAACTGCCGGTTGGCGCCCACGCCGCCAGCTACCACCAGGCGGTTGAGCTTCGTCTTCTTGAGCGCGGCCAGCGATTTGGCGGCCAGCACATCGACGGCCGCATCGACGAAGCCACGCGCCAGGTCGGCCTTGGCCTGTTCGCAGATATTTGCGCCGCCGAGCTTCTTCACATGCGTCAGCACAGCGGTTTTCAGGCCGCTGAAGCTGAAATCGAGGTCGCCGGAATGCAGCATGGGGCGCGGCAGAACCACCGCTCCAGGCGTGCCGAATTCCGCCAGCCGCGAGACTTCCGGCCCGCCCGGATAGCCGAGGCCAAGGAGCTTGGCGGTCTTGTCGAAGGCTTCGCCGGCCGCGTCGTCGAGGGTCTCGCCCAGTGTCTCGTAGACACCCACGTCTGTGACGCGCATCAGTTGCGTGTGACCGCCCGACACCAGCAGCGCCACGAACGGAAACGGCGGCGGCTCGTCGACCAGCAGCGGCGACAGCAAGTGCCCTTCGAGGTGGTGAATGCCGATGGTGGGTTTGTCCCACGCCATGGCGAGCGCATTGGCGATGCTGGCGCCGACCAGCAGCGCGCCGGCCAGCCCCGGACCTTGCGTATAGGCAATTGCGTCGATCTCGCCGCGCGCCGTGCCGGCGCGTTCCAGCACTTCTTCGAGCAACGGCAGCGCGCGCCGGATGTGGTCGCGCGAGGCGAGTTCCGGCACGACGCCGCCGTACTCCCGGTGCATGGCAATCTGCGAATGGAGTGCGTGCGCAAGCAGGCCGCGCTCCGTGTCGTAGAGCGCCAGGCCGGTTTCGTCGCAGGAGCTTTCGATGCCGAGAACGAGCATGATTCGAGGGCCGAAGGGCGCGGCAACATGCGGCTGAATGGCTGCCCGCGTGGACTCGCGTGCATGTTCAGGCGCCCTAAAAAGTGAAAAGGCAAGCCTGAAAGTATAGCAGTGCGGGGCAGGGGCCGCAGGTACAATGCGCGCCATGGAATCCTTCGATATCGCGGTCATCGGCGCGGGCGCGGCCGGCATGATGTGCGCGGCGGTTGCCGGGCAACTCGGACGGCGCGTCGTGCTGATTGACCACGCGCCGCGCCTCGCGGAGAAAATCCGCATTTCCGGCGGCGGCCGCTGCAACTTCACGAATCTGTACGCGGGACCGGCAAACTATCTGTCGGCGAATCCCCATTTCTGCCGCTCGGCGCTTGCGCGCTACACGCCGCGCGACTTCATGGCGTTGCTCAAGCGCCATCACGTCACGTGGCACGAGAAGCACAAAGGGCAACTGTTCTGCGATCAGTCGAGCGACGCGGTCATCGACGTGCTGAAGCGCGAGTGCGACGCCGGCAATATTGCGTGGCGCAGGCCGCTCGCCGTGGAGCAGGTGCGGCACGACGCAACCGAGGGCTATACCCTCGACACGCAGGCTGGCCCGATCCGAGCCCGGGCGGTCGTGGTAGCGACGGGTGGCCTGTCGATTCCGAAGATCGGCGCGACGGATTTTGCCTACCGGCTGGCCAAACAGTTCGGCCACAAGCTGATCGACACCCGCCCGGCTCTCGTGCCCCTCACGTTCGCGGCAGCCGACTGGGAGCCGTTTGCGGCGCTCTCGGGCGTCTCGGCGGAAGTGCAACTCGCGACCGGCAACAAGAAGACCGGCGCGGAATTCGTCGAAGACCTGCTGCTCACACACCGCGGGTTGTCCGGGCCGGGCGTGCTGCAGATCTCGAGCTACTGGCAGCCCGGCGAACCGATCCACATCAACCTGCTGCCGGAGCGGGACGCCACGACCGCGCTGCTGGAGGCGAAAACCAGCACCAAACGGCAGATCGCCAACCTGCTGGCCGAATGGGTGCCGACGCGCCTCGCCCACGTCTGGCTGGAGACGCACCAGATCCCGGCGGAGGCGCGCATCGCCGATTTGCCGGACAAGACGCTGCGCCGCGTCGGTGAGGCGTTGTCGCGCTGGACGCTCACCCCCAACGGTACCGAAGGCTACCGCAAGGCCGAGGTGACGCGTGGCGGGATCGATACGCGCGACCTGTCCTCGTCGACCATGATGAGCGCCCGCGCTCCCGGCCTGTTTTTCATCGGCGAGGCGGTCGACGTGACCGGCTGGCTGGGCGGTTACAATTTCCAATGGGCGTGGGCCTCGGGCGTGGCGGCAGGCCAGGCGGCCGCGGAATACGCCAGGGCCGGTGCGAGCCCGTCATAAGCGCGAACCGGCTCCAGGGGGCTTGACGCGGGCGTCTCTTTATGAGAAAGGTCTGCTATACTCCCCAACCTTTACGAAGTTCCGTTATTGAAAAATGACGATCATCCGCGTAAAAGAAAACGAGCCATTTGAAGTCGCAATGCGCCGCTTCAAACGCACGATCGAGAAGAACGGTCTCTTGACTGAACTGCGAGCGCGCGAGTTTTACGAAAAGCCCACGGCTGAGCGCAAGCGCAAGAAGGCATCGGCGGTGAAGCGCCACTTCAAGCGGCTGCGCAGCCAGATGCTGCCAAAGAAGTTTTATTGATTCTGACGTCGCTGCGGTTCCTACGGAGCGTCGGCACGCAACCGGTGGCGGCACAAAAGGCTGCCCCGTGCGGACAACCTGGCCTTCACGGCCACCTGGTCAAGCCGCATCTACTCCGCGCATATGCGTCAACCCGCGCGCCAACCCGCTTGAGGAAGCAGTCCCAAGCGGGTTTTTGTGTTGATGCACCGGGCATGGCCAGACCTTTTTCACATTCCAACGCATTCAGGTGAGTAATGAGTCTCAAGGATCGGATCAACGACGACATGAAGGCCGCCATGCGGGCCCGCGAAACCGAGCGTCTCGGCACCATCCGCCTGCTGCTCGCCGCGATCAAGCAGCGTGAAGTCGACGAGCGCATCGTGCTCGACGACGCCGCCATCACCGCGGTCATCGACAAGATGATCAAGCAGCGCAAAGACTCGATCAGCCAGTTCGAGGCCGCGGGCCGCACCGACCTGGTCGAGAAGGAAAGCGCCGAGCTCGCCATTCTCTCGGCCTATATGCCGGAGCAACTGTCTGACGCGGAAATCGCCGCCGAAGTGCAGGCTGCGGTCGCGCAAACCGGCGCTGCCGGCCCGCAGGACATGGGCAAGGTGATGGGCGTGCTCAAGCCGAAGCTCGCCGGCCGCGCCGACATGACCGCCGTGTCCGGGCTGGTCAAGGCTGCGCTCGCGAAGTAATGCGGTTTTCCCGGTCTGTGCGGCCTGTTCCTGGACAGGCGGGCCGCGCAGCCTTCTGGCTTTCAAGGTAGTGCCCCCACTGTGATTCCGCATTCGTTCCTGCAGGATCTGCTGAACCGCGTCGATATCGTCGACGTGGTCGGCAAGTATGTGCAACTGAAGAAGGGCGGCGCTAATTTCATGGGGCTCTGTCCGTTTCACAACGAAAAGAGCCCTTCGTTTACGGTTAGTCCGACTAAGCAGTTCTATCATTGCTTCGGTTGCGGCGCGCACGGCACGGCGATTGGCTTCCTGATGGAGCATGCCGGGCTGACGTTCCCCGAAGCGGTCAACGATCTGGCGCAGTCGGTCGGCTTGACGGTGCCGCAGGAGCCGTCGCCGAATCAGGGCGGCGGAGGCGGCGGGTATGCGCCGGCGGCTTCCAAGGCTGTGACCACCGCGCTGTCGGATGTGATGCAGACCGCATGCGACTTCTACCGCAAGCAGTTGCGCGGCGCGCCCAACGCGATCCAGTACCTGAAAAAGCGCGGCTTGACGGGGCCGATCGCGGCCCATTTCGGCATCGGTTACGCGCCCGACGGCTGGCAGAATCTCGAGGACGCGTTTCCCAATTATCGGGACGAAGCGCTGGTGGATTCGGGGCTTGTGATCGTCAGCGAAAAGGCCGACGCGCAGGGGCAGAATCGCCGTTACGACCGCTTTCGCGAGCGGATCATGTTCCCGATCCGCAATGTCAAAGGTCAGGTGATCGGCTTCGGCGGCCGGGTGCTGGATGGCGGCGAGCCCAAGTATTTGAATTCGCCGGAAACGCCTCTATTTAACAAGGGCAGCGAGTTGTATGGGCTGTTCGAGGCGCGCCTGGCCATTCGTGAACAGCACTACGTGCTGGTGGTCGAAGGGTACATGGATGTGGTCGCGCTGGCTCAATTAGGGTTCCAGAACGCTGTCGCCACGCTGGGTACCGCCTGTACGCCGATTCATGTGCAGAAATTGATGCGGCAGACCGATACGGTCATTTTCAGCTTCGACGGCGACTCCGCGGGCCGGCGGGCCGCGCGCCGGGCGCTGGACGCGTGTCTGCCGCATGCGGCGGACAACCGGACGATCCGCTTCCTGTTCCTGCCGTCCGAGCACGATCCGGACAGCTACGTGCGGGAATTCGGCACGGAAGCGTTTGCCGAACAGGTCGAGCGGGCCATGCCGCTGTCGCAGTTCATGCTTAACGAAGTGCTGGCCGGCAAGGAGCTGGACCAGCCGGAAGGCCGGGCGCGCGCCCTGTTCGACGCCAAGCCGCTGCTGCAGGCGCTGCCGGCCAACGCGCTGCGCGCCCAGATCATGCATATGTTCGCCGACCGGCTCGACGTGCCGTTCGACGAGGTGGCCGCGCTCTGCGAGGTGGATTCCCGGATCGCCGCCGCCGCAAGGCAGGCGCCGGCCCGCAAGGACCGCCGCAGCGTGACCGGGATCGAGGAAAAGACCCTGCGCAACCTGGTGATGCATCCCCGGACGGTCGCCGGGCTGGACGAAGACTCGGAGCAAGCGTTACTGACCATTACACGCCACGGCGAGCTGTTTGAGGAAGTTACGACGCATGCCCGCGCGCTGGGCGACGCCGCGGAGTTCCAGTTGCTGTCGGATCTCTTGAGAAACGGCGCCAATGCCCCGACTTTCGAGGAAATCTTTCGCAAAATTCTGGACTATGATGAAAACGTTCGGGATTTGTTGCTGAAGGATCCGACGGATGCGGCCGTCATAGAGGAACGGCGCGAGCAGGAACGGATTGTCGGCGAGGAGTTGAAGGCGGCGATCCTGAAGATGCGTTACGACGCCTATTGCGAGCGGCTCGAGCAACTGTCGCGGCAATCCAGGCATACCGCCGAGGAATTTGCGGAATTGACGGATCTGAATCAGAAACGGGCTGACATGAAGCGTCAGCTCGGGCTGTAGCAGGGGCGGGCTGGACCTAAGCTATAATAAAAGGTTTTCAGCGGTTTGTTTTCCAGGCAAAAGGCGAAAGGCGATTGCAATGGCAAAGACTACAGGCGGAAAGAAAGCGGCAGGCACAGGCTCTGATGAGCCGACCACGAAGGTCACTGGGGCCAGGTCCGTTTCTTCCGCGAAAAGAGGGTCTGCCGAGGTCGCCGTGAGCGTGACACCTGTTGCCCGGAAGAAATCCTCGACTTCTTCCGCTGCGAAAGCGGCGTCGGTGAGTACGGTGAAAGCCGCCAAGCCGGTCACGAAGCAGCCGAGTACCAGAAGCGCAAGGGAAGCGGTTGCCGCCCAGGACGATGCGGTAGCGCGCGAGTCTTCAGTATCCACGGTTCTACCGGCTGTTGTCCAGCAGCCGCGAGTCGAGACTACAGCCGGTACGGCGAACTCCATGACGAAAAAGCTGAACGAAGTATCCGTCGATGACGACGCAACCCCGAGCGAGGAAACTACTGCAGCTCCGGGCAAAGGCGACAAGGCCAAGGCACGCGACCGCCGCGCGAAGGAAAAAGCGCTGCTGAAAGACGCGTTCGCGTCCTCCCAACCGGGCACCGTCGAAGAGCTCGAAGAGCGCCGCTCGAAACTGCGCGCGCTGATCAAGCTCGGCAAGGAGCGCGGCTTCCTGACCTACGCCGAAATCAACGACCACCTCCCGGACAACTTCACCGAGACCGAGGCGATTGAAGGCATCATCAGTACGTTTAACGACATGGGTGTGGCCGTCTACGAACAGGCCCCCGATGCGGAAACGCTGCTGCTGAACGACAACGCGCCGGCGGCTTCGTCGGACGACGAAGTTGAAGAGGAAGCCGAAGTTGCGCTGTCCACGGTCGATTCCGAATTCGGCCGCACTACCGACCCGGTCCGCATGTACATGCGTGAAATGGGCACGGTGGAACTGCTGACGCGCGAAGGCGAAATCGAAATTGCGAAGCGCATTGAAGACGGCCTGAAGCACATGGTGATGGCCATCTCCGCATGCCCGACGACAATCGCGGACATCCTGGCCATGGCCGAGCGTGTCGCGAACGAAGAGATTCGTATCGACGAACTGGTCGACGGCCTGATCGACGCCAACGCGGAAGACGCGGACGGTTTCTCCGCGCAGGAAGCGGAAGCGATCGAGAGCGAAGACGAGGAAGTCGAAGAGGAAGAAAGCGAGGGCGAGGAAGACGACGACGGTGCTGCGCAAGCCACCGCCAACGCCGCGCAAATGGAAGCGTTGAAGCGTGCCTCGCTCGAGAAGTTCGCCATGATCAGCGAATGGTTCGACAAGATGCGGCGTGCTTTCGAGAAGGAAGGCTACAAATCGAAGTCGTATCTGAAGGCTCAGGAAACGATCCAGAACGAGCTGATGACCATCCGCTTCACCGCACGCACGGTCGAGCGTCTGTGCGATACGCTGCGCGCCCAGGTGGATGAAGTGCGTCAGGTCGAGCGTCAGATCCTGCATACGGTGGTCGACAAATGCGGCATGCCGCGTGCCGAGTTCATCGCACGTTTCCCGGGCAGCGAGACGGACCTCGAATGGGCCGACAAGATCGTGGCCGAGGGCCATGGTTACAGCGGGATTCTCACGCGTAACATCCCGGCGATTCGCGAACAGCAACAACGTCTGCTGGATCTGCAGGCGCGCGTCGTGCTGCCGCTGAAGGACCTGAAGGAAACCAACCGCCAGATGGCGGCCGGCGAACTGAAGGCGCGTCAGGCCAAGCGTGAAATGACCGAGGCCAACCTGCGTCTCGTGATCTCGATTGCGAAGAAGTACACGAACCGTGGCCTGCAGTTCCTGGATCTGATCCAGGAGGGCAACATCGGCCTGATGAAGGCGGTGGACAAGTTCGAATATCGCCGCGGCTACAAGTTCTCGACGTACGCCACGTGGTGGATCCGTCAGGCCATCACGCGTTCGATCGCGGACCAGGCGCGCACGATCCGGATTCCGGTTCACATGATCGAAACGATCAACAAGATGAACCGCATCTCGCGTCAGATTCTGCAGGAAACCGGTCTCGAGCCGGATCCGGCGACGCTGGCTGAGAAGATGGAGATGCCGGAAGACAAGATCCGCAAGATCATGAAGATCGCGAAGGAGCCGATCTCGATGGAAACGCCGATCGGTGACGACGACGATTCGCATCTGGGCGACTTTATCGAAGACACCAACACGGTGGCGCCGGCCGACGCTGCATTGCACGCCAGCATGCGCGATGTCGTGAAGGACGTGCTCGACTCGCTGACGCCGCGCGAAGCGAAGGTGTTGCGTATGCGCTTCGGTATCGAGATGAGTACGGATCACACGCTCGAAGAAGTCGGCAAGCAGTTCGACGTGACGCGTGAACGGATCCGTCAGATCGAGGCTAAGGCACTGCGCAAGCTGCGTCACCCGAGCCGCTCTGACAAGCTGAAGTCGTTCCTCGAAGGCAACTGATCGAGGGGCATCCGGCTACTGCCGCGGATACAGGGGCTTTCCGGTCGTTTTGCTGACGCGAAGCGGTCACGAAAGCCCCTTTTTCGTGTAGTATGTCGGCCAATCAGCGAATAGGCCCGGCCTTTTTTAGACCGGGTCTTTTTGTTGGTTTCAAATCATCTTAGGGCCGGACGCCGTGCTGGTTGCAGGCAGCGGACTCATAATCCGCCTCCGAAAGGACACCGTGGGTTCGACTCCCACCCGGCCCACCAGGGCATTCAGCGGCTTTCGATCTTAAAGTCTGCCCGCACATTACCCTCCGCTTCGCAATTCACCTCTATCGGGTCGGTCTGACCTTGTCTTCGCGGCGCTTCCAAACGTAGTGCTCCGTCATCACGAGCGCCCTCTGCCTGATGTCGCGCCCGTCATGCGTCGAAATACCCACCCCAACTCAACCACGACCATCACAGGTAGGGTTATCGCGGATAGCAACCATCGAACAGGTGGCTATAGTTCGTAAACTGAAAAAAAATACAGAGAGCGAAAAAAATATCACTTCGCTCCTGGATGTGGAGAAGACATGACGAAACCCGGTGCCAAACGTGACGCCGAAGACAGTCTCGCCATCCGTGCGGCGTGGTTGCACTACGCCGCGGGCATGACCCAGGCGGATGTCGCTGCGCGGCTTGGTGTCAGCAATGTCAAGGCGCATCGGCTCATCACGCGAGCCAATGAGAGCGGCGCCGTGAAGGTCACGATCGATGGCGACGTGGCCGAATGCATTCTGCTGGAAGCGGCCCTTTCTCACCGCTACAGCCTGTCCCAATGCGAAGTCGTGCCGGAATTGCACGAAACCGGCCTGCCGTTGCGCGCACTCGGCATTGCCGGCGCGCACTTTCTGCAACGCGAGATCGCCGCCCGTCAGGGTGGAACCATCGGTATCGGCCATGGCCGCACGCTGGCCGCGCTAGTGGCCGAGATGCCGCGCATGGACGCCGGCAAGGTCCGGTTTGTTTCGCTGCTGGGCGGCGTCACACGCGATTACACCGCAAATCCCTACGACGTGATCCACCGTCTGGCGGAGCGAACCGGCGCGATGTCGTATGTGATGCCCCTGCCGTTTTTCGCCAATACGGCGGAAGACCGCGAAGTCCTGCTGGCGCAACGCGGCGTGCGCGAAGTGTTCGATATCGCCGCGCATGCGGATCTGATGATCGTCGGCATTGGGACGGTGTTGCCCGACGCGCAGCTCGTTGCTTCGCAGATGATCGCGCCGGATGAAATTCGCGAGGTGCGCGATGCAGGCGGCCACGGCGAGGTGCTCGGTCACTTCTTTGATCAGCACGGCAAGTCGGTCGAAACCTCGCTGGCCGCGCGCACCGTGGCGCCGCAACTTGCCGATCTGACCGGGCGGCGCATCGTCGCCATCGCCGGCGGCCTCGAAAAAGTGGACGCGATTCGTGCTGTTCTCAACAGTGGCCTGCTCAGCGGCCTGATTACCGACGAGGCCACCGCGCTCGCCCTGAACGACGGCGCTATCAAGGTGGGGGCGTCATGATGGCCAACCCCGGTGGTGATCTGGTGATCGGCATCGACGCCGGCACTTCGGTGATCAAGGCTATCGCATTCGATCTCGCAGGACGGCAGATCGCGGCTGCCTCGGTGCCCAATCATTACACGACGCATGCCGATGGCGCGGCGTTTCAGTCGCTCGACCAGACATGGACCGATTGCGCGCAGACGCTGCGCAATCTCGGCGCCAAAGTCGAAGGACTCGCGCAACGCACGAGGGCGATTGCCGTGACAGGGCAGGGCGATGGTACGTGGCTCGTCGGCGCTAACAACCGGCCTGCCACCGACGCCTGGCTGTGGCTCGACGCGCGCGCTGCGGATACCGTGCGGCGGTTGCAGCAAAAGCCGGCCAACCGGGCCCGCTTCGAAGCCACCGGCACAGGACTGGCGGCATGCAGCCAGGGCGCACAGATCGCCCATATGGCGGTCACCATGCCCGAGGTGCTGGACCGCGCCGAAGTCGCGCTGCATTGCAAGGACTGGTTGTACCTCAACCTCACCGACGTGCGAGCGACGGACCCGTCGGAGGCGAGCTTCACGTACGGCAACTTCCGCACGCGCCAGTACGACGACGTCGTGATCGACGCGCTCGGACTAACGGCGCGGCGCGGGCTGTTGCCGGAGATCGTCGACGGCACCGAACTCATGCATCCACTGACGTCCGAAGCGGCTGCGGCCACGGGGCTTCTGGCCGGAACGCCGGTGTGCCTCGGATTCGTGGATATCGTGATGACGGCGCTCGGCGCGGGCATTCACACCGCCAACGCCGATGGCGCGACCTGCTCGATCATCGGCTCGACCGGCATGCATATGCGAGCGGTGCAGAACACCGCCGTGCGTCTGAACGACGAGGGCACAGGCTACGTCATCGCGTTGCCGGTGCCGGGCATGTCGGCGCAGGTGCAGTCGAACATGGCGGGCACGCTGAACATCGACTGGATCCTGAATCTTGCTTGCGATCTGCTCGCGGAATTCGGCACGGAGTTGTCGCAAAGCGACCGCGTGAAACGCATCGACGGATGGCTGCAATCCAGCCGGCCGGGTGCGCATCTGTACCACCCCTACATTGCCGATGCGGGCGAGCGTGGACCTTTCGTCAACCCCAATGCGCGCGGCAGTTTCATCGGCCTCACCAGTGAAAGCCGTTTCCCCGATCTGTTGCGCTCGGTGGTGGAAGGGCTCGGGATGGCCGCGCGGGACTGTTATGCGGCCATGGGCGGCGCGATGCCTGCAGAGTTGCGCCTGACAGGCGGTGCGATGCGTTCGCGCGCAGTGCGCTCGGTGCTCGGGGCGGTGGTGGGTGCGCCGGTTCGTATCTCGCAGCGCGAAGAGGCCGGCGCGGCGGGCGCGGCGATGATGGCGGCGGTCGCGCTCGGCGCGTATCCCGACATGCAGGCGTGTATCGCCGAATGGGTTACGCCGCTGCTGGGACAACCCGAGGCGCCGGATCCCGCGCTGATGCAAACCTACGCGCGCGCGTTTCCGGCGTACCAGAAGGCGCGACGCGCTCTGGAACCGGTGTGGGAGGACATGGCGCAGCAGGCTAAAGCCAGGTGCAGTCCCGAAGCCTGTGCATCCGACAACGCGGTCGAACTGAGGGCGGTGCAATGAGTGACAGTCAGATGATCGACCTCGTCGTGGTGGGTGGCGGCATCAACGGCGCAGGCATTGCACGCGATGCAGCCGGTCGGGGATTGTCGGTGGTGCTGTGCGAGAAAGACGATCTTGCGCAGGGCACCTCGTCGCGTTCGGGCAAACTGGTGCATGGTGGGCTGCGTTATCTTGAGTACTACGAATTTAGACTGGTTCGCGAAGCCTTGATCGAACGGGAAGTACTCCTCAACGCAGCGCCGCACATCATCTGGCCGATGCGCTTTGTCCTTCCGCACAGCCCTGATGATCGCCCGGCCTGGCTCGTGCGTCTGGGCCTGTTCCTGTATGACCATCTTGGCGGCCGCAAGAAGCTGCCCGCCACACGCACCCTCGATCTGCGGCGCAGTCCTGAAGGCGCGCCGATCAAGGACCAGTTCCGCAGAGGCTTCGAATACTCGGACTGCTGGGTCGATGACGCACGTCTTGTCGTGCTCAACGTCGTCGATGCAGCGCAGCGCGGCGCACAGATCCTCACGCGTACGGCGTTCGTGTCGGCTCAACGCGAAAACGGCGCGTGGCGCGTCGAGTTGCGCGATACGCGCAACGGTAAAAGCCGCATTGTGATGGCGCGTGGGCTGGTGAATGCGGCCGGGCCGTGGGTGGCGGACATCATCGGTCGCGTGACCGGTGGCCAGTCGACCCGCAAGGTGCGCCTTGTTAAAGGCAGCCATATCGTCACGCCGAAGTTCTGGGACGGTCCGCACTCGTACCTGGTGCAGAACCACGACAAGCGTGTGATCTTCGTCAATCCGTACGAAGGCGACAAGGCGCTGATCGGCACCACGGACGTTCCGTGGGACGGCGCGCCGGAGAGCGTGTCGATCGACGACGCGGAGGTCGATTACCTGCTGGCCGCGGTGAACCGCTATTTCAAGCAGCCATTGCGACGCCTGGACGTCGTGCAGAGCTTCTCCGGGGTACGCCCGCTATACGACGACGGCAACGGCAATCCCTCGGCGGTGACGCGCGACTATGTGTTCGATCTCGACGCCAACGGCGGCGCGCCGCTGCTCAATGTGTTCGGCGGCAAGATCACCACGTTTCGCAAGCTGTCCGAGGCGGCGATGCAACATCTGCGGCCGACATTCCCCGCCATGGGACCTGACTGGACCGCGACCGCCACCCTGCCCGGCGGCGAGATCGAGGACGGCGACGTGCCGCGGTTCATCGCGCGTCTGCAACGCGAGTATCCATGGCTGCCGCGCGAATTGACGGGCTACTACGCGCGGACCTACGGTGCACGCACGGCTCAGGTGATCGACTCCGCCCAATCTCTCGCCGATCTCGGCCGTCAGTTCGGGCCGAATTTTTACGAAGCCGAAGTGCGTTACCTGGTGGAGCAGGAGTGGGCCGAAACGACGCAGGACATCCTGACGCGGCGGACCAAGCACGGACTGCATATGAACGCCGAGCAGACGGCAGCGTTCGGCGCCTGGTTCGAAGGACTCGACCGGAAATCCGCTTAAGCCGGACCACGACGAACCCACATCAACACGAGATAAGAGACACGAGACGAACATGGCTTTCACGCTCGCACTCAACACGAATCCGCTGGTGAACCGCTTCGCGGAACCGGACGATCTCATCGACGCCATTGCGTACCAGATGAAGATCCGCGACGTGCAGCTCACGCACGAGTTCATCAACCCGTCGTGGCCCGCGGCAGTGACGCGGCGTCTGACGCGCCAGATGCGCGCAGCGATGGCGCGCACCGGCGTGCGCATCACGTCGGGCATGACCGGGCCGTATGGGCGGCTCAACCATTTCGGCCATCCGGACGCTGACGTGCGGCGCTATTACGTCGACTGGTTCAAGACCTTCGCTGATATCACAGCGGAGCTTGGCGGCCACTCAATCGGCACACAGTTCGCCATTTTCACGTATCGCGACTACGACGACGCAGTGAGGCGCGAAGCCTTGATCCAGACCGCGATTGACTGCTGGTCGGAAGTGGCGGAACACGCGAAATCGGCGGGATTGCAGTACGTATTCTGGGAACCGATGTCGATCGGACGCGAGTTCGGCGAGACGATCGCCGCGTGCCTTGCGCTGCAAAAGCGGCTGAGCGCCGCCGACATGGCCGTGCCGATGTGGATGATGGCCGATATCGATCACGGCGACGTGACGAGCGCCAATCCCGACGACTTCGATCCCTACGCCTGGGCGCGCGCGGTGCCGCGCGTCTCGCCGATCATCCATATCAAGCAGTCGCTGATGGACAAGGGCGGGCACCATCCTTTCACCGCCGAGTTTAATGCTCGCGGCCGTATTCAGCCTGAACCGCTGATCGCCGCGCTTCACGACGGCGGTGGACGGCACAACGAGATCTGCCTCGAGTTGTCGTTCAAGGAACGCGAACCGAAGGACCGGCAGGTGGTCGAGCAGATTGCCGAGTCGGTCGCGTTCTGGGCGCCGCATTTCGACACCGGCGTGTCCGATCTGAACCTCTAACGGAACGAGGCTGCGATGCACGGAGCAATGATCGAAGACGCGGACCAAGGCATCGCACTTCGGCCACCTGACGCGGCGACGTCACCGGTCAAGGCGCGTGCATCCGGCCCGCTTTCGTTGTGGTTTCGTAGTTCTGAAGTTCAGGAGGTGTCCTCATGAGCGCAGTTGCATTTACGGTGAATAAACGGCCCCGTCACACTGCTCGCGCAGTGACCGCCGTCGTGGCGCTGGTGGCCGTGGTCGTGGCGATGGCTTTCAGCGTCAAAGTCGTGAAGATTGGCGCAAGCGGCGATGCGGAAGCGAAGGTTTTCGATCCCGCTGCCTATGGCACGGCGCAATTTCCGAAGACGCAGGCGGCGATCGAGAGCCGCGCAGTCAGTGCCGATACGCTGGCCGCGGCAATTACCAAGGATCAGGATGCGGCGGGCAAACAATACGGTGTGGCAGGCGGCGGCGTAGGTCCCGAAATGTCGGTCAAGTTCACCGGCGTGGCGGATAAGGACGATTCCGGCATCTATACCGTCAAGGTGCCGAACCTGCCCGACTCGCTGAGCATCCGCGTGCAAACCGGTCCGGCCATCAACGGCACCGATCTGCGCGACGCTACCGGCACCATCAGCTTCGAGCAGTTCACCAATCAGATCGACTACCAGAACGCCGGTTACGCGATCAACACGGCAATGAAGAAAGCGGTTCTGGCGAAGATCGATACCAGCAAGCTGGCGGGCAAGACCATCTCCGTGGTGGGCGTGTTCCAGCTGGTCAACCCGAATGGCTGGCTCGTGACGCCGGTCAAACTGGACGTGAACTGATGAGTGCGCTCCAGAGTGAACCGCTGGCGAGCGACGTGTTGCTGTCGGCGCGTGACGTCGTCAAGTCGTACGGCGGCGTGCATGCGCTGAAGGGCGTCAACTTCGATATCCATCGCGGCAAGGTCACCACGCTGTTCGGCGAGAACGGCGCGGGAAAATCGACCTTGATGAAGATTCTCGCGGGCGTGGAAACCCCCACGTCGGGAACGATCGAACTCGATGGCGAGCGCGTAGCGTTTGCTTCGGCGAACGATGCGCGCGATCACGGCATCTCGATCATCCATCAGGAACTGAGTCTTGCGCCCAACCTGAACGTGCGCGACAACATCTTCATGGGACGCGAGCTGCGCGCCGCGACGGGTGTCAATTTTGCCGAAGAGGCGCGCCAGGCGCGTGCCCTGATGGCAGACCTAGAAGAAGAAATCGATCCATTGACGCGCGTCCACGACTTGCGTCTTGGTCAACAGCAGGTGGTTGAAATTGCACGCGCTCTATCAGTGCAATCGCGCATCCTGATCATGGACGAACCGACTTCTGCGCTGAGCGCTTCCGAAGTGGAAGTGCTGTTCAAGGTGATCCGCGACCTGACGAGCCGTGGCGTGTCGATCGTGTATATCTCGCATCACCTCGAAGAGGCGTTGCAGATCACCGACTACGCAGTCGTATTGCGTGACGGCAGGATCACGGCCACGGCCGAAGCCAAAGACATCGACCTGGCGTGGATCGTGCGCCACATGGTCGGAGAAAATTTCGATCTCGGTTCGCCGCCGACCGGCTACACGTTTGGCGATGTCGCGCTGTCGATCAAGGACGTCAGCGTCGCCGACGCATCCGGCTCCGATATGTCGGTCGTCGATCATCTCTCGCTCGATGTGCGGGCCGGCGAGATCGTGTGCATCTATGGCTTGATGGGCGCAGGGCGCACGGAACTGCTCGAGGCGGTCGCGGGCCGTTTTCCGACCCGCGGCGGGCAGGTTTTGCTCGAAGGCGAGGACGTCGCGTCGCTGAGCATTGCGGGGCGCATTGCGAGAGGTCTCGTGCTGGTGCCCGAGGATCGTCAGCGCGATGGACTGGTGCCGACGATGAGCGTCGGCAGCAATCTGTCGCTTGCGAGCATCGGTACGTTCGTCCGGGGCATGCTGCTGTCGTTCCCACGCGAACGTGAACTGGTCGATCAGTCGATCCGCAATGTCCGCGTCAAGACGGCCGGCGCGGGCGCGAAGATCGGCTCGCTGTCGGGTGGCAATCAGCAAAAGGTCGTGATCGGCAAGATGCTCGCCACGCACCCGAAAGTCATTTTGCTCGACGAACCTAGCCGCGGCATCGACATTGGCGCCAAGGCCGAAGTTTTTCGCCTGCTGAGCGAGAGCGCCAAACAAGGCCTCGCGGTGGTGTTTTCCACGTCTGAAGTAGGTGAATGCCTGAGCATCGCGCACCGGATCGTCGTCATGCGACGCGGCAAGATTTCCGCAGAATTCGGCACCGATGCCACCAAAGACCAGATCATGGCTGCCTCGGGCGAAGCCGTGGTGATCTGATCGTCGAAATGCCTGGAGACCTGAACATGAATCACTCTGCCAAAACTTCCCCATCGCACCGCACCGGCTGGTTCGGCGACGGTTTCGACCTTGGCAAGATGCTGCTCGAAGGTCGCGCGTTCTTTGCGCTGATCGTGATAGTCACCGTCTTTTCGTTTCTGTCACCCTATTATTTCGCACTGGAAAACTTCCTGACGATGGCCTCGCACGTGGCTATCTACGGCATTCTCGCCATCGGCATGCTGCTTGTGATCATCAATGGCGGCATCGATCTGTCGGTGGGTTCGACGCTCGGGCTTTCCGGGGTGGTCGCCGGCTTCTTTCTGCAGGGTGTGACGCTGAACCTGTTCGGTGTCGTGCTGTATCCGGCGGTGTGGGTCGTGGTCGTGCTGTGCTGTCTGCTCGGCGCGTTCATCGGTCTCGTCAATGGTGTGCTGATCGCGCGTTTCAAGGTGCCGGCCTTCGTCGCCACGCTCGGCGTGATGTACGTGGTGCGCGGCCTCGCACTCCTCATGACCAATGGCCTGACTTACAACAACCTTGGCGGTCGTGAGGATCTGGGCAACGTCGGCTTCAACTGGCTCGGCTTCGATCGACTGTTCAACGTTCCGGTCGGCGTGCTGATCCTGGCGGTCATCTCGATTCTCGGCAGCCTCATGCTGACCCGTACTGCGTTTGGCCGCTGGCTCTATGCGTCGGGCGGCAACGAGCGCGCCGCGCAACTCTCCGGGGTGCCGGTGAAGCGCGTGCAGATCAGCGTCTACATGCTGTCTGGCGTCTGTGCGTCCATCGCCGGGTTGATCCTGTCCTCGCAGTTGACCTCAGCGGGTCCGACCGCCGGCACGACCTACGAACTGACGGCCATTGCCGCGGTGGTCATCGGCGGGGCCTCGCTGATGGGCGGCACGGGCAATATCCGCGGCACGCTGCTCGGCGCTTTCGTGATCGGTTTTCTGTCCGATGGACTGGTGATCATCGGCATCTCTTCATATTGGCAGACGGTTTTCACCGGCGCAGTCATCGTGCTCGCGGTGTTGCTCAACGCCATTCAGTATCGCCGCCGTGTCAAGCGCCCAGCGCCGGCCGCCGGTCAACCGACTTCTCCGTTAGGCGGCGGCAAGGCTTGAGTCGCGCTATCGGCCAGCAAGAAGATGCCGGATTCCGGCGCTATTACTAACTGAAAACAGGAGACTTACCATGAAGAGCAAAAGAAGAACTTTGGTACTCGCCGCCGCCGTTGCACTGGCGGCGCCGCTGTTCGCAGGGCAGGCGCATGCGGCGGGCGGACTCGTGACGATCATCGTCAACGATCCGTCCAACCCTTACTGGCTCACCGAAGGCAACGTCGCCGCCGCCGAAGCGAAAAGGCTCGGCTACACCGCGAACGTGGCAGCCTCGAAGGGCGACACCAACGCGGAAAGCCAGCTCATCGACACCGCGATCACCAATAAGTCCGTCGCGATCATTCTCGATCCCGCGAACGCGAGCGGTTCCGTCGGCGCCGTGAAGAAGGCTGTCGCCGCCAACATCCCGGTGTTCCTCGTCAATGCCGAAATCAACCAGGAAGGGTTGGCCAAGGCGCAGCTCGTATCCAACAACGCCCAGGGCGCAGCGCTCGGCGCGCAGCAATGGGTGAAAGACGTTGGATCGAAGGGTAATTACGTCGAGTTGCTCGGCTCGCCTTCCGACAACAACGCTGCGACGCGCTCGAATGGCTATACATCGGTGCTCAGCCAGTATCCGGACCTGAAGAAGGTTGGCTCGCAAGTGGCGAACTGGGACCGTACGCAAGGCTTCAACGCCATGCAGAGCCTGCTTCAGGCGCATCCGGATATCGTCGGCGTGATCAGCGGTAACGACGAAATGGCACTCGGTGCGATTGCGGCGCTCAAGCAGTCGGGCAAGCTCGCGAACATCAAGGTAGGGGGCTTCGACGGCTCGCCGACCGCAGTGGCAGCAGTCAAGGCAGGCGAGTTGCAATACACGGTGCTGCAGCCTGTCGCTACGTTTTCCGTCAAGGCAGTGCAGGAGGCCGACGAATTCCTGAAGACCGGCAAGACAGGCGCCAAGAATGAAAAGCAGCTGTTCGACTGCGTCCTGATCACGAAGGCGAACGTGGACAAGTACACGTCGGCCTTCACGTTGTCGAAATAATAACGCGCTAAACATGTAGGAATCCGAAATATTATTGCGGATTTTGCATGTAATCGACCCGCGCGCCGGCGTGACTCGAAGCATTCCGGCGCGACTCACCTCATTTCGAGTGTATATGTCCGCATGAAGAAACAATCATGACCCATTCCGCTTTCTGGATCGGCACCAGTTGGAAGATGAACAAGACGCTGGCGCAGGCGCGCGCGTTCGCCGAGGGTTTGCTTGACGCCGACGCTCGCGCCAACGCCGACTCACGGCTGCAGCGCTTCGTCATTCCACCTTTCACCGCGATCCGCGAGGTCAAGACAATCCTCGCGAACACGACGGTGAAGGTCGGCGCGCAAAACATGCATTGGGCCGATCGCGGCGCGTGGACCGGCGAGATTTCGCCGTCAATGCTGGTCGATTGCGCGATGGATCTGGTTGAACTCGGTCACTCCGAGCGGCGCGAACATTTTGGCGAGACCGACGAAACGGTGGGGCTAAAGGTCGAAGCGGCGGTCCGTCATGGACTGACGCCGCTGATCTGCATTGGCGAGACACTCGCCGACCGCGAACGTGGGCGCGCTCCTGAGGTGCTGGCAGCCGAGGTCCGGGGCGCATTGGCGCGCTTGAGTCCGCAACAGCACGCCGCCCCGATTTTGCTCGCGTACGAGCCCGTCTGGGCCATCGGCGAACACGGCATACCGGCCAGCGCCGACTATGCCGACGCGCGTCAGGCCGAGATCATTTCGGTGGCGCAAGCCGTTCTTGGCCGCCGCGTACCGTGCCTGTATGGCGGCTCGGTCAACCCGGACAACTGCGCCGAACTTGCCGCTTGCGCGCATATCGACGGACTGTTTATTGGACGTTCTGCCTGGGACGTCGCCGGCTATCTCGACATCCTGGACCGCATCAGGGCAGTGCTCTGACCTGACCGCATGCGTGTAACTCAAACATCACGGAGTTGAACATGAAACTTGCAATTGCGGGCGACAGCGCTGGGGCGGCACTGGCCCAGGTGCTGGCCGAATACCTGAAGGACCGTTATGAAGTGTTCGAACTGTCGACCAACGAAACGGACCCAACCGAGCTCTATGCAGAACTGTCCGATCGGGTCGCTACAGGCGTCATCCATGGCGACTACGACCGCGCCATTCTGATTTGCGGCACCGGTATCGGCGTGAGCATTTCGGCCAACAAGGTGCCGGGCATCCGTGCTGCGTTGTGCCACGACACCTATTCTGCGGAACGGGCGGCGCTCTCGAACAACGCGCAGATCATCACGATGGGCTCGCGCGTGATCGGCCCTGAGCTGGCCAAATCCATCGCGGACGCCTTCCTCGCGCAGACGTTCGACGAGCACGGCCGAAGCTCGGGTAACGTGGCGGCGATCAACCAGGTCGATTCGAGGCACCGTCGGTAGACGCCTTTCCGCTCGCCAGATAACACGCGCGCCTTCGGACACGGCGTAATCGGATCGGAGACAGGATGGAGAAGTATCTGCTGGGCCTCGACAGTGGCTCGACCGCAACCAAGGCTGTCGTCTTCGACACCACGGGTCGGACCGTGGCGGTGGGATCGCGGCGGGTCGAGCAGCGGCAGCCGCGCGCCCGTCATGTCGAACGCGACATGGAAGAAACCTGGGCCGCGGCGAGTGGCGCGATTCGTGACGCACTTGCGCGCGGCAAGGTGTCCGCGAGCACCATCGCGGCGGTCGGCGTAACGGGGCACGGCGACGGGCTGTACCTCGTGGATCAGCATGATGCCCCACTCGGCCCTGGCATTCTGTCGCTCGATAGCAGGGCGGTCGCCGTTCGCGATCAATGGCGCGACGCGGGCGTCTTGCCACGGGCGTTGGCGCTAACCGGCCAGCAGCCGTATCCTTACGCCGCGGTCAGCCTGCTTAAGTGGATCCAGCTCAACGAACCTGAGCGTTACGCAAAAATCGGTCATGTGCTGTTTTGCAAGGATTGGCTCCGCCTGCGTCTGACCGGCCTCGCGGCAACCGACCCAACAGAAGCCAGTTCGTCCTTTACCGACGTCCGCACGCAGCAGTACAGCCGCGAGGTGCTGGATCTATACGGCCTCACGTCGATTGGCCGCGCGTTGCCGGAAATCGTGCCGTCTACTGTGTCCGCCGGACGTGTCACCGCGCAGGCCGCCGCGCAAACCGGTTTGATGGAGGGCACACCCGTTGCCTGTGGATTGCACGATGTCACCTCGAGCGCCGTGGGCATGGGCATCACTGAACCTGGCGTGCTGTCCATCACGGCAGGGACTTTCAGCATCAACGAGATCCTCTCCGATCGCCCGCAAGCGGATCCGCGCTGGTCGTGCCGCAACGGCACACGGCCTGGCCAGTGGATGAACATGTCGATTTCGCCGGCGTCGTCCAGCAACGTGGACTGGTTCATGCGCGAGTTTTTCGCTCACGAAGCGCAACAGGCTGAACAACGCGGTTGCTCGCTGTTCGATCTGATTGAAGACGAATTGCAGATTGCGTTCGCCGAACCGAGTTCCGTGATGTTTCATCCGTTTCTGTTCGGATCGCCTTTCGAACAGGCCGCGAGCGCGTCGTTCTTCGGCATCCGCAGTTGGCACCGTCGCGCCCATCTGGCGCGTGCGGTGCTCGAAGGCATGATCTTCAATCATCGATATCACGTCGAAGCCCTAACCAGTGTGTTTCCCGCGAAGCGGGCGGGCCTGACCGGCGGCGGTTCGGCGAGTCCCATGCTGGCACAGATGTTTGCCGACGTTCTAGGAATGCCGATTGATATTCCCGACAGTCAGGAAGCCAGCGCGCTCGGCGCTGCGCTCTGTGCCGGCGTGAGTGCGGGGGTGTTCGTCTCCCTGCCGGAGGCGGGCGAGCGCGCATGCCGCATCCAGCGGACGCACGGGCCAGACCCGGAACGTCACGGCCGGTTCAACGAGGTGTACGAGCTCTACCTGCAGCTCATTGCAAACATGAATTCATCGTGGCCGGCGCTCGATCGCGCAGCCATCACACACTCATGACGAGCCAGACGATGACTCAACGATCCCGTGAATTTTTTCTCGAACGGCTGACGCAGCAGAGCCGTGTCAGCGTGCTGATTGTGGGGGGAGGGATCAACGGCGCAGGGCTATTCCGTGATCTGTCGTTGCAACAGGTCGATTGCCTGCTGATCGACAAGGCGGACTTTGCTTCAGGCGCGAGTTCTGCGCCGTCCCGGCTGATTCACGGCGGGCTTAAGTACCTGGAAACCGGCGAGTTTCGCCTTGTTGCCGAATCGACGCTGGAGCGCAACCTGTTGCTGAAAAACGCGCCACACTTCGTGCTGCCGCTGGAGACAGTCTTGCCGATCCATTCGTACTTTGGCGGCGTTGTTGCGTCCGTGCTGCGGTTTTTCGGCGTCCGGTCGAAGCTTGCCGATCGCGGCGCGATCATTTCGAAACTCGGGCTGATGATCTACGATTTTCTGGGCCGTCATGACCGCACGATGCCGCGCCACCACGTCGCGTTCAGAAATCGTTCGCTTCGAAACTTACCGCTGCTCGATCCCGCGATCAAGGCAACGGTGACGTATTTCGATGCACAGGTGACACAGGCCGAACGATTGAACTACGAACTGGTTGCCGACGGCCAGGCCGCGTGCGACGAAGCCGCAGCAGCGAATTACGTCACGGTCGATCATGTGGACGGGGAGACGGTGTGGCTACGCGACCTGGTGTCGGGGAAGGGCTACGCGGTCAAACCTGCTGTCGTCATCAATGCCGGCGGCGCGTGGATCGACAGTGTCAACCGGTTGCTGGGCATCGAACGAAAGTACATTGGCGGGACGAAAGGATCGCACCTGATACTAAGGCATCCTGAACTACAGGCTCAGCTACGAGGCCGCATGGTTTACTTCGGCTCCAAGGACGGTCGCATATGCCTCGTTTACCCGTTTATGGGTCAGCTTCTGGTTGGCTCGACCGATCTGCGCGTGAGCGATCCCGACCAGGTTCGCTGTGAGGACAATGAAGTTGACTATATGCTCGGTGTACTGCGGGAGATTTTTCCCCGATTGAAGCTCGACGTATCGGACATCACGTTTCGCTACAGCGGTGTGCGGCCGTTACCTTTTTCCGATGCGGCAAACCCGGGCGACGTGAGTCGCGATCACGTGGTTCATGTCGATCTTCTGCCTGAAACCCGCATTCCTTTGCTTTCGCTGGTGGGTGGCAAGTGGACGACCTTCCGGGCATTCGCCGAATCGGTTGCCGACGATACGCTCAGACGCCTCGGACGCTCACGTAAGGTCAGTACTCGCAACGAACCCATCGGTGGCGGCCTTAACTTTCCACTTGCTCCGGTGGACCGGGCTGCATGGATCGACGAACTCGCTGCGCGCTGCGGTGTTTCGGTGGAACGCGCTAGAACTTTACTCTCGCGGTACGGGACACGTGCGTCCGCGATTGCTGAGTTTTGCTCGCCGGCGAACGATGAGGTTCATGATGAGCCGCTCACCAGTGAGCCAGATTACACGGTCCGGGAAATTCAATACCTCTGTGAGCAAGAAGCCGTCACGCGTCTTTCGGATCTACTTTTTCGCCGGACGACGATTGCGCTTTCCGGTCAATTGACCGGCGCGATGCTCGCCGAAACTGCGGCGATTGCCGCACGTGCGCTGGGATGGGAATCGGTTCGCGTACAAGAGGAAATCGAGGCAGTCTGCGATGTCGGTCGACGGCGTCATGGAATGGTACTTCGCGATGCCGAGCTTGCGCATTAGCCCGGTCATCGAAGGGGGCCTTCCACAGCAACCGAAGGCGTTGTTCATTGGCACGTGCCGGTGATCGGGAATCGAGGCCCTACGCCGGCTCGCAGTGGTCCGTGCCGTTCATGCAGGTGCCACATAATAAATCCCCGTTGCCTCTAATACTGTATAAATGTACAGTATCGGCAATAACGCGAGAACGGAGATTCACCGACATGCCTGCTTTATCGTCTCGGGCGCATCATGCCTGACCAACTCTGGTTGCCGGGGCTGGAGGCGCCGCCCGTCCCAACAGACGGCCTGTTCTTCGCAGTCATGCCCGACGTCAATACAGCGGGCAGCATCGCGAAACTCGCACAGCAGATCTGCGGTGAGACCCGCTCGAAGAGCAAGCCGCTTGCCGCCAACCGCCTCCACGTCACGCTGCAGCATCTTGGGAATTTCGCAGGTGGTCTGCCGCAAGAGCGAGTCGATGCCGCGATCAAAGCCGCCGCGTCAATCAGAATGGAGCCGTTCAGCGTCGAGTTCGACCATGCTTTGAGTTTTGCATCGAAACCTAGGCCCGGACCCGTGGTGTTGGGAGGCGGTGAGGGCGTGGTCGGCCTCCACGCGCTCCACGAGGCGCTAGCACGGGCATTGCAAAACGAAGGATTCGGCGATCGCGCCGTTGTGCCGAACGCGGCGCATTACACGCCACACGTTACGCTCGCTTACGGCATGCCCTGGATCGCGGCCCGTCCCGTTGACGCGGTCAGTTGGAACGTGCGCGAGTTTGTCTTGATGCACAGCCTGCTCGGCCGTACCCGGCATGTTGCGCTGGCGCGGTGGCCGTTGGCAGGATAGGCGAGATACGACGGGGTGGTATCGCTCGCAATCTGGCGGTGGGGGATCCACCGCGCCTACTCATCGTATCGAGGCAGGTGAACTTCGACAGAGCGGCATACGCCAGCAGTACCGACCCGCGTGGCCCCGATCAATGGGGTGAACTGAACTTCATCAACCACATAGCCGCCGCCGCACCAAGCGATGCTACCGCGGTCGTGCTGAACAACGCTGCGGTGCCCATGCCCGCGTCCAGCAGCAGGCCGCCTAAAACCGGACCGCAGATCGCACCGACGCGGCCAATGCCCATGGCCCATCCCACACCGGTGGCGCGCAGGTGCGTTCCGTAAAAGCTCGCACAGAACGAAACGGTGCACATCTGGGCTCCGATGCTTAGCATGCCGGCCACAAAGGCGGTCACGCAGAGCAATGTGCCGGACCCTTGTACTTGCCCCATCAGGAAAATCGCAACCGCACCGCCACCGTAGGCGCAGCCGATGACGATCGGCGGGGCAAAACGGTCTGCGAGTCGTCCGATTCCAACGCAGCCGAATACCGCACCCAGATTCAGCATCGACACGGCGATGACCGCCAAGCCGACGTCGGCGCCCGTGCTTCTCGCCACCAGGGGAATCCAGTTGATCAGAAAATAGGTGAGTAGAAGGCTCAGGAAAAGCGTTGCCCAGAGTAGTAGCGTTCCCAATGCACGACGGTCGGCAAAGAGGCCGGCGATCGAGATGCGCTCCGGTGGCGACAGCGCCGTCAGATCGACATCCCAGTCGCGGTCATTGCCGAGGCGAGTCAGGATGCGCTGCACTTTGGCGTGTTTTCCACGGCGGGCAAGATATTCGATCGACTCCGGAACGACTGCCATGAAAACCGGCATGATCAGAATCGGCAAGGCGCCACCCGCGATGAAGGCGCTTTTCCACCCCCATTGGGCAACGAGCTTTCCACAAAGCAGTCCACCAATCACGGCGCCTACGGGGAACCCGCAGAACATCAACGACACGAGCGACTCGCGGCTTCGCTTCGGCGCATACTCGGAGGCGAGCGAGATAAAGCACGGCAGCGCGCCGCCGAGTCCAAGACCGGTTCCAAAGCGCATCGCTACGAGTGAGTGAATGGACCCGGCTAGTGGTGTCAGCAGCGTTCCCACCGCGAAGATCAGCACGGAAATAAACAGCCCCGGCTTGCGGCCGATGCGGTCGCCAAGCGGTCCCAGCGTAAGTGCCCCGACGAAGCTGCCCAACAGACCCGCGCCGAAGACCGGTCCGAACGACGATGCCGGGATGTTCCACGCGTCAGCAATATGGGGCGCGACGAATGCAATGGACTGCGTATCAAATCCGTCGATCATTGCAATGGCCGCGCACAACACCATGATGACGATTTGCAGGGAGGAAAGCCGGCTGACATCGATAGCCGACTCGGGCGAGACATGATGGCTGCTGCTCATCGTAATCCTTTTTATATGCTGTCGACGCTAGCGCAGCAGTGCCGGAGGAGCGCTGCGATGCATCGGCGGCCCCGTGTGCACGTAGTGCCCGCCGACACTCAATTCCGCTTACGAACCCGTTGATATGGGTGCTCCCCCATTGAGCGCCAATTCGCGCTTGATGACGCGTCGTTCGATGAACCACACGCCCGCATCGTTCCGGCGCAGCGTGTCGAAAAGGTCATTGATCCGCGTTTGCACCGTGCCCTCCGGAAGGCGCTGTTCGACGGTCACCTGTATCGCTGTTGTCTGCACCAGGGTGGCGTCGTCTTCCTCTTCGATCCGCAGGTTGGACCAGATGTGCCTCGTCTTGCGGCCGTATTCCGCATGGCGCCTTTCGCAGTCTCGTGCGATCGCGTCCCGTCCGATCAACTCTTGCCCTCCAACATGCAATACGCCGCGCGGCGAGAACAATGCCGCCAGCGAATCGCCTTCGCCACGGTCCGCATACCACGCAAAATCGCTCAGCAATCGTTCGATTGCGTGGATATCATCGTGTTCCACAGCTCAATCCTCCTAAGTTAATGACGGCGGTGAAGAGACGTCTAAATAAGGTGCGTTGGTGAATGAGTGTCTCTAGAAGCGGAGTGTCATACCCACGCGTCCTAGCGTTTGCGTACTGCCCGATGAGGTTCCACCTGAGCCGATGATGGTTGCCTGCACGTTTGCCGAATCGCCACCCGCCCATTGCCGCACCAACGTGGCATAGATGAAGGTGTTCCTGGAGAGGTCATGCGCAAGCGTCAGTCCCACCTGATTGGCTTTGTTCTTTTCTAGAACCGCGTTGCCCTGGTCAAACTGATAGTCGAGTACGACCTTATCGACGGAGGTGAGCGGGTAATAGCCGCCTACCTCATAGACGTTCACCTGGCCACCGGTATAGGTGTTTTCGGTGTTGGTAAACATGGCGTCAATGTACCCACCGTTGAACACCGCCACGCGGCCTCCCACGCCCCAGTTTCTGATGCCGTTATTGCCGTCGTTGATGCCGGGGAATTTCGTATAGGTGTACGCCGCGTCCAGCGTGACAGTGCCGTTGGTGTAACGCATCCCGTAACTCTGCGTGCTGTCCTGACTGGTGCTACCCGCCTGACCGCCGAATGCATACATCGCGCCGAACCGGAAGCCGCCATAGTTCGTACTCTCGTAGGCAACCGAATTGTTCGTGGTGATGGACCCGGCCGTTCTGTCGAAGTCCATTGCGCCATTGGGCAAACCCAGCTTTGCAAAGGGCCCTTGCTGCGTAAAGTAGACCGGGCTAATACGAAGCTCGGCCCCCCAGCGATCGATGGTCATGTACTTGAACATGAAATCGAACTGGTTGCCCAGCGTGAGCGCACCGAGCTTATCGTCCTGCAAGCCCACCCAGGATTCTTTGCCGAACAATAAGCCGTTCGTCATCGCACCTGTGCCCGAATTGAAGTTATCGACCAGCTTGAAGATGGCCTGTGTCCCGCCGCCCAGATCCTCCACGCCTCGCAGACCCCACACGGTCGGTACCATGGTTCCGCCCTGGAAGAACAGGTTGCCTTTGCCGCTCTGATTGGATGTATAGGTCAGGCCGGAATCAATAATGCCGTACAACGTCACGCTGCCCTGCGCAAAGACAGATGGGCTCGCAGCAGCACCTAACAGGCAAACTGATACTCCCATCAGGATTCGTGCGCGAGCTTTGCCCCTTCCTGAAAAGCCGGCGCTCGCAGCCCTGTGGCGTTCCGTGTCGCGTCGGCGTTCTCTTCGCTCAGCACGGGACAAAAAAGCAAAAATCGGCAATACGAATTTCATTATCACATCGGTCTCCTAACCACATCTAATTTGAGTATTAATATATTTGGGGAAAACATCTCTTCTGTACGCGTAAAGCACGACGCCCTGCGTTCCCGATCGTTCAGGAACGCAACAACACTTCCATGATTGAGATTCAGGCGATTGCCGGCGCGTTAGCCGGCGTCCGCCTTCAGACCGACGCTTTCGACTGCAAAGACGGCACAGATCTCGTCGACTTCCGACTTATCCCCGCTAATCCCTATTGCACCCACAACGTCGTTGTTTTCATCGCGCACGAGCACACCGCCGGGCACGGGAGCAATGCGTCCACCAGAGATATCGCCTAGCGCCGCAAAGAACGCGGGGGCGGCTAGAGCGCGCTCCGCGAGTACGCGGCCACCCAACCCCATGCCGAGCACTCCCCACGCTTTGGCCTGAGCGATCTGCGGGCGAAGAATGCCGGAACCGTCTTCGCGCTTTAGCGCCAGCAAATGTCCTCCGGCATCCAGGACCGCTACCGTCAACGGCATACAGTTGATCGCCCGTCCTTTCTCCAGCGCCAGATCGACGATTCGGGATGCTTGACTCAACGATAGAGCTGGCATTGTTGAACCTTTGAAATAAGTTGATTGATTTGCGCCGGCCCGGTTAGTCGGATGCGTCCTCGGCCACGACCTCTTCGGGACTATCGAACAGACCCGAGTCGACAACAGGAACTTCGACAGGCGGCAGACCGACGAGGAACAGGGTCATCTCGCGCGTCGCGCTCACGCTCAGCGCTTCGTCCGACTCAACCTCCAGTGCGCTTAAATAGCTGATCGCTTGCCCGTGTGCCATCCCATCGCCTTCAAGGACCACAAGCAAACGGCGCCCGCGCGGATCGGAGGAGTGCCACGCGGCGCCGGGCTGTAGCCTGATCATTTCCATCCAGACGCCTCGCTCCGAGAACGCACCCATAAACTTACGGTCGACGCCGCGCTGCCCGCCGAGCGGGAGCCAATTGCAGGATTGTGGGTCGACGACAATGACTTTTTTGTAGCGGGGGTGGGGATATCGCAACTTCGAACCGAACACGTGCTCCCATATCGCACTTAGCGCCCAGTCTTTTTTTCCATTCGGTTTGCGGTAGAACGCCCCTTCAAATTGGCCGATCTCCGCAAGTTCATCCCGGGCCTTGCGGCGCTGTTCGATACTCATGAACCCATAGCCCGATGCTCCGCCAAACTGCAGAACGAGTTGCCGGCGTTCTCCGGGCAACGCATTGCCAAGCGGGTCCTCTTGTGGTCCGTAGGCGAGCCCTTCGGGGAAGTAGCCAATCTCGTTCTCGCGAAGTACGCCGGCGCGACCGAGATTCATGTCGCCGCGAAGGGGAAGACGAATCTGATCGAAGTTGTGCCGATGGACCGGCATTGAAAAGTCACCGTCCTGCCTGCCGACGATGTACATGAAATTGTCCGGCGAATCGGGTTCGCCGCTAAGAAGATGCTTGAACAGCACCACGCCGAGCGGGTGGTCGTTCATCCAGTTGCTATCGTCAAACGGTACTATCTTCATCGTATGCTCTGCCTTTAGTTACGTAATGATCTGTCGCGTTGCATCAGGTCAGCTTGTGCGCCGCTTCCGTCACGTTCAGGGGTTTGCGCGAGCGCGGTTGCAAGACAAGGAATCCCATCGTCAATGCCGCAGCGGCAGCGCCGAGCGACGTCATACCTGCGATGATGAACAGGGACGGTGCGCCGATGCCCGCGCCAAGCAGCATGCCGCCCAGCAGCGGTCCGACGATCGCGCCCACGCGCCCGGCCGCCATCGAGCAACCCACACCCGTTGCCCGCAAAAAGGTCTCGTAGAAGCTTGCCGCCAGGGCCACCGTGCACAGTTGCGCGCCAAAGCTGAAGAGCCCCGCCAGGAAGGCGGCTACGCAGAGCGACAAGCCCGAATGCACGGCATAGCCGATCGACGCAATGGCTGCTGCGCCCGCACCGTACGCACAACCAATCACGATCGCCGGGCCGAAGCGGTCCGCGAGGCGACCTAGCGCTGTGCTGCCGAGGATGCCGCCAAGATTCAGCATGGAAACCGCGATGACCGCGCTTTCGATGCCGAGTCCGTTGCGCCGCGCCACCATCGGAATCCAGTTGATCAGCAGGTACAACATGAACATGCTCAGGAAGGTCGTGATCCAGAGCAGGATCGTGCCGGGCGCACGGCCCTCGGTCAGCAAGCTCGCGACAGACGATCGACCATGTGCGGTCGCGCCGACTTCGCCGTTCCACAGATCGGCACACCCCATCCGCGTCAGAATGCGGGTAATCGCCGCGTGATCTCCACGCAACGCGAGAAAACGGGCGGACTCCGGAACGAAGAAGGCGAACAGCGGCAGAATCAGGAGCGAAAATGCCGCTCCAACCGTGAAGACGCTGGTCCAGCCGAACGCCGGAATGAGCTTGGCCGAAACCAGTCCGCCAATTACCGCGCCGAACGGGAAGCCGCAGAACATCAGTGCGACGAGCGTGGCCCGGCGCGCCGCAGGGGAATATTCCGAGGCCAACGAAATGAAATTTGGCATCGCTCCGCCGAGGCCGACACCGGTAAAAAAGAGCGCGGCGACGAGTGTCGCAACGGATGTCGAGAACGGCGTTAAAAACGAGCCTATCGCCACCAGTAAGACTGCGCACAGCAACGTCCACTTTCGGCCGAGCCGGTCGCCCGCCCGGCCGAAGACCACTGCGCCGATCAGTCCGCCCAAAAGTCCTGCGCTGAATACCATGCCGATCACAGCGGGCTGAATGTGCCACGCGCTGACGATTTCGGGGGCAACGAACGCTATCGACTGCATATCGAAACCGTCCATCATGGCGACGAGCGCGCAAAATCCGATGACGACTCGTTGAAGGCGGCTGACGGTCCTCGAGTCGATGATCGCCTCCAGATCAAGCGTTTTGTTCAGGTTCACATGTCCTCCTATTTTTGGCGCGAGCACCCGCTAAACGTGGCACTCGCGTCATTCATGCATCTATTCGACAGACAGGGTCGCGCCGCCAAGGCGTCGAACGGCAATGCCGGATTCCCATCTCCCAACCGGCACCAACATCGGATACCTAAATGTTTGTACCTGGGTTCTGTCTTAACACGGGTGGCTGTGCAAGCACCCATGTTCCACGCGATGCGCGGATCGTTCGACATTAGTCACGTCATGCATGTTTGTCTCGGTTTGTAGTTTTGTCCGTGGCTCGAGCTATACGGGTTAACCGTTATCTGGTCACACCGTGACGGTGTGCGTATAGTTCACTGAATATAGTTCATCGAAACATGAAGGTTGGCCTCGCAGTAGATCTCCGTATTACAGATCGTTTCGTTCCGCCATGACCCGTCTCCAACGGTGGGGCCAGTGTAGGGAGCCCAACCGCGGCTGTCCATGCAGGGGACTACATTTCTAATATTGACGACATGAATATCTATTCCGTCGATCTCAATCTCCTCAAGGTGTTCGAGGCGATCTATGTCGAGCGCAGCGTGAGCCGCGCAGCGATTCGGCTAGGACTGACCCAACCGTCAGTCAGCCACGGACTCATGCGTCTGCGCTCGCTATTCGGCGATCCTCTGTTTGTGAGGTTGAACGGAGGGGTTGAACCTACGGTAGCGGCTACCCGTATTGCACCGTCGATACAGCAGGCGATGCGCAACCTGCAGGTGACCCTCGACGAAGGGTCGCGCTTCGATCCCAGCAGCGGCCGCCGCACCTTTCTCATTCACATGAGCGATTTCGGCGAAGTCGTCTTTCTGCCGCCGTTGATGCGTGAACTGAAAGCACGGGCGCCGGGCATTCGCATCGAGACCTGCCAGTTGGACGGCATCGAGCTGACCCACGCGCTGGAAAGCGGGCAGATCGATTTCGCGTTAGGCCATCTGCCGATGCTGGCCGATCAGTTCCAGTCCGAATATCTGTTTGCCGAGGAGTACGGGATTCTCGCGCCATCGTCGGGGGCGCCTGACGCGCCGTTCGACGCTGCTTCCGATCAGTCGGAGTTCGTCGTCGTTACGTCGCATCCGGAAACGCTGAAGATTCTTGTCGCACATGGGTTGCAGGACCGCGTGCGGCTGTCGGTTCCGCACTTCATGGTTCTGCCGGCGATTTTCGCGGCGACAGGGTTTGCCGCGGTGGTGCCGCACTACGTCAGCGAAGTATTCGACAAGATCGATCAGAAGCATGCATACCGCTATTCGACGCTCTCGGGCTCACGTCATGAGATGAAGATCAGCGTGTACTGGTTTCGCCGCTATTCAACCGACCCCGGCAACATCTGGTTGCGCGACCTGATGATCGAACTGTTCAAAACGTCCACCCGAGCGCGCAAAGGACAGATGCGATCGGTGCGGTAAGAGAGATACCCATACCAATTTAGTGAAGGAGAGCTTATGAACGACTCGCCTGAAAAACTCTGGCAACCCTCGATGCTCCCGGAGCGCGGCGACGCTGCTGAGCAGGTCATGGAAGATATCCGGCGACGTATTCTCGGAGGGCAGTTAGCACGCGGCGAGAAATTGCCTTCCGAGAGGCAATTGGCCGAAGGTTACGGCGTAAGCGTTTCCACGATCCGCGAGGTGAAGCGCGCACTCCTTAAGGCGGGGCTCATTGAGATCAAGCAGGGCAAGGGAGCGTACGTCACCGCGTCAACTGAGGAACTGATTGCCACGTCGCTCAACTCGATGATCGAGCTGGAGCGGATCGGCATTGTGCAGGTGCTAGGCGTTCACGGTGCATTGAATGGCTACGCAGCCGAACTGGCGGCGACAAAGGCGACCCGGGAAGACGTTAGCGCCATGCGTAAGTCATTGGCTGAAATCGACCACAGCGTTAGTCCGGAGGCCATTGCGGAAGGACTGATACGGTTTCTCAATGCACTGGTGGCCGCATCCGGCAATCCTTTGCTGATAGCGCTTTGCCGGTTTCTGGCGAGTGTGCAGATCGGCCTGGTGAAGGAGATCCAGGGGCGGCGATTCGAAGCCTGGCGCAAAACGGCTGCACGTCTCGCCAACGAGCGGCAGCGTCTGGTCGATGCAATCGAACTGGGGGACACAGAGGGCGCGCGTGCCGCGGCGCGCGCTTACCACGAACGCTCCATGAAGGTGATCACCGCCCTGCCGAGCGCTAATACACCCCAGGTGTCCGACGTCGCACTCTCGACATTGTTTGTGTCGCTGTTGAAACACCAGTCTCAGTGATGTGCCTCGCGACTGTCACTGAGTCACCTCGACGCACGGACCCACCGATGCCGTCGCACGGTGTCGCAGCCATCGCTCCAGATGCCGAACGATTGCAACGACATTCTCCCTGCCCATAATACTGTGATGATCGCCCGGCACGTAGATCACTTCCAGTTCATCGACCAGCGCGCCCCAACCAAGGTCGGGTTCGGCGAACTGCCGTGAGAAACCGTCATCGCCGCAGCAAAGCAGCACGCGCCCCGCATAGGGCGCCGGACGGTAGCTCCGCAGCGCTTCGTCGTTCGCATCGGTCACGGACAGCAGCGTGCGCAACTGCCGGTCACCCGTGCCCGGTGGTAGCAATCCCTGCTTCATGGCAGCCTCCAGCACACGTGATCCATGCGCGTCTACGGCGACGTCACGCAAGCCGTCCCAATCGAAAGAGAGCGTGGGCATCAGGATGCCAAGCATCACGGCGTCGTCGCTCAGCCACTGTCGGGTCGCCATCTTGCCGTACGTACCATTGCGATAGAGCGGGCGAGCGCTGGCATTTTGCGCGCGTGCGTCAAGCAACGCCAACAGTTCGATGTACTCGTCCCGGTGCCTGAGTTGCTGGGCCATTTCATAGGCAATGCACCCACCCATCGAATGCCCCACCAGTCGATAGGGCCCATGCGGCTGCACGGATTTCATCAAGTCGATGTAGTCGGATGCCATCGCTTCGATGCGCCGCAATGGCGCCGATTCCCCTTGCAGGCCACCCGCCTGGATGCCATAGACAGGCTGTTCGGCGCTCAGGCTACGCGTCAGTTCGGCATAGTTGGTGGTGTGTCCGCCATAGGGATGGATACAAAATATCGGCGTGGACGATCCCGAGGTTCGCATGCCGACCAGCTGATGACTGCGTGGTGTCCGGACGGTCCGCAAAGAGGCAGCGAGCGCCTCGACCGTCGGGCTTTCCAGCAAGGCCGCAGCAGAGAGTTGATGGCCGAAAATCTGCTCCACCTGCAAGATGACGCTCAGCGCGGAAAGCGAACTTCCTCCGAGCTCGAAGAAGTTGTCGTTGAGCGCGATGGACGATACGCCTAACACTTCCTCGAACACCTTGATTAATTGGGATTCCACAGCATCGCGTTGAACCATGATGGATGGATGCCGGTCTCGCGTATCGGCTGGGAGTATGGGGTTCTCAGGACGATCCGCCACCTCAGGCAAGGTTCCCCGTGCCGGCGCTTGTGTGCGTTCTTGCGGCCAGAACCGCCGCTTCTCAAACGGATAACCCGGCAATGCCGCGCGACCGCGCGGCGCGCCTTCATGCAGCTTCTCCCAGGCCGGAACCGCGCCGGCGACCCAAAGCCGCCCAAGGCCCATTGCCAGTGCGCCACGGTCGGACCACCCAGGCGCGTTGGAGAGCGTCGGCGCTGCCACCCGGACATGCGCGCCGTTCGGATGTCGCCGGATAATGGAAGTGAAGGTCTGCCCTGGACCCACCTCAAGGAACATGGGGTCCGCTGCCTGCAGCAGGGTCTCCAGTCCCTCGGCAAACCGAACCGTTTCGCGCATATGACGCACCCAGTGGGCCGGATCGGTTGCCTGCTCATGCGTGACCCACGAGCCCGTCACGTTCGTGACGTACGGAATACGCGGCACTCGCAACTCGACTTCACTGACAATCGTCCTGAACTGTTCGAGGATCGGGTCGAGCGTGGCGGAATGAAACGCGTGCGAGGTCGCCACACGTCGGCAGTGCAAGCCGGCGTTTTCCAGGCGGATCTGAACCGCTTCGATTTGCGCGTTTGTTCCTGCTAGCACGCACGAACGCGGCGCGTTGACAACCGCCAGATCCACGCCGCTGCTGACGAACGGCGCGACCTCTGCCACCGACGCCTCCACGGCCAACATCGCTCCGCTGGGCAGTTGTTGCACCAGTTGTCCGCGTGCGGCAACCAACTTGAGCGCGTCTGCCAACGACATGACGTCGGCGAGACATGCAGCGACGTATTCGCCGAGACTGTGTCCCATCATCGCACTTGGGCGAATGCCCCAATGCGCCAGTTGCTGAGCCAATGCATACTCCACGACGAACAACGCCGGCTGCGTGATGGACGTTTGCATCAGGCGTTGCTGCGCGTCGCCTGTTTCATCCGGTAGCGGATACAGTACCGTGCGGATGTCGAGATCCATCAGGGGTCGCAGAAGCCGGGCGCAACGATCGACACAATCGCGGAACACCGCTTCCGACTCGTAAAGATCGCGGCCCATGTCGACCTGCTGGAGACCCTGACCGGGGAAGATGAAGGTGATGCGTGCCTCGGCTGCGCACACACCCGTGCTGCTGCGTCCGGATGGTAGGGATGTCAAAGCATCGACGGCGCCGGATACGCTGTCGCACACCACAACGCGCCGGTGGCGAAACGGCGTGCGTCCCACCTGGAGCGTGTAGGCGACATCGGTCAGATTCGCGTCGGAATGGCTTTGCAGGTGACGGGCGAGATTGTCCGTCATCGCATTCAATGCAGGCTCGGATTTCGCAGACAACGCGAGTATCTGAAACGACGATTGATCGCGCTGAGCTGGGTTATGGCGTGGCGCCGCCTCTAGGATCACGTGCGCATTGGTGCCGCCGATTCCGAACGAGCTGACAGCCGCGCGCCGGGGCGAAGCGGTGGTGGGCCAGTCGCTCAAGGTATCGTTGACCCAGAACGGGCTGCTCGCAAGATCGAGCTTGGGATTGGGCGACTGGAAATGCAGGGTCGCCGGAATCTTGCCGTGATGCAGCGACAACGCGGCTTTGATCAGGCCGGTGACACCGGCCGCGGCGTCGAGGTGACCGACATTCGACTTCACCGATCCGAGCACACAGAATTGCCGCGCGTCCGTGTAGCGGCGCCAGGTCTGGGTTAGCGCACCGACCTCGATGGGGTCCCCAAGCGGCGTTGCCGTACCGTGAGCCTCGACGAATCCGATGCTGGCAGGATTCACCTTGGCGCGCTGAAGCGCCCGCTCGATCACTTCGGCCTGGCCCTCCGTGCCTGGTGCAGTGAAGCCCACTTTGGCGTTGCCATCGTTGTTGATGGCCGATCCCTTGATGACTGCCCAGACATGATCGCCGTCCGCCAGTGCAGCAGACAGGCGCTTCAGGACCACAATGGCGCCGCCGCTGCCGCGTACCGTGCCCTGCGCACGCGCGTCGAACGGACGGCAGCGTCCATCGGCTGCGAGGATGTGGCCTTCCTGATGCAGGTAACCGCTGCCATGCGGCACCTCGATCGAGACGCCCCCGGCCAGTGCGATGTCGCATTCGCCCAGCATCAGTTGCTGACAAGCCAGATGGACGGCGACGAGCGAGGTCGAGCACGCGGTTTGTACGGTCAAGGCGGGACCGCGCAAGTTGAGCTTGTAGGCGAGACGCGTGGAGAGAAAGTCCTTCTCGTTCAGGATGGTGGTCTGAAACAGCTCCGCAGCGCTTTGCGGATTGGTGTCCAGGTAATGAAGCAGATAGCCGGACCGTCCTGTTCCGCCGAACACACCGATCGTGCCGGCATAGTCCGGGTTGGCATAACCCGCGTGTTCGAGCGCGTGCCAGCCGGTTTCGAGGAAGAGGCGCTGCTGCGGGTCCATCAACAGGGCTTCTTTCGGCGGGTAACCGAAAAAGGCGGCGTCGAATTTTTCCACGTCGTCGAGCACACCCTTGCGTTTGACGTAGCGCGGATCGCTCAGCAGGGCGGTATCGACGCCTGCTGCAAGCAACTCCTCGTCGCTCAAGTCCTTGACCGATTCGATACCGGCAACGAGATTGCGCCAGAAGTCCGCGACGTTCGCCGCGCCCGGAAACCGGCCGGCCATGCCGATGATGGCAACGTCCGTGTCCACGGTTTGAACGGCCGAGGCAGGCGACGCTTCTCGCGCTGGTTGAACCACATGTGTCCGCGAGACAGATTCGCTTTGTTCCTGCGATGAGTCACGCAGATAGTCCGCCAACGTGCGGATGTTCGGAAAGCGGAACAGATCCATCGTCGCTACGCTACGCCCCAATACTTTTTCCAGCTCCATTTCGACGCGCACGAGATCGAGCGAATGACCGCCGACCTCGAAGAAGTTGTCGTCGATGCCTACGGCTTGCAGTTGCAGAACCGTTTTCCACACATCGGCAATCTGCTGCTCGAGCGTATCGCGCGGCGCGAGCATATCTTGCGTGGCTACGCGCTCGCCTGGATCGGGCAATGCGGCCCGGTCGATCTTGCCGTTCGGCGTCAACGGCCATGCGTCGAGTAGCATGATCGCCGACGGGACCATGAACTCCGGCAGTTTTCCTTGCGCATGGGTGCGGATGTCGTTGGCCGTCGTGGCGCTCGCGTCGTGCGCAATCGCATAGGCCAGCAGCGACGGCGCATTGCCCGCCGTGCCGCGCGCAATCACCAGCGCTTCGCGCACGCCGGCACACCCGGTTATCACGGCCTCGACTTCGCCCAACTCAATCCGGAAGCCGCGAATCTTCACCTGGTGATCGAGACGCCCCAGATACTCCAGCGTGCCGTCGGGCAGATAACGGGCAAGGTCCCCCGTCTTGTACATGCGCGAGTCCGAACCCTCAAACGGATTGGCGACAAAGCGTTCGGCCGTGAGGTCAGGGCGGTTCAGATAACCACGCGCCAAACCGACGCCTGCGATATGAATCTCACCCGCTATGCCGACCGGTACTTGCTGCAAGTGCGCATCGAGCAGATAGATCTTCGTGTTTGCAATAGGGCGTCCGAGCGAGACGCGTTTCGTATCTGCCGGCAGATGAGCCATGGTCGCGCAGACCGTTGCTTCGGTCGGCCCGTAGGCGTTCAGAAAGCGGCGCCCGTGGGCCCATCGTTTGACGATCTCAAGACTGCATGCTTCGCCTGCCGCTGCGACAGTGCGCAGGGTCGGCACGTCTTCCGGCTGCAACAAGGCCAGCACCGATGGCGGCAGTGTGATCACCGTGACCGCGTGGCGGGCGATCGTGTTGATCAGGGCGGAACCGGGCATGACGTCCGCTTTCGGCGCGAGGCAAAGCGCAGCACCCGCGCACAACGCTGTGAATATCTCCGAGACGGAGGCGTCGAAGCTAGGCGACGCAAACTGCAGGACCCGGCTACTCGGGCCGATCTCGAACGCGCTGATCTGCGCCTGCACCATGTTCGACAACCCGTAGTGCTCCAGCATCACACCCTTCGGACGCCCAGTGGAGCCGGAGGTGTAAATGACGTATGCGAGGTCCGTCGGCTTCGACGGCGAGTCCAGATTGTGTGCGGACTCGGCTGCGATGTCTGCCGCGTGCGCATCGACGCACACCCTTCGCACATTTGCACCCGGCGCCAGCGTGGCGGAACGCCGATGCGTAAGCAGCAACGTCAGGCCCGAATTGTCCTGCATGTACGCGAGACGCTCCGCGGGATACGCGGGATCGAGCGGCAGGTAGGCGCCTCCCGCCTTCAATACGGCGAGGATGCCCACCACGAGTTCCGGGCTGCGCTCCATGCTCACACCCACCGGCTGTCCCGGCTTCAAGCCATGATGGTGCAGATAGTGGGCAAGCCGGTTGGCGCGCTCGTTGAGCTCCGCATAGGAGATGGCCCCCGCTTCGTGCAATAGCGCGACGGCTTGCGGCATCTGCTCTGCCAGTCCTTCGAAGAGCCGATGCACGGGGGTCTGCAGGAACGGCGTTTCGGTAGCGTTGCAGACCGCGTAACGAGTGCGCTCTTGCGTGGTTAGCATCGACAGGTGCTGAAGCTTTTCTAGCGGCGTGCGGACGGCGCTCGCGATTAGCGCCTGGTAATGATCGACCAGATATCCGATGCTCTCAGCGTCCCAAAGCGCGGTGTTGTACCAGCACACGGCGCGTAGCCGGCCGTCGACCTCTTCGACCACGAAGTCGAGATCGAATTTGACGCCGTGCTGTTCCAGCGGATACGACTCCAAGGGTAGGCCAGCCAGCTCGAGCGAGGCGCCGCCCAGGCCCATGCGGGCGGCAGCCACGCCTCGCATATGCGCCAGATGGGACTTCTGATACGTGAACGACACCTGAAAAACCGGGCTTCGACTGGTATCTCGCGTTACGCCCAGCCGCTCCACCAGCAACGGAAACGGGAAATCCTGATGTTCCTTCGCACCGACCAGTACGGTGCGGACGTGCTTCAGGAAATCAGCGAACGTGCCGTCGCCGTCTGGCCGTGCCCGCAACGCACACGGACTCGCGAAGTAGCCGACCGTGCGCTCGTAGCCTTGCGGCGGCCGCCCGAAACGCGGCGAACCGACAACGATGTCGTCCTGACCGGTATAGCGGTACAGCAGCACGTAAAATACCGCGAGCAACACGGTGTAGAACGTCACGTCCTCGTCACGCGCGAGTGCCCGGATCTGCTGCGTGAGCGCTTCGTCGAGTTCGAACGAATGACCGGCGCCGACATGGGTCTGCACGCGTGGGCGCGGCCGGTCCGTGGGCAGGTCCAGCACCGGGAGCCGGCTGAGTTCCGTCTGCCAATACGCCCAATGCTGATTGCCCAGCGAAGAGTCGAGCATGTTTCGTTGCCACTCGACATAGTCGACATAAGCCAGTCCGGTGGGCGGCAGCTCGGCGGTTTTTCCGGCGACACGTGCCTGATACAGCAGTCCCAGCTCCTCCATCATGACGATGAGCGACCACGTGTCGCTCGCGATGTGATGGCTGTTCAAAAACAGCACGTGTTCGTCGGGACTACGAGAGAAAAGGCGAGTGCGAAAGACTGCTCCGCTTTTCAGATCGAATCCCGCGTCGGCCTCTCGCGTCAGGCGGGCATGCAGTTCGGCGGGCGCCCACTGCGAGGCGTCCTCGTGCAGGAAGTCGGGCCGGCCGTGGGCATGAATCATCTGGACCGGCTCGCCCTGCGGCGCCGCATACGTCGTGTGCAAGACAGGGTGTCGGTCGATCAGGTCTTGCAGGGCAGCGCGAAAAACATCGACGTCGATCGCATGGCGGATCGTCCAGGCCATGGGCAGTCCATATTCCGCACCGGACGGATTCAGGCTCCACAAAAACCACATGGCTCGCTGGCCGCGAGAGAGGCTGGCCGTGACGGGTTGAGCTTCAAGGCCGTTTGCGGCGGGAAGTGCTATGTGCTGTGGGCGTTCTGTTTGCATGTCGAAAGCGATTGCGAATCTTGTGACTGTGTCATCAGCATGACGAATTGCTGATGCGTGGCTGGCGGTGAGCGTGTGTCAGGGAATGCGCCAGCGATGCTGATGCAGGTTGACGGGAGATCGTGACAAGAACCCGTCTGATGCTCGAATGCGTCGAAGCCCTGCCGCGCACACCCTGTGGCCCTGATTCAAGGGGCGGACTTATTCGGCTTGTCCTCTTCAACTTATTACGGCATGGCAGGCACGGACTTTAGGACATGCCCCATATATATAAATTGCCCATCGCGGGACAGCTTATTTTTCATTGGCGGCATCCTGTCCGAGATCTCAGGCCGAGCTCGAGCGCGTCGGCGATGTACGATCGGGACGCGATGTGTCCCGAACCGTGCTTATCATCCTCTTCACACAACCGTCGATGCGACGGCAGGTTCGCCGGATGCCGCAACGAAAACACGGCAGTCGGCAAGGTACTCATGTGAAAGGAACCGCTATGGTCAACAACACCTCTCCGCTCGAAAGCCTCGCGGCATTCGCAATCGTTTTTGCCGTGGGCATTGTGTCGACAGTGGCGCTCGGCAAGTACATCGACAAGGTGCGCCGCGATGCCCAAACGGCTGCTGCTTGCCCGGATTAGAGGGAGATCAGAACGTGTTGGAGAAACAGACCAATGTGTTGAGACAAGCCGTCGACTGGCTGCGGGACGCGGATGGCCTGCTCGTGACTGCCGGTGCGGGCATGGGCGTGGACTCGGGGTTGCCGGACTTTCGCGGTAACGAAGGTTTGTGGCGCGCCTATCCCGCGTTGGCCGCGGCGCGACGCAGTTTCGAATCGATGGCCAATCCGAGTGCCTTCGACGAAGACCCGACGCTCGCGTGGGGTTTCTATGGACACCGTCTGAGCCTCTATCGCGAGGTAGAGCCTCATGCGGGCTTTGCCGTGCTGCAACGCTGGGTGGCCCGTATGGAGCATGGCGGCTTTGTTTTCACCAGCAACGTCGACGGTCAGTTCCAGCGTGCGGGTTTCGCCGCGAACCGCGTTGCCGAGTGCCACGGTTCGATTCACTCTCTTCAATGCACGGTGCCGTGCTGCTCGCGTATCTGGCCTGCCACGGATTTTGTTCCACAGGTCGATGAGCTGGCGTGCCGTCTTACCGGTCAACTGCCACGTTGCCCCGAATGCGGCGCGCTCGCGCGGCCCAACATTCTGATGTTCTGGGACACCGGCTGGTTATCGCAGCGAACCGACGAGCAGGAGGTGCGCCTGCAGCGCTGGATTCCATCGGTGAAGCGGCTCGTGGTGGTCGAACTCGGCGCGGGTACCGCGCTTCCGACGATTCGCCGTTTCAGCGAACGACACGGGCCGCGTGTCATTCGCATCAATGTGCGCGAACCGCAGATTGATCCGGCATGTGGCGTGGGGATTCAGGGCGGTGCGCTCGCAACACTGATCGCGCTTGATGACGTTTTGCGCGAGCAGACGGAATGAAGCGATGCGCGCCCGCTCTTGAGTGAAGTGGGACGGCTCCTGCTTTATGGCTGATAGCGTTCCGCCAGCCTGCGGTAATCCGCGGCGAATTCCTCGCGCAACGACGCCGGCGCGAGGATTTCGACATTGGCACCCAGCGAGCGCAACCACCAGCGCAGTTTCAAACTGGGAACAACCGTGCCGGACACTTTCAACCGGCCATCAGGCAACACCTCGAGCGCCTGGTCGAGCGACATGGGCGTTTCTTTAAGGTGGTTGCCGGCGTTGCCATCGAATGCGATGCTTAGATGCACCGGCGGTTCGGTCAAGAAGTTGAATGCCTGCTCGGCCTCGATATAAGTGCGCAGCTTAAAATCGTCCGGATACGCGAAGTCTTTACCTGACTCGACGGCTTCGATGATCCGGTCGAGCCGGTAGAGGCTCCGTAGCCACTGGCTCTTGCCCTTGTCCTTGCGCGGAATGAAGGCGGGGTCCTGGGCGACCATATACATGACGCCGGCGGACTCCACGAGTGCCAGCGGCCAGAGCGCCTTCGCTTTAACGTCTTCATCGTTGGTCTTGCCTGCCGGGCGATACTTCAACAGCACCTCCCGTTCGAAGAACGTCGCGGTGGCGATGATGTGGAAGATATCCTCGCGCAGCTTCGGGCGAATCAGCGCGAACGTACCGTCGACGGAGTCCACCTTGTCCGGCCACGCCCGATACACCCGGTTATCGATCTTCTCCTGCGACATGCGCAACTCGGCCGCCTTGAAGAGCGGCTCGATATCCTTGGTCACAGCGTCCGGCAGCTTGTTGCCCGCAAAGCGCTGCAGGATGTGGAAGGCCACGGCCTCCGCGGCCGACATCAGGCTCGCACTGTCCCGCGCGCCATGCATCCATTGTTTGCGCTGCCAGAGAATTTCGCGGCCGCCGGATGTCGTCGAAAGAACGAACTTGTCTTTCTGCAGCCCCTCTAGCCGGCGGCGCACTTTCTTCGGATAAGGGATGCGGTGCCCGCGCTCTTCCAGCCGCTCGATCACGCTGGGTGTTGCCATCCAGGGGGGACTGTCACGCTCTGAAGGCAGGACACGCAGAATTGCTTCATCAAGGCTATCGGTCATTAATCTTGTGCTCTCGTTCTTGTTTACGTTGTGCTGACGCCCGCAGCATCAGGTGACATTCTAAGTGCGATCGGAACAATGTGTGGAGCGCAACCCACGTAGGCAAGCTGCCGGCTACCGCCCAATGTCCGGCGCGACGGCGCGGCAACTGATCGGCGGTGCCGGCGAACAGGACCATTTCAGTGCGTGACGTTTCCAACGACCGCACCATCGCGCGGTTCGCGCCCAGACAGTTCCAGCAGAATGCGCCCGGCGCCGGGCGCGAGGGATTGACGAGGTGCAGGACCATATCGGCGCCCTCGGCGTTTGGGCTATGGGCGATCTCCCAGGACACCAAGCCGTTTAGCGCGGGCAATTCATTCATCCGCGCTTTCACGATGGATTCGTCGAATCCCCATAGTCGCAACGCAATGCGCAAGCTTCCGTGGTTGCGGTGTGTGATGTCGAGTGTGGGCATTGTGTCGAAGCGAAACGAGCGTGACGGAACTGACATGGGAATGTGACCTCCAGGCTAAGTGATGGATAGCATTTTGCTGATCGATCGAGTCAAATCGTGTCCCTGTGGACTAACGATCGATTCGATCAGGAATGACGCAAGACCCGCGCGCATGCGCGATACTCGGTCGGCGTTGTTGCGAGATGTTTGCGGAAGAGCTTCGCGAGCTGTCCGCCGCTGCCGATGCCGCAGCGACGCGCAATCTTGTCGACAGGTAAGTCGCTATCGAGAAGTAGGCGGCAACTCATGTTGAGGCGCACATGCAGAAGATAGTCGGATGGCGTTAGCCCCATTTCCTCCTTGAAGCGCCGCAGGAAATTGCGCTCGCTCATGGCGGCAACCTGTGCTGCGTCATCAATCGCAATGGAGCGGTTACCGTTTGCCTCCAGCCATCGCGCCGCTGCCTGAATCTTTTCGCTGACCCTGACCGACGAACTGTCCCCCACACTCGCGGTGAACGGTGTCTCCATGGGCGGCGCGACACAGTCGACGATCTGGCGTGCAATCTCGGCGCCCAGATCTTCCTCGACCACGCCGAGCGCGATATGCAGAGGACGTGTGGGTGTCGCAAAGCGGTCGTCCCCCTGGTTGTTCCACTTGACGGGTTGGGCGTGCTCGAAAGAGCGGCCGCGGGTGAAGGGTTGCGCACATCCGGCCGCTTCGAGCAGCAAGCGGCCCTCGGCGATGGGAAATACCCGCTCGCCGCACGAATACGTCTGGTGTAACCACGTGATCAGGCGTTCGTCGCGCATTGCATTGCGCGCACCCACTCCGCCGGCAATGAAGAGTGCACGGAGGTTGTCTGCGCGATGACGCACATCCATACTTTCGGTCCAGACAAAGACGGACGAGGACGTGGCGATCCGCCCACCAGCGGCGGACAGCAGGCAGACTTCATAGCGAGGCGCGCCGTTGCGGCCGGCATGGGATAACGTATTCGCCGACTGGAAGACTTCGATGATCGACGCGGTTTCAGGCAGCGCGAAGCCATTGAACAAGACGATGCCAATGTGCTTGATAGTGCGGGTGTCCGGCAACACGGGTGGCTTTGGCATCATGCTGCTTCGAACGGCGGAAAAACATTCCATCTGATCTTCCCTAAAGATTGCGTGACCTCTGGCTGACCTGGAGCCAGATTGCTTCACCTGGCAATGTTCGGTTCATCCCGATCACGCGAAGTCGGCAAGGCGAGAAGATATCGACCACTTCGGACAACTGCTGTCCCATTCGATTTCTGGGTTTGGCCGTCGTGTTGAGACACGGTTTGTCTCAATCAGGAGGTAGTGGGATTGCTCCGAGTGGGCAATTTCAGCGTGGAGAGAACAAAAAAAAGCCTGCCGGACAGAAGTGCGGCAGGCAAAGCATCCAGGAGGTAGGTTCGCCGGGGCGGTGTTCCTGAGAGAACCCCCTGGATGAGTCAATGGACCACATCGACATGATTCGAGTATAGGTTGGCAAGCGGGCGAGATCGACGCACCGGCGTCTACGGACCACGTGTTGGCCGGGCAAGACGAGCCATCTTTCTATATATCCAATCCAGATTCCCGTAAAACGATATGCAATCCTATGAATACGATTTAATTCCACCAGGAGATACTGGGTGGCTACTCAAGCCAGGACGTTGACGGTTTGCGCCGATGTGAGAGGCGATGAACCATGATACGTTTTGATACCGCTTCGCATACCTATTTAAAGAGAGCCGTATGCTGATTGCCGCTTCCGTCATTTGTGCCGTAGGTATTGCGGCGATCTTTGCTTTCGCGCGGCGGGTCGACCCGCATACCGGCAGTCTGAAGCTGAAAAAAGGCCTGCTCGCCCCTGGGAGGCGGCAGGCGAAGGCTCAGCGGGCGCTACGGGGGTAGCCCCTGAGATGACCAGACACGATCATAGATCGACAGGGACCGACCGCGGTGAGCGTGGCGGACGAGACCACGCATTTGGCAGCATGCGACGCTTAAGAGTATCTGTATCGCAATGTATCGCAGAACGAAAGAGGGCGGAACGCCTACAGATCGTCGGGTGCCCTTCCATCACCGACGGAGAATCGTTCGTGGATGAGCAAGGCCACGCAATTGCTATAGATTTCGGCTACGGCCTGAGACCGATAGTTGAGATTCAGATGATCCAGAAACGCGTTGCCCAATGTTTTGGCATCGAACGCTTCTGCGCTGACGTTCGCCACACGAGCTGCCAGATCTTTGGCACGGCTGGCGAGAGAAACACGTTGCACCAGGCCGATGAAGTGGCCGTTAACATGCATCCAGAGATGGGTCGATTCGACCAGATGCTCGACCGTGAGCCATCCGCCGCTCAGATGACGCTTAACCAATTGAGACACCACGAGATAGGTCAGGAATTCGGCCTGCGCGCCAATGCTGGGATAGGATGACAAAGGCATCATGAAATTGACTCGGTCGGAACGGCCCATCAATCGTTGAACAGAGCGGCTTGCGCGAAGTCGACTGCAGAACGAAGGCTGGTCGGCTCGTGGGGAAGTGGGCAAAGACTCTGGGAGAGTCTCGGCCGACACGCTGAACCTCGAAGGTCCGACGCGATCATAGTGTGAAAAAATTGCGCGGCGACGTGAGCGGCGGAAGAGGCCACGCTATTGACTGAACACGACAAAAGAGAAGGCCCGATCCCGACGTCCGCAGCCAATACCATGTTCCCGCTTGCCGATACCGGCGGCTAAGGCTGACCCCGCACAAATGGATGGAAAGAAAGGCGGCGGATAAGGCCCAAACGTTGTCCTACCCAACGTGCTGCATTGCAGCGTACGCTGCATGATCTGCTTAGCCTACGCTCGTCTTGTGAGCGAACCACACAGCACGGGATGACATGAATATCACTCTTTCCATTCTCTCCAAGCTTTGCTTTGCGTGGGTTCTTGTTTACCTCGTATTCAGCTTTCAATCGGCCTTATGGGCGGGCGCAAGACATAGTCGCGGATGGGTCTCCCTTGAGTTTCAGCCGTATCGTGCCCGTGGCAAAAGGGAAACCGCGAGGGCAAGATTGCTGCGGCGCATGGCGCTGTTGGCGGCTGTGGCATTGCCGCTGGGGATCGTCTCGACGGTGGCGGGCCTGATGACATCGTAGAGATTCCGTGACCCTTTACGAGCTAACAGCGCGTATTTATCGACGTGTCTACCTGTCGCAGGGGCGAAGAAAGGTTAGATCGCGGCTCCCCTGCAATTTTACGTGTCATTGTCAAATCTTCCCGGATTTTTCAAGTTTTGGCATTCTTGTCGCGCATTTTCGCGTAGACTCCGGTCGTCAAAGTATCCCCGCCGTTCTGTATTGCGCGGCAAGGGAAGTTCATGGAGCTGCGCGCCCGAACTGCCCTCGTCGCTGCTCAGCGGCCGCCCATGTTCATATGAAAATCGCGATACTAGAATCCGATCTCAAAGCACTTGATTGCGCACTCGAAACGTTGTCATCCGCCGGGCACATCTGTTTTGGCGTGGTGAGCGACAAAGCATTACGCGAATTGCTGGGAGAGGTGTCCATTGACCTGGTCATGCTCGATTGGGCCGCTCCGGATTTCGCTCGATACGATACGCTGTGCTATCTCTCCCGTCATAGGTCCGAAACGCCAGTCATCCTGTGCGTCACACCGCTTACGTCGGAAAAGGCGATTCTCTCCGGGATTGAGCGCGGCGCGAAGATCTGTCTCGAGAAGCCAGTGAACACCGACCAGTCCCTCGTGCATATCCACGCCTTGGAATGTCACGGCCATTCGTACCCCGCTTTCGCTACTTCCTGAACTACCCGCACGCTCTCCGGCGAACCGACTGCTGACGATCGTCTCGGCTCAGTGCAACGCACTTTCGGTAAAGCATTGCTGTATCCGTCAACATGATGGTGGATTCAGCCATTCCGTGCCCGGCGTGATCACAGCCGGATACCATCTGGTGGTCGATTGCGCAGCTAAGCGTCTGTCAAAGCATGTGTCTAATTGCTTGTGATTAAACGTTTGTTATCCTAAGTTACACAACCTGCCGCAACGACGTGTAATTCGGGGTAGCTATAGCCCGCCACTCCGATTCTGCAACTGACGACGTCATGGATGTGCAAGAGATGGATGAGTTTCTTCCGGCATATTTGATCCGCGAACAAGCAGCGGTGGGCGCACTTGTGATGTTTGGCGTACTGCGCATTATGGGCGCGGCCGTCGCCGTCTCGAAGGGCTGGCGCATCGCGGCGGTCGAAAGATGCTTCATTGCGATTGCGGTGCTGTATTGCTTTCCGCAATTGTTCGATCTACTGACGCAGTTGTATCGGGCGCGCGTCGCGGCTGCAGAGTTCGAAGGCAAAGCGATCGGGTGCGCGGTCGCACTCTTCTGTGCGCCTATTCTCAGTCATCGGCTGGGTTTCGAATAACTGTGGATCATTGGGTACATGCCCACACGGCGAGCGCCGAAACGTTATGCTGACGCAGTCGACCGGCGCTTGATCAAGCGATACTCAGTCGGCGTGGTCCCTAGATATCTGCGAAAGAGCTTCGAGAGACGCCCGCCGCTGCCAATACCGCAGCGTCGCGCTACCTTGTCGACCGGTAGATCGCTTTCAGCAAGCAGGCGGCAGCACATGTCCAGCCGGACGAACAGAAGGTAGTCAGAGGGCGTCACGCCCATTTCCGTCTTGAAGCGCCGGAGGAAGTTGCGCGAACTCATAGAGACGACTTTGGCGACGTCATCGATCTTGATTGCGCGTTCACCATTCATCTCGAGCCAACGTGCCGAGCTGCGTATTTTCTCGCTGACACCGACTGATGCGTTTCGGCAAACGATCGCCGTGAACTGCGTTTCCAGCAGCGGCTCGATACCGCTGGCGATGTTGTGTGCGATTCCGGCGCCGAGATCGCTTTCGACTACCGCCAGCGCAGCATGGAGCGGATGGATAATCTCGGGAGACGGCCGGGATTTTAGTCCGTCATGCAACACCTGAGTGCGTGGCGCGCCGCGACGCGGATCGGCTGCGGTCGGTCCCAACCCGGCTGCGTCGAGCAGGAGGCGTCCTTCGGCGATTGGAAATATCACTTCCGCGCAGGGGGAAGTGCGCCGCAGCCAGTCGACGAGGCGTCCATCGCGAAGCGCGGCATGCACACCCGTGCCGCCTGCGATGAACAGTGCGTGGAAATGGTCGCCATCATGACGCGTGCCGATCGTCTCGGTCGAGAGCAAGGCGGACGAGGAACTCGATATCCTGCCGCCAGTGGCCGACAACAGGCAGACCTCGTATCGAACCAGGGAACTCCGGGTAGTCTCGCCCACGGCATTGGCTGACTGGAAGATCTCTGCGACCGCGGCTGCGTCGGGCAATGCGAAGCCGTTAAACAGGACAATGCCAATGCGCTTCACTGGGCAGCCGTTCGGCATGACCTGAGATTGCGCGGCATGCTGCCAGTCGCGAGCCGGATAACCTGCCATCTGAGCATCCCCCGAAGATGGTGACCTCCTCCGGCGATAGCGCCGGTGCTTGTTCGGCGGCCATGCTACACACAGAATCCAGACAACATGAATGCATGGCTGAATTGGCTAATACGTTGGCGGGGATGGGCGAATTGGTTAGGAAAGCAGAGTGTCGTTCCGGTGCGCCGGTAGAGGAAATACGCTACCCTGGGCGACCTCGCCATACGGTGATGAAGAGAAACAGCTCGGCGCCGTTAGTAGACTTCGGCCGAACTGAAGCTGACGCCTTTCACATTCCCGGGGGCGGGAAGCGGAGGGCGGTCGAGATTCCACGCGATGTTGACGTCAGGATCGTCCCACTGCAACGTCCGTTCGTGTTCGGGAATCCGGCGTTCGGTGGCCTTGCACAAAATCTCTGCGACTTCCGATAGCACCACGAAACCGTGCGCAAAACCGGGCGGTATCCAAAGCTGATGGCAATTCGCTGCCGATAGCCGTGCGCTGACCCAGCGGCCAAATGTGGTCGACCAACGTCGCAGGTCGACAGCGACATCGAGCACCTCGCCCGATACGACCCGGATCAGTTTGCCCTGCGGGCGCTGGATCTGATAGTGCAGGCCGTACAGGACGTTGTTGGGCGAAACAGTGTGGTATTCCTGGGAGAAGGTGTAGCCGCGCGCCACCTTTTCGTCGAACTCGTGTTGGTCAAAGCTTTCGAAAAATGCGCCGCGAGCGTCGCTGGAGATGTGTGGCTCGATCAGCTTGACGTCGCGAATCGATGTGTGTTGAACCTTAATGGTCATGACGGCGATCAGGCTGAAAACAGAAAGGCAGCGAAAAGCACTGCGTATGACGCTTGATCTTACCAGGCTGCCTGGGTTCGTTTCCGCCAAATCAGTGGAGTAGAACGCCATGCGGCGCAAACGCTACACACCTATTGCAATGCCGCATATTTTCCGGATCCGTGATGCCGTTGGCGGACTAGCGCTAGCAGTCTTCTTCCTATACGACGCGGCTTATGCGCGGCCGATGCATTAATTACCGCATCGGAAAAATTGCCCCGCATAGAGCATAAGCACATCTTCGGGTGAGTGTTCACGCAACGTTCAGCAGCCACGCATAGTCCGCGCAGCCGCGTGTCCAGCGCCTTAGCGTGTGTCCTTAAGCAAAACCATGAGTGGCGCGAACGGCATGGCGTGAACGACCACCTGGGGTCCTGTGGGCTAATCCGCCAACATGTTGGCGCTTTCCGTCAGCCACGTTACGTCATTTGGCGGTCTATGTATGATGCGCTGCAACTCGCAAGAATTATCGTTGCGAATGAGACGTCGCTAAACCGCTTAACGCTGAGGGAGTTCTATGGTGTATGCAGGTCTCGACAATCCGGATAACGGAGCGGCGTCTGCCTCAGGGAAGAGGCGAAGACGCACGGTTCGAGACATTGGCGTTGTGTTGTTCGAAGGATTCTCGTTGCTCACGGCTGGTGTGATCCCAGAGGTATTCCAGGTGGCAAACGAGATCTGCGTTGCCCGATCGAGAGGGGATGTGCTGTATGACGTCCGTTTTTACTCGGCCGACGGGGGCAACGTGGCGTGTTCTTCATCGATCAACGTCTGGACATACGCCTGCGATGCACGAAACGCCATCGGCTTTGACGCTCTGTTTATCGTGGGCGGAGAGGGCGCGCAAAACGCGGCGCGTGACGAGCGAGTCGTGGGATGGCTCCGGGAGGTCCTGCCGTTGAGCGAGGTGGTGAAGCCGATTGGCGAGGGGCGCTTGCTGCTGGAGGCCGCAGGTGTTGTCAGTTCGGGACAGTCGCACAGCCCGAACGGCTGGCCGCCGAATCCGGCTGGGATTGCGGATGACGATGTGCACGAAGACGCCGATCGTTATGAGCCGGCCAAGACGGCGCTGATGCTGGTCAAGCGCGATCTTGGCATCGACGTTGCGCGGGAAGCCGTTGGGCGTCTCTCGCTCAATGGTTCCCCGATCGTCGCATCGGTATTGTCGGATTCGAGTACACCGACCCGGGCCGAGAAGGTGCGGGCGTCGGCGCGGTGGCTAAAAGAGAATTGTGGCCGGCCCATCTCCGTGAGCGAAGCGGTACGGGTGGCGGCGATGAGCGAGCGGAACTTCCTGCGGTGTTTCAAGCAGGAGATTGGCGTGACACCTTCGGAGTTCCTGTTGCGGACCCGTCTGGAGATGACGTCCCGGTTGCTGGCGGAGACGGATTCTCCCATCGACAGGATTGCGAAACGCTGCGGGTGGATCAACGGTGACCGGCTTGCGAAGATTTTCCGCAAACGGATGGGTCTCACGCCTTCGGAATATCGCTTGCGCACCCGTGGCTCGGTGCCCAGCGACGTCTCAGAGTTGAAAGGACCTTTGACCACGTAGTTTCTATCGATTGAGCGCACGTTGTCGGCTCGCCGGCGCATGAGAATAGGAGTACTTATCGTGTCATCGTTGAAAGATGAAGTCGGCCAAGACAACGGCGCTAGCGAGCCAGTCCACAAGGAAGAAGATCGTAGCGGCCGATTGAGGGCGTCAGCGCGTCTCGTGCCGGTCGTTCTGGCCGGTGGAGCCGGTTCGCGCTTGTGGCCGATGTCGCGCGAGCAATATCCGAAGCAACTGATTGGCGTGCTTGGCCCCGACTCGTTGCTGCAGGAAACCGTTGGGCGCATGAAGGGCTTCCCTTCCGAGGCGGGTGTGGCATGCGCGCCGATCATCGTGTGCGGGGACGAACACCGGTTCGTGACGGCGGAACAGCTTCGCGCAAGCGGCATCGATGCGCGCATCGTAGTCGAGCCGATGCGGCGCGACACCGCACCGGCGTTGACGCTCGCTGCTGCAGTGGCATGTGCGGACGGTGAGGACGCGATTGTGATTGCGATGCCGGCAGATCACGCAATTGCCGACGTCGTTGCGTTTCAGCGGGCTGTTGCGCTTGCCATGGAGTACGCGCAAGCCGGCGCGATTGTCACGCTTGGCGTGCCGCCGACGCGGGCTGATACCGGCTTTGGTTATATCAAGCTGGGTGCTGATCTCGGCGCAGGTGCTCAGCGGATTGAGCGCTTTGTGGAGAAACCCGCATTGGAGCTTGCTACGCAGTACCTCGCGTCGGGACAGTACTGGTGGAACAGCGGGATTTTTGTGGTGCGAGCAAGCGTATGGCTCGAGACCATTGCCAAGCTGCAACCGGCGATGCGTGACGCGTGCGCGTTGGCGTTCGTGCAGGGGATAAACGAAGGTCAATTTTTTCGACCGAGCGCCGACGCCTTCAAACAGTCGCCGTCCGACTCGATCGACTACGCGGTTATGGAACGACTCGGATCGGATGAGGAACTGCCGTCGGGTGTGGTCGTGCCGCTCGAAGCAGGCTGGTCGGATCTTGGTTCATGGGATGCCGTGTGGGATGCGCTGGACAAGGATGGGGATGGCAATGTCGGACGCGGCCGTGTGGTGTTCGAAGGGGCGACGTCGAGTTTCGCGCATTCGGAAGGGCGGCTGGTTGCGTGTGTGGGGGTGACTAATGTCGTGGTGGTGGAGACAGCTGACGCGGTACTGGTAGCTGATCGCTCACGCGTGCAGGACGTGAAAGGCCTGGTGTCGCGAATTCGCGCCCAGCAGGCGCCAGAAGCTGAAACGCACCGTAAGGTGCGTCGCCCTTGGGGCTCATACGACTTGATCGATCACGGCGACCGCTTTCAGGTTAAGCGGATCGTTGTGCAGCCGGGCGGTCGCCTCTCGCTGCAACTGCATCACCATCGCGCCGAACACTGGATTGTGGTGAGCGGCACGGCGCGCGTCACCTGTGGCGAAGAGCAGTTTTTGCTGTGCGAGAACCAGTCCACCTTCATTCCGCTGGGCGTGCGTCATCGCCTCGAAAACCCGGGCAAGTTGCCGCTCGAACTGATCGAAGTTCAGTCGGGATCCTATCTCGACGAAGACGACATCCTGCGCTTTGACGACACATACGGGCGTGCCTGAACGGCGTCTGACCGAGTTCGTATTCATCGAAGGAGGCTCGAAATGCCTGGCTTACAAGGTTTGATCGCTCGGCTAGTGGATGTCGCCCTCATCGTCGCCGGCGCCATGCTGGCGGCGCACGTACGGTACGAAGATTTCGGGCAGAACCGGCTGGATGCCGCTTTCATCACGTTTTCGGCGGCCTTTGCACTCGCGACGTTCCCGGTATTCGGGTTGTACGACTCGTGGCGCGGACGTTCCATGGTGAGCCTCGTGGGCAAGCTGGCGCTCGCCTGGATTGTCGTGCAGCTTTGCGGCCTTGCGCTGATGTTCTGCGTACACCGCACCGATTTCATCTCGCGCCTATGGTTCGCGTACTGGACGGGCATCACAGGTAGCGCGCTGATCGCCTTGCGGGTGACGACGTACAGCGTGCTACGCGAAGTACGCCAGGCGGGGATGAATTTACGCCACGTGGTAGTGGTGGGACACGGTAAGCATTGCGAGGACGTGTTGCGCAAGATCAACGCTTCGCCCTCCGATGGTTTCCTCATTTCGGAGGTGTTCGACTCGCGCAGGATTTGCGGAAGCGTGGAGGGAGGCGACGGTCAACAGGACGACCTGAACGCACTGCTGCAATACGTGCGCGCCAACGATGTGCAGGAGGTGTGGCTGGCTATGCCACTCACCGAGGAATCAATAATCCTGCGCGTCGTGAACGGATTCCGCAACGAACTGGTCAACGTGCGCTTCATTCCGGATGTGCAGAGCGTGGCGCTATTCGACAGCGGCATGATCGATCTGATCGGGGCGCCTGCCATTAACCTGATGGCGTCGCCGTTACCGCCGCACGCACTGGTGAAGAAAGACATCTTCGATCGTGTCTTTGCCGCTGTGGCCTTGCTTGCCCTGGCTCCGGCGATGATCGTCATAGCGGTCGCAGTGAAGCTCTCGTCGCGTGGGCCGGTGTTTTTCAAGCAGTACCGCAAGGGTGCGGATGGTCGCGTCTTCCAGATCTACAAGTTCCGCTCGATGCGCTCGCATATGGAAAAGGCGGGTGTAGTTACACAGGCGACCAAGGGCGATCCACGTGTGACCAGCGTCGGCCGGTTCCTGCGGCGCACGAGTCTCGACGAACTTCCGCAGTTCATCAATGTGCTGCGCGGTGAAATGTCGGTCGTAGGGCCGCGTCCGCATGCGATCGAGCACGACGAAATTTATCAGGAAGTGGTGAATGGATACATTCATCGCTATCGCATCAAGCCGGGCATCACCGGTTGGGCACAGGTCAACGGCTTCCGTGGCGAAACCGATCGACTTGAGAAGATGGAGAAGCGGGTTGAACACGACTTGTATTACCTGCGGAACTGGTCATTTGTGCTCGACATGCGGATTGTGCTTGCGACCGTAGCGAAAGGGCTGGTCGGCAGTAACGTGTACTGAGTGCGTCTTGAAGGCAGCAGTGCGGTCGATACAAGTAGACGTTTTCATAATGCATCGTAAAGCGATGTGAGTTTAGGGCTAACGGATGAATTACGCGGAAGTTGTTCTAGTGACGGTACCAGGAAAGTGCCGCGAGAAGATCAAGCGCGCCAATCGGGCCTATCGCCTGCGAGCATTAGCACTGCTGGCATCGTGCGCTGCGTTGTCGGCCTGTTCGGTTGCACCCGGCATGCGGATGCAAACGCCGGCGTCGATCCCGGTTAGTGCCGGAAGCGGTAAGAATCCGCCGGAGCGGGCTGACGTGCCCATCACGGAAATCACGATCGATCTGATCAAGCAGCTAAGAAATCAGGCGACGATTCCCTCCGTCTCCGCGGACGCCGGCCTCTTCGCAACACCGACACCGTACCTGATTGGTCCTGGCGACGTGTTGCAGATCACGGTCTGGGACCACCCGGAACTGGTGGAGGCCCAGGGGCCGCAGGTTTCGACGCCAAGCTCGCGGGCGTACGACCCCGCACCGGGGCATATCGTGGATCAAAACGGTGATCTTCAGTTTCCCTATGTTGGAAAGATACACGTTGCTTCCCTTCAGCCTGATGACGTGCAGAAGAAGTTGACCGCCGCGCTTGCGCAAGTGTTTCGCGATCCGCAGGTGACGGTCAGTGTGGCGTCGTTTCGCTCCAAGCAGGTGTATGTAGACGGCGAAGTGCGCGTGCCCGGTTCGGTTCCGGTAAATGACGTGCCCATGACGCTGTACGAGGCGGTCAGTCGTGCAGGCGGCTTTAGTGCGACTGCGGATCAGAGCCACATGGTGCTCGTGCGGGGTGCGAATTCGTACCGCATCGATCTCTCGGCGATGATTGCACGCGGTGAGAATCCGTCTCGCATCATGTTGCGCAATGGAGACTTGCTGCGTGTACTGCCTCGCGATCAGAACGGCGTCTATGTGATGGGTGAGGTGAATAAGCCGCTGACCGCCCTTCCCATGCGAGACGGCTCGCTCTCGCTCAGCGACGCCATTTCGCAAGCGGGCAGTATCAACTCGAATACGGCCGACGCCGCTCAGATGTATGTCATTCGTGGAGCCTTGAACGCGGAGCCGCACGTATTTCATCTTGATGCACGCTCACCGGTTTCGATGGTGCTCGCCAATCAGTTTCAGCTTCAACCGAACGATGTCGTCTACGTCGACGGCAACGGCCTGGTGCGGCTGAATCGCGTGTTGAGTCTGTTGTTGCCCGCAGTCAATGCTGGCCTGACAGCCGCCGTGCTGACCAAGTAATTCGATGCGGGCATTGCTTCGATGCTGCGATCGCTTCAGGCGCGCGATTTGGCAAGCCGCTTGGAAATGCACCGGGATAGTTGAGAACGATCTCGATAGCGAATATTGGATATGGAGCTGAATCATGACACGTAAAGTTGCGTTGATTACCGGTGTGACGGGGCAGGATGGATCGTACCTGGCGGAATTGCTGTTGGACAAGGGATACGAAGTGCACGGCATCAAGCGTCGTGCCTCGTTGTTCAATACCGATCGAATCGATCACCTTTACCAGGACCCGCATGTATCGGACCGCCGGTTCGTCTTGCATCACGGCGATCTTACGGATTCGACGAGTATCGTGCGCGTTATTCAGCGAGTGCAGCCGGACGAGATCTATAACCTCGCGGCACAGAGTCACGTCGCGGTTTCGTTCGAGGAACCCGAGTACACGGCGAACGCAGACGGGATTGGCGCGTTACGTATCCTCGAGGCAATTCGCATCCTGTCGCTTGAGAAGAAGACCCGGTTCTATCAGGCATCGACATCCGAGCTGTATGGTCTCGTCCAGGAAATCCCGCAACGGGAGACCACCCCATTTTATCCGCGTAGCCCGTACGCGGTGGCGAAGCTCTACGCGTACTGGATTACCGTCAACTATCGGGAAGCCTATGGCATGTACGCCTGCAACGGGATACTTTTCAATCACGAGTCACCGGTACGTGGGGAGACGTTTGTCACACGAAAAATCACACGTGCGCTCTCGCGAATTGCCGTTGGCTTGCAAGACTGTCTGTACCTCGGAAATCTCTCGGCCCTTCGAGACTGGGGCCACGCGCGCGATTACGTCGAGATGCAATGGCTGATGCTCCAGCAAGAGCAGGCGGAAGACTTCGTCATTGCGACGGGGGTTCAACACAGCGTCCGGACGTTCGTCGAGCGCGCCGCGATGGAGCTCGGCATCGTCCTGCGTTTCGAACGTTCAGGCGTCGACGAGATCGCGGTCGTGGAGGCGGTTCAGAAACCCGAGGTCAAGGTCAAGCCGGGTGACGTGATTGTGCGTGTCGACCCACGCTATTTTCGTCCGACTGAGGTCGAAACCTTGCTGGGCGACGCCACGAATGCGAAGACGAAGCTGGGATGGACCCCGAAAATCTCGTTCGAGAGCCTGGTTAAGGAAATGGTGCAGGGAGACTACCAGGCGGCAAAACGCGATGCCCTGGTCAAGCTCGCAGGCTTCGCGACCTTTGCGTACAACGAGTAACAAAATGAGCAAAGAAATCAGGACCTTTGTGGCCGGCCATAACGGTATGGTAGGGCGCGCCGTTGTTCGACACCTGGCAGCGCTGGAGTTCTGTACCGTTGTCACTCGCAAACGGGACGAACTCGATTTGACCGATAAGCATGCCGTCGAATCTTTCTTCCAAAGCGAGGATATCGATCATGTGTATCTCGCCGCAGCGAAGGTTGGGGGCATCAAGGCCAATTCGGTCTATCCCGCCGAGTTCATTTACGACAACCTGATGATCGAAGCGAATGTGATCGACCAGGCATATCGTGCGGGTGTGGAAAGGCTCATGTTCTTCGGTTCGTCATGTATCTACCCGAAATTTGCCGACCAGCCGATTTCGGAGCGTGCGCTTCTGTCGGGCTATCTGGAGCCGACCAACGAGCCCTACGCGATCGCAAAGATTGCGGGGCTGAAACTCTGCGAGAGCTATAACCGGCAGTACGGAACGGATTTCCGTAGCGTAATGCCGACCAATCTCTACGGCCCCGACGACAACTACCATCCGGAGAATAGTCACGTTGTGCCGGCCTTGATACGCAGAATGCACGAGGCCAAAGTGCGGGGCCAGGCGTCGGTGATGGTTTGGGGAAGTGGAACGCCTCGCAGAGAACTGCTGTATGTGGACGATCTGGCATTCGCGGCCGTCAAGATCATGCAGATTGCGTCCGAGGAATGGAAACAGGAGTGCGAAGCGTCGACATCGCACATAAACATTGGGACGGGCATCGATTTGTCGATCGCAGATCTGGCCCGGAGCATTGCCAGGGTAGTGGGATACGAGGGTGAAATCCGCTTTGACCCGTCGAAGCCGGACGGTACGCCCCGCAAGCTGCTGGATGTGCGGCGCTTGCATGCGCACGGAATCAGGGCGACGACAGAGCTTGAGGATGGCCTGGCTGTCGCATACGCGGATTTCTGTGAGCGACACGGAGAGCAGGTATCTGCGTAAAGCGCACGAAGCGGAATCGTGACGGCCGATGCGAAGGATCTCGCATCGCTTCAGGACTCGCCCGCTACTTCGACAAACAAAACATGCATTCCGTTCGGACGTTGATGATGGTGGGTGGGTTAAGCGTTGAACGAGAGGTTACCGGGAAGACTCGATGATTCGTTCCATTTTGACTATTTGCATCGGAAACATATGCCGTAGCCCGATGGCCGAAGCGTTGCTAGCGAGCGAATTGCCGAATTGCGTTGTGCAGTCAGCGGGTGTAGGTGCTTTGGTGGGGCAGCAGGCCGATCCTCTCGCGCGCGAGTTGATGCAGATGAAAGGGCTGGATATCGAACATCATCGGGCGAGGCAATTGTTGAGGTCGCATTGCATGAGCGCGGATCTTCTGCTTGTGATGGACCTTGAGCAAAAGCGTTACGTGGAAAGATTCAGTCCGTGGTCGAGAGGGCGAATATTTCGTTTGGGTGAGTTTGATAATTTTGACGTCCGCGACCCCTTTGGAAGGGGGCGTGCGGAATTCGTCATCGCGCTGGATTCAATCGAACAGGGCGTGCGAGCTTGGGCGGCCAAGATTGCAACTTCCAATGGATGGAATAAAGAGTCGGAAACGAGAAAGCCTCTTTGTCACGAGTAGCCGCACGCCGGACGTGGTTGCAACCAGCCATTGAGGCCGTTCGATCGGCACACATTCAGTAACTAACATATTTAAGCCAAGCACATGCAAGAAGCAGATGAATTCCTGACCAGCCAGCGCACTTCACCACCCGACGAAGGTACGAGCCTCGGGGAGCATTTGGCTTCGCTACTGGAGTATCGAAATGTGATTCTCGGATTTGCGCTTGGTATGGCGGTGCTAGGCCTGGTGTACGCGCTGATCGCCAAACCGGCATACGAATCGAATATTCTGGTTCAGGTTGAAGAGAACGGCAATTCGATCGGTTCCGCTTTGGGCGATCTGGCCAGCATGTTCGAGTTGAAGACGGCCTCGACCACCGAAATCGAGATTCTGCGATCGCGCATGATTCTCGGCCCTACCGTCGACGCGGTGCATCTGGATATCGACGCCAGACCGAAATACCTGCCGCTGCTCGGCCGGTTTTTAGCATCGCATCTTCCTGTGCCCGTCTCCGCCGCTGCGCGTTTCAACTTGCCGTCGTACGCTTGGGGCCCGGAAGCGATCGAGGTGACGAAGATGGAGGTGCCGTCGGCATATAACGGCGCAATCTGGACGCTCGTTACCCAACTGGGCGGCAAGTACAACCTTCTCTCACCAGACGGCGACCTGGTCGTGGAAAATGCTGAGGTCGGCCGGGAAATCCAGGCTACCACGTCGGCCGGCCCCATCGCCATCACGGTGAGCCGCCTGGTTGGCCGGCCGGGCAGCAAATTCCAGCTGGTTCGTTCCAAGCGGCTGGACGTCATCAACCGCCTTCAGAATTCGTTGAACATCTCGGAGCAAGGCAAGGACTCCGGAATCATCAGTACCGTCTGGCGTAGCGACGACCCACGCAAGACGCAAGCTGTCCTGAATGAAATTGGGCGATTGTACGTCAAACAAAATATCGACAGAAAATCCGCCGAAGCCGACAACATGATTCAGTTCCTCGATCATCAGCTTCCGGGGCTCAAGGAAAATCTGAAAGAGGCGGAAACCAAGTACAACAACTACCGAACAAAAAATGCCATCGTCGACCTTCCCCTGGAAGCCCAGACGTTGTTGAACGAAGTCGTGCAGGCGGAAGTTCAGAAGAGCCAGCTTGTGCTTCAGCGCGATCAACTGCTTCAGCGATTTACTCCGCAGCATCCAAACGTCGATGCGGTTAATCGGCAACTGGACACCGTCAATGCGCAACTCGACAGCTTCAATCAGAGACTGAAGGCGATCCCGTCGAACGAACAGGATGTCGTGGGCTTGGCGCGGGACGCGATGGTCTCGCAGGAAATCTATACGACGTTATTGAACAACGTCGAACAGCTTCGTGTCCTGAAAGCCGGCAAGACAGGTAACGTCCGTCTGTTGGATGACGCCGAAAACAATACGGTGCCGGTATGGCCGCGGCCCGGCTTGATCATGCTGGTGGCGACGACGCTCGGCTTGTTCCTGGGAGCCGGCGCAGCGTTTGGACTCAAGGCGCTTCGCAGCGGCATCGAAGATCCGAACGAGGTGGAAGAAAGGTTCGGCCTTCCGGTCTATGCGACGGTTCCGCATAGCGATCAGCAGTCGTCGCTCGGACGTATCGAGCGGTCAGCTGCGACTGATGCTCCCCTGTTGGCGAATTCCTCGCCTAACGATCTTGCGGTCGAAGCGATTCGCGGCTTACGCACCGCGTTGCAATTCGCAGAGTTCGATGCCAGGAACAATGTCGTGATGCTGACCGGCCCGGCACCGGGCGTCGGCAAGTCCTTCATTTCGATCAACCTGGCCGTCTTGATGGCGAACACCGGCAAGCGGATTCTCCTGATCGACGGTGACCTTCGTCGTGGCTATTTGCACCGTTACGTTGGGGAGACACGCGAATCCGGATTGACCGAGCTTATCCGCTCAGGCGGCGACCGTACTTCGATCATTCGGAAGGACAAACTGGTCAAAGGCCTGGACTTCATCCCTACCGGCCAACTGCCGCCGAATGCCGCAGAACTGCTGTTGCATCCGAACTTTGAAGCGGTCTTGAAGGAACTGTCGGCCGAATACGACAACGTGATTATCGACACCTCGCCAGTGTTGGCGGTAACGGATCCGGCCATTATCGGACGGCTGGCGGGGGTCACGTTACTGGTATTGCGCTTTGGCGCAAACCCGGTAAGAGAGGTCGAATTGGCGGTGAAGCAATTGCGGCAATGCGGCAGTCCGCTGAAAGGGGTGGTGTTCAACGACTTCCCGTTGAACACCGGCGGTTACGCATATGGAAAGTACAAGTATGCGTACCAGTACGAGTACGCGCCGCGTCATTGATCGCAAAGCCTGACATGAAAGGTGGGTCATGTCGGGCACACAAACGGGTTCAGCATGTCGGCACAACGTATTGTCAGGGCGTTCTTCGCGCATGGCCTCGGTCAGGCCGTGAGTGTGTTTGCGCAAGTCGTATCGGTTCCTTTGTTTCTGTCCGTATGGGGTGCGGCGAAGTATGGAGAATGGATCCTTATCTCGACGATCCCCACCTATCTGGCATTGAGCGATCTTGGTTTGTCCACCGTCGCGGCAAACGAAATGGATCAACGCGCGGCAGTGGGGGACTACGACCGCCTTCAGGTCATCTACCGGACGCTCACCGCGACGGTTGCGCTGTTTGTCTTTGCCGTATTGATTGCGTCTGGATTGGCATGGTGGACGTTCGGAGGAGGATTTCATGTCTTCCGGTTCATGTCGTCGAACGAGGTGCGGTTCGTCGCGCTGATTCTTATCGGCGACGTCTGCTTAAGCGTTATGTATGGCCCTCATACGGCTGCGTTGCGCAGCGCCAATTGCTACGCGTTGTCGGTCGGCATCCTGAATGTGACCCGATTCATGGCGCTCACGCTCGGACTGGTTGCGCTTTTGATCTTCAAGACGCCCATTGCCGTTGCCTTGGGTATGCTCGCCGCACGGCTGATCGGCTATGTGGCACAGCAGATCGTTAAGAATCGATATTGCCCATGGGCGACCTTGTTCCCGCTCACGATCGATTGGAGATGGCTCAAGAAGTCACTGATCCCGTCTTTGGCGTTCCTGGGGTTTCCGTTGAGCAACGGGCTGAATTTTCAGGGAATCTTGTGGGTCATCGGGACCGCGCTAGGGCCGGCGCAGGTCGCGGTGTTTTCAACGATGAGAACGCTGACCCGGGTTGCCGTGCAAATGATGAACCTGCTGTCCAACTCGGTGTGGTCAGAGGTATCGAAGCTATTCGCTGTCGGCCGAAAAGGCGACGTAAAGAAGATCAAGCGCAAGCTGACACTCGTGACAATCATGGTGGCGACCGCGGCGGGCATCGCGATGAGCCAGTGGGGTGGACGATTCTATGCAGCGTGGACGGGAAAGCACATAACCTTCGACGCGCCGCTCTTCGACGTGCTGCTGCTCTCGATGGTCGCGAACTCGCTATGGCAATCGAGTTCCATCTTCGTTATCGCGATCAACCGTCATATGCGGTTTGCCTTTGCCTATCTCGTTGCCGCGATTGGGGCTATCGCCATCGGGCTATTTGCCGTTCGACATGGTGGGCTCGTCTCCGTTGCGATTTGCCTACTCGGACTCGATGTATTTCTGGTCGCGTTTGGTGAATACGAAGTCTCTCAAGAATACAGCGAGAAAAGCCATGAAGGTGCTGTTCTTAACGGGTAGTGTCGGGGACTATCACTCGGCTCGCCTTAGAAACATGGGCGATCGTCTGTCGCGCGACGGTGTGGATTTTCAGGTTTTGGTGATGAGCCGCGAATCCGCAGACTATCTTCATCGTAGCGCCCATGGCGTTGGGCATGACCGGTGGGAAAGTCGATGGCGATATCTTGGAGGAAAGGGGGAAAAGCGCACAAGCGTGAAATTTTCGCTTCGACTGTTCATGGAAATCTCGCGGGAAAAGCCGGATCTGATCGTGACGATCGGATACAACTTCCACTACTCCGTTGTCGGACTGGTTTACCGATTGCTCAAACGGCACCCGAGGATTGTGTTTTGCGCTGACAGCAAGTTCGACGATGGCATGCGGCGACCCGGTCGCGAGTTCTTTAAGGCATTGCTTGCACGCATGTACGACGGTGCGATCGTGGCTGGTCGCCGCCAAAGCATCTACTTCCAGTTCCTGGGAATTCCCGTGGAAAATATTCGAGTCGGCTACGACGTCGTGGATAACAGTCTTTTTCGGCAGGCGGCCCAGGTTGCTCGTCAGCGTGAAGCCGAATACCGGGTTCAGTTGGGCTTGCCGGAGAAATATATCGTTTGCGTTTCGCGGCTTGTTGCGCGCAAGCGGGTCGACAAGGTGATCGATGCGTACGCACGCTCGCAAGCGAGGGCGAGCGGGGTTTGCCTGCTCGTCATCGGCTCAGGAGAGCTGGAGCAGGACCTGCGGGCGCACTGTGACCGCTTGGGACTATCGGATTCCGTCATGTTCAGGCAGCTTGTCCCCAATCGCGACATGCCGATCTTCCTGTCGCTGGCAATGTTCCTGGTCCTCCTTAGCGATTATGACCAGTGGGGCCTGTGTCTGAACGAGGCGTTGGCATGCGGGACACCGGTCCTTTGCACGGATCGCTGTGGGGCTGCTCATGAGTTGGTCAGGCACGGCGAGAACGGTTTCGTAACCGACGGGACGGAGTCCGACATAGACCTGGGTATCCGTGCACTACTCGATAGCAGCAATATTGTCAGGATGAAAAGCAAGTATCCATGGAATCTTCCTGACTGGGACTTGCTGCGGTTTTCCGAAAACGTGTTGAATTTCGCGAACGGGTTCTCAAAATGGAAGTGATCAAGATCGTTGTGGCGAATGTCTTCGGCGCCGTCAACAAGGGCGATGCGGCGCTGATCGAAGTATGCATTGATGAAATCTATAGTGCGTTTCCGGGCGCATCAGTCAGCGGTATCGCTTATCAACCATCGACACAGCGTCGCCACCTGCCTCAGGTGACATGGCATGAACGCCTCGGCAATTGCCTGTCGAGAAGCGTGTGGCGGCGGCGCCTTTGCAATGTGGTTCGCCAGGGCGCGACGATCTGCTATGTCCTTTTCGGAAGGCCATGGCCATTGGGTCTTCTTATTCCGCGAGAACAACGGCGCGCGATTAAAGCGCTCAAGGATGCCGACATTGTTATTAGCTGCCCAGGCGGGTATCTCGAAGATTCGAACCCGTCGTACTACGCTAACCTGATTCAAATCTGGGCCGCGGCCAGATTCGGAGCAAAGGTCGTATTGGCGCCGCAAAGCGTCGGTCCCATCAGGTCACGACGCGGACAGTGGTTTGCGAAGAAGATTCTCTCGAAGGCGAATCTGGTTTGCGTGCGAGAGAGCGAGTCATACAATTTTGCAGTCCAAACGTTATCGTTGCCGGAGAAGCGTGTTGTTCGGACCGGCGACCTGGCGTTTTGGCATGAATCGACACCGGCCGCCAGGGAACTGCTCAAGACGGAATTTGGCATTGAACCGGATGAGCCGTATATAGCCGTTTCGGTGATCGAATGGGCGTTCCCTCTCGCGGCGGATCAGACGGAGGCCAAGCAACGGTATGTGCGCAAGATTTGCCAACTGCTAAGTATCCTGCATGAGACGCTGGGGGTCCGCGTTGTCATCGTGAACCAGGTTGCCGCCGATTTACCTGTCGGGCGCGAGATCGCGTCGCGGCACCCGGATTTCGTCATTCTGGATCAGAGGGACCGCCCGGTAGCGGATGTAAGAGGAATCATCGCGGGCTCTGCGGTGTTTCTCGGGAGCCGCTTTCACTCGTGCATTTTCGGCCTGCTCGCGGGGCAGCCGCTGGTTGCGCTTTCATACTTACCCAAGACAAGCGGCATCATGACCGACCTCGGGCTCAGCGCACGTGTCCACGATATCGACACCTTCGACGTACAACGAGTCGCAGAAAGAATGATCTTCGATTACAAGGACCCGACCATCGGACGGGAGGAGGTCAATCGTGCGGTTCAGCGCTATAAGGATCAGTACCCGCGATTTTCTGACTTGCTGCGGGAGGCGGCGTGAAATTGCAGGCCGACATCCATGCAGAAAGTTGTGCGAGCCATCAGGTCGGGTTTGTGACCGCCTCGGCCTCCCGTACGGGTGGGGGGCTGTTCGACGCGATGCGTGGTCTCGCGCTTGAACTGCCTGCCGCCGGATTCATGCCTCGCGTGTTCGCCCTGAAAGACGCTCATACGGAGGACGACCTTCCGCAATGGCACGGCACGCAGGTGACGACGTGCGACCGTGTCGGTCCGGCGATGCTGGGCTACTCTCCGGCACTGCGTGCGGCGTTGTTGGCGTCCGATGCACAAGTCATTCATACGCACGGAATCTGGATGCATCCGTCTGCCGACGTCGTCGCGTGGCATCGGCGCCAAAGCAAGCCGTACATCATTTCGCCACACGGCATGCTCGATCGTTGGATTCTCAATCGTTCGAAGTTGAAGAAGTGGGGGGCGCTCGCCGCCTATGAACGTAGCCATTTGAAGCGTGCGGCCTGCTTGCACGCCCTCAATCTTGAAGAGGCTCACGCGATCCGTGCAGCCGGGCTCAAGCAACCGATCGCTGTCGTGCATAACGGTGTGACGATTCCGAGCAATGAGAGTCCCGGGTTACCGTCCTGGTGGAACGCCGGTTTCGCATCGAGAAAGCTATTGCTCTATTTTGGCCGGTTGCACCCTAAGAAGGGCGTAGAGAACCTACTCGCAGCCTGGAAAGAAAGCGTCACCGCCGACTCGGTCAACGAGCGCTGGAACCTGATCATCGGTGGATGGGGAGATCCGTCCTATATCGCTCAACTGCGAGGCATGGTGAACGAAGGTATAGACGCCGATGGCGTCCATTTCATCGGCGCTCAATTCGGCGACGACAAGGCAAAAACGTACGCGGCGTGCGATTGCGTGATCTTGCCTTCGTTCAGTGAAGGGTTGCCGATGGTGCCACTCGAGGCCTGGTCCTTCAGGAAGCCAGTCGCGCTCACCCGCGAGTGCAATCTGTCTATCGGGTTCTCGCAACACGCTGCGTTCGAAATTCTGAACTCCATTGATGGATTGCGGGAGTTTCTCGGTGACCTTTGCAACGTCAGCGATGCACAGATCGAAAAGATGGGCGGGAACGGCAGATCTCTGGTTGAACGCCATTTCACCTGGAATTCTATTGCCGAACAAATGGCAGGCGTATATGGCTGGCTGATGGGAACCCGTGAAAGACCCGTTTGCATCATCGACTAAAGACTCGCTCGGCGAAGAACTGATATGGAAATCGTAGGTTATATTGCGGTAATTAATCTTCTTTGTTGGGCGATGTGCTTCGCATTTGTCGTGTCAATGCGAATGCCTGTTTACCATCCGATATTTTTGTATTTGATATATCATTTTCTCGGATACGTGATTCGTCCGTTCAATGTATTTCTGATTGGGAAATCATTTCTGTGGAACACTATTGGTTTGATTCCATCGGACGGAACGCTGTGGCTGACGTGTCTCAACATAAATTGCGCGTTGTTTGCTGTGGTCGTCCTGCCGGCGCTCGTTGAACCGCGCAATCTTAGAGAACTCAAGATACCGCCGACTCGATTCGTGATTTCGGACAAGGTTCGATTTTTCTCCGTTTTGATCGTCCTCGTGGCGCTGGGACTGTATTCGACCCACGTTGCATATGGCTCCGCCGGCGTCGATTCGGTTCAATCCTTCGACGTGCAGGTTGACGCGAATGGCGGTCAGCGGTTGGTCGGGGTTTCGGGTTACATGATGGCTTTCGCGGAATTCATCCCGGCGGCGCTGTTGATCCTGATTCTCGCCTACGGAATGACGCCGACGATGGTGGCGGCGACGGGTTCGTTTGTCTTGTTGCGCATTCTTGTCGGAGCACAGCGGTTGTCGTTCGTGATTGTTGTGGTAAGTGCGTTGACGATCGGATTAATGAGGCGTGGTCGGAGAAGCTTTGCCGTTAAAACGATTCTGATAGGGTTCATTTTGGTACTCCTGTTCGATGTCGTGGGTTCGGACCGACTCGCGGCACGAAAAATCCTGACCGGCGATACGAGTGTCGCGGAGATCGTCAATCATTACGAACAGGCGAGATCGGCCGGGGCTGGAACGAGCGATTTTCAGGAGTTCGATGTGTCGTCGGCGATCTATGAGCTGGTGCCCGACAGAACCGGTTTCAACTGGGGAACGCAATACCTTCGCTTGCTGACCTGGCCTATTCCACGTGGAATCTGGCCCAGCAAGCCAACCACAACACAGCGCATAAATCTGTTGAAATATGGAAATTTCTTTGCGTTGACATGGTCGCTGCATGCCGACCTGTATTCGATATTCGGATTTCCTTCATTGGTGGGTGGGATGTTTATCGTCGGATTGTTTTTGTATCGATTTCATAATCGTGTCATCTACACGGCCAATCCGAAGCTGTTCGCATCGTACTGGATTTTCAATGGGTATATTTCAACCTTGTTTCGCGACGGCGGCGTCCCGATGGCCTACTTTTTCGGGTTCTCGTTCGTCGCCATCTATATTCTGGTGAAGGCGGGCAAGATAAGGATGGCGCGAATTGCGCTGCCTGCTCCAAATCGCGACAAGGTACGTCAAGGTGGTGCCGGTTCGACTGCCCGGTTGTCGATTCAAACGCTGTCTGATCGACCGTGACGGGCGGGCTCTTCAGTTCATTGGCTACTGTGACGAGGGCTTTTGCGCGGAAATGAACTTCACCAAACAATCCCGACGGGAATTCCTAAGACTGCTTGCGACCGTCCTCGGCGCGGAGGCAGTGTCGGAAAAGTCTTTCGCATCAGGTTTGGCGTCGGCATCCATGTCGCGCGAAGTCATAGAGGCGGCAGCATACGGTGTATCTGCGCGAGCATCCGCAGAAGAGAATTCCACGGCGCTATTGAAGATTCGCGCCAGAATGCAATCGTCCGATTCGACCTTCGACCTCATCCTGCCGGACGGGAGGCTGGATATCCTGACCGGCAGGTGGCTGCAGGGAGTAAGGGATGTCCGCGTTCGTGGCGGGAGGAGCACCCAGTTGCGCAATATCGCGGTGTCTGAGAAGACGACAGAGTGCGTCCCGCTAGTCATCAATCAGGACTATTTTTTGAATAATGCCGGATCGATTCCAGGATTTGGCGAGTTCACCAGTGGCGACCGCATCCGCTCGGTCGCGGCCAAATCGTCCGTGATAAGGCTAGTGAGTCCGGATGGTGCGGGAAGTTATAGACCGGGCATGCCTATATTGATCTACGGATACAACCAGGATTCTCAGGGTTACCCACCGTCTATTCGATATTTCGAGCGGAACAGTGTCGCGAAGGTCGGTGTGAACCTGATCGAGCTGGTCACGCCGCTGCAATACGACTACGACGCACGCTGGGCGGACATCGCGCAGAACGCGGATTCCGTTGCGGGGAACAACGAGACAGGCGCCGCCCGGGTCTTGAGCCTTGATCGACCCGGTTTTAGGGTAGCGAGAAATATAGAACTTGACGATCTGGAGTTCTTATCATCTCGCGAGCACCGCGACGAGAATGACGTTACGTCTCTGGATGGCAGCCTCTATGCATTTTCCGCTGACAGAGTCGTGTGCAACCGGGTGCGGGTCAATGGATACTTTTATCCCTCTGCAAGCGGAACCATCATTGTCAACGATTCGTACATCAGATTCGTCGAAAATGACAAATTGGTCGATTACATCGAATACAACCGATGCGAGATCGGCTTCTTCTCGAATGGTCCTGCCGTTAACCGAATCGTTGTGAACGATTCAACGATAGAAGAGCCGATCCCGATCATCAGTTGCAGGGCCGCGGAATTCAATGACGTGACGTTTCTGGGTGAAAGACGGCCTGCAAGTGCATTCGTAACGTTGAGCTTTTCAACACCAATGGATTCGATTGAATTCAACCGACCGAGGCTTACCTCGTCCGCAGGTGGCGTACTGCCGTTGACAAGCGGTGGCGGGGTGGTTCGCGTGAAGGTCGCCGCTGTCAAAGGTGATGTTCTATACACGAGCTTTTCCGGCATCAACGATCCCGTCCCTAGAGGACTTTCGGTTGGATCGATTCTTCGGAACGAAAGCGGAGAACCGCTATTCGATGTGGCGGGCGTATGGTTTGAGAATGGCGAGACGGCGATAGGTGTCAAAGCCAGGAACGAGGTGGCGGCAGGCCAGGTCGGCCAGATACTCCTGGCGAATATCTGCAAGAGATTGTCGATTAGCGATCCGGTCATAGTGGGGACATTGGCAAGTGCAGAAGAAAAATTTTCTAGCCCTCGAAGCAATGCCAACTCCTCTCTCGACATCGCGGTTCAGTTGAAGGTCGACGATACGAAAATTCTCGACGCTCACCACAATGACAGCGCGATCGTTGGCAGGTTTGATTTTGGCGCGAGCGCAGAACAACAGACGTTCGACGTAACGATTCATCGGCGAGCTCGGGAATTGATCGTATCGGTCGGCGACGGGGACGGCGTGACCGAACCCGGCGATGGCGGGACACTGCTCCTGAGTGGGATGGATTACACCGGGCGCGCCGTCTGGCGAAGTTCGATTGACATGACGGCGCCGGGTATGCGGACCATCCGGGAAGATCAAGTGGTGGCGATGGCACAGGACAAAGTGCAATCATTACCTGGCGTGCGGATCGTACGCTTGCGGGCGATGTGTACCGGCCATCATTCTGCTAGGGCAAAAGACGTCGATTTCAAAATACTATTTTGATGTGGAGATGAGATGGTCAAGTTTTTCGAAAATTTCGTTGCCCGGAAGCTTCTGAGAATTCTGGCGGTCGCTGCGGCCATAGGTATAGTGGGTGCGCCGAAGACTTCGTTGGCGGCATGCACATTGCCCGGTTGTGAGGGGGCCGTCAGTCAGGATCCGGGTGCCCAGTTAAACCGAATTTATGATAGTTCGGATAGCGAGTCGTTGAAAAGTCATTCCAATGCCTACTCAAGATCCGCATCGAGCCCGGACGAATTGGCGACATTGTCCGCAGTCGGTGCCGAGGCGGCGAACCCGTATGCCGTAGTCGTGGGCCGGATGGGGTACGAGCGTAGCAGCACCTACTCCGGGTTGGGTGCAGTATCGAACCTGAGCCGTAGCGGCGGTATGCGCGCAGGTGTCGGCTCGTCGACATCGAGCGCACTGCCTAACGTAAGCGGTCTGTCGACACAAATGCAGGGTGCAAGATCGGGAGGCAACTGGTAGGCGCTGCGTGAAAGGCGCCCTGCGGTAGTTAGCGCAGGCAGTCGGAGTAGACGCCGCGCAATCTGTCGACGTACTGGTTCCAGTTATGCGTGCGGGTAGCGGCAACCGTCGCATGGCTGGAAAATTCGTGGACCTTGTCGGGAGAGTTTGCCAACTCGGCGATAGCGTTAGCCAACTGGGTAGCGGAGCTGGCCGAGACGATCTTGCCGCTACGGTCGTGCTCGATAATCTCTGCTGCGCCGGACTCACGCGTAGCGATAATGGGTAGTCCCGTTGCTAGCGCCTCGCATAGAACGACGGCCAAACCCTCCTCGAGTGAGGGGAGTACGAAGACATCCGCCCAGTTGTAGTACGCGTTGAGTTGAGCATTGTCCACACGAGGAATATGCGTGAAGAGATGTTGATACGGTGCCAATAGCGCTTCGATCCGCGGCTCGATTTGCCCGATCAGTGTGACGTGCAAGCGCTTGTCGTTGATTTGCTTCACCGCTTCGAGGAGGTAGAGCTGACCTTTTCGCAGGCTGATGTGTCCGACACACAATATGTTGAAGCGGTTCGTGTCCTTTTCTTGTTTCTCCAACGGATGGAATCTTTTTACGTTGGCCGCGTACGGAATCACTTTGATGATATCCGGGGGCACCCCTTGCTGGATGAACGACTCCCGCACGATGGAAGAGGGTGCGAGGACATAGTCGTACATTTTCACTTCTTCGATCAGTCTTTGTTGCTGCCGATTGATCCGCGTTATATGTGGAATGCCGCGCTTGTTCTCTTCATCGGTGAGGAGTCTGTCTCGATGAATGGGGTGCGTATTGACTACCTCTCCAATCACGATTGAACCTTCTCGCTTTGTCTTTTCGATAAGCTGTCGTGAAGTACCGTGTGCCATGACGTGCAGCAAGGGTGTCGGTCGCCAATTGAGTCGCACCCCGAGTTGCCAGAGGTCGTGATAGGCGGGGTAAAACAGGTCGCTCAGTCGCTCCTTGAGCAGCTTCGCGTGCGCTCGTACGGCATATTCCTTTGCCCAGATGTTGACGGCTCGACCCCGTGCCAGCGAAAACGTCGATGCGCGTGCCTTATGGGAATAATAAAATGTGTCGAGAATCCCGAGCTCGTCCAGCCGCTCAATGTAGTTGTGAAAATGAAACCGGCCGCACACTGCTACGCTAACCTTCATGATTCAGTTCCCTGTGAAAATGGCCCTGGCCGGTACCACGATGCCGCCGCGATGTACGAAGGTGTTGTCATCCATGTCAACGAGACTCAGGTGTATATTCCAGCTCCTTCAAGGAGATGAGATATTCGTAGAAGCATTGCAGGAAGGTGTAGTTGATTCCGGGCACTCCATCCAGAAAGGCCCTTCTTACGATCATCATGTAGCCAAATTTCAGAAACGGTCGACAAGGTAGTCGATAGAACAGCGCCTTTTGGTGTTTCCGCCGCACGTTAAAGTCCCGCTCAAACAATGCCGACCGTAGCGAGGCAGGCGTGCTCAACCGATTCCTGAGTTGAACGGCCTCCATTGATGAATACACGTTATGCTTCGCGATCCAATGTGTGAGGCCCTTCGAAAACGGAAAGTGATCCAGGTGTTCCGAGAGCGATATGATCTCGCCATCCACCACCATGACCTCGTTTACTTCACGCTCATACCTGACGCGAGATTGTCGAACCAGCCGAATGAAGTACGGGGATATTTGTGCGTGCTTTAGCCAACGGCGCATGAAATAGTCACGCCTTTGGAGGCGCCCTGCAGCAGCCTCAGGGGGCGCAGTTTTGATGACACTGTGGATCTCCGCCGCAAGATGTTTTGTTACCCGTTCATCGGCATCCAGAATAAGGAGCCAGTCGTGTTTGAATGCCAACTGGTGAAGCCCAAAGTTGCGTTGGGAGGCAAACCCGTCAAAGGGCCTGACGTGCACATGAGCACCATAAGCCCTGGCAACGTCAACTGTCTTGTCGTGGCTTTCTGAGTCCAGCACCCAGACGTCATTGCACCATGCAACGCTCTCCAGGCAACCCGGTAGGTCTGCTTCTTCGTTTTTTGTCAGTATAAGAACCGAGACATTACATAGCATGGATTCCAGGCTCCCTCTAGGTCGGAAAGCAAGCGTCATGGATGAAACGCGACGCCCGCTCAATCGAAGCTTTGTTCAGGCAACAGGACGGGCGGCACGGCTTCGCTAAAACGACACGGATTCAAGTCTGCTTTTGACGTGGTCCTATCTTCCGGGCCGGCATGCCCGCGTATACGGACCATGATGTCGAAAGCGATCGTGCAACCACAGATCGAGCACCGACAACAGCGCCCTCCGGTATCGTTACTCCGGGTCCAACGAATGCGTCCGCGCAGATCCAGGCAAATCGTCCGACTTCAATAGGCTTTGCGAACAACTGGAAAGTAGGGTCGTTGTAATCGTGGCTTCCCGCGCAGAGGTGGGCACCTTGCGATATCACACATCGTTCACCTAAGGATATTGTTGCCATAGAATAGATGCTTACGCCGTTTGCTACACCGGCAAAATCGTCGACGACGAGGTTCCAGGGAGCCCATATGTCCACCTTGGGGTAGATGTGAACGCCAGTTCCGATCTTGGCGCCAAACAGTCTCAGGAGACAGCTTCGCCAGGCGTGCAAAGGTATGGGGCTCGGACGGAACAGGGCGAGATAAGTAAGGCGCCATGCGACACGTGCAGCGCGATTGCCTAGCGAAAAGGACGGTTGTCGAGCCCCGTCGATTCCTTGCTGAATCATGTGAACGCACTCCCCAAATCGCGAGATCCGTAACCGCAACTTTCTGAAAATAAAGCGTCGCATTGCTACGGGAGTGATTGACCCGTTCGTAGCTGTTCTTCGACGAGACACTTGCAAGGTCGCCATCGGTATTGGCGGATCCACTCGCCTGGAGACGACGGAAGTCGAGAGGCCGCGCTCCGGAAAGCGGCTGTGGAGTCGACATTGTGCCGTGATCTATGGGCCTGCGCGTATGGCGATCGGAGAAGCGGTGATGATTGTCGGACTACGCCAATATCGTGGCCGACCCATGCGATGGGTATCGCGGGTCGCAGCTTAACTCGTTCGCCAAAGCTTCCGGCGACGACGATTGGCGGACTGCGCCAATGTCATGGCTGACCCGCTCGATGCGCATGCTCAAGATACCGTGCAATATGCACTGCAGCATTTTGCAGCGATATCGCGCTGGAGCCCGATGAAAATTCTTCTATATGGCATCAACTACGCACCGGAATTAACCGGCATCGGCAAGTACACCGCCGAGATGGCGGAAACGCTCGCCGCATCCGGCCACCAGGTACGCGTCGTTTGTGCGCCGCCCTATTACCCAGAATGGCGTGTGGCGACGGGATTTTCTGCATTTCACTATGCAAACGAGTGGCGCAACGGCGTGCATATCTGGCGTGCGCCGCTATGGGTACCGTCGCGGCCGAAAGGCGCACGGCGCATTGCTCACCTGGCGAGTTTTGCGCTATCGAGCTTCCCGACGTTGTTGCGTCACGCGTTCTGGCGGCCGGATGTGGTCGTCTGCATAGCGCCTAGTTTGATGAATGCGCCCGCCGGCTGGCTGGTTGCTCGTCTGACCGGAGCGTATGCGTGGTTACATATCCAGGACTACGAGGTTGACGCGGCATTCAGTTTAGGAATGCTGACAGGATCGTTGCTAAAACGTACGGCACTCGCGTTGGAGCGGGTGCTGCTTAAGCGATTCGATACTGTGTCTACGATCTCGGGAAAGATGGTCGAGCACGCGCTGCGAAAGGGGATCGAGCAAGGCAAGGTGGTGCGCTTCTCGAACTGGGCCGACACCGAATCGATCTATCCGCTTGAGCGGCATAGTTGGCTGAGGGAAGAATTGAGTATCCATGATACCGCGACGGTGGTCCTCTACTCGGGAAACATGGGTGCAAAGCAAGGCCTCGAAGTGCTCGCGGCGGCTGCGATTGCGTTTGCCAAACGCGACGACGTGGTTTTTGTGTTCTGCGGCAACGGCCCCGCACGCGAGGGCATCGCAGCGTCGTGCAGCAATCTGCCCAACTGTCGCTTCATTGATTTGCAGCCGCTTGAGAGACTGAACGAGCTATTGAACCTGGCCGATATTCACGTGCTACCGCAGCGCGCCGATGCGGCGGATCTGGTGATGCCATCAAAGTTGACGGGCATGCTCGCAAGCGGCCGAGCGGTCATCGCGATGGCTAGCCCGGGCACCGAATTGTATGAAGCCGTGTCCCCCCGTGGTGTAGTGGTACCGCCGGGCGAAGCGAGTTCGCTTGTCTCTGCCATTGAAAGACTGGTTGGCAACACGGCCGAGCGGGCGCGCCTCGGGGCGGCGGGTCGGGAATTCGCTCAAGCGGTCTTGTCGCGCGATGCTGTACTGAGCGATTTCGAGGCAAAACTATGCGCGCTGCGTGCCGATGCTTCCGGCTCTTCAGCGTTGGCGGTAAGGCGTTCGGATTCTTGACGTCGTAAGCCGGCTGTCGTGACAAACGGTCGGGATCCTCCCGGAGTCGGATGGCATTGGCTTAGGGTGGCATGACGTATGTGAAGTATTTTTCCTAAAGGAAGACCTATGCCACACCCCCCTCCCGCATAGAAGACGAAACCACCCAACTGGTCGAAGCCACCATCGAACTACTGTGGGCGCATCGACATGACGTGCTAAACGGCAGGGTTGCATCAGACCGGGCACATGCTTACGTCGGGTTAGTCAAAAGCGCCTGCGAGGCATTGCCTTTGAGTGCAAAGGACCTGGCACGCTTAAGCGCGGTATGCGAGGCAACCCATCTTGCCGCCGCGTCCGCATCCGCATCCGCATCCGCGTCCGAGTGCGAGGTCTAACACTACCGCTGCAACCCATCGCCAAAATAAACTCGCGTGTTCAAATGAACCCCTGAGTCTGCGAGGATTTCTTCCCCGGTCGCCCAACGGTAGGCGGTGTGCTGGGTGTTAGGCAAATTGTCGAGTTTGAGCGGGCGGCGCAGCTTGTATCCCAATACGACGTAGTGAGTCGAGATCCCGGGGTGCCCGCTGACGTTGTCGTCATACAGGTGTTCGTACACGCCCACGAGATCGGCATCGGCGCGCTCGACGCCGGTGTGCCCGAGTTCATCGCGCGCAATCCGGCGAAACGCTTCGTCGAGCCGCTCGTTCTTGCGGATGCGGCCGCCCGGCACAAACCAGAACCCCTGTGCCGGCTTGTTGACGCGGTGTCCAAGCAGATAACCGCCGTTCTCGTTCGGAACAATCAGATCGATAGCGACCAAAGGGGTGGCGTCGATCGTCTGCAGGAATTGCTCGATGGGAAGCATGATGACTGTGTGTGAGCTCCTGCTGCGAGTGACCGCTGCAGGGGCGGGTCGGAAGAGTGCGCATCGTGATGGAAAAAAGCCGGCCTGTGAGGAACCTGGCGAAACACGACAAGGTAATTTCGGCATACGACAAACGTTCATTTCCTCACATGGAGCATTGAATTGAACCGTAAAGCGCTTGTGAATCTTTCCGTTCATTTCGATCAAGTAAAAATTGCACAATTTTCGATTGTGAGCCCATGCGGCGAATTGAATTCACCGTCGCGTTGATTGAATCCGCCAACATGTTGGCAGATTCCGCCAGTGCATAATGGCGACACGGAATCTTTTGTACGATCAATTCAATGAATAAATTCAGCTCCAAGGAAGCTGGAGACCTACTAAATTCCCGGGGATTCAAATGATGGAGTGCTTTGAGGCGGTTCACAGGAAAGGCGTAGAGCTGCCAGGTGTTTTACAGGGCGTGCGTACGACGAGAAATATCGGAATAGTTTTGTTCAGCGGCTTTGCGCTGCCGGAGGCTGCTGCGGTTCTGGAAATCTTTCAGTCGGCGAATGCGCTCACCGGCGCGGATACGTCTCCGAGCGGCCAGGCACGTTATAAGGTTTGCCTGCTGTCCGCGGTCGGCGGCCGTGTCGACAGTTCGTCATCCGTGTTTGTCTGGACCGAAGGTGTCGAAGAGCGGCGCCATTCGGACGCTTTCCACGCGCTATTTATCAGCGGTGGCGGTGGGGTGCGCAATGCCATACGTGACGAGCGCCTGACGACCTGGTTGCGTCGCGAATGCCCGCGCAGCGAGCTGTTGGTGCCGATCGGCGAAGGGCGCTTGCTGCTCGAAGCCGCAGGATTCGGACGCGTGGGCACGACCCCGCGGCTGGGCGGTCGCGCTTCGGATATCTGTCAATACTGTCCGCCCGACATCGGTGTTTCGACGGCCTTTCCGAGTCCGCTGCAAAGCGCGCTGGCGCTGGTCGAAGAGGATTTTGGCCCAGAAATCGCGCGCCAGATTGCCGACTACGTCCTGCCCCGGCCTCAACGGGCGCGCTTTACGGCGACGATCCGGGAGAACGCGCCCACTTACGTGAGCGAAAAGATTCAGGCGTCGGCTCGCTGGCTGGAGGCAAACGGCGACCGACCGATCGCCATCGACGAGGCCGCACAGGTTGCCGCCATGAGCGAGCGAAACTTCCTGCGCCGCTTCAAGATCGAAATGGGCGTCACGCCGTCGGAGTACCTGTCGTATGTGCGGCTCGACATGTGCTGCCGTCTTCTGGTGGAAACCGATCTACCGGTCGACAAGATCGCGCGCCGTTGCGGCCTGGGCGGCGGTGGCTGGCTCTCGAAACTTTTCCGCAAACATCTTTCGACAACGCCAACTGAGTACCGCGCCAGCAAGCGTCTCACGAACGCGGCGTCATAACAGACTGCCTCTGAATGGCGGATTAGCCGTCTTAACGCCGCGGATTACGAATCGGGCGTAGTGGGGCGAGGTTTTTAAAACGCCTTATTCCATTGATCCAGACACATCGCTTTTCGACCAAAAAGATTAGAAAATCAGATTGGCATATATGCAATCTGGTAGAAATTGCAGGATGCGATATAAGCCGGAAAATTAATGAAATAAATGGATAAAGCATAAATCATGATGCGCAAACGATTGCGACGTCAAAAATTGTGTGATTCGAGCGTGCCCGTATGGTTCTCTATAAGGAAGGAAGATCAGCGGTTTCGACTATGGTAAGGCGGGTGCAAACGTGCCGCATGCTGCACTGCCAAAATAATGATGGTTTCCGCCACTCGCTGTTGCGCCACTTTTGACTAGCCTATTCTGTCTGCTGGTCGTCCGGCGGACCGGCAAATGTACGAGGTCTGAACGACGAGCAGATGTGCCTCGGAACTTGAGCCTGTTCTCCGTTAGGAGAGCAGGCTTTTTTAATGTTCCGGTGCCAGTGTGTTGCTGCGGGCGGACCGGCGATGTCCGGGCGAACAGCGCTCGGTCGCGGGCTTGAGATCGACACTGGACATCCGCACGGAATTCATCAACCCCACTTGGAATCTCTCATGCTGAAAGTCACAAAGGCAGTCTTTCCGGTAGCAGGTCTTGGCACCCGGTTCCTCCCCGCCACCAAGGCGAGCCCGAAGGAAATGCTGCCCATCGTCGACAAGCCGCTGATCCAGTACGCGGTCGAAGAAGCGATGGCCGCCGGCATCACCGAAATGATCTTCGTCACGGGCCGCAGCAAGCGCGCCATCGAGGATCACTTCGACAAGTCCTACGAAATCGAAGCCGAGCTCGAAGCGCGCGGCAAGGACAAGCTGCTGGAACTGGTGCGCAGCATCAAGCCGAGCCATGTGGACTGCTTCTACGTGCGTCAGCCGGAAGCACTCGGCCTCGGCCACGCGGTGATGTGCGCCGAAAAGCTGGTGGGCGACAACCCGTTCGCCGTGATCCTCGCGGACGACCTGCTGTACGGCAAGCCGCCTGTGCTGGCACAGATGGTCGAGGTGTTCGACCATTACCACAGCTCGGTGATCGGCGTCGAAGAGATTCCGCCGTCGGAGACGAAGTCGTACGGCGTCGTCGACGGTAAGCAATGGGAAGATTCGATCATCAAGATGTCGGGCATCGTCGAAAAGCCGGCGCCGGAAGTGGCGCCGTCGAACCTCGGCGTGGTGGGCCGCTACGTGCTCAAGCCGCGGATCTTCGAACATCTGCGCGCGCTGAAGCCGGGTGCCGGTGGCGAACTGCAGTTGACGGATGCGATCCAGTCGCTGCTCGCGGACGAACAAGTTCTCGCCTACAAGTATCACGGCACGCGTTTCGACTGCGGCAGCAAGCTCGGTTATCTGAAGGCGACGGTCGAGTTCGCCCTGCGCCACCCGGAAGTGCGCGCCGATTTCCAGGCGTACCTTGAAGAGCATCTGGCTTTGCGGCAGCCTGTTTAATCGCTGCGTTCGGCGCGGCACCTCGAAGCCGGCTAGACGAAGGCCTGCGCGTCCCTGGGACGGCAGGCAAACATCCGGCTCGTAGCGGTTTAGGTTCCCGCGCCGCCTGTGCCACCGGTACCACCGGTGCCGCCGGTCGCCGCCCCCGAACCGCCAGCTGAAATCGGCGCTGCGGCACCCGCGGCAACGGCCGCGGCCGCCAGAGTCGCAGCGGGTTGACCATCGCTGGTAATTGCTCCGGCTGCCAGCAGGGCGTCGAGATCCGCGTCCTCTCCAGGTTGACCCGGCGTGAACGATACGGTCAAAAACGAGTTTGTGGACAGCGTGATGCCGTACGTGCTTTTGATCAGTTGTGCTATAGCGTTTTGCGCGTTCGCGATGACCGTGCTGTTCGTCAGCGCGTTCTGGTAGGTGGTGTTGCTCGTGAGACCGGCAAGCAAGCCGTTCAGCGTGGTGCCGAGTTGTCCGGCGAGGTAGCTGAGCAGCAACTGCGTGAGCGACGTAATGTTGTAGGTGCCGGCGCCGGCGGCAAACGAATTGAGTACGATTGAACCGCTTGTCGCCGTAAGCAGGCACGGGCCGTCGAATTTGAACGTATCCGAATAGGCTCCGCTCGAATTCGACGTCGCGCTGCCCGAGCCGTTCTTGCAGCTCATCTGGACGGTCGCATTCGTTACTGCCGCGCCGATTGCCACGGTTCCCTGAATCGTGCCATTGGCGGAACTGCCGCCTCCCCCGCATGCGACGAGCGCGCCGCTGGCCAGCGCGATCGATCCGAACTTCAGCGTGCGCCAGACACTGGTGTCAAATAGCTTCATCGTTCTCTCCGAAAGAAAGTCACTCACAATGGGCAGGTGGTTGCGCCTGCATCCTTTTTATGTCCTGCAAACCGGCTTCACACGCGTCGGGCGAGCCCACGGTTGCTGCAGCAGAAGGACCGGGCGGTTCACCTTGACGATCCGGCTTCGACGGAGCGTCGTCAGGTCTCGCGTAGCGGTCGTACGCGTCGCGCATGCGATAGAGTTGCGTCGAGAAATAGGCTGCGCTGAAGCGTCCGTCGTTCAGGCGATTCTGGTCGGTGCTATACGGAAAGCTGAGGTTTTCCGCTGCGTCAGGCGTGAGGTAGTTGGTCGAACCCACGCGCGTGCGGAAGTTCAGGGCAAACTGTTCGGAACCGTCGACCTGCACAATACCGGGCTTCATGCCCTGGCGCGGCGTAAGTGGGAAGCTGATGGCGGCGCCCGCAAAACTGCCGCGACCGCTATGTTCGCCGGAGACGCTGACCGATACGTCGTCGAACCAGCGCGTCAGGGTGATGAGCGGCCCCTTGTCGCCGCCCACATAGCGCGCCACGCCGGCCTCGATCCATACCTTCCACGACGGTTGTACCCAGCGGTAGGTGAGCATCGCGTTCGTTTCGTGCGGCAACGTATCGTGGCCGGGTTCCTGGTGCAGATACGCAAGGCGCAGACGGACGATGTCGGGACGGCCGGGGACGAACGCCGTGGTTTCGTTTTCGATGCCGAGGTAGTCATAGTCGAACTTGCCCACGGCCGCGACGTTCAGGACCTGCGGCAGGAGCCAGAAACTTTGCGTCAATGCGGCGGTGTAGAGGCCGCCGCGCAGGCGGTACTGACTGAATATTCGACCTTCGTCCATGTTCGTCGTGTTGTACAGCGGCGCGATATAGCCTGCATACAGTTCAGCGCCGCGCCAAAGCGGCACGAATCCCGCGACGAGCGCGCCCAGCGAAATGTCGAAGTTTCCATACTCCGTGCCGTATAGATAGCTCGTCACGGGAGAGACCTGAATGCGCATGAGACCGTGGCGTCGTTCGTCGCCGTGCCATGCGATCGAATCGGCGTCATAGCTTGGTTGCATGCGCAACGTCATCGATGCGCTAGCCGCCGCGGGCGAACCTCCGGCGAGGAATTGGGCGTAGGCGTCGCGATCCACCGAGACGTCGGCGAGCACTTGATTGGCCTTCTTCACGACCGCATGGATTCGCTCGATGCCGCGCGGCGCATGCAGGCTCGCCACGCCCAGCACGATGCCAAGCGCGTCGGCCTCATTCTGGTTGTAGCGGTGGTTCTCGTATTCGACGATGATATCCTGCCCGCTGATTCCCACACGCACGCGTTCGAGGCCCGCGGCAAACAGTTGCGCGGCGATCGAATCGAGCGCGGTGGGATCCTGTGCCTCGGGAATCACCGGTGTGTGTCCGGTGGGCGCGTGGGATGCATCATCGGCCAGGACGACCGATGCGTAGGATTGCAGCGGCGAGACAAATGCAATCGCCTGTTCGGCGACGTCATTGGGTTGTGCAGCCGCAGCCGCCCTCGCTCTCGCCGGCAGGGGCGCCGGCAAGCTGCGTAGCGGGATGACACCACCTACGTCCGCACTTCCGAGCATCGGTTGCGCCTGCGTGCCAGTGCTGCCGCACAGACCGCCTGCACAGCGCGGCGCACTGAAGCGCTTGCCGAACGGGATCTGAATGCCCACCGAGATCGACGTACGCGGCGAAACGCCGTCCGTCGATTTCAGCGCGCGCGTGAGGGTCCCGATGATATTGGCGTCGGCGAGCCAGCTAATACGTGGCGACTGATAACGCACACCGGCGTAAGGTGTCTTCGAATCGTCTTCTGCCAGCAGCGACAGGCCCGTATGCCACAGCGAGAGCTGGACGCCGCCGAACACCCCATCGAGCCGATCGCCCTCGCCATAGCCGACGGTCAGGTTGAGGGGGCCGAAGGGCTGTGACACTTCACCGTATCGGGAGCGGAAGAAGTGGGTTTGTCCGCCGATATCGGTCATGCCGAACGCAATGGCCGGCTGATAGGTGAAGAACTTTGGCACCTCGAGCTTAACGTCGGCCATCAGGTGACGAAGAATGATGTGGTCCGCGCCGGGGTACGGTGCCGGCACGTTCCCCGGATAGTTCGCCAGGCCGCCGGCCAGCTCGACATACGGCAAGACTCCGAACGCTCCCCAGTAGACTTGCGAGCCCGTCGCCTGATTGCCGTATCGCGGGTCGATATAGTCGTTGTACTGGGCTTCGCCCACGCCCTCCGGCAATGCGAATGCATAGGGGATAACGAGGCCGCCTGCCTGGCCCAGCGAGTTAAGCGCGGGATCGACCGCATGCGCCGACGCGGAAAATGCCAATGCCGCGCCGAGTGCCAGCGCGTGCGGAGCGAGTCTAGGTCGATTGGCGTGCAATCTGCTGGATCCTTTTGTACGGACGTGAGCGATCCGGCGCCCGCGTGACGAACTGACGGGATCCGTTCCAATGGTGTCGAGTTGACCTGGCTTACGGAATAGAAGAGGACGCGGCCCCGACGATCCCGCAGCAGGTCTTTCGGCCGCTGCGATGGTCGGGTCTTTAGTAAGGAGTTCTAGTCGATGAATCGATCGTATAGAACGATCAAAAATTCCGCCATCAGGTGTCGGAATACGACACGAAGTTGGCGGCTGTGGCGAGGCTGGGAGCCACCAACTTACCGTGATGATCACGCATGCGATTGGCGGAATATTTCATTGTTTTGGCCAACGTCATGAGACTGAAGATGAGACATTCAGTCCCAGGCGCCTTGAGCAGGGCACGGAGACGATATGGCTAGCGCTTGGTCGGCGATTTTTACTTTTTGTTTTGTCTGGGTCGCGGTCTATCTCTTCCTGAGATTTCTTCACGCGATATGGACCGTGACCGAACATTTCAACTGGGCGTTGAGTCCGGCGTACCGCTCCCGTCATAAACGGGGGGTAGCGGACCTCGCCCTCGACCGTGCGGCGAAGCTGATGGGTTGGGGAGCAACGGTGGCGTTGCCGGTTGGCACCGTTTCGCTTCTTGCCGCGCTATTCCAATGATGCATGGAGGAGACACCCGCTATGAACAGCGCGTGGAGTTCGTCCATTTCGCGGCGCGCGGGGCCGCCAGCATTCTGATCGCTTTCAAATACCAAACCTGACCAAACTTGACCGGGCGTCCCAGCTTCTGGAAATGCTTCGCTTCAATCCTTACCGAGACTTTCGTGAGGGTGGTGCGAGCGACGCTTGCGACTTCATTCTCACTCCATCTAATCTGCTTATCGGTAGGCCGACGCCGCAGCTCGGTGCATATGCCGCAGCCGATCCGCATCGCGGCTCGCCATTGCCTTGACAGGTCGGGCTTCGAGCGAATTCACCGACTCGCCAAACGAACCATGGAACCATGGGAACCCGTGCGTTTTGGCTATTTCATCTGGTTAACCCGCCCTTTCTAGTCGCGGACCACCTGGTTACCTTCGACGCAATCAGGCGGTGGTGCAGTTCGCCTGGCCGGTTCAAATGCGTCTTTGAAGGAGTACAGGTATGGCACGGATCATTGGAGGCATTGCTGCCTCGCACACGCCCACCATTGGTTTTGCTTTCGACAAGAACAAGCGGGACGATCCCGTTTGGGCACCGATCTTCGAAAATTTCGCACCGGTCGCAGACTGGCTCGCCGAGAAAAAGCCCGACGTCATCCTGGCCATCTACAACGACCACGTCACATCGTTTTTCTTCGACCACTATTCGGCGTTCACGCTAGGGGTCGGGCCGGAGTGGCAAGTCGCGGACGAGGGCGGAGGCGCACGCGATCTGCCGGCCATCAAGGGGCATCCGGGCCTGGCTGCGCACATCGGAAGCTCGCTGATGGCCGACGAGTTCGACATGTCCTTCTTCCAGAACCGGGCGCTCGATCATGGCTGCTTTTCGCCCCTGTCGATGCTGTGCCCGCACAAGCCCGAATGGCCGGTGAAACTGGTGCCGCTCCAGATGGGTGTTCTGCAGTTGCCCGTTCCGAGTGCACGTCGTTTCTACAAGCTTGGAAAAGCGCTGCGACGCGCAATCGAAAGTTATCCTGAAGATATCAAGGTCGCGATACTCGCGACCGGTGGCCTGTCGCATCAGGTGCATGGCGAGCGGGCAGGGTTCAACAATGTGCAATGGGACCAGCGTTTCCTCGATCTGTTCGAACACGACCCGGAGCAACTGGCTGAGATGACTGTTGCCGAATACGCCGAACTCGGCGGCTTCGAGGGCGCCGAAGTGATCATGTGGCTGACGATGCGCGGCGCGCTCTCCGCCAACGTCACCTGCAAACATCGCAGCTACTACCTGCCGTCGATGGCAGGCATCGCGACAGCGATCTACGAAGGCGAGGAGGGCGGCACGGATCCTTCGATCGTTGAACGCCACCGGGCTCACATGGAGAGCCAGACAGCCGGCATCGAGAAGCTCGCAGGCACCTACCCGTTCACGATCGAAGTGGCGGTACGGGCTTACCGCATCAACGACTTTCTGCACCGGATGGTGGAACCCGAGCATCGCGCCGCGTTCCTGCGCGACCCCGAGGCCAGCTTCGAAACCGCAGGTTTGAGCGAGGAAGAACGTGACCTCATTCGCCGCCGAGACTGGCGCGGCCTGCTGCACTACGGCGTGATCTTTTTCATGCTCGAGAAGCTCGGCGCCGTGATCGGGGTCTCGAATCTGCACATCTACGCGGCGATGCGCGGAGAAACGCTGGAAGCGTTTCAGCGCACCCGCAATGCGCCCGGCGCCCTGTACTCGGTAGCGGGCAAAACGGGCGGGAAACTCGATTGGGATAGCGCGGAGAAAACGAAGGCCTAAGAGGCGGACGGTCCGCCCGGTATTTAAACGACGACGACGGTGGTCACAAAAGCCAACCGGCGCAAGGAGACAGGAGAATACAGATGGCAAACGGAAAGACGATTGATATCAAGGCCTTCATCGACGCGCGAGCTATTTCGCCGTACCAGTGGTTGCTGGTAGCGCTGTGTTTTCTCGTGGTGACGACCGACGGCATGGACGTCGCCATCATGGGTTTCGTTGCGCCCTCAATCATCCACGACTGGGGCATCTCGCGCCCGGCCTTTGGTCTGGTGATGAGCGCCGCGCCGATCGGGCTGGTGATCGGTGCTCTCGCGGCGGGGCCGGCGTCGGACCGCATCGGGCGCAAGTGGGTATTGATTACGTCCATTTTCCTGTTTGGCGTGTTCACCATCGTGACGGCCTTTACCTACTCGCCGGTGACGATGGCGCTGTTGCGACTGCTGGCCGGCATTGGCCTTGGCGCTGCGATGCCTAACACGACGACGTTGCTGTCGGAGTACGCTCCGCAGCGCAAGCGCTCGCTGCTGATCACCATCATGTTCACGGGCTTCAACCTGGGTTCGGCGCTGATCGGTTTTGCCGCAGGATGGCTGATCCCCGAGCATGGCTGGCGCTCTGTGTTGATCTTTGGCGGCGCGCTGCCGTTGGCGTTGATCCCGCTGCAAATCTGGCTGCTGCCGGAGTCGGCCCGTCTGCTGGCGGTGCGCGGCGCGCCGGCCGCACGGATTGGCGCGGTCCTCGGCCGGGTGTGCGGCGCACGGTTTGCCGGCGACGAGACCTTCGTCTCCAACGAGCCGCCACTGCCGACGCGCAAGCCGCTCGGGGTGTTGTTCTCGCACGGTTATGGCCTCATGACCGCGGCGCTTTGGGTGACCTATTTCATGGGCCTGCTCGTCATCTATCTGCTGACCGGCTGGTTGCCTACGCTGATGAAGGATGCCGGCCTGACGGTCAGCACCGCGGCCAATGTGACCGCCATGTTCCAGATCGGCGGAACGCTTGGCGCGATTCTGGTGGGCTGGATCATGGACAAGGTCCGGCCGGCACCGGTAATCAGCGCGGCCTATGTGGGCGGCGCGCTGTGCGTGCTGGCGCTCGGATGGATCGGCGCGCTGTCCTCGTCGCTCACCTTGCTGGTGTTCGCCGCGGGCTTCTGCATGAGCGGCGCACAGACGGGCTTGAATGCGTTTGCGCCTGGCCGCTATCCGACGGTTGCACGCGCAACGGGTGTCAGCTGGATGCTGGGAGTGGGACGCTTTGGCAGCATTTTTGGCTCAGCGATCGGCGGCGCGCTGCTCGGCCTCGGATGGCAATTCGGCGCCATTCTGGCGATGCTGGCCATTCCCGCCACGCTGGCTGCAATCGCCATCCTGCTGGCTCAGCGCACGCGCGTCGGCGAGGCGGCTCCCCAGCCGACGACAGCACACTAACCACCTCGGCGCAGACAGCACGCATGGAACGCGTAGCGCTGCGTCGTTAATCGGACCAGTTTTTTGGAGCGACGATGATTATCGACATTCATGGCCATTACACCACCGCGCCGAAGGCGTTGGAGACGTGGCGCGACCGTCAGATCGCGGGCATTGGCAATCCGGCCGAGCGGCCGCAGGTGGCCGAATTGCAGATCGGCGACGATGAGTTGCGCGAATCGATTGAAACCAACCAACTGCGACTGATGCGCGAGCGCGGTCTCGACCTGACCATCTTCAGTCCGCGCGCGAGCTTCATGGCGCATCACATTGGCGACTTCGAGGTCTCCAGCACCTGGGCGGCGATCTGCAACGAGCTGTGTTACCGCGTGAGCCAGCTATTTCCCGATCACTTCGTTCCGGCCGCCATGTTGCCGCAAAGTCCCGGTGTGGATGTTGCCACCTGCATCCCCGAACTGATCAAGTGTGTGGAGCAGTATGGCAACGTGGCGATCAACCTCAATCCTGATCCGTCGGGCGGTCACTGGACGAGCCCGCCGTTGTCGGATCGCCACTGGTATCCGATCTACGAGAAGATGGTGGAGTACGACATCCCCGCCATGATTCATGTGAGCACCAGTTGCAACGCGTGCTTCCACACCACCGGCGCGCATTATCTGAATGCCGACACCACGGCCTTCATGCAGTGCCTCACGTCGGATCTGTTCCGCGATTTCCCGACGCTGCGCTTTGTGATTCCGCACGGCGGCGGCGCGGTGCCGTACCACTGGGGCCGCTTCCGCGGACTCGCGCAGGAGATGAAGAAGCCGTTACTGCAGGACCATCTGCTGAACAACATTTTCTTCGACACCTGCGTCTACCATCAGCCGGGGATCGATCTGCTGACACGAGTGATTCCCGTGGACAACATCCTGTTTGCCAGCGAGATGATCGGCGCCGTGCGCGGCATCGATCCGGAGACAGGTCACTATTTCGACGACACGAAGCGCTACGTCGAGGCCGCGCACATCGATGCCGATGAGCGGTACAAGATCTACGAGGGTAACGCGCGTCGCGTCTATCCGCGACTCGATGCAGCGCTGAAAAGCAAGGGGCACTAAACATGTATGAACTAGGCGTGGTGTATCGCAACATTCAACGTGCGGACGGCGACGTTGCCACGAAGCTCGGTGAGCTCGGCACGGCGACCGTGCATGAGGCCATGGGCCGTACCGGTCTGATGAAGCCGTATATGCGCCCGATCTATGTCGGTGCGCGTGCCGGCGGCACGGTTGTGACGGTCCTGTTGCAGCCGGGCGATAACTGGATGCTGCATGTCGCGGCGGAGCAGATCCAGCCCGGCGATATCGTCGTGGCGGCTGTGACGACGGATTGCACCGATGGTTTCTTCGGCGACCTGCTGGCGACGAGTTTCCAGGCACGCGGCGCGCGAGGGCTGATTATCGATGGTGGGGTGCGCGACGTGCAGGTGCTGACCGAGATGAAGTTTCCGGTGTGGAGCAAGGCCATTTCCGCCAAAGGAACCGTCAAGGCGACGCTGGGTTCCGTGAACATTCCAGTGGTCTGTGCCGGCGCGCTGGTGAATCCGGGCGACGTCATCGTGGCGGACGACGATGGCGTGGTTGCAGTGCCCGCTGCCCAGGCGCAGAAGGTGTTGGAAAAGGCCGCTGCGCGCGAAGCATTCGAAGGCGAGAAGCGGGCCAAGCTCGCCTCAGGCGTGCTCGGTCTGGACATGTACAACATGCGCGAGCCGCTGCGGCAAGCGGGACTGCGCTATATCGATTGAAGAAGGGCGGCAACCATGGCCATGGATGACACCCTGAGTCAGCCGATCACCGGCATCTCTTCGATGGCCACGCGAAACCTGCTGGCGGAGTTGGTTGAGGAATACGCGCGGCGTGTTGGCGAGCGGGTCGCGATCGAGTCGGTTGGCGGTGTCGCGGCCGCTCGACGCGTGCAGGAGGGCGAGCCTTTCGATATCGTCGTGCTTGCAGCCGACGCAATCGAGCGGCTCGCGGCCGACGGCCGGATCGTGCCGGGTAGCCGCGTCGACCTGGCCCGTTCGGGCGTGGCGATCGCGGTGGCCGCCGGCGCGCCGCGGCCTGACATCAGCACGGCAGCAGCGTTGCGCGAGGCCGTTCTGGCTGCGCGCAACGTTGGTTATTCGACGGGGCCGAGCGGTACGCAGTTGATGCTTTTGTTCGAGCGCTGGGGCATTGCCGAGACGCTCGCGCCGCGCCTCGTCCAGGCGCCGCCTGGTGTGCCGGTCGGCACACTAATCGCGCGCGGCGAGGTCGAACTCGGCTTTCAGCAATTGAGTGAGTTGATGCACTTGCCCGGCATCGACGTTATCGGCGCTTTGCCGGCTGACATCCAGATCGTGACGGTGTTCTCCGCTGCGGTCTGCACGGCGTCCGAGCGGCGTGAAGCTGCGCAGGCATTGCTTGTCTTTCTGGCCTCACCCGACGCTGCCCGAGCCAAGCTCGATCACGGAATGGAACCGGCGTGACCGTTGCGCTTGCCCTTTAAGTTCTGCCTCAAGAGCTCGTCGGCTCGACGAAAAAAGCACAGGGCTCAAACCACGCAATCAGCTTTGTTGCCCGGATAACGATCGCCGTTACCCGGGCCAAGCTGTTGCGTCAGAACAGATGACGAATGCCGATCTGTGCGCCGGTTTCGCTCTGACCCGCGCCAGGCGTCAGGAACGCTCCCGTTGTGATGCTGGCGCCCGTCATTTTGTACTGCGCCGAGTTGGAGTTATTCAGCCTCGACACGACGGCATAGAGTCGCGTGGCCTTTGAGAGGTCGTAGTTGACGATGGCGCTGAATTCGCGCGCTGTGTTGTCCAGCGACGAGCTATCCGTGATGAACGCGTATCCGGCACCTATGCTCAGGAACGGACTGATATGGTAATCGGCAGAGAACGAATAGGTGTTGTGGTAATTGCCCGCTACGTTGCCGACCGGACCCGTTGCCGGATTGTATTTGCCGGCGGGATTGGCCAAGGCGTTGCCGGTCGTGGCGGAGATGATGTCATTGGCCCTGAAGAAGCCGAAATAGATCTTCCCCCAACCGTAGTCGTAGTTCGCCCCCGCCATGATTTCCTGAACACGGACGGTGTTCGTGGAATTGGCTGCATTCAGATAGGCCAACGCAAGATAGACCGGCCCCACGTTCGACTGGACCGCAGCCTGGTAGACGGCATCTTCCGCCAGCGAGCCTGGCTGCCCCCCAACCGAATAGTGAAGCTCGACCTGGGTGCCCGAAATTTTCGGGGAGATGTACGAAATGTCGTTATCGACGCGAGCCAGCCAGTTGGCAAAGTTGTTATAGCCGGAGCCATACGTTGCCGCGCTGAACGCATCCAGATTGCCGCTCCAGGCGAACATGGGGGTGTTTTGACGGCCAAGTCTCACTTCACCATACGGCGCGGCAATACCCACCCACGCCTGTCTGTCGAAGAAGCGGTAAGCGTTCTGGACACTGCCTGTACCCGGATCGAAGCCGTTCTCCAGGTCGAAGACGGCGCGGTATCCACCGCCCAGATCCTCGGATCCGCGTATCCCCCAGCGGCTCGTCAGCTCTCCGTTGTTGCCGAGGGCAACCAGCGATGTGCTTTTCCCGCTGACCTTGGTCGACTGGTAGCCCACGAACTCGTCGAGCACCCCGTACAGCGTGACGGACGATTGCGCGCGTGCCTGACCGGCGAACGTCAGTTCCAATGCCAGCGCGGTAAGTAGTACTATTTTTCTTCGATTCATTGTCTGCCTCGTCTCGTTTTATTTAGTGCATCAGATCCAGCCTTGTCGGATTACGCCTCCGGTTTCGATGCCAGGATTCGTTTGACGGTCAGCGCGAGGGGGACGGTGAAGCAAAAGTGCGACATGAAGCCGCCAATGATCACGTTGGGATCGTAGTAGTTCGGGTGATTGTCCGAGGTGATCATGATCGCCACGTGCATCGCGACCCAGGCGAGGATGGCGTAAAACAGGGCAACGAACGTGGCTTCGTAGCCGCGTCGACGAAAGTACGGCCAGATCACCGCAAACAGGACACCCCAGGCGATCGCGAACACAAAGTGGATAGCTGTGCCGAGCAAATAAGCCCAGATGCCTAGCGCCTCCTGAAAGGCCTTGCCGAAAACGAGGCCGGTGGCATTGCGTGGAATGCCTGCGAGCGGCATCAGGTGCTGCACGCCAACCCAGATCAGCGCCTCGTAAATCCAGATGCATACCGCGCCGGTCACGCCACCCATCGCGCCCGCGCGAATGATGGTCTTGAGATCCTGCTTGTCTGAAGCGTTCGACGTCGAACCGTTGACGTCATGACCGCTCACGCTGAAGTTGCCACCCATGTTGTTAGTCTCCTCAAGAAATTCATATAGAAATGTCGTACGCAAAGGGGCCGGGCCGGTTTCGTGTGCCTACGTCTTTAGCCGGACCCATGCCCGTATTCGATACGTCGCCGCCGCCGGACGAGCAAGGAAGCGGATCGGTTGGGAGACCACCATATAGAAAGGAGGCAGATCGCTGAAAGTTGGGGTTAACCAGTCGCGAGGCCAGTAAAAGTACCGATTCCACGAGGTTTTGCGTTTGCTGTGGGGCAGAGTATGCTGCTGGAATCCGCGCGGTGTAAGGTTCCGTTGGTATCCCGAAGCTTCGGCGCAGGCTTGGATCGAAGGCGATTCGATCGTCAGGTCATAAACAGATCAGATGGCAAAAGAACGAAGTCGCAAGCGCGGCTGTACCCGTGGTGCAACAGTCACGAGCGCGCCGCCGATCGGCTTCGCGAGGCCCGCTCGTCGTAGTGGCGGGATAACGTGGACTTGGGCCCCCCTTGCTGAATGTCACGCTCTACTCTTTGACAGGTCACCGTGAGCAACAACGAACTACTTAACCTGGCGCATCTGCGCGCGTTCAAGCTGGTTGCCGAGACCGGCAGTGCGACACGGGCTGCCGCCGATCTGTTTCGTGCGCAATCCGCCGTGACGCGATCCGTCAAGGAACTGGAGTCGGCGCTTGGCGAAGCGCTCTTCGAGCGCAAACCGTCCGGCATGTTGCCCACGCCAACCGGGCGCGCCGTACTCAAGCGTTGCGAGCGAATCTTTGCCGAGATCGGCGCGCTGGCGCTATGGAGCGCGGCACGGCAGGCGCGCCGTCGCGCCCCTGCCGAAGGCACGCTGCCGGCGTATCTGCTGAACACGCGAAGGCTGCAGATCTTCGTCGCACTGGCGCGCCATCGCCATATGCCGACTGCGGCCAGCTCGTTCGGCATCAGCCAGCCTGCGGTGAGCAGCGCTATCCGGGTTCTCGAGAGCGGGTCGGGTCTGCGGCTGTTCCATCGGAGTCCGCGCGGCATCTTGCTGACCACTGAGGGTGAAACCTTTCTGCTGCACGTAGGACGGGCGTTGAACGAGTTGCGCCATGTCCCGGATGACATCGCCGAGTTGCACGGCAACATCCAGGGCGCGGTGACGGTGGGCGCGCTGCCGCTCGGCCGGACGCTGATCCTTCCGAATGCGATTGCGCGTCTCACTGCGCGGCATCCCGGCGTGCGCGTGGTGACCGACGAGAGCGCCTATGAAACGCTCGTTGCCAGGCTACGGGCCGGCGACATCGATTTCATCCTCGGGGCGTTGCGTGACAACGAGCCTGCTAGCGGCCTGCACAATGAGCGCTTGATGACGGAAGACATGGTCGCACTGGCGCGCCGCGACCACCCCCTCGCGAATGTGCGTGGACTTACGATAGCGGATCTGCGCCACGCACAATGGATTCTGCCGCGCAGCAACGCGCCGGCGCGCGGGCTGTTCGATTCGCAATTTCGACGGGCCAAGATCAAGTCGCCGATGCCCACCGTCGAAACGGCAGACCTCGCGGTCATTCGTGGGCTGCTGCTGCGTACCGACATGGTGGCGGCGGTCTCCGCGCAGCAACTGCATTACGAGTGCGAGTCGGGCGAACTCGTCGTGCTCGATGTGCCGTTTCATCACACCGGGCGCGATATCGGCTTGACGATGCGGGCGGAAGGGACGCCCTCGCCGGCGGCGCGGGCGTCGATCGATGCAATTCGCCTCGCGGTGGCGGAGCTGACGCCGCCGGGGGTCATACGCCACTACAGCGACGAGCGAGTCAGCCAGGTCTTTGATCTCGACCCGCAGAAAGTCCGATAGTGCAAGCAGGTTGGGGCGGCAGCAGACGCAAGGGTGCGCCGGGAACCCGAACCGTGCTTGAGGCTCAGGCAGTGATCAATGGTCTCAGCTCACGAATGTCCGCCACCGTCTCCAGCTTGTTGATTCGCTCGCCCCGACACCTGCTGGGCAGAATACGAGATCGCGAAACGCATACCTCGCTCGTCGAGTTGCGCCAGCGAAGCGGCCGCGCCGAGCGCGCCGAAAGTGGATGCGGTCCCTTCAGCGCTGCGGTGCGAACCGCGTACCAGGTCGGGCCCGAGCGCCATCAACAGGCGGCAGGCCAGGTCATACCCCAGCGCCACCGCGCGAATGAAGTCCTGACCGCTACGTCCCTCACTCTCGGCCATCGCCAGCGCGGCCGGCACAACCGAACTGCCTGGATGCGCCTTGGTGACCGGCTCGAAGTCGTCGGTCTCATCCGAGTGTGCGCACATCGCATTGGCTAGCGCCGCGTTGACCGTCGTCGTGCGAAAGCTCGCGCCGATCACCGAGGCCTGCGGCGTGCCGCCGAGTCCTTGCACGTAGTGCACGGCCATTTCACCAGGCTTCATGCGCGAGCCCGAAACCATCGCACCGAAAGTGTCGAGAATGCGGTGCTTGCATTCAAGCAGCACCGGATCGGGCAGCGGGTTGTTCCGTGCTGCCACCATGTAGCGCGCGAGCCGCCCGGTGATGTCGGCGCTTTCGGCTGCGCGAATGCAAACAGGCGTCGCGGCCATAGCGGCGAGGGCGCCGGCATACTGCAGCACGCGGCGGCGCGACAGCATCGGATGTCCTGACATGTCACCTCTCGTGGTTGTGTCTCGCTGGAGCCGGGTCCGATCTCGCTCAGTCCAACGAAATCCAATGCGTACCCAGGTTCCCCATGATCGCAAGCGCGTCGAACCGGTAGGCCATTAGCGCAGCAAACGCGCGGCGGCCGTCAATCGAGGCGGGCGCACTGGTGAAGCCATGCTTGGCGAGCGGCGACGCTTCGACGGCATCGGCTGCGGCCTTGCCGGTTTCGATAGCCGCGATCGATTCCTGAGCATTGCGCGCGAGTCCGGCGGCCTGGGTGGCGGCGATGCCGAGCGCGTGACGCGTGCGCGTTTCACCAAGCGCCAACAGGCGCGAAACGGCGAGTACTGCACCGAGAATGCCCACCGTGGACGCAACGTTCCAGCGCGAACGAAACGCCTCGCTATCGACGGCAGCGAGCACGCGCGCCGCGGCTTCCATACCGATGGCGGCTGCCGCTGCGATCTCGTCGTCGGCTGCCGCGAGCTTTTCTCCCACGGCTATCGCTGCGGCAAGAACAGGTGTCGCCGTCGATGCGGGCGACTGCGTCGCCAGTGCCGCGCCGAGCACCCAGGCGCGCACGCGCGTGTCGTTCGGCGCACTGCCTTGCGATTTCAGAAGATCCGCAATCTTCTGCCGGGCATCACCGGCGGCAGCAACACGCCCGCGCGCCTGTGCAAGCGCATCGCCTGCGGCGGTCTGCACACGCTGATCGGTCAGTGGGGTGCAGGCAAACTTCACAAGCGCATCGGAGACGGCGGAATGAGCGACGGGGTTATGCATGGTTCTATTCCTCATTAGGGACGCAAAGTTTGAACAGCGCAGCGAGATCCGGCGCGGTGTCCAATCCGGCTACCGCCGTTGCGAGCCGCCCGGTCGTGCCGTCGCCCAGATGGGGGTCCACCAGCAAGCGAACCTTGTCCATCAGTTCGTCGTCGGTCAGCGGGCGTGCAAGACTGCCGCGCGCATGTTCGACATGGTGTTTCAAAACCGAGCCGTCCCTCAGGCGCGCTTCGATGAACACTTCGTCGCGATTGACCGACGCATCCGGCGTGAGCGTCGTCCTTGAGCGGATCGCCTTGACGTCGTCCTGCACCACCCGCGCGTCCTCGTATTGCGCGAGACCCACCTGCCGATCGCAGAGCGCAGCCGCCACGCCGTGGATCGCGCTGAAGCGCGCTTGCAAGCCGTCCTTCGGCTGCGGATTGCCCATCAGTTCGGGTACGAGCGGATGACAGCGCAGCGTGATGGCTTCGATCGAATCCACCTCTTCGATCCGGGCAGAGAGCGCAAGGCCGCCGTCGATGCCAGGATGCGCGACGATCCCGCACGGGTAAGGCTTGTAGGTGTTGAAGAGCAATTCCCAGCGCTCGCCGAACGCGTCGTTCATCAGCGCGAAATCGACCTTGGTGGAGAGCGAATGCGAGTAGCCGCCTTGCGCTTCGAAGATATCCGCCGCCGCTTTCTGACCTCGCTGTGCGAGGCGTGCGGCAGCAATGCCATTGGCTGCCGCCTTGCCGGGGTGATACGGCTTGGTCATCGTGCCGAACGCCTCACGCTGGCCGACGAACATCGATGCGGCGATCGATACGGCTTCAGCGAGTTGCGCTTCATCGAGACCCAGCAGCAGGCCCGCCGCCACGGCGCAGCCGATCACGCCACACGTGCCGGTGATATGCCAGCCGCGGTCGTAGTGTTCCGGTGAGATCGACACACCCACTCGCAACTGGGTCTCGCAGCCGAGCGCGAATGCGCGCATGGCCAGCGTGCCGCCTGGTTTCGTCTCGGGCGTCAGTGCAGTTAGCACCCCCAGCACCGAGGCGGCCGGATGGATGACGGTTGCGAGATGCGTGTCGTCAAAATCGTCGAGGTGTCCGGCAAAACCGGTCGCCAGCGCGGAAAAATGAATATCGACGCGTTCCTTGCGGCCGGGTACGGGCGCGATTTCGGCGGCCCCCAACTCGCGGGCAGCGGAACGGCGTTAGGAAAGGGGACGCAATGGATGAGCCAGGCGGCAAAAACCGGCCGAGGCGGATGAAGGAGACGCGTCGCCGGTAGCGGACATCGTCGACTCGGTGGCGCGCGGCATTATCGAGGGCCGGCTGCGTCCGGGCGACGACCTGAACTCGGTCGATCTCGCGAAACGCTTCGGCGTCAGTCGCACACCGGTACGCGAAGCATTGTTCGTGTTGAGCCGCGAAGGTCTCGTGGACTGGCCGCCGCGCAGGCGGCCACGGGTGTCCGCTGTCAATCTGAAGGACGTCCGCGAAATCTACCAACTCCGGGCCATCCTGTATGCGCAGGTTTCGCTGGCCATCGTCGAGCAAGCGAGCGCCGACGATATCGATTCGCTGTGGCGCGCGCATCGGCGTCTCGCAGAGGTGGCGGCCAAGGGAGACGTCGACGGTTATTTCTGGGCCAATGTGGCGTTTCGCGACGAAGAACTGCGTGTCAGCCGCAACGGCATTTTCAAGGAAGTGCTGGATTCGATGCGGATGCGGATCAATCGCCTGCGTCACCTCAGTACGACGCTGCCCGGCCGTCTGCAGCGTTCATGCGCGGATCATCAACGGCTGTGCGAGGCGTATGCCGAACGGGATGGGACGCTGGCTGCCGCATTGAATCGCTCGATCGTGCTGGGTGCGTTGCAGGCCATCGAGCACGCCTGGGGGACCGAAACGGTTGGAGAGAACAGCGGGGAGAACAGCAACGGAGCGGGCAACGAAACCGGCAGCCTTCGATAGGCTGCCGGACCCACGTTAGCGTATCGAGCTACTTGCTACCGCCTTCGTAGCCGTCGTTGAGCGTCTTGACGAACGCAATGATGTCGTTGATGTCCTGATCGGTCATCGCGGGCTTGTCGCCGAACTTGCGGTCGAACGGCGCATCCGCTACGTCGATGTTCGCATGGTATTGCGCAGGCAGATCGTCGTACACCATGACCTTGCCCGACGCGTCACGCGGATAGATCTTTTCCGGGCTCGTGTTGCGCAGGTTGTAGAAATCCATGACCTGCTTGAGGGTGCGGTACACGCCGTTGTGGAAGAACACACCGCGCGTTGCCGAGTTGCGCAGCGTCGGCGTGAGGAACATGCCGCAATACTGCGTCTGTTTCGCCATGTCGCTGCGGAACGGGCCGCAGATACCCATGTCGTAGAACTTCGGATCCTTGTTCTGCGCCAGTTCGCGATTGCGCGGGGCGCCCAGCGCTTCGTACTGGGTATCCGTGAACAGCGGCGGAAGTCCGTCCGAGGTCGGTTGGCTCAAATGGCAGCCTGCGCAATTCGCTTTGTCTTTGTCGTTGAACAGACGCAGGCCACGCAGTTCGGCTTGCGTGAGGCGGGCGTGTCCTTCGAGCCATGCATCGTACTTGCTCGAGAACTCATGGAACGCCGGATCTTCGAACTGGTAGCGGCCAATCGCGAACATGGCCTCCGAGACCAGCAGGTTCGGGTCGTTGACGACGCGCGGACCGAACAGTTGCTTGAGCGTCCCGATGTACTTCGAATGCTTTAGCTTGTCAGCCACCGAAGCCACGCTCGGGTTCGCCATTTCGACCGGGTTCGTCATCGGTCCCAGCGCCTGTTCCTGCAGCGTGCTGGCGCGGCCGTCCCAGAAGAGCCCGCCTTGCGGGACCATGGCAGGCGCGACAGGCGCGACGCCGGCATTTTTCTGCGCGCGTTCCACACCTTGTGCGTCGGAGGCGAGGACATCGAGGCTGATCGGCGCGGCGTCGGTATCGCCCTGGTCGGGACCGATGCTGAACGGCGCCTGGCGGTACAGATAGGCGATCGAGGGCACGGGCCGATAACCGGCGTCCGTCATATGGGGGCCGCCGAGCTGGACGGCGAGATCGTTAGGTGGCCCAAACGCATGGGCGGCGCTATGGCACGACGCGCACGACTGCTTGCCCGACGCCGAAAGCGACGGATCGTTGAACATTTCTCTGCCGAGTATGGCGACCGTGCTAAGCGGCGCGACCGGCGGACGTAAAAGTTTGATCGGGTGGGCATTGGCCCCCGTCAGGTCCTCAACCTTGTCACCGATCGCCGCGGGCATACGCTCCGGATAGATCAGCGCATAGCCCACTACAACGACGGCTGCGAGTACGATGCCCAGTAGTATCCACAGGATCCGGCGCCGCAAGGAGCGCTTGGCGGCTTCGGGAGAAGGGCCGCTTCCGGTGGGCAGTTGCGAAGGCAAGGTGGCGTTCGAAGGAAGATTCATGGCGATAGCGGTAGCAAAGCTGAACTGCAAATAAGCAAATCGAGCCACCGTACCGGCTGGCTCGACGCCCCTACTGACTGTCTGTTATCAGGCTGCCCAGAAAACGTCACGCCGCAGGACCGAACAGCACCTGCGGCATGACGGACAGATCAACTGAGCAAACCTGTGTGGCTACTTAGTCCGTCGTCGTCGACACTGCCGGCGGAGCCGAGAGCTTGGTGCCCAGGTTCGTGTCGAGGTACAGCGGCGGCGTCGAACCGCCATTCGAGAAGTTGAACAGCGACATGATGCTGCCCGTCGTTGCGTCATGCGAACCGTTGCCGAGACGCGTGCTGCCGAGCCAGTTGTCTTCGATGAACTTGACCACCGAAGCCTGCGTGATCTGCGTATGGTCGATGTAGTTGACCTTGGCATACGGCGAGATCACGATCAGCGGAATACGCGTGCCCGGACCGCAACGGCCGTTGACCAGCGCGCCCGTCACACCGACACCTTGCGTTGCGCCCGCCACGTTACACGTACCGGCGCCGTTCAACTGGTCGGCCGTCGCGTCGAACGACGACGTGGTCGGCGGCGTATAAGCGTGGTCGTACCAGCCGTCCGAATCGTCGTACGTGATGATGATGGCGGTGTTCTTCCAGTCCGGCTGCTGCTCGATGAAGTTCACGAGGTTCGTTTCGAACGCCTGCTCGTCGAGCGGATCCGAATTGCCCGGGTGCGCGTCGGCGACAGCCGGTGCCTTGATGTAGCTGACCGACGGGAAGTTACCCGACGTAACAGCGGCGAAGAAGTCGTTCACGTCGTACTGGTGGTGAACCGGCGTAGCCGTCGCATCGAGCGGATCGGTGAAGCCGATCAGCGCGGTCGACGTCGGGCGCGTGTGCAGCAGGTTCTGTGTCGTCGCGAAGTACTGGAACCAGTTGTGGTGCGGCGTGTAGTCCGTCTTCGGCGTGCTGCCGAGGATCGGCGAGTATGTACTGCGACTGCAACCCGTGGTGCCGTTCGGGTTCGTGATGGTCAGGTTGAAGCCGCCCATGAAGCCGCCCCACGTGATGTTCTTCGCGTTGAGCAGGTCGCCGATGTTCTTGTTGTTCGAGCTCAGCACGGCGTTGTCCGTGGTCGACGTCGACGAGCACTTGTCGCCCGTCGGATCGGAGTCGCCGTTCATCGTGAAGCCGCCGGCGCCGTCGGCGATGACGTTGTCGCTTTGCGCTGCGCCGTTGGCCGGAATCGCACCGTTCGTCTGGCCCGAAACCACTTCGAGTGCGCCCGGCGTCGACGGACCGTACGTGTCCGTGTACATGTTGTCGCTCATTGCGAAGTTCTGGGCATAGTTCCAGAGCCCCGTGACCGTGTTGCCGTCGAAGTAGCCCATCACGAGACCCGGCGTACCGAATTCCGAGCCGTTGCTGGCGCTGTTGTTACCCGTGTACTTCGGGAACAGGTCGGCTGCGCCGTTGTCGTAGGCGAGCTGTTCGTTGCGGTAGTCGTGCGACTGACCGTTCGTGTTGGCCTGGCTGCGGTCGAGGCGGAACGGGTTGATGCCGCTGCCCGCGGAGAACGCGTTGTTCGCCGTGTTCAGGAAGTTCGGGTTGGCCGTCAGCAGCGAGAGTTGATTCAGGTTGTTGATCGTAGTCGGGGTGTTCGCTGCTGCCGTGAACGTCGGTTCGCCCACCGGGTTTTGCGCGGTCGGGTAAGTACCGAAGTAGTGGTCGAACGAACGGTTTTCACCGAAGATCACAACCACGTGCTTGATCGGCGTTGCCGTCGGCAGCGCGTCTTGTGCGGAGATGGCGGCAACCGGCGCCGACGCGGCGGGCGCAGAGGCGGCCGGCGTGCTGACGTTGTTGCTTCCGCATGCGCTCAGCACAAATAGTGCGGCGGCAAACGGAATGGGCAAAAGGGTTCTACGAAACATTTGTGGGGCTCCAGATTCGCTGCCCAGCCCTTCCATCAATGCGTGTGTGGATGGGTGCTGGGGATTGTTGTTAGAAACGCGACCGCCTCGACTACGGGTTAAAGCTCGGCGAATTGGACCACCAAAGGATGAAAGTTTTCGGACACGAACCTGACTATTAGCCTTCAGTGGGCAAACACGTGCAAGTTTTTAGGAAGCGCGAGCCGGGTTTTGACGAATCCTGGCGGCTATCGGGAGTTTTCTGCGGGGGATCGGCGCGGCCCACGCGTCGCGCAGGCATTTATTTGTAGTGTATGCTCTCGAATTGTTGAGGGGACCGATCCACAACGCCATATAAAGTATCAACAGCATTTGCCGTAGACGCGCGTATTCGCTTACTCCTGCAGAGACGTCATGCGTATGCTCACATTCAAACAGCGGTTGTGGATTCCTTTAGGCCTGTCGCTCCTGTGTCTGGTCTGCGTGGCGGCCTTCGGCGCCTGGCAGGCGTATCAGGCTCGCCTGCAGGAGCGTGAGCGCGCGCTAAAGGATGCCGGCGACATCGCCATGCAGATCACGCTCAGATACGCGGCGCTGGCGGACAAAGGCACGTTGCCGCTTGCCGAGGCGAAGAAGCAGGCGCTGGCCGAACTGCGGATCATCCGCTACGGTCAGGACGGCTATATTTCGATTGTCGATTCGGCGTCGCACGCGGTGATGAATCCGTCCAAGCCGGAGACCGAAGGCAAGTACTTCGGCGACTATCGCGACGCTAACGGCAAATACGTTTACCGCGCCATGGCCGCGATCGCGCAAGGCTCGGGCGAGGGTTTCGTCGACTACGCGACGCCGCGTCTGGGATCGTCCAGGCCGGTACGCAAGCGTAGCCATGTCTTGACCTATAAGCCTTGGGACTGGTCGTTCATCACGGGTGCGTATCTCGACGATATCGACAATGCGTTTATTGCCTCGTTGATCCAGTTGGCGATTGCGGTGTCCGTCATCGGCGCGGCGTTGTCGTTCATCGTCTACCTGGTCAACCGGAGTCTGTTCCGCACCATCGGCGGTGCGCCCGAATACGTTGCCGAGGTCGTGCAGGCCACAGCCAGCGGCGATCTGAGTTATCCAATCAGATTGAACGAGGGCGACGCCCACAGCCTCCTGTTCCGGGCGCGCGAGATGCAGACGCGTCTGCGGGAAACCGTCGTGACGATCGTCGAAGCCGCTCAAACGATCGGGACCTCGACCAACCAGATCTCCGCCGGCAATGCGGACCTGTCGGCACGCACCGAGCAACAGGCGGCATCGCTGCAGGAGACGGCCGCCAGTATGGAACGCCTGACCGCGGTAGTCAGGCAGAACGCCGAGAATGCGCAACAGGCTTCGCTGCTGGCCGGGGGCGCGTCGAGTTCGGCGATTCGCGGCAGCGAGGTGGTGTCGGAAGTGGTCGCGACGATGGATCAGATCCAGACGAGTACCGAACATATCAATGAGATCCTCGGGATCATCGAAGGCATCGCTTTCCAGACCAACATCCTCGCGCTCAACGCGGCGGTCGAGGCGGCGCGTGCCGGCGAAAACGGCAAAGGCTTCGCCGTGGTCGCCGCCGAGGTGCGCAATCTGGCGCAACGTTCCTCTGTCTCCGCGAAAGACATCAAAAAGCTGATTGACGCGTCCGGTTCGCACGTGGAGAAAGGCGCGACGCTGGTCGGCAACGCAGGCCGGTGCATGGATGAAATCCTGGTCTCGGTGCAACGGGTAGCGGCGATCATGCAGGAGATTGCGTCGGCCTCCGCCGAGCAGAGCGACGGTATCGTGCAGGTCGGACACGCGGTCGCGCAGATCGACGAAGCGACGCAGCGCAATGCGGCGCTTGTCGAGGAATCGGCCTCCGCGTCTCTTTCGATGCGCGAGCAGGCGCAGGGTCTGGCGGAGAGCGTCTCCACCTTCAAGCTATAGCGTCCGTCCGGGCGTGGCCTTGATGCGCGCCGGTTGTCGCGGCAGGGCCGCCGCGACGGTTCATGGCACGCTTTATGGAGGCGGGGATGAAGAGCGTACACTGTATATATTCCGCTTTGGCCATGCACCATGACGTCCAGCCACGATAACTACGACTTCCATGATCAGATAGGTCATCTGCTGCGGCGGGCCTATCAGCGCCACGTCGCCATCTTCCAGGAAGCGATTCCCGACTCCGATCTGACCGCTGCGCAGTTCGTGACCTTATGCGCCGTGCGCGAGCATAAGGCCTGTTCCTTGAACGAAATCGTCAAGACCACCGCCATCGATCAGGCCACGATCCGTGGCGTCGTCGAGCGGTTGAAGGCGCGCGGTCTGGTCGTGGTGTCCGCGGACCCGAGCGACGGCCGCAAATTGCTGGTGCGGGCAACGCCCCAAGGGCTGGCGCTGATCGAGCGCACCGTACCCTTCGCCAAAGACGTGACCGAGCGGACTTATGGCGAGCTGAATCCGGCGGAGCGCGTCGCGCTGACGTTTCTGCTGCGCAAGATGATGGGTTCCGACGCGGAATAACGGCTCGCGGATTCCCGCGGCGCTTCTTCCTGCCGATTACGTTCATACCCGCAACTCAGCGGCGTCCGCCGCTGCCCTTCACATTCGTGAAATAAATAGCGCATGCACTATGAGCGGAGCCGCGCATCCTGAACGAGGATGGAGGCTCCGCTTCTTGCTATCGCTTTCCAGCCGCTAATTGGTAAGAGAAATCGGCTTCGCGCTGCCACGCGAGTCTCTGTGGAAATTTTCTTGTTGACGAATATTGAAGCGTGTACGCTATGAAAACATTGATCGCGCAGACGATCGAGCGAGGGCCTTCATCTATCAGGAGTTGTCATGTACGACCAATTTGCGGTGGATCGGTTGATCGACACGTGGTTGTTGGAAGACATCGGCTATTGCGACCTGACGGCGCAGACCATGATCGACGCGGGCGATGTGGGCGCGTTCGTGATGAATGCGCGTGAGCCGCTGATCGTCGCCGGCATCGAGGTCGCCGCGCGGATCTTTGCCCGCTACGATCCTTCATTGCAGATCGACGTGCGCGTGCGGGACGGCGAACGGATTGGCCGCGGCGGCATCCTGCTCGCGGTGCGCGGCTCAGCCCGCAGCATCCTGACGGCAGAGCGCACGGCGCTCAACATCGTGCAGCGCATGAGCGGCATCGCCAACGAAACGGCCCGCTACGTCGAGGCCATCCAGGGGACGAAAGCGCGTCTGCTGGACAGCCGCAAGACAACGCCGGGCCTGCGAATGCTCGAAAAACATGCGGTGAGCTGCGGCGGCGGTCTCAATCATCGGCTCGGGCTCGATAACGGCGTGATGATCAAGGACAACCACATCGCGGTGTGCGGAAGCATCAAGTCGGCGGTCGAGCGTGCACGCCGGCAGTTGCCGGTGCTGACCAAGGTCGAAGTGGAATGCGATCGGCTCGACCAGGTTGCCGAAGCGCTGGAGACCGAGGTGGATGTGATCATGCTCGACAACATGTCCGTTGCCGACATGATTACGGCGGTGCAGATGGTGGCGGGCAAGGTCAAGGTGGAAGCTTCGGGCGGCATCCGCATCGACACGATTCGCGCCGTAGCCGAAACCGGCGTGGACTATATCTCCACCAGCAAGATCATGCAGTCGGCGCCGGCGGTCGACATCGGCCTTGACGACGGCGAGTAAGCCATGGCCAATGGCGGCGTGTTCTTTTTCGTGGTGGGGCCGAGCGGCGTCGGTAAGGACACGCTAATCGACGGCGCGAAAGCGGCGCTGCGCGACGATGCTCGCTACGTCTTCGCCACCCGCACGATTACCCGTCCGGCCGGTGCACCCGGCGAAGCGCATGTGGGTGTCAGCGAGGCGGAGTTTGCCGCACTCGATGCCGCCCAGCAATTCCTGATTACCTGGGACGCGCATGGTCTGCGTTATGGCTTGCCGGTTGAACTGAAGAAGGCATTGGACGACGGCCGCCATGTCATCGCGAACGGCTCGCGTGCGGTGATCCCCTTGCTCGTCGGGCGTGTGGACCTGTTAGTGGTGATCGAAGTGAACGCGCCGGCGCAATTGCTGGCGCAGCGGATTGCCGCGCGAGGGCGGGAGAGTGCGGCCGAGATCGAGGCGCGCCTCGCGCGCGCGGTCAGCGCGCCGCCGGCGGGCGTGACGGTCATCGAGGTGCTCAACGACTCGACCAGCGCGGTCGGCATCGAACGATTTCTCGCGGCTATCCAGCAGGGCGTGGCGCTGCTCGAGCGAGTCGCGACGCGCAAGTCCACGAGCGCCGACGCCTACCGCGCGAAGCTGGCCGGCGCGACGCTCGACGAGGCGGCCTATGCCGCCCTGATCGACGATCTCGCCAGGTATCGTTATTGCGCTGCCGACCGCCAGCAGATTCTTTGCGCGCTGATCACCGGCTTGCGTGACGAAGAGGTTGTAGCGCTTGCGCGGGTGCGCACGCGTTGCATGCCACGTCTGGACTGGGGCGAGAAGATCGTTGCCGACAAGCATTCGCTGGGCGGTGTGCCCGGCAGCCGCGTCACGCTGATCGTCGTGCCGATCGTCACCGCATATGGCCTGTTGATGCCGAAGACGTCTTCGCGCGCGATCACTTCAGCTTCGGGCACGGCGGACGCGATGGAAGCGGCCGCGCGCGTCGACCTGGATGCGGTGGAGATGCGAGCCGCGGTCAAGGCGGCGCGCGGTTGCATCGTGTGGAACGGGCGGCTCAATCATTCGCCGGTGGACGATGTGACGAATGCGATGGTTCGTCCGCTGGGACTGGACACGCGTCGTTGGTCGGTGGCGTCGATTCTCTCCAAGAAGTATTCGGCTGGCGCCACGCATGTGGTCGTCGATCTGCCCTATGGCCCGCGAACCAAGCTCAGCACGCAGGAGGATGCGCAGCAGCTTGGGCAACTCTTCGAGCGCGTCGGTGCGGAGCTTGGCATGCAGGTGGATGCGCTCGCAACCGATGGGCGCGTGCCGATCGGCCGCGGCATTGGCCCCGCGCTCGAACTGCGCGACGTGCTGCAGGTGCTCGACGGCGATCCGGATGCACCCGGCGACCTGCGCGACAAGGCGCTGAAGTTCGCTTCGCGCATCCTCGCCTGGGACCCTGCGATAGGGGACGTTCAAACGGCACGTGCGATTGCGGAGCGCCTGCTCGACGAAGGCGCCGCCCGTCGCGCGTTTGACCGGATCGTCGATGCGCAGGGACGCCGCGAGTTTGCACCACTTTCGCCGCATGTGGAGACCGTGCACGCCGAGCGGTCCGGCGTGATTACGGACATCGACGGCTGGCGCATTGCCGGACTCGCGCTCCAGGCCGGCGCGCCCGCCTGCAAGGGCGCGGGCATCGATCTACGCTGCCGGGTCGGCGATACGGTCAGCGCGGGCGACACGCTGTTGCGCATTCATGCCTCGCAACCCGGCATCCTGCGCGAGACGGCCCAGGCCGCACGAGAAAAGTTGGGAATCCGTATCGGCGACGCGCTGCACGAAGAGGCGTTTTCGTGGTGACGCGGTAGGCTGCCTTCCCCTGGATCACGAGCAGTGCCAAGGAGCAAAGACATGTCGTTTCATACAGCGAATCTGCGTTGGAAGATTGTGACGTTCCTTGTTGCACCGATCACGTTCGTGATGACGCTCGACCGCGCCGCCATGACGGTGGCCGCGCCTACGATCCAGAAAGAGTTTGGCTTGTCGATCGTGGAGATGTCCATGATCCTCACGGTGTATTTCTGGACCTATGCGTTAGGGCAGATTCCGGCAGGCCGGTTGGCCGAGCGTCGCGGCTCGCGCAAAGTTTTGTTTACCACCAGCGCGCTTTGGTCGGCCATGATGATCGTCACGCCGCTGGGGGCGAGCTTCGCATGGTTATTCGGTTGCCGCGCGGTGCTGGGTGGGGCGCAGTCCGCTGACTGGTCGAGCGGGGTCGTCGCCCTCAAACGGTGGTTTCCGCACAGCGAACGGGCGAAAGGCAACTCCATCCTGCTCGCGGGCCTCTACCTGGGACCGATCATCTCCGCGCCGCTGACGGCGTGGACGATTGTGAATTTCGGCTGGCATGCCGTCTTCTATGGTTTCGGCGCTATCGGCTTGCTGCTGGGCCTCGTCTGGTGGACGGGGTATCGCGATACCCCCGCCGAGCATCCGTTCATCACGCAGGAAGAGGCGGCATTGATCGCTGCTGGGCAGCCGCAGGAAAGTGCCGCGGTGAAAGGCGAATTCCTGCAATGCTTCCGTCAGCCGCGTTTCTGGCTGTTTGGGCTGCAATATTTTCTTCTGGTGCTGATCCAGAGTTTCTACACGACCTGGTTGCCCACCTATCTGATGCGGGCACGCGGGTTGTCGCTCAAGGCGATGGGTATGTACGCGTCGTTGCCGTGGGTCGCGGTGTTTCTTGCCGTGTTCGTCGCGGGCGCCGTTTCCGACCGGATTCTCAAGAGGACGGGCTCGGTGTTCTGGGCGCGCACGCCGGTGGCGATGACAGGCTTTGTCGTCAGTGCGCTGGCGCTGATCGGCGCGTCCCGGGCGGCGCACATGCCGACGGTGATCGCGCTGCTTTGCCTGTCCTTCGCCGCCGTGGGGTTCGTCCAGGTGGTGGTGTGGTCGGCCGCTCAGGATCTCGGCAAGGCCTACACCGGCGTCATGTCGGGCTGGACTAACCTGTGGGGCGCTGCGTCGAATGTCGCCGGTCCCATGGCGGTTGCTTTTACGGTGAAGGTCACGGGCAGTTGGGAAAGCGGCCTGTTTCTGATCGGAGCCGCCGCCGCGTGCGGCGCCGTGCTGTGGATCTTCCTGCATCCCGAGCGGCCTCTGCAGAGAAAGCCGTCAGCGGATAACGCGGATTTTGCTTCTGTTCCGGGTGCGGTGTAAAAACCGGTTGCAAACGAAATGGGAGGTCAGCTCAATCTGGCTGTGCAAACGTTGAAGCGTTGAGCGATCATTGGGTTTTCTGTATGCGTGTCCAGGAGACTAGCCCATGCAAACAACCGTCGTTTCGAGCTGGAAGCAGTTTATGGAGCTGTCAGCAACGCTCGACGGCTGGGCATTTCGAGGACAACAGGACGCAGAATGGCCGCTGCTGAGTTCCCTGTCGCGCTACATGCTTGCCTATGTGGAGGATCGCTCGCAGTGGCGTGCACGTGAGGAGCGCGCGATTCGCATCTTCAGGCGCAAGGCGCATAACTTTGTGCAACATCCTAGTCTTTTGGACGACGACCTGCGCTGCCTGAGCCTCATGCAGCACCATGGCGCACCCACGCGACTGCTCGACTTCACGAAGTCCCCTTTTGTGGCCGCATTCTTCGCGTTGGAGCGCTCGGTTTCCGACGTCGCGATCTTCGCGCTCAATACGCCGGTGTTATGGAACAACCGGGCGCTGCCGAAGGGAACCCCCGAATTGACCCGGACGTTGATCGATCCGCGGGTGGACGGCAATCTCGAGAAGTACTTTCTCGACAACAGCAATGCTGTCGTCTGGTTCGGCGAGCCGGAGGAGATGGATGATCGCCTGATCGCGCAATCGGGCACGTTTGTCGTTCCAGGCGTGATCGACCGGCCGTTGCCCGATATTCTCGACGGCTATGCGAGCGATGATGAACTGCTGCGCAAGATCGTGCTGCCATCCTCGGTGCGTGGAGATGCCATGAAGTGGCTGTACCGGATGAACATTACGAACGCGTCGCTGTTCCCGGGTCTTGACGGGCTGGCCCGCTCCATTGCGGTGGAGATCGAGATGGTCTGGCCGGCTGCTCCGCTTGGTTAAATGAACGGATCGTGTGGGCATGGGTCTCGGTGCTCCATCCATATAGTGCAATAGCCAAAATCGGTCTGCAATTCATAAGGATTGCTATGAAATTGGCTGACCGGGAGATGCCATCCCTATCTCTTAGAGCAATCTTCATCTTAGCGAGGCTTAACGACAGCCTCCTTGAAGCCGCAATCTAACGGCTAAAACTTTTTTCTCAAATACGCTTGACGTCCCCTAAAGGGCATCGCATAATTCGCCTCCCGTTTGATGACGGACGCGAAGAAAGCAGAGCTTCTGAGCGAATGATCTTTAAAAATTAACAGCCGATAAGTGTGGGCGCTTGATGGCGACGCGGGTCAGGTTCTTCGGAATCTGGCATGAAGCGAAAGTATCAAGTCTCACACAGTATTAGAGGAAGGTTAGCCTGTTGAGAAACAGGCGTAATCATCGTCAGTACGTTGAGTGAGCGACCGGGTTCGAAAGAGCCCGAAAACAGTAACAGGAATTGAACTGAAGAGTTTGATCCTGGCTCAGATTGAACGCTGGCGGCATGCCTTACACATGCAAGTCGAACGGCAGCACGGGGGCAACCCTGGTGGCGAGTGGCGAACGGGTGAGTAATACATCGGAACGTGTCCTGTAGTGGGGGATAGCCCGGCGAAAGCCGGATTAATACCGCATACGCTCTACGGAGGAAAGGGGGGGATCTTAGGACCTCTCGCTACAGGGGCGGCCGATGGCAGATTAGCTAGTTGGTGGGGTAAAGGCCTACCAAGGCGACGATCTGTAGCTGGTCTGAGAGGACGACCAGCCACACTGGGACTGAGACACGGCCCAGACTCCTACGGGAGGCAGCAGTGGGGAATTTTGGACAATGGGGGCAACCCTGATCCAGCAATGCCGCGTGTGTGAAGAAGGCCTTCGGGTTGTAAAGCACTTTTGTCCGGAAAGAAATCATCCTGGTTAATACCCGGGGTGGATGACGGTACCGGAAGAATAAGCACCGGCTAACTACGTGCCAGCAGCCGCGGTAATACGTAGGGTGCAAGCGTTAATCGGAATTACTGGGCGTAAAGCGTGCGCAGGCGGTTCGCTAAGACAGATGTGAAATCCCCGGGCTTAACCTGGGAACTGCATTTGTGACTGGCGGGCTAGAGTATGGCAGAGGGGGGTAGAATTCCACGTGTAGCAGTGAAATGCGTAGAGATGTGGAGGAATACCGATGGCGAAGGCAGCCCCCTGGGCCAATACTGACGCTCATGCACGAAAGCGTGGGGAGCAAACAGGATTAGATACCCTGGTAGTCCACGCCCTAAACGATGTCAACTAGTTGTCGGGTCTTCATTGACTTGGTAACGTAGCTAACGCGTGAAGTTGACCGCCTGGGGAGTACGGTCGCAAGATTAAAACTCAAAGGAATTGACGGGGACCCGCACAAGCGGTGGATGATGTGGATTAATTCGATGCAACGCGAAAAACCTTACCTACCCTTGACATGGTCGGAACCCTGCTGAAAGGTGGGGGTGCTCGAAAGAGAACCGATACACAGGTGCTGCATGGCTGTCGTCAGCTCGTGTCGTGAGATGTTGGGTTAAGTCCCGCAACGAGCGCAACCCTTGTCCCTAGTTGCTACGCAAGAGCACTCTAGGGAGACTGCCGGTGACAAACCGGAGGAAGGTGGGGATGACGTCAAGTCCTCATGGCCCTTATGGGTAGGGCTTCACACGTCATACAATGGTCGGAACAGAGGGTCGCCAACCCGCGAGGGGGAGCCAATCCCAGAAAACCGATCGTAGTCCGGATCGCACTCTGCAACTCGAGTGCGTGAAGCTGGAATCGCTAGTAATCGCGGATCAGCATGCCGCGGTGAATACGTTCCCGGGTCTTGTACACACCGCCCGTCACACCATGGGAGTGGGTTTTACCAGAAGTGGCTAGTCTAACCGCAAGGAGGACGGTCACCACGGTAGGATTCATGACTGGGGTGAAGTCGTAACAAGGTAGCCGTATCGGAAGGTGCGGCTGGATCACCTCCTTTCTCGAGCTCACGTGTCAGAAGTTGAGCGCTCACGCTTATCGGCTGTGAATCTGATGGGCAATCTTCAATGCAGAGTGTTCTGTACACCTTAGCAAGTGTGCAGAGTGTTTTGCATTGGCGATTGAGCCAGTCAGAGTGATACGTGGTTATGGCAACCGCGATATCGGCTGTCGTTCTTTAACAATCAGGAAGAAGTAGTAAAGAGATTCACGAAAGATCACTTAGAGATGGGTGGTTGAGTAGGTGAATCAGGGTTGTGATTGTATCAATGTATTTTTAAGTGATCGAAAGATTGCTTTGGAATACGGCGCAACACGAATACTCAACCTGTAACGATGCGTTGAAGTCCTGGCATTCCCTGTGAATGTCCCTGTCCCCTCCGGGGATGGGACCAGAGTAAGCACTAAAGTGCTAACTCTGGGTCGACAAGACACACCCGTTATAGGGTCAAGCGAACAAGTGCATGTGGTGGATGCCTTGGCGATCACAGGCGATGAAGGACGCGGTAGCCTGCGAAAAGCTACGGGGAGCTGGCAAACGAGCTTTGATCCGTAGATGTCCGAATGGGGAAACCCACTCCGAATGGAGTATCCATGACTGAATCCATAGGTCATGCGAAGCGAACGCGGCGAACTGAAACATCTAAGTAGCCGCAGGAAAAGAAATCAACCGAGATTCCCAGAGTAGTGGCGAGCGAAATGGGACCAGCCTGTACTCTTTATCTTTACTGTTAGTCGAAGGCTCTGGAAAGTGCCGCCATAGCAGGTGATAGCCCTGTAGACGAAAGCAGTTTGGAAGAACTAGGTGTACGACAAGTAGGGCGGGACACGTGAAATCCTGTCTGAAGATGGGGGGACCATCCTCCAAGGCTAAATACTCGTGATCGACCGATAGTGAACCAGTACCGTGAGGGAAAGGCGAAAAGAACCCCGGGAGGGGAGTGAAACAGATCCTGAAACCGCATGCATACAAACAGTCGGAGCCTCGCAAGGGGTGACGGCGTACCTTTTGTATAATGGGTCAGCGACTTACATTCAGTGGCAAGCTTAACCGATTAGGGCAGGCGTAGCGAAAGCGAGTCCGAACAGGGCGTTCAGTCGCTGGGTGTAGACCCGAAACCAGGTGATCTATCCATGGCCAGGATGAAGGTGCGGTAACACGTACTGGAGGTCCGAACCCACTAACGTTGAAAAGTTAGGGGATGAGCTGTGGATAGGGGTGAAAGGCTAAACAAACCTGGAAATAGCTGGTTCTCTCCGAAAACTATTTAGGTAGTGCCTCGTGTATCACCTTCGGGGGTAGAGCACTGTCATGGTTGAAGGGTCCATTGCGGATTACTTCGCCATAGCAAACTCCGAATACCGAAGAGTGCAATCACGGGAGACAGACATCGGGTGCTAACGTCCGGTGTCAAGAGGGAAACAACCCAGACCGCCAGCTAAGGTCCCCAAATATTGCTAAGTGGGAAACGAAGTGGGAAGGCTAAAACAGTCAGGAGGTTGGCTTAGAAGCAGCCATCCTTTAAAGAAAGCGTAATAGCTCACTGATCGAGTCGTCCTGCGCGGAAGATGTAACGGGGCTAAGCAATATACCGAAGCTGCGGATGCACATTTATGTGCATGGTAGGAGAGCGTTCCGTAAGCCTGCGAAGGTGCATTGAAAAGTGTGCTGGAGGTATCGGAAGTGCGAATGCTGACATGAGTAGCGATAAAGGGGGTGAAAGGCCCCCTCGCCGTAAGCCCAAGGTTTCCTACGCAACGTTCATCGGCGTAGGGTGAGTCGGCCCCTAAGGCGAGGCAGAAATGCGTAGCTGATGGGAAGCAGGTTAATATTCCTGCACCATTGTTAAATGCGATGGGGGGACGGATCGCGGAAGGTTGTCCGGGTGTTGGAAGTCCCGGTCGCTGCATTGGAGAAGGTGCTTTGGCAAATCCGGGCACGGAATTCAAGGGTGTGGCGCCATTCACTTAGGTGAAGAAGCAACTGGAAGTGGTTCCAAGAAAAGCCTCTAAGCTTCAGTTTAACAAGACCGTACCGCAAACCGACACAGGTGGGCGAGATGAGTATTCTAAGGCGCTTGAGAGAACTCGGGAGAAGGAACTCGGCAAATTGGTACCGTAACTTCGGGATAAGGTACGCCCCTGTAGCCTGACTGGCCTGCGCCAGAAGGGTGAAGGGGTTGCAATAAACTGGTGGCTGCGACTGTTTAATAAAAACACAGCACTCTGCAAACACGAAAGTGGACGTATAGGGTGTGACGCCTGCCCGGTGCCGGAAGATTAAATGATGGGGTGCAAGCTCTTGATTGAAGTCCCGGTAAACGGCGGCCGTAACTATAACGGTCCTAAGGTAGCGAAATTCCTTGTCGGGTAAGTTCCGACCTGCACGAATGGCGTAACGATGGCCACACTGTCTCCTCCCGAGACTCAGCGAAGTTGAAGTGTTTGTGATGATGCAATCTCCCCGCGGCTAGACGGAAAGACCCCATGAACCTTTACTGTAGCTTTGCATTGGACTTTGAACCGGTCTGTGTAGGATAGGTGGGAGGCTTTGAAGCGTGGACGCCAGTCTGCGTGGAGCCAACCTTGAAATACCACCCTGGTTTGTTTGAGGTTCTAACCTTGGCCCGTGATCCGGGTCGGGGACAGTGCATGGTAGGCAGTTTGACTGGGGCGGTCTCCTCCCAAAGTGTAACGGAGGAGTACGAAGGTACGCTAGGTACGGTCGGAAATCGTGCTGATAGTGCAATGGCATAAGCGTGCTTAACTGCGAGACCGACAAGTCGAGCAGGTGCGAAAGCAGGTCATAGTGATCCGGTGGTTCTGTATGGAAGGGCCATCGCTCAACGGATAAAAGGTACTCTGGGGATAACAGGCTGATACCGCCCAAGAGTTCATATCGACGGCGGTGTTTGGCACCTCGATGTCGGCTCATCTCATCCTGGGGCTGTAGCCGGTCCCAAGGGTATGGCTGTTCGCCATTTAAAGAGGTACGTGAGCTGGGTTTAAAACGTCGTGAGACAGTTTGGTCCCTATCTGCCGTGGGCGCTGGATATTTGAAGGGGGCTGCTCCTAGTACGAGAGGACCGGAGTGGACGAACCTCTGGTGTACCGGTTGTCACGCCAGTGGCATCGCCGGGTAGCTATGTTCGGAAGAGATAACCGCTGAAAGCATCTAAGCGGGAAACTCGCCTTAAGATGAGATATCCCCGGGGCTTCGAGCCCCTTGAAGGGTCGTTCAAGACCAGGACGTTGATAGGTCAGGTGTGGAAGCGCAGTAATGCGTTAAGCTAACTGATACTAATTGCCCGTAAGGCTTGATCCTATAACAGGTGTGTCTTGTGGTTCAGATGAACCCCGCACACGGTTGAGTGATCACGTGTTGTGCCAGAAACAACACAACCCCAACAGCTTCATCCTCTGGTGGCATCACCAGAAACTACTTCTTCCCGATTGGCTGTACTGCTCCATGAGCAGTACGGCAACAAGTCATGCCTGATGACCATAGCGTGTCGGTACCACCCCTTCCCATCCCGAACAGGACCGTGAAACGACTCCACGCCGATGATAGTGCGGATTACCCGTGTGAAAGTAGGTAATCGTCAGGCTCCCCAGCAGCAAGCACAAACCCCACCCCGCAAAGGTGGGGTTTGTGCGTTTACGCGCGTGAAGCCACGCAGTGAACGCCGGCAGCCACTCACGCGTTTTCCACGCAGCGCCAATGTCACGCATGGCTCCCGCGAGCGGCGTCAGTGCATACCTCCCACCGCCCGCAACGGACGCAACGGACGGCACGCCAGGGCACTCGCCGGCTGGTACCTAAAGCCTTATCGGCGACCCCAATCCCCCATCTTGCACAGCGCGAACCCAAACGTGGGTTAGGTGTTAATGTCCGCTCCAGCGACGCATATCCGACGCTAGCCGGACATTGCGCTATCATGTGCGTATCAAGCGAAAACACCGGCCTGTGCGAGGCACCGCCAACGAAGCGTGCAGATAAGACCAGCCGGTTGGAATCGCCGCATTTCAGCATTATCTTTTCAATTGCAACCGTAACGCCGGGTCAGCGCTATCTTCCGCACCGCGGAGCGCTGGACTAGTCGCTTCTCGGCACGGCGAGCGTGATAGGAATTTTCATTGGGGACAGGTCGTTCTGCAAGCTCTGGGGCGGCCGCACCTGATTTGACCAAACGAGCATTTCCGCTGATGTATCGACCTGTCGCCGCCGGCAACGGCGACGGCATTCATCCAACGCATTCGCCGTATATCGAGCCATCAATGCTCGACGGAAAGCTGCAAGAATCACATTAAGGACGGGTTACTCTATGGACGAAAGGAAGCGAGACAGCATGATTGCTTACCTCCGCCACCGCATGGAAGAGTTCGGCATTACGCCAGACACCCTTGCTACAGCACTGGCAAGCGATGAATCGGAAAAGACCAAAGCGCGCTATCGCGCCGTAACGGGTGAGACCTGGTCGGGCGAAGGCGAGATGCCTCAATGGCTGAGACAGGCCATTAGCGCAGGGCAATCCATCGAACATTTCGCGCTGTCGCCCAAGGCTGCGGAGGCGACGCCGGCTAAACGGGGCGTCGATTGGGAAAAAGATCCGTTCGCGGGAAGCCCGCTCGCACGCTCCGGCGGGCGATAGGAAAGACAGCGCGTTTCGTTTGGCCGCTCAGCAGCAGTCGATTGTCCCTGCACTCGTCACAGGCGTTGCAGTGCAGCCCAATGCCAGCTCGCGAAAAACCGCTTCCATCACGCCCTCACGTTTCCATTTGAGCCATCTGGCGTAACACGTCTGTTGCGCGGGAAATGTCGAAGGGAGGTGATGCCACTTCTCCCCATTGATCAAGACCCACAGGATTCCGTTCAGCAATTGGCGTGGGTCGGACCTGGGCCGGCCCGTTCGGGGTGAAGCGGGTTCAACGAGCAACCGTGAGACCCTTGACCAGTCTTCGTCGGAAAGTGGAATTGCTAGCACGTTGTAATCCTCTGTCTTCGGGGATCTTCTCTATCTATCGCCGAATCATGACGCGCTGACGCCGGATAAGCATCGACGCGCCGTCCTCCACGGTTTTGCTTGAATATCAGCACCGGGATGGTGATTTCGGCAATTGCGCACCAAAAAGGGACGCAATTTTTAGACTCTCTCAGGTTCTTGGTATCTTTCAGAAAACACGATACCCGCTTTTTTCGTCGGACGAATTACGTGATCGTTGCAGGCCATGCCCAGCGCCTCGAAGCCGTGTGCCGTGGGGCTCCGCAGCTTGATGCGCTATGCATAACGAGTAATTCTAGTGTTTCTTTGCTATTCGAGTAAGAGCCTTTTGTAATCGTTTTTCGTAGGAAAACGTTTGCGTTTAGGGCCCTAATACAGAAAGTCATTCGATCTCTGAGTTTTTGATCAGGGACGAGCGAAAGTATTTCCAATCAGGTTAAAAACAACCATGGCGTCTTCACGTGCGTTTGCCATCTCCGCGGCGTCGGTTAAAGCCGTGATTCGGCAACGAATGGGACAGCAGATGGGGCGTGCGTGATGAGCGTGTGCGATGGCAGAAATGCCATGCCCGCGAGGGGAGTTGGAGTCTGATGGCGCAAACGCGCTTCCGGTACGATTCGATTCCTGCGCTCTGCAGGTGGCCTTGGCAAAACGATTTCGCGTCTGGCACCGGACAGCACCGTGTGTGGCGCTCCGGCGGCCAGACGAGTTTCTTAAGCGGGGTTCTTAAGCGTCAGGCAGCACGCTCACGCCACTACGTGCCCTTGCTCATAGAAATCGTCGATCAAGGTGACGGCCCGATGCTCGAGCGAGCTGATGGCCATCAACGGATCGATCTTGACGCGGGGAATCGTCAATTCGGGGCCCTCGGGTGCGCCTTTCGCGCGGTCCCCATCAAGCCGCTCGATCACAGCACGGCATACCCACTGAACGCCAAGTTCATCCGGCGTCACATCAACATTTACTCGAAAACCACGGTGTTCGATTGCCACAAAACTCTCCAGACACGACAGACAGGTAGATCGCTCGACACACCACGCGGCGAGCCCAGCAGAAATGCTAGCACGCCACTTCGAACGCTTCAGCGAGCCGGGCAAGCGAGTAACACGAACGATCGTTCCAATGGGCCTAAGTCGCGGCCTGTCTTTCCATTGGCTTTCATGCGACGGCGAGCCCCGCGTTATTTCAGGCTGCCCACATCTGCTGTTTGCCTCGCGGCTTGCGCGGGCATCGCATACAGCCATAGCGCGATGACAAGTCCCAGCAGCAGTAGCGCGCACGCCATGGAGACCACACCGTGCCAGCCGCGCAGACTCCAGAACACACCGCCGAGCGAACCGATGACGCTGGACCCCATGTAATACGCAAACAGATAAAGCGACGATGCCTGGGCCTTGCCGACCTGCGCACGTGCGCCGACCCAGGCGCTCGCGACCGAATGAGTGCCGAAGAAGCCGATCGTCAATACGGTCACGCCGCAGATGATCAGCCAGAGCTGGTTCGACAGGGTCATGGCCGTGCCGGCGAGCATCAGGATGAACGTGGCGGGCAGCACGACGCGGCGTCCGAGCTTGCCCGAGAGGCTGCCTGCGAGGGTGGAGCTGACGATACCGAACAGATACACGGCGAAAATCAGGCCGATCTGGGTCTGGCTGAGCGAGAACGGTGCGGCGATCAGGCGGTAGCCGACATAGTTGTAGACGGTGACGAAGCTGCCCATCAGCAGGAAACCTTCGACGAACAGCAGCGGCAGGACGCCATCGCGCAGATGGGTGCCGAATGCCCGCACGAGCGGCGCTACGCGCAGTTCGCGCCGCACGAAGTGACGCGACGGCGGCAGACAGCGCCACAGAACGGCCGCACTCAAGATACCCAGCAAGCCAATGACCAGCACGGCGGCGCGCCAGCCCCAGACATCGGTGATCACGCCGGTCAACAGACGGCCCGCCATGCCGCCAAGGCCTGTCCCGCCCACATACAGGCCCATTGCATGACCGAGCGAGCGCGGATGCATCTCTTCGCCGACATAGGCCATCGCCACTGCCGGCAGGCCGCTGAGCGCCACGCCCATCAACGCGCGCATGAACAGCAGCGTCGACCAGTGCGGCACGGCGGCGCAGATCACGGTGAGAACAGCCGAGAGCAGCAGCGAAGCGACCATGATCGGCTTGCGGCCCCAGGCTTCGGAGAGTCCACCCGCCACAAGCATCGAGACCGCGAGCAAGCCCGTGGTCAACGACAGCGCCAGGCTCGCGCCCGCCGCGCTGACGCCGAAATCCGCGGAGAACAGCGGCATCAGCGGCTGGACGCAGTAGAGCAGGGCGAAGGTGGCGAAACCCGCGGCGAAGAGCGCGAAATTGGTTTGCCAGAAGGCCGCTGTACCGTGCTCGATCTTGCCTGCCGGCTCGCGAGGCGCCTCGCCGGTGGCGCTGATAACGCCCGTCAATACGTTGACATTGTGCTTGCCCATGATTCGGCGACTCCATTTGCAGTTTGATGCCTGACTGAATGATGGCGTCGGGTTATGTCGAAGTCCAATATCGATTTGGCCGTTATTGATACATAATCGATATCATGGATCTCCGCCGCATTCGCTACTTCATTGTGTTGTCCGAGGAACTGCATTTCGGGCGGGCAGCGCAACGCCTCAACATCGCGCAGCCGCCGCTTAGCCAGCAGATACGCGTGCTGGAGGAGGAACTGGGGGCGCGGCTGTTCGAGCGCAGCAACCGGCGCGTGGAACTGACCGCCGCCGGCAAGGCGCTGTTGCCTGAGGCGCGCGCGTTGTCGGCGCAGGCCGAGCGAACCGGGGAGGTGGCGCGGCGTGCCCAGCGCGGCGAACTCGGCGAGCTTCGAATCGGCTTCACCGGTTCGGCCGCGTTCAGCGAGGTGATCCCGCAGTTGATCTTCGAATACCGTCGCCGCTTGCCGGGCGTGCACTTGCGGCTCGAGGAACTGACCACCCAGCAGCAATTGACGGCGATGCTGGAGCACCGCATGGAGGTGGCGTTCGTGCGCGGCGCGACGCGCCCCGAGTTACCGCCCACGCTGCAGGCCACGCGGCTCTTCGAAGATGCGCTCGTGGCAGTGCTGCCTGCGCGGCATCCGTTGGCCGCGCAAGGCGGGGCACTGTCCGTGGGGGCGTTGAAGGACGAAGCCTTCGTGATGTATCCGCGCGAGAGCGGCACCGGTGTGTACGACCAGATCATCGCGCTGTGTCAGCAAGCGGGCTTTGCGCCGCAGTTGGCTCAGGAAGCGCGCGAGTCCCCGACCATCGTGGGCCTCGTGGCCGCCGGAATCGGCGTGGCGCTCGTGCCGGCGTCGTTGCGCAGCATCAATGTGAACGGCGTGGCGTACCGGCCGCTGCGCGAAAAGGCCGCGCGCTCCGCGATGTGGCTGGTGTTGCGTGCCGGTGTGTTGACGCCGCAGGAAGCGATGATCGCCGAGCTTGCGCGCGAGATGGGGGCGGGCTGATGCACCAGTGCCAGCGTCAGGGGTGATGGCTGATTCGACGCAGACTTTTTTACCGCGCTTCAATTCCCCTCAATCAAGCGCATCGCCAGATCCGGACTGAATATGCCCGCCCGTATGGACGGCGCGACGCCACAAGGCCCATCGGAATTGCCCGGCTCCTTGATCCAGGCAAGCAGGACCGGCTCCGATGTGGCGCCGGTCGGCTCGCCCAGTCGGGCGCCGGCAGGGTTGCACCATTGGCCGTTGGAGCCATTGCCGTTGCGACTGGTATCGATGACGACCGACTTCGTATAGCCGAACTGTTTTGCGAGTACGTCGTTCACCGCGTTCGCATAGACGATCGATTCTTGCGTCGTATAGAAATTCGACACGTTCAACGCGAATCCCTTGACCTCGGCTATGCCTGCTTTCTGAAGACGATTCGCCATGACATCTGCGGCGATCCAGTGAGCGTTGCCCGCATCGAGATAGACATCGGCCTCGGGCGCATTGAGTCTTAAGCGCGCAACCGCATAGCGCAGCAGCGCCAGACGGGCTTCCTGTCCTTCGACCGTTTTGTAGCAGTCGAGCTGGGCTAGCGAGTCCGGCTCGACGACGACAATCGCCTTGCCGCCACCAATGCCTTGCGAGAACGCATCGATCCACGCGCGATAGGCCGTGGCGTCGGCGGCTCCGCCGGCGGACGCGCCGCCGCAATCGCGATCGGGAATATCGTAGGCGACCAGCATCGGCACCTGATGGGCGGCACGGGCGGCATCCGCGAATTGACTGACCGAGGTACGGACATCGTGATTCCAGTTGCCGAACCATTGAGCCGTAGGCACGCGGGCAATCGACGCAGCGATTTGTGCCGCACGCGGATCATCCGCATGACCGCGGGCCCAGACGGCGGGCGCGGCGTTGGGGTCGACGTAAAACGAGTCGGCGGCCCATGCTCGTCCCATGACGAACAGCACCGCGAGCACGGTGGACACCAGGAACGTGAAGCGCATCTTCATGACGTAGCGCGAACGCATCAAACGCTAACGTACACCCACGTTTGCTCATATCCCAACATCGAGTCGGCGCGCCCGTTCAATTCGCGGTCAAAGTTGGCGAGTTGCACGGCGTTGTCCCGCAGCGTGCCATACGAAAAGAGCAGGACGGGCGCTTGAGTCGATGTCGTCATGAGGTCCTCGGTTTGCGTGCCGGCCTATCCGCAGCATCGCGCAGTATTGACGGAGGTACAGCGTAGCGCGCCGACGTGTTTTTGTATATCGCTCCACACGCCGGGCGCGTTTCCTTCTACGACGCCGCGACCTTCAGCAACACCGGATCGTTGCGATAGAGATCCGGAAACATCCGCTTCAGATCGGTCACCTTCGGCAAATCGTTGATCGCGATATACGGATAGTCGGGATGCAGCACGAGGAAGTTCTGGTGATAGTTTTCGGCGGGGTAGAAGCCCTTGAAGTCCTCCACGCGCGTCACCACCGGCCGTGAAAACACATGGGCCTTGTCGAGCTGCGCGATATACGCCTGCGCGACGATGCGTTGCTCCGGATTGACCGGGAACACGGCCGAACGATACTGCGTGCCGTGGTCCGGACCCTGGTAGTTCAGCTCCGTCGGGTTATGTGCGACCGAGAAGAAAATCTGCAGCAGCCGCCCATACGTGATCTGCGTCGGGTCGTACGTGATCTGCACGGATTCAGCGTGGCCGGTGTCGCCTTCGCTCACCGTTTCGTACTGCGCCGTGCCCGCCGCGCCGCCCGTATAACCGGCCGCCACCTGCTTCACTCCGCGCACGTGTTCGAACACGCCTTGCACGCCCCAGAAACAGCCGCCGGCAAACACGGCGGTTTCGCTATGCGTCGCGACGACTTTCTCGTCCTGGACCGGCGCGGGAACCTGAGTGGCCGCCTCAGCCGAATTGGCGACGCGCTGCACCGCGATCGCGCCGACCGCAAGCACCACGACGCCTGCCAGTTTGGCGAGGGCCGAACGCTTGCGCAGAGAGGATACCTTGCTAAAGATTGTGTTCACGATTGTCAGTCCCTTCAGTGATGGGTAGTTCAAACGTATCGACGTCGCGCCCGGCATCAGCCGAACGTGAATGAATAAGCCTCGACACCCGGGTCCAGAAACTCGATCGAGAAGGTGTGATCCTTGACGTCGCCCGATTGCCGTACCAGTTGATAGAGCCGCTCCTCCGTGACCGTGCCGGTGCCGTCGGCGGCGACGTCGCTGCCGTGCGCGGCGCCCGGCGCGGCGCCGTCGATGCTTACGCGAAAGCGCACGGGCTTGCCGTCCTTGTTCGGGCCCAGCACCAGATGCAGGTCGCGTGCATGGAAGCGGTAGACGATGCCGCCGGACGCCGCCGCCAGCGTGGCGCGCTCGGCGCTCACACTCCATTTGCCTTCGAGACCCCAGTCGTTGAGCGCGGGCTGGACCGGAGCGGTATAGGTATGCGGCTTGTTCTGCGTTTCGCCGCCGGGCGAGGCGAAGTGCTGGGCGCGCCAGTAGCCGATATAGGTTTCCGGCGACTTCATATCGTCGTTGTCGGCGGCGGCCTCCACGCCCTGGGCGCCGGCGCTCGTCAATCCCACGGGAACGTTCTCTGCATTCGCGTGGCCCGCTTCGGCCAATAGTTGCTGGATGACCTTCTCCGACTGCGCATAGTCGCCTTCGCCGAAATGGTGGTAGCGGATGCGTCCCTGTGCATCGACGAAGTAATGCGCGGGCCAGTACTCGTTGTCCAGCGAGCGCCAGATGGCGTAGTTGTTGTCGATGGCCACTGGATAGTCGATGCCGAGGTCGTGCGTCGCCTTCTTCACGTTGTCGATATTGCGCTCAAACGCGAATTCCGGCGCATGCACGCCGATCACGACGAGCCCCTGATCCTTGTACTTGTCGGCCCACGCCTTGACGTAGGGCAGCGAGCGCAGGCAGTTGATGCACGAGTAAGTCCAGAAGTCGATCAGCACCACCTTGCCGCGCAGGCTCTGCGCGGTCAGCGGGGGAGAGTTGAGCCATTGGACCGCACCGTTGAGCGACGGCAGCTCGCCTTCGACGGGCAGCGGCGGGTTGTCGTTGGCGGCTTGCGAGGCTCGCATCATGCCGCTGGTAGCGGCCATCATGGCGCCCCCGCCGGCAGCGTTCGAGTCGGCGGCGGACATGACGTCGTTCGAGGCGGCGGTGGGATTCGCCGCCATCATCGCGCCGCCATCCGTCGCGACAGGCGTGCCGGCCGTGCCAGCCGTGCCAGCCGTGCCGCTAGCGCTCGCCGTGGCCGTGTCCGCCGCGTTGCCCGCTGCGGTAGTGGAGGTTGTTGTGCCGCCGCCCGAAGGCGTCGAGCGAGGCGAGAACCGGTCAACCAGCTTCTGTTCGAGGCCACCCGTTGCCACCGTCGACACGCGGGCCAGCACGCCCGTATCCAGCCCGAACGCAATCGCCACCACGCCAGCCAGCATCGCTGCGCCGATCCCGCGGCGGATCCATTCGCCCGCGCCGAGCGAGCGCTTCATCGCCGTGAACACCCGGCCGCCGATCAGCAGCGCCACCGCGAGCGAGGTCGCCGCACCGGCCGCATAGGCGATCAGCAGCAACGTCGTGCCGACGCTCGCGCCGCGCAGCGCGGCACCGGTGAGCACCAGACCGAGGATCGGGCCGGCGCACGGCGCCCACAGCAAGCCGGTGGCGATGCCCAACAGGAACGACGACCCCGCGCGAACCTGCTGGCCGTCGGCCTGGGCGAAGTTCGACAGGCGGTTGCCGGCGCTCACCAGCGGCCGCATCAAATGATCGGCAAAGCGCGGAAACAGCAGGGTCAGGCCGAACACGGCGAGCAGCGCGATGGCGAGCCAGCGGCCATACTGGTTGGCCTGCGTCACCCAGCCGCCGCCGACGGCAGCGAGCGTCGCCACCAGTGCGAAGGTGAGCGCCATGCCGGCAAGCAGCGGCAGGCCGCTGCGCACGAACGGCTGATCGGCGCGCGCAAACACGAAGGGCAGCACCGGCAAGATGCACGGGCTCAGGATCGTCAGGGCGCCGCCAAGGTAGGCGAGAACGATGAGTAACATGGCTGTTCCTGGTGATATAGGCTTATGTGTGCTGGGTGAGCTCAGGTGGCCGCGGGCGTAAAGCTCATAGCCAGACCGTTCATGCAATAGCGCAGGCCGGTCGGCTTCGGGCCGTCGTCGAATACGTGGCCGAGATGGCCGCCGCAGCGCCGGCAATGCACTTCCGTGCGCGACATGCCGAACGAGCTGTCGTCGCGGGTGGCCACGGCGTGGTCGAGCGGCGCCCAGAAGCTCGGCCAGCCCGTGTGACTGTCGAACTTCGTGCGTGACGAAAACAGGTTGAGCTGGCATCCGGCACAGGCAAACACGCCGCTGCGGTGTTCGTCGTTGAGCGGACTCGTGTACGGGCGCTCCGTGCCTTCGTCACGCAGAACCGAGTACTGTGCCGGGGTCAGCAACTGGTGCCATTGCGCGTCCGTGCGGGTGAATTCGAAGCTGGCGGCCGGCTTGCCGGCATTCGCCTGGGCCACGGCCAGTTTGGGCCAGCGGCTGACGGCGGCCAGCGCCGCGACGGCCGCGCCGCCTGCGAACAGAAAGCTTCTTCGACTTTTCATGATGTGCTCCTGGGTGCCAATCTGCGGATAGTGCGGAGAGTGGGCACATCCTAGGCCGCGGGCGGTGTCGAAGTCCTCACGAAAAGTTAAATTAAATGTGATAACTCCCGGCGCGGAAATTTTGCACAATGACGCAACGGCGGCGTTCCGTTGCCGGCGCAAATGCCCGCGAGCCGCGCTTTTCACGCTAACCAGGACCTGACCGGCGTCCGAAGCCTCCATGGATCATCCGAAACGCGTACTGATCGTCGAAGACGATGTCGACATTGCCAACGTTCTCAGCCTGCACCTGCGGGATGAGCGTTATGAGGTCGTGCACAGCGCCGACGGCAACGAAGGCCTGCGGCTGCTGGAGCAGGGCGGCTGGGACGCCTTGATTCTCGATCTGATGCTGCCCGGCGTCGACGGGCTGGAGATTTGCCGGCGCGCCCGCGCGATGACGCGCTACACGCCCATCATCATCACCAGCGCGCGTTCGAGCGAAGTGCACCGGATTCTCGGCCTGGAACTGGGCGCCGACGACTACCTCGCCAAACCGTTCTCGGTGCTGGAACTGGTCGCGCGGGTGAAAGCGCTGCTGCGGCGCGTCGATGCGATGGCGAAAGACTCGCGCATCGATGCCGGCACCCTGCAGATCGTCGGTCTCACCATCGACCCGCTGACGCGCGAGGCGGCCGTCGAAGGCCGTCGCATCGAATTGACGCCGCGCGAATTCGACCTGCTGTATTTCTTCGCCCAGCATCCGGGCAAGGTGTACTCGCGGATGGATCTGCTCAATGCCGTGTGGGGTTATCAGCACGAGGGCTACGAACACACCGTGAACACGCACATCAACCGGCTGCGCGCGAAGATCGAGGCCGACCCGGCGCAACCCACGCGCATCCTGACCGTCTGGGGACATGGCTACAAGCTGGCGTCACCGGCTGATGGCCACGTCGCGCAGAGCACTGCGCCAAAGGATGCGCCGTGAACCTGACGCTCACCCAGCGACTGCTGATCGTCTTCTCGCTGCTGCTGCTGGCTTGCTGCGGCGCCTCGGCGTGGCTGCAGATCCGCTCCAGCGACCTGCACGAGAAGGAAGTCGTGCAGGGCTTGTCGCGCGATCTCGCGGGGCACATCGCCCGCAGCACCTCGCTGATGGATGCGAATGGCCTGCGCCCCGACGCCGTGCGGCAATTGTTCGGTCAACTGATGGCGGTCAATCCGAGCGTCGAGGTCTATCTACTGGACAACGAGGGGCGCATCAAGGGCGACGACGCCCCCGCCGGACGGGTGAAGCGCGAGCAAGTGGACCTCGCGCCGATCCACCAGTTCATCGCCGGCGGCACGCTGCCGATTCTTGGCGACGACCCGCGCAGCATGGACGGACGCAAGGTGTTCAGTGCCGCGCCTTTGCAGATGGACGGGCAGGCGCCGTCGGGCTACATCTATGTGGTGCTGCTCGGCGAGGCTCATGACCAGTTGGCGGCGCGCGTGGCCGCGAGTTCGGTATTGCGCACCACGCTGTGGTCGATGGCGCTGGTGGCGCTGCTCGGGTTGGTCGCCGGGCTGGTGGCATTCGGCCTGATCACCCGGCCGCTGCGGCGCCTGACCGAGGCGATGCGCCGTTTCGATGCCGACGGCGAGCCGGATACGCAGCCCCATGTGCCGCGTTCCTCGGCAGCGGGTCAGCGCGACGAGATCGCCGTACTCGAAGCCACTTTCGCGCAGATGGCCAATCGCATCGGCGACCAGTGGCGCGCGCTGCGGCGCCAGGATCAGCAGCGGCGCGAACTGATCGCCAATATTTCGCACGACCTGCGCACGCCGCTGACGTCGTTGCATGGCTACCTCGAAACGCTGTCGCTGAAGGCGGACTCGCTCAGCGAAGTGGAGCGCAAACGCTATCTGGGGATCGCACTGGCGCAAAGCGTCAAGGTGGGGCGGCTCGCGCAGGCGCTGTTCGAACTGGCGCGGCTCGAACATGGCAACGTGCAACCGGCGCTGGAAGATTTCTCGCTGGTCGATCTGGTGCAGGACGTGTTCCAGAAGTTCGAATTGCCGGCCGAGGCGCGCCATATCCAGCTTCGCGCGGGGATTCCGCCTCGTTTGCCGACGGTCTGCGCCGATCTCGGCATGATCGAGCGCGTGCTGACCAATCTGCTCGACAACGCGATTCGCCATACGCCCGCGGAAGGCGCGATCGATGTCGATCTCGCGTACCGCGACGGCAAGGTCCAGGTGACGGTCAGCGATACCGGTCCGGGCATTCCGGCGGAACTGCGCGAAGGACTATTCGAGCGGCCGTTTAGCTCGGGCGGAGCGCACCGCGGTGGCGGGTTCGGGCTGCTGATCGTGCAGCGCATGCTGCAGTTGCATCACAGCCGGATACGTCTGGTCGAACACAACGGGGCGGGGACGACGTTTTCCTTCGAACTGCCGACCACCAGCGCGGTTCATGCCTAGGTCCGGGTAGCGGGGCAGGGGCTGCCTGTTTCCGGCAGCCCGCCAAGGCCACCAAGCCCGCCGCGCGCGCTTGCGTTCAATGCACCTCGACCGGCACCCTGCGAGCGAGGGCACACATCAGCTCATACCCGATCGTCCCCGACGCCTGCGCGACATCGTCGATCTTGACCTGATCGCCCCACAGTTCCACCTGCGAGCCGACGTGAGCCTTGGGACAGGGTGTGAGATCGACCGTCAGCATGTCCATCGACACGCGGCCCACTACACGCGTCAACGTGCCGTCGACGGCGATGGGCGTGCCGGTCGGCGCGTGCCGCGGATAGCCGTCCGCGTAACCGCACGCCACTACGCCGATCCGCATGGGCTCGTTGGCCGCAAAGATGCGTCCGTAGCCCACTGTCTCCTGCAGCGACAGCGTCTGGGTGCCGATGATCTGGCTCGTCAGGCTCATCGACGCGCGCAGCGGAATATCGGCGACGTGGCGCGACAAGCCCGACGGCGAGCCGCCGTACAGCACGATCCCCGGCCTCACCCAGTTTCGATGGGTGCGCGGATGCCACAGCACGGCCGCCGAGTTGGCGAGGCTGCGCGGGCCGGGAATCTCGCTGGTGGCGGCGTCGAACCGGTCCACCTGCCAGTCGACGTCGCCGTCGTCGGCGCTCGCAAAGTGGCTCATCAAGGTGATCTCGCCGATCGAGGCGGACGAGCGCGCCCGCTCCCACGCGGCGCGAAACACATCCGGCCGGAAGCCCAGCCGGTTCATGCCGGAGTTCATCTTCAGATTGATCGGAATGGGCTGCTTCACCTGCGCCGCGCACAGCAGGTCGAGCTGCTCGGTGCAATGCACCGCGACGGTCAGGCCGTATTCGTCGGCAATCGCGACGTCGGCCGGCGTGAAGATCCCTTCGAGCAGCAGAACCGGCTTCTTCCACCCCAACTCGCGCACGCGCACCGCCTCGTCGAGATCGAGCAGCGCGATGCCGTCGGCCTCGGCCAGCGCCGGATAGATGCGCTCGATCCCATGTCCGTAAGCATTGGCCTTGACGACGGCCCACACGCGCGAATCGGGCGTCTTCTGCCGGACCAGTTGGAGGTTGTGTCGGACGGCATCGGGATGAATGCGGGCAACAATCGGGCGGGGCATCGATGTCCTCGTCGGAAGTAGGGGTAGGGGCGTGAATTAGCGTTGGCTTTCGTGCTTGAGCCAGTTTCGGGCACTAGGATAAAGCGACGTTTTCAGGTTTTGTTACTGTATTTTTATCGAATTTCAGTATAAAACCCCTGCAGTCGTTCGCGAGCCTGCGGCGCGGGCAGAAAGCGGCGTTCGCCGTACCAGGACACGCTCTGTCCCGACGTCACGGTAACATCCACCATTCATGACGCACGCAGCCTCATACGTCATTCATCGAATGGAGACCCCATGATCAGATTCCTGCACAGCGCAGACTGGCAGATCGGCACGCAATTCGGCCAGTTCGACGCCGAGGAAGCCGCGCATCTCGCCGAAGCGCGTTTCGAAACGGTGCGGCGGATCGCCAGTGAGGCCACCGCGCGCCGCGTCGATGCAGTGCTGGTGGCCGGCGACGTCTTCGATCAGCAGACCGTCTCCGACACGGTCATCCGGCGCCTGTTCGGCGCGCTGGCGGGCTATGCCGGTCCGTGGATCATGCTGCCCGGCAACCACGATGCCGCGCTGGTCGAAAGCGTCTGGACGCGTGCACAGCGCTTGAACTGCATACCAACCAATGTACGCGTCGTACTGACGCCGGGCGTCGTGCTATTCGACGAACTCAAATGCGCGTTCTTGTGCGCGCCGCTTACGCAGCGCATCACCTATGACGACACCACCACTTTCTTCGACCACGCCGAAAGCCCGACCGACTATTTCCGCGTCGGGCTTGCACACGGCAGCGTGAGCGGCATCCTGCAAGAGGGTATCGATTCGACCAACCCGATCGCACCGACACGGGCTGAGACCGCGCGCCTCGACTATCTCGCGCTGGGCGACTGGCATGGTCACTTCCAGGTGAATGAGCGTACGTGGTACGCCGGCACGCACGAACAGGACCGCTTTCGCGCCAACGACCCGGGCTTCATGCTCGATGTGACGCTGCAGGAGCTGGGCGCGCTGCCGTCGGTGCAGGCTGTGCCGGTGAGCAAGTATCGCTGGCTGCGCTGGGAAGAAGAGATCGTGGTGCCGAGCGACGTCGACGCGTTGACGCTGCGTTTGCAGGCACTGGGCGCGGCCGACGTCCTCAAGCTCGACATCCGCGGCACGACCGATCTCGCCTCCGCCGAGGCCGTGCGTCTCGCGGTGGACGAGACCCGCGCGCGCGTGCGTGCACTGCGCGTCGAAATGACGGAGCTGCAAGTGCAGCCCACAGCGAGCGATCTTGCCGCGCTCGGGGCGCAAAGCGGCTACCTCGGCAAAGTGGTCGCGCGGCTGCGCGATCTGCAGGCGGACCCGCAGCAGGCGACGTTCGCAGCGGAAGCGCTGCTGCTGCTCGCCCAGTTTCAGCGTGAAGCGAGGGCTGCATGAAGCTCGAAAGTATTGCGATTCAGGAATTCAAGCAGTTCAATGGACGTTTGTTTATCGGCGACCTGGAGCCGGGGCTGAACCTCTTCACCGGTCCGAACGAGGCGGGCAAGAGCACGATTGCGGAAGCGGTGCGGACGGTGTTTCTCGAACGCTACAAGGCGTCGCATCTGAAAGACCTCTTGCCTTGGGGCAAGGCGAGCGGACAGCCTTCGGTTGAAGTGAGTTTCAATCTCGACGGTGTGGCTTGCACGCTGGCCAAACAGTTCGTTACCCGGCAACGCTGCGACTTGCGGATCGGTCAGCAGGTCTTCGGCGAGGATGAAGCCGAGGACCGGCTGGCGGCATTGCTCGGCTTCTCGCGCGCGACGCGCGGCGCGATGAAAGCGGACCAGGCTGGCGTGCCGGGTTTGCTATGGGTGCAGCAGGGCGAGATTCACGACGTGCGCGACGCAAGCGGACACGCGGCGCTGTATCTGCGCGATGCGCTCACGCAGCTTTCGGGCAGCACCGGCTCGGGTGGTGAAGACGTGCTGATCGGCGCGGTGCAACGCGAATTGCGGCAACTGCTGACCGCCCGCACGCAACGCGCAACCGGTCCGCTTGCCGAAGCCGAGCAGGCACTGGCGGCGCTCGCGGTCGAGCGCGATACGCTCGAAGGGCAGCGTCGTCAGTTCGACGAGAACCTCACGCGTCTTGCCACGCAGCAGGAAGCCTTCGAGGACGCGCAACGCAAACGCCCATGGGAAGCGCATGAGCAAAAGGCGGTGCAGGCGCAAGCGCGTGCCGCTGCACTGGCCGAACTCGAGCGTAACGTGCAAGGGTTGGCGCAGACACTGCAAGTGCACGAGGCGGAATTGACGCTCGCGTTGCAGCAGGAGCAAAACGCAGCGGACCAGGAAGCGACGCTCGCTGACGAACGGCAGCAACTCGAACGCGCAAAAGCAGCCGTGCTTGCCGTCGAGGCCGAGTATGGCCAGGCAAGCGAGCGTGTGACGCGTTGCCAGCAGACCAACGACGCCGCGACCCGCGCATTGGAACTCGCGAATGCCGCGATGATGGCGCAGGACCTGCACAGCCAGATCGCGATGTATCGCGCTGAAATCGACCGGCTCGAAGCATCGATCGCCGCGGCCGAAGCGGCGCAAGCCGCGGTGCTCGAGGCCACGCGTACCGCGGCCTCGCTCGAAATCGACGCGGCCCAGTTGCAGCAACTGCAGGCGCTCGAGTCGCGCACCAGCGTGTTGAAGGCGCGCAAGGAAGCGGCGATGACGCGCATCGACTACAGGCTGAGCGGCGGCGCTATCGTGGTAGGCGGCGAAACGCTGACCGGTGAAGGCGTCTTGCGGCTCGACGCTGAGCAGACCATCGAGCTGCCGGGTCTGGGCGAACTGCGTATCGTGCCCGGCGTCTCCGATCTGGCGGCGCTGCGTACCGAACTGTCCGATGCCGAGGCGCAACAGGCAGAACTGCTGCGGGCGCTGGGCGTGGCCTCGCTGGGCGATGCGCAGGCGCGTCAAGAGCAATGGAAGGCGCAGCTCGCGCAACTGCAGAGCCAGCAGAAGATTCTCGCGGTGCATGCGCCGAAGGGCATCGAGCCTTTGCGTAACGACCTGGCGAGTGCAATGGCGCGGCGGCAAACCGCAGACCAGCGACTTGCCGCGTTGCCGGATGTCACGGGCGCACCGGCGGTGGACGACGCGCGCCGCGCGGCGGACGACGCACGCCAGGCGCTCGACTCCGCGACGCGCTCGCTGGCCGTGGCGGGCGAGCATCGTTCGAATGCGCAGGCGATGAGCGGCTCGCTCGCCGAGCAGGTGCAGCGTAAAGAAGCCCAGTTGCAGGATGCCGCGTTCCGCGAACGTCGCGCGCAATGGCAGGCGAAAATCGTCGAACAACGCGCGCACGTGGCCGCCTTGACGAAGCAGCGTGACGAGCGGAACCAGGAACTCGGCGCCGCGCGCACCGACGACCCGGTTGCAGAGGCCAAACGCTATCGCGTGTCGGCGGATCTCGCGCGCACCGAGCAGCAGGAACGGCAAGTGCGGATCGCCGAACTGCGCAGCCAGTTGGAGACGATGGGCGCATCGGGGCTTGGCGAGCGGCTCGCCACGGTGTCCGCTTCGCTCGAACAGATGGAGCGGCGCAAGAACGAGCTGAGCGCGCGCGCCGGCGCGTTGAGCCTGCTCGACAAGGTGCTGGTCGAGGAGCGCGATGCCGCGGTTGCCCAACTGCGTGCGCCGCTGACCGAACGGCTGGGCCATTACCTGAAGCGTATTTTTCCGCAGTCAGCGCTCGAACTGGGCGACGACCTGAGCCCGGTGGCGCTGCAACGCGAAGGCCGCATCGACACGCTCGACGCCCTCAGTTTCGGCACCCGCGAACAGATGGGGATTCTCACGCGCCTTGCCTACGCCGACCTGCTGAAGGCCGCGGGTCGTCCCACCTTGCTGATGCTCGACGATGCCGCCGTCCATACCGACGGCACGCGTCGCGATGCCCTCAAGCGCGCCTTGCTCGATGCGGCGACCCGTCACCAGATCCTGCTGTTCACCTGTCACCCGGAGTTGTGGGACGATCTGGGCGTCAAGCAACGCGCGATCGACGACCTGAGGGCCGCCGCATGAGTTCGATTCCCGCAGGACTGATGCTCGTTCACGGCAATCAGCCGGAGCGCTTGCGCGACCTGATGGTCCAATGGATCCGCCAGCATCCGTTGGGACCGCTCGAAAAAGAGGTCATCCTCGTTCAGAGCAACGGTATTGCCCAGTGGCTGAAGCTCGCGCTCGCCGCGGATCCGGAAGACGGCGGCTGCGGTATTTCGGCCGCGCTCGACATGTCGCTGCCGGCGAGCTTTCTGTGGCAGGTGTACCGCGCGGTGCTCGGCGACAGCGCCGTGCCGGCGATTTCCCCGTTCGACAAATCACGCCTCGTCTGGCGCCTGACGCGTCTGTTGCCGGAGCTGCTCGAGTCGCCGGGCTATGCGCCGCTCAAGCGCTTCATGGCCCACGACGGCGATCAGCGCAAACGCTTCCAGCTCGCGCAGCGCGTGGCGGATCTGTTCGACCAGTACCAGGTTTATCGTGCGGACTGGCTCGCGGCGTGGGCCGCGGGTGAGGACGTGCAGATCGACGCGCGCAACAAGCGCACGCCGCTGCCGGACGAATACCGCTGGCAGGCCGCGCTCTGGCGGGCGCTGCTGGAGGATGTGGAGACGCACGCCGCAGCGGGCGCCGAGATGGCCACGGCCGGCCGCGCCGCAGTCCACGACGAATTTCTGCGCCGTGCCGCGGAGATGTCAGAACATGAGCGGCCACCTGGGTTGCCGCGCCGGGTCATCATTTTCGGCATTTCGAGCTTGCCGCGTCAGGCCGTGGAAGTGCTCGCCGCGCTCTCGCGCTGGACCCAGGTGCTGATGTGCGTGCATAACCCTTGCGCGCACTACTGGGCCGATATCGTCGCCGATCAGGATCTGTTGCGTGCGCAACGTTCCCGCCAGCAGCGCCGTCACGGCGCGCCGGCCACCATGGACGACGCGCAGTTGCATCTGCACGCGCAACCGCTGCTGGCGGCGTGGGGCAAGCAGGGCCGCGATTTCATCGGCCTGCTCGACGAATACGACAGCGCCGAAGCGCGCGAGCGCTACACCGCGCATTTCACCGGCATCGGGCAGCGCATCGATTTGTTCGAAAGCGACGATGCGTCGACCATGCTGCAGCAATTGCAGGACGACATCCGCGATCTGCGGCCGCTGCCCGAATCGCGCGAGCTGTGGGGCGCGGTGGACGCGAACGCCGACCACTCGATCCGCTTTCACGTCGCGCACAGCCCGCAGCGCGAAGTCGAGATCCTGCACGACCAGTTGCTGGCCGCGTTTGCCGCCGATCCGACGCTGCGTCCGCGCGATGTGATCGTGATGGTGCCGGACATCGAGGTCTACACGCCGCATATCCAGGCCGTGTTCGGTCTGCTGGATATGGACGACTCGCGTCATATTCCGTTCAGCGTCGCGGACCGTGGCCAACGCGATTTCGATCCGCTGATCGGCGCACTCGAAACGCTGCTCGCGCTGCCGCAATCGCGCCTGACCGTCAGCGATGTGCTCGACCTGCTCGAAGTGCCCGCCTTGCGCGCGCGTTTCGGTATCGATACGGATGATTTGCCGAAGCTGCGTAGCTGGATCAGCGGCGCCAACATTCGCTGGGGACTGCACGCCGAACAACGCGCGAGTCTCGGCTTGCCGCAAGCCGGCGGCGAGAGCGCGCCCAATAGCTGGGCCTTCGGCCTGCGCCGCATGTTGCTCGGCTATGCGGCCGGCGACAAGGCCGGCGCGTGGCACGACATCGAACCGTATGCGGAGATCGGCGGTCTCGATGCGGCCTTGCTTGGACCGCTGACGCGTCTCGTGGATGCGCTCGACGAAACCTGGCAGACGCTGCGCCAACCGGCCACCGTGACTGGCTGGTGCACACGTCTGCGTTGGCTCAAGACTACCTTCTTCGCACCCGACGACAGCGAAGACGCCTACACGCTGGAACGCCTCGACGCCGCGCTCGAAGCGTGGCGCGACGCCTGCGACGAAGCGGCGCTGACCGGCGAATTGCCGCTGTCGATCGTCGGCGATTACTGGCTCTCGCAGTTCGAAGGTGGCGGCCTGACCCAGCGCTTCTTCGCGGGCGCCGTCACCTTCGCCACGCTGATGCCGATGCGCGCGATTCCGTTTCGCATCGTCTGCCTGCTCGGCATGAACGACGGTGACTATCCGCGTAACCGCATGCCGCTCGACTTCGATCTGATGCGGCGCGACTACCGTCCTGGTGACCGCTCGCGTCGCGAGGACGACCGCTATCTGTTCCTGGAGGCGCTGTTGTCGGCGCGCGAGCATCTGCATGTGTCGTGGGTGGGGCGCAGCGTCAACGACAACACGCCGCGGCCGCCGTCGGTGCTGGTCGGCCAGTTGCGCGACCATCTGAAAGGCGGCTGGCATTTGAAAGGCGCGGCAGGGAACGAGCCGGATGCGTTGCTGCATGCGTTGACCGTCGATCACCGGTTGCAGCCGTTTAGCGCCGAGTATTTTCCGGCGAAAGCGGGTGCGTCGAAGCTGTTCACGTATGCGCGGGAGTGGAACCAGCCGGTGTCGGAGTCGGAGTCCGGCGCGAGCGTGGATAGGTTGGAAAACGGTAACGACGCCGAGCTGCAACCGCTCGAACGTGACGAGCCGCTCTCGGTGCGCGAACTGGCAGATTTTCTCAAGGATCCGGTCAAGAGCTTCTTCCGCCATCGTCTGCGCGTCGCCTTCGAAACCGAGGATGCCGCCAGCGAGAATCATGAGCCGTTCGAAGTGGATCAGCTCGAAGCGTGGCAACTGCAAAACGAACTGATTCGCGCCCAGGCTGCCGCGCTTGAACGGGGTGAACAGGATCTGCTGCCTGCAGCGCAAAACCGCCTCGAGCGCATGCATCGCAGCGGCGATCTGGCGGCCGGCGGCTTCGGCGAAGTGATAGCCGACGACCTGATGGAGCCGATGGCCGATCTGTTCGAACGCTATCGCGCCGAGTTGCAGCGCTGGCCGGAGCGGCTCGACGAGCAATACGAACTGCGCGTCGATGGTGGTGCGGACCTGGGTGCGCTGAGCGTCGAAGACTGGATCGGCGAGTTGCGCACCAGTCCCGATGGCAGCCACGGCCGGGTCTTTCTCGACCCCGGCACGCTGATCAAGGACCGCAAGTATCGCGGCGACCGGCTCATTGCCTACTGGGTCGGGCATCTGGCCGCGCAGCTCGCCGTAGGTGCGGTGACGACGGTGATCGTCAGCAAGGTGGGCAGCGTCGAATTCGCGCCGCTCGCGACAGAGGACGCGCACGCGCATCTGCTGACCTTGTTGCGTGCATGGGACGAAGGCACGCGTCGGCCGTTACCGCTCGCCGTCAAAACGGCGTTTGCCTGGCTCAGGAAACGGCCGGGTTCGCTCGACTTCGCGGATGCCGATGACTTCGCCGGTGAATCCGGCGAAAGCGCGGACGTGACCGCTGCGCTCGTCGAAGCGCGCGACGCCGCTCGTATCGCCTACGAAGGCTCGGGCCGCCAGCAGGGCGAGCGCGATACCAATGCCTACCTGTACCGGGCGTACCCGGATTTCAGCGACCTGGCCGCGACCGGCGAATTCGAGCGGCTGGCGGTTGCGTTGCTGCTGCCGCTGCATCGCGCGATTCCGGCGTCGTCGTCGAAATCGAAGAGCACAACTAACAACGCCGGAGACGCGCAATGAACGCCACCTTGACACCGCCGCTCGCCGGGCCTGCCGAGGTGCTACGTCCGCTCGAGTTTCCGCTGCAGGGCAGCAGCCTGATCGAAGCCAGCGCGGGTACCGGCAAGACCTTCACGATCGCGATGCTGTACGTGCGGCTCGTGCTCGGTCACCGTGGAGCGGATAGCGAGGCGCGTCCGCTGACGCCGCCGGAGATCCTCGTCGTCACGTTCACGGATGCCGCCACCAAGGAACTGCGTGAACGTATCCGTGCTCGCCTGATCGAAGCCGCTGAGTACTTCCGCGCCGATCCGGCCAGGGTCGAGGCTGCGGCTGCAGCGCGTCCGGAAGGCGAAGACCTGCTATACGACCTGCGCAAAGGTTATGCGACGGAACAATGGGCCGCCTGCGCCCGCCGCCTGCAACTCGCCGCCGAATGGATGGACGAGGCTGCGGTCTCCACGATCCACGGCTGGTGCAACCGCATGCTGAGCGAGCATGCGTTCGATAGCGACAGCCTGTTTTCGCAGACGCTCGAAACCGACCAGAGCGAGTTGCGCGCGGAAGTCGTGCGCGATTACTGGCGTACCTTCCTCGCGCCGCTCGACGCGCTGTCCGCATCCGAAGTCCGCCAATGGTTCGCTAGCCCGACCGCCTTGCAGGCGGAAATTCGCGGTCTGCTCGGCCATGCCGATCTGCTGCCGAAGGCGCCGCCGCCGCTCGAAGCGCTGCAACAGGCCCGCGAAAAACAGCGCGAACATCTCGACCGTCTAAAGGCCAACTGGCCCGTATGGTGCGATGAAATTCAGGCGCTATTCGACGACGCGCGCGTCAAGAAGCAGTTCAAGGCCACCAGCCTGAACGCGCCGAACTGCAAGAAGTGGATCGACAAGCTGCGCGATTGGGCCAACACCCCCGAGATGCTGCGGCCCGATTTCGAGGATTCCGCAGCGGTGTGGACGCGTTTTACCCCGGCAGGGCTCGCCGAAATCTGGCTCATCGGCGAGCCGCCGGCGCATCCCGCCTTCGTCGCGATGGAGACGCTGCGCGATGCACTGGACGCACAACCGACGGCCTACCACGCCCTGTTGTCGCACGCTTCGCGCTGGATCACGCAGCGTTTCGCGGAGGAAGAGGCGCTTCGTTCGCAGATGGGTTTCGACGATCTGCTCACGCGCCTCAACGACGCCTTGCACAAGCCGAACGGTGCGCGTCTCGCCGAGATCATCCGTCAGCAATACCCGGTTGCGCTGATCGACGAGTTTCAGGACACCGACCCGGTGCAGTACCGTATCTTCGATGCCGTCTATCGCATCGCCGACAACGACCCGGACACGGCGATCATTTTGATCGGGGATCCTAAGCAGGCCATCTATGCCTTCCGTGGCGCGGATATCTACACGTATCTCGAAGCGCGGCGTGCCTGTGCCGGACGGCTGTTCACGCTGAAGAAGAATTTCCGCTCGACGCTGGAGATGGTGGAAGCGGTCAATCGTTGCTTCGACGCGGCTGAAGAGCGGCGGGACGGTGAGGGCGCCTTCCTGTTTCGCGGCGCCGAGGGCGGCGATAACCCGCTGCCGTTCATTGCGGCCGAGGCGCAGGGCCGCAAGGACCGGCTGCAAGCCGACGGTCACGATGTGCCCGCGCTGAGCGCATGGTGGCTGCCGTCCGCGGAAGAGGGCAAGCCTCTCAGCAAGGAAGCGTACCTGCGCGGCATGGCCGCCAGTTGCGCGACCGAGATGGTGCGGCTCCTCAACCTGGGCCAGACGGGCGCAGCAGGCTTGCGCGGCGCAGACAGCATGGCGCCGCTGCAGCCCGCGCATATGGCGGTGCTGGTCAACAACGGCACCGAAGCGCGCGCGATCCGCATGGCGCTGGCCGAACGCGGCGTGCGCAGCGTCTATCTGTCCGAGCGGGATTCGGTGTTCCAGACCGACGAGGCGGGAGAACTGCGGCTCTGGCTGGCGGCATGCGCGGACCCCGACGATGGACGTCTGGTGCGCACCGCGCTGGCGACGGTGGCGCTCGGACTCGATTGGGCCGCGCTCGATGCCTTCAATCGCGACGAGCTCGCGTGGGAAGAGTGCGTGTTGCAGTTCCGCGGCTATCGCGATTGCTGGCGCAAGAAGGGCGTGCTGCCGATGCTGCGCCGCCTGCTCAACGACTTCCACGTGCCGCAGCGCTTGCTCGGCCAGACCGCGGGCGCTGCGGTCAACGGCGAGCGCGTGCTGACGAACCTGCTGCATCTGGCGGAGTTGCTGCAGCAGGCGAGTTCGCAGCTCGACGGCGAGCATGCGCTGATTCGCTATCTCGACGAACAGCGTCAGGACGAAGGCGGCGGCGCGGGCGGCGATGCGCGGCAACTGCGGCTCGAAAGCGATGCGGGGCTCGTGCAGGTCGTTACGGTCCACAAGTCGAAGGGGCTGGAGTATCCGCTGGTGTTTCTGCCGTTTGCGTGCACCTATCGGCCGGCCAAAGCCGACGACATGCCGCTCAAATGGCACGACGAGGAAGGTCAACTGCATATCACGCTGGGCGATGCTAACGTGCTGCCGCGAGCGGACCGCGAGCGGCTCGGCGAGGACCTGCGCAAGCTCTATGTGGCGCTCACGCGGGCGCGCTACGCGACGTGGGTGGGGATTGCGCCGATCCAGAGCGTCGAGTTGAGCGCGTTCGGTTATCTGCTGAGTGGCGGCAGGCCGATTGTCGCCACTGAGCTTGCAGACCTGCTCACGCAGTTAAGGGGCGAGTGCGCAGAAATCAGCGTCGCCGAAGCGCCGCCCGCGAACGACAAACCGTTCGTGCCGCGCGGCGCGCAACAGGTACGTGGCGACGCGCGCCGCTTGACGCGGCGCGTGCGCGAGCATTGGTGGATTGCCAGCTATTCGAGCCTGCGCAAGGACAACGGCGTGATCGGCGGCACGCTGGTCCATGCCGTTGCGGCACGGGTGATCGACGTGGAGCCGGACGAGTCGCGCGTCGCGCCGGAGACTCGTAGCGAGGACGTGTTTCACGAATTGCGCGAGGCGGAAGCGCTGGATGACGACGAGGCCACACCGCTAGCGTTAGCGCCGGCACCTGGCTCAGCCGCCGCAGCGCTCGCCCAGCAGGTGGATCAAACCTTGCACGGTTTCCAGCGCGGCGCGGATGCCGGCAGTTTCCTGCACGACCTGATGGAATGGGCGGCCAACGAGGGCTTTGCAAAGCTCGCCGCGGACGAACAACTGGTACGCGACACGGTAGCGCGCCGCTGCAATCTGCGCGGCTGGGCGCGCTGGATCGAACCGCTGACGGATTGGCTGCTATATCTGCTGCGCACGCCGCTCGCGCTGCCTGCTGTCGAAGGGGAGGCCGTGCCGCCCGTCGTGCTGGCGAAGCTGACCTCCTACATGGCAGAAATGGAGTTCTGGCTGGCCGCGCATACGGTCGACACGCAAGTACTCGACCAACTGGTGTGCGACCTGACGCTCGATGGCGCACCGCGGCCCGCGCTCGAGCCGGCCCGGCTGAACGGCATGCTTAAGGGCTTTATCGATCTGGTGTTCGAGCACGACGGCCGCTACTACGTGGCGGACTACAAGTCGAACTGGCTCGGCGCCGACGACACGGCCTACACGCCGGCGAAGATGCGCGCGCAGATCCTGCATTCGCGCTACGAACTGCAGTACGTGCTGTATCTGTTCGCGCTGCATCGGCTGCTGAAAGTGCGGCTACCCGATTACGACTACGACCGCCATGTGGGCGGCGCGGTCTACCTGTTTCTGCGCGGCGGCCGTGCGCCCGGCCAGGGGCTGCATATCGAGCGGCCGCCGCGCGAGTTGATCGAAGAACTGGATGCGTTGTTTGCGCATCGCCCGGACGGCGAAGAGGCCGAGGAGTACGCGTTGAAGGAAGCCGAATGACGACCCGCTCTACTGACACCGTTGCCGTCATCGACGCGAAGGGCGACACCGCGCGCATGCTCGTCGTGCTGGACCAGTGGGTCGAGCGCGGCTGGCTGCGTGCGCTCGATGCCGGCTTCGCGCGCTTCCTGTGGACCGAGGAACCGCAAGCGCCGCCGCTGCTGGTGCTGGCGGCCGCGCTCGCGAGCCATCAACTGGGGCGCGGCCACGTGTGCCTCGACTTGCAGGCAACGCTCGACGACCCCGCCTTCGCGCTCTCGTTGCCGCCCGATGGACCGCAAGCGTTAGCGGCGCCAGAACCGCCTCAAGCGCCCGCCGAGGTGCTGGCCGGCGTCAATCTCGCACGCTGGCTGGCGGCGCTCGATCAACCGGCCCTGGTGGGGACCGAGGCGGGCAATACGCCGCTGGTGCTCATCGGCACGCGGCTCTATCTGCGCCGCTATTGGCAATACGAGCAGGACGTGCGCGCTGGTATCGAACGGCGGCTTGCTGCGTCCGCGCAAATGGAAGCCTCGCTGCAGGCCGATTCCGCACGCACCGCGCTCGACGCCTTGTTCCCCCCGCGCCCCGCGAATGCGACCGGCGCAGACTGGCAAAAGCTCGCCTGTGCGCTCGCTGCGCGCAGTGCGTTCAGCATCGTCACGGGCGGTCCGGGTACCGGCAAGACGACGACGGTGGTGAGGCTGCTGGCGTTATTGCAGACCCTGGCGCTTGGCGCTGCGGCGGGGAACCCGCTGCGGCCCGCACGGCCTCTGCGGATTCGTCTCGCCGCACCGACCGGCAAGGCCGCCGCGCGCCTGAACGAGTCGATCGCGGGAGCCGTAGAGAAACTGCCGATCGAAGCGCTGCCGAACGGCGCTGCCGTGCGCGAGGCGATTCCCACCGTCGTGGCCACGCTGCATCGCGTGCTGGGCACGCGCCCGGACAGCCGGCGGTTTCGTCACGATGCGGGCAATCCGTTGCCGGTGGACGTGCTGGTGATCGATGAAGCGTCGATGGTCGATCTGGAGATGATGGCGGCTGTGCTTGACGCGCTGCCCGCATCCGCGCGGCTGATTCTGCTGGGCGACAAGGATCAGTTGGCGTCGGTGGAAGCGGGGGCCGTGTTGGGCGAACTGTGTCAGCGCGCGGGCGAAGGGCATTACACGCCGGCCACGCGCGACTGGCTGCTGGCGGCGACCGGCGAGCGGATCGACGCAGCCAGGATCGACGAACACGGCACGGCGCTCGATCAGTCGATTGCGATGCTGCGGGAAAGCCATCGGTTTTCGGCGCAGAGCGGTATCGGCCAGCTCGCTGCGCTCGTCAACGCCGGCGACGCGGCGGGCGTCGCGCAGGTCTGGAAGCACGGGCATGCGGATCTCGCGCTGCTGGTCTGTTCCGCGCAGGACGATGCGTCGTTCCGGGCCTTGGTGATCGATGGATACGGCGGGGCCGCGGCGTCCGATCAGCTATTCGGCGCCAATGGCGAACCGGGCCGCCCGCGGCACGGCTACCGGCACTACCTGCAGACCATGCGCGAGCGCCAGCCTGAGCGTGACGCCGGACCCCTCGCGTTTGACGCGTGGGCCGGCGAGGTGCTGAAGGCGCACGGCGAGTTCCAGTTGTTGTGCGCGCTGCGCCGCGGTCCGTGGGGCGTCGAAGGACTCAACAAGCGCGTCGCGCGGCTGTTGCAGGAAGAGGGCTTGATTGCCGCTCGCGGCGAATGGTATCCGGGCCGGCCCGTGCTCGTGACCCGCAACGACTATGAGCTCGGGTTGATGAACGGCGACATCGGCATCACGCTCGAACTTCCGGGCGCGCCGCAAGAGAGCTCGGTGCTACGGGTGGCGTTTCCCGCCGGCGACGGTATGGGCGGTATCAAGTGGGTCTTGCCGAGCCGCTTGCAAGCGGTGGAAACGGTGCTCGCGCTCACTGTGCACAAGTCGCAGGGGTCGGAGTTCATGCACGCGGCGCTGGTGCTGCCCGATACGTTCAGCCCCATTCTGACGCGCGAACTGGTGTACACCGGCATCACGCGGGCGCGGGCGTTCCTGACGCTGGCGATTCCCGAAGGCAAGCCCGTGCTCGATCAGGCGGTGTGCGCCAACGTGCAGCGAGCGAGTGGGTTGATGGCGGGGTTTGGCAGCGTACAATAAATGCACGCCAATGCGCGGCGTGCCTGTGAACCGAAGGCCCTGGTCGTCAGCAGGCGCGTTGCGCGACGAATCATCCCGGACAGCCAGGAAAGGCTGATGCCGTGGGTATGGCGCCCCGTTACTACAAGAGGCGAGCATGAGAATCGCGGTACTCGATGACGATCCTGCCCAAACTGCTTTCGTGCATGAAACGATGTCAGCGGCCGGTCATGTTTGCCATACCTTCGCCGAAGGTCGTACGTTGGTTCAGCAGTTACACCGCCAGACCTTCGATCTTCTGATTCTCGATTGGGTCGTGCCGGACCTCTCCGGCGAAGAAGTCCTGCGCTGGGTTCGCTCAACACTCGCCGAGCGCGTACCGGTGATCTTCATGACCTCGCGCGGCCGGGAAAGCGACATTGTATCCATGCTGAACGCTGGCGCGGATGACTACGTCGTCAAGCCCGTCGCTGCAAGCGTTCTGCTTGCGCGCGTCGGTTCGCTGCTGCGCCGCACTTACCAGCTCAACACGGCCGCGGTCAAAGCCGCGTTTGGCGATTTCGAATTCGATCTGAACGCTAAACAGGTACACGTGAAGCAACAATTAGTGAGCCTCACGCAGAAGGAATTCGAACTCGCGCTCTTGCTGTTCCAGCATCTGAATCGCCCGTTGTCACGGGCGCATATCGTCGACATGGTCTGGAAACAGACTGTCGACATTCCGACGCGCACCATGGATACCCATGTTTCGATGCTGCGCTCGAAGCTCGGTTTGCGACCGGAAAATGGCTACCGTCTCACGCCGATCTACGGCTATGGATACCGGCTCGAACAGATCGGCGACGAGGTGGTCGAGACTCGCGAGTAGAACGTGGACACGAATTCGCGCGAATCCATTACGCAGATCTAACAAGATTTGACTTTCTTCGAGTAGCGCTTAAGTTAAGCTGAATGCAAGGCCCTGGCAGGTGGCTGTTGGCCCATTTGCCAAGGCGAACCTCAGTCGCGTAGTACGTGTTCCTCACTTGCATGAATACTCTCGAATCGACTCAATCGCATTCGTCGGCGCCCTTCGCGCTTCCTGTTGAGGACCTGACCGACGCGCAGTGGGAGCGCATTGTTCCCCTGCTGCCCGAGCTGAATCACGGCGTTGTTCGCAGAGGGCGTCCCTGTGTCAATCTGCGTGGTGTCGTCAACAGCGTTCTGTGGGTCTTGCGCACGGGTAAAGCATGGAACGCTATGCCGGCTAATTACCCTCCCTATCAGACATCGCATCGGTATTACCTGCGTTGGCGCGAGACGGGCGTGTTAGCGGATATCGCATTCGAACTCTTTCGCACCGATACGGTGTTGACCCGTTACGTTTCGCGCAAGCGCGATCCACACGGAAGGCACGAAAGCAAAGCCGCTTGAGTTCGGGCCTAAGCTTGAGCTTGATTGCGCATAAGGCGCACGTTTGCGCCGGCTAGATCTGTTCCTGGCCAAATGCGCAAAGGCGCTCGAGATCGACCACCTCGATCTGGTTGTACGCGAGCCGCAAAATCCCCTGTTTCTCCAGGCTCTGCAAGGCCTGGTTGATCCGCTGGCGCGAGACGCCGGCAAGCAACCCCACTTCTTCCTGTGAGATCGCAAGTGTGCGCCCCGTCTCGGGGTAAAGATCCGGATTGAACAGTTGCGCGAGCGACTGGGCGACCCGCGCGTCGACGTCGAGCAAGCGGCTATTCTGGATCGAGGCGATAAACTCGCCCATGCGATTGTTAAGCTGACGGATCACGAAGCCGGTGAACGGCAGGCTCGACGACAGCAACGCATGGAACGTGGCCGACGGCACGAACAGCACCAGCGACGGTTGAATGGCCGCCACATCGTATTTGCGCAATTCGCGCTTGATCACGCTTCCCTCGCCGAACCAGCCCCCGGGTGGCACCCCCGAGAGGGTGCAACTGCGACCCGTCGCGTTGTAAATGGCCAGCTTGAGCAGGCCGCTATGCACGCCGATCCAGTAATCGGACGGCGCCTGACGTCGCGCAATCCACGCACCGCTCTCGCGATACTCCGCATGTGAACTCGCGAGGACGAGCGCCTGATGTTCCGCAGCCAGCGCGCGAAACCACGCGCATTGGCCGAACAGGCGGGGTAGATCCGCGCGCGTGAGCTCGTCCGGCCGAATCGCTCTGGGAGCGTCGATGGCGGTATCCGGAGCATCATCCATAGGTCGCTTGAAGAAGAAAAGAATCGGGCAAGGCGCCGCAACACAGGAGTCTGTCATTTGAACGACAGACAGCGCACGATAGAAGTTGTTAGCCTATTTGAACATAAGATGCAGAAACGAATGGGAGCCCCGGGCTCCCGAGGAGACGATCCGATGACGCATATGTTCGACGAAGGCCTTGGCCGCCGTGAGGCCAACTACGTTCCGCTCACGCCGGTCGACTTCATCGCGCGTGCAGCCGAAGTCTACGGCGACCGTCTGGCGGTCGTCCACGGCGCGATTCGCCGCACGTGGCGCGAGACCTACGAGCGCAGCCGGCGCCTCGCCGGCGCGCTGCGGCATGCCGGCATAGGGCGGGGCGACACCGTCGCGGTGCTGCTGCCCAACATTCCTCCGATGATTGAGGCTCACTTCGGCGTGCCGATGGCGGGCGCGGTACTCAATACGCTCAACACGCGGCTCGATATTCCTTCGATCCTGTTCATGCTGCGGCATGGCGAAGCCAAGGCGTTGATCGTCGATACCGAGTTTGCCGAGCTGGCGCATCGTGCTTCGCTGGAGTTTCCCGATCTGCGGATCGTGAGCGTCAACGACGTGATGCCTGCGGATCCGCACAAGTTTCCGCGTGCCACCGACTACGAGGCCTTTCTGCAGGAGGGCGACCCGCAATTCGCATGGCAACCGCCCGCCGACGAGTGGGATGCGATCGCGCTGAACTACACGTCGGGCACGACCGGTGATCCGAAGGGTGTGGTCTATCACCACCGCGGCGCTTATCTGAATGCGGTGAGCAATATCCTCGAATGGGATATGCCCAGGCATGCAGTCTATTTGTGGACATTGCCGCTGTTCCATTGCAACGGCTGGTGTTTTCCGTGGACGGTGGCGGCGCGCGCCGGCGTCAACGTCTGCTTGCGCAAGTTCGACGCGAAAACCGTGTTCGACCTGATTCGGACCGAAGGCGTCACTCACTATTGCGGTGCGCCGATCGTCCAGAGCGCGTTGGCTAACGCACCCGAAGAATGGCGCGTGGGTATTGGGCACCGGGTCGCCACCATGGTCGCCGGTGCGGCGCCTGCGCCCGCGGTGATTGCCAGGATGAAGGAGATCGGTTTCGATCTGACGCATGTGTATGGCTTGACCGAAGTCTACGGACCGGCGGCGGTGTGCGCCAAACAGGCGCATTGGGACAGCGTGAGCGACGATGAACGCGCGCGGCTCAACGCTCGCCAGGGTGTGCGCTATCACCTGCAGGCGGCCGTCACCGTGCTGGATCCGGACACGCTCGAGCCTGTGCCGAACGACGGCGAGACGCTTGGCGAAATCATGTTCCGCGGCAACATCTGCATGAAGGGTTATCTGAAGAACGAGCGCGCCACTGAAGATGCCTTCAAGGGCGGCTGGTTCCATACGGGCGATCTAGGTGTGCTGATGTCCGATGGCTACGTGCGCATTCGCGACCGCAGCAAGGACATCATCATCTCAGGCGGGGAAAATATCTCGAGCATCGAGATCGAAGACACGTTGTACCGGCACCCGGCCGTTTCGGTGGCCGCCGTCGTGGCGATGCCGGATCCGAAATGGGGCGAGGTGCCGTGTGCCTTCGTCGAACTCAAGGAGGGGGCCGAGGTGACCGCCGACGAGATCATCGCGCATTGCCGTCTGTTTCTGGCCAGTTTCAAGCTGCCCAAAGCGGTTCGCTTCGGAGAGCTACCTAAAACGTCCACCGGGAAGATCCAGAAGTTCGAGCTGCGTGCGCGTGTGAAATCCGGCAGTGCTATCGATCTTGGCGCTGGGAGCGCCAGCCAGCCTCAAGTCAAACCTTGAGGCAGTATTCGCCTGGTTGCGAGCGGCATTCCGCGCCGTATGGGGCGCGGATTTCGCTGCTAACGGATGCGGTCGGGACGTCTTAGCCGCGGCTGTCGACCCACTTGCGGGCCCAGCGGCACGAGTGCTGCAGCGCCTGCTCTTCGTTGTTGAAGTAGTCGAGCGAATAGAACTGGTAGCGCGTTTCCGCAGGTACAGTGCCGGCGCGTTCGAGCAGCAGGTTAGAGGAAAACGACCCGTCAGGCAGACGATGTGCCGAGGGTTGGACGGCATAGCCGTTGTAATGATGAATGTGTTTGTTTTGCATTTTATTTTTAAATAGTCGTACGCGTGCGCGGCGATCTGGACAAGCCAGTTCGAGCCGAAGAGAATGCGTATCGTGAGAGGCGTTTAAGCCGGTCAAGCCAGGGGGGAATGAGGGGGCAAGCGAGGCGTTTGGCGCAACGAAACTGCTTAGCGATTGCACCAGCTGTGGGAGAACAAACTCCGCGAGGGATGTCGCTGCAGCCCGGTACCCGTAGTCGGATACCGGACCCTTCAAACTTTACAGCGGCTTGATGTTAGCCGCTTGCAGACCCTTGGGGCCTTGCTTCGTTTCGAAGCTCACCTTCTGGTTTTCAGCCAGCGTCTTGAAGCCGTCGCCGCTGATTTCCGAGAAGTGAGCGAACAGGTCGTCGCCGCCCTTGTCCGGTGTAATGAAGCCAAAGCCCTTGCTGTCGTTGAACCACTTAACGGTGCCGGTATCCATGAAGAATCCTTGAGGAAAAAAAAGTAAATAATCGCTCGCGATGGAGCACGTGAAGCGTCAAGGAGGGAGAGGACAACGAATACCGCTGAGAGAGCGAGCAATTGATGAACAGCAATCGAACTTCTTGAACTTCGATGGCCACAATAGCTGCACGAGGCCACCGCCGTCAAGGATTATCTTGTAAAGTTTTCGTCAGGCTGTGCGTGACGCGGTAGAAAACGGTCAGGCCCCCTTAGGAAAACAGCATGTTGCGATTTCCCTCTATGTCACGCCAGGCATGGTGTTAGGGGACATCGCAACGAAGCTTGCGGGAGCCGCTTTTCGTGCTGCGGCCTACAGGCCGACGCGGTGTGCGGCGAAGATCAGTCGGAGACCCAGCGCGGTGATGGCGCTGGCCGCTACACGGTCGACCCAGGTCTTGGCTCGCAGATACAGTTCACGCGGACGCTTGCTCGAGAAACACAATGCGACCACGGTGTACCAGCCGGCTTCGATCATGAAGATGGCCGGCGGCAGCGCGAAATAACACCACAGCGGCGGATGCTGGGGCAGTAATGCGGCAAAGATACTGCCGTAGTAGATGGCGGTTTTCGGATTGCTGAGTTGCGTGCTCAAGCCGATCCAGAAAGATTTGCGCGCATTGCTGCCGCCATTGAGTGCGCCTTGATTGAATGCGAGCGGCTTCTTTGCGCTGCGCCATATCTTCGACGCCAGATAGATCAGATAGAGCCCGCCCGCCACCTTGAGGCTCACGTACAGCCAGGTGACGGCGGCGAGCAGGGTGTACAGACCCAGCAGCGCGACGCCACTAAAGAGCACCCCGCCGATTCCCATACCAAGCGCCGTGGCCAATCCATCGCGACGCGACAGGCCGATCGAATTGCGCGCGACGATGACGAAACTCGGTCCAGGACTCATGGCGCCGATCAGCAGCGCGGTGAGAATGGTGGCGACGGCGGTTGACGGAGACATGGCTGCTTTCCTTTGAAGGTGGGAGATCGAGGCCAGAATCGTAAAATAGCACGTTGGTGCCCGCTTATCGAAGGCTCCAGCCTCGCTTTTGCCGTGCGCGGCGGAAAAAATGGGTGCTAAAATTGTCTAATAGACGCTAAAGCGGCCCTTGAGGCTAAAGGGCCTGACGGGCGACGATTCGAGCCGCTTGCCAAACGGATTTCCTGATCAATAGATGATGTGTCGGGCAACTTTTCCGGGGGCGCATCCACGCGCACACAGGCAACGTGAGGTCGAACGGCGTTCGGCCCACGCGAATCACGTATAGGCTTCGCGTCGGTTAGCGAAGCCTTTTATTTTTTCAAAACGCGCGCAATTGCCGCCGTGACATTCGATACGTTATGAAAGAGCGACAAGAACAAGCCACGTTCGATTTCGACGGGAACGCACGCGAGCGCCTGGTTCTGTGGATACGTCACCGCATGGAGGAATACGGCATTACGCTGGAAGCGTTGGCCGAATCGATTGAAGCGGATGCCACTGCGACCCGGGCCGTCATGTACCGGGACGCCTTCGGCAATACCTGGGACGGCCACGGCGAGAAGCCGGACTGGCTCGCACGGGCGATTCACGCCGGTCAGAATATCGATCACTTCCGCTGCTAAACCCAGCTATCGATATGAACAACGCTTCGTTGGCGTACCCCTGGCGGGTCGCTACGATGGACGGTCATCCGCTATGAGCGCAGCCAGGCGCGTCTTCTTCGATGACTGCTCCCATCCTGACCGTTGCCGCCGTTTCCAAACGCTTTGGCCCGACCGTTGCGCTCGATCGCGTCGACCTGTCGATCCGCGCAGGTGAGGTTGTCGCGCTGATGGGCGCGAACGGTGCGGGTAAATCCACGCTCGTGAAGATTCTCAGCGGCGTCTACGGTCCCGACGGCGGCGAGCTTTGGTTGCGCGGACAACCGTTCCGCCCGGCTTCACCCCACGACGCCAAACAGTTGGGCATTGCGACCGTTCATCAATCGATTGCGGATGCGGTGGTGCCGACGCTTTCGATTGCCGACAACCTGTTGCTCGACCGCTTGTGCGATCCAACCTCTCCGTGGCGCGTGCCGCCCGCGGTGCGCCGTCAGACGGCGGCGCCGCTGGCCGCACGTGTGGGTCTCGATGTCGACCTGGCCGCGCCGCTCGCCTCGCTATCGCTCGCCTCGCAGCAGCTTGTGACGTTGGCGCGGGCGCTGGCGACGCGGCCCGCGCTATTGATTCTCGATGAGCCCACCGCCAGTTTGTCGGCGCCCGAGGCCGAGCGGCTCTTTGGACTGATCGACCGGTTGCGCGCCGAGGGCGTGGCGATCTTGCTGGTGTCGCATCGGCTTGGTGACCTGCGGCGCGTCGCCGGGCGCGTGACGATTGTGCGCGACGGTCGCATCGTTGCAGATCTGCCTGCGCCGATCGACTTCGATGCTGCAGTCGAAACGATGATCGGGCGGCCGTTGCGCAGCAACGCCGCAGCGAATGCGAATGCGACCGCAGCCGCAGCGGCGACCGCAGCATCCTCAGCATGCTTCAGCGTGCGCGATCTGCAGTTGACGTCAGCCAGCGTCCCCTTTGATCTCGATGTGCAGCGCGGTGAAATCGTCGCCATTGCCGGTCCCGTCGGCGGTGGCAAATCACGCTTCGCGCGGGCGATTTTCGGTGCGGGGCGAGCCGCGAGTGGGACGATGACGCTCGATGGCAAAGCCTGGCGTCCTCGCTCGCCCGCCGACGCGATCCGTGCCGGCGTCTTCCTCGCCGGTGAGGACCGTTGGCGAACCTCGTTGTTTCCCGACAGCGTGCCGTTCGCGTCGATCGCCGGCACGCTCAGTTTTCCGTTCCTGTCGCGCTGGTTCAAGTACGGTGGCCTCAAGCGCGCGCGCGAGCAGCGTGCCGCGCTTGAAGCGATCGAGCGCTTCGGGATTCGCTGTACCGGCCCGGACGATCGTCTCAACCGGCTCTCCGGCGGCAATCAGCAGAAAGTCGTACTGGCGCGCTGGCATACGCAGCCCGCGCGCTTGCTGCTGCTGGATGAACCGTTTCAGGGCGTCGATGCCGGCGCGCGCGCCGATATCGTCGATACGCTGCGGCGCCATGCGCAGGAGCGCGCCACGCTCGTCTTCGTCAGCGATCTTGAAGAGGCGTTCGAGATTGCCGACCGTGTGGTCCGCTTCGACCGTGCGACGCTCGACCGCGTTTCCCAATCCGATTTCACTTCCCACGCTCGCTCATGAAAACCAGCACTTCGATTCCACCCGAGGTCGTCTCCGAGACCCATCCGGTAGAGCATGAACGCAGCGTTCGACGCGGGCGGTTGCGAGGACTGCACGGTCTGCGCGCTCATCTCGAACGAACCGGCATGCTGCTGGTGCTCGCCTTGCTCGTCATCGTATTCGCCGTCAACCAGCCAGCGTTTCTGAATATCGACAATCTCTTCAGCATCTTGCAGGCGGTGTCGATTGTCGCGCTGCTCGGTATAGGCGTGACCGTGACGCTCGCCGCGGGCGGCTTCGATCTTTCGGTGGGCAGTGTGGCGGCGTCGGCGCAGATGGCGGCAAGCTATGTGCTGATCGTCTGGCATGGCAATGCCTTCGAGGCGGTGGTGGCATGCCTCGTACTCGGTATCGCAGCGGGTCTTTTCAACGGATTCCTGATTACCCGTCTGCGTGTGCCAGACCAACTGGCGACGCTCGGCACGCTGTTTCTGCTTGCGGGGCTGCAACTGATTCCGACCGGCGGCCGTTCGCTCGCAACCGGCACGATCCTGCCCGACGGCACCGAAACAACCGGCACTTTTCCCGATGCCTTTCTCGCCCTCGGACGCTTGCGGCTGTTCGATGTCGTGCCGCTGCCGGTAGTTGTGCTGGCGGTCCTGACCGTTGTGGCCTGCATCGTGATGGAAACCACGCGCTGGGGCCGGGTGATCTATGCGATCGGCGGCAACGAAACCGCGGCACGCCTCGCCGGTGCGCCGACTGCGCGCTACCGGATCGCAGCGTATGTCGCGTCGGGTGCGATTGCCTCGCTGGGCGGCGTGCTGATTGCCGCGCGCGTGGGACGTGGCGACGTCAGCGCCGGTCATTCGATGCTGCTCGATGCAGTGGCGGCGGCGCTGGTCGGCTACGCGGTCTGGGGCGCCAAACGGCCGAACGTGTTCGGCACGGTAGTTGGGGCGGTGTTCGTCGGTGTGCTGCTCAACGGCTTGACGATGCTAAACGCGCCGTACTACATGCAGGATTTCATCAAGGGTGTGCTGCTGGTGGGCGCGTTGGCGTTCACGTTCAGCGTGGGACGCGCCGCTGATCGTCACGCATAGCGGCCACGCCGCTGCGCAAAGCTGACGGCCAGCACGGCGAAGATCAGCGCGCCGGTCGCCACCTGCTGCCAGTAGAAATTCCAGCCGATCAGCAACAGGCCGTTTGCGACGAGGCTCAGCAGCAACACGCCAAGCAAGGTGCCGACGACGCCAGGGCGGCGCGTCGGCGATAGCGTCGTGCCGATGAAGGTCGCGCCGATCGCATTGAGCAGATAACCGTTGCCGGCCTGCGGCACATACGCTTTAACGGTCGACGACAGCAGCAAGCCCACCACACCATAGATCAGCGCGCTGACGATAAACGTCGCGGCTGTGATGGCCGCTACCGGCAAGCCCGAATAGCGCGCCACGCCAGGCTGCGCGCCGAGCGCGGTGAGTTGCCTGCCTAACGTGGAATGCGCGAGCGTGACATGCACGGCAAGCGCCAGCATGGCGACGATCCATAACGGCACAGGCAGACCTGCAAGCGTGCCATGCGCCAGTTCGCTAAAGAGCGGCGGCAAGGCAATGTTGAGCAGATAGACGGGCTGACCGCCGTCGGTGGCGAGTTGCTGGACGGTCTGACCGATGAAGAGCGTGCCGAGCGTAGCGAGAAACGGCGCAATGCCGAGCCACCCGGTCAGCACGCCGTTGAATGCCCCGACCAGCAGCGCCGCCGCAAGACCGCCGAGCGCTGCAGGCACCACACCAACGTGATGAGCGCTCAGCAAAACGAAAGCGAGACTGGCCACGTCGATGGACGTACCGAGCGACAGATCAATAGCGCCTGGCGACAACGCCAGCGTCATGCCGAGCGAGGCAATCGCCAGCAATGCGAAGTTGTTAAGGAGCACGTCGGCAAGATTGTCTACGCGCGCGAAACCGGGTGCGAACAGCGCGAAGAACGCAATCACTGCGATCAACGCACCGACTAGCGCGAAGCGCTGCAAGCGGCCTATCTGTTCAATCATGAGCGTGATTCCCGGCATGGCGGCGCACGAGCGCGGTAGTGGCGACGACGAACAGGATCAGTGCGCCTTCCACACCGTTGACCCAATAGCTCGACACGTTGTCGAGTTGAAAGCCGTTGCTGATGACGCCAATGAAGAGGACTGCGAGCAGCGTGCCGGGGATGGTCGGCACGAGCCGCCGCGAAAACACGACGCCGAGCAATGCGGCGGCGACGGTAGCGAGTAAATTTTCGCCCGCGCCGGGCGAACTGCCGCTGAGTAGCGCGGTAGACGCCAGCGCGGCTAACGCCGCAGCAATGCCGCTCAACACGTAGCTCGCGGCGAGGTAGCGGTTTGTGCGTAGTCCAGCGGCCTGCGCTGCGTCGCGATGCGCGCCGGTGGCGCGCAGCCGCAGACCAAAGGGTGTGTAGTGAACCAGCACAGTGAACAGCAAGGCGACATCAAGCAGCGCGTAGGCCAGATGCGGCACACCGAATGCGCCGTTGTCGAGCAGGAAGCTGAGTAGCACACCGCTTGCGGGCACTGACGTGTTCTGCGTCAGCACCAGTTCGAAGCCGGCGCACAGATTCATCGTGGTCAGCGTGGCGAGCAACGGGAAAATGCGCAGCGCGATCACGGCAAAGGCATTGAGCGCGCCGACTCCTGCGCCCGCTGCAAGCGTCAGCAGGAGGGCGGTGCCTGGTGCTGCGCCTTCGCGTTGCGCCACGGCATAAACCGCCGCACACAGGCCAAGATTGGCCGCAACGGAAAGATCGAGGCCGCCTCTCAGCGGATCCGCGCCGCCGCCGATCAATACCACCGTCAATCCGAAACCGAGAATCCCGACCACCACGGATTGCTGCAATACGTTAGCGAGATTCGCCACGGTGAAGAACAATGGCGAGCTCACCGCAAAGCCGATAAACACCACCGCAAACGCGAGCGCCGCGCCGCTTCTTAGCCACCATTGCGCGCCGAACAGCCGCTCGGGTATTTCGAATTTGCCGGTACGCGGTGCTGCATCGAGTACCTTGCTCATGCTGCGACCTCCTGTTGCGCCGTCTCGCCGTGCGCAGCGCGAGCGCCGGTGGCCCATGCGAGTACGTCCTGGCTATCCGCATCACGCGAGACGAGTTCGCGCACGATGCGGCCGCGCGCCATCACGAGCACGCGGTCGGTGACGCCGAGCAGTTCGATCAGGTCGCTGGAAAATAGGAGGACGCCGGCGCCGTCGCGCGCGAGCCGGTCGAGCAGACGATAGATTTCGGTCTTCGCGCCAATGTCGACGCCAACCGTCGGCTCGTCGAGCAGATAGAGCGAGGACGTGCGGCTCAACCACTTGGCGAGCGCGACCTTCTGCTGATTGCCGCCGGAGAGATGCCGTACCGGTGTTTCCGTGCTGGAGGTGCGCACTGCCAGTTCGTCGATTAGCCCTTGCACGCTAGCGGTTTCGCGTCGTTGCGCCAGCAGGCCGAAACGGCTGAAACGGGCAAGGCTCGCGAGCGTGATGTTCTCGCGTACCGACAGCGCGGGTGCCACACCGTGCGCACGCCGATCCTCAGGCACGAACGCAATGTGCTGGCGTACTGCATCTTGTGGGCGACGCAGGCGCACCGCCTTGCCGTCGATTTCGACGTCGCCCTGCACGCCGCGTTCGAGGCCGAACAGGCTGCGCACGACCGGCTTGCCGCCGGAGCCGAGCAAGCCGGTGACGCCGACAATCTCGCCGCGCCGCACGTCGAACGAGACGTCTTCGAAGCGACCCGGCGCGCTCAGATTGCGCACATTCAGGACCACCTTCCCGGGCGTGCGTGCCGAAGCCGACGTCTTCGCTTCCGCCTGCGCGCCGATCATCGCCGTGACGAGCGCTTCGGTGGGCGTCGTGCGCGCGTCGACGTGGGCAACGTCCACGCCGTCGCGCAGTACGGTGACGTGATCGCAGATCGCCGCGATTTCGTTCAGGTAGTGCGACACGTACAGGATCGTCAGGCCGCGTTGCCGCAGACGGTCGATAGTTTGCAGCAGTCTGTCCACTTCGCGGCTGACGAGTGCGGCCGTCGGTTCGTCGAACACGAGAATGCGCGGCTCGCGGATCAGCTCGCGGGTGATCTGCACGATCTGCTGTTCAGCGACGCTCAGATCGGCGATGAGCCGGTTCGGCGGGATGTCCACGCCAAAGTGGGTGTGCAACGCTTCACGGGCGTCGCGTTGCATGCGCCGCACGTCGAGCAGCCGGAAGCCGCCCGCGATCCGTGGGCCAACGGTTCTTTCGTCGCCGAGCCAAAGCGCTTCGGCCACCGTGAAGGTGGGCGGCAGCAAGCGTTCCTGGTGAATGAACCCAATCCCCGCCGCGACCCCGTGAGCGTGGCCCTGGGCGATGCCGTCGACGGCGAGCGTGCCCGAATCGGCCGTGTGAATGCCGGCGAGGATCTTGATCAGCGTCGACTTGCCCGCGCCGTTCTGCCCGATCAGGCCGTGAACGGTGCCGCGCGCAACCTTCAGCGAGGCGCCGCGCAGGGCGGGCACGCCATCGAAATGTTTGACGAGCTCGCGTAACTCGAGCGCGGCGGGGCGGGCGTCGGCACTCATTTTGCGCTGAGCTGACCGAGGGTCTGCTGGATCGTGCCTGCGTTGTCCTTGGTGACGAGAATCGACGGCACATAGGTATACGGCGCCAACGTGTGATCGCCGGCGAGGTAACGCGCAACGTTATCCACCGCGGTCTTGCCGATCAAGGCGGGCTGTTGCGCCACTACAGCCGCCGCACTCGACTTCGGATCCTTCACGAGCGTGACGACGTCCGGGCTGCCGTCGACCGCGTAGGTCTTGATCTCGTCGCGGTGCGCCGCGTCCACGGCCTGGGTGGCGCCGACCTGCGGCACATCCCATGCGGACCAGATCGCGGCAATCTGCCCCTTCGGATACTTCGCGAGCAACTGGCTCACCTGCGCATACGCGCTTTGCACCGTGTTCGGGATCACGTCGCGCAACTCAGGCTGGATGATGTGCACCTTCGGGTAGTACTTCAGCACGGCCTTGAGCTGGTCGTAGCGGATCGCGCACACCGGCACGCCGTAAAAGCCGTTGAAGACGAGAATGTTGCCTTCGCCGTGGATATCGTTGACGAGCTTCAGCGCAAGCTGCTCGCCGATGAAGAAGTTGTCGGAGGTCGTGTCGTTGAGGCTCGACGGCGAAGCGGTGTCGATCGTAAACAGCGGGATGTTAGCCTGGCGGATTTTCTGCAACCACGGCTCCAGCACCGTTGCAGTACCCAATTGCTCGACGATGGCATCCGGCTTCTGCGCGATCAGCGTCTGGATCTGCGCGATCTGGCGGTTGTCGTTGCGGCCGGCGTCGAGTGCGATCGGCGTGCCGCCCAGGCGCTTCACTTCATCCACTGCACCCTGGTAAGCCTTCAGATCCCAGTAGTGATCGGTACCGGCGGCCGTAATGCCGATACGCTTGCCTTTGAGCGACGGCACGGATGCCGCGTTGTCGCCGGTGGTGGTTGCATCAGCCGCGGGTGTCGCGCCCTGCGCATAAGCGTAAGTTGCTATACCGCCTGCCATGCCGAAGACGGTGGCGGCCAGCAACGAAGAGAGAGTAGTGTGCAAGCGTGTCATGGTGTCCGAAGAATCAAAGAGGCAAGGGTGTCCAGCTTGCGACGACTCTAATCAACAACCCGCTGCGCATGAAACCATCAAATCGCACTATGGTTATCAGGCAAGAGCCGAAGTGCTTATGCCGGATCGTGCGCAAGTTTGTTTGCCATCCGAAGGAATATCTATTGCTCAAACGTTCAGTTTGCGTGGGTCGTACCCGCTGATAGATTGTGCGAACAGTCACTCAAGCGGAGATTCGTATGGCCGAGCTTTACGAAGCGACCTCATCGCATACAGGCGATGCAGGCCAGCATGCGGCGCGCGTTATTCAGGACGACGCCCAGGCCATTGCCGTGGCGCACGAACTGGCGGCCCGTCTGGCGCAAGGCGCGCCGGAACGCGACCGCGAGCGCCGTCTGCCGCATGAAGAGATCGAATGGTTCTCGCAGTCCGGGTTGTGGGCGATTACCGTGCCGAAGGCTTATGGCGGCGCGGGTGTGTCCTTCGTCACGCTGACTGAAGTGATCAAGATCATCGCGGCGGCCGATCCGTCGTTGGGACAGTTGCCGCAAAACCACTTCGGCCTTGTCGACGTCATTTCGCTGACCGGCACCGAGGAGCAGAAGCGCTATTTCTTCTCCCAGATAGTGAGCGGCAAGCGCTTCGGCAATGGTTTCTCCGAGAAAGGCACCAAGCACGTACTCGATCTGAAAACGCGCGTGCGGCGCGACGGCGACGACTATGTCGTGGACGGCACCAAGTTTTATTCGACCGGTGCGCTGTTTGCGCATTTCGTGCCCGTGCTGGGTCTCGACGATGAGCGCAAGGGCTGGCTCGCCTATATACCGAAGGGCACGCCGGGCCTGAATGTGATCGACGACTGGTCGGGCTTCGGCCAGCGCACCACAGCAAGCGGCACCGTGGTGCTCGAAGCGGTGCGCGTGCCGGCCTCGCATGTCTTCCCGGCGCATCGCGTCTCCGATTTCCCCACGCTGAACGGCCCGATCTCGCAGATCATCCAGGCGGCCATCGACGCCGGCATCGCCCAGGCTGCGATAGCCGACACGCTGACGTTCGTGCGCACGCGTTCGCGGCCGTGGATCGACAGCAGCGTCGAGCGCGCGAGCGACGATCCGTTGACGGTGCGCGAGGTGGGTCACCTGCATATCCAGTTGCACGCAGCGGAAGCGCTGCTTGAACGGGCCGCACGGACACTCGACGTGATCGCCGCCAAGGGCGAAACGACCGAGGACGATGTGGCGTTAGCCTCAGTGGCAGTGGGCGAAGCGAAGGTGTTGACCACCGAAATCGCGCTGCTGGCGAGCGAAAAGCTCTTCGAACTGGCGGGCACCCAGGCGACGCTGGGAGAGCACAACCTCGACCGGCACTGGCGCAATGCGCGCACGCATACGCTGCACGATCCGGTGCGCTGGAAATATCACCTTGTCGGCAACTACTATCTGAACGGCGTCAAACCAGCCCGTCATCCGTGGAATTGACGTTATGAGTGCTTTGGCAGAATCCGTCGCGCCTCAGGTGCCGTACGCGCCCCAGGCCGCGCGCATCGAGAACGATCAGCAGGCGCTTGAGGTTGCGCATACGGTGGCACGCGCGCTCGCCGAGGACGCTTCACAGCGTGACCGCGAGCGGCGCTTGCCGTATGCGGAGATCGGCATCTATTCGGCGAGCGGCCTGTGGGGCATTGCCGTGCCGCGCGAGTTCGGCGGGGCCGAGGTTTCGTACGCGACGCTTGCTGAAGTCACGGCCATCATTTCCGAGGCGGATCCCGCGATCGGGCAAATTCCGCAGAACCACTTCTACATGCTCGACGTGCTGCGCGTGAACGGCACGCGCCAGCAGCAGGCGTTTTATTTCCAACGGGCGCTGGCAGGCGAGCGATTCGGCAATGCGCTTTCCGAGCGCGGCACGAAAACGGTAGCGGACTATCGGACCACGCTCACACCGGATGGCGACGGCTTTCGCATCAGCGGCACCAAGTTCTATTCGACTGGCGCTCTGTTCGCGCAGTGGATTCCGATTGTCGCCAAAGCGGCCGACAACACTTTGTACGTGGCCTTCGCCAGCGCGCAGACACCCGGTTTGTCCGTGGTGGACGACTGGTCGGGCTTCGGCCAGCGGACTACCGGCAGCGGCACGACCACGCTCGACAATATCTACGTCGAGGCGTCCGCCGTCGTGCCGTACAGCGCGGCGTTCGATGCGCGGCCCACGACCGTCGGGCCGATCGGTCAACTGATTCATGCCGCCGTCGATCTCGGCATTGCGCGTGCAGCTGTCGCCGATGCGCGGCGTTTTGTGCGCGAACGCTCGCGTCCGTGGATCGACAGCGGGGTCGAGCGGGCCAGTGACGATCCGCTGACGCTCGAACTGTTCGGCAAGCTCGCGCTGCAATTGCACGCGGCCGAGGCGCTGGTGGAACGTGCGGGCCGCCGCGTGGACGCGGCAGTCAAGGAGTCGACCGCGCAGACTGTCGCGACGGCCTCGATTGCCGTGGCCGAGGCACGCGCCGCGACCACGGAGATCGCGTTGCAAGCCTCGACGCGCCTGATCGAGTTGGCGGGTACGCAGGCCACGCTGGCCGAACACAACCTCGATCGTCACTGGCGCAACGCACGCACCCACACGCTGCACGATCCGGTGCGCTGGAAATACATTGCGGTGGGCAACTACTACCTGAACGACGTGCTGCCGCCGCGGCACGGCGCGATTTAACGCGCGCGTTGCAGGCTCTATCCGTATCACCTAACCGGATCCGATTATGGCCAGACAGATCCGTCTGAACGCATTCGACATGAACTGCGTCGGACATCAGTCGCCGGGATTGTGGGCGCATCCGCGCGACACCTCCTGGCGCTACAAGCACCTCGATTACTGGACCGACCTCGCGAAGCTGCTCGAACGCGGCAAGTTCGACGGCCTGTTCATCGCGGACGTGCTCGGCATCTATGACGTGTTCAACGGCAACGGCGAGGCGGCGATTCGCCAGGCCGCGCAGGTGCCGGTCAACGATCCGATCCTGCTGGTCTCGGCGATGGCCAACGTGACCGAGCATCTGGGCTTCGGCGTGACCTGCTCGTTGTCGTACGAACATCCGTATCCGTTCGCGCGCCGCATGTCGACGCTCGATCACCTGACCAATGGACGCGTTGGCTGGAACATCGTCACGTCGTATCTGGATAGCGCGGCGCGCAATGTCGGACTGCCGAGCCAGGCGAATCACGACGAACGCTATGCGTTAGCCGAAGAGTATCTGGACGTCTGCTACAAGTTGTGGGAGTCGTCGTGGGAAGACGATGCCGTGGTGCGCGATGCGACACGTCAGGTCTTCACGGAACCCTCCAAGGTGCACCCGATCGGGCACCACGGACAGTATTTCGACGTGCCAGGTATCCACTTGTGCGAGCCGTCGCCGCAACGCACACCCGTGCTGTATCAGGCCGGCGCGTCGAAGCGCGGCAAGGATTTTGCCGCACAGCACGCCGAGTGTATTTTCATTGCGGCGCCGTCGCGCACGATTCTCAAGCAGTTCGTTGCCGACATACGCGCGCGTGTGAAGTCGTTCGGCCGCGATCCGCACGATGTGCTGATCTTCAACCTGCATACGGTGATCACCGGCAAAACGTCGGCCGAAGCCCACGCCAAGCATGCGGACTACCGGCGTTATGCCAGCGACGAAGGCGCGCTGGCGCTGATGTCGGGTTGGACCGGCATCGACCTGTCGAAGTACGAACTCGACGAACCGCTGCGTCACGTGGAAAGCAATGCGGTGCAGTCCGCCGTGGAGGCGCTGTCGAGCGCCGATCCGACGCGGGTCTGGACTGTGCGCGAAATTGCGAAGTGGGGCGGCATAGGCGGCCTTGGACCGCTTTCGGTGGGCGATCCGCAGGAGATTGCCGACGAGTTGCAGTCATGGGTGGAAGAGACTGACGTCGACGGCTTCAATCTTGCTTACGCATTGACGCACGAGACGTTTAGCGACTTCGTGGAGCTGGTCGTGCCTGAATTGCAACGCCGCGGTGTGTACAAGACCGAGTATGCCGACGGTTCCTTGCGCGAAAAGCTGCACGGCGGCGGCCCGCGCCTCGCCGACCCGCATCCGGGCGCACGCTATCGTGCTCGCCACACGGCGAATGCCGGCTAATTGACTCACTGACTCACGCCTCGTCTTCGATTCGCTACTTTACAAAAACCGTTCAGATACTGCGCTGAGGAATACTCATGAAATCATTGAATCGTCATCAGTCCCGCGCACGCCGCGTGGTCGGCGCATTGGCGCTCTTGTCTGCAAGCGTGTTGCTGGGGCAGACGACCCAGGCGGAGCCGCTCAAAGGCGCCCCTGCGCCGTTCAACAAAGGCGGCGTAAAAATCGCACTGGTCAACTACCTGTCGACCGGCGACTTCTTCCAGGCCTATGAGGCCGGCGCGCAGAAGCAGGCCAAGGCGCTTGGCGTCGATTTGCGCATCTACGAGGGGCGGCAGGACGCCGCCGAGCAGCGCGAGCAGATCCAGCAGGCGATCAGCCTGGGCGTGTCGGCCATCATCGTGAACCACGGTTTGCCGGAGTCGCTGAAGGACGTGGTGCAGCGCGCGCTCGACAAGGGCATCAAGGTGGTGGCGTTCGACGTCAATCTGAACAACCCTAAGGTGCCGCAAATCGAGCAGAGCGATCACGATCTGGCTACCTTGCTGCTGAATCAGGCCGTGAAGGATAACGGCGACACATTCGCCGCGGGTTATGTCTACGTGGCGGGTTTCGCGCCGCTCGATCGTCGCGACGAAGTGTGGCGCGACTTCAAGACCGCGCATCCTGGGGTACAGGAGAAGGCGCGCTGGGGGACGGTGGACAATCCGATCGCGCAGTCGGTGGCGAATCAGGCGGCTGCGGCATACCGTGCGCATCCGGAGATTCGCGTGGTGTTCGCCCCTTACGATGAATTCGCGCGTGGCGCGACGCTCGCGGCGAACGAGGCCAACCTCGGCTCGAAGCTCCGTATCTATAGCGCGGACATTTCGACGGCGGACATCGAGGCAATCCGCGCGCCGAACAGCGCATGGGTTGCCACGGCCGCGACCAATCCGGCGGTAGTGGGTGCAGTGTCGGTGCGCGCCGCCGCGCTGGAGGTGGCGGGTCAAGACCCTGGCCATCAGATCGTGGTGAAGCCGACCCTGATCACACGTGACGATCTCGTGAAGAACGACATCAAGACGGTTGCCGAACTGGGCGCCAAATTCCCGGCCTTCCGTACGAGCGACGCAGCCAACGCGGCGTGGATTCCGGCCACCGAGTGATTCCGCAGCGGAGTTGAAACCGTCATTGGCAGGACCGGTATCTTGAGCGACAATCGCGGCCATCGGTCGACACCCGTCGCGAGGAGCTTGCCATGTCGGTACTGGTACTGGGGTTGGTGATTTTTCTGGGCGTACATTCGGTGCGAGTCTTCGCCGAATCATGGCGTACACGGCAGATCGCCCGGCTAGGCGAGAAGGGGTGGAAAAGCGCCTATGCGCTGGCCTCTGCCGTGGGGTTGGTGCTGGTCATCTGGGGCTATGGCATCGCGCGGCGCGATCCGGTCGTACTGTGGGCGCCGCCCGTTTGGGCGCCGCACCTCACTGCGCTGCTGACGCTGATCGCCTTCATTCTCTTTCTTTCCGCTTACATTCCTGCCACTCATTTCAAGGCGTGGGTTCATCATCCGATGGCCTTGAGCGCGGTCTTGTGGGCGTTCGCGCATCTGCTGGCGAACGGCACGTTGAACGCGGTGGTGCTGTTTGGCGCCTTTCTCGTGTGGGCGCTGCTGGATTATCGTGCCGGGCGTCGGCGGGATCTGGCGCTAGGCCAGGTTTATCCGGCTGGGACACTGGCGAAGGATGCGATCGCAGTGGTGGGCGGCGCGGTGGCCTGGGCGGTGTTTGCGTTCTGGTTGCATGCGTGGTTGATCGGGGTTCGGCCGCTAGGGTGATTCTTCGCTCTAGCAACCGCCCGCGTTGCGATGTCTGCGATGTCTGCGGTGTGAGGTCAGCGGTCGGGCTTTGGCTGCTGCACCCGCTCCACTCGCATCCGTCCCGGTGGCTCAAAATACGTTCCGAACCGCACCAGTCCGGCCTTCTTCAGATGACAGGTCATCTCGTAGCTCACGAGGACGCCGGGGTCGGCATTGTCGATATAGTCGACGTCGATGGCCCGGATGCGCGGCTCATAGGCCAGCAGCGTGGCTTCCATCTGCTGCTTGAGCAGATGCGCCGAAGCCGGCAGCGCCTTGTAGATATTCGTGAGGTCCGGTAAGCCGTAGTCGGGCAAGTGCTTGAGCGCTCCGGCTCGCGTATTGAGAATGCGGCGGATGTTTTGCTGGACGCTCATGATCTCTAGCGTCTTGTCGTCGTAGGCGTCGAGCGACTCGCCGCCGATGTGGCCCAGCAGCATGTCGTACAGGGAAGGACCGGGTGGCATCGCGTGTTCTCTCAGGCGCTGAAGCCGGGTGGAACCGGATCGTCGGTGCAGGCGTTGGCCGAAACCGGTGCATCGTTGCGATCGATAGAGTCGATCATGAGTTGCTCGTCCTGCCGCGCCAGCAACTCGCGCGACACAGCCGGCTGAAAGTGGGCGACGAGGTGAGGATGAATCGCGTCGAACAGTGCGGCCTGCGAGATGGAATGGTTCTCCGCCGTTTGCTGCGCGCCTTTCACCGAATGCCGGTCGAGTTCGGGCATCAACTGCCGGATCAGCGTCGCGCTCGCGCAATGCGGATTGAGCTTGCGAAGCAGGTGAGTGGAGTCGCGCATCGTCATGGAGGTGGGCGGAAGGAAGCCCCTTGTCGGGACAATGAAAAAGCGCCGGTCGACGCGCGGTCGACCGGCGAAACGAAGGCCGGCACACCTTCAACGCGGGGTCGTTGTGCCAGTGCCGGCTTCCGGAGAGACTGGCTCTTACGAGCGCTCGTTCCAGCTATCCGCGTGAATGATGTTGCCGTCCTTGTACGACCACGTGATCTTCTCGTAGCGCAATTCGACGTCTTCGAGGTGGTTGTGCTTTTCGTAGTCCGGATTCTTGATGTCGAGCATCTTCGGATTGACCGCCACGACCTTCACGTTGTCGAGCTTCGTGTTGAAGTACTCCTTCTCCTTGCCCGCGTCGTCGATCTTGTACCACTTGATCTCGATCGACTTGAGCGTTTGACCACTCGTTACGGCCTTGTACAAGTATCAACTGCTGCTCGAATATTTCACGTTTCGCGAGAAGTTTCTCTTCGTCGATCTGTGCGGTCTGGACGTCGCGAAACTGCCGGCGCAAGCAACGAGCTTCGAGATCGAGGTCCTGCTGACGCATCGTTATCCCGCCGACCAGCGCTTCACAACCGACAACGTGCGGCTTTACTGCACGCCCGTGATCAATCTGTTCACGCTCGATGCAGAGTCGATCCCGGTCGACCATCACGAAACGGAATACCGTGTCGTGCCTGCCGGCCATCAGGGTGAACACGTCGAAACCTACTCGGTGGACGCGGTCGAATCGTTCGACCACGAGAGCGCGGAGCGCTACGAGTATGTGCCGTTCGCCACGTTCCGGCATCGTGGCGGCATGCTGCGGCACGAGGCGCCTGAACGGTATTTCCACACCCGGGTGCGTCCGGGCGTCACCGGTCTGCACGACACGTGGATCATCCTCGGCGGCCACGCGTGGGAAACTATGGAGGATCTGCCGGAGGAAAGCCTGTCGCTGCGCGTGACGGGCACGAACGGCATGCTGCCGCGAAAGGGGCTGCGCGAAGCGAGCATCGACGAACTGGGCGAAAGCACGCCGAACGTTGCCGGCGTGCGCAATCTGGCGGCGCCCACACTGCCGCTCTATCCGCCCACCGGCGACCGCTTCCAGTGGCGGGTGCTATCGCACCTCGCGCCGAACTTCCTGTCGATGATGGACGCCGAAGTGCTGCGCGGTGCATTGGCGCTTTACGACTGGAGCGATGACGAGCTGAACCGCCGGCGCCTCGCGGGCATCCTGCATGTGTCGGAAGAACTGCTTGAGGAGGTGTCCGGTGGTTCGGTGGAGCGGGGCGTGCTGATCGAAGTGACGCTCGATTCTCACGCGTTTGCCGGTGAAGGCGACGTGATGCTGTTCGGTGAACTGTTGCACCGGTTTTTCGCGCTGTACGCGGAAATCAACCTGTTCACGAAGCTCGCGATTGTGAGCCTGCCCTCCCAGCAACGTACCGTATGGCCGCGCAGCAAGGCGCTGCGTTCCCCCTTATGAATCCACGCGACCTGCCGAATCTTGAACCGCTCGTCGCCTCGCTGCTGGCGCGCGCGCCGACGATGGGCTTCATGCAGTTGTGCCAGTTGCTCGAAGTGCGCGTACCGGATCATCCCGGCTTCGGTGAGTGCGACACGCTGGAGCATGAGCCGGTGCGATTCCGTCCGCGTCCGCGCCTCGGCTTTCCCGCGGGTGAAGTGTCGTCGGTCGAGGTGGATGACGGCTCCGGCGCATTCGGGTCCAACGCGGCGCCGGCAATCCGCACGACATTCATGGGTCTCTACGGTGTGGATGCCGCGATGCCTTCGCACATGATCGACGACATCGCGCTGCGCGAGGAGGGGCATGAAGCGCTCGAAGCCTTTCTCGACCAGTTCAATCACCGCATCGTGACGCTGCTGTATCGCGCATGGAAGAAGTACCGTTATCCGATCGGTTTCCGGCCCGGCGGTACCGATGGGCATTCCCGCAAGCTGTTGAATCTCGCCGGTTTCGGCTGGGGGGAGAAGCCGGCGCGGGCGGGGCTGCCGGATTCGCGTGTCCTTGCGCTACTGGGTTTGCTGATTCAGCGCACTCGCACGCCCGAAGGTCTTGCCGGTGTCGTCGCGCTGGCGGTGCCTGGCGTCGAGGTGCGTGTCGACGAGTTCTATCCGACGCTAAAGGGCGCGGGCGCACCTAAGCCGCTGACGTCGACCGGCAGCGCGAGGCATGCGCCGCAGGAGGACGGCAAACGCCGCGGTCTTGCAGGCGGCTATGTGCTGGGAAGTCGCATCGAGTATCGCAGTCGCGCCGCACGCGTGACCTTGCGGCCGGCGAGCGCCGAACAGGCGCACGACCTGTTGCCCGGCGCGTGGCTGCACCGTGAGCTGATGGCCTTCATCCGCCTGTACGTCGGCACGAAGGCGGATGTGTTTCTGCGCATGGAAGTGTCGTCGAAGCACGTGCCGGCGCCTAGGCTCGGTGCAACGTTGCCGGCGTCGCCTGAGCGCGCTGGACCGGCGCCGCGCCTGTCGTGGACCACGGTGCTGCCCTCGGACGACGAGCGTCTCATCACGATCCCGCTCGGCGCCTACGAAGTATTTCCTGCGCCGGGGCTCAACCCGTTCCTCGCGACGCTTGCCTGATTCCGGAGTTTCCATGCCTATCCGTTCAACAGCGACCCTTCTCGCAGCCAGCTTGCTGCTGTCCGCTTGCGGCGCCTGGCAGTCCGTCTCGGACACGAGCTCGAGCGCGTATCACGCGGTGTTCTTCAAACAGGTCAAGGTACTCAACGTCGACCTGACCGCTCGCGCGTCGCTCAATCCCGACGAGGCGCAACGCTCGACGTCGGTCGCGGTGCGCGTGTACCAGCTCAAGGACCGCAAGTTATTCGATAGCGCGTCGTACGACGATCTGCTGAAGCACGACAAGACCGTGCTTGCGCAGGATCTGCAGGCGAGTATCGCGACGGTCGTCAACCCCGGCGGTTCTGCAAGCATGTCGCAACCGATGCAGGCCGACACGGAATACGTGGCCGTTGTCGTGTTCTACCGCGACCCGGATTCGAATGGCGCGTGGCGCCGCGTCGTCGCGAAGAAAAAGCTCTCCGCCGATGCACCGCTCAAGCTGGAACTTGTCGCCAACAGACTGGCGAGTCCCGGCGACACGCCCGGTGTGAGGAGCGATCAATGACGCACACTTGTGCCGCACGCTGCGGCAAGGTGTTGCCGCATCAAGCGCCTTAACCAAAGACGCTCATGAGATAAAAAAAAGCCCGCACAGCGCGGGCTCAAAGTACTCGGAGTTTCGCAATCAAGTCGCATCGCGAGCCGCGATCCTATCGCTCGATTGTGAAAGGGCCGTGAAAGCTCATAAATCGAAGAATACGGTTTCCTGCTCGCCTTGCATGCGGATATCGAACCGGTACACCGTTTTGCTGGTGCCAGGCTCGCGTCGTGCGATCAGCGTGGCGCGGCGCTCCGCGGGCACGCTAGCCAGCACCGGATCGCTGTCGTTCGCAGCGGCCTCGTCGTCGAAGTAGATCCGCGTGAAGGTATGCAGCAACATGCCGCGCATCGTCAGGATCACATTCAGATGCGGCGCTTCGTTCGCTGAAGCACGCCCCGGCTTCACGGTCTCGACAATGAACCGCTTCTGCGCATCGGTCCCGGTGCCGACCCGTGCAAAGCCACGAAAGCCGCTGGCTTCCACTTCCGCCCGCGAAGCCGGATAGCGCCCCTCGCTATCCACTTGCGACACCTCGAGCATCGCATCGCCCACCACCTTGCCGTCGCCATCGAACACCTGGCCGACAATCGTGATGTGCTGGCCGGCCGCTTCGTAGTCCGCAACTGCGGTCGTAAAGAGACTCTTGAAATCGAAGTTGTACTGCTCGGGACACAGGCCATACGCGAAGTACGGTCCAACCGTTTGCGAAGGCGTTTGTTTGAGTACGGTCATGGCTTAGCGCTCCATCGGAGTTTCGTTCGGCCCGCGCAGCACGATGTCGAAATCGTAGCCAAGCGCGTAGGCTTCCTGGGTCGTATCCAGCGAGAAACGCGACACGAGGCGCTCGCGCGCATGCTCGGGCGTGCCCTGGAAAATCGGATCGAAGGCCAGCAGCGGGTCGCCGGGAAAATACATCTGTGTCACGAGCCGCGAGCCGAAGTGATCGCCGAACAGCGAGAAGTGAATGTGATTGGGACGCCATGCATTCGGATGATTGCCCCACGGGTACGCGCCTGGCTTGATCGTCAGAAAGCGATAGCGGCCTTCGTTGTCGGTCAGGCAGCGTCCCGCACCGAGGAAGTTCGGATCCAGCGGCGCGTCGTGCTGGTCGGCCTTGTGCACATAGCGGCCAGCGGCGTTGGCTTGCCAGATTTCAACCAGCGTATTGCGCACCGGACGGCCGCCTTCGTCGAGCACGCGGCCCGTCACGATGATGCGCTCGCCGAGCGGCTCGCCATTGCGGACGGCATTGCGCGTCAGGTCGTTATCGAGCGCGCCCAGGTCTTCGGCGCCGTACACCGGCACGCGCTGGTCGCGCAGCTTTTCCTTCAGCGGAATCAGCGGACGTGTCGGGCCGCGTTTCACGGACGAACCGTAGCCGGGATAGATGTAAGCGGGGTGCGATTCGAAGTCGCGCGGAGTGAGGATGGACTCGTCCATGCGGTGTCTCCTTGGATCAATTTTGGAATAGCGGGGGATGGGAGGACTTTAGCCAATCCAAGAAGTTATGAAAAATGACGTTTTCTCGTGTTTCGTATAACCTCTCGTTATGCAACGAAGTCTCGCGGATAGCCGCGTCAAATTCCGTCATCTCCAGTGTTTTCTGGCCGTCGCGCAGTTCGGCGGGGTTCAGAAGGCGGCGGCGAGCTTGTCTATTACGCAGCCGGCCGTCTCGAAGACGGTCGCCGAGCTGGAGGCCATTCTCGGCGTCAGGCTGTTCGAGCGCGGCCGCCACGGGGCGGTGACCACGCGCGAGGGCCAGCTCTTCATGCCGCACGCCAGCGCCTGTGTCAGTGCGCTGCGGCAAGGCGTGGATCTGCTGGCGCGGGCTGAGGGCGCGGCCTCGGCCACGCTGGAGATCGGCATTTTGCCCACCGTCGCGAGCGCGCTGGTGCCGCCCGTGCTCAAGCTGTTCGCCGCCCAATGGCCGCGCGTAATCGTGCGTCTTGCTACGGGCGCGAACCCGGAACTGCTGGAGCGGCTGAAGGCGGGCAGCATCGAATTCGCCGTGGGGCGTCTGGCCGACCCCGAGCGCATGGTTGGACTCAGCTTCGAGCAACTGTTCAACGAGCCGCTGATTGCCGTGGTGCGCGCCGGGCATCCGCTGGCGGCGAGCGCGGGGTTGCCCGCCGCCTTGCTCGAAGGCTTTACGGTGGTCGTGCCGCCGTTCGGCACGCTGATCCGGCAGTCGGCGGACAGTCTGCTGGCGGCGTGGGGCGTGCCGCCGCTCTCGGCTTTCGTCGAAGTGCTTTCGGTGTCGACCGGCCGGGCGCTGGCGCTTGAGAACGACGCGGTCTGGTTCGTGCCGCAAAGTGCAGTCGAATATGAGTTGGCGCACGGCATGCTGGTGCGTCTGCCGCTGCCGTTCGCGGGGACTGACGAGCCGGTCGGCCTGATCCGGCGCTCGGATACGCAGCCGTCGCCGGTGGGCCTGGCGTTGATCGACGCGCTGCGCACGGTCGCCCGGCAACGCATGGCCGCCGCCGCTGCGGCCGCCATGCCGCCGGCCAAGGCCACGAGGCGCCGCCGCAAGCCGCGCTGAAGCGAATCGAGGCCGCGTCTTCGCAGGGGAAGGCGGCGCGAGATGGTGAACCATCTAGTACAAAATGCAGTTGCGGGCGGCCCCGTCCCCGGTGTACAAACACGGTGCGAAAGTTATCGCCAGTTCACGCACCGCGTAGCATCCATAAGATGCCGCCACGTTGCGCAATTGCGCTGGCCTGCATACAACATCAGGAAGAGCGTCGGAACGTATGATCAAGGAGAATGCCATGCCCAGCGACCTGCCCACCCCGAGCGCCGCCCTGCGCGCCGTATCGGACCCGGAGCACAATCCGCTTGGCACCGCTGGCGTCGAGTTCGTGGAGTTCGCCGCGCGCGATCCGCGCGGACTCGGGCAAACCTTCGAGCAACTCGGCTTCAAAGCCATTGCACGCCATATCAGCAAGGACGTCACGCTGTACCGTCAAGGCGAGATGAATTTTCTGCTCAACGCCGAGCCGGATTCGTTCGCCGCACGCTACGCAGAGGAATACGGCGTGGGCATCTGCGCGGTGGGTCTCCGCGTGGCGGATGCCCCGCGTGCCTTCGATCGTGCGATCGAACTCGGCGCATGGGCCTTCGAAGGGGAAAAGATCGGCAAAGGCGAGCTGGTGATTCCGGCGATTCAGGGCATCGGCGATTCGCACATTTACTTCGTCGACCGTTGGCGCGGCCGTGGCGGTTTGCGCGGCGGTGTGGGCGACATCTCGATCTTCGATATCGACTTCCGGCCTATCGAAATCGATACGGCGCAGGCCGACCTGAGCCATGCGGGCACCGGCCTGGTGGCGATCGATCATCTGACGCAAACAGTCGGCGCGGGCCGCATGCAGGAATGGCTCGATTTCTATCGCGACCTGCTGAACTTCCGCGAGATTCACGAGCTGCATGCCAACTGGCACGTCTCCGCCGAATCGCGCGTGATGGTGTCGCCGTGCGGCGCGATCCGTATTCCGCTGTATGAGGAAGGCACGCGCCGCACGAGCCTGATGCACGAGTATTTGCCCGATCATCCGGGTGAGGGCGTGCAGCATATTGCCCTCGCCACCGGCGATATCTTCGGCTGCGTCGAGCAACTGATGGCGAACGGGATCGAGCTCGTCGAGCCGCCGCCGCGCTATTACGATCAGATCGACGCGCGGCTGCCGGGCCATGGCCTCGATATCGAGCGGCTCAAGCGTGGCCGGATCCTGGTGGACGGCGAGATTGGTTCAGACGGTGTGCCGCTGCTGTTTTTTCAGACCTTTGTGCGGCGCCGCGCCGGCGAGATCTTCTTCGAGATCGTACAGCGCAAGGGACACCATGGTTTCGGCGAGGGCAATTTAAGCGCGCTGGCGCAGGCGCGTTGATCGTGAACTGGTGTGCTCGCGGGAAAGCCAGGGTGGGGGAGAGGGGCAAAGTCTGGGCAACGGCCCAGGCCGCCTGGAAGACCGAAGCGCGAAGGGCCCCTCACGCCTCGTCCATCTCACTGGCCAGTCCCGGATTCGCCGCCCCATAGGCCGCCGCCTGCCCCAGCAGCCATTCGCGGAAGCTCGCGAGCGGCCTGCCGTGGCTGAGCTCGGTGGGGTACACGAGGTAGTAAGCCGCTTCGGCAAGCGCCGGCGCATCGAAGGGGACAACGAGTCCTAGCCGCTCCAACTGCGCATCCACGAAGAAACGCGGCACCAGCGCGATACCCAGACCCGCAGCCGCGCCGCTGATCAGCATCGTATGCAATTCGTAGCGCACGCCCTGCATCGCGCGGTTGTCGTCCACACCCAGCTTCTCGAACCAGTTGGCCCAGCCGTCCGGGCGCGTCGTCGAATGCAGCAGCGGGTAGTCGAGTAGATCGGCCGGCGTCGTGATCGACCGTGTCAGCAGACTCGCCGCGCAGACCGGAACGACGTCCTCGCGGAACAGAAAATCGGCGGACGTGCCGGGCCAGGTAGGCTTGCCATAGTGAATCGCCGCTTCGAAATGGGTCTCCGCGAACGGAAACGTGCCGGTGCGCACACCCATGTTCACGCGCACGTCCGGGTAGTGCGCGTTGAAGTCGCCCATCCGCGGAATCAGCCAGTGCGACGCAAAGGTAGGCAGTGCGGCCAGTTCCAGATAGCCGCCGCCGCTGCCGTGCGCGATGATCGACAGCGTGTCGCGGTCCAACCCCTCCAACGCACGCCGCACCTGCACGCCGTAGACCTTGCCGGCCTTGGTGAGGACCACGCGCTGCTTGACCCGCACGAACAGGCGCACGCCGAGATTGCTCTCCAGCGTATTGATCTGGCGGGACACCGCGCTTTCGGTCAGGAAGAGCTCGCGCGCCGCGTGAGTGAAACTCTCATGCCGGGCCGCCGCTTCGAAAGCGAGCAGCGCGCCCATGTTGGGGATCTTGAACTTTCGCACGTTGATTCCGAAAACGCATCAAGTCTGAATTTTATCTCGCTTTACGGAAGGGCCGCGGATTTGAATAATCTCGCATCAAACGATGCCGTGCGTGCGTCCCGTCCCGACATGACGCTGCGCCGGCGGCCCTCCAATTCCGCGCGGACTTGCCCCAGCCCGCCCTCCTGAGAAAAACCATGCAGAACCTGCGCACCGTGCGAAATGCGAATGTCGAACAACTGCTGCTCAAACTGATTGGCGCCGAAAAGACCGCAACGTTGTTCAAGACGCTGAATCATCCGCAAGTGCTCAACGAATGGGAACCCGGTGTCGTCACCCGTGCCGAACTCGCGCAGGCAATGAACATGGTGTTGTTCGAAGACCTGCTGGCGCGCTCGGCGAATGGCCGCGCTTACACGCAGGACGCGCTGGCCGCGGGCGGCAGCGTGTACTTCGATCACGGCGCGCTGCGCACGGTACGTTGGGCGCACAGCGGCGCGCTGCCGCCGGGCGAAGCTGCGTTTGCGCGCATCCTGCGACCGCTTGGCTTTAGCATCAACGGCCGTTATCCGCTGGACCGTCTCGGCATGACGGGCCGTGCCTGGGCGCATGACGATGCGCCCGATGAAATCTCCCAGTTCTTCGTGAGCGAACTGCATCCCGAGCGTTTCTCGGCTGAGTTTCAGCAGGCGGTGAGCCACGTGATCGGCACGTCGCGCGATCCGTTGACGCCGGCCGCCACCGCGCAACTGTGGGAGCTCGAACGTGAGGGCGTGCTGCCGCTCGACGCGGCGCATGCATTGCTGCCGGTGATCGTCAGTGCGTTTGCGCGGCAGCATGAGATTCCCCGCGAGGCGGATTACGAAGTATTGTTGAAGGAGTCGGCGGAAATGGCGTGGATCGCCACCGAAGGCAACGCCTTCAACCATGCGACGGATCGCGTCGCGGACGTATTCCAGCTTTCCGATGACGAGAAAGCCAAGGGCCGTCCTATGAAACCGGAAGTCGAGCGTTCGCGTTCGGGCCGGGTGTTCCAGACCGCGTATCGCGCGGACATCGTCAAGCGCGAGTTTCGCGCGGCCGATGGCAGCACGGTGACGCGTGACGTACCGGGCTCGTTCTATGAGTTCATTACCCGCAAGCGCACGTTCGATCAGGACACACGCCGCTGGGAAACCGATCTGCGTTTCGACGCCGGCAATGCCCAGGGGATCTTCAAGATGACCGCGGGCCAGGCGGCTTGAGCGTGACGCAATCATTCGCACGAGGTGCCGTCGAGGTGGAATCGTCAACCGATGAAGCGCGGTTCAAGGCCGCTGGGACACACTCCGTAGTGGAGGTGGGCAGCAGCGACGCACAAGACGCTGCGGCTGGATCGGCGCGCGGAGAGAAGGCGGACGGCCGTCATGTGGCCACGCCGTTTCGCGGCACGGCGGCCGTCATGCAGTCGCTGGAGGCCGATCTGCGCCGGCATGTGCGCGGCGAAGTGCGCTTCGATCAGGCGTCGAAGGCGCTGTATGCCTCGGATGCCTCGAACTACCGGCAGGTGCCGCTGGCGGTGGTCGTCCCCGCTGATGTCGACGATCTGCTCGCCACCGTCGCCGTCTGCCGGCGCAACGACGTGCCGTTCCTGCCGCGCGGCGGTGGGACGTCGCAGAACGGTCAGTGCGTGAACGTCGCGGTGGTTGCGGACGCAAGCAAGTATGTGAACCGCGTCGTCTCGGTGGATCCGGAGGCGCGTACGGCGATTGTCGAGCCGGGTGTGGTCTGCGACACGCTGCGCGACGCGGCGGAGCAACACGGCCTCACGTTTGCCCCCGATCCGGCCACGCACAGCCGCTGTACGCTCGGCGGCATGATCGCCAACAACTCGTGCGGCGCGCATTCGGTGATGGCCGGCAAGACGGTCGAGAACATCGAAGCCCTCGAAGTCGTCACCTACGACGGCGCACGCTTCTGGGTCGGTCCCACCGCGGACGACGAACTCGAACGCATCATCGCCGCGGGTGGCCGTCAGGGCGAGATTTACGCGGCCCTGAAAGCGCTGCGCGACACCTACGCGGAGCTGATCCGCGCCAGATTTCCGCAGATCAAGCGGCGCGTGTCGGGCTTCAATCTCGATCAACTGCTGCCGGAAAACGGCTTCAATGTGGCGCGAGCCTTGGTGGGCACCGAAGGCACGTGTGCGGTGACCTTGCAGGCGAAAGTGCGGCTCGTGAAGAGCCCGGCGAAACGCGTGCTGCTGGTAGTGGGCTTCGTGGATATTTTCACGGCCGCCGATGCCGTGCCGCATTTCATGCAGTGCGGGCCGATAGCAATCGAAGGACTCGACCGCGCGATCATTCGCGGCTTGCAGGCACGTGGCCTGAAAAAGGAAGAGATCGCGCTGCTGCCCGAAGGCGATGCATGGGTCGTGCTCGAATTCGGCGCGGATACGCACGACGAAGCCGTACGGCAGGCTCACGCGGCGGCTCAGCATTTCGCCTCGGGCGCGGCAGGCGCCAATGTTTCGACCATGGTCGTCGAAGCGCGCGCGTTGCAGGCGAAGGTCTGGTCGATTCGCGAGACGGGTGCGTCGGCGGTGGCGTTGTCGGTTGATCCTGCGCGTCCGGATCCGGTGGTGGGCTGGGAAGACGCGGCCGTCGATCCTTTGCGGCTCGGCGATTATCTGCGCGCGTTTCAGGCGATGGTCGACCGCTACGGTTACGAAACCAGCCTGTACGGCCACTTCGGCGACGGCTGCGTGCATGCCCGCATCACCTTCGATTTGCGCACGGCGGAAGGCATCGCGACGTGGCGCCGCTTTCTGCGCGAAGCGGCGGAACTGGTGGTCGAATTCGGCGGATCGCTCTCCGGCGAACACGGCGACGGCCATGCGAAGGCCGAGTTCTTGCCGATCATGTACGGCCCGGAATTGATGCGGGCCATGGAGCAGTTCAAGGCGATCTGGGATCCGGCCAACCGTCTCAATCCCGGCAAGGTGGTGCATGCCTACCGCGCCGACGAAAACCTGCGCATGGGGCCGGCGTATCGGCCGGTGAACCTGCAGACCCGGCTGACGTTCGCGAGCCAGGAGGGCGACGGTTTCCAGCGCGCCGTCGAACGCTGTATCGGCATGGGCAAGTGCCGCTCGCTCGAAGGCGGAACGATGTGCCCGAGCTACCGGGCCACGCGCGAGGAGAAGTACTCGACCCGAGGTCGCGCGCATCTGTTCTGGGAGATGTTGCAGGGCGAGGTTATAACCGACGGCTGGCAGAGTCGCGAAGTCAAGGAAGCGCTCGACACGTGTCTTGCCTGCAAGGGCTGCAAATCCGACTGCCCGACGCATACGGATATGGCGTCGTACAAAGCCGAATTTCTTTCGCATTACTACGAAACGAAGCGCCGGCCGCGTCAGGCGATGTTCATGGGCCGGATCGGCGAATGGGCGCCGCTTGCCGCGCGTTTTCCACGCCTGACCAATTTCATGATGTCGGCGCCGGGTCTCGCGCCGCTCGGCAGGTGGATTGCCGGAGTGGCGCAAGCACGTGAACTGCCGAAGTTCGCGCGGCAGACGTATCGGGAGATTGCACGACGCGCGGCCAGAGCGCGTAATGCAGCGCCTGTGACGGCTGGGTCCACGCCATCCAATCGCAAAGTGATCCTCTGGGTGGACACCTTTAGCGACCATTTCTCGCCCGAGATTGCCGAGGCTGCCGCTGACGTGTTGACGCAACTCGGCTGGCACGTCGTGCTGCCGAAAAAGCGCTTGTGCTGCGGCCGTCCCCTGTATGACTTCGGCCTGCTCGAGCGTGCGCGCGAATTGCTGGTGAATGTGCTCGACGACCTCGCCGACGATATCGCTGCAGGCGTGCCGCTGGTGGGCCTCGAACCGGGTTGCCTGTCCGTCTTCAAGGACGAGCTGCTCAAGCAATTGCCCGATCACGCGCAAGCCAGGCGCCTCGCGGCGCAGACCTTCCTGTTTTCGGATTTCGTGGTGCGCGAGCCGTTCGACTGGCCGAAGCTCGATGCCCAAGTCGTCGTGCACGGTCATTGCCATCAGAAGGCGCTGTTCGGCATGCAAGGCGACACGGCGCTGCTGGAGCGGCTCGGCGTGAAATGGACATTGCTCGATACGGGATGCTGCGGAATGGCCGGATCCTTCGGCTTTAACGCGGAGCATCGCGCGCTGTCCGAGAAGATCGGCGAAGACAAACTGTTCCCGGCGATTCGCGGTGCGGCGGCTGACACCCTTGTGCTGACCAACGGCTTCAGTTGTCGCGAGCAGATCGAGCAGGGTACCGGACGTCACGCGCTGCATATTGCCCAATTGGCGCAGCGGGCGTTGGCGGTGGGCAATGGGACGCAAGCGGCTAGTGAGACTGCTGCTGCTCTCTAGCAGGCTCAGCGCCGCAGTCCCTCGCGTGACATGAAGCGTGTGTGGACCGACGTGCCGGTTGCGGCGGGTCTACTTTTTCGACGCTTCCACCGGCGTTTGCGGAATATCCGCGCTGGTGGCCATCCACAAGACCTCGGCGTCTTCGTCGCTGGTGGAGACCGCGGCGTGGCCGGTGCGGCTGTCGAAATAGATGCTGTCCCCCGCATTCAGATGGGTGGGCGCGTACAGCTCGGAGTACAGGCACACGCTACCGCTGATCACGTACAGGAATTCTTCGCCTTCGTGCCGTCCCCAGTCGTCGAACGCATCGAGCGTGTGCGCCGAGATGCGGATGCGAAACGGCAGCATGGCCTTGTGCGCGAGATCGGTGGCGAGCAGCTCCATCTGATAGCCGCGATACGCATGACGTTGGCCCGCGTCCTTGCGGGTCAACGCGCGGCGGCCGCCGGCGCTGACCTTCGGCGTCGAGCCGAACAGTTCGCCGATTTCGATCTTCAGGCCGAGCACGATCTTTTGCAGCACGTCGAAGGTCGGCGACATCAGGCCGTTTTCGACTTTCGACAAGGTCGAGCGCGACACGCCGCACAGGCGGCTCGCCGTCTCGAGCGTCAGGTCCTGCGCCTGACGCGCAGCACGTACGCGCCGGCCCAGGTCCGACGTGGAGGGCTCGGCGGGTTTGGTGAGATGGGTATCCATGGGGTGTAGGGGCAAAAGCGCGCCGCATGGCGTGCAATGTTTCCGATCATAACATTGGGGGGACGTTGGAACCTTGCCGGGTAAGAACCGCTCGTAGCTGTGCGGCGAGCGGGTGTATGGGATGAGAACGAGGATGGCGTTTTCCCATCGGAAACTTCAACGGGTCGAAGGGCCGGCAGTTTCCTTATATTCGGAACGCCCCAACGCCTGATGAATGCGGGTGTTCATGCCGCGCAGGAATTCCACCAGTTCGGGAGGCTCCTCGATGTCGAATTCGACTTCCAGCGTGCACAGCCAGGCGGCGATCGAGTGGAGAGAATGCGCCCCTGTGTGGACGATGCATCGCTGCGAATCGAGTGCCGCCAACTGGCCGACGAGCGGGCAGATGCTTTGGGCAAGCGCCTGCATCGGCGCGTGAAGGATCACTTTGGCGCGCACCGGGTACGCCGCGGTGGAAACGGAACGGGAGACGTACGCGGCCAGATCGCCCTTGTCCGGCCCGCGCCGAGGCTCGAAACGCGATCCGGTTGAAATCGGCGGGATCACCCGATCGACGCGGAACGTGCGCCAGTCCGCCCGGCTACAGTCCCAGGCGACGAGGTACCAGCGTGATTCAGCGTTGACCAGGCCTTGGGGCTGGACGGTGCGCTGGCTGACCCTGGCATTGCCATCCGTGTAGCGAAACTGCGCTTCCTCGCGATCGGCACATGCGCCGGCAAGCGCAGCCAGCACGACCGGATCGACCCTGGGCCCCGCCTGGGCCAACTTCTGGATGGAGGCGAAGAACGTCCTCGCCTTGCGGCCATGCCTCGGAGGCATCAAATGCTCTAGCTTGACGAGGGCGGCGAGCGCCGACTCTTCAATGCCCTGCACGCCGCTGGCGGCTAGCGTTCGCAGCGCCAGCGAGACTGCGAGCGCTTCGTCCTCCTCGAAAAGCAGGGGCGGCAAGCTCGTCCCTGCTTCCAGGCTGTAACCCCCGTCGGGCCCCGGCGTTGCGCCGATCCGGTAGCCGAGGCCGCGCAAGTGGTCGACGTCGCGTCGCACGGTCCGCTCAGTGACGCCAAGGCGCTCGGCCAGCACGGCGCCATGCCAGGATTGGGCGCTTCTAAGCATGCCCAGCAGACGCAGCAGCCTTGTGGAGTTTTGCAACATTCGACGTCGGTCTCCCTGGATGCGGACAACCTCTGTCCGCAATGCTCCGTAGATTAGCAGTAACGGCAGGCCCGGACGATTTCGTGTCGGCCGGTAAAGGCAGCGGCAACGTCCGAACGACGAAGCCCCGGATCGCTTGCTGGCAGGACTACGAGCGGAAGTCTTTCGCTTTCACTGAGGACACTGTCATGAACATCGACTACCCGAGCGACGTTTCCAGGCAAACCCGCCTCCATCGTGTGCCGGCACGGCCTCTTTCCGGTGGAAGAGAAGTCAATCCTCTACGTATTGCCGACTGGCTGGTGAGCGGCGCGCGTGCCATGAGCAGGCAGCCGGTGCTGTGGCTCAGCGTGTTGCTGGTCTGCGCGGATTGCGTGACGCTGCTGGGGTTCCTGCCGCTGTTGTGTCCGCTGGCGGTGCTGCTGACGCCGCTTGTGGCGGCAGGGCTGATGTTTGTGCAGGATGGCGACCGCAGAGGCCGGTCCAACTTGTTGCGCGAGACCCTCGCGGCGCTGGCGCGGCGCAGCAACGCGCTGTGCGTGATCGGGCTGTACGGCGCAGCGATAGCAGTCGTCGGCTATGGGGTCGTGCTGGCAACCTTGCATGTCTCGCTGAACCTCCTGGCTAACGCGGGCGGCGTGCACAACGTCTTGCTCAAGGATGGTGGCGGCCATGGCATGCGCGCCGCGCTCGAAGCGTTGCTCGGCGCATCGATCTTCGCAGTCGCGATCGCGGGCACCTGCTTCGCTTCGGCGCTTGTGATGCTGCAGGACATGATCCCGCGCAGGGCGATGATCGTGGGTCTGCGCGGGCTGGCTCGCAACTGGTCCGTGACGCTGACGTACGTCATCGCGCTGACGGCGGCCATGGTGTTGGCGCCGATGGTTCCGCTGGCGCTGCGTGCCCTGGTGCTCACACCGCTGCTGACAGCCGTACCGCTGCTGTCGCTCTACGGCGCTTACCGGGACATGTTTGTCGGCCGCTGAGCTTTAACGGCTGACTGCGACGAGCGGCCGTCGCGTTCACTTCTCTTTATCTGCGTATTCGCGATCGAGCCGGTCGTACAAAGGCTTGTTGACGAGCCGTTGCCGCTCGCTGAACGGCGCGACCAGCGAGGTGTCTTCGTCCAGCCGGCCGTTGTCGCGCAGCGTGCCGAGCGCCCGCTGCATGCCAAGTACCGCGCCCTGGAGGGCGGCGTTCGCATAGAGCACGATTGCGTAGCCGAGCTTGCCGAGCGCTTCGCGCGATTGCGTCGGCGTTTTGCCGCCGATCACGATGTTGATCAACTGCGGTGCGTTGATCAGTTTGGGCAAGCGCTCGATGTCGGCGAGCGATTCGGTCGCTTCGATGAACAGGATGTCCGCGCCCGCTTCGACAAAGCGGTGACCGCGCTCGATCGCGTCTTCGATGCCATGTACGGCGGCGGCGTCGGTGCGTGCGACGATCAGCAGGTTGTGGTCCTCGCGGGCATCGACGGCTGCGTGAATCTTGCCGAGCATCTCACCGGTCGCGATCACTTCCTTGCCGGAGAAATGACCGCATTTCTTCGGCATCACCTGGTCTTCAAACTGGATCGCGTCGGCGCCGCTGCGTTCGAGCGTGCGCACCGTATGGCGCACGTTGAGCGCATTGCCGAAGCCGGTATCGGCATCGACGATCAACGGCAGTTCGACCGCGTCGCGCACCCGTGCCGTGTGTTCGGCGATTTCGTGCAAGCCGACGAAACCCAGATCCGGCAGGCCGAGCGACATGTTGGTCACGCCGGCGCCGGTCAGATAGAGCGCTTCGAAACCGGCGTCCTGAATGACGCGCGCGCTCATTGCGTTGAACGCGCCGGGCACGAGCAACCCCTGGCGTTCTTCGACCTTGGCGCGGAAGGCCGCACGGCGAGCAGTGGACGAGGTGGGCATGACGTGTCTCCAGGATGAGTGTCGGGAAGTGATGGATGTTCGCAGAAAGCATACCAATCGTGAACCTGTTACGGCCTACGACCCGTCAGGTTGCGCATGCGGCGCATGCACAACGTAATCCAATCGCAACAAATAATTAAAGATCATATTAGCGATAATATTTTCCTGGCATCTGGTCACCGCTTGTATATGACGATACAGCGCCACAAATGGTCGAACCCCGTATTTTCGACGTAGGGATTGTCCTTAGTAGGTTCGGAGATAATATTGACTAATATTATTACCACGCGAGGCGTCCCCCTGCCGCGCGGCATCGACCGCTGACCCGCTGGGCAGACAGTCGATGCAACGACAATGGAGACGAGGATGATGAGTCGCACAGCGCTGCAACGGATGGTGGCGATGCTGGCCACCGACCTCGTGTACTAGCCACCGGTACCAGCGATACGCGATGAGCGTTACTTTTCCGCCAGCCGTAGGCGAGTGCTTGCCTGACGGCCCATCAGTGCCATTCGACGGCCCGCTCGCCGGCATCCGCGCGTTCCACCCGAAGTTCAATCTCGTTACCAGGCGCGGCGCGGTCGAGACGGCGCGCTGCATCACCCCGTAGTTCATCTTCTAACCCGTGGTAAGCGACTGACAGTTCCGAAGCATGCTAGCTTGACCCGTGACGATTCTGTGTCAGTAAGTTTGCATAACTAAATGTTCTGAATCTAATCCGATGCTTGGTCTTATAGGAGGAGGTCATGATGTCCAGAGGAGTGGGATTAATTTCCGTCTTGTTGGCAATGACTGTCGCGCTTGCTGCGTGCGATGGAGACAGTGGCGGCAGCGCATCGCAGGCCGCCGGGGTATCGAACTCAAGTTTGTCGCCGGCGACTGCCGCAGCCCAGTCAAACGACAGTGCATCGACGGATGAGGCAAGCTCGTCGGTTCCGCTACCGTGCGACGCCGCCGCAACCGCCAACACGCCTTGCTCTGCAGCCCACAGTGTGACGCGCTTGCTGACGAAGAGTTACAAGGGTCCGCTGTTCCAGATCCAGCGGGCGTCCGATAACACCACCTTGAACGTCTATCCGTATACGTCGGGTAGTTTGCCGCGTGGCGCGGACCGCACGCTGATCGGCTCAGCCAATGTCAACAGCGCGAACGCGTTCTGCAACAACACCACCTGTTCCGTCACCTACCTCTACGATCAGATCGACCTGGTGGCGCCGCTGAAGGGTGGCGCGTTCGGCAATGTGCCGGCTACCCTCACGCTCAACGCGGACGGAACCGAGTCGTTGACCGTTCCGAGCACCAGTTCAGCGGCGCAAAAAGCGACGACGGTTCCGGTCCTCAACGGCTTTGCGACGATCACGCTTCCAGGCTCGGGGACGCTGACTGTGCAACTGCTGCAGCCTCCTACCGCGTTGACCACTGCGTCGCCTACCCTGCAGGTATCGATCGGTAACGACTTGCCGGCGCTACCCGGCACGCCCGCCAAGCTTGGCTTCGTACCATCGCAAGGCGCCGAGATTCCGGCCTTGGGGACGTTGGCGGGACAGGCGTATCGCAACCGCTTTGGTACGGTGAACCAGTCGATCGGGGACACCGAGATCGCGGAGTACATGGTGGCAGGCGCGCACTACAGCCAGTCATCGACCTGCTGCGGCACGTACGGCAATATGGAGAGCAGTGCTAACTCCGGCACCTATGCACATGGCGAAGTCGAAGGCGAGATGTTCGCGCTGGCGTTCTCGAATGGCAACGCCGCGGTGTTTGGCTATTGCGATGGCGATTCGAGCCAGGCGCCCAACGTGAAGGACCCGGTGTGCAACGCGCTCGATACCAACTGGCCGGGTGTCGATGCAGAGGCGGGTGTCTATCTCTACGGGCCGCAGCAACCGCCGAAGGACAAGTTCGTCACCGTCCTCTCCAAATACTCACCCGTGACCGCATCAAATGTCTTTGTGGTTAAGGATGGCTCTTCCTCGCAGAGTGTCCTCACCGCAGCCTATGACCAGGCGCCGCCCGAAGCCCTTAACTTTGGCAACGATGCGGGCCATGCCTTTAACGGTCAATGGCAAGGCGGCTTGTCGCTGGGCGAAGGCGGCGACGGTAGCGCGGCTCCTGTTCAGTTCTTCGAAGGCGCGGTGATCACCAAGGCAACCTCGGACACGACCGATAACGCGATCCAGGCGAGCATTGCCAGCTTTTACGGACCGCCGGCCGACAAGACTACGGCTGCCTGCTATGCAAACAACCTGATCGATTCGCCGCTGAGCCTCGCCGAACCGGATACATGGGCCCAACAGAATGGCGGCACCGCCGTGCCGGCGACCGATGTCTCGGGCGTGAACCGGGGCGCCGCAACGGTGACCAGCACCAATGGTTCGTCAGTTTCGAATGTCCGCGAGATCATCCGGGTTCAGGGCGGCCAATCGTATAGCTTTACTGACTATGTGCTTGCGACCACCAATGCGACGGTCTTCCCTGGCGGATCGATCCAGACCGACGACCCGAACGGCACCGAATTCGGCTGGGTGCTCAATACGAACACCGGTGCGATCGTGAGAGGGACATGGGGTGCAGGACAGGCGACCTCGCTGAGCGCTGTGAAGTCGGGCAACTGGTGGAAAGTGACGATGACCCTCACTGCTCCGGCAGGGTCGAACAATGCGCAAGTGTTTATCGATCCGCCGACGTCCAGCGCTGCCGGCGTTCGTTCGCAGCAAGCGGCGTACTTGAGCGCTACGCATTACTGCCCGAGCCTCGCTATCGTGAGCAACCTGGGCATGTAAGTCTGTAGGTATGTAGGCATGAAACCGCGCCGGATTTTGCGGACCTGAGGCGCAATGAAGGAGGGCGGTGCTTTCGAATGAGAACGCACCGCCTTTTCCTTTGACCTTTGACGCCAGAATTCAGCCCGGGAATCAGCCGGGAAGAGAAGCCGGCCCGACGCTACGCGATAGGCCCTCGCGCCGCTGAATGAAACTGCTCACGCAACTCCCGTTTCAGCACCTTGCCGATCGGACTGCGCGGCAATGCATCAATGAATCTCAGCGCGGAGAGCCGCTGCATCTTCCCTAAGCGCGCATTGATCCACCCCAGCAACGCATCTTCGTCTAGCACGGTGTGTGGGTGACGCACGACGAACGCCACCGGCGTCTCGCCCCATTGCTCCGACTGCACGCCGACCACGGCCGCGTCCGCCACATCAGGATGCGCACGCAGCTCCGCTTCCAGATCGCTCGGGTACACATTGAAGCCGCCCGAAATGATCATGTCCTTCTTGCGATCGAGCAGCGTGAGGAAGCCGTCTTCATCGAAACGTCCCATATCGCCGGTGCGGATAAAGCGCTTGCCGCCCGGGTCGTACCATTCCGCCTCGGCGGTCTTTTCCGGTTGCCGGTAGTAACCGGTCATCATGGCCGGCGAATGGCCGACGATTTCGCCGACTTCGCCTTGCATCACCTCGTTGCCTTGCTCGTCGATCAGGCGGATGTCGTGACCTTCCACGGGCTTGCCGACCGTATGCAGTTTGTGAGGGAACGCGTGCGCCTCCAGTTGGCATGATCCGCCGCCCTCCGTCATGCCGTAGTACTCGGTGAGTTTGCCGGGCCAGCGCCGGACCACGTCCGCCTTCACGCTGGCTGCAAACGGCGCGCTGGTACAGAACTTCGCTTCGAAGCTGGACAGGTCGAAGCGGTCGAAGTCGGGATGGGCCATCAGCCGCTGATACTGGACCGGCACGAGCATCGTGTGCGTCACACGATGTTGCTGCGCGAGCGTCAGGTACTGCGTCGCGTCGAACTTCGGCATCAGCACGACGGTGCCGCCGAACGTGAGCGTCGGCATGAAGCTCACGAGAGTGGTGTTCGAGTACAGCGGTGTCGAGATCAGCGTGGTGGCATGCGGCCCGTAGCCGCGCTCGATGCTACGCCGCGCATAGGCCCAGCGCATGCCGTGCGACTGCACGATGCCTTTCGGCGTGCCGGTCGTGCCGGACGAGTAGATGATGTTGAATGGCCACGCCGGGTTGATCGCCAGCGGCACGGGCTCGGCGCCTTCTGGCGCGAGCCAGGTCCGAAGCGCGCTGGTGCCAGAACTGCCCGAATGCCCATCCAGTGCAATCGCCGTCGTGCCGATCTCGCCGGCGACCGGTTCAAGCAGGCGCGTGACCTCGGCGTCCAGAAAGAGCAGGCGCGCGCCCGAATTGCCGATCATGCTGACGAGGCTCGCCGCGCTCGAAGAAGGCGCGAGCGGCGCTACTGCCGCGCCCGCCCGCAGGCCACCGAGAAAGGCCACGACGTATTCGACCGATGCCGCAGCACACAGCGCAATCGCGTCGCAAGGCTTGAGCCCGTCACGCTGTAATGCGGCCGCAAAGCGATCGACTTGCGCGTCCAGTTCAGCGTACGTCACGACTTTGCCGTCGCAGATCAAGGCAGCATGGTCGCCGCGCTCGGTTGCGAAGCGGCGGATCATATCCGTAATGCAGACGAAGGGTTCGTTCAGCAATGCGTCAAGCCATGTCATGTGCATTCGTCTCCGCGGGTTCCGTTGTGCCGGACGTCCTGATTGTCCAGCGATCATACGTGCGAGCCTTCGCCATGTAAATAAAAGCACGTCCATTCGCTTTCTGATGCGTAGCACCATGCGCTAGGTGTTTTCCCGGCTAAGCCCAGCGAGGGACATCATTTGCGCGGTTTGCCCGTTGACACGCTCCGAACGGTCGTGCGAAATTGCATGTTGATTCGCCGGCTAGCCACGGCGCCAACCTGCGCGCTCGAGCCGTCTTCGCACATAGTTAGTTATACCTAAGATAAAGATCGATTCTGAAATCGTAGGAGACAACTGAATGGAAAAGATGCGTTCCCTGGCGGCTGGTGCAACCATGTTCATGGCGCTGGCTTGCGGTACCGCTTCGGCGGAAACGGTCAAGATCGCGTACATCGATACGCTGTCGGGTCTGATGGGTTCGTTGGGAAACAACGAGCTGAAGAGCTGGCAATACGTGACCGAGGTGGCCAACCAGCAGGACTGGGCCGGCGGGCAGAAATTCGAAATGGTCCCGTTCGACAACAAGTTGTCGCCGCAACAAAGTCTCACGCTGCTCAATGAGGCGGCCGACCAGGGCATCCGCTATATCGCGCAGGGCAACGGTTCCTCGGTGGGCCTCGCGCTTGAAGACGCGGTGTCCAAGTACAATGCGCGCAATCCCGGCAAGGAGATCATCTACCTGAATTTTGCCGCAGTGGATCCGGCCATGACGAATAGCAAGTGCGACTATTGGCACTTCCGTTTCGATGCCAACGCCGATATGAAAATGGAAGCGTTGACCACCTTTCTCGCCAAGGATCCCAACGTCAAGAAGGTCTACCTGATCAATCAGGATTACTCCTTCGGCCATGACGTGTCGCGCACCGCGCAGGAGTATCTCAAGCGCAAGCGTCCGGACATCCAGATCGTGGGCGACGATTTTCACCCGCTGGCACAGGTCAAGGATTTCTCGCCGTATGCCAGCAAGATCAAGGCATCCGGCGCCGATACGGTGATCACGGGCAACTGGGGCAGCGATCTCGCACTGCTGATCAAGGCCGGCAAGGACGCAGGCGTGACCGCGAATTACTATACTTACTACGCCTCCACGACCGGCGTGCCGACGGCGATGGGTGCGGCGGGCGCCGGACGCGTCAGGTATGTCGGCTATATGGGCGCGAACACCAGGGACAATCCGCCGCAAGCGGATCAGATCATGGATGGCTTCAAGAAGAAATACGATGACGATTTCTTCGAAATGGCCGCTTATACTGCCGTGGCGATGCTGGGCAAGGCGATGAAGGAAACCAGGTCCACGGATCCGGTCAAGGTGGCCAAGGCCATGGAAGGCATGAAGGTCCAAAGCCTGAACGGCATCGTCGAGATGCGCGCGTCCGACCATCAGGCGCAGCAGTCCCTTGTGATCGCCACCTGGGTCAAGGCGGATGGCAAAGACGTCAAGTATGACCAGGAGAAGACCGGCTATGGCTGGCGAACCGACGCCGTGCTCGACGCTTCGTCGGCAAGCCAGCCGACTACGTGCCAGATGAAGCGACCGAACTAGGCCGGCATGCCGGTCACCGGATGAAGGATGGGTAGCGGGCCGGGTCAGCCTGGCCGCGCTCCATTGCAAGGCACGCGCTGGCCGACGCTGCCGCAAGAAGTAAGGAACATTGTCCGTGGAATTCTTCGTCATCTCCCTGTTGAACGGCATCAGCTACGGGTTGCTGCTGTTCCTGCTGTCGTCGGGGCTTACGCTGATCTTCAGCATGATGGGCGTGCTCAATTTCGCGCACGCCAGCTTCTACATGCTGGGCGCGTATTTTGCGTATGCCATCGCCAGCAAGCTCGGTTTCTGGCCGGCGCTTGTGCTGGCTCCGTTGCTGGTGGTGGTGGTCGGCGCGCTCGTCGAGCGCTTCGGACTGCGCACCGTGCACAAGTACGGGCATGTGGCCGAACTGCTGTTCACGTTCGGTCTCGCCTATCTGATCGAAGAAGCCGTCAAGCTGGTCTGGGGACAGTCCGCCGTGCCTTACCGCATTCCGCAGGAACTCGACGGCCCGCTGTTCCAGGTCTTCACGTCGGTGTTTCCCAAGTACCGCGCCTTCATGATGCTCGTGTCGGTGTCGATGCTGATCGCGATGTACGTGGTGCTCACCCGCACGCGCATCGGCCTCGTGATCCAGGCCGCGCTGACGCATCCGCAGATGGTCGAGGCCCTCGGTCACAATGTGCAACGCGTGTTCATGCTGGTGTTCGCCGGTGGTGCTGCGCTCGCGGGTCTGGCCGGCGTGATCGGCGGCAATGCGTTCGTTACTTCACCGTCGATGGCCGCTTCGGTCGGCACCATTGTGTTTGTCGTGGCGGTAGTGGGCGGCATGGGATCGCTCGCGGGGGCGTTTATCGCGTCGCTGCTGATCGGGCTGCTGCAAACCTTCGCCGTCACCATCGACGCTTCGCTCGCCGACCTGTTCGGCGCAATCGGCCTGCATGTGACGAGCGCCACGCCGTTGTCGTCGGTGTGGAAACTGACCGTGTCGCAGATGGCGCCGGTGCTGCCTTATCTTCTGATGGTGGTGATGATGATTGTGCGCCCACGTGGTCTCATGGGAACCCGGGAGGGCTAGATCATGAAACCCACTATGCGGCAAAGCTACGAACACGTCATGGCCCCGGGCCTTACCGCTGCTTCATCGCGTCATCTCGCGCGCTATCTGATCTGGGGGTTGACGGCCCTTGTGATGGCGGTGGCGCCGCTGATCTTTTCCAGCGGCTTCGCCATCACCCTGTTGTCGCAGATGGGCATCATGATCATCTTCGCGCTCTCGTACAACATGCTGCTCGGCCAGTCGGGCATGCTGTCCTTCGGCCACGCGGTGTATTCGGGCATGGGCGCATTCATCGCGGTGCATGTGCTCAACCAGGTCGGCGCGGGCGCGTTGTGGTTCCCCGTCTCGTTACTGCCGCTGGTGGGCGGTTTGGGCGGTGCGTTCTTTGGCATCCTGTTCGGCTATGTGACCACACGCAAAGCGGGTACCACGTTCGCCATGATTACGTTGGGGATCGGCGAGATGGTGTTCGCCAGTTCGCTGATGTTTCCGGACTTCTTTGGCGGCGAGGGCGGCATTTCGACTAACCGCGTCGTCGGCAATGCGGTACTCGGCATCACGTATGGGCCAGGGCGTCAGGTGTATTACCTGATCGCGTTGTGGTGCCTGCTGTCGATGGTCGCGATGTATGCGTGGACGCAAACGCCTTTGGGCCGCATTGCCAACGCCGTGCGCGACAACGCCGAGCGGGCCGAGTTCGTCGGCTACAACACCCAGCGCGTACGCTACCTCGTGGTGATTTTGTCGGCCTTTTTCGCCGGGATTTCCGGGGGGCTGTCGGTGATCAACTTCGAGATCGTATCGGCGGAGAACGTGGGCGCCGTGCATTCCGGCAGCGTGTTGCTGGCCACGTTCATCGGCGGTGGCGGGTTCTTTTTCGGGCCTGTCATCGGCGCGGTGGTGTTTGTGCTGTTCGCCGTTGCGCTGTCCAGCCTGACTCAGGCGTGGCTGCTTTATCTGGGGCTTTTCTTCGTGCTGATGGTGATGTTCGTGCCGGGCGGCGTCTCGAGTCTGTTGATGAAACAGGTGCCGCTGCTCGCCAGGCGCAAGCTGGGCCGCATGCTGCCCTCCTACGCGGTCGCGCTGGGAGCGGGTGTTGTCTTGCTGGCCGCATTGATCCTCACTGTCGAGCTGACCTACAAGCTGCAGATCGACAGCGACAACGGTACCGGCATGACGCTGGTGGGTTTCGCTTTCGATGCCGCCTCGTTCAGGCCCTGGGCGGTGGCCGTGGCGCTGTGGCTAGCCGGAGCGCTGGCCTGGCGAGCGGCGGTAGCGCGGGTGCATCAGGCGTGGGACGCCGTGCAGGCGGAAATGGCAGGAGGCGGGGTATGACGGCCGCACTGGAATTGAGCGAGCTCACCAAGAACTTCGGCCAGACGGAGATCATCCGTGGGGTCAACCTGAGTATTCCTAAAGGTGAGCGCCATGCACTGATTGGGCCCAACGGTGCGGGCAAGTCGACCACCTTCAATCTGATTTCGGGGCGTAGTGCGCCGAGTTCCGGCTCGGTCAAATTGAACGGTGTCGAGATTGGCGGCCTCAAGCCGTTCGTGATCAATCGCATGGGGCTGTCGCGCAGCTTCCAGATCACGAATATTTTTCACCGGCTTTCGGTGTTCGAAAATCTGCGTTGCGCGGTGCTATGGTCGCTTGGCTACAAATACTCGTTCTGGCATCGGCTGGCGAAGCTGCATGATGCACGACAGCGCGCCGAAGAAGTGCTGGAACTGATCGGGCTGCAGCGGCGCAGCGAAACGCAGGCAAGCCTCCTGACCTACGCTGAACAGCGTGCGCTGGAAATCGGCATCACGATTGCCGGCGGCGCCGAGGTGATCCTGCTCGACGAGCCCACCGCGGGTATGAGCCGTTCCGAATCGGATCAGGCCGTGGAGTTGATTCGCAATGTGACGGTGGGCAAGACCCTGGTGATGGTCGAGCATGACATGGGCGTGGTATTCGGCCTCGCGGATCGTATCTCGGTGCTGGTCTATGGCGAGGTGATCGCGACGGATACCCCCGAGGCGATCCGCAACAACAGCAAGGTCAAGGAGGCCTATCTCGGCGCGTCCCTTGACGAGAGCTCCACCGAAGGAGCGCACTGATGAGCGGGCGCATGCTCGACGTGCAAGGCCTGCACGCCTACTACGGCAAGAGCCACATTCTGCAAGGCGTCGATGTGCATGTCGACGAAGGCGAGATCGTCACTCTGCTCGGGCGCAACGGCGTAGGGCGTTCCACCATGGCGAAAACCATCCTCGGGATGGTCAAGGCTGCGGGCTCGGTGCGCTTTCGCGACGAGGAAATTCTGGGGCGTCGCACCTTCGAGATCGCCCAGTTGGGCATTGGTTATGTTCCTGAGAATCGCGACGTCTTCCCCACGCTGACGGTGCGCCAGAACCTGCTGCTGGGCGAGAAGCGCAGTCGGCGCCAGGGCAAGCCGCGCTGGACGCTGGCGGACATGTACGGCATGTTCCCGCGCCTGAAGGAGCGCGAGAACACTGCCGCGGGCGTGCTCTCAGGGGGCGAGCAGCAGATGTTGACGCTGTGCCGCACGCTGATGGGCGACCCGGACCTGATCCTTATCGACGAGCCCACGGAAGGACTCGCGCCGAAGCTGGTGGCGCTGGTCGCCGAGTATCTGCAGGCGCTCAAGGAGCGCGGCGTGTCGGTGCTGCTGATCGAGCAGAAGCTCGCTATCGCGCTCGACATCTCGCAGCGCGTCTATGTCATGGGTCACGGGAGCATCGTCTTCGAGGGGACGCCTGCCGAGCTGAAATCCAATGCGCAGGTGCGCAAGGAGTGGCTGGAGGTGTAGCGCTGTTTTATTGTCGACCGAACATATGAACTCAACCGATTCTGTCGCCGGACGCCGGCCTGCTAGTCCCGCCTGGATTCCGCAAATCCGCCTGTATCAGGACTGGCTGCATCGAACGCGTGGCCTTGCGTTCGATTCGTACGATGCGCTGTGGCGCTGGTCCGTCACGGACCTCGACGCGTTCTGGGCAAGCGTCTGGGAATACGGCGGCATGAAATCGCCGACACCCTACAGCGCGGTGCTGGCCGAGGAGCGCATGCCCGGTGCGCGCTGGTTTCCAGGCGCCCAGGTGAACTACGCGCAGCAGGTGCTTCGGCACGCCGACGCCGCGCATGCGGCGGGTATGGCGGCCATTATCAGCGAGGACGAGCAGGGCTGGATCAGAGAGCTCAGTTGGCCCGAACTGAAGCGCCAGGTCGCCGCGCTTGCGTTGACGCTAAGAGAGCGCGGCGTGCAACGTGGCGATCGTGTGGTGGCTTATTTGCCCAACGTGCCCGAGACCGTGGTGGCGTTTCTCGCCTGTTGCAGCATCGGCGCGGTGTGGAGCGTGTGCGCGCCGGACATGGGACTGCAGGCCGTGATCGACCGGTTTCGTCAGATCGAACCGCGCGTCTTGATTGCCGCGGACGGTGTCCGCTACGCGGGTCGTTCGATGGATCGCAGCCAGGTGGTGGCCTCGCTGCGTGCGGCGCTGCCGGATGTGCAGACGCTGATCGTGCTGGAAACGCCGCATGCGGCATCGCGTGTGGCGGACGCGCTGAGTTTCGCCGATACAGTCGCACGCGACGATGCCGCCACGGCGGCCTTTGTTCCCGAGTGGTTGCCCTTCGATCATCCGCTGTGGGTGGTGTACTCGAGCGGCACCACGGGCCTGCCCAAAGCGATCGTGCAAAGCCACGGCGGCGTTCTGGTCACCGGGTTGAGTGTCGTGCTGCATAGCGACTTCGGCGCGAGCTATAGCAGCAACAACCCTGGTGAACGGTTCCACTGGTACAGCTCGACCGGTTGGATCATGTGGAATGTGCAGGTGTCGGGTTTGCTGGCCGGCACGACCATCTGCCTTTACGACGGCAGTCCCAGCGGCAGCAAGGACCATCCGGACTGGGGCGTGTTGTGGCGCTTCGCCGCTCGGCACAAGGTCACTATCCTCGGCGCGGGCGCAGCGTTCCACGGCAATTGCATGAAGGCGGGGTTGTCGCTGGCCGAATGCGGCGACCTCTCACGCTTGCGCGCCGTCGGCACGACCGGCTCGCCGCTGCCGGAAGACGTGCAACGCTGGGGCAGCGCGCAATTCGCCGCCATGGGCACGCCGGACATCTGGTGGCTCAACATCTCCGGCGGCACCGATCTGTGCGGCAATTTCATCACCGGCAACCGTGAACTGCCGCAAGTGCCGGGGCGGATGCAATGCCGTCAACTGGGTGCGGCTGTCGAGGCCTGGAACGAAGCGGGACAAGCGGTGACTGGCGAAGTGGGCGAGCTGGTCTGCACGCGTCCCATTCCCGCGATGCCGCTCCATTTCTGGGGCGATGCGGGCAATGCCCGCTACCTGTCGAGCTATTTCGACGTCTACCCCGGCGTGTGGCGTCACGGCGACTGGCTCAGGATCGACGCGGACGGCGCTTGCACGATCTACGGCCGCAGCGACGCGACGATCAACCGTGCCGGCTTGCGCATGGGCACTAGCGAGATCTATGCCGCGGTCGAGGCGTTGCCCGAAGTGCTCGATTCGATGGTGATCGATCTCGAGTTTCTCGGCCGCGAAAGCTATCTGGCGCTCTTCGTCGTTCTGCGCGAGGGCCTCGTGCTGGATGCGGCGCTGGAAGCGCGCCTGGCGGCGGCCATCAGGACCTCGCTGTCGCCGCGTTTCGTACCGGATCAGATTCTGCAGGCGCCGGAAATTCCGCGTACCTTGTCCGGCAAAAAGCAGGAGGTGCCGGTCAAGAAACTGTTTCTCGGCCATGCGCTTGAGAAGGTGGTCAATCGTGAGGCGATGGCGAATCCGCAGTGCGTGGACTGGTACGTGGGGCAAGCTGCTTTGCACGCGGCGCGTCGTCAGGGTTAGCGGGTTACGTTCCCAGAGAGTGGGTGCGTATCCGCGTTGTACGTCGACAGGGTGGACACTGCGCGATCGCATGGATAGCATCAGGTCTTGGTCAATGTTCAGGACATGACGATATGCGAACCGATTCTGCTGCCTGCCTTCCCGACGACCTCGATCACGCGCTGCTGATAGGCCGCGTCTGGCGTCCCGCGCCGGTTGATGGACCGTCGGTCGTCGTGGTCCGCGGCGGCCATGTGTTCGATATCACGTCCACGGTGTCCACCACGGCCGATCTGTTCGACCGGAGCGACGCGGTGCAAATCGCCCGCAACGCGCCGGGCGAAGCGTTAGGTCCCGTGCATGCGCTGCTTGAAGCGAGTCTCGCGCCCGCCGCTAAAACTGACACGCGATTGCTTGCGCCATGCGATGTGCAGGCCATCAAGGCCTGCGGTGTGACGTTCGCCGTGAGCCTGCTTGAACGGGTGATCGAGGAGCAGGCGGGCGGCGACGCTGCCAAGGCGCTCGACGTGCGCCGGACCATCACGGAACTGATCGGCACCGATCTGGCGAAAATCAAACCCGGCTCGGACGCCGCGATGAAACTGAAGGCGGAACTCGAGCGGCGCGGCGCGTGGTCGCAATACATGGAGGTGGGCATCGGGCCGGACGCCGAAGTGTTTTCGAAGTCGCAACCAATGTCCGCCGTGGGGCTCGGCGCCGACGTCGGTCTGTATCCCACCTCGGTGTGGAATAACCCGGAACCGGAGATCGTGCTGGCCGTGAATAGCGCCGCTCAGATCGTCGGCGCCACGCTGGGTAACGACGTGAACCTGCGCGATATCGAAGGCCGCTCGGCCTTGCTGCTGGGCAAGGCAAAGGACAATAACGGCTCGTGCGCGATCGGGCCGTTTGTGCGCCTGTTCGACGAGCGCTTTACGCTGGATACGGTGCGCGCGGCGAGCTTGTCGCTACACATCGAAGGCACGGACGGTTTCGTGCTCGAGGGTGTGAGCCATATGAAGGAGATCAGCCGCGATCCGGCCGATCTCGTCGCGCAGACCTGCGGCGCACATCATCAGTACCCCGATGGTTTTATGCTGTTCCTCGGCACGATGTTCTCGCCGATCAAGGATCGCGACGCGCCTGGTGCGGGTTTCACGCATCATCTCGGCGATGTCGTGACGATCGCGACGCCTTCGCTCGGGGCGCTGGTGAACACGGTGCAGCTTTCGACCGCAATTCCTCCGTGGACCTTTGGCGTGCGAGCGTTGTATCGAAGCCTGGCGAAACGCGGGCTGCTTTGAGGCCCCGACCTCAGCGTCGGCTTCAGCATTGGCCGACGCTTCAGCCTCAGCTTAAGGTCAGCCATGCCGCGGTGTTGCCGGGCAACTCACCGTGCGTCTCCAGCGGCTCGCTCGCAACGAGCAAGGTGCCGCGCGGCAGCGCAACGGGCTGCATGCCCAGATTGATCACGCCGCGCAGCGTGCCGTTGTCGAAGACCAGCACGTCCGGCGAGCCGGCAGACTGCCACTCTAATAGGCCCGTACCGAGCGCATAGTCGCGCCGCAAGCGTAGAAGCTGGCGATACAGTTCCAGCGTCGAGCCGCTCACACCGTCCTGACGATCCACGGCATAGCGAGCAAAACTATCCGGCTGCGGCAGCCAGCTTTTTTCGCCGGGACCGAAACCGAACGAGGGCGCATCCGCCTTCCAGGGCAGCGGCACCCGGCAGCCATCACGGCCGATCTCGGCGCCCTGCGTGCGGAAAAACGCCGGATCTTGCCGATAGCGCGCATCCAGCGTGGTGTGCTCCGGCAAGCCCAGCTCCTCGCCCTGGTAGATATAGGCCGATCCCGGTAGCGCGAGCGTCAGCAAAGCCGCGGCGCGGGCGCGGCGCAGGCCTAACGCTTCGTCGGGCTGCTCGCCGGCCGCGTCGATGCCCTTGGGGCGCGCACCCGGTTTGCGCAGACCGTAGCGCGACGTATGGCGGACGGAGTCGTGGTTGGACATCACCCATGTCGTCGGTGCGCCGACCGCCGCCGAGGCCGCCAACGAACTATCGACGACCGCGCGGATTTCAGCCGCGTCCCAATGGGCAAGCAGGTAGTCGAAGTTGAACGCCTGCTGCATTTCATCGCCGCGAATGTAGCGAGCGAGCCGCGCTTGCGGCGCGATCCACGCTTCGGCCACCATCATCCGTTCACCGGGGTAGGTGTCCAGCAGACGGCGCCAGTGGCGGTAAATCTCATGCACGCCTTCCTGATCCCACATCGGGCTCGTGTTGTTGCCGTGATCCGCCGCGCCTTCCACCATTGCGGCGTGACCGCCCCAGTCGGGTAACCCCGGCGCCTTGATGAGACCATGCGCGACATCCACCCGGAAGCCATCCACGCCACGGTCCAGCCAGAAGCGCAGCACGTCCTCGAATTCCGCGCGGACCTCGGGGTGATCCCAGTTGAGGTCGGGCTGCTTGCGGTCGAACAGGTGCAGATACCACTGCGAATCCCCCGGCGCGCGAGACCAGGCGTTGCCGCCGAATACGCTCTGCCAGTTGTTCGGTGGAAGGTCGCCGTGCGGACCTTTGCCGTCGCGAAACAGATAACGCGCACGTGCGGCGCTGCCGGGCGGCGACTTCAGCGCTGCCTGGAACCAGGCGTGTTCGTCGGACGTGTGATTGGGCACCAGGTCGACGATCACCTTCATCCCCAGCGCATGGGCCTGGTGTCGCATGCGTTCGAAGTCGTCCAGCGTGCCGAACAGCGGATCCACGACACGATAGTCGGCCACGTCGTAGCCGGCGTCGGCCTGAGGGGAGCGATAGAACGGCGAGAGCCAGATTGCGTCGATGCCGAGGCGGGCGAGATACGGCAGCCTCGCCGTGATGCCCGGCAGATCGCCGATGCCGTCGCCATTCGCGTCGGCGAAAGAGCGCGGGTAGATCTGGTAGATCACCGCGCTGCGCCACCACTCTGCACCGGTAACCGCTTCGGTTTCGGTTTCGGGGAGGGTGAATTCTTTCGTGCGCATGTTCATGTCGTGTCCCTCTTGTTGGTCTGCCCGGACAGGTCCCCATGCCGGCGCGCAACCCCGATTATGAGGGCCGATGCTGCCAGGAATTTATTGCCGGCCGTACGAGCCTGTTTTCTATCGATCCATGCTCAAGCGAGATCGTTCCCGAGGATTGAGCTGCGTTACATCCGGTAGCAAGCGGGCAGGTTAGGGCTCAGGCGCCGTTGGATGCGACAGCGCCCCCGTGAACGGGGGCGCAGCGGAATCGTCGCACCGGTGTGGCGCGCTTGCTCGTGCAACGGCTTACTGGACGAAGTTCGCATAGGCGGAATTCACATGTGCTTCCTTGATCCGCTGGGCGGAGAGTTCGGCACGGTCCGAAGCCGGCGATGGGTACGAGGTCTTCTCGTCGGCCGCGGTGGTGCCGTTGAGGAACGACTTGTACAGATCTGCCCGGACCTGTTCGCGCGTCAGACCTTGGGGTGCGGTCTGGGCGGGATCGGCATGGGCCGCGCCGGCAAGGAGGGTCACTGTGCTGGCGAGCAAAAGCGTGGCGAGTTGGCGTTTCATGAATGGCAACCTTTGAATGTGAGCGAAGTGAATGAATGGATCCACACCCCCCATGTCCGGCGTTTCTGACCGGATACGTGTGGTGTGTTCATATCTTCGCAACGTGATCGCGGGCGCCTGCTTGGCAAAGATTAAGGATTTTTTAGCGATTCACGGGGACGCATCGCGTCTGCGGCTTACCTAAAAGATGTTTCATGTTGCACTGCAGCGAATTTGCGATACTGCAGGTTCGCTTCTTCCTGCGCCGGCCTTTACGACGCCGGCCACGCATATCGTGGTAAAAATTTTGACGATCGAAGACGATCAAATCGTCGGGCGCGACATTGTGGATACGCTCAGCGGCGCCGGTTTTGACGTCGAGTGGGTCACGAGCGGCCAGGACGGCATTGCGCGTGCGGTGCATGACGAGTTCGACGTCATCACGCTCGACCGCGTGTTGCCCGGCATCGACGGGTTGACGATTCTGAAGACCATTCGCGGTGTCGGCATCGAGACACCGGTTCTGATGATCAGCGCGTTGTCCGATGTCGATGAACGTGTGCGCGGTTTGCTCGCAGGTGGCGACGACTACATCCCCAAGCCGTTTTCCGCTGAGGAAATGAAGGCGCGTATCGAGGTGCTGCTGCGCAGGCGCGGCCGTCGACAGCAAGCCGCATCGACTGTGCTGCGCGTCGACGATCTCGAACTCGATCTGATTGCCCGTACGGCGACGCGCGGCGAACATGCCGTCGCGCTGCCGCCCGTGGAATTCAAGCTGCTCGAATACTTTGCCCGAAACTCCGGGCAGATCCTGACCCGCACGATGATCTTCCAGTCCGTGTGGGACATGCATTTCGATCCGGGCACTAATCTGATCGAGGTCTACGTCGGTCTGCTGCGCAGAAAGATCGACCTGCCGGGCATGCGTCCGCTGCTCAAGACCGTACGCGGATCCGGCTACATGCTAGGGTAACCATGACAATGAGCCTGTGGCGCAGCACGATATTCCGTTTGCTGATGATCTACGCGCTGGTGTTCGCAGGCTCGGTTGGCGGACTCGTGTGGATCAATTACTGGAACTCGGCGAACTACACGGCCATGCAAGCCGACTACAACATCAACTGGCAGTTCCAGTATTTCGCGGCGTTGCCGCGCAACCTCATGCTGAGCCAGATCGATGCGCGTACCAGAACGACGATACGCAGGCCGGTCAACTTCTACGGCGTGTTTGCACCCAACGGCCAGCACCTGACGGGTGACATCGCAAGCAGTCCTGCCGGCGTCAAGTCCGATGGAGACGGCGTCTGGTTGCGCCCGCAACTGATCTCGCCGACCCTGGAGCGGCCGATGTACATGCGCACCCGGGCCACGCGCCTGCCCGACGGCGATCTGCTCGTGATTGCCCGGGACGTGGACGAAATGGCGCGGCTGCGCAGTTACATGCTGGGCGGCATTGCATGGAGCGGAGCGATCGCGCTGCTGGGCGGTCTCGGCTTCGGCATTCTGTGTTCGGCCGTGCAGTTGCGGCGTATCAACGAGATGCGCCGTCTCACGCATCTGATCGCGCAAGGTAACCTCGACACCCGTTTGCCGGAACGAGGCGGCGATGAGCTCGCGTGGCTGTCGCAGATCGTCAATCATATGCTCGACGAAATATCGCGCCTGATGCATGAGGTCAAAAGCGCGTGCGACGGGATTGCGCACGATCTGCGCACGCCGCTCATTCATATCCGCTCGTTGCTGGCGCGCATCGAACCCGCAACGCTGAGCGACGAGGACGCGCAACGCTTGCAGCGCGCCGCGCAGGAAACCGACGAGGTGCTCACTCGCTTCGCCGCGATACTGCGTATTTCGGAGATCGAAGCATTGCATCGCCGGGCCGGCTTCAGCGATGCGGAGATGCATGTGCTGTGCCGGCAGGTGGGCGAACTTTATGCGCCCGTCGCGGCGGCCAGAAACGTCGAGCTGAAACTTGATTTGCAGCACGTGTTACCGGTGCGAGCCGATCATCCGTTGATGTTCGAGGCCCTCGTCAATATCGTGGATAACGCGATCAAGTTTGCGTCGCACGAGGGCGTCGTGGCGATCAAGGTGCAGCAATGCGCGGAGGGACCGCGCATCACGGTGTGCGACGACGGCCCAGGAATCCGTGCCGATGAGCGGGTCGCCGTGCTGCAGCGGTTCTATCGCAGCGAGCGCACACGCGATACGCCGGGTTCGGGGTTGGGTCTTTCCGTGGTGCAGGCGGTTGCCCATCTGCACGACTTCAGGCTGACGCTGGAGGACGCCAATCCCGGCACCTGTGTCGCGCTCGATTGCTGGTCTGAGCGGCACGCTCCATGAGAGGGTGACGTCATGCGCATCTTGTGTGTGGGAACCGGTGGGCGAGCCGGGTATCTGACGGCCGCGCTGATGGAGGCGAATCACAGCGTGTCGAGCGTCGAGCGGATTGTCGATGCGGCTTATCTGGTGGCAATCGAACAGATCGACGCAGTGATCGCGCTGACCGCCGGCGATCCGGCCGACGCCGCCCGCGCGATGATTGCGCGGCCGGAGCATACGGTGCTGGTGGTGATCGACACGCCCGGCGATCAGGATGCGCGCATCGCCGCGCTCTACGCCGGCGCGGACGTGTGCTTCACCGGTCACTACGAGTACGCCGAACTGGACGCGCGATTGCATGCGTTGTGGCGCGAGGCCGGTCAGTCCGAGGTGGATCCGGTAAGGACGGCTGCGTTGTCGGCCGCGGGCATGACGCTCTCGCGCGCCACGCGCAGTCTGATCGGACCGGGTGAGGTGGCGCTTGCCTTGACGCGGCGCGAGTATCTGCTGATGGAGTGCTTGCTGCGCCAGTCCGGTACCGTCGTGCAGCGCGACGATCTGATCGCCTACGTATTCGGCGATGCCGATGCGGACGGCGTTTCGTTGCAACGCCTGGTGTCGGCGTTGCGGCGCCGGATCACGGAATCCGGATGGTGCTTGCGACTGGATACGGTGCCGCGCATCGGCTATAGCCTCGTTCTCGAGGCAGAAGACGTGCCGCAGGCACCGGTGCAGGCGCGCTAGTATTGCTCGCTGACCGCCTTGGGAACGAGATAGGTTTGCTTCACGGGATCGAAGCGGATCACGTAGTTGGCGTCGATGTTTTTGTCGCCGCGATTGCCTGTCTCGTGAATCTTGAGCGGGTAGACCTCGTCCGTCGACGCCGTATCGGGCTTGATGTCGAATTCCTTTTCCTCGCAGGCTGACGGCTGCTTGCCGCATCTGTCCGAACCCGTATTGCTCATCGAAACGTCGATGTTCTTTGCGGCGAGGACCAGCTTGTTCGGGCGCGGCAGCCAGATGCTTCGCCCAGTCTCCACATAACCCTGGAGGACGACGCCGTCTTCGATCACGAAACCATAAAGATGCGGGCCGAGCTGCTGGATGCTGACGTCGGCCGCGTTGCCGAAGTTACCGGATGCGATATCGGTTTGCTTGATGACGGGTTCAAGACCCTTGCCGTCGCCGGTGGGCTTGAGCACGTAGAGGTCGGTTTGCCCACCGGTCGAATCAGGAGCGGACGTCGCGGCGCCGTCCTGGGCCGTATCGACGAAGTTGCCGCACATGGCCAGCAGATAGCGAGGACCGTCGCCCGTCGTCAGGCGTGTAACGTCGCACACGTGATAGGCGTAGCTATCGTCGTCTGTTCGCCATCCCTTGTTATGGGCGTCCCACTTGCCATAGGTGGTCTCGATGAACTCGCGCACAGCGGGGGCGATCGGTTTGTTCTTTACCGGTTGCGCGGCTAACGCCTGGGCGCAGAGTGTTGCGCCGAGCAACAGCCAACCCATCCGCTCAATCGCCTGGCGAGAGTGACTCAGGAATTGCACTTCGAGCTCCTTGTTTTGTCCAGCTTGATAGGGTTCATTGATGACGCGGCTCGCCCGCCGCATCCGCGACGCTGACCCAGCCGTTTATCGTGCCTTTGTGTGGATTGCGGTACGCAACCTTCAGCCACTGCGCATCGTCGCTGACATCCACGACCTCGACCGCATCGCCGCGCACCAGGTAGCGCGGTGTCGGATTCTCCGTGGGAGTGGCATGCAACGGCAGCCGCTCGACGCTAACATGAATGACGGGCACCTGCTTGTCGTCCGGATCGCTACGGCTCCGCAGCCTGCGGGAAACGACGTTGCCCTGCTCGTCGTAAGTGCGCAGCAAGTCCTCCGGTACATCGCCCTGCGCGGCGTTTTTGCCCAGCAGCTTTTGCAGGTCGTCGTCGTCGAGGCTTTGGGTGGCCTCGTAAAGGTAGAGCCGACCATCCGTTCCATAGCGGTAGGCGTCCACGTACCAGCCCGCGCCGCGGCAGGCGCTGTAGAGCGTGTGCGTCTGCTTGTTCAAGGTGACGCCGAAGAGTCCATCGCAGTTGCCGCCGGCCTTTGCATTGCGCTTCGGTTCCAGCGGCACGAATTGCTGCCCCTTTGGGTCGTAGAGGAAAACCTGATAGCTCTCGTCGACGCCGTCGATAGAAGAGACGGAGGCAAAGTCCTGATGCCCGTCGAAATTGAAGTCATTGACCTCGAGACGGTAGTGCGCATCATCGTCGGAGTTGTCGATCTTCAGTCGCTGGGTCTTGCCGCTCGGGGTAAAGCGGACCAGCACCGCGTCCTCGGCTTGCTGAACGCGAGCGGTCACGCCCTGATCGACCTGGATCGTGAGGACTTCCGGTGTTGCATACGCGGAGAGTGCGGCAGAGGCGAGGGCAATCGCAAACGGGATGAGGGCGGGTTTCATCGGCATGGGTTCGTTCTTCTCGATCGCAGTGAGGGATTCGCGCACGGTTAGCGGGTCGGCTTTTACATCGCCTGCATAGCAGCGTAAGCGTTGTGAAGGCCGGTCATTGCGCACCCGCTTTGCACGATGGCGGCAAGCGCCACTTCCACGCTCCGTTGATCTTCACGAGCTTCGCCAGCTCGTTGTTAGCGCTGCAATTTACCTTGGCGACGAGTTCCCCGCTGGCGGTCCAGGCCGGTGAGTCTAGCGAAATGGCGCTACTGTGCGGGGTGGATGGTTCGACGAAACTCGGTCCCTTCCACGACACCTTCCCGTCGATGCTATGGATCGTCCACATCGGACCGTCCATACCGTCGATCTGTTCCGAGGCCAGATATGCCCGGCGGTCCGGCGAGAACATCACTTCCTGACCGGCGTCCAAAATGCGCCCGGTGCGCTCGTCGATCAGCTTGCCGGTGAACACGTCGCCCTCGCGATCGGCGATAAGGGAATAGCCTTCCTTGCGACCGCAATAGGTATAGCTGGTGCCATCAAGCGGTTCGTCGTAGGGCGGCGTATCTTTAAACGTCAGTTCCTTGCCGGCCACCGTCAAGCGCAGTTCGTGGATGGAGCGGCGCACCGCCATTCCGTTCGCCGCACGCAACAGCTTCGCTTCCTGCTGTTGATCGCCGATGTCGCAGTCGAGCGACACCGCCGATGTTTGGGACCACGCCGCCTGATTCAATATCAATGTGGACGCTAATACCAGCGGGTAAAGCAAACCATGCAATTTGAATCGCATCATGCGAGTCCCTGAAGCCGTTGTATTTTTTGTGTCGCCGTGGGGCAGCCGTGAAATGGCGGGATGTATGGCCTGGTTTCGCTTTGAATAGGGCGGCTGCGCGGCTTCGTGATTATCGTTGGAAATGTTTCGGCCTTCAATCTAGGCTTTAAGATTGAAGCGGGCGATTCAAGCGGGTGCGGCACACGGCATATGCTCATCGGCCGTTGTGATGCAAAGCTGGAGTCATTGCCTCGCGCAGCGTCGTAAAGGACGAGGCGATTAACAAGCGGGAGAGGGGGCTACTGCGAAGAGAGAGATGAGGTGCCCGACGGAGTTCGGGCAATAGCGAAGGCCGATTCAGCCGACGCCATCAACAAAAAGGGCCCTGGTTTTCAAACAATATCAACCAGAGCCCTCTTTGCATTTACCGATCGAGGAACGACTTCAGTCGATCCGCGCGGCTAGGATGCATCAGCTTGCGCATCGCCTTGCTTTCGATCTGGCGGATCCGCTCGCGCGTGACGTCGAACTGCTTGCCGACTTCTTCGAGCGTGTGGTCCGACTTCGTGTCGATACCGTAGCGCATGCGCAAAACCTTCGCTTCGCGCGGCGACAGGGAATCGAGCGCGTCGTCGATCGCAATCCGCAGGTCGGCCTGAACCGCAGCTTCCGCCGGCGACGTGGCCGAGGAGTCTTCGATCATGTCGCCCAGCGTGGCGTCGCCGTCTTCGCCCATCGGCGTTTCCATCGAAACCGGCTGGCGGGCGATCTTCAGGATGCTGCGGACCTTCTCTTCCGACAGATCCATCCGTGCAGCCAGCACCGACGGATGCGCTTCCTGTCCGGTCTGTTGCAGGATTTCGCGCGAAATGCGGTTCAGCTTGTTGATCGTCTCGATCATGTGCACCGGCACACGAATCGTGCGCGCCTGATCTGCCAGCGAACGCGTGACCGCCTGACGGACCCACCACGTGGCGTACGTGGAGAACTTCCAGCCGCGACGATATTCGAACTTGTCCACCGCTTTCATCAGACCGATGTTGCCTTCCTGGATCAGATCCAGGAACTGCATGCCGCGGTTGACGTACTTCTTCGCGATCGAGATCACGAGACGCAGATTCGCCTCGATCATCTCGCTCTTTGCCTTGCGCATCTTCGCTTCGGCCGCGACCATCTTGCGGTTGATTTCCTTCAGCTGCTTCAGCGGCAGCGCGACGGTGGCTTCGATGGCGATCAGCTTTTGCTGTTCGGCTTGAATGGCCGGCAGGTTGCGCTCCAGCGCGGCGCCGAATTCCTTGGACTTGGCGGCCATGCGCATGGTCCAGTCCAGATCGGTTTCGTGGCCGGGAAACGACTCGATAAACAGATCGCGCGGCATGCCGCTCTTTTCCAGCACGATTTGCTGGAGGCGCCGTTCAATCGCGCGGACCTGCGTCACCTGGTGGTGCACGTCGCCGCACAGACGGTCGATCGTACGTGCGGTGAAGCGCAGTGCGGCCAGTTCTTGCTGGATGTCCTCACGAGCACGCAGGTGCGCCGCGGAAGACGAGCCGTCCTTCGCATGCAGCGAGCTGACTTCTTCGAAACGCGTGCGGACGCGAGCGAAAATCTCGAGGCAGTCGGCTGTCAGCTTCTTCAGACGGGCTTCGTCGACTGCGCTGGAATCTGCGCCGATGTCGTCGTCACCGTCGCTGTCGTCGCTGTCGGCGGCGTCCGTGTCCAGATCCGCGGCGGCTTCGACGCTGTCGTCCGCGACTTCTTCGGCGTTGGTGTTTTCGTTCAGGCCGTCGACCAGTTCGTCGATACGCAGCTCGCCGGCGGCGACCTGGTCGGCGCTGGCCAGAATAGCCGACACCGCTGACGGGCAGGCGGCAATCGCCTGCACCATTTCGTGCAGGCCATCTTCGATGCGCTTGGCAATGGCGATTTCGCCGGCACGGGTCAGCAGTTCCGTCGCACCCATTTCACGCATGTACATGCGCACGGGGTCGGTGGTACGGCCGAATTCAGAATCGACCGTCGACAGCGCGACTTCCGCTTCTTCGTCCGCCTGGTCGTCGGAGACGACCGGCGAGTTGGCGTTCAGCAGCAGCGCTTCAGCGTCGGGTGCCGTCTCGTAGACCGCCACGCCCATGTCGTTGAAGGTGGCGACGATGGTTTCCATCGCCGCGGTTTGCGCGAAGTTGTCGGGCAGGTGGTCGTTGATCTGCGCGTGGGTCAGGTAGCCGCGCTCCTTGCCCAACTGGATCAGCGCGCGCATCTGGCGTTGCTGCTCTTCGACTTGCTGCGACGTTTCGGCTGCAACCGGGATCGCTTTACCCGCGCCCTTGCCTTTGGCGGTTCGCCCGGCAGGGGCCTTGATTGAGTATCCGGCCGTGTTGTCTCCGGAATCATCCCGATCGAAAGGGTTCAATGTCTTCTCCTCGAAGGCTTCGCTATGAGGCGCAAGACGCGGCGCTCAGGCGTTTCGGCTAGGCCGCAACATCACCTGAGTGATACATGCGGCTGGTTTGTCTATGCTCGCAAAGAGCGAAAAGATTGGCCCGCGTGAAGCGGGCCCATAGAGGCGCGCGAAATTCGCGCGGCCAGCGATTATATACGAACTTGGGGGCGAACTCTCGTCAGTCAAGAGATATATATTCAGGAAAGGTCAAGTGGTGCGTGCCCTAGGGGCAGATCATCCGCGCTCACGGCTTCCTCGTCGTCGTGCGGCCTTTCCGTTTGCTCCCATATGTAGGGGCGTCTCACTGCAAGACAAGGTGCCGCCGTGAGATACGTGAGCGGCGCGCGACGCGTGCTCGTGGCGCGCGTCTCTCCTCATGATCAACGCAGCGCACGTCTCGAGCGTTGACTTCCAGGACCTCGCAAACTTTTTCGCGAATGGGGTTGACGTCTCGTAAAGGGCATCGCATAATTCGCCTCCCGTTTGATGACGGACGCGAAGAAAGCAGAGCTTCTGAGCGAATGATCTTTAAAAATTAACAGCCGATAAGTGTGGGCGCTTGATGGCGACGCGGGTCAGGTTCTTCGGAATCTGGCATGAAGCGAAAGTATCAAGTCTCACACAGTATTAGAGGAAGGTTAGCCTGTTGAGAAACAGGCGTAATCATCGTCAGTACGTTGAGTGAGCGACCGGGTTCGAAAGAGCCCGAAAACAGTAACAGGAATTGAACTGAAGAGTTTGATCCTGGCTCAGATTGAACGCTGGCGGCATGCCTTACACATGCAAGTCGAACGGCAGCACGGGGGCAACCCTGGTGGCGAGTGGCGAACGGGTGAGTAATACATCGGAACGTGTCCTGTAGTGGGGGATAGCCCGGCGAAAGCCGGATTAATACCGCATACGCTCTACGGAGGAAAGGGGGGGATCTTAGGACCTCTCGCTACAGGGGCGGCCGATGGCAGATTAGCTAGTTGGTGGGGTAAAGGCCTACCAAGGCGACGATCTGTAGCTGGTCTGAGAGGACGACCAGCCACACTGGGACTGAGACACGGCCCAGACTCCTACGGGAGGCAGCAGTGGGGAATTTTGGACAATGGGGGCAACCCTGATCCAGCAATGCCGCGTGTGTGAAGAAGGCCTTCGGGTTGTAAAGCACTTTTGTCCGGAAAGAAATCATCCTGGTTAATACCCGGGGTGGATGACGGTACCGGAAGAATAAGCACCGGCTAACTACGTGCCAGCAGCCGCGGTAATACGTAGGGTGCAAGCGTTAATCGGAATTACTGGGCGTAAAGCGTGCGCAGGCGGTTCGCTAAGACAGATGTGAAATCCCCGGGCTTAACCTGGGAACTGCATTTGTGACTGGCGGGCTAGAGTATGGCAGAGGGGGGTAGAATTCCACGTGTAGCAGTGAAATGCGTAGAGATGTGGAGGAATACCGATGGCGAAGGCAGCCCCCTGGGCCAATACTGACGCTCATGCACGAAAGCGTGGGGAGCAAACAGGATTAGATACCCTGGTAGTCCACGCCCTAAACGATGTCAACTAGTTGTCGGGTCTTCATTGACTTGGTAACGTAGCTAACGCGTGAAGTTGACCGCCTGGGGAGTACGGTCGCAAGATTAAAACTCAAAGGAATTGACGGGGACCCGCACAAGCGGTGGATGATGTGGATTAATTCGATGCAACGCGAAAAACCTTACCTACCCTTGACATGGTCAGAACCCTGCTGAAAGGTGGGGGTGCTCGAAAGAGAACTGATACACAGGTGCTGCATGGCTGTCGTCAGCTCGTGTCGTGAGATGTTGGGTTAAGTCCCGCAACGAGCGCAACCCTTGTCCCTAGTTGCTACGCAAGAGCACTCTAGGGAGACTGCCGGTGACAAACCGGAGGAAGGTGGGGATGACGTCAAGTCCTCATGGCCCTTATGGGTAGGGCTTCACACGTCATACAATGGTCGGAACAGAGGGTCGCCAACCCGCGAGGGGGAGCCAATCCCAGAAAACCGATCGTAGTCCGGATCGCACTCTGCAACTCGAGTGCGTGAAGCTGGAATCGCTAGTAATCGCGGATCAGCATGCCGCGGTGAATACGTTCCCGGGTCTTGTACACACCGCCCGTCACACCATGGGAGTGGGTTTTACCAGAAGTGGCTAGTCTAACCGCAAGGAGGACGGTCACCACGGTAGGATTCATGACTGGGGTGAAGTCGTAACAAGGTAGCCGTATCGGAAGGTGCGGCTGGATCACCTCCTTTCTCGAGCTCACGTGTTCAAGTTGAGCGCTCACGCTTATCGGCTGTGAAAAAGACAGACTCAGGGGTCTGTAGCTCAGTCGGTTAGAGCACCGTCTTGATAAGGCGGGGGTCGATGGTTCGAATCCATCCAGACCCACCACTGTTTCTGCGGTGGCTGCGCTAACCGATCACCCCTGGGTATCAAGACAGATGAAGTTATCTGTGCATGACTGGGGGATTAGCTCAGCTGGGAGAGCACCTGCTTTGCAAGCAGGGGGTCGTCGGTTCGATCCCGTCATCCTCCACCAATCCTCAATGCCTAGCGTTCGGTGCTAACCGAGCTTTATGCATTGGCGATTGAGCCAGTCAGAGTGATACGTGGTTATGGCAACTGCGATATCGGCTGTCGTTCTTTAACAATCAGGAAGAAGTAGTAAAGAGATTCACGAAAGATCACTTAGAGATGGGTGGTTGAGTAGGTGAATCAGGGTTGTGATTGTATCAATGTATTTTTAAGTGATCGAAAGATTGCTTTGGAATACGGCGCAACACGAATACTCAACCTGTAGCGGTTGTGGCAAGCGTTGCATTCCCAGTGGATGCGACAGGAGACACACCCGTTATAGGGTCAAGCGAACAAGTGCATGTGGTGGATGCCTTGGCGATCACAGGCGATGAAGGACGCGGTAGCCTGCGAAAAGCTACGGGGAGCTGGCAAACGAGCTTTGATCCGTAGATGTCCGAATGGGGAAACCCACTCCGAATGGAGTATCCATGACTGAATCCATAGGTCATGTGAAGCGAACGCGGCGAACTGAAACATCTAAGTAGCCGCAGGAAAAGAAATCAACCGAGATTCCCAGAGTAGTGGCGAGCGAAATGGGACCAGCCTGTACTCTTTATCTTCATTGTTAGTCGAAGGCTCTGGAAAGTGCTGCCATAGCAGGTGATAGCCCTGTAGACGAAAACAGCGAGGAAGAACTAGGTGTACGACAAGTAGGGCGGGACACGTGAAATCCTGTCTGAAGATGGGGGGACCATCCTCCAAGGCTAAATACTCGTGATCGACCGATAGTGAACCAGTACCGTGAGGGAAAGGCGAAAAGAACCCCGGGAGGGGAGTGAAACAGATCCTGAAACCGCATGCATACAAACAGTCGGAGCCCCGCTTTAAGCGCTTTGGGCGCGCTCACGAAGTGAGTGCGTCAAAAGACATCCAGCCTGAAACATGGCTGCGTAGCGCTTGAAGTGGAAGCGCGAGAGCGCTTAAAGCGGGGTGACGGCGTACCTTTTGTATAATGGGTCAGCGACTTACATTCAGTGGCAAGCTTAACCGATTAGGGCAGGCGTAGCGAAAGCGAGTCCGAACAGGGCGTTCAGTCGCTGGGTGTAGACCCGAAACCAGGTGATCTATCCATGGCCAGGATGAAGGTGCGGTAACACGTACTGGAGGTCCGAACCCACTAACGTTGAAAAGTTAGGGGATGAGCTGTGGATAGGGGTGAAAGGCTAAACAAACCTGGAAATAGCTGGTTCTCTCCGAAAACTATTTAGGTAGTGCCTCGTGTATCACCTTCGGGGGTAGAGCACTGTCATGGTTGAAGGGTCCATTGCGGATTACTTCGCCATAGCAAACTCCGAATACCGAAGAGTGCAATCACGGGAGACAGACATCGGGTGCTAACGTCCGGTGTCAAGAGGGAAACAACCCAGACCGCCAGCTAAGGTCCCCAAATATTGCTAAGTGGGAAACGAAGTGGGAAGGCTAAAACAGTCAGGAGGTTGGCTTAGAAGCAGCCATCCTTTAAAGAAAGCGTAATAGCTCACTGATCGAGTCGTCCTGCGCGGAAGATGTAACGGGGCTAAGCAATATACCGAAGCTGCGGATGCACATTTATGTGCATGGTAGGAGAGCGTTCCGTAAGCCTGCGAAGGTGCATTGAAAAGTGCGCTGGAGGTATCGGAAGTGCGAATGCTGACATGAGTAGCGATAAAGGGGGTGAAAGGCCCCCTCGCCGTAAGCCCAAGGTTTCCTACGCAACGTTCATCGGCGTAGGGTGAGTCGGCCCCTAAGGCGAGGCAGAAATGCGTAGCTGATGGGAAGCAGGTTAATATTCCTGCACCATTGTTAAATGCGATGGGGGGACGGATCGCGGAAGGTTGTCCGGGTGTTGGAAGTCCCGGTCGCTGCATTGGAGAAGGTGCTTTGGCAAATCCGGGCACGGAATTCAAGGGTGTGGCGCCATTCACTTAGGTGAAGAAGCAACTGGAAGTGGTTCCAAGAAAAGCCTCTAAGCTTCAGTTTAACAAGACCGTACCGCAAACCGACACAGGTGGGCGAGATGAGTATTCTAAGGCGCTTGAGAGAACTCGGGAGAAGGAACTCGGCAAATTGGTACCGTAACTTCGGGATAAGGTACGCCCCTGTAGCCTGACTGGCCTGCGCCAGAAGGGTGAAGGGGTTGCAATAAACTGGTGGCTGCGACTGTTTAATAAAAACACAGCACTCTGCAAACACGAAAGTGGACGTATAGGGTGTGACGCCTGCCCGGTGCCGGAAGATTAAATGATGGGGTGCAAGCTCTTGATTGAAGTCCCGGTAAACGGCGGCCGTAACTATAACGGTCCTAAGGTAGCGAAATTCCTTGTCGGGTAAGTTCCGACCTGCACGAATGGCGTAACGATGGCCACACTGTCTCCTCCCGAGACTCAGCGAAGTTGAAGTGTTTGTGATGATGCAATCTCCCCGCGGCTAGACGGAAAGACCCCATGAACCTTTACTGTAGCTTTGCATTGGACTTTGAACCGGTCTGTGTAGGATAGGTGGGAGGCTTTGAAGCGTGGACGCCAGTCTGCGTGGAGCCAACCTTGAAATACCACCCTGGTTTGTTTGAGGTTCTAACCTTGGCCCGTGATCCGGGTCGGGGACAGTGCATGGTAGGCAGTTTGACTGGGGCGGTCTCCTCCCAAAGTGTAACGGAGGAGTACGAAGGTACGCTAGGTACGGTCGGAAATCGTGCTGATAGTGCAATGGCATAAGCGTGCTTAACTGCGAGACCGACAAGTCGAGCAGGTGCGAAAGCAGGTCATAGTGATCCGGTGGTTCTGTATGGAAGGGCCATCGCTCAACGGATAAAAGGTACTCTGGGGATAACAGGCTGATACCGCCCAAGAGTTCATATCGACGGCGGTGTTTGGCACCTCGATGTCGGCTCATCTCATCCTGGGGCTGTAGCCGGTCCCAAGGGTATGGCTGTTCGCCATTTAAAGAGGTACGTGAGCTGGGTTTAAAACGTCGTGAGACAGTTTGGTCCCTATCTGCCGTGGGCGCTGGATATTTGAAGGGGGCTGCTCCTAGTACGAGAGGACCGGAGTGGACGAACCTCTGGTGTACCGGTTGTCACGCCAGTGGCATCGCCGGGTAGCTATGTTCGGAAGAGATAACCGCTGAAAGCATCTAAGCGGGAAACTCGCCTTAAGATGAGATATCCCCGGGGCTTCGAGCCCCTTGAAGGGTCGTTCAAGACCAGGACGTTGATAGGTCAGGTGTGGAAGCGCAGTAATGCGTTAAGCTAACTGATACTAATTGCCCGTAAGGCTTGATCCTATAACAGGTGTGTCTTGTGGTTCAGATGAACCCCGCACACGGTTGAGTGATCACGTGTTGTGCCAGAAACAACACAACCCCAACCGCTTCACCCTCTGGTGGCATCACCAGAAACTACTTCTTCCCGATTGGCTGTATTGCTCCATGAGCAGTGCGGCAACAAGTCATGCCTGATGACCATAGCGTGTCGGTACCACCCCTTCCCATCCCGAACAGGACCGTGAAACGACTCCACGCCGATGATAGTGCGGATTACCCGTGTGAAAGTAGGTAATCGTCAGGCTCCCCAGCAGCAAGCACAAACCCCACCCCACAAAGGTGGGGTTTGTGCGTTTACGGAAACGCCATCAACGCGACTGTCCAACATCTGGGTTCCGGAAACCCGAGCGATATGCGTCGGCAAGCGCCGAGATTGAAGGATAGATGGGGTGAATCTATTTGTAAGCTTCAAGAGTATCGATCGACATTAGCTTTCTATTCGTAATAAAAATCCGCCTTACGCCACGCCAGCTTTCAACTCTGTTAATCCATTCGAACTGCCTCCGCTGTGCACCAAAACAGGTCGTTTTCCCAGTGAAAACGGCCAAATTTTGTGCAACTGCACATCTCACCCCATGCGCGCAACACCTAAGTCTGCAATAGAGTTCATCGACTACTGCACTAATCGCTTAACAGTTGTTTGCGGCGCTGCAAAAATCTTAATTTCGGGTTATCCTCGTTAACCCTTGACGTGTATGCGACATTGGGACGCGTTGACCTGGCCCCCGAATCAAGCGTTGCGCCTGTTTGGCGTAATAAAACCGTAATGTGTATTTCAATGCTTTCAGTTTGACGGCCTTGATCCGGACGTTTTCCTGCTTCAGCCCTTTAAAGAACAAATGCAATCCGCACCGCTTTTAAGCCTCTTGATCTGGGTCCCCATCGTGGCGGGCATCATCGTTCTGCGAGCGGGTTCCGGTTCTCCCGGTCGCGCCCGTTGGCTCGCACTCATCGGTGCACTTGCCGGCCTCCTGCCGGTGATCCCGCTGGTCGCTGGCTTCCAGAACGGCGTGCCGGCCATGCAGTTCGTCGAGAACGTCAAGTGGTTGCCGTCGTTCGACATTGCGTGGCACCTGGGCGTGGACGGGATCTCGTTGTGGCTGATCGTCCTGACCGCACTGACTACGCTCGTCATCGTCATCGCGGGTTGGGAGTCCATTACGGTGCGCAGCGCACAGTATTTCGGCTCGTTCCTGATGTTGTCGGGCTTCATGCAAGGCGTGTTCAGCTCGCTCGACGGCATGCTGTTCTTCGTCTTCTTCGAAGCGACGCTGATCCCGCTCTATCTGTTGATCGGAACATGGGGCAACAAGAATCGCACTTACGCGGCGGTCAAGTTCTTCTTCTTCTCGCTGGTCGGCTCGCTGATGATGCTGATCTCGATGCTCTACCTGTACGCGCAGACCCACAGCTTCGACCTCGAAATCTGGCGTTCGGCGCAACTGGGTTTCGTGCCGCAGATGCTGGTTTTCCTGGGCTTCCTCGCGGCCTTCTCCGTGAAGGTGCCGATGTGGCCGGTGCATACCTGGCTGCCTGACGTCCACCTCGATGGACCGACCGGCGCAGCCGTGATGCTCGGCATGCTGAAGATCGGCGGCTACGGCCTGCTGCGTTTTGCGCTGCCTATCACGCCGCAAGCGGCGCACTTCTTTGCCCCGGCGATGATCACGCTGTCGCTCGTGGCCGTCATCTATTCGAGTCTGCTCGCACTGGTGCAGACCGACATCCGCAAGCTGCTCGCGTACTCGTCCGTGTCGCACATGGGCCTCGTCACGCTGGGCCTGTTCATCTTCAATCCGCTGGGTCAGGAAGGCGCGATCATGCAGATGATCTCGTACGGCCTCGTCTCCGGCGCGCTGCTGTTGTGCACCGGCATGCTGCACGATCGCACCCAGACCGGTTCGATCGCCGCCTTCGGCGGGGTGGCCAACACGATGCCCAAGTTCGCGGTCTTCGTGATGCTGTTCTCGATGGCGAACGTCGGCCTGCCGGGTACCGCTGGCTTCGTCGGCGAGTTCATGGTCCTGATGGGCGCAGTCGGCTTCAACTTCTGGATCGGCGCACTCGCGGCACTGACGCTGATTCTGAGCGCGTGCTACACGCTGTGGATGTACAAGCGCGTCATCTTCGGCGCGATCGCCAATGCGCGCGTCGCCAAGCTGAGCGACGTGAGCAAGCGCGAGTTCCTGCTGTTGGGCGCGATGGCGGTGCTGGTCCTTGCGATCGGCATCTATCCGAAGCCCTTTACCGATGCGATCAATCCGTCGTCGACCAGCCTGCTCGCGCAGACCAATCGCACGGCACAACCGGTCGAGGCCGCCTCGGTCGAAAACGGCGAACGTTTGCAAGCCCGTGCTGCGGTAAACGCAACACACGCGCCGGGCTGATTGCACGGTTTGTCCAGCGGCGTCGTGTCTGCGAAAGCGGATACGACGCGCTCGTTTTTGTTGTACCCAAGGGCGCGTAGCCGCCTGGATGTGCGGTCGTTACTGGCCTGCGGTTCGTAGCGTTAGCAGTCGTATCATCTTTTGATATAAGGCAGGCACCGGTCGTGTGCGCAGCGCTGTGCGGCAACGTGTCGCACAATGTTGACACGCAAGAGATCGTTGCAAAAATAGTTCTTTATATCAAGATGACGAGGCTTTACCATGCGACCGCTTACTAATGGAGAGCGGTCGGATGATGTTCATTGAAGACGTAAAGAGCAGGCAATCGATATGAAAGAAAAGACTCTACGGGGGGCGATGAGTTCCGTCGCCATCGGGCTGGTAACGCTGCTCTCGGGTTGTAGCAACCTGGATCTGCTGAACCCTAAAGGCAGTGTGGGCGTTGCCGAACGCGACCTCATCGCTACGTCGACATGGGCCATGCTCATCGTCGTGATTCCGGTCATCGCGCTGACGCTGCTGTTCGCGTGGCGCTATCGCGCATCCAACAAGAGCGCCGAGTACCGTCCCAACTGGTCGCATTCCACGGGTATTGAGATCGCGGTGTGGACCATCCCCACGCTGATCATTCTGTTCCTGGGTGTGCTGACCTGGAAGAGCACGCATGAGCTCGATCCGTACCGTCCGCTCGAATCGGCCGTGAAGCCGATCAACGTCGAAGTGGTCGCACTCGACTGGAAGTGGCTGTTCATCTACCCGGATCTCGGCATCGCTTCGGTCAACCAGCTCGCGATTCCCGTCGGCACGCCGGTGAACTTCAATATCACGTCCGACTCGGTGATGAACTCGTTCTTCATCCCGCAGCTTGGCGGCCAGATCTACGCGATGGCAGGCATGCAGACGAAGCTGCACCTGATCGCTGACGAAGCCGGCGACTACGCAGGCGAATCGGCCAACTTCAGCGGCAAGGGCTTCTCGGACATGAAGTTCCGTGCAATCGCCGCCTCGCCCGCAGATTTCAACGCATGGGTCGCGAAAGTGCGCGCCTCGTCGGACAGCCTCGACATGAACCGCTACAACGTCGTGTCGCAGCCGGGCGAGAAAGCGCCGGTCACCTACTTCTCGTCGGTGGATCCGAAGCTCTTTCACAACATCATCGCCCGCTATAACAACGGCAACGTCATGGATCTGAAAGACGACAGCAACTGTAAGGCCAAGGGGTAACGCATGTTCGGTAAATTAACCCTCGACTCGATTCCGTACCACGAGCCGATTATTATGATGGCCGCTGCCATGATGGGCATCGCGGCAGTGGCGGTGCTCGGCACCGTGACGTATCTCGGCAAGTGGCGCTACCTGTGGAGCGAGTGGCTGACGTCGGTCGACCACAAGCGCCTCGGTGTCATGTACATCGTCGTGGCCATGATCATGCTGCTGCGCGGCTTCGCCGACGCCATCATGATGCGTACGCAACTGGCGCTGGCCTATCACGCGCCCGGCTATCTGCCGCCGCATCACTACGATCAGATCTTCTCCGCGCACGGCGTCATCATGATTTTCTTCATGGCGATGGTGTTCATGGTGGGCCTGATGAACCTGATCGTGCCGCTGCAGATCGGCGCGCGCGACGTGGCATACCCGTTCCTGAACTCGCTGTCGTTCTGGATGACGGCAGTCAGCGTGATCCTGATCAACGTCTCGCTCGTGATCGGTGAATTTGCGCAGACCGGCTGGCTGGCGTATCCGCCGCTGTCGGAGCTGAAATTCAGTCCAGGCGTGGGGGTCGACTATTACATCTGGAGCTTGCAGCTCTCGGGTATCGGCACCTTGCTTACGGGTATTAACTTCTTCGTCACGATCGTCAAGATGCGCGCGCCTGGCATGACGTTCATGAAGATGCCGGTGTTCACGTGGACGGCGCTGTGCACGAACGTGCTGATTATGGCTGCGTTCCCGATTCTGACGGTCACGTTGGCGCTGCTCGGCCTCGATCGTTACCTCGGCATGCACTTCTTCACGAATGAAGGCGGCGGCAACGCCATGCTGTACCTGAACCTGATCTGGGCGTGGGGCCATCCGGAGGTGTACATCCTGATCCTGCCGGCGTTCGGTATCTTCTCGGAAGTCATCGCGACGTATGCGAAGAAGCCGCTGTTCGGCTACAAGACCATGGTCTATGCGACCTGCGCGATCATGGTGCTGTCGTTCCTCGTGTGGCTGCACCACTTCTTTACGATGGGTTCGGGCGCGGACGTGAATGCCTTCTTCGGCATCGCGACCATGATCATTGCAATTCCGACCGGCGTGAAGATCTTCAACTGGCTGTTCACGATCTACAAGGGCCGTCTCGAGTTCTCGACGCCGGTGCTGTGGACGCTCGGCTTCATGGTTACCTTCACGATCGGCGGCATGACCGGCGTGATGATGGCGATCCCGGGTGCGGACTTCGTGCTGCACAACAGCCTGTTCCTGATCGCTCACTTCCACAATGTGATCATCGGCGGCGTGCTGTTCGGTTATCTGGCGGGTTTCAACTACTGGTTCCCGAAGGCGTTCGGTTTCAAGCTGCACGAAAAGCTCGGCAAGGCCGCGTTCTGGTTCTGGCAGGTCGGCTTCTGGGTAGCGTTCTCGCCGCTTTATGTGCTCGGTTTCATGGGCATGACGCGTCGTCTGAACCACTACGACAACCCGCAATGGCACCCGTGGCTGCTGCTGGCTGAAGTGGGCGCCATCCTGGTGGCGATCGGTATTGCATGCCAACTGCTGCAGCTCTTCGTGAGCATTCGCGACCGCAATCTGCCGGAAAACCGCGATGTTTCGGGCGATCCGTGGGATGGCCGTACGCTGGAATGGTCGACCACGTCGCCGCCGCCGGTCTACAACTTCGCGATCGTACCGACGGTGCATGAGCTCGATGAATTCACCGGCATCAAGCAACGCGCGAAGACCGAAACGGCCAAGCCGGTGTACCGCGACATTCACATGCCGTCGAACACGAGCGCGGGCCTCATCATCGCCATGTTCAGCCTGGTGCTCGGCTTCGCAGCAATCTGGCACATCTGGTGGCTCGCGATCATCGGTATCGTCGGGGCGATCGGTACGGTTATCGTCCATAGCTTCAGCGACGACCACGGCTACTACATTCCTGCCGATACGGTTCGACAGATCGAAGAAGGACGCAGCGCAGGTAAGGCGCTTGAATTGGCAGAGGTGGATTAATGTCACAGACGACTACTTTAGGGCACGGACACGACGTCCATCACGACGCGGATCACGTGCCGTCGCAATCGGTGTTCGGTTTCTGGCTGTACCTGATGACCGACTGCATCATCTTTGCCTCGCTGTTTGCGGTGTTCGCAGTGATGAGCCACCAGTTCGCCGGCGGCCCGACCGCCAAGGACCTGTTTGAGATTCCGGGTGTCGCGCTGGAAACGGCCGCGCTGCTGCTGAGCTCGATCACCTACGGCTTCGCCATGATCGGCGCGCACAAGGGCAAGAAGGGCATGGTGCTCGGCTGGCTCGCTGTGACGTTCCTGCTCGGCGCGTCGTTCCTCGTGCTCGAACTGCGCGAGTTCTCGCACCTGATCGCCGTAGGCGCAGGTCCGGACCGCAGCGCGTTCTGGTCGTCGTTCTTCACGCTGGTCGGCACGCACGGTTTGCACGTGACGTTCGGCCTGCTGTGGATGATCGTGCTGAGCGTGCAGGTGATCCGCAGTCCTGAACTGAGCGAGCGCGAACTGACGCGTCTGACGTGCCTGAGCCTCTTCTGGCACTTTCTGGACATCGTCTGGATCGGTGTCTTTACCTTTGTCTATCTTACGAGTGTGATCTAAATGGACCACGGCCATACTGCTCACTCGGGTGAAAGCCACGGCAGCTTCGGCAGCTACACGGCCGGCTTCATCCTGTCCGTCCTGCTGACTGCTGCAGCATTCGGCATCATCATGACCGGCTCGTTGACCGGCCAAAGCGCGATTCTGGCAATTGCCGGGCTGGCGTTCGTGCAGATCATCGTGCACCTGGTGTTCTTCCTGCATATGAACACGTCGTCGGCGCAACGCTGGAACGTCATGGCGTTCGGCTTTACCGTGCTGACCGCGGTCATTCTGATTGTCGGCTCGTTGTGGATCATGCATAACGTCGCCATGAACATGATGTCGCGCTAAGCCGCATCAAGTTTGGATGTGTAGGCAAACGGCTCCTCGACAACGAGGGGCCGTTTTTTATTGTGCGCCGGTTCGTCGCGCTACTTGCGGCGCGATGCCTTTGGCGCCGGCGCCGTCGTATCGCGAATCACCAGTTCCGCTAGCGGCACCTTATACGCATCGCGTTTGGGTTTGATGCCTTCGATACGGTCGATGGTCAGCGCGACCGCGATCGATGCGATCGCGGCGGTCGGAAAACCGACCGTGGTGAGCGCAGGACGGAACTGATGCGCGAGGTGGATATTGGTGAGGCCGATCACCGACAGATCCTGCGGCACGCGCTTGCCGATATCCGCAGCGGCCTGGATCGCACCGATGGCCATCAGGTCGTTGGTCGCAAACAGTGCCGTCAGCTTGGGTTGCTCGCTGAGCAGCGCGCGGGCCGCGTCGTAGCCCGCCTCGATCGAATCGCGGCACGCATGAACCTTCACGGCGTCTGCAGCGACACCTCGCGCCGCCAATGCCTCGACGAAGCCTCGAAGACGCACCGATTGCGGTCCACCGGACCCTTCCCCCAGCAGCGCGCCGATCCTCCGATGACCGAGTTCATACAGATGCGCAGCGGCGAGACCACCCGCATGCGTGTAGTCGACGGTGACGCATGGCAGCGCCCGCGTCGCCTGCGCGCTCTCCCACATGCACAGCACGAGCGCCGAGCCGCGCTGCGCGATGTCGGCGAGTTCGCCTGCGCTGACGTCGGTGTTCATCACGATCACACCGGCGGCCAGCGTGCCGGCGATCTTGTCGAGGTAAGCACGCGCAATTGCCGGGTTGTCGTCCGTGTTGCACACCAGCAGGAAATAGCCGCGCCGCCGTGCCGCGGTTTCAGCCTCCAGCACGAACTCCGGATAGAACGGGTTCGAGATATTCGACAGCATCAACGCGAGCGTGGAAGTGCGTCCTTCGGCCAGTGCCCGTGCCGTGAGGTTAGGGCGGTAGCCGAGTTCGCGCACCGCTGCCATGACGCGTTCCACGGTGGTCGGTTTAACCTTCTGAGGATTGCGTAACACGTTGGATACCGTGGCCGCAGTGACCTGGGCGCGTTGCGCGACTTCAGCGAGCGTCACCATGAATGGCGCACCGCAGCGAGGGTAAACGAGCGGTGAGCTGTGGCGTATGGCCGCTTGAGGAGCGTTTCGCCCATATGTTGAGACGTTGTCGTAAGGGTTGCGTGTCCGGAACAGCTCGGCTACTTTCACGTTCAGACACAGGAGGAACACATGTTAATTCAAAGAGCGATTTTTACGCCGAAAAATTTAAGCGCTTAAATTCTGCGAGCCGCGGCCCGGAAACAGCCACCATAAATTGAATATTGGAGACAACCATGAAATTCAAAGCTGGGAAGTTTTTGCTGGCGGGTATCGCGTGTCTTGCGATGACCGCTGCAAGCTATGCGGACGCCGCGACGCTGAGGGTTACGGTATCCGCACGCGGCAATCAGCGCGCGGTGTGGCAAAGCGCTTTCGATCAGTTCGAGAAGGCCAATCCCGACGTCGACCTGAAAGTGACCTACGTCGGTGAGGAGGCCTACAAGGTGCAGATGTCCGGCTGGCTCGCGACGGATCCGCCTGATGTGCTGAGCTGGCACAACGGCGAGCGCATGGCTTATTTCGCGAGGCGCGGCCTGCTGGATGATCTGAGCGCCGACTGGCAGAAGGACGGCTGGAACCAGACCTACGCCGCGGTCAAACCGCCTTCCACCTACGCCGGCAAGCAATACGCCGCGCCGCTCGGCTACGACTCGTACGGCTTCTTCTATCGCAAGGACCTGTTCGAGAAAGCAGGCATTGCCGGCGAACCCAAGACGTGGGACGAGTTCCTCGCCGACTGCAAGAAGCTGAAGGCGGCGGGCATTGCGCCGATCGCCGTGCCGGCCAAGGATTCGTGGACACTGGCAGCGTGGTTCGACTATCTCGACCTGCGCATCAACGGCTACGCGTTTCACGAGCAACTGATGGCGGGCGAGATCGCCTACACCGACCCGCGCGTGCGCAAGGTCTATGCGACGTGGAAGACGCTGATCGACGACAAGTACTTCGTCGACAACGCGCTCTCGTATGACGTCGATTCGGTGAGCCCGCTGCTCGTCAACGGCCAGGCCGCGATGATGCTGATGGGGACGTTCTTCGCGGCGGGCTTGCCGGAAGCCACGCGCGACAAGATGAGTTACTTCCGCTTCCCGGTGATCGACGCGGCCGTGCCGATGGCCGAAGACGGTCCGGTCAACATCCTGATGATCCCCGCAAAGGCCACCAACAGGAAGGACGCGCACCGCCTGCTCGCGTTCATGGCGCAACCGCAGATCAACGGCGAACTGGCGAAGGGCTGGGGTCAGTTGCCGTCGAACAACCAGGCGCCGGAGCCGCAGGATCCGATCTCGAAGATCGGCTTCCAGATCCTCTCGAGCACCCCTGGCGGTGTCGCGCAGTTCTACGACCGCGACATGACCAAGGAAATGGCCGACGAAGGCATGAAGGGCATGCAGCAGTTCTATAGCGACCCTGGCCAGATCGACCAGATCCTGAACCACCTCGAACAGTTCCGCCAGCGGATCTACAAGAAGTAGGCGAACGTGTCCACCACCCTGTCCGACAAAGCCGTGCCCGTCAGCCGCGAGCGCCGCAAGGCGCCCGCGCCGCTCAGCCGCCGGCGCAATCGCGCGGCCTTGCTGTTCCTGTTGCCGGGCGGCCTGCTGTTTGCGGTCTATGTGATCTACCCGGTGATCAGCAGCATCGTGCTGAGCTTCTATAACTGGGACGGCATGACGCCGCGCGTGTTCGCGGGACTCGACAACTACCGCGAACTGCTGCACTCCGACACGTTCTATACGGCGCTGAAAAACAACGTCATCTGGCTCGTGCTGTTTCTGCTCGCGCCACCCTGCGGTCTCGCGCTCGCGCTGTATCTGAACCAGAGCGTGCGCGGCATCCGGCTGGTGAAATCGCTGTTCTTCGCGCCGTTCGTGTTGCCGGGCGTGGTGGTGGGGCTGGTGTTCGGCTGGTTCTACGATCCGACCTTCGGCTTGCTGAAGCTGATCGTCGGACACGGCGTGCCGGTGCTGGGCGATCCGCGTTACGTGACCTACGGCATCATTTTCGCCGCGCTATGGCCGCAGATTCCGTTCTGCATGATTCTCTACCTGACCGGGCTCACGGGCATCAACAGCGAAGTGATCGAAGCGGCCCGCATGGAGGGCGCCGAGGGCTTGAAGCTGCTATGGCACGTGATCCTGCCGCAACTGCGGCCCGCCACGTTCATGGCCGTGGTGCTGACGGTGATCGGCGCGCTGCGCAGCTTCGATCTGATCTCGGTGATGAGCGGCGGCGGCCCCTTCGACAGCTCCACGGTGCTCGCCTATTTCATGTACGACCAGGCGATCAAGTACTACCGCGAAGGCTACTCAGCAGCGATCGCGGTGGTGCTGTTCATGATCATGCTGATCTTCATCGTGTGGCAATTGCGGCGTCTCGTGCGCAGCGAAACCTGAGGAACCGACATGTATCCGATGCCCGTTTCCCGCTGGCGCCCAGGCAGCCGCCTGCTCTACAAGCTCTCGTTGCCGTGCGCGTTGCTGCTGTGGCTGTTGCCGTTGCTCGCGGTGCTGGTGACGTCGATCCGCTCCAGCGACGAACTCTCGGCAGGCAATTACTGGGGCTGGCCCGAACACTTCGCGCTGGTCGAAAACTACGGCACGGCGCTCACGCAAACGCCGATGCTCCACTACTTCTGGAACAGCGTGCTGATCACGGTGCCGTCGGTGGCGGTGTCGATCTTTCTGGCCTCGATGGCGGGACACGCGCTGGCGAACTACCGCTTTCGCGGCAATTTGCTGCTGCTGGCTATCTTCGTGGCGGGCAACTTCGTGCCGGTGCAGATCCTGATGATTCCGGTCCGGCAACTGACACTGGCGCTCGGCCTGTACAACACGGTGTTAGGACTGGTGCTGTTTCACACGGCTTTTCAGACCGGTTTTTGCACGCTGTTTTTGCGTAACTTCATCCGCGCGTTGCCGTACGAACTGATCGAAGCCGCGCGCATAGAGGGGGCGAGCGAGTGGGCGATCTACACGCGCATCGTGCTGCCGCTGGTACGGCCCGCACTTGCGGCACTCGGCATCCTCGTCTTCACGTTTGTGTGGAACGACTATTTCTGGGCGCTCTGTCTCACGCAAGGCGATGACGCAGCGCCTATCACTGTGGGCGTCGCGGCGCTCAAGGGCCAGTGGACGACCTCGTGGAATCTCGTGTCCGCAGGCTCGGTGCTGGCCGCGCTGCCGTCGGTCGCGATGTTCTTTGCCATGCAGAAGCACTTTGTGACCGGACTCACGTTCGGCGCCACCAAGGGATAGCCGCGCGGGCCGCGACCGTTGCGAGCGCAACGGTCACTACGATCACAACATCTAGCGGGAGCACCATGCATCTAGGAGTCTGCTATTACCCCGAGCAATGGCCGCAGCATCAATGGGAAAGCGATGCGCGCCGGATGGCGGAACTGGGCATCAGCCGCGTACGGATCGGCGAATTCGCGTGGAGCAGGATGGAGCCCGAAGCGGGGCGCTACGAATGGGCGTGGCTCGATCGCGCCATCGAGGTGCTCGCCACGCACGGTCTGAAGGTCATCCTCGGCACGCCGACGGCGACACCGCCCAGGTGGCTGGTCGACCTGCACCCCGAGATCTTGCCGGTCAACAAGGACGGCATCACGCTCAATTTCGGCTCGCGGCGGCACTACGATATCTCGAGCGAGATCTACCGCGAGCACTGCGCGCGCATCGTGACGCAGATGGTGCGGCGTTACGGCACGCATCCCGCGGTGATCGCGTGGCAGACCGATAACGAACTGGCTTGCCATGACACCGCGCCGAGCTACACGGAGGCCGCCCGCCGGCGTTTCGGCGGATGGCTCGCGGCGCGCTACGGCGAAGTGGAGCGCTTGAACGCAGCGTGGGGCAACGTGTTCTGGAGCATGGAGTACCGCAGCTTCGCAGAGATCGGTCTGCCGAACCGCACGCCCACCGACGCGAATCCGAGCCACTGGCTCGACTTCCGGCGTTTCATGTCGAGCGAGGTGGCGAGCTTCCATGGCTTGCAGGGCGAACTGATTCGCGAGCATGCGCCGGGGCGCGACCTGCTGCACAACTTCATGGGCTTTTTCACGAGCTTCGATCACTACGAATTCGCCGAAAGCGGGCTGGATGTCGCCGCGTGGGACAGTTATCCGCTGCCGCGCACGGAGGTGCTGTGGTTCGACGACGCCGACAAGCACCGCTGGGCACGCACGGGGCATCCGGACATTCCGGCCTTCAATCACGATCTGTATCGCGGCGTCGGCAAGGGGCGCATGTGGGTGATGGAACAGCAGGTCGGGCCGGTCAACTGGGCGCCGTACAACCCGGTGCCGAAGGCGGGCATGGCGCGTCTCTGGACGTGGGAGGCGTTCGCGCACGGTGCCGAACTGGTGTCGTATTTCCGCTGGCGCCAGGCGCCTTTCGCGCAGGAGCAGATGCATTCGGGCATCAACGCGCCGGACGACAAGCTCACCGCCGGCGGCCACGAGATCGCCCAGGTGGCGCGTGAACTGGCAAGCTTCGATCCGACCTTCGATCCGGCCGCCACGGCCCAGGTCACGCAGGCCCGCGTGGCTATGCTGTTCGACTATCCGGCGGACTGGATCGTGCAGATCCAGCGCCACGGCGCCGATTTCGATTATCAACGCCTCGTCTTCGAGTGGTACTCGTGCCTGCGCGAGATGGGCGTGGACGTGGATCTGCTGCCGGCGACCGCCGATCTGAGCGGCTACCGGCTGGTGGTCGCGCCGTCGTTGCCGGTCGTGCCGGACGCGCTGGTTGCGCAGATCCAGGCTGGCCAGGCACATTGGCTATTCGGGCCGAGGACCGGCTCGAAGACCGCGGACTTCACGATCCCCGCCACGCTTCCTCCGGGCCCGCTGCAGGCCGTTCTGAACGTGCGGGTGTCGCAAAGCGAATCGCTGCGCCCGTCACTGCGGCCGGCGGCGACGTTCGACGGCGTACGAGGCGAGGGCCGAAGCTGGCGCGACCACGTTGAGCCGGGGCCCGGTGTCGACGTCACGGCGGTGTTCGACGACGGCGTGCCGGCTGTCGTGCAGGCCGGCCGGGTTCGCATGACGACGGCCTGTTTCGATCCGGCGTTGCAGCGTGCCGTGCTGGAACGCTGCGTGCGCGACGCCGGCATCGAGGTGCTGACGCTGCCGGAGGGCGGCCGCTTGCGCCGTCTCGGCAACCTGCGTTTCGCCTTGAATTACGGGGACACGGCATGGCGCGTGCCGGCCCCGGAGGGCGCGCGTTTCGTGCTGGGCGGCCGCGAAACCGGGCCGTCCGACGTGGCGGCATGGATCGAAATGCACTGACGTCGACAGCCAACGTGCTAACACGATCCAGCAAGCTTTGGCATACTGCGGGTTCCCCCGTGCGTCGTACCGGCTACTTTTTGGGGCTGTCGGTGCACGCGCATTGCCGTTAGCCAACTGCGCGCACTGAGCGGATTCGCCGCGATGACGCATGCAGTCAGCATTACTTCGCGTCATCGATGAACTACTCCCGGCTCGTCAGTCTCACGCGCATCCCGTCCTTCATGTCGCTGGCGGGCGCGACCCTGATGCTGGGGGTTGCCATGTCGTTCACCGCGCCGTACCTGTCGCTGTTCGGCGTGGAGCGAGCCGGGATGACGCCGCTCAGGCTCGGCCTGTTCATGACGCTGATTGCGGCGAGCGGGGTGGCGGCGAGCGGCTGGGCCGGCAAATGGTCCGATCGCCACGGGCATCACCGCACACTGCTGCTGGCGGCGCTGGGCGCGGCGGCATTGGGTTTCCTGCTGTTGTGTTTCGTGCGCGACTACCGCGCGCTCCTCATCATTGGGATTGCCTTCCTCGGCGCGGGCGGCTCGGCGCTGTCGCTGGTGTTCTCGTTCGGCCGCGCCGCGTTGCCGGTGACGAGCGAGTCCGAGCGGACCTTTGCCACGGCGACGCTGCGCACGGTGCTTTCGGTGGCGTGGGTGTTCGGGCCTTCGGTGGGCGCGCTGGTGCTCGCCGGGATCGGCTTTTACGGCCTGTTTCTGTTCGCGGCGGCGTGCTTTGTCGCGTGCGGCGCCATCATCTGGCGCATGCCCGAGGCCGCGGATGGCGACGTGCCCGGCGTGCCGGACCACGTCCCCGGCGACCCGGCCTCGTCGCTCGAAGTCACCACCGTCGAACCCGAGACGCCGGTCGAGCCGGATTTCGTCCATCCGGTTGCACCGGCGCGCATCATCTGGCGCTCGGTGCTGGCGCTGACACTGATCGGCCTCGCCGCCAACGCGACGATGATCGTGCTGCCGCTTTACGTCGTCCACGGTCTGCACGGCACCCGCATCGACGTCTCGATCATGCTCGGCCTCGGCGCTTTCCTCGAAATTCCGATGATGCTGGCGCTGGGCGCGCGCGGTTCCTCGCTGAACAAGCTGCGCTGGCTCGCTGCGTGCGCCGGCGTGCATATGCTGTATTTCATCTGCGTGGCCGCGGTCGGTTCGGTGTCGTTCCTGATTCCGATGCAGGCGCTCAACGCGTTCGTGGTTGCGGTGACCTCGTGCCTCGGCATGACCTATGTGCAGGACCTGATGCCGCGCTCGCCCGGCCAGGCCACGGCGCTATTCTTCAACTCGGCCCGGGTCGGCTCGATTCTGTCGGGCGTGCTGTCGGGCTTGCTGGTCGCCGGGGTCGGCTATCGAGGCACGTTCCTGTTCTGCGGTTTGCTTGCGCTCGGGGCGCTGATCCTGTTCGCTGACCCGCCGTGGCGGAGCTGGGCGCGCTATGTTCAGGACCGCTGGCCGGGCCGCCGGGAGTGACGTCCCATGCCTGCACACAACTGGGTCGATCTACACCAGCACGAACGCACCGGGATAGAAACGTTGCGTGCGCATTTCGAAGGGCATGCCTACGATCCGCACTGGCATGACGCGTACCTCATCGGTTTCACCGAGCAAGGCGTGCAGCAGTTCGATTGCCGCCGCGCGCGCGTGCAAAGCACGCCGGGCCACGTGCTCATGCTGGAACCGGGCGATATCCACGACGGCCACGCTCCAGCGGAAGGCGGCTTCACCTATTCGATGCTGTACCTGCAGCCCGATTGGCTCACGCGCGAACTGAGAGCATGGTCGGAGGCCGTGCCCGCGACGGGGCAGCCGCAATTCCCCGCAACCTTGAGCGACGACATGGGACTCGTCGCGTCGATCGCGACACTGTTTCGCGTGTTGCGTAGCGAAGAGACTCGCCTCGTCCAGCAGGCGGCCACCGACAGCCTGCTTGAACACCTGAGCCGCCATCTCGGCTGGCGTGTGCGTCATGAGGGCGATCCCTGCATCCCACCGGTCGCACAACGTGCACGTGATTATCTGCACGCGCGTCTGTACGACGACATCGGCCTCGACGATCTGGCGGCGGCCTGCGGGGTGGACCGCTTTCGTCTCTCGCGTGCGTTCAAGGCCAGTTTCGGGCTTGCACCGCATGCCTATCTGATCCAGTTGCGGCTGACCAAAGCACGCCAGTGGCTTGCACGCGGCATGGCGCCGGCCGAGGTCGCACACGCGCTGTGCTTTGCCGATCAGAGTCACCTGGGGCGGTGGTTTCGCCGCGCCTACGGGCTGACCCCTGCGCACTACGGCAAACGCTGCACAAATCTTCCAGACTTGGCGTCAAGCCACGTTTAGTCTTGCCGAGAAGGTCTGACGGGATTCGTGCCGCGAAGTCAGCGTAGCACGGCTTCGGCAGGTCTCATTGTCCCGCTGGCATCGCCCAGGGGATGAGTCAACGCGATACGGCAAAGGAATGGAAGGAATGGAGTTCGATACGAAGGTTGCGCTGGTGGTGCGTGACGACCTGGCCTCGTGGCAGAAGCTGAACGTCACCGCTTTTCTTGCCACCGGCATGGCGGCGGCAGCGCCCGAAGCGATCGGGAAACCCTACGAGGACGCGAACGGACGGCAATACGCCGCCTTGCTTGGGCAGCCCATGATGATCTATGGCGGCGACGCGTCGGGGCTTCTGCGAGCGTTTCAGCAGGGCCAGCAACGCGAGCTGACCATTGCGGTCTACGTGAAGGCGATGTTCTCCACCGGCAACGACGACGACAATCGCGCCGCGTTCCATGCCGAATCCGTCGATCAACCCGAGCTGGTCGGCATTGCGCTGCGCGGGCCGAGGAAGATGGTCGACAAGGCGGTCAAGGGGCTATCGCTGCATCCTTGATGCGTACGATGGCGTGCTGCGGGTTCACGCATGTTCGTTCGAGCGAACGGCGAGAGAGTCTTCGTCAGGCGCGCCTGGCGAGATCCGCGAAGCTGATCGCTTTCGCTTCGCACGCCTGCGTCAAGGCCGCATCGTAGCTGGTGAAGAAAACCACCCGGTCCTGGCCCAACTGTTTGAACAGATCGATCAGGACAGCGCGCGCGGCGGCGTCGAGGCCACCGCCCGGTTCGTCCGCAATCAGGACGGTAGGTGCCCCGATCGATGCCGCCGTCAGGAACATTTTCTTGCGTGTGCCGAACGACATCTGCTCGAAGCGTTTCTCGAGATGAGGCGCGAGGCCGAAGCGTTCGGCCAGCTCCAGCGTGCGATTCTCTAGCGCCGCTTTTCTTTGCGTGGCTACGCGTTCGAGAAAATCTCGACCCGTCTCGAGCGGATACGTCAGGCAGTCTTCGGGCACGTAGGTGAGGGCGGACTTCGCCGCGAGCGGCGCGCTGCGCAGCGAATGGCCGCCGAGCCAGACCTCGCCCGTGTCCGCTTCGATCTCGCCGGCGAGGACGCCTAGCAGCGTCGACTTGCCGCTGCCGCTTTCGTCGTTCAAGGCAACGCACCCGGCGCTGGCGCTGAAATGCAGTCCCTGAAAGACAGTGCGCTCGCCGTAGCGTTTGCACAGATTGTCGAATCTAAGCATGGGTCATCCAGTTTCTTAGACTGGCAAGCATAGCAGTTCAAGCGCCCTCGCTCGCGCGGCTTCTTTCGATGCAGCGATATCCATTGTCACGCAGACCGGCACGAGCTTCGTCCTGTCATGTCTCATCCATCCAACGCCGGCCCGGAATTTATCCAGGCGGCATTGATTCGCACGTAAAATGCCGCGCATACGACTCGTGGAAGCTGGTGAAACTCCAGCGCGGTCGCGCCACTGTGACCGGTTCAGCCTGAACCGGAAGTCAGACCTCGGCGTCGTATCCCTCTTCCGACTTTGGGGCGCGTAATCCCCAGGAGCTATCCGCATGGCCGACTTCGCCTGCAATCTGGACTCACCGCCAGATCCGTATTCCTTTGACTGTCCCGCTTCGCGGCCCGTGGCGAATATTCGTCGCGCCTGTCTGTCGACGCTTGCTTCGGCGCATGAACAGCCGCGCCGCTGAGGCGCGTTAAGCGCGCGATTGCGTCGCCTCCACCATGGCCTGACCGCACTGCGCTTCCCTTCATGAGGCATGCGTTTCGCCATGGCCTGGATCGGACACCGAATGACCGCGTCCGCGCGCACTGCATGTCATCCAGTCTTCTAATAATCAGGATGTCCCTTATGAAGTTCCGTCGTTTCATCATCACGTCTGCGCTGACCGTCTCGACGTGCCAGATGGCCTATGCCGCGGACGATTCGTCGTTGCCGCAGGCGGACCAGCAGTCTCCGGCCACCACCACGCTGCCGAACATTCTAGTGACCGGCGACACCCAGCACTTGCCGCAATCGTTCGATCAACGCTACGCCTCGACGCAGGTGCTCACCCGCGCGGATCTGGATCGTCTGTCGCCGATCGACCCCAGCATTACGCAAGCGCTCGCCACGCTGCCCGGCGTGACGATTTCGCAAAACGGCGGCCCCGGTTCTTCTGCTGGCGTCAGTATCCGCGGTTCGTCGGCGAATCAGGTCGCGGTGTTTATCGATGGCGTCCGGGTCGGCTCCGCCACCACCGGCCAGGCCGAGTGGGCCGATCTGCCGACCGCCGCGTTCGATCGCGTCGAAGTCATCTCGGGCCCGGCGGCCGCATCGTTCGGCGCGGATGCGATGGGCGGTGTCGTGCAGTTGTTCACCAATCACGCTTCGAATCAACCGAACCAGACCACGGTTTCCGCAGGCGGCGGCTCGAACAAGACCTTCGATACGCAGATCCGCACGTCGGGCAGCATTCCGTCCACCGGACCCCTCGCCGCGTTGTCGGGGCTGACCTATTCGCTGGGCCTGCACGACTACAACACTGCGGGCATCGACGCGACCGAGCCCTGGGCCTATGGCCACGAAGATGGCCGTAACCCGTACCATGCGCAGAACATCGACGCACGCCTCGGCTACGCGCACGACAACTGGTCGATCTCCACGTTTGCGCTGTACCACAAGTCCGACCTCTCGTACGACAATGCGGGCGGCGACGACCGGCAACTCGATCATCAACTGACGACGGGTGTAGCGTTCCACCTGGACATCACGCCGTCCACGCAGTTCGACCAGTCCTTCGGCTACGCCAACGACCGGCAGTTCCTGTACTCGAACACGCCCGGTATCCCGACTGACGAAATCGACTCGACGCGCCTGAGCACGTCGACTTCGCTGACGCATCAGGAGCGCGGTCTCAAGCTGTTCAATCTGCCGCTGTCCGGCGAGACGAAACTCGCGTACGATTTTTCGCGCGAGCAAGCCTTCCTGCCCATCGACATTCCCTCGGGCGTGCCGACTCGCAACGACTCGGCCGTGTCGCTGCATCAATCGGCCACGCTGGGTGACTTGACGGTGTTCCTCGCTGGACGCCACGAGATTGTCGAAGGCCAGTCGGTCAATACCGGCAATGTCGCAGTGGCCTATGCGATCACGCCGGTTTATACGGCGCGGCTTTCGTATGGCAATGCATTCCGTCTGCCGACGTTCGACGATCTGTACTATCCGGGTTACGCGAATCCGAACCTGCTGCCCGAGCGCAGCGATACGGTCGAAGCCGCGCTGGATGCCGCCACCTCGTTCGGCACCTTCACGGCGGCGGTGTACGACACGCGCGTCCACAATCTCATTACGTACGACTCGGTGACTTTTCTGCCGGTGAACGTGGGTCGGGCGCACATTCAAGGTATCGATCTCTCGTACAAGGGCACGCTCGGCAACTCGACGCCCATCAGTCTTGCGATCGGCATTCTGAATCCGCAGGACGTCACGGACCAGACCTGGCTGAACCGCCGTCCGCGTCAAACCGTCAGCCTGAATCTCGATCACACGTGGGACGAGTTCCACCTGCACGCGCTTAGCACGGGGGTCACGCTGCTTTACGGCGGCTCGACGTTCGACGACCAGGCGAACTCGATCTATCTGCCGTCGTACACCACGGTCGGACTGCGTGCCGCGTACAAGGTCAATTCGCACCTCACGCTGTCTGCGAATCTGTCGAACCTGTTTAACCGCCAGTACGTGACGGCATACGGCTACAACTCGTTGGGCCGGACGGCGTTTGGTAAGGTTTCCTACACGTTCTAAGTGGGCTATTTTGTGTCCCGGAGAATCAGGCATGTCGCTATTGCAGGTGTCGGAAATCGACTGGTCGCCCGGCGCCGAGGGCGAGCGCGCGGCCAGGATTCTTCGGGCGGTCACGCTCGCTGCAAAACCGGGCGAGTTCGTCGGCCTGGTCGGACCGAACGGCAGCGGCAAGAGCAGCGTGTTGCGTTGCGCCTTCCGCTTCAACACGCCGCTCGCCGGGACGATCCAGCTTGATGGTGACGACATCTGGAAGAAGCCGGCGAAGTGGCTCGCCTTGCGCGCTGCGGTCGTCTTGCAGGAATTCCCCGAGGATTTCGGCCTGACCGTGCTCGACGTGGTCTATATGGGGCGTACGCCGCATAAGAGGCTGTTTGGCGGCGATACGCCGGAAGATGCCGCCATCGTCGATGCCGCGCTTGAAAAGGTGGGCATGTCTGCCATGAGAGAGCGGCACTTCGACACGCTCTCCGGCGGCGAAAAGCAGCGCGTGTTGTTGGCGCGGGCGCTCGCCCAGCAGCCCAGCTTGCTGATTCTCGACGAGCCGACCAATCACCTCGATCTGCAGCATCAGATCGAATTGCTTTCGCTGTTGCGCCGCATGGGCATGACGACGCTGGCGACGATTCACGACCTGAATCTGGCCGCAGCCTATTGCGACCGGTTGTACGTTATCCACCACGGCGAAATCGTCGCACATGGCAGGCCTCACGAAGTGATCACCGAATCCTTGCTCGCCGACGTATTCGGGGTGGCCGCGATTGTCGATGCGCATCCCGTGTCCGGCTATCCGCGCATTACCTTACTCACACATGGAGAAACAACCCGTGCCTAAGCGTTTTATGTCCCGCTGCCTGAGCGGCGCGATCGTGACCGGCCTGCTGGCCGCCGCCACGCTGTCCACCGCTTCGGCGACGACCTACCCCGTGACGATCCGCAGTTGCAACCGCGACGTCACGTTCGCAGGGCCACCGCAGCGTGCCATCAGTAACGACGTGAATCTGACCGGCATGATGATCGCGCTCGGCCTGAAAGACCGCATGGCCGGCTATACCGGCGTGAGTGGCTGGAACACGGGCACGGCGGAACTCAAGCAGGCGCTCGGCACGTTGCCGGAGCTTTCGAAAGAGTATCCGTCGGTCGAGACGCTGGTCGGCGCGAATGCCGACTTCTATTTCGCGGGCTGGAACTACGGCATGAAGGTGGGCGGCGATCTCACGCCTGCGACGCTGGCGCCGCTCGGTATCAAGGTCTACGAATTGACGGAGTCGTGCGCTCATGTGATGAAGCGCCCGCCTGCCTCGCTCGGCGACGTGTATCGCGACCTGGCGAATCTCGGCAAGATCTTCGACGTCGAGAACCGCGCCGATACGCTCATCAAGGATATGCAGACGAAGATCCAGACCCTCTCGTCGAAAGCGGCCGGCGACGGCAAGCCGGTCAGCGTGTTCGTCTACGATAGCGGCGAGGATCGTCCCTTTACGGCGGGCCGAGAAGCGATTCCCACCGCGTTGATTGCCGCTGCGGGCGGTCGCAACGTGATGGACGATCTCGACGATAGCTGGACACGGGTGAACTGGGAGACGGTGGTGGCGCGCAATCCGCAAGCGATTGTGATTGTCGATTACGGCAGCGTCACCGCGGCGCAAAAGGAAGCCTTCCTGCGCAACAACCCCGCGCTGAACCAGATGGATGCGGTGAAGAACAACCGCTTCATCGTCCTTCCGTATGACGACGCGACGCCTGGCGTCGCCAATGTGCGTGCCATCGCGACGATCGCGAAGGGACTGCATCCGGCTGCGTTCCAGTAATCACGGCGGCCCATACCGATGTCTATCCGACGCAATGACAGCGTGAGCGGAGCAGCGCACGACGGGGCGGCGCCACGACGTGCGTGGATTGCTGCGGGCGAGCGGCGTTACGGCGTGAACGTGTTGGTGGTTTGCCTGCTGGCATTGCTCGCCGTATCCGCGGTCGTGTCGATCGGCATCGGGCCGGTGCGGATCGCGCCGTCGGTGACGTGGCGGATTCTGTGCAGCCATCTGCTGGGACTGGTCACGGGACGCGAGCGCGCTGGAACATGGTCCGCCGGACAGGACAGCATCGTCTGGCTGATCCGCTTTCCGCGCATCATTCTCGGCGGACTGGTGGGGGCCGGGCTGGCGCTGGTGGGTGCGGTCCTGCAGGCCGTGACCCGCAATTCGCTGGCCGATCCTCATCTGCTCGGGGTGACCTCGGGCGCGACGCTCGGTGCCGTGACCGTCATCCTGTTTCTGGGCGAGACCATCGGCATCGCGACGCTGCCGATTGCCGCGTTTGTCGGCGCCTTGCTGGCGATGTTTGTCGTCATCGCGGTGGCCATGCGGCATGGCCGCCTCAATTCGGACCGCTTGCTGCTGTCGGGCGTCGCGGTGTCGTTCTTTGTGATGGCAATGGCGAACCTGATGCTCTTTATGGGCGACCACCGTGCTTCGTCATCCGTACTGTTCTGGATGCTCGGCGGTCTTGGCCTCGCGCGCTGGAATCTGCTCGTGATCCCTGCCGTGGTCCTCACAGGCGGATTCGTGATGCTGAGCGCAACGGCGCGTTCGTTGAACGCCGTGATGGCGGGCGATCAGACCGCGTCGACCCTGGGCATCAACGTCTCTGCGCTGCGTGTTCAGGTGTTCGTGGTGGCGTCCCTGATGACCGGCGTCATGGTCGCGATGAGCGGGTCGATCGGCTTTGTCGGCTTGATGATTCCGCATATCGCGCGCCGCTTCGTCGGCACCGATCACCGGCGCCTGTTGCCGGTGACCGCGCTGTCCGGCGCGATCTTCCTGATCTGGGTGGATGTGGCGGCCCGCACGCTCATTGCGCCCGAAGACTTGCCGATCGGCGTGGCGACGGCTGCAATTGGCGGGATCTTTTTTATCTGGTTGATGAAGCGCCGCTAAGGCTAACGCCCGAATCGCTTACGCGGATTCGGGCGCACGGCCAGCGACGGCACTGCATCAGGAAAGCGGGCCTCGGGCCCTCTCCTTATCCCTTGCGAAACAGCGGCGCGCCCCACGGTGCACCCGTCGTGCCGCCGTCGACCACGATTTCCGCCGCAGTGGTGCCCGAGGCGTCATCCGACGCGAGGAACAGCACGGCTTTGGCCACTTCTTCCGGCGTGGCGAAACGCGCGAGCGGAATGCCTGCTGCAAGCGCTTGTTCGGTCCCGTCGATGGTCGCGCCCGTTCTCGCGCCGCGCGTCCAGATCGGCGTGCGCGTGCCGCCCGGAATCACCGTGTTCACGCGGATGCCGCGCGTGACGAGTTCAGAGGCAAACACTTTTGCCATGCCGGTCACGCCTGCCTTGGTGGCGGAATAAGCTGCCGAGCCCGGCGAGCCGAGTTCGCGCATGACCGAGCCGTTCAGGACGACCGCACCGCCCGCGCTCATCAACGGCAGCGCCCCTTGGACGGTGAGGAAAACCGCGGTGAGGTTGGTGCGCAGAATCGCTTCGAACGCGGCCGCGGTCGTACCGCCGAGCGGCGTCGGACCGGAGATGCCGGCGTTGGCGAACACAATATCAAGCGACCCGTAGGTCTCTTGAATCTGCTTGAACATCGAATCGATCGCGGCCGGCTCGTCCAGATCCACAGCGATGCCGAGGGCGTTTTCACCCAGTTCGGCCACCGCGTTATCCAGCTTCGTGCGATCGCGCCCCGTCACGACGACGCGAGCGCCTTCTGCGATCAAAAGTTGTGCCGCAGCAAAGCCAATCCCGCTGTTGCCGCCCGTCACGAGCGCGGTTTTTCCAGTAAAACGCATCTTCCTTCTCCTGTGTAAAGCGCCGCGAGATCGCGTCCAAAGCCGCGCCGGCTCGCCTTGCCAGAACCTGTTACGCGGCGCTGGGCAGCCGCCGCATCCGAACCATCACGAGCATTGCCAACACTCGAAATCTGTATGTTGATCATCATGCACAATTTCAGTATTATGCTCATCATGCAGATTGTCAAGCGTCACGGAGAAGAAAATGGGCTATTCGCAGGCACAGAAGGCTGAGAGCCGGCAACGGGTGCTGGAGAATGCGTCGCGGCAGATTCGCGAGCACGGCATCGAGGCGCTCGGCGTGGCCGACTGCATGCGCAGTGCGGGGCTCACCCATGGGGCGTTCTATGGTCACTTCGCGTCGCGCGATGCCTTGATCGTGGAGGCGCTCGAGTACGCGCTCACGCAAAGCCGGGCGCGCATGGCGGCGCGCGAAAGCAAACCCGGCAAGCGGAACGAGACACCGCTGCAGTCGATTGCCGAGGCGTTCCTCGACGAGCGCCACGTCAAGAATCCCGGCAGCGGTTGTGCACTGTGTGCGCTGGCGGGCGAGGCGCGGCATGCGAACCCTGACATCCGGGCATTGTTGACGCGCTATCTGCACGAATTTACGGCACGCATTGCGCAGGCCACGTCGGGCGGCGAGGGCGAGGGCGAGGGCGCCGGCGATGGCGACGAGAAAGCGGCGCTTGGCATCGTCGCGACGATCGTCGGCGCTATTACGCTCGCTCGTGCCGTAGATGACGACGCGCTGGCCAAATCGATTCTGGCGTCGTCGCTCGCGCTGGTGATGACGCAGGACGGCGGGACGCGGTAAGAGAGGAGTGGGGCGACGGCATTTCGGGCGAGCGGGTATGCTGGTGCGGTTGAGCCACGTCTCAATCTTCCGCAACCGTCGCTAACCGCAGCGCGTTTTCAAAAGGCCCCAGCATGTCGGACCATCCCATCGACAATCCCTTCCTCGAATCTCTCGGCGTGCGCCTGACGCAATGGCGCGAGGGCTATGCGGAGCTGCGCATGTCGATCGATCCCAGCAAGCTCAACCGCCAGGGCGTATTGCAGGGCGGCGCGATCGCCACCCTGCTCGATGCCGCAGCCGGATACGCCGGGTTATACGCCGAGCCGGGGCAAGCCGCACGGCACGCGTTCACGTTGTCGCTGACAACCAACTATCTCGACAAGGGACTCGGCGAATACGTGACCGCGAAGGGCTTTCTCGAACGTCAGGGCCGCTCGATCTTCTTCTCGCGCGGCGAGGCCTGGGTGGACGACCATATCCTGATCGCCAGCGCACAAGGTACGTTCAAATATTCGAAAGGCGCGAGCTAGAAGAACTCGAACAGCTAGAACCGGTGACGCATCCCGAGCACCGCCAACGCCTGCTCGCGGCTCGTACCGTAGAAGCCTTCGTCACCCACTGAAGCCGTCGCCGGCACCAGATTGTCGAGGTTGTCGAGCGTCTGGCCGTTTGCTCTTTGGTAGACCGCGCTGAGGTAGATGTCGGTGCGCTTGGAGAGGTAGTAATCCGAGGCGAGAGAGAGCTGGTTGTAGCTTGCCGACGCGCCTTCGCCCGTCGCCTTCGTATAGCTGTAGCCGGCGGCGAGGCTCAGTGCGGAATTCAGCGCGTAATGAAGGAACCCGGAGCCGCTGTTAAATGTCAGGGTTGCGCCGGAATCGAATTGATGGAACTTCGAGTTGCTATACGCCGCACCGGCAATGAAAGGCCCGAACACATATTGACCGCCGATCCGGCCGATCTCATTCGACGTAATGTTTTCAAACTGAACGATCGGATTGTCGTAGGCCAGACCGTCAGCAGTGGTTGATGCCGTGGTGCTGGCGACGCCGTCGACCAGCGCCGTGGTGTTGTCCACCTTGCTGACGGTATAGCCGCCGGCGAGGGAGAGGCCGCCATTCGTGTATGACGCTCCGAGGCTGTAGAAGCTGCCTGCCGAAACGGAGCCGGCGATACCGTTCAGAGCAGCCATCGCCTCGAACTGAAAGCCGGCCAGTACCGGGCTCGCGTATTTGATAGAGTTGTTGATATGCAGGAGTGCGTCGTAATTATCGACGTCGCCGACGGTTGCGAAGAGCGAGCCGAAGTAGATATCTCCGGTGAGCGGTTCCAGTACGTCCGTGACGGGGTCGAATTGCCGTCCGAAGGTCAGCGTTCCGTAGTCCGTGCTGGATAGGCCCACATAAGCTTGCTCGCCGAATTCGACGCCTGACTCCGACAAGCTTCCCGTACTCGGATTGAAAGCGCTTTGCAGATTGAAGACAGCGCGCAGATTGCCGCCTAGCGCTTCCGTGCCTTTCAAGCCCCAACTGGTGGTCTGGATGTTGCTGTTGATAAATCCCACTCTGTTGGCGCTGTTGGATCCGCCGGCGTTGGTCACGAAACCCACGGCGGTATCGATGGCGCCATAGAGCGTCACGCTGCTCTGCGCATGGCTTGAGGCCGGGGCGCAGCCTATGATCAGCACAAGGCCGGACAAGACTGCGGCATTCAGTTTCTTCATGAGCGTTCTCGCTTGCGTATCGGGCTTTCAGACATCGGGATCGGTTTTATTTGCTATCCCCGGCGACCTAAAAGTAACAGCAGCGATGTATGGCTGTTCATCGGTTTGCGACGCTGATTTGCTCAACTACGACCTCGGGAAGGTCTAAGCGTCAATGCGGATTTGGAATGCGGATTTCATTGCGCTTTTCGCAATGAGGGGTAATCGAGGATTGGAATAATGCGCGTGGCCGCCGCAGCCTCCGTCTTACGACTGCGGCGGCCGGTTGTCCTAAGCGCCGAACGGCTTCCCCATCGGCCGTACGCGGATACCTTGCGTCAAGCGTGTCCACGGCAGATCTGCCGGGTCGGCGGTCATCGGACCCGGCGCCTTCGCCACCAGCACCGCATGCGCGATCGGCTCGAAGTCGGCCCGGAAATGCACGGAGCTTTTGTTGACGAGTATCTTCATCGCTTCAGGCTCGATGCCGGCCACCCGATAGAGATTGCGATCGAGCATCTGCGCCTTCGTCGAACTCACGGCAACGCGCACCCCGCCGATCGCGAGGCAGGCAACCGGTCCAAGCTCGACCTGCATGCCGTGCATCATCGGTCCGTCGTAGCGGCAGCGGCCATCGGAAAGCGCTACGACCTTGAAAGTCCCGACGAAAGGCGTATCGCCCGGCGTTCCCGAGCGCCCGCCCAACGCCAGTTCGAGCGTGGCGCCGAGGCCCACCGCGTGAGCCTGTGCCGCGGCTTCCGGGTCCCAGATCAGGCCAAGCGCCGCATCCTGGGCGCCGTTCTCGAGCAGCGCGCGTAGCATGCCGGTTGTGTTCGAGTCCGCGCCGGCTCCTGGGTTGTCCTGAGTATCGGCGATCACCACGGGTTTTTGCGCCGTCGCGCTCAGACGCATGGCTTCGGCCACGGCGGCGTCGGGCGAGAGGAACGGCACCGCCCACAGCGACTCGTCGCGCAGCATCCTGTCGTGGAGCGTGTCCACGGCGTGCCGCACCGCTGCGGCGTCCTCGCCGTAACCCCAGATCACGGGACCACATTCGGGGAAGTCGGCAGCGGGAAAACCGGGGGCGAACGACAGCGACACGACCGCGTCCTCTTCCTGCGTGCCGAGCTCGGCATACATCGAGCGCGCCGGCTCCAGCAACGTGCACATGCCATTGATCGGGATCAGGAACGGCAGACGCCGTGCCGCTTTCACCAGTGGCTTATGCCCGGCAAGCAGGCGCGCCAGCAGCCGCTCGGCACGCGCGCCGGTGTCGGCCATGTCTACGTGCGGATAGGTACGGTAGGCGACGAGCGCGTCGGCGCTGGCAAGCATGCGCTCCGTCACGTTGGCGTGCAGATCCAGCGAGGCGACCACCGGCACGGCCGCACCCACTTTGGTACGGATGCGCGCAAGCAGTTCGCCTTCGCCGTCGTCGACATGTTGCGCGACCATCGCGCCGTGCAAGTCGAGATAGATCGCATCGAAGCCGCCTGCGGCCGCCGCCGCGACGATCTCACCGGCGATGCGTTCGTAGGCGTCTTCCGTCACCTGTGCCGACGGACTGGCCGCGGTCCAGATCACCGGCATCAGCGTATGTCCGTGCTGCTCGCTCGCGCGGATAAAGCCGCCAATCGGCAGGTTGACGTCGCGCAGCGCCAGCACGGCTTCGCCGCGCATCATCGGCGGATGACCTTCACCGCGGACGAAGCTCGCATAGGTCGCCGGTGACGGCGCGAACGTATTGGTCTCGTGCTGGAAGCCAGCGATCAGGATCTTGAATGCCACTTCGTTGTCTCCATGAAGGCCGGCGCAGGCATTTGCGCCGGCGTGTGATTTGCGTAGACCTGGCGTGGGCGATGCCTGCAATGCCTCAAGCCTGGGCGGGTTGTGTGGACTGCGTGGGTGCCACAGTCCGGCGGGCGGGCAAACGGTTCGCCAGCAGCAGAATCGCGCCGAGCGCCAACAGCCCGACCATCACGTACAAGCCGGCCTGCAGGCTGCCGGTGACGGTCTTGGCCCACCCGATGATCGTCGGGCTCAGAAAGCCTCCCAGCAGGCCGATCGTATTGATCAACGCAATGCCGCCCGCAGCCACGTCGCCTTTCAGATAGTCGGACGGGATCGCCCAGAAGACCGTATAGGAGATCCACATCATCGCCGTGGCGACGGTCATGAAAATCAGCGACAGCACGAGTTGCCCGCTCGCCCACGTCGCGACAGCCAGTGCGAGCGCGCCGATCAAAGCCGGCACGGCGCTATGCCAGCGCCGCTCGCGAAAGCGATCCGAACTGCGTCCGCCGATGTACATGCCGATCACCGCCGCGATGTATGGGATCGTCGAGTAGAAGCCGATCTGCAGCGTGTCTTTCACGCCATCGGCCTTGAGGATGGTCGGCAACCAGAAGTTGACTGTGTAGATGCCGCAGATCACGCAGAAGTACGCGATCGCCATCAGGTACACGCGCGGATCGCCCGCCACCTGGCCGAACGAGTGATGCGCGGCGCCGGGCGTGGCGAGGCCGGCGTCGATCGTGCGCCGCTCGTCGGCCGACAGCCACGTCGCCGTGGCCGGACGGTCGGCGAGGAAGAACCATGCGACGACCCCCAGCAGGATGCAGGGCAAGCCTTCCACGAGAAACATCCACTGCCAGCCGGCGAGACCGAAGGCGCCCGCAAAGGCTGTCATGGTCCAGGTCGACAGCGGACCGCCCACCACGCCGCTAAGCGGTCCGGCGATCATCACCGTGGCGATGGCGCGCGCCATGCGCGCTTCGCCGTACCAGTAGGTCAGGTAAAAGATCATCCCGGGTGCGAAGCCGGCCTCGAATACCCCAAGCAGAAACCGCAGCCCGTAGAACATCGTCACGTTATGGATGAACAGCATGGAGGCCGACGTCAGCCCCCACAGCACGAGGATGCGGCTGATCGTTTTGCGGGCGCCGAGTTTTGGCAGCAAGAGATTGCTCGGGAGTTCGAACAACACGTAGCCGAGAAAGAAAATGCCCGCGCCGACGCCGTACACCGCGTCGGAGAAGCCGAGATCGCTTTGCATCTGCAGTTTCGCAAAGCCGATGTTGAGGCGGTCGAGGCAAGCGAACAGGTAGCAGATCAGCAGAAAGGGCAGCAGACGCCAGTTCAGTCTGTTGTAGAGCGCCGTGCTCTGATCGGCACTCGGATTCGACGGGATAGCGGACACGGACGATCTCCAGATGAGGGTTGGCAGACGGGCAGTGCGTGACCGAACGATAGTCGGCAGCCAATAACGGGCAAGCAAGAGCAACTAAAGTGAAGTAATGTTGCCCGTTGGGCAACACGCTCCAGCGGCCAGACAAAGGACCCAGACGATGCGAGAGATCAACCAGCGCCGGCTGCGCTATTTCCATGAAGTGCTGTCCCACGGCTCGATCCGCGGGGCGGCGGACAAGCTGAATACGGCAGCCTCGGTCATTACGCGGCAGATCCGGCTGCTGGAGGAGGAGATCGGCGCGCCGCTATTCGAGCGGCGTGCCCGTGGCGTGGCGCCGACTGAGGCGGCGCTGCATCTGGTCGAATTCTGGCGCGGCTGCCAGGCGCAACAGGAACAGTTCGAGCAGCGGTTGCAAGCGCTGCAGGGATTGCAGCAGGGCCACGTGAGGCTGGCGATTAGCGAAGGCTATATCGACGGTCTGATGGACGAGGTGCTGACCGATTTTTGCACGCAGTATCCGCGACTCGATATCAGCGTCGATGCGTTACCCGTCAACGACGTGGTCGGCGAAGTGGTGGAAGGACGCGCGCACATTGGGCTGGCTTATAACCCGCCGTCGCATCCGCACATCGAGTATCGCGCGACCTCGTCGCAGCCCGTCGTATTGCTGGTGCGTGCCGGCCATCCGCTGACGGCGCGCAGCGGACCGCTTGCTGTCGGCGACATGCTGCCGTATCCGCTCGCGCTGATGCCGGCGGCCTTCGGGCTCGGCCAGGTCGTGCAGATGCTCGCGTTTGCCGAAAACATCCAGATCCGGCCCACGGTCCTCACCAACTCGGTGGCCTTACTCCGGCGCTTCGTGAAGAAAGGGGACGGCGCGACGCTGATAGGGCGGTTTGCGGCCATGCATGAGATCGCGTCCGGTGAGCTGGTCGCGCTGGAGATCGATCATCCGCTGTTCGCCTCGGCGAAGGCGCGTGTGCTGGTTCGGGCAGGGCGGCCATTGGCCGCCGCTGCGGATGAGCTGCTTCGCTGGATGGTGGGGCGGATGTCCATGTTTAACACCCCAGGCGGATCGCAGTAGCAAGAGCCGTAGCCTTAGCCGCCACAGCCATGCTGATTGCGACCGCTCCGGCCGCTCGTTTCAACCGTGCGGATCCGCCGCAGCCGCCGTCTTGCGGCTCGCAAGCCACGCCTTCGTACGCGAGGCAATGTAATCGGCGTACTCGGCATTGGTCGTCAAGGCCGGCATCTGATGATACGTGCCACCCTTTGCATCGGGCACCGGCAAGCGCGACACCAGTTCCGCGTGGACCTGTTGCAGATGCGACGGCTGCTGGACTGCCGCAGCGCTGCTGCCGGTCGATTTCAGCACGCTCACGGAGGCCAGCGGATCGTCGCTACGCGGCGTCGTGAGAGTCAGCACATCGCCCACGTCGGGCGCGGCGGCGTCGCGGGCCGTGAGGGCGGGCAGACCCCAACGCGTTTCGACCGTCTTCAGGATGGAGGTGTGATCGAGCGGCATGGTGCCTTCCGCAACGCGGAACACCGTGCCTGGCGCGATCAGCGGCGAAATCAGCACGGTCGGCACACGCAGGCCGAAACGCGTGAAGTCGAAGCCGTATTCGCCCGCCGAGTTGTCCGGCGGCACGGCGCCCGACGGCGGGGCAACATGGTCGTAGCAGCCGCCATGCTCGTCGTACGTGACGATCAGCAGGGTCTTGTTCCACTGCGCTTCGTTGCTGCGCAAGGCGTAGTAGACATCGTGGATCAACTGCTCGCCCAGCGCGACGTCGTAGTTGGGATGCTGGCTGTTGCCGGCGGCGTCCCAACTCGGTTCGAGAAACGTATAGGCCGGCAGCGTGCCGTTTTGTGCCGCGCTCTGGAAGTCGGTGAAGAGACCGAAGTGATCGTCGGACGCGTTCGTCGTGTCCGGGAAGTTCATCCGCGTGAGCGGCGGCTGATTGTATCCGTAGATGACCCAGCTCTGATTGTGCTGCGACAGCAAGCCGAAGATGCTCGGCGAGGTATAGGTCTTGGTGTTGTCGTCCATGTGCCCCTGGCTCGTCGCCGCGCACACGAACGCGCGATTCGGCAAGGTCTCGGTCGGCACCGAACTGAACCACTGGTCGCAGACGGCGTAGCCGCGCGCGAGTCCAGAAAGCACCGGTAGCATGGCCGGTGTGTACATACCCATGATGTCCGAGGCAACGGTGCCCGGCAGCACCGACCAACTGGGTTTCTTCGATTCCCAGCCGAGCGTGTACACATAGTCGCTCACGAAGCCCTGGTTGGTGGCGACCGGCGGCGTGGGCGCCTTCACCGTGCCGAACAACTGCGAATTCGTTGCGCTATAGCCTTCGCCCGGATCGGCGCCGGGTTGGAAATATGCGTTGCTGTCGCTTGCCTGGATCGCGTACACCTTCACGGCTTCGCCATTCGCAGCGGGGTTGGATTCGTTGCCGGTCAGTCCGTCGAAAGCCTGACCTGCAGGCGACTTATTCTGTTGGTCCGTGTAGAGGAAACCCAGCATGTGGTCGAACGATCGGTTCTCCAACATCAGGACGACAACATGCTCAATCGCGGCAAGCTGGTTAGCCATAGACACTCCCTCGTTGATCTCGTTTCGAAGCCCGATATGCATTGCACCGCGCCGAGCGCTCGCTCAGGCACGGTCCAACGCGCCTTTACGCATGCATGCGTTCCGAGGCTTCGACCGCGACACGGGCTGCAGGTTCGGCGCACCGTTCCTTACGTTTTGCGAGGCCAAAGCGCCTCACGAGTTCGTGACCTTTTGATGTCACGCGGTAATGCGCATGGCCGGATTCCGCGGCTACGACTTCGACCAGGTGCGCATGCTCAAGCGGCAGGACGTCGAGGTCGGGCAGCGCAAGGCGTTCCGGCGAGTGGTACAGCACGAATAGAGTGGCAATCTCGTGGTGACTGAGAAGGGTGGTCATGGGGGGCACCAGGTGCGGGTAAAGCTGCGGACAAAGCGGGGCAGCACGCAGGATTGCGAGGGCCGAATGAAACGGTGCTTTTGATGGTTTCGACTTTACCCAGGTATCGTGACAATATCCTTATCGCGGCATCTTTTCACAAGGCGCACCCCACCATGAGTTTCCGTCCCGGTGTAGCTGAAAGCTCAGAGACAGCCGCGCCGTCCCCAACGTCGGCCCAAGCGCGGGCTGGACTCATCGCCCCTTCGACGAGCGTGGTGGATGCGTTTGCGCTGCTTGCCACGTCGATTGCCGGAGAGGCCGTGGAGCGGGTGCGTAAGCTCGATGGCGGCGGCGCCCCCGAGGATCTGCACAAGCTGCGCGTGGCGCTGCGCCGGTTGCGCACGCTCTGGTGGGCGTACCAACCGCTGCTCGACAAAAAAGATGCGAAGCTGCAACGCCGCGAATTCAAGGCGCTCGCCGACGCAGCCGGCCGGACGAGGGACTGGGATGTCCTGCACGACCTGATCGCCGCGGCCAATCCGTCGAATCAGCACGACGCATTGGCCTTGCTGATCAACGCGATCGACGAACACCGTGCCGAGGCGCTGTCGTTCAGCCTGAAGGCCATCGGCAATGCGGGCGTCGAACGGATACTTGAGCAGGCCTTGACGAGCGCGCGTCAGCAACTCGATTTGCAAGGTGCCGGTCGGCCCATTGCAAGCTTCGCCGAAGAGCGTGTGCAAGCGGCCGAGCAGGCTCTGAAAAAGCGTGTCAGGCGAGCGGTATCGGCGCAGGCCTCAGACTATGCGGCGCTTCACGAGGTGCGGATCGCGGGGAAAAAACTGCGCTACCTGCTGCAGTTCTTTGCGCCGGTTCTGGGTGGCGGTCATCAGGCTGTCATCGAACGTCTCACGGTGGTGCAAGACGAACTCGGAACCTTGAATGATCTGGTGACGAGCGAAGCGTTGCTTCGCGAATATGCATTTCAACTGGGTGAGGCGAAGCGGGTGAAGCAGGCAATCGCGCATCTGCAAAGCGAAACTGCGCACCATATGCACCACGTTCACGAGGTATTGCGAACGGCCGGCTGAGAGTTGAACCCGGCGCCCATAGCCATCGCACGGCCGCCACCTCTACGCGAATTCCGATCGGCGCAGCCCCGCGCCATGTTGCCAGTCGTTAGCGGCCCGTTCCCCTTCGGCGCGTGCCTGTGCCTGCGAGGCAAACATGTCCTCGCTGTATGCCACCACTTTCTTGCCCGTGCCGTGCTGCCGTTCGGTTGTGAGAGCCCAATGCCAGCCACCATCCTGTTCAAACACGTGAAGCGTCAAATCAGATGAGCGCGGATATGTCATCTATGCCTCCGCAGTTAGGGGGCCCGATGGGCAATAAGGCCCCAGGCTCCGCTGAACTCAGCATAGGCGTATAAATGCTGCGTCGCAACATTAATTTTTAGTGACATCCGCCTAATGGGGTGGGACACCGCTCGTCATTGGGCGAGCGAAAGTCCATAGATTTATTTCGGATAACGAATTGAAATCGATCTATGGACTCCCTGCTGCGTGTTCAACCATGTCAATTAGCGGAACTGGACGACCGTTTTGCCGCGCCCATGTCCGGTCTTGTTGCGCTCGATTGCCTCAGCCGCTTCGGTCGGGGCGACGATCTCGGAGACTTCAGCTTTCAAATCACCTCGTGCCACGTCCAAGGCGATTGTCGCGAGCTGTCCGGCGTCGGCACGCATCTGAAACCACACACCGCGTTTGCCCGCCGGCGTTTGCGTCGCAATCTCCGGCGCGGCCGTGCTGACGACCTTGCCGTCCGCCGCGACGATTTGCCAGGACTTCGCGAGTGCTTCGCCGCCCACCAGATCGAGCACGAGGTCCACATGCTTCGCGACGTCCCAGAAGGACTCGGTGCGGTAGTCGATGACTTCGTCCGCGCCCAGTTCGCGCAGATAGCCGGCATGGATACCTCGCGCGGTGGCGATGACCCGCGCGCCGGCGCGCCGCGCGAACTGAACGGCGAAACTGCCCACGCCGCCTGCCGCTCCGTGAATCAGCACGGTCTGCCCGCGCTTCAGCTCACCCGCTTCGAACAAGGCTTGCCATGCGGTCAGCGCGGCGACCGGAGTCGCTGCGGCAACCGTATCGCTCAAACCGGCGGGAATCCCCGTGAGTTTGTCGGCCGCAAGTGCGACGTGATCGGCATAGGCGCCGATGCCGCCCAATGCACCCATCACGCGGTCGCCGACGGCAAAGCCCGTGACGCCGGCGCCTGTTGCGACCACTTCGCCTGCGAGCTCGATGCCCAAGGTGGCCGGAAGCGGCAACCGGAAAACGTCCTGCAGGATTCCGTCGCGAATCTTCCAGTCCAGTCCGTTGACGCCGGCCGCGTGCACACGGACCAGCACTTCGCCGGATGCGGCGTGCGGGGTGTCGATCTGATCGATCGAGACGGCATGGGCGCCGCCATAAGCGTGAATACGAAGGGCGCGGTTCATTGTGCATTCTCCAGAGTGGGATAGTCGATGTAGCCTTCCGGGCCGGCCGAGTAGAACGTATCGCGCTCAGGCGTGTTGAACGCCGCGTTCGCGAGGAATCGCTGCGACAGATCCGGGTTGGCGAGGTACAGACTGCCGAATACGGTTGCATCCGCGCCGCCGTCCGCGACGAGCGCCTGGGCGCTCGCCTGGTCGAGACCGCCGCCGGCCAGCAACGGGCCGTCGAACAAGGGCCGCAAGAGGGCGCGGTAGTTGAACGCGCTTCTGGTGCGGGCGACGTGCAGATAAGCCAGCTTGAGCGGCGAGATGCGCTGCACCAGGTATTGATAGGTCTCTTGCGGTGTGGCGTCGCTCGCGCTGTTGAAGCCCATCTCCGGCGCGATCTTGATGCCGACGCGATCGCTGCCCGCTTCTTCCGTCATGGCCGTCAACACGTCGAGCACGAAGCGCGCGCGGTTTTCAAGCGAGCCGCCGTAGCGGTCGGTCCGCTGATTGCTCCCGGAAGACAGGAACTGTTCCGGCAGATAACCGGAGGCGGCATGCAGTTCGACGCCGTCAAAGCCGGCTTCCAGAGCGTGTCGTGTGGCGAGCCGGTATTCCTCGACGATGCCGGGAATCTCCTGCGTTTCCAGCGCGCGCGGCACGACGAAGTCCTGCGGGCCGGCGGCTGTGAAAACCTTGCCTTCCGCGGCAATCGCCGAAGGCGCGACGGGCGTCGCATGATCCGGCAGCATGCTCGGATGCGAGATGCGTCCGGTATGCATCAACTGCAGGAAGATGAGGCCGCCCTTTGCATGCACGGCAGCGGTAATGCGCTTCCATGCTTCGATCTGCGCCGCGGAATGGATGCCGGGGGTACGCACATAGCCCTTGCCCATCGGCGAGGGGAAGGTGCCTTCGGTCACGATCAGGCCAGCCTCGGCGCGCTGGGCGTAGTACTGCTCGGCGAGGGAGGAGGGCACGCCGGTGGCGTCGTCGGCCCGCGAACGGGTCATCGGCGCCATGACGAGGCGATTGCGCAGGGCATAGCGTCCGAGGCGGGTGCTTGTGTAGAGGGCGTTCATGTCGGTTCCTTTGGTGAGGGTGTAACGACAGGATGGACTGATCCATCTGAGAGATAAAGGCCTATAATTGAATGCAGTGATCCATCAGTGGAGCAATCGACGTGGAATTGTTGAGCTACATGCGCCTGTTTGTCGAAGTGGCGCGGACCCGGAGCTTTCGTCGGGCGGCCGAGGCGCTGGACATGCCGAATTCGACGCTGTCGCGGCATATTGCGGAGCTGGAGAAGACCATCGGGCTGCGGCTGCTGCACCGGTCTACCCGCAAGGTCGAGCTGACCGAGGCGGGGGATGTGTATTTCAAGCGCTGCCAGAGCATTGTTGAGGAGGCGCGGATTGCTCATGAATCGCTGCTGGACGTGGTCGAACGTCCGAGCGGCACGTTGCGCGTATCGATGCCGGCCGATCTCGCCACCGGCTACCTCGCGCCGATTCTGGCCGATTTCGCCACGACCTATCCGCTGATTGCTTTCGAATTCGACCTGACGCCGCGGCGCATCGATCTGCAGGCGGATCCCTTCGATCTCGCGCTGCGCATCGGTCCGCCGCCTACCGCGCCTTCCATGCTGGTGGCGCGGCAGATTGCGCTGCTGCCGCGCTATCTGTATGCGGCGCCTGGCTATCTGAAGAAGGCGCCGCCGCTGACCGTTCCCGACGATCTACGCCATCACGTCATGTGTATTGCACAGGGGACGCTCAGGCAGGGCGATGTGGTGCGAACGCTTTACCGCGGCGACGAATCCGTCGAGGTGACGACGCCCACGCGCTTTGCGATGAACAGCGTCGGGCTGACCCGTTCGCTGGCGGCGCACGGGGTCGGCATCGCGGCGATGGATACCGAACTCGCACGAGACGATGTGGACTTGGGTCGGCTGGTTCGCGTTCTGCCGGAATGGAGCCTGTCGCCCGTTCAGGTGCACGCGATTACGGAGACCCGCTTGTTGCCGGCGAGGACGCGGTTGTTTATCGAGTTTTTGAAGGCGCGCCTCGGTAACGCCTGATGGCGGTTCATGGCGAGGCTTGCATGGTGCTCAGGCTTTCCACTCCGTTCCCGCATCCAACGGATAAACCGGCCGCTCCACATGTTCGAACCTGAAAAGACCATAGTCCGAACTCGTCACGCCGCGGCTATCGCATTCCACCAGTGCCGCGGCGATCGGCACAAACACCGGCCGGCAATACATGCGTGACTTGAGCAGCAGAAAGCGGGCGCGTCTCGGATCGACGCCCACGCTTTCGAACACCCCTAAGTCCCACGGCTCATGCGTGCGCTCCGTCACGACGAGCGTGGCGGCTCCGATATCGAGCACGGCGGCGCGGCCCATGAAGGCGCGTTGTCCGGTATAGGTAGGACCGCTAATGGTGTACTCGCCGTCGGTCAGTGCGTGAATCACGCCGGTCACCGTGAGTGGCCGTTGCGGTTTGACGGCTTCGCTGGCCAGCTTGTTCCCGACCGCGAGCGTGACAGTCGCCCCCGCTCCCGCAGCATGCATGGCAGCCACCGCCTCAGGATCGCACAGCGGCCCGCTCACCACGCCTTCGAGTCCTTGCTTCAGCACCTCTTCAAGCAGATCCATCGTGTCGCATGTGCCGCCCGACATGCAGTTGTCGCCGTGATCGAGCAGCAGCACCGGCTTGTCGGCACCATGAGCGAGCTTGGCCGCCTGCGCCACGGAGTCCGCTAACGGCGCGCTGCGATAGAAGAAGTCGTCGCGCTCGTCCCAGATCTGCTGCGCGATGCGTTGCGCGACCGCATCCGCTGCGGCGCGATCGCCGTCGCCCACCACCACGACGCTGATGCAGGGCGCGGCGATATCCGCGAGCGAGAAACCCGACAGCACCGACACCGCCAGCATCCCCTCCGCTTCAGCCGCGCGGGCCGCATCGACCGCGCGTTTCATCGCGCCTTCGGCGGTCGCACTACGCAGCGTATGCGTGAGCAGCGGCGGTTGCCGCCAGGCGATCACGGGCCGGGCTCGCCGGTGAATCAGGTCGAACAGCAGACGCGCGGCGTGCGCGCCGGTTTCGTACATGTCGACATGCGGATAGGTCTTGAAGCTGACGATCACGTCGGCATGGTCGATCATCTTCTGCGTGACGTTGCCGTGCAGATCGAGTGCCACGGCGATGGGCGCATTGGGCAACACGGCACGCACGCGGGCCAGCAAATCGCCTTCGCCGTCGTTCGAATTTTCCGCGACCATCGCGCCGTGCAGATCGAGCAGCACGGCATCGCAACCGGCCGCGGCGTTGACGATCGCATTGCAGATCGCGTCGTAGGCCGCCGCGGCGACGGGGCCGCTCGGGTTGGCCGACGCCGAAACCGGCGTCACGATCTGCGCATGCTCGCGTTCGGCGGCATCGATAAACGCGGCCATTGCAGTCTGCATGCCCTTGTTCTCGCGCCATGCGGCTTCGCCGTAGCTTGGGCCGTGACGGCCGAAGGCTTCGAGCGGCGTCGCGACGGGCGAGAAAGTGTTGGTTTCGTGATTCATCCGCGCGATCAGGAGCTTCATACGCATGCTCCTTCTACGCCTTGCGCGTCACGCAACGTGAGTGATGACGATGGAAACACGGCGCCGCAGCCCGGCGCATCCACGTTCGAATCATGAGCTTGCATCAGCGATTCCTTGCGATAAACAGCGCGGCGTTCAGACGACACCCACGCCCAGATAGCGGTCCTTGATCGATTCATCGGCGATGAACGCGGCGTTGTCGCCCTCGTAGACAATCACGCCCTGCTCGATGATGTAGTGCCGGTCCGCAAGTTGCGAACATACTTCGAGGTTCTGCTCGACCAGCAGGATCGCGACACCCGCCTGCCTGATCAGTTTGAGTTGCGCGACGATCTCTTCGACGATCACCGGTGCGAGGCCTTCCACCGGCTCATCGAGCATCAGCAGACGCGGATGGTTCATCAGCGCACGGCCAATGGCGAGCATCTGTTGCTCGCCGCCGGACAATTGCGCGCCGCCATTCGTGCGCCGCTCTTTCAGGCGCGGAAAGATGCGGTAGATATCGCCGAGTTGCCACGGCGAATCTTTGCGCGCGCCCAGACGCAGATTTTCCTCGACCGACAGCAGCCGGAAAATGCCGCGATGCTCTGGCACGAAGCACACGCCGCGCGCGGCGATACGATGCGGTGCGAGCTTGTGAATCGGTTCGCCCTTGAAGGTCACTGTGCCGCGCTGAGGTGTCACCACTCCGGCGATGCTTTTGAGTGTGGTGGACTTGCCCGCACCGTTGCGGCCAAGCAGCGTGACGGTCTCGCCTTCGTCGATGCGCAGCGTCACCCCTTGCAGGATATGACTCTTGCCGTAGAAGCCGTGAATCTGCTGGACGTCCAGGATCATGCGCGGCCTCCCGTGATCATGTTGCCGAGGTAAGCGGTTCTGACGCGCTCGTCGCCGCGAATCTCGTCGGGACGGCCTTCGACTAGCACGCGGCCTTGCTGCATGACGGTGATCGTGTCCGAGATATCCATCACGATGCCCATGTTGTGCTCGATCAGCACGACCGTGTAGTCGTCGCGCAGGCCGCGAATCAACTGCTTCATGTCGTCGAGATCGTCGATACCCATGCCGGAGGTCGGCTCGTCGAGAAAGATGGCTTTGGGGCGCGCGGCGAGTGCCATGCCGACCTCGAGCCGGCGCTGCTGGCCGTGCGACAGCGCGGCCGCGGCAGTGCCCGCGAAGCGCTGCAACGCGAGCCGCTCCAGCACGCTATCGACGACGTCGGCGTGTTCGAGTGCACCGCGTGGTGGTGTCCATGCGTTGAGTGCACGTCGTGCATCGACGCCCTGCGCGGCGAGCCGCAGATTTTCGCGCACGCTCAGATTGGCGAACAGGCTCGTCACCTGGAACGAGCGCGCAACGCCGCGGCGCACGCGCTTGTAATCGGGTTCGTGCGTCACGTCGTGACCGTCGAACATGATCTTGCCCGCCGTAATCGGCAAGGTGCCGGTGAGGACATGAAACAGCGTGGTCTTTCCCGCGCCATTGGGTCCGATCACCGAATGTACGGTGCGCGGCAAGATGCGCAGATCGACCTCGGAAAGCGCCGTGAATTTGCCGTAGCGCTTCACGATGCCGCTGGCCTGCAGGATGGCGTCGCTCATGCTTGCTCCTCTGCTGAATCAGCCGGCGTGTCGCGCCGCATGGCTTGCCAGATGCGCTCGCCGAGACCCCATAGTCCACGTTGCATGAAGAGGCTTACGGCGATCAGCACCAGCCCGAGCAGCAGGAGCCAGCGCGGCCATAGGGTAGACAGCCAGTCGGCGAACAGCACGTAGAAAGCCGCCCCCAACACAGATGCAAACAGATTGCCGGTGCCGCCGATCACGGTCATCACCAGAATCATTTCGCTCGTGTGGTAGTCGATGTTCGACAAGGGCGCGATGCCGGTCATCAGCGCATGCAGTGCGCCGGCGAGACCCGTGACCGCACCCGAGATCACGAACGCCATCAACTTGAAGCGCCTCACGTCGTAACCGACTGCGGCTGCGCGCGCCTCGTTGTCGCGAATCGCCAGTAGCGTGCGGCCGAAAACAGAATGCGACACCCGCATCAGCACCCAGAACGCAAGCAGAAACAGCACCGCGACGAAGCCGTAATATTGCCATGGCGAGGTCAGCGGCACGAGTGTCTTGCCGAACAGCGACAGTGCCGGGCGGGGGATGCCGAGCAGGCCATCGTCGCCGCCGGTGAGATTGGGTGTCGTATAGGCGAGAAAGTAGAACATCTGCCCGAACGCGAGCGTCAACATCACGAAGTATGTGCCGCGTTGACGAATCGAGAACCATCCTACGAGCATCGCTGCCGCCGCGCCGACAATCATCGCGGCCGCCAGCGCCACCATTACGGGTGTGCCGTCGAGCTTCGTCAATACGATCCCCGCGGTATAGCTGCCGAGGCCGAAGAAAATCCCCTGGCCGAACGAAAGCAGACCCGTGAAGCCCAGCAGCAGATTGCAACCGAGCGCGGCCAGCGCATACACCAGTACCTCAGTGGCAAGCGAGCCGGAGCGCAACGTGAGCGGCAGGATGCAGACCACCAGCAGTGCGAGCAGGATGAAACGGTAGTGATGCAGCGCCTGTTTGAACGTGCGCCTCGCGTTCGGGGCCGAGGTGTTGTCGTGCACGAGCGTCTTCGCCGGTTCGATCATGTCGCTCTCCCGAGCAGTCCGTTCGGGCGCAGCAGAAGCACAGCGGCCATCGCAACATAGATCATGAGGCTGGCGCCCTCCGGCCACAGCGTGCTCATCACGCTTTGCACGATGCCGACCAGCAGTCCACCGACCAGCGCCCCCAGAAAATTACCCAGACCGCCCACGACCACCACCACGAAGGCGACGCTCAATGCTTCGATACCCATGAACGGATCGACACCGCGAATCGGCGCCGCGAGCACGCCCGCCAGCGCGGCGGTGGCCGCGCCCAGCGCAAACACCAGGCTGAACACGCGCAATACGTTGATGCCGAGCAGCGACACCATCTCAGTCGATTCGCTGCCCGCCCGTACCGCGCTGCCAAGGCGCGTGCCTTCGAGCACCCACCACAACAAGCCGGCCAGCACGGCGGTAAAGCCGATCACGAACAGGCGGTACTTCGGATAAACGAAGCTCCCCCAGATCACCACGCCGTTCAGCGAATCGGGCACCGGCACGTTGTTGCCGAGCGGCCCCCAGATCAGGATCACACATTCCTGCAGGACCAGCGCGAGACCCACGGTCACGAGAATGTGAAACTCGTGCTGCTGTTCGTAGACGTGTCGCAGGATCAGCTTCTCGACCACCCACGCCAGTGCGCCGACCACAATTGGCACGACGACGAGCGCGGTCCAGAAACTCATCGACCACTGCATCGCCTGATAGCAGAAGTACGCGCCGAGCAGGTAGAACGCCCCGTGCGCGAAGTTGACGAAGCGCAGCAGGCCGAAGACGATCGACAGGCCTACCGCCAGCAGGAAATACAACATTCCCACTCCGATGCCGTTGACGATCTGCAGGAGATAAACGTTCATGGCGTCCGTCGCTGAAAGTTCCGGGGCGGGCGGTGCGTGCTCTCAAACACGAAGCACGCGCCCCCGCGTTGCATCGCCGGCACATGCCGGGCGTACACCGTCAGGCGGCACACAGCCGGGCGGCACGGCGGCATGACGCGGGGCCGCTCAGGCCAGCTTGCAGCCGGTTTTGTCGAGCGGCAGGAACGACTGGCCGGAACTGACGATGTCGGCGAAGTCGTCGGCATTCTTCATCTTGTTCTTCGCCTTGCCCTTGAGCAAATAGTAATTCTTGATGACCTGATGGTCGCCTTTGCGGACTTCTTCCGGTCCCGTCAGGCCAGCGTATTTCATGCCTTCGAGCGCGGCGACGACTTTTTTCGGATCGGCCGAGCCGGCCTTGACGATGCCGTCGAGCAGGATCTTCGTGCAGATATACGAGCCCGCCAGGCTGTAGTTGGGGTTCTCCTTGAACGCCGCGTTCGAGCGTGCGACCAGATCGTGATTGAGCGGGGAGTCGATGCCGTGCCAGTACTGCGCGCCGAAGTACACGCCGTCGCAGAGGTCGGCGCCGAGCGCCTGGAATTGCTCGAGACCCGAGGCCCACGCAATCAGGATCGTGCAGTTGTTCTTCATGCCGAAGCTGATGGCCTGGCGCAGCGTATCCGAGGACTGCGAACCGAAGTTGAGGATGAGCAAGACGTCGGGCTTGGCGGCCACGGCGTTGGTCAGATAGCCGCTGAACTCTTTCTCCGCGAGCGAGTGGTAGCTGTTGCCCACATGCTCGATACCCTTTTCCTGGAACACCGCTTTCGCCGCCGACAGCAAGCCGTCGCCGAACACGTATTGCGGCGTGATGGTGTACCAGCGCTTGGCCTTGGGCAGCATCTGGATCAGCGGACGCACCGTCTGATCGATGGCGCCGAAGGTCGGCACCGACCAGCGGAAGGTGGCGCTATTGCAGTCCTTGCCGGTGATTTCATCGGCCCCCGCGGTGGTGATGAAGATGCCGCCGTCCTTTTCGACCTCGTTGCCCATCGCCAACGCTTCGGAGGACAAAATACCACCCGCGAAATAGCGCACGTTCTTCTGTTGAGCGACTTCCTGCACGCGGCGCACGGCGGTGGCGGGCTTGCCTTCCGTATCGAGCACGGTGTACGAGAGCGGCTGGCCGAGCACCTTGCCGTACTGCTCGATGGCGAGCTTCATGCCGAGATCGGCGTACTTGCCGTTGGCCGCAAAGGCGCCGGACATCGGCACGGGGCAAGCGAACTGCAGCGGCGCGCCCTGGGCAAACGCGTTGCGCGCGACCAGCGAGCCGAGCGTTCCTGGGACGGCCGACAGAGCGGCCAGCTTCAACATATTTCGGCGATTCAAAATGACGCTCCTTGGGAGAAAGAGACACGCATGCAACCGACTGCGAAACCGGGCTGGCCGCCCGCGGTCTTTTTTGACCACGCTGACGGGAATCTATTTATCATGATAAATAGAATGATCCCGATGCTAGGTACAATAAATTCGGGTGTCAATAAGGCAAAATTCCTGTCTCGCAGCGAGCCAGGGTTTTCCTAAATGGGAGCATCGAAGATGGTCATGGACCGAGCCAAGGCCGGTGTCGCGGTCGAAATCAAGCAGCAGAAGCGTCCCGATCTGGTTGCCGAGGAGATCAAGCGGCTCATCACCGAGAAGGACCTGAAGCCGGGCGACCGTCTGCCGCGCGAGGTCGAATTGCAGGCGCTGTACTCCGTGAGCAAGAGCACGATTCGCGAAGCGCTGAAGTCGCTGGAGGTGCAAGGCCTCATCAAGGTGACGACGGGGCCCAACGGTGGCGGCATGGTGGTGGAGGTGCCGCTGGATCGCACGCTGCAGTTGCTGCAGAACTATCTGTTCTTCAAGGACGTGACGATCGACGACATCTACACCGTGCGCAAACTGCTCGAACCGGAACTCGCGGCGGGTGCGGTGCCGCATCTCACCGAGCAGGATTTCGTCGCGCTCGAGGCGAGCATTGCCTGTTGCGATCGGCCGGCGTCGGGGCATGGTGTGGGCGGTATCCTGAAGCAGCGCCAGGAGGACGTGAATTTCCACGACATCCTTGCAGCTGCGAATCCGAATCCATTTCTGCGCTTCAGTTGCGAGCTGATCAACGAAATGATCCGTCAGTTGATCGAGTTTCGTAACGATACTCCGGAGTCCGAACATCAACGGTTTGGCGAGGCCAATGTGAAGATTCACAAGGCCATTACCAGGGCGGCGCGTGCCCGCGATGTCGAGAAGGTGCGCGAACTGATGGTCACTCATATGACCGAGGCGCCGCGCTACGTCAAACGTATGAAGGGTAAGCTGCGCGGCAGGCTGATTCTCGACTCGGAAATCCGCAAAAAGCTGCGAACGCGAAGCGCTGCGCCGGTAGTGGATGCTGAGGAGGATTGACGGCGTGGGCGGGGAGTCGTGTGAGTAGTGACTTTTGCGACCTGTGGGGCACGAATCGTGCTGGTAGACGGTGGCAGGATGGCCGCGCTGCGTCCGGCGGCCTTCCATCTGCTTTCCCATCAGGAAGGAGCCGTATCCATGAAACGCCCAATACAGCCGCTTTTATGCATTGCGATGGCCCTGGCGGCGATGGCCGCCTTCTCGCCCGTCATCGCAGTTGCCGATGATGCGCCGTCCCCGTGCGCGGCCCTGAAACGAATCGTCGCCGCTGCGCCGGATGGTTTTACCGGTCTGAGTCCGGCGGAAGTGAATGGCGTTGCCCAGCCATACGGCGACGACGCGCAGTGCAACGCGAGCCACGATAGTTACCAGTGCCTGTGGACGCCGCATCACGACGCTGGGTCGAGCGCGGACGCGCTGCAGTCGGTCGCAGCGGATGTCGCCTCCTGTTTGCCCGAGGCAACCCACGATCTGAATACGCCCGCTCGTCAGCATTTCTATGTGGGTCCGCGCGATAAACGTACGCAGATCACCGCGACCACCGCAGGTCCGAACAAGCTCAAGCTGACGGTGTCGGGCAAGTGACGGGCTGAGTCCGCTAGACTGTATGGGTCAAGTTCCGGAGAACCGCTCGATGACCCAGCCTTTTACCGTCGTGATTCCCATCTATCCGCGCGTGACCCACCTGGACTTCACCGGTCCACATCAGGTGCTGGCGTTCACGCCGGGCGTCAACGTGATCGTGGCGTCGGCCGGCGGCAAGCCGGTCAATGCGGACGGCCTGACGTTTAGCGACCTCGCGCGTCTTGAAGACATCGAACGTTGTGACGTGGTGTGCGTACCCGGTGGCGGCGGTGTCACCGATGCCATGCAGGACGACGTCTTTATGCATCACGTGCGGCGCCTGGCGCTCGGGGCGCGCTATGTCACCTCCGTGTGTACAGGGTCGCTGGTGCTCGGCGCGGCGGGGTTGCTGGAGGGCAAGCGTGCCGCTTGCCATTGGGCGTGGCGGGACATGCTGTCGCTGTTCGGCGCGATCCCTGACGATGCGCGCGTGGTGCGGGACGGCAACGTGATCACAGGAGGCGGCGTGACGGCGGGGATCGACTTTGCACTGACGCTGGCTGCCGAGCTGACCGATGAGCTCACGGCCCAGTCCGTGCAGCTTGGGTTGGAGTACGCGCCGCAGCCGCCGTTTCAAGCCGGGCGTCCGGAGACGGCGCCGGCTGCGGTGCTTGAGCGGGTGAAGGCGCGCAACGCGCAGAACCATGCGGCGCGTCGGCCGGCTGCGGAGAAGGTGGCGGCGGAGTATCGGCGGGTGGGGCCGCGGTAGGGGGTGGGTGTGTGGTGCGGTTGATGCAGCACGCTAGAACTCCTTTGCATCAATGGGTTGGTGCGCTTGCTCTTGGGTTATCCACAGGCTTATGAACGTTATCTGTGGATAAGCTTCGCGGCTCACGTGCTGTATGAGGCTGACAGGATGCGGCGCCTGCAATCAGGCGCGGGTCCTGGTTTCTCCTTGGTTCGGTTTTGTCGGGTACTTTTGTTATTGGGCGGCTTCGGTCGCCCATTTTTTTATCTGTATTCCTTAACGTTCACGCTGCTTGGTCTTACGATAACCGCGGTGTTGCCGTAGCACGGCTAGACCCTACTCTCTTGGGGCGGCGTTCGCCGCCCTCTCTTTTGCAAGTCACTTGATGAACCAGGGTGAATCTGGATTTTAGAGATGCCCGACGGTACTACCATGCGGGACGTGACGCGTCATCTATCTACACATCTATCTTTGGAGGGCCTTTTCGGCGCTCCTTTTTTTTGACAGTCGGCGCCTTGGATTTTTCGTAACGTTTCGCAAAAAGACAAACATGAATAGGGCGGAATCTGATCGTTTGAGGGTGTATCTGACAGGACGGCAATCTGCGCACCTGAAACTGATGCCACGCAAGCCGCAGACTGACCGGGAGACCGGCAAGTCTCCCATGCCTGTGGTGTCGGTCGTATCGTGGGAGGTGCACGAAGAAGTCTGCGAGCCGTACCGTATCAAGGCTGTGCTTGCAACATCGGGACCTGTCAGCAGGAAGAAGGTACTCGGACAGATCGCGGAGTTCTCCATCCAGCCGGAAGACGGGCGTGGACGGCGGCAGTTCAACGGCTTTGTGTCGCGCTTCGATCTGGTATCGGAATCGCGTGACGGTTGCACCTACTGCGTGGTGATCCGCCAGCGACTCGCTGTCCTCGACGGCCCGAGCAACTGCGTGACGTACCAGCAGAAGGCGTCGTGGGAAATCATCAAGTCGATTCTTGAGCGCCATGAAATCCGCTTCTGGATGCAGGTGGAATTTCGCCTCAGGCGTGAACATCCGAAACACGACTTCCGGTTCCAGTTCAACATGGGGGATTGGGATTACATCAGGCTTGAAATGGAACAGGCTGGCCTGTTCTGTTTTACGACGACCGGCAAGCATGGCGAAGTGCTGGTGATTGCCGATGACATCGACGGCTACGAGCGTCCTCCCATGGTGGTGCCTGACCGTCCCACTGCGGGGTTGTCGACGTTCGAGGAGGCGATCTTCTCCTTTAGGATCCGCACCCGGACCGTGCCGGAGTCCTTTGCCGTTGCCGATTACAACCCGGAAAGTGCGTGGGAAGTTCTGCGCAACGAAAGCCGTGTTGTACCGGACGACGGGACGATGGTTGGTGCGCCTTACGTGTGGGGCACACATCACGGAGATACGGCAGGTGCGAAGCGTGAAGCGCTGTTGCGGCACGAGTCGGCGCTTGTCCGGCAGGTCCGTTACAAGGTCAAGTCAACCGTGCTCGCGATCCGGCCCGGCTGCATCGTGCGGTCGGACAGACTACTTGAAGATGCACCCCGTGGCATGTTTGTCACGAAGGTTGTGCATAGCGGTGCGCGTTCCGACAGCTACATGAACCGCTTCACCGCCATTCCTGCCGACCGTCCCTACCGGATGCGTATGGACGATGGCCGGTGGCCAAAAATACACGGGACATTGGGCGCGACGATCTGCTCTCCTGACAAATACAAATTCGCCTACCTGACCGACAAGGGCGAGTATATCGCGCGCTTTCACTGCGACTTCGGCACCTGGCCCAAAGGCGCGGAGAGTGTGCCGCTGCGGCTGGCGAAGCCTTTTGCCGGCAAGAACCATACGGGCCTGCATATGCCCGCAGTGGATGGGGATGAAGCCCTGGTCGGCTTCCGTGAGGGCAACCCAAACAAGCCAATCCTGGTGGGATTCGTCCACAACAGCCAGCGTCCTGATCTCGTCAACTCGTCGCGGCGGCGCATGTCGCGTAACGAAATCCGCACGCAGTCCGGCAACAAGCTGTGGATGGATGACTGGGACAACCAGGAAGGCATTGAACTCAGCACGGAGCATTCGGGCCGTTCGCAGCTCAACCTCGGCTTCATACCGGACCGTGAACTGAAGGAGCGTGGCGCGGGCGCAGAACTGCGGACGGCGGGACACCTGGTCGGGCGCGGCGGAGCAGGCGTGATGCTGTCGGCCTATAACCAGGCCGGTGGTAACGGCAAGGTGCTCGACACGTCGGAGACGCAGGCGCAACTGAAGAACCATCAGGCGCTGTCTGAATCTCTGGCGAAATCCGCTAGCGCCTCAAAGGCGGCGCCGGCCGATACCGTTGCACAGCGGGCGATCAGCAATGCCTTGGACGAGTTTAGACAGCCGGGTGCGCTCGTCACCGCGCCTGGGCCGGCTGGCGTCGTATCAGGCGACGGAGTGCATCTTGCCGCCGATGGTTCGATTATCGGCACCGCAAAGAAGGGTGTGCATTTCAGCACGCTCAAGCGATTCACCGTGGCTGCGCGTGATCTGGTATCCGTCTTCTCGCAGAAGGGCATGAGCCTGATTGCGGCAGCGGGCGCGGTTGTCGTGCAGGCCCAGCGCGGATCGATGCAGCTTGCGTCACAGAACGACATGACCGTTGAGACGGTGGATGGCGTGCTGCAGATGAAGTCTTCGAAGGAGATCGTGCTGAATGTGGGTGGCTCGTATATGCGCATGACGCCGGATGGGATCGAATTCGGTTCGCGGGGTCGCGCCGTGTTCAAGACAAGTGGCTTGAAGAAGGTGGGTCCCGCACAGATGGACCTGGGTGGCGCGGCGTTCGCGCCGGTCTTTGTGCCGTTCACGACTGGATGTGAAGTGTGGAGGACCAACCCGGACTTCGTATCGCCGCCAGCACCGGTGCCCGAGGTCAATGAGTCGCTTTGGGAATCGCTGGGTAATACGGTAGGTGTTGTACCTGCGCCTGCTCCGCCGCTTGCTGGGAGCAAGATAAGCGGTTTCTCACCATTTGATGGAAAGTCGTCAAATGTGGATTCAAACGTGCCTAAGGCCAAGGTCACGTTAAACAGTCCCGACGATCAGACGCAAAGTTACGTTGCACCCGATCCAATCAAGCTCGCAAATGCGGCTCCCTGCGACTGGAATATCTCGGACGTAAAGGCCGATGTTAGTGAGCATATCGAAGCCAAGTCGTATTGGGGCGTGCTGGGCAACCGGAGTCCGTGGAAGGATGGTCGCGGAAACCAGATCAGAGGTGGTGGTTCAAGGGATTCGAACTTCGAATTTGCGTACAGCGAGCAGGACAAGGCGATCACCTGCACTGTCAGGGTGATGCTAATCCCGATGGATTTGTTTCCGGTCGATGCCACTGGAAATCGTGATCTTACGGTTGTGCCGCAAACTGTCCCATATGAGACGACCACTCACTGGAAAATGATGCCCGGTTCCACGGTCAATGGTGTGAAGATGGACTATCGCGATGCAGTCGGGGATCAATATGATGTCGGCGCGCTAAAGAGTCGTATTGAGGCTGTGCTGAACCACGGTGGCTACAAGTTGATCCTGGACGGTTGCTCCAAGGGCGCTGCATGCGGATGCCGGGTAAAGGTTAATTTCAGGGTTGATCTCCGCGTATCGGTCAAGGGTGTGTCCATTGCTGGATTTAATCCGCATGTTTCGAATCACCTTTTTCCGACCGTTCTTCGGGCAGATACGTCATCCTGGGGGGAGAGGCATAAATATGAGTACAACAATAAGATTTTCGACTATCCGCAGGCGAATGTTGAGGCACATGAATGCGGGCATTATTTTAATTTCCCCGATGAGTACTACGACCAGGGTGGCTGGCTTCACGAGTCTTATATAAAGGACGAGCAGATCGATTTTTCGCTGGTCGATGCGAAAGCAGGAACCATGGCATGGCAAGCGCATTCGCCGACAAATCTGATGGGTGACGGTGCCAATGCACCGTTGCAATCGGGCAGTGTTACGGCAAGTATCAAGCCTTATTACCTGGAATATGTGCGACGTCAATTTTCGCTTTCTACAAGCCGGTTGTGGAGGGTTGGCCATGATTCGTAATTTTTGGCGTATCGCATTGGGCATCCTGGCAATCTCCCCGTTGGTTCTGGTGGGGTGTGCAAACGGAGGGAGTGTGAATATGGAGAAGCACGCTATGCAATTTAGCTACACGACAAATGGCGCGGCGGATGGCAGTGTTAATACCTATGGAAACAATGAAATATCTGTCTTGGGTGAGATGTTGCGGGTCCAGATTGGTGATTCAATTAACAACCGGAATGCAAGCGGAATCGGGATATATGAGTTGAAACTGTCAAACCAGAATTTGGAAGAGGCCAGGAAGCTTGCGGAGCTGCTGTGCTCACCGAAAGATCCGAAAAGCGATGTACCGATCCCCGATCTTTACGTCGCAAAATGTGGTGGAGAGATCAGGAGCAGTTACGTGAAGGATTTTAGTCGTCCTGTTGCTATCAAGATTGCTGATCTGGTGGATTCGCTAAGAAATGCAGGCGTTCAGGATGGACGGAAGCTCGTGAAGCTCGACATTTCACTCTTTTCCATTGAGCGCGCCACGGATGGATTTCTGGTGTCCGTCAGGTTTATCAATAGCGGAGACCACCCGATCAGGTTTAAGACGCCGGATAAGTGGGATACCAAAGTTGGCAGGCGTATGGATATGTTGGGTGTTAGCGGCTCGCGTGCAGGTTCCCGTGAACCTGAATTTGGTCTTGGGCTGGCCGGCCAGCCTCTTGTCGATCCAAAGCAATTTCCTGATGATCAGGTCAATCTTGCGCCGCACAGCTCCGTGGTTTTGAAAGTGAAGGCCGGTTCCATCGATAAATTCTCTGCTGGTGACTACAGTTTGGATGTCGGTGTATTTATGAACATGGAGGTCACTGGAATCCAGTCCAGCCTTGTGCGCGTCGATTTTCAGTCGGACTCCAAGAATCCAACTCACGTTACCTTCGACCGCGACTATCCTTCGACGCCGCAGGAGCGCGAGCGGTGGGAAGCGTACCAGAGGACCCGCCTGTCATATTTTCCGGTCAACCCCGGCGAGACTTTCGCCGAGGACGGCCTATATCGCGCGGTACGCACCGGTGGAGATTCCCGCAGCCTGCAGCTCGTACCCTTCAAGGCCGGGGACGTTGCCACGAGAGACAACGTGAAAATGCTGATGGCGTCCGCCAGCGGCACCGAGTTCGACGGTCCAGTGCAATGGATATGGGAGGGCAGCGCACCGACGCCAGTCAGGCAGTGGTCGTTCGACATGACTGAAGGTACCGAACACTTCTGCAAGCCACGCACCGTTTGCCCGCGCAGTGGCCGCTGGCTTGCACGTGTCTATTCACGCAGTTTGTCCACCGGCGAGTCGTACCGCTACGACCTCGCGGGCATCGTCACCCGGCGACGTGGCGAAAGCATGCCTGCCGCAGCCGAAGGGACCGAGTGGGAATGGCTGGGAGTCTGACGTGAGCGAACGCGCCTGCATTCTCCGCCTGGACCGCACTACGGCAAACGGCACCGTACTCGACGGCATCGACGGCGTTGGCCCCGATGAACGCGGCATGAGCTACCTCGGGGCGCGCGTGCAGTGTCCCGCGTGTGGCTCGATCGGACTCATCGCCGCGAGTGGCCCGCGTTCAGAAGATGACGCGATGGACGGCAAGCTGCCTGCGCTTGAGGGCGACTTCTGCCGTTGTCGCTGCAGTCCGCCTCCGACGCTGATTGCCTCGCAGCGCGTCTGGACCTACGGAAGCTGACACGGAGGAAGGATGAAGTTTCGCTGGGATCAGGTGATACCGGACGAGAAGGAGGCGAGCGAGCCGCCACCTATCTGGATTTATCTCGTGCTGTTCATTGCAGTGGAGTGCGTTGCGCTAGCGCTTACCGTGGCTACGTGGCCCACGGGCAAGCCAATCGCGCCAAAGGAATTTTTACGAGGAGTCCTGCTGATCGGGCCGGTCTTCTGGGGGGCGGTATGCGCGTTCGTCTACTACGGTGCCCACGGAATGTACGCGTTCGACGCAGCCGTTTTCAACCAGGAGGGCTGGCGACTGCGCAGGTCGTGGCAGTACGAAAGCCGCTCCGGCGTCGCCGTGCTGGACAGTGTGGTGCTCGCACCAGAACCTGATCTGGCGGAACGCATGCTGAGCCTGGACGGTACGCCGCCACAGAATCCCGGCAAGGTCATGGCGCTCGACATGAATGAGACGGGCGCCGAATCCAGGTTGTATGCCGTGCTGAAAGAGTTGCTGATGCCGCTCGCACCCAAACTGGCCGCAGCCATGCACAGCAATTCGTTTCAACTGATGATGCAGGGCGACCGGGACGAATCGTCCGACATCATTCACGCCGTATGGAAGAAACTGGAGCTGCCGGGCGCACCGGATATCGTGTGCATGCGGCCTACGACGGAACCGAAGTTCGCGGAAAGGTGGTTCCCGGCTGACTGTGGGCCGTACCACCGCCTCGTGCTGGCGTGGCATCTGAATGATGCTGGCCCGGAGGTGGCAGAGGACTATTCGGAATTCGCCGTGGCACTACTGCTCGGGTCGTCCCAACTCATGTACGACAAACGTGACAAGCTCCGGGCGCAGGCGTGGCTGCTACGAGGGATCGCAACGGAGGCCGATCAGGTCGAGGACGCGCTAACGCTGCTGCTTCAGGCCGGGCAGGTGGAGACGAAACGCATCCGCCATTTCTGGCATAGCCGTCTGAAAGGTCTCGCGCGGCACGCAACCTTGGGTGCGATCCGGGACAGCGGTCTGGAAGTCTCCGGGCATGCACTTGAGCCGGCCATCGGGCCGCAGGCTCCAATGTCGCGGTGGCTGCTGTATGCGCTCGCGGCACGGATGGCGTATTTCGGACAGGGCGCGCAGCTCGTGGTGCAACCAGGGGAGAAGGGCGTCATGCTTAGTCTCGCTGTGAGGGAGCCGCAGCCGGTGAATGCACCATGGAAGGACAGCTATGGGTACTGGATCATCCCGACTGCCGAGTTTGTCTTTATCTCGCTGTCGATGATTGGCCTGTTGCTGCTCGACAGCGGCAGCGGGTCAAGCGGTCCCGATACCACGATCGCCGTTGCGTGGCCGCTTCTGATCGCCGCATTTTTTGTGGAGAGATACTTCCGGTCCAGGCGTCTTGTTGAAGACTTCTGGAGCCTGTATCGCAGGGAGGCATGATGGCGCGCTCCCGGCAACTGAGGCGGATGCGCATTTTGCTGGTCCCGCCTTTCGTCAAGTTCGCGTGGGCAGGCATGCTCATACTGGCCATCTACATCAATGTGGTGGGATGGTTTGCTGCGGAGGACCTGGGTGATCCGGCATGGGCGCAATACCCGCTGATCCTGCTGGGTTTCACGGTGGGGTTCATCGCGGACGACCTGTGGTGTCGCTGGCAGCATGGCGTTGCCCATGCGCTGCACTTCGAGGACGTGATTGACGGGGTATGTCCCGACACGGAACACGAAATCTGCGAAGCAGCAGTGTGGCGTTGGTATGTGAAACAGGGCAGGCCGTGGCGGATCAGGGCGAACCGCGAGCGCCCGCAGGTGCGCTTCGCTGATGCGTGGCAGCGCATGGAAGCGTACCAGCGGGCGATGGAGCGTGCCGTAAGGAATCACAGGGTGTGATTTGCCCACACCCTTGTGAACGATTCCCGTGAAGAACTTCGCCTAGCGCTCCCTCACTCCGGCAACACCGCCACCGAAGCCTCACTCGTCAGCAACAGGAACGTCAACGTCTCCTGCAGATACAGCTTAACCACCTGATCCGTATGGCTAAGATAGCCAATGGACAGATCCTGTCCAATATGCAGATCGAAGTCCCCACCGCGCGTGGACAGCACACTCCCGCCGTCAATCGCCGGCGCCCAGATAATCTCGCCGTTCACCAGCCGCTTGATATGCTCGAGCACCGGGTAACCCTGATCGCTCGCTTCGCTAACCGCGGTATAAGCATCAGCCCCCAGCAAAACCGAATAAGGACCATCGACCCCCGCAAGCCGCAACTGCTCGAGCGCCTTCGCGATCACAGCCGGATAGCCGCTCACGTCAGCCGGTAAGCTCAGCTTAGGATTCGACGACCCTTCGCGGATCCCAACAATATTCGCCGCCTTATAGCCATCGAAAATCGCGCGGTCCTCGGCATACGCCAGTTGTTGCGCGGCATCTTTCGCCGGCTGCCAGTCCGAGTCTTCCGCGCCATGCTCCACGTCGTCGATCGCTTCGCGCGTCAATTCAAACGGCACGCGCAGTTCCACCAGCGCTTTCACTTCGCGTTGACGCGCGCTGATGCCGGCCTGCGGCGGCGCGATGGTGGATTGATGACCCGTGCCCACGGCGGACAGACTCGCGCCCCCAGGGCCTTGCAGATCGACCACGCGGCGACCCGCCACCGAGCGCTTGAAGGTTCGTGCGACTTCTTCCTCGATCTGCGACCAGGCGGCCGAGGATATGGGGGCGAGTTCGCGATGCAGGTTATTCATGTTGAGGTGCTCCTTTGAGAGAGCCGATGTTCAGCGAACCATCGCTGAGAGCCTCGGCAGACGGCAGGGATTCGGACGTATCGGTTGCGCTCGCAACCGTCGAGGGACTGCGCTCGGCCAGCGCCTCAAGCAGGGGCGCCGAAGGCACGAAGAACAGGCCGCCCGTGACAGCGCGGCTAAAGTCGAGCAGGCGGTCGTAGTTGCCGGGCGGACGGCCGACGAACATGTTCTCCAGCATCTGCTCGATCGGCGCAGGCGAGCGTGCATAGCCGATGAAGTAGGTGCCGAACTCGCCGAAGCCCGGCCGTCCAAACGGCATGTTGTCGCGCAGGATCTTGACCTCTTCGCCGTTCTCGTCGAGCGTCGTGAGCGAACTGTGCGACGAGCTCGGCTTCACCGCGGCGTCCAGTTCGATATCGGCGAGCTTGGTGCGGCCAATAATGCGCTCCTGCGTTTCCACCGAGAGCGCATTCCAGCCCGTCATATCGTGCAGATACTTCTGCGTCAGCACGTAGCTGCCGCCGGCAAACCCGGGATCTTCCGCACCGACCACCGTGAACGTGACAGCCTCGTGACCGGTCGGATTCTCAGTACCGTCCACGAAGCCGATCATGGCGCGTTGATCGAAATTACGGAAGCCGTGCACTTCGTCGATCGTGGTCACGGCGGTGGCAAGCCGGCCCATCAGCTGCGTGGCCAGTTCAAAGCACAGGTCCATCTGATTGGCGCGGATGTGCAGCAGGATGTCGCCGGGTGTCGCCACCGCGAGCCGCTCGCCGGAGCCGAATTCGCGGAACGGGTGCAGACCGGCCGGGCGCGGGGCGCCGAACAGCGCGTCCCAGGCCTCTGAGCCGAACCCGCATACACAGGAGAGGCCGCCCGCCGGCACGCGCTTGCCGACCGAGCGCACCAGCGCGGCGATATCGGCGCACCACGCGCGCACGGTTTCGCGACTGGCGGGGTCGGGGTTGACGGTTGCAACAATGAAGATGGCACTGGGGGTTACCTGCACGGACACGGCTTGCGGTTCGTGGGTGACAGCAGCAGGGATCGGAGTATCGGACATCGCTTCGGCCTTTCAGGGCTGACAGGTCAGGGAGGGGTGGCACAGGACGCGCTCGGCAACAGCATAGCTCACCCAAGGCGCCGCAGAACGCCAAGGGTAGCAGGGAGCGGGATTTAATGCGTGGCGGATCCAGGCGCTGAAGCCGATCGGGTCTTCGGGAGAACGTCGATGGCGCTATGCGGTGCGTGCTGTGAGGGATACGCGGCGGGGCGCCAGTCGCAAATCTGGTCGCCTCCCGCGCGTTGAGCTTGGTCTGGTCCTACGCGCTTCGGGTTCTTAACGCCCAGTTCAAGCGCTTTTGCATGCTGGCGTTCGGATGAGCGAGGCGGTCGGCGAGCTGGGCCACGGCGCCGTCCAGTTGCGCCAGGGTTTGCGCATGCTGATGGCCTTGATGAGCCGTCACACTCGCTGTATTGCCCGCTGTCTGGATCGGGTCGTCCGTGACAGACGACACAGCGGCTCCGTCGTAACGGGCAATCATGGCGTCGAGCCGCGCGAGAATCGACGCGGCGTGCGCGGCGCCGGCATCCTGCGACGCAGTATCGTCATCGTGTCTCGCCGGATAGTCTGTATCGTCCGGTCGGCTCAGCACGCGTGCCCAATGCAGACAGCTCAACAGGGAACCGGTCGCGAGTTCGACGCCAGGATTCCACACGAACACTCGTTGCGTTTGCAACGGTCGCAATGCGACGCGCAGGTCATGCCAGCTTCGGTCCAGCGTGCGCATCGCCGTACTCGCGTTGGCGGCGTCCGGTTGGGCGCCGGTTTCCGTGGCGAGCCGCACCACTTGCCGAAGCGCCGCGAGCACGGCGGCGATCCGCGCTTCGACGTGGCGCGTGGCCGCGAGCGGCATCATCAGGATCGCGACCGCAAACGAAACGATGCAGCCTACCATCACTTCCTCGATGCGCAACTGCACGAGCGGTCCCATTGCAAAGCCCAGTTGTCCGTAGACGAGCCCGACCAGCACCGTGATAAAGAACACCCCCGGCGCATACGCATTCAGGATGTAATAGGCCCAGCCGAACACGCACACCACCATGGCCGCGATCATCAGCAGCGGGGCGTCGTGCAGGGTGGTTGCCAGCAGCATGCTGGCGAGCGCGCCGGCCAGCGTTCCGGCAAGCCGTTGCGCGCCGCGATAGACGGTGTCGGCGCGCGAGCGGGTGCCGAGAAACACGACGAAGGTCGTGATGACCGCCCAGAACCAGCGCTCCGGCGAGAGCGAGTGGCCGATCGCCATGGCGAGCAAGGCCGCCGTGGTGGCGCGCGCCGCCGGTAGCCAGGCGAGCCTTGCGCGGATCTCGGCGAACCATGCGGCGGCGCTGTTCATGCTGCGTGTCGCAGGCTGCGTCCGCGAGATGCGCCTCGGTCCGGCAGCTTGCCTGAGCCGTTCGATGGCACGGCGTAGCGGTTCAGTACTCGCCGTTTCCGAGGGGGCCGAGCCGAACGTCATCTGCCCGGCTGCCACTTCCAGTTCGACGAGCCGTTCGCGTAGCGTGGCCGCGTCAGGCGGATTCAGCAGCGCGAGTTGTTCTTCGAGCGCGAGCGCTGCCGCGTTCAGTTCGGAGACTTCGGCGACTTCAGAGACTTCGGCGACGCGAGCGGCCGTGGCCATGCCCTGCGCTGGCGATAGCGCTTGCACTTGCGCAGCGCGAACCGCGGCGGCCAGCACGCGCTCCGCTCGCAGCGTGACGGTGTGGATCGCCAACTGCAGAGTCCGCGCCGCCCGCATGGGGACGATCACGCGTCCGACGAGCGCCACCATCGCAGGACCGACCATCGACAAGGCAACGGATTGCGCCGCTTCGACGGCAGTCGGGTGCAGATACAGCCCGAGATAAAACATGACGACGCCGATCATGGCGCAGCCGAGCGCGCGCGGACCGCAAGCCTGGCACAGCATGCCGCTGAACATGACGAGCAGAAAGCCGGCGTCGCCCGCAAGCGGATAGCGGCTCAAGGCAGCGGCCACGGCAAAGTTCGCGCAGCCGCACAGATAGAGGTAGAACAGGGTGACGAACCACGCGCTGCGGCGTGCGTCGCGCACGAACAGTGGCGCGATCATGCTGAACAGGACGCCGAGGGCGGCGAGGGTGATTGGCTGGTGATGACCGGCCGTCCATGCGACGCAGGCGATGCCGCTCAACAGGCTGGCAAGGGCGACGCGCAAGGCGATGTGGAGGCGTACGAGTCCCGGGTCCGCAACCAGCAGGCGGCCGGCGACGCGTGAGAACGCGACAGCAATCATGATCGATGATATCCAGGCTAATAGTCCAGACCGGCTTTTGGCCGACTGCGACAGGGCGGGCATCAAGCCCGCCTGCTTCAGATCGCCGAGCTGGACTGTTAGCCGGGATCACCAGCTAACAGCCCGTTCGACGACGAACGACAACCCCGCGCATGACCGCATCGGCCGCAGCGAAAAGCTCCTGCGGAGCGGCGGCATGTTCGGGTTTTCCCGGATCATATCTGGTCAAAATTCGCTGTGTCCAGCAAAGCAAGTCAAATTAGCCGTATTTTCCGTAGGGATATTGAAAGTAACGGCAGCCCGGGACCGGACGCATGACTACATGCAGGACGGCGTGACGGGCCCCGAAATGCGTCAGAAGACCCCAACCCACGCACGTCTCCCGAAGGGCGCGTCGCAGTCGCGAGCGTGAATCGCAAAAGCGAAAGTTCGTCGCTCCGCAAGAGTATTTAATATGCTTTCCTAATCAAATAAACCACTCCGGTTTCACGTCGGCATGATTTCCGGTTTCTTTGCATGTTGCGCTGCGCCAGCGGCTAAACTACGCGCCTTCCATGCAAAACGTTGCGCTTTCAACGAGGGTGGCAAAGCGGGGAAATGACTGCATTTAAGGCCTTGCCGCGAAGTCAATCCTGAGTATTGCATCGCTCCAGGTTGGCATTTCACAACGCTTTTCCCACTTCGCGTCCACTCCCAATGGACGACCTGGAATCGGCGTGCAAGCATCCGTCCCGTTGTGTGTTTCCGAACCCGAAACTGCCCACCAGGTTCGCCGTTGAACCTGTAATCGCAGTTCGAAAAAATGCCTCGTTTGAATATTTAAAAGCCCGGAGATCGTAATGAAAAAGCAACTCATCGCATTGGCTGTATCCGCAGCATTTGCCGCCCCTGTATTCGCCCAAAGCAGTGTCACGTTGTATGGCGTGATCGATCAAGGCATTAACTACACGAGCAACGTCGGCGGCAATCATGAGTTTGAGATGGCGAGCGGCTATGCGCAGGGCAGCCGTTGGGGTCTCAAGGGTTCGGAAGATCTGGGTGGCGGCCTGAAGGCCATCTTCCAGTTGGAAAACGGCTTCAACGCGAGTAACGGCGCACTCGCCGAAGGCGGCCGCCTGTTCGGCCGTCAGGCTTACGTCGGGCTGGCGGACAACACGTACGGTACGGTCACGCTCGGCCGCCAGTACGACTCCGTAGTCGACTACTTCGCGCAAACCACGGCTAACGGCAACTGGGCCGGCTACCTGTTTGCCCACCCGTACGATAACGACAACTCCGACAACTCGTTCCGTCTGGACAACGCCGTCAAGTACGCGAGCCCGAATATCGGCGGCTTCCAGTTCGGCGGTGCGTATGCGTTCAGCAACGACACCAACTTCGCCAACGACCGCGCCTATAGCTTCGGCGGCCAGTACACCAACGGCGGCCTGCTGGTGGCCGCCGCGTATATGCAAGCCGACAACCCGGGTGTGACGACCGGCGGTGCGATCACGACCAATGACGCGAGCTTCATCGCCGAGCGCATGCGCGTGTGGGGCGCCGGCGTCAACTACACGTTCGGTCCGGCCACAGTGGGTCTCGCGTACAGCAACTCGAACTACAAGAATCCGACGGCGAACGGTTACATCAGCACGACCGCTCCCCTTGTGACGGGTGCGACGCTCAACACCCTCAAGTTCCAGAACATCGAAGTGAACGGCAAGTACCAGATCACGCCGACGTTCTACGTGGGCGCGGAGTACGTCTACACGATCGAGAGCTTCGATGCGTCGACGGGTAACCTGAAGCCGAAGATTCAAACGGTGGGCCTGATGGCTGACTACAACCTCTCGAAGCGCACGGACGTCTATATCCAGGGCGTGTACCAGAAGGTCGGCGGCGACAAGACCAACTCGGTTCTGGACGATGGCTTCGTGCTCGGTACCGACGCACCGTCGTCGACCTCGAGCCAGACTGTGGTCCGGGTTGCCCTGCGCCACCAGTTCTAAGTTTTTCGCACGACCACGCGGCATCACGTGATGCACTACGTGTGACGTGATGTCTTTTGTTGGCTCATCGGGTATCGCGAGGTACTTGATGAGCTTTTTTTTGCGCAGCACAAAACGCTGACCTTCAATCCGGCGAGCGTTTAATTCTGCTGTACGCGCTTCGCGGCCACCGTCCTCAAAGGCGCGCGGCCTGCCAAACCGGGCTCACGACGCCTCGTCGCCCGTCCATCCGCCCGCCGCGGACGCTGCAAAGCCCATCCCACCGGCCTGACAGCCGCATGCCGCCACGCGCGCAGCAATTCATGCTGTGAAGCGCCCTCAAAACGATTCGTTTCGCTTGCGCGCGATGCCGAATCAGGACATTCCGTTAATTTTGCGGTGCTTAAATTCACTCAACCCGCAACGTTCTCGCTTTGACGGGTGAAGCTGCCTACACAAACCGTATTCATTCTTCCCTTGGTCCCAGGAGTAGATTCCATGAACGACGACGAAATCAAACGAGCCGGTTTCAGCCGCCGCGACATGATGCGTGTATTGGCAGCGGGCGGAATGCTCGCCACGGGGGCCACCGGTATGCTTGCAGGCGCAACGAGCGCCTTCGCCGACACGCCGAAGAAGGGCGGCAAGATTCGGGCTGCCTACGAATCCAGTTCGACCGCGGACACGCTGGACCCGGCCAAGGGCTCGACCGGCGCCGACTACATCCGCTTCTTCATGTTCTATAGCGGCCTCGCCCAGTTCGATGCCAGCCTGACGCCGCAGCCGGCGCTGGCCGAATCGTTCACCAGCAGCGACGCGAAGGTCTGGACGCTCAAGCTGCGCAAGGGCGTGACCTTCCATGACGGCAAGGCGCTGACGCCGGCTGACGTGGTGTACTCGCTGATGCGCCACAAGAACCCGGCGACGGCGTCGAAAGTGAAGTCGGTGGCGGACCAGTTCGATGAAGTGAAGGCGAGCGGCCCGGATGAAGTGCAGGTCACCTTGAGCTCGCCGAACGCCGACCTGCCGGCGATTCTCGCCACGCCGCAACTGGTCATCATCAAGGACGGCACCACGGACTTTTCGACGGCCGTGGGCACCGGACCGTACAAGGTGAAGACGTTTAAGCCCGGTGTCAGCACGGTCGGCACGCGCAACGACAACTACTGGCGCCCGGGTAAGCCCTACCTCGACGAGGTGGAGCTGATCGGGATTGGCGACGATTCGGCGCGCGTGAATGCGCTGCTTTCCGGCGACGTCCATCTGATCAGCGCAGTCGATCCGCGTGCGACACAGCGCGTGGCGGCGACGCCCGGCTACGCGATCAAGGAAACCAAGTCGGGTCTCTATACCGACCTCATCATGCGGCGCGACAACGCGCTCACCGGCAACCCGGACTTCGTGCAGGGCATGAAGTACCTGTTCGACCGCGAGCAGATCCGCACGGCAGTGTTCCGCGGCTATGCAGTGATCGGCAATGATCAGCCGATTCCTCCTGGCCATCGCTACTACTTCGCCGGATTGCCGCAGCGTCCGTACGATCCGGACAAGGCCAAGTTTCATCTGCAGAAAGCGGGCGCCGTGGGTCTGACGCTGCCGCCGATCTACGCGACCTCGGACGCCAACGGTTCGATCGAAATGGCCGAGATGATGCAACTGTCGGCGCAGAAGATCGGCGTCAACCTGACGGTGAACCGCGTGCCGCCCGATGGCTACTGGTCGAACCACTGGATGAAGCATCCGCTCGGCTTCGGCAGCATCAACCCGCGTCCGAGCGCCGACGTGCTGTTCACGCAGTTCTTCAAGTCGGATGCGCCGTGGAACGAATCCGGCTGGAAGAATCCGCAGTTCGACCAGTTGCTGATCTCGGCACGCTCCGAAACGGACGACGCCAAGCGCAAGCAGATGTACGCTGACATGCAGACCATCGTCAGCAACCAGGGCGGCATCGGCATTCCGTCGTTCATCAGCCTGCTCGACGGTTACGACAAGCGTCTCAAGGGTCTGGGTTCGATCCCGACCGGCGGGATGATGGGCTTCTCGTTCGCCGAAAACGTATGGTGGGACGCCTGACCTGCCTGCACCTGTAGATCCGCCGGACAGGTCACGCGTTGACCCGGCTTGCCGGTGGCGAACCCCAGGGTTCGCCACCGGCCTTTGCAATCCTCGTAGGAGGCCCGTGCGATGAACCAGACCATTGCAGCGCTGATTGTGAAGCGCATTGCGCTGACGCTGCTGATTCTGCTGATCGTGTCGATGATCATCTTCACGATTACCAACCTGCTGCCCGGCGACGCCGCGCAACAGGCGCTCGGCCAGGCGGCGACGCCGGAGACGGTCGCGGCCTTGCGGCTGCAGTTCGGCCTCGACCAGCCAGCCTACCTGCGCTATCTGCACTGGCTCGCGGGCCTCGTGCGCGGCGACTTCGGCCTCTCGCTGTCGAGCAATCTGCCGGTCAGCGAGATGATTGCCGGCCGACTGCCGAAGTCGCTGGAACTGGCTGCGATCACCACGCTCGTCTCGGTGCCGATTGCCATTTCAATGGGGATTCTCGCCGCCGTGAAGCGCGGCTCGCTGCTCGATCGCATCATCAGTCTCGGCACGCTCGCGCTGGTCGCGACGCCCGAGTTCCTGATCGCGACGTTCGCGGTGCTGGTGTTCGCGGTCAAGCTGCATTGGCTCTCGGCCCTCTCGTATGGCGGCGAGATCGACAGTTTCCATGACTTCATGCGTGCCTATGCGATGCCCGTCATCACGCTGTGCTGCGTGATCGTCGCGCAGATGGCACGCATGACGCGGGCCGCGGTGATCGAACAGCTCGGCTCTTCGTATGTGGAGATGGCGATCCTCAAGGGCGCCCGCCCGGCACGCGTGGTGCTGCTGCATGCGCTGCCCAACGCGATCGGCCCGATTGCCAATGCGGTGGCGCTGAGCCTGTCGTATCTGCTGGGCGGCGTGATCATCGTCGAGACGATTTACAACTACCCGGGTCTTGCCCGCCTGATGGTGGACGCGGTCAGCAACCGCGACATGCCGCTGGTGCAAGCCTGCACGCTGATCTTCTGCCTCGGCTATCTGATTCTGGTGCTGCTCGCGGATCTGTGCGCGATCGTTTCCAACCCGAGGCTGCGGACATGAACCTCCATCATCCGTCACCTGTCGATCCTCGCTCGCCGACGCAGGCCGACGCGGCGCTCATAAGGAGTCCTGCCATGCCCGCCTCTCATTCACCCGCACCGTCCGGGGGCGGTGGCTCTGTCCCGCCGCCGCTGGCCAAACGCGCCGCGCGCCGTCGTGTGCCTTCGCTGTCGTTGAGCGGCTGGATCGGCGCGGCCATGGTGGCGCTGGCTCTGCTGGTGGCGATTCTCGGGCCGTGGCTCGCGCCGAATCCGGTGGGCGCGATCGTGACGCAGGACGTGTTCGCGCCGTTCAGCGCCCACCTGCCGCTCGGTTCCGACTACCTGGGGCGCGACATGCTGAGCCGCATCATGTACGGTACGCGCCTCACCGTGCTGCTCGCGCTGGCGGCGGCGCTGTTCGCCGCCGTGTGCGGCACCGGGCTCGGCTTGCTGGCGGCGGTCGCGGGCCGCGCGGTCGACGAGACCATGAGCCGCGTGCTCGACGCCGTGAGTTCGATTCCCACCAAGATGTTCGCGTTGATGATCGTCGCGGCGTTTGGGTCGTCGCTGACCTTGCTGGTCCTGACCGCAGGAATCAGCTACACGCCTGGCGCGTATCGCATTGCGCGTTCGCTGGCTGTGAACATCAGCGCGCTCGAATACGTGCAGGTCGCCAAGGTGCGCGGCGAGAACGCGATCTATATCTGCTGCGTGGAGATCCTGCCGAACATGATTCATCCGATGCTCGCGGATCTCGGCTTGCGTTTCGTGTTCGTGGTGTTGTTGCTGAGCAGCCTGAGCTTCCTCGGGCTCGGCGTTCAGCCGCCGTATGCGGACCTCGGTTCGCTGGTGCGGGAAAACATCGCGGGGCTGGGCGACGGTGCGCCAGTCGTGCTGATGCCGGCCATCGCCATTGCGATCCTGACGGTCGGCGTCAACCTGCTGATCGACGGGCTGCCTGGGCGCGGCAAGCGCCTGCGTTTGCGCCGTGCCGCGGAGGCTCGTTGAGATGAACAGCACACCTGCCAATCTGGTTGAAGTGCGCGGTCTGCGGGTGGTCGGCAGCAGCGAGGGCCGCCCGGAAACCACCATCGTGAACGATATCGACTTCACGGTCGCTCGTGGCGAAGTGCTCGCGCTGATCGGCGAATCCGGCTCGGGCAAAACGACCATTGCGCTCTCGCTGATGGGACATGCCCGCACCGGCTGCCGGATCGCCGGCGGTTCGATCCGCGTCGGCGAGTGCGACGTGCGGGCATTGTCGCCTGACGCACTGGCTTCGCTGCGCGGCCGCAAGGTGGCCTATATCGCGCAAAGCGCGGCGGCGGCCTTCAATCCGGCTCGCACGATTCTCGATCAGGTGATCGAAAGCGCGCTGATCCATCGGACCATGAGCAAGGCCGCGGCGCAGGCGAAAGCCGTCGAACTGTTCCGTGCGCTGGCATTGCCGGAGCCGGAGCTGATCGGCAAGCGTTATCCGCACCAGGTGTCGGGCGGGCAGTTGCAGCGGCTGCTGGCGGCAATGGCGCTGATCACGGACCCCGAGCTGGTGATTCTCGACGAGCCGACCACGGCGCTCGACGTCACCACGCAGATCGACGTGCTGCAGGCGTTCAAGCGGGTCGTGAAGGAACTCGGCACGACAGCCGTGTATGTGTCGCACGATCTGGCGGTGGTCGCGCAGATGGCCGATCGCATCGTGGTGCTGAGCGACGGCGCGATCCGCGAAGTGGGCAGCACGGCGCAGATTCTCCATGCACCGGCGCATGCCTATACACAGAGCCTGATTGCAGCAGTCATGCCGACGCCGCGCGGGGCGCGTCCCGAAACGCGCGCTGTTACGAGTGCGGAAGCGCGCCCGTTGCTGGAGGTCAAGCGTCTCGTCGCCGGTTACGGCAAGGTCGACGCCAAGGGTTTCCCGGCCGCACGCATTCTGGATGATGTGGATCTGGTGATTCATCGCGGCAAGACCGTGGGCGTGATCGGCGAATCCGGATCGGGCAAGACCACGCTGGCGAAGGTGATTGCGGGCCTGGTGCCGGTGGCGAGCGGCTCGTTGCTGCTGGATGGCGAGCCGATGCCCAAGCGTCTGAACCGGCGCACCAAGGAACAATTCCGCCGCATCCAGATCGTGTTCCAGAACGCGGACACGGCGTTGAATCCGGTGCATACCGTCGAGCGGATTCTGTCCCGCCCGCTTGCGTTCTATCACGGCATGAAGGGCGAGCGCGCGCGTCAGCGCGTCGCCGAACTGCTCGATCTGGTGCGTCTGCCGGCTGCACTCGCGACGCGCCGCTCAGGCGAACTGTCGGGCGGTCAGAAGCAGCGGATCAACCTGGCGCGTGCGCTCGCTGCCGAGCCGGATCTGATTCTCTGCGACGAGGTGACGTCCGCACTCGATACCGTGGTGGGCGCGGCGATCCTCGATCTGCTCGCCGATCTGCAACGCAAGCTCGGCGTGTCGTACCTGTTCATTACTCACGACATCGGCAAGATGCGTGCCATCAGTGACGACATCGTCGTGCTGTATTCCGGTCATCGTGTCGAGGCGGGCGACCGTGCGGCGCTGTGCGCGCCGCCGTTCCATCCGTATGCGGATCTGCTGATCTCGTCGGCGCCGGAACTGCGCACGGGCTGGCTCGATGAGGCCTCCATCCGCTGTCACAGCGAGTTGCCGCCAATCGGGCCGCGTGCGGAACACTCGGAACTGTGTACGTTTCTCGGACGCTGCCCGTTGCGTGTCGATGGCTTGTGCAACACCACGGCGCCGGCGCGCCGGCAATTGTCGAATGGTGCTGAAGTACTCTGCCATCGCACGGAGGTCGATCTGACCAGCCTGCAGCAGATCCCGGCGTTGCGGGAAGGCACGGTAGTGTGAGAAGGGACGCCGTGCGTTCATGCTTGAGCCGGATGTGCGACATGGATTGGCGTTACGCATCGAATGGCAAAGTGCAGCGGGCAGCGCCGAACTAAAGGAAAAACTTCATGGGCTTGAGAATCGGTGTGGACATCGGTGGGTCGTTTGCCGACTTCGCAGTACTGAATGACGAAACGGGGGAGCTGAAAACGCTAAAGGTGTTTTCCCGGCCCGACAGCCCTGGCGCCGAGGTGTTGCGCGGCATGGAAGGTCTCGCCGAGCGCTATGGCGTCGATCCGCATGAAGTCGACTATTTCACGCATGGCACCACCGTCGGCGTCAACGCCGTCGTGCAACGCAAGGGTCTGAAGCTCGGCCTGATTACGACGCGGCACTTCGAGGACGTGCTGGATATTGCCCGTCTGAAAGGTCCCGACATGTACAACCTGATGTCGAAGCGACCCGCGCCGCTGGTGCCGCGTGAGCGCGTCTTCGGCATCGTCGGGCGGTTGACGGCGGACGGCACGGTCGAGACACCGGTGGACGAAGCCAGCGTGCTCGACGCGCTCGACAAGCTGAAGCGCGCGGGCTGCGAAGGCGTGGTGGTGTCGCTGCTGCACTCGTATCGCAATCCGGTCCATGAGCACGAGGTCAAGGCGATACTCGAGCGCGCGATGCCGGGCCTCTTCGTTTCGTGTTCATCCGACGTATGGCCGATCATTCGCGAGTACGAGCGCACCTCGACGGCGGTGATTGGCGGGTATGTGCAGCCGAAGGTGTCGCACTATCTGTCGTCGCTGCAACATGCACTGCGCGAGACCGGAATCGCGGCGGACATGAAGGTCACCAAGTCGAACGGCGGCGTGATGAGCGCTGAGACCGGCAAGACCAACTGCGTGCAGATGATCCTCTCAGGCACCGCATCCGGCGTGATCGGCGCCGCTTACGTTGCACAACTCTGCGGGCTGCGGCACTGCATGAGCCTCGACATCGGCGGCACGACCGCGGACGTTGCGCTGATCATCGACGGCGAGCCGCAATACGCCACTGGCGAATACATCGGCGATTTCCAGATTCATATTCCTTCGGTTTCGGTGTCGTCTATCGGCGACGGCGGTGGCTCGATTGCGTGGGTGGACGACTTCGGCGTGCTCAAGGTCGGACCGGAGAGCGCCGGTTCGAACCCAGGACCCGTGTGCTACGGTCGCGGCGGCACGCGCGCCACCATCACCGACGCCTTTGCTGTGATGGGCGTGATCGGCAACGCGAGCCTCGGCTATAACTCGGTGAAGGTCGATCACGACGCGGCCTGCCGCGCCATCGACGCGCTGGCCCAACGGCTTGGCTCGGATATCTACAAGACGGCGGAAGCGATCGTCAACGTGTCGGTATCCGGCATGTATGCGGGCGTGAGCCGCATTGTGTCGCGCTTCGGGATCGATCCGCGAGCCTTCTCGCTGTTGCCGTTCGGCGGCGCTGGGCCGATGCTCGCGTGTTATTTTGCGCGGGCGCTCGGCATGGAGCAGGTCGTTGTTCCCACGACGCCAGGTGTGCTGAGCGCACTCGGCGGCCTGATTGCCGATACGAAGAACGATTTCGTCAAGACCACCTACTACGACCTCGACGCAGCAGCGCTCGATGCGCTGCGTGACGATGCGCACTCGCTCGAAACGGCCGCACGCGCGTGGATGGCCGCTGAAACCGCCGCGCCCGGCCATGCCGGTAATGACCGCGCGGCGCGCATCACGGTCTCGGCGGACATGCGCTACAAGGGCCAGTCCTTTGAGATCGACACGCCGCTCGAACTGGCATGGCTGCAGAACCGCGACATTGGCGCGCTGAGCGAGGCCTTCCACCGCGAGCATGCACGACTCTACGGCCATAGCGATCTGAAAGCGAAGATCCAGGTGGTCGCGTTGCGTCTCGTGATTGCATCGGTGACGCCCAAGCCGGCATTGCGGCCTATCGAAGCAAGCGAGCAGCCTCCGGTTCCGGATGCCACGGTGAAGGTCTGGATGGACGGCGCGTTCCGCGATGCGGCGCTGTTCCATCGCGCGAAGCTGCTGGCCGGCCAGCAACTTGCGGGACCGGCCGTGATTGCGCAGGACGATTGCACGACCTGTGTGCTGCCGGGTTTCTCGGGACGTATCGATGCCTACGGCAATCTGATCCTTACCTATGTTGGCGCGAACTGATACGGAGCGGGGCATGCAATTCGACAAGGCAGTACTGCAGATTTTCGCCAACTATTGCGTCGCGGCGGCGGAGAGCATGGCGTACACGCTGGTGCGCACCGCACACTCGACCTTCGTGAAAGAGACCGAGGACTTCTCGTGCGCGATCACGACGCCGGATGGACTCACGTTTGCGTCGCCGAAGACGTTGGGCGCGACCTGGTATGTCGGCCTCGACTACGGCCCGGTGATTGGCATGATCGACCACTACGAGCCGGGCGACATCGGCATGACGAACGATGCGTACAGCGGTTTCGTCGCCACGCACACGCCGGACATCGTGCTGTGGAAGCCGGTGTTTTACGAAGGCGAGATTGTTTGCTTCGTGGGCGGCCACATCCACAACACCGACATGGGTGGCGCCGTGCCGGCTTCGTTGTCGCGCACGCTGACCGAAATCGAGCAGGAGGGCATCCGCTTTCCGCCCACCAAGATCGTGCGGGGCGGTGTGCTCGATGAAGAGCTGCTGCGCATCATGGCGGCCAATGTGCGTGTGCCGGACCAGAATGTCGGCGATCTGCATGCGCAACTGGCGTCGCTGCATACCGGCGAGCGACGCGTGCTGGAGATCATCGAACGCTTTGGCATTGACGGCTTCAAGGCGGGCATGCAGGCGTTGCTCGATTACTCGGAGGAACAGGCGCGCACCATCATGCGCGGCATTCCCGACGGCGAGTACTTCTTCGCCGAGTATGCGGATGAGGACTCGGTACGCGGCAAACCGATGCGCGTCGCGCTGACGCTGCGTATCCGCGATGGCAGTGTCGAGTTCGACTATACCGGCAGCGATCCGCAACTGCAGTCGTCGCTGAACATCCCCACGGGTGGCCGCGAACGTCATGCGCTCGCGCTGGTGGGCTTCGTCTATGTGCTGTACACGCTGAATCCGGAGATTCTGCTTAACAGCGGCATGCTGCGGGTGGCGCATTGCGTGCTGCCGGAGGGCACGGTTGTCAATGCGGAGCGGCCGGCGGCGGTCGGCATGCGCAGCCTCACCTGCAAGCTACTGCACCTGCTGACATTCGGCGCATTTTCGCGCGCGATTCCGGAGCGACTCGCGGCGTGCCCCGCCGGCGGCCTGTCGATTCTCAGCGTGAAGACGATGGACCGGCAGGGCGGTACGGTGATGGCGTCGATCGGACCGATTGGCGGCGGCGCGGGGGGCATGTCATTCGACGACGGCGAGGACGGCTCCGGCGCAAACAATGCGTTTTTGCGCAATACGCCGGTGGAGATCAACGAGGCGGAGGTGCCGATTCGCATCACACGCTATGGCGTGGCACCAGGTTCGGGCGGCGCGGGCCAGTTTCGCGGCGGCCAGGGCCTGGTGATGGAGTTCAAGGTATTCGCACCGAACACGCTTGTGACGGCGCGCAACCGCGACCGCACGCATTTTGCTTCGTGGGGCGTGCGCGGCGGTCATGCGGGCGCGAATGCGCGCTTCACGAAGAACCCGGATACCGCGCATGCGGAGCAACTGGGCAACACAGACCTGGTGATCTGCAATCCGGGGGACGTAATTCGCCTGGTTGGCGCAGGGGCTGGCGGTTACGGCAGACCGATTGATCGCGATGTCCAACGGGTATGCGACGACGTGCGACGGGGTTATGTCACCGAGCAGGAAGCGCGCGAGGTCTATGCGGTGGCGATTGTCGACGGCGAGATCGACGCACGCGAAACGGCGGCGCTGCGCGAGCAGGCGCAGACGCTGGCGCGCGATATCGAAGTGTTGCCATTCGAGTTCGGACCATACCGCGAGGCCTTCGAAGCGAAGTGGACGCGCGAACGTTACGCGGCCCTCACGCGCATTTTGTCGGGCGTACCGGTGCAATGGCGCTATTTCATCAAGCACCGGATCTTCGATGCGCTGGACGCGCATGTTGAAACGGAAGGCGTGAATGCCGAGGCGATCGACCTGATCTTTGCTGACCTCTGTGCATCGTGGCCCGAGTTGCGGCGCGCGAGTTGAGGGGGAGTCGAGAGAGTGGGCCGTCAGCAGAACAAAATTCGTACTACTTCAAAGAGAGTCAGTTGATGTCACAAAGCATTTCCACGCATGCTGTACAGAGCGAGTGTTTTAACGAACCGCAGGGCGAGGGCACGTTGCTGTCGTTGAGTCCTGAGCGGCTACTGCGCGGTCAACCCGAGCGCCGGGACTGGCCGGTATTCGAGCGTGCCGATGGCAAGGTCAGCACGGGTATCTGGAGCGGCACGGCGGGCGCATGGCGGATCGACTTCCCGGAGGGGCAGTTCGAATTTTTCCACGTGTTGTCGGGAATCGGCGCAATCGTGCCGGACGAGGGCGAGCGCAAACCGTTTGGGCCGGGCGACGCGGTGATGGTGCCGGAGGGCTTTCGGGGCGTGTTTGAAGTGACGGAGAAGGTCACGAAGCAGTATATGTTTGTGCAGAATATCTGAGCGCGGGCCGACATGAAGTAGAAGCAGCCTGTGATGGCGTTGCGTGCGCGCGGCATTCGATCATGAGCGATTCGCCTCAGGGAACACAGCTAATACGAGATGCTGTAGCGGTTATATTAGCTCTCCCTGAATCAATGCCTGTCGCCCCGGTTGGCGACCCGTTTCCCATGACCTATCACGCCGTCACAGTCACGTTTGAAAACATTGGAGGAGTCGTTATCCAAAGAGACAGAAACGGTGCTGCAAGGACATCGTTCAATGTCACCGTCGCGGGCAAACGTCAGTACGCGGTACAGATGCGCGGTGAACCACGGCTTGAAAACGGCATGGTCGTGACTGCGGTATTGCGTGACACGGACAACTGGCAAACGTTGGTGGGCTGGCTGAATCACGCGACGGGCGAGATTTGCGGTATCGATTCGCCAGCGAGGTCTTTCACGTCATTCGTGATTGCTCTTCTGATATCGGTTCTCCTTTCTATCAGATGGTTGGGCGAAGCTGTTGGGGAAAAACACGGTGCCACCGGCCCTGTCATCTGGATTCTCGCGGTGATGGTCATCGACGCGTGGTTGCTATTCTCCTGGCGGAAGTCGGCGACGGTGTACAAACTTCTGAAACCCTAGGAGAGATGCCCACACGAAGCGGGCGTCACTCTTCATCTTTCATCTGTGCGGATCTGCGACCTATATGCTGCGTCCGACAGTCGCTGTGTCGACCCAATCTCTTGCTGCTTTGCGCCGCAGGATCAGCACTGCACCGAGGCGTAACCACACGCAAAGCGCAATCAGCGCGATAGCCCATAGTCCCAATGCGTGCAGATATGGGCCGCCGGATAGGGTCCACACAAGGCTGAAGGCTGCAATCCACTTAAGAAGATCAAAGGCCCATCTTCTGCGCTTCAAGCCATATGCGAGTGCCAGGGGATTGGCCGCAAGACTCGCTATCACGGCCATCCATCCCACCCCCGTGACAGACCAGGAAAGGAGTAAAGCGGCTTCGACTGAGGCCTCACACAGGAAGGCAAGAAAGAACCCGATAAGTGAAGTCTGGATACAACGCGGCATTGCTGTCATGGTTATCTAACCATCTCTGTCTTGCAGTAAGGCAACCAGACATCAAGATCGGTAGTTGGTTGAGCCAGAGATCGACAATAGGCTTCCTTGTACTGATCCTCATTAATGGGTGTGTAACTGCCCGGAACCGGTGTTGCAAGGGGCACCAAGGATGCACCCGTAACGCCCTTGTCGCTCAAACAAACGAATAACGAGTTGGTGCCCATGATTTCGTCGTAGGTGGCAAGTGTATATCCTGTGTATGTCGACGGGGCTGACCAATAGAGCGACGAACTGGCAACAGAGGCTGGGTTCGATACCTGCAAAAAATTGGACATGTAGTTACCCAGCCAAATCCTGGCGGCGCTCATATACGGCTGAAAATTGGCTTGGAGGTCAGCGGCCAAGGCGACTGCACCAATTGCTGCTGCTGCGCCCGGACCAATTTCCGCCCATACGAGCAGTGTGATAGCAACCGTTCCGGCCGCACTTACTAGGGTTAGTACGTCGCCTGGTTGGACCTTTTTGTTTGGGTCCTGCCAGTCCGTCACAATTCGCATCAGAGCAGACGTCGCGACCAATCCATTTGTCATGATGCGTATCGGTTGCAACATGGGAGAGACATTTGATACAGCAGCCACCAGATTTGAGCCATTCTGAAAAAGCGATAGCGCGTCATTTGGGCTAGTTGCCGCAGATTGAATCGCCTGAAACGTACTCATCGAGTTGGACCCGGACTCGATGACGTGAAAAATCAATTCGACCTTAGCCATTTCATTCAGCCTTTGATTCTGTATTCCATGGGGCAATCGAGTTCACAACCGAACTCACCGACGGTGCAACTGACGGATTAGAGTCGATCACATAGCGGTAATAGAGTTGCGTGTTTCTTGCTTTGGGGGTGTACACGGGCTGGGCAATAAATGATTTCGCTTGCGTAAGCGTTACTGGGAGAACGTCAACGATCTGTGAAAAGCTTCTGTCTGTCGCAATCTGGAGGTTCGCCTTAATATCGTGGCTCGAATCATCTGGGTTGATAATGCGCACCCAGAAGACCCATGTTCCATCTTCACGTTTCAACGCAGTCGCGCCATTTGTCAGCGCGTAGCCATGCAACGAAGTAACAGGATGTTGAGGGGTTCTTGGTGTCGCGATTGCGATTTGAGACGCGATGCCAACAAGGGAGAACGCGCTGCTTCGCAAGAATGCTCGTCTGGTATTCATCGTTATTTTGGACTGAGTGGCTTTCGCCGTTAGCAAATGTAGTACTCACTGCATTGGCGAACTTATCACCCTCATGGAAGCACCAGGCATCAGAGAACTCCGAAAACTGGCAAAAAAAGAGGCGCGATTGCTCGCGCCTTTCTCCTTGCTGCGGCTCAGTGGCCGCGATGATTTGCTATCGCTGCACAGTCACGGTCAACGCCCGAGGAAAACAACCAGGGCGCGCGCAAGGCAGACCAAAAAACCTAACCCGGCCACATATCCCTACAGCAACTGCCCAAGCCGAACCACGGTCACCCCTGGTCTAAGCTGACGCAACGACGGCATCACCAGCACGCAATTGTCATAGGGCGTAACAACAGCCTCACCTTCATTCCAGCCAATAACAGTCCCTGCTTTAGCAAACGTTTCCAGACCGGTAAACGCATCGGCAAACCGAAAATCGAAACTCTTGGCGACAACCGGCTGCGTAACCCGAATCACGCGCATCGCATCGGGCTTAGGCGAGAACCAATCAGCCGGAAGATCACCAACATCAAGCGCACCAGCGAGCACGAGAAACCGCGCAGTACAGTCCTTCGCCACAACAACAGCCGACGGCTCCCAATGCTGCCCACACTCCACGAGCAGCGCATTCCGCGAGCTAAGCGGATCACCAAATCCTTCATAGTCCCGCATGCGCCGCCCTTCCGGATGCCCTTCATCACTGATGACAGTACCCGGAGCCCCCAAAGCGCGAGCGAGTTCAATCCCCTTGTCCAGCGGACCCGAAACGATCAGCGGGGCGCTGCGCTCATGCATGGAATGCAGATCAAGCAGGAAATCCACAGTATCGATCACCGGACGTAGAGCGCGAGCCCGCCTAAGCTCGCTGGAATCGACGCTAGCGTCATCAAGCTTAGCCGCGGTCCAAACGCGATTAAAATCCTGATCGACAAAGCGCGACGCATCCGGCTTCGCCGCATCAAAGCTCAGGTAAGCGTCGACATTGGAGAAGCCAAGCGTGAGCTTGCCACGCCGCGGCTTGACACCCAGATCGAGCAACGCCTTAACCGCAATAGCGCCGCACACTTCATTGCCGTGCGTGAGCGCGTTGATCATCACATGAGGGCCGTCCACACCGCTGTCAAACGTGTAGACATACGGAATACCGGTGTTACCAGCGGCATAAGGGCTGAGGTCGGGGAATTCGACGTCGACCGGGTAGGCATGGTCCTGCTGCGGGGAAGGGGTTGTCATGAGCGTGTCCATTCGCAGTCGATAAGAAAGTGGCCTTCGCCGAAGCTCAAACCAGGCCACCCTGGCAAAGATATTTGATGTGCTGGTAATCGTCGAGCCCATAGCGCGACCCTTCGCGACCATAACCCGATTCTTTCACACCGCCGAACGGCGCCGCCTCGCTGGCGACGGCACCCTCGTTGATGCCGATCACGCCGCTTTCGAGTCGGCCGGCGACGCGCCAGATCCGGCGCACATCGTTCGAATAGAAGTATGCCGCGAGTCCGAACGGCGTGTCATTCGCTTCGCGCAGCACATCGGCGTCGCTTTCGAAGCGGAACAACGGCGCGACCGGGCCGAAGGTTTCCTCATGGAACAGGGCCATGTCGCGGTTGGCGTCGCCCAGAACAGTGGGTGCGTAGTAATACGGACCGTCGAGACCGTCACCTTGCAGACGACGCCCGCCGGTCAGCACCACAGCGCCATGTGCTAGAGCGTCCTGTACGTGACGCTCGATCTTGTCGACAGCACGCGCATTGATCATGGGGCCGATCTGCGAATCGTCGCGCGTGGCAGGGCCCACCCGCAGCGCCGAGACCCGCTCAACCAGCTTGCGCGCGAACGCATCGTACACGCTGTTCTGCACGTAGATCCGATTCGGGCACACGCAGGTCTGGCCACCGTTACGAAACTTCGACGCCATCAAACCGTCGACCGCAGCGTCGAGATCCGCGTCGTCGAAGATGATAAACGGCGCGTTGCCGCCCAGTTCCAGCGAGAGCTTCTTGAGCGTGCCGGCGGACTCGCGCGCCAGATGCTTGCCGACCGGCGTCGAACCGGTAAACGTGATCTTGCGTACACGCGAATCGGCCAGCCAGTTCGAGACGGTGGCGGGCGTGTGCTCGCGCGAGGCGCTCACCACATTCAGCACGCCAGCAGGCAGCCCCGCTTCCTCAGCCAGCCGCGCGAGGGCGAGCGCCGTGAGCGGCGTGTCCTCCGCGGGTTTGGCGACCACGGTACAGCCTGCGGCCAGCGCTGGCGCAATTTTGCGGGCGATCATCGCCAGCGGGAAATTCCACGGCGTGATGGCAGCGACCACGCCGACCGGCTCCTTCACCGCCATCATCCGCTTGCCGGGCATCAAGGCGGGGAGCATGTCGCCGTAGCTGCGCACGGCTTCTTCCGCGAACCATTCCACATACGACGCGCCATACGCCACTTCGCCGCGCGCCTCGGCCAGCGGCTTGCCCTGCTCGCGCGAGATGATGCGCGCCAGGTCCTCGGTATTGGCGACGATCGCCGCATGCCAGCGCTTGAGGAATTGCGCGCGTTCGCGGGCCGTGCGCTCGCGCCAGCCGTCGAACGCGGCGTGGGCGGCATCGGTGGCGGCCCGGGCGTCGGCTTCGCTGCTGTCCGGCACGCTCGTAAACTCGACGCCGGAGGCCGGATCGCTGACGGGGTAGCGGGCGCCGTCGACGGCATCGCGCCACTCACCGGCGATGAAGTTGTGTGTGCGAGAGAGTTCGGGACGCTTTAAGGTGAGTGGCATGACGACCGCCGGAAGGGGAGTTAAGGATAACGAAAGGATAGGTTGATGCCCTGAACCCGGCGCGGTCGACACAGACCCCCGCAAGGCTACGCCGCTCAGTCTGTCAACGGAAACAGGCTCTCAATCGGGTAATGATTCTTCACGAACGGCGACTTGATCACGACATAGCTGAAGTACTTCTCAATGCCGATATTGCGTTCCAGCAGATCTTCCATCACGGTCTGGTAATGCACGACGCTGCGCGTGACGAACTTGAGCAGATAGTCGTAGCCGCCGCTCACGAGATGGCACTCGGCGATTTCGTCGACGGTGCGAATGCTGGCCTCGAACTTGGCGAAATCCTCGCGGCGATGATCCTGCAAGGTCACTTCGGTAAACACGAGCTGGATGTCGCCGAGTTTGTTCAACTGCAGATGCGCGCCATAGCCCGCGATATAGCCCGCCTTCTCGAGTCGCTTCACGCGAATCAGGCAGGGACTAGGCGACAGGCCGACCGCGTCCGCGAGGTCGACATTGGTAATGCGGCCCTTCTTTTGGAGCTGGGACAGGATGCGCAGATCGATGCGGTCCAGCTTCATTGAACTAGCATTGGTTGACACGGAGGCGATGACCTATGGAAGCGCAGTGACGGGACTATCGTAGCACGCCCCGTCACGGAAAAATTTCACGGCAAACCCTTACGCAGCAAGCCTTTCGGCGGGTTACACGGCGCGCTGCAAGGCCGTTGGGCGAGGCCCGGGGCAAAATCCCGGGCACTGCTTCAGGCAAGGCTGGCCCGCACCTCGGGCGCTTCCAGCACCGTATCGAGCGTTTGACGCAGACGCTCGAACAGGATGTCGAATTCCTCGCGCTGGTAGCACAGCGCGGGCGCGAAGCCGAGGATGTTGTCGTTGAAAGCGCGGAAGATCAGGCCGTTGCGATAGGCGGTCTTGGCGATCCGCTCGCTCAGGTTCAACGCGGGATCGAAGCGGCGCTTGGTGGTTTTGTCCGCCACCAGTTCGAGTGCGCCGAGCAGGCCGCGGCTGCGCGCATCGCCCACCAGCGGATGATCGAGCAGGTCGCGCAGGCCAGCTTCGAAGCGCGGCGTCTGAGCCACGCCGTTCGCGAGCAGCCCGCCTTCGTGATAGAGCCGCAACACTTCGAGGCCAATCGCCGCGCTCACCGGATGCGCCGAATACGTCTGGCCGTGACCCACGGCCGAACCGGTACCCGCGCCATCGGCGATGCCGTTGTACACGGCATCGGACATCAGCACGGCGCCCATCGGCGCATAGCCGGCGGTGAGTCCCTTGGCCACCGTCATCAGGTCCGGTTCGACATCTTCGGCGGCACACGCAAACAGCGGACCGGTGCGGCCAAAGCCGGTGATGACTTCGTCGGCAACGAACAGGATGTCGAGTTCGCGGCACGCATTGCTCATCGCTTTGAGCCAGCCCTTCGGCGGCACGATCACGCCGCCCGAGCCCTGCACCGGCTCGCAGAAGAATGCGGCTACGCGTTCAGCGCCAAGCGCTTCGACCTTCGCACGCAGTGCGGCGACCGACGCGTCGATCACCGCCTGCGGATCGTCGCCCACCTCGCTGCGATACAGATACGGCGACGGAATGTGATGCTGGTTAGACAGCGGCACATCGAAGTTCTGATGAAACGAGCTCAATGCGGTCAAGCCCGCGCCCACCGACGACGAACCGTGATAGCCGCGCTCCAACGCAATGAACTGCTTCTTCTGCGGGCGGCCCGTCGCGTTGTAGTAGTTCGTGATGTAGCGGATTGCGGCGTCCACCGCGTCCGAGCCGCCCAGCGTGAAGTACACGTGACGCAGCGAGTTCGGCGCCAGCTCGACGAGTTGTTCGGCGAGCCTGATGGCCGGTTCGCAGCCGAAGTGGAAATAGCCGGTCGCGTAGGGCAAGCGGCTCATCTGCTCGGTCGCTACCCGTACGATGCTTTCGTGACCGTAGCCGGTATTCACGCACCAGAGGCCCGAGAAGGCATCGAGCAGTTCGTTGCCGTCGATATCGCGCAGCCAGGCGCCGCGCCCCGACTCGAGAATCGTGACGCCGCGCTGCTCATGCGCGCGCAGGCTGGCTACCGGATGGATCAGATGTTTGCGGTCGGATTCGATCAGTGAGGACGTGGACATGGTATGGAGTGCGTGAGTTGTGCGCGCAGCAATGCACGAAGTGCCGGGAAGGTGCGCGCAACGCGTGTCGCGGGCGCGAACCGCATGCAAACCATGGTAGCGGGACAGAAACAACGAAGACGCGGGGATTCGTCGCTGCTGGAAGGCGGGAATTGTGTTTTTGCGGGCGGCGCAGCATTTTGTGCTGCGCGCGATAGAGGGATGGATGCGGGCACAACGGTTTGAGACGCGCACCTCCATGGCGGCGCAGCGTGCCTGATGCACGCTGCGGGTGCGTCAATATCCGCGGGCGCGGTCCACCAGACCGACCAACGGCTGGCCCGCACGGTGACGACGCAGATTGTCGAGCACGACTTCGACCGCGCTGTCCGGCTGGGTCATGCTGGCAACGTGCGGCGTCAGCATCACGCGAGGGTGATGCCACAGCGGATGATCCGCTGCGAGCGGTTCGGGGTCCGCCACATCCAGCACGGCCGCGCTGAGTTGCCCGCTTTCCAGCGCCTGCAGCAGATGATCCTGCTGCAGATGACCGCCGCGTCCCGTGTTGATCAGCGCCGCGCCGCGCGGCAACTGTGCAAACAACTCGCGGTTCAGGATATGGCGCGTGGCGTCGGTGAGCGGCAGCAGGCACACCAGAATGTCGGTGCGGGCCAGAAATGCCGGCAGCGTTTCCGCGCCGGCGAAGCATTCGATCCCATCGAGCGTGCGCGGCGAACGGCTCCAGCCGGCACATTGAAAACCGAAGCTGGCGAGACGCGTCAGCACGGCCTGGCCGAGGACGCCAAGCCCCAGCACCCCGACGCGCCGTTCGCTCGCGACGCGTGTGCGCAGCGCCTGCCAGCGGCCCTCGCGCTGCTGCGCGGCATAGGTGAGCCAGTCGCGGTGCAGTGCGAGCGTGGCGAGGGTCACGTACTCGACCATCCCCGCTACGATGCCCGGTTCGATCATCCGCACTACCGGCAGATGCGCAGGGATTGCCGAAAGATCGAACTGGTCGATGCCCGCGCCGACCGAGAACACCACTTCCAGATTAGGGAAGCGCGTGGCGAGGTCATGCGGTGCTTCCCAAACCGCGAGGTAACGCACTGCTTCGGCGTCGGCCGAGGCACTGCCGTCCGGCCAGATGCGAAACGGAATCTGCGGCGCTTTTTCGGCAAAGAGGCGCGCCCACTGCGCGCCGCGCACCGGGTCGGCCTTGTAGAGGAAGGTCATTCGCGGCGTCCGTAGAGGTCGGGTAGCGCTTAACCGAGCGCCTGGTTGGTGATGGCGAAGACTCGCGCTACGCCCTCGGGTTGTGGCGCGTCGCCGCGCACCATGGTGACGACGGCGTCCACCTGTTGCAGGCCGAGGTCGTCGAGCCAGTCGGAGAGGCCGGAATCGCCGGTGACGTCGATACGCACGAACTTTCCTTCGTTCGACCCAACCAGGTGACTGATCAACGCCTGGGCGCCTTCGATATGCGGCGCCACCAGCGGCCCGATCACCTGACCGCGGCCGAAGCGGCGCAGCAAGGCGAAGCCGACCGGCTCGCCATCGCGATCGAGTACCACGCCCTCTGCGACGTTCAGCAGCGCGGCGAGCACCTGGGTGCGGTCGTAGCCGGCCGCGCGGTTCAATAGGGCGGAGAGCCGATCTGGGTCGCGTGCGCCGAGCGGACGGATGCGCTCGCCGGGAGCCAGTTGCACGGCCGGCGGATGCGCACCGCCCGTCCCCTGGTGTTGATGGATGCTGCCGACCGCCTTGAAGCCGAACTTTTCGTAGAGCGGCTGGCCGGCGCGGGTGGCGTTCAGGAAGGTGGTGCGCGTGCCGAGCGCATCCATGGTGCGCGTCATCAGATCGCGGCCGATGCCGCGGCCTTGCTGCTCGGGCGCGACGATCACCATGCCGAGCGAGGCGTGGTCCGCGCCGAATTTCCAGTGCAAGGCCGTGCCGAGGAGGCCGTCGTCGTCCTCAGCGCCGACGCCCGAGCCCAGATTGAGCGCGAATTCCCAGTCTTCGCGGCGATGCGGCCATTTGACCGCCACCGACAGTTCGTGCGCGGCGGGCAAATCGCCCGCCGTCAGCGGCCGAAACCGGACGGGTACTCCAGCAAGCGGTTGAGTCACTTTCCACTCCTCTTCAATATGCCTGCGTAATGTCGCACTGCGTGGACGTGGCGGCTAGGACGATCTTATTGCGGGAGGGATACGGCATCCTCCACTGCGCCCGCCCCCCACAACGCACACATCGCACGGTCGCCCCCGGCCATCATGGCAGCAAATGCTGCGGCATCGCCCGTACCATGATTCGCATCTCGTCTGCGAACTGGAATGGACACAATGGACAGCTTCGATCCCGCTCTGATTGCCGTGCGCAGCGCGCACTTTATTGGCGGCCGCTACGTGGATGGCGCCGCCGCGCTCGATGTGCTGCGCCCGTCGGACGGCGCGGTGTACGCCGATCTGCCGGTGGCCGACGCCGAACTGGTGGATCGTGCTGTCGAAGATGCGTGGCACGCCTTCAAAACCAGCGACTGGGCCTGCCGCGCGCCGCGCGAACGGGCCCGCACGCTGCGCCGCTGGGCCGATCTGATCGAGGCGGATGTCGAGACGCTGGCGCGTCTGGAGTCGGTCGGCTCCACCCGGCCGATTCGCGATGCGGCGCAGTGGGACGTGCCGTTCACCGCCGAAGGCATCCGCTTCTACTCGGAGTTCGCCGACAAGATCGGCGGCGAGGTCGCGGCGACGCGCCCGGACCATCTCGGCATGATCGTCGCCGAGCCGTACGGCGTGATCGGCGCCATCGCCCCGTGGAATTTCCCGCTGGTGATGGCGTCGTGGAAGATCGCCCCGGCGCTGGCGGCAGGCAACGCGGTGGTGCTGAAGCCTTCGGAGATGACGCCGTTCTCGGTGCTGCGGCTCGCCGAACTGGCTATCGCTGCCGGCATTCCGCCGGGCATCTTCAACGTCGTGCAAGGCGATGGACGCATCACCGGCGACGCCCTGGTGCGTCATCCGAAGATTGCCAAGGTGACCTTCACCGGCTCGAGCCAGACCGGCGCGGCCATCATGACGGCGTGCGCGCAAACCGGCACCAAGCCAGTCACCCTCGAACTCGGCGGCAAGAGCCCTCAAATCGTCTTCGCGGATGCCCCCGACCTCGATCTGGTGGCACGCCGCGTCGCTGGCGCGATTGCGGGCAATGCCGGGCAGGTGTGCGTGGCCGGCTCGCGGCTGATCGTCGAGCGCTCGGCCGCGCCGCGCCTGATCGACGGCATCGCATCCGCGTTCGCCGCGTTGAAGCCTGGCCACACCTGGGCCGCCGGCACCACGCTGCCGCCGATCATCTCCGCCAAGCAGGCGCAACGTATCGAAGGCATCGTCGCACGCAGCGTCGAGCAGGGCGCGCAGATCGCAGCGGGTGGCAAGCGGCTGCCCGTCGATGGCGAAGGCGCTTTCTACGCGCCCACTATCCTGACCCATGTGAGCGCGACGTCCGAAGCGGTGCGCGAAGAAGTGTTCGGCCCGGTCTTGACCGTACAGACCTTCGACACCGAAGACGAAGCACTCGCACTCGCCAGCCACGAAAAATATGGGCTCGCCTCGGGTGTGCACACGGCGGACCTGAGCCGTGCGCTACGGGCGATGCGCAGTATCGAAGCGGGCACGGTGTGGATCAACCGCTATGGACGTACCGCCGATTTCGTCATTCCCACCGGCGGCTACAAGCAGTCCGGGCTCGGCAAGGATCTGGGGCGCCAGGCGTTTGAAGCGAATCTGCGTTTCAAGAGCGTGCTGATCGATCTGAACCAGGGCGCTTGAGCTTGCTACATCTCTTCGCGCTGGAGAGCCTGGCGCGCATGCTTGCCAAACCTCATACATAAGCCGGCGCAGGTGCAGCACGATCTGCTGCTGAAAGCGCCGTTTCCAGCGTGCCAATACGGTCGCGTCGCTTCCCGACGCGGCCGTTGTCGTTTCTGCCGGCCGTTGCGCCGCCCCATCGGACGCCCCGCAAAGCCTTGCATCGTCTCGCTCCGGACGTCCGCACCAGGGCATACCCGCACCATGGGAACGCATCGCGGGCACCCCCTGAGTGCCGCCGCATAGTGTGCTGAGTGAGCAGCAAAAAACGGCGGATTGTGTGTTCAGCGGCGTCCATAACACGACAACCCCGATTTTTTGGGGTGGTGTAATTCATTTCAGTAGCCGTTGCGGCGCCAGCAACGACCGCTTCTTCGCTCTGCCCAACGCTGATACTTGCCGACCACAGGACATAGACATGACCCGCTTCAGGCCCAAATACATCACCTTCGATTGTTACGGCACGCTGACCCGCTTCAGGATGGGCGACATGGCCCGCGAAATCTTCGCCGATCGCGTCAACGCCGAGCAAATGGATCAGTTCGTGCGCGACTTCGCCGCCTTCCGCTTCGACGAAGTGCTCGGTGCATGGAAGCCGTACCAGGAAGTCGTGAAGAATGCCGTGCGCCGCACGCTCAAGCGCTGGAAGCTCGCCTACGACGACGCCGAAGCCCAGCGCTTCTACGACGCCGTGCCGACCTGGGGTCCGCATGCCGACGTGCCGGAAGGCCTCGCGAAGGTGGCGAAGGAAATCCCGCTGGTGATCCTGTCGAACGCTTCGAACGACCAGATCCAGAGCAACGTGGACAAGCTCGGCGCGCCGTTCCATGCGGTGTACACCGCGCAAATGGCGCAGGCCTACAAGCCGCGTCTGCAAGCCTTCGAATACATGCTCGATAACCTCGGCTGCGGCCCGGAAGACATCCTGCACGTGTCGTCGAGCCTGCGCTACGACCTGATGTCGGCCAACGATCTCGGCGTGAAGAACAAGGTGTTCGTCGCCCGCGGTCACGAGCCGTCCACGCCGTACTACAACTACACCGAGATCAAGGACATCGGCGGCCTGGCCGGCGTCGTCGGTCTTTAAGCAACGAAGCGCGAAGGCACCTGATGAAGCTCGATTCGTACTGGCTCGATACCGCTCCGCCGTTTTTGCACGGGCAGCAAGGCCCGGTTGAGGCCGGCTCCGATGTGGTGGTGATCGGCGGCGGCTTTACGGGCCTGTCCGCGGCGCTCGAGCTTGCGAAGCGCGGCATTCCGGTGACCGTGCTGGAGGCCGGGCGCATCGCCGGTGAGGCGTCGGGCCGCAACGGCGGCCAGTGCAACACCGGCCTTGCTCACGACTACGCAGCGTTGGCCGCGCGCATCGGCGCCGACCACGCGCGCGATTTCTATCGTGCGTATGAAAGCGCCGTGGCGACGGTGGCCTCGATCGTCAGCGAAGAGAAGATCGATTGCGACTTCGTGCGCGGCGGCAAGATCAAGCTGGCAGCGAAACCGCAGCACTTCGACAAGCTCGCGAAGACCTACGAATCGCTGCTGAAAAACGTCGATTCGGAGGTCGAACTGATTCCGCCCGAGCGGATTCGCGAAGAGGTCGGCTCGGACGGTTTCTACGGCGGCCTCGTGCAGCGTAACGGCGCGCAGATGCATATGGGCAAATTCGGCGTGGGTCTCGCCACGGCTGCCGCCCGACACGGTGCGCGCATTTTCGAGCACACGCCGGTGACCGGCCTGAAGCGTCTCGAAGACGAGCGTTACGAAGTGACGACCGAGTTCGGCACGATCCGCGCCGGACGTGTGCTGGTCGCCACAGGCGCTTCGCAGATCGGGCCGTTGCAATGGTTTCGGCGGCGCATTGCGCCGGTGGGCAGCTTCATCGTCGTCACCGAACCGTTGACGACGGCCCAGCTCGACGAGTTCGTGCCGAAGCGGCGCGCCTATGTGACTACGCGCAATATCGGCAACTACTTTCGGGCGACGGCGGACAACCGTCTGTTGTTCGGCGGCCGGGCGCGCTTCGCGATGTCGAACCCCCGCTCCGACGAAAAGAGCGGCCGGATTCTGCGCGCCGGACTCGCCGGCTATTTCCCGAAACTGGCCGACGTGCGGCTCGATTACTGCTGGGGCGGTCTCGTCGACATGACGGCCGACCGGCTGCCGCGCGCGGGTCAGCACGAAGGACTGTTTTACTCGATGGGCTATAGCGGCCACGGTGTGCAGATGTCGGTGCACATGGGTCGCGTGATGGCCGACGTGATGTTCGGCGCCGCGATGCGCAATCCGTGGCGCACGCTCGAATGGCCTGCGATTCCAGGCCATTTCGGTCACGCGTGGTTTCTGCCGCTCGTCGGCGCGTATTACCGCTTGCAGGACATTCTGCATTGAAGCGATGCAGGGGCAATACCCGTTGTTGGCTGCTACGCGCGCGGCGCCGTAGCAGTTGCAGTGTTCACTACCCACTCTGAGGATGACCATGTTGCGTTTCACCCGTGAGCTTCGCCCCGCAGCACGCCTGCAAGCCGTTCAACGCTTCGCTCTCCAGGCCGGCGTCGCCCTCTCCGTCATGCTCGGTGCCAGCCTGAGCCACGCTGCCGACACGCCGACGCTCACCGCCGGTTCGCCGCCGTCGAGCGCGCCGACCACCTTCATGGATGTGAAGACGCAGAAGATCGAAGGCTTGATGCCCGATGTGGTGGACGCCATCGGCAAGCGCGAAGGCTTTAACGTCTCGTTCGATGCGGTGCCGTTCTCGGCGCTGATCCAGTCGGCGGTGTCGGGCAAGATCGACATCATCGTGGCCGGCATGACGCCGACCGAGAAGCGCGCTGAAGTGGTCGATTTCTCGCAGCCGGTCACCGCGTTCGGCGAAGGCATCATCGTCAAGGACTCGAACAAGACCAACTACAAGTCGGTGCAGGACCTGAAGGGCACCGTGGTCGGCGCGCCGACCGGTACCGATTACGGCGACCAGTTGGTCAAGCTCGGCATCTTCAAGGAAGTGAAGATGTACGACAGCCCCGCCGACATGACGCGCGACGTGGTGCTGGGCCGCATCACCGCGGGTTTTAGCGACTATCCGATCCTGAAGGCGCAGGAAGCCTCGGGCGGTTTGCGCGGCGCACGCGTGGTGGACGATTACGTGCCGATGCAGAAGTTCGACATCGCGATTGCCGTGAAGAAGGGCAATGCCGCGTTGCTCGCCAAGATCAACGACGCTCTGACGAAAATGAAGGCCGACGGCTCGCTCAACGCGATCCTGAAGAAATGGAATCTGGCGAGCTGATCGCGTTCTGAAGAGCACACTATGCATTGGCGCGATATAACTGATTTTGTTCCGATTCTGTTCAGCGGCGCCCTGATGAGCATTGTCATCACGCTGGGCTGCCTGGTGTTGAGTACCGTGCTCGGGCTGGTCTGGGCGCTGTTGAAGATGTCGCGCCACCCGGGCGTGGTCACGGTGGTCAGTGCCATGATCAACGTGGTGCGCGGTTTGCCGATGATCGTGCTGCTGTTTTATATCTACTTCGTGCTGCCCGACGTCGGCATTCAGATGACGGCGCTCGAAGCGAGCGTCATCGGCCTGGGGTTCGGCTACTCGACCTATGTGGCGGAAATCATCCGCTCGGGGATCGAGGCCGTCGACCCCGGTCAGTTCGAAGCGGCCCAGTCGATCGGCATGGGCCGCGTGAAAACGATGTACCGCGTGATCCTGCCGCAGGCCGTGCGCGTTGCCTTGCCGCCGTATGCGAATACGCTGGTGATGATGTTGAAGGACTCGTCGCTGGCCTCGACGATCACCGTCGCCGAGATGACGCGCGAGGGTCAGTTGATCGCCGCATCCACGTTTCAGAACGTGACGGTGTATACGCTGGTGGCGCTGGGTTATCTGGCGATGAGCCTGCCGCTGATGAGCCTGACGCGCCGGCTGGAAAAGCGTTTCGGCAAGCACAAGGCCAAATAGCCTTAAGCGAGGATGCCATGATCGAAATCGTTGATGTGCACAAGAGCTTCGGCGCCACCCCGGTGCTGAAGGGCATTTCGTTGAATATCAAGCAGGGCGAAGTCGTGTGCCTGATCGGCGCATCGGGTTCCGGCAAGTCGACCCTGTTGCGCTGTATCAATGCGCTCGAGTCCTACGACACCGGCGAGATCAAGCTGCTGGACCAACGCGTCGAACAGCGTTCGCGTCAGATCAACCGCTTGCGCACCCAGGTGGGCATGGTGTTCCAGCGCTTCAATCTGTTTCCGCACCGCACGGCGCTCGAGAACGTGATGGAAGGCCCCGTGCATGTGAAGGGCGAGCCGGCGCAAGAAGCGCGCCGCGACGCCATCGAGCTGTTGGGCAAGGTGGGGCTGGGCGAGAAGCTGCATGCGTATCCGCATCAACTGTCCGGCGGACAGCAGCAACGCGTGGCCATTGCACGCTCGCTGGCAATGAAACCCAAAGCCATCCTGTTCGACGAACCCACCTCGGCGCTCGATCCCGAGCTGGTCGGTGAAGTCCTCGCGGTCATGCGCACCCTGGCGCGCGAAGGCATGACCATGCTGGTGGTCACGCATGAGATGGGCTTTGCGCGTGAGGTGGCGGATCGTGTCTGCTTCCTGCATGGCGGCCAGATTATCGAAGAGGGTAGCGCGCAGCAGGTGTTGTGTACGCCGCGCGAGGCTCGTACGCGCGAATTTCTGCGCCATGTGCTGACTAACCGTATGGACGAGCGTATGGACGAGCGAGTCGACAGCGCGGCGGTTACGGACCACAGCGGCGCGCACGGAGCAACAGCATGAATGGACGATTTATCCGGCTCGGCGAGACCGGACGCAAGACCGTCGCGATTCGCGTGGACGGCAAGGATGTCGAGGCGCTGGCGGGCGATACGCTGCTGGTTGCGATGCTCTGCTCGGTGGATCATGTGCGTCAGTCCGAATTCGGCAACGAAGTGCGCGCGGGCTTTTGCCTGATGGGCGCCTGCCAGGACTGCTGGGTCTGGACCGCGGAGGGCGAGCGGCTGCGCGCCTGTACGACCGTGGTCAGCGAAGGCCTGCAGATTGTCACCACTCAAGCGGAGGCGCAATGGGCCAACCTGTGACGGGTCAACCGCGCGTCGTCATCGTGGGCGCCGGGCCGGCCGGCGTGCGCTGTGCGCAGACGCTGCTGGCCGCCGGCATCAGCCCGATCGTGATTGACGAAAGCCGTCGCGACGGCGGGCAGATCTATCGCCGGCAGCCGGAGAACTTCGGGCGTCCCTACGCAAAACTGTACGGCACCGAGGCGGCTCGCGCCGAAGACCTGCATACGACGTTCGAGCGGCTGCGCCCGAAGATCGACTACCGGCCCAACACGCTGGCGTGGAATGTGGCTGAACGCAAGCTGCATCTCGTGCACGAAGGGCATGCGAGTGCGCTGCCCTACGACGCGCTGATCTTGTGCCCCGGCGCCACCGACCGCCTGATGCCGGTAAAGGGCTGGCAATTTGCCGGCACCTACAGCCTTGGGGCGTCGCAGATTGCGCTGAAATCGCAGGCGGTTTCGATCGGCCGCAAGGTGGTGTTTATGGGTTCGGGGCCGCTGCTGTATCTGGTGGCGAATCAGTATGTGCAAGCCGGCGCGCAAGTGGCGGCCGTACTCGATACCTCGAAGTTCGCTCAGCGCCTGCGTGCGTTGCCGAAACTGCTCGCGCGTCCCGATGTGCTGAAGAAGGGCGCGGCGCTGGTGTCGTCGTTGAAGAAGGCGGGCGTGAGCGTGGTGAACGGCATCGAACCGCTGGAGATCGTCGGCACTGACGCGGACGGTGTGCAAGGCGTGACGTATCGCGACGCGAGCGGCCGCGAGCAACGGATTGTCTGCGATGCGGTGGCGCTCGGCTATCACTTGCGCCCGGAAACGCAACTGGCCGATCTCGCGCGCTGCGCGTTTCGCTTCGATGAACCGACCCGTCAATGGTTGCCGCAGATCGACGAACTGGGTCGCAGCTCGCAAGCGGGCGTATATCTGGCGGGAGACGGCGTTCGTGTGCTCGGTGCGGATGGCGCGGAGCTGGCAGGGCGTCTTGCCGCCTATGCCGCCTTGTCCGACCTCGGCCACACAATCGACGCGTCGACCCTGGACGAATTAAAACGCCAGCAGCAGAAGATGGATCGTTTCCGCCTGGGCCTGGTGGAGGCCTTTCCGTGGCCCGCCGCGCAGGCGGCGCGTTTGTCGGACGACACGGTGGTGTGCCGTTGCGAAGGGATTACCGTGGGCGAATTGCGCCGCGTCACGCGCGACGAAGGCGCTTGCGAAGCGAACCGCGCGAAGGCCTTTAGCCGCGTCGGCATGGGACGCTGCCAGGGACGTTATTGCGGCCACGCGGCCGCGGAAATCATCGCGGATGCGGCAGGCGTGCCGGTCGAAATGGTCGGCCGGTTGCGCGGACAAGCGCCCGTCAAGCCGCTTTCGATCGCGACTGTTGAGGAGGTCGAATGAGCCGCTCACAAGCAGATGTGGTCATTGTCGGGGGTGGCTTCATGGGTGCGGCCACCGCCTTTTTCCTGCGCCAGCGTGGCCGTTCGGTGATTCTCCTCGAGCGCGGTCTGATAGGGCAGCAGGCCAGCGGCACCAACTTCGGCAACGTGCGGCGCCAGGGGCGCTTCCTGCCGCAATTGCCGCTGGCGAATCGTTCGCGTGAGATCTGGGGCAAGCTGCCTGAACTGATCCAGCACGACGCGGAATTTTTGATGTCCGGTCATATTCGCGTGTGCTATCGCGACGAGCAGGCCGATCAATTCGAAGTCTATGCAAAAGAGGCCAGCCAGTACGGCCTGAAACTCGACCTCTTTCGCGGCGCGGAAATGAAAGCGCGCTTTCCGTTTCTTGGACCCGAAGTGCTGTCCGCATCGTATTCGGAGAAGGACGGTCACGCGAATCCGCGACTCGCGGCGCCCGCATTCGGCCGCGCTGCTGCGCGTCTTGGCGCGCAGATTGTCGAGAACACCGAGATTGCCACCGTCGAAAAGGAAGGCGCGGAGTTTCGCGCCACCAGTACGGACGGCCGCACGTTTCATGCGCCCGTGTTGCTGGTGACGGCGGGGGCTTGGGGCAGTTTGCTGAGCGAACAGTTCGGCGAGCCGGTGCCGATTGCCGTGCACGGTCCGCAAATGGCCGTGACCGAACCGACCACGTATGGGATTCAACCGGTGGTGGGCGTCTCGTCGCCAAATATCGAGGAAGTGCTGTATTTCCGCCAGGTCACGCGCGGCAACATCGTGATCGGCGGCTGTGCTCGCGGGCCGGCTTATCCGGACGTGCGGCGTGCGTACGTCTTGCCGCAGAACACGTTGCTGCAGTTCAAGCAGATGCATCGGCTGGCGCCGGCGCTCGCGAAGCTCAATATCATCCGTGTGTGGAGCGGCATTGAAGGCTATATGCCGGACGACCGGCCCATCATGGGCGCGAGCGGCAATGTCAGCGGCCTCTACTACGCGTTTGGTTTCTGCGGACACGGTTTTCAGCTTGGACCGGGCGTCGGCGATACGATGGCCGAGCTGATCGATACCGGCGCGACCAGCACGCCGCTGGAACCCTTCGATATTCGCCGCTTCGCTGCGGTCGCTACCCAGGCGCAGCAGGCCGCATAGGGAATCGAGATCATGCTGACCGCTCAACTGGACGCTGATGTGGCCCATTTTGCAGGGCTGTTTGCAGACGAGGACGAAGACGCAGACACGCACGATACGACCGGCGACGCGCCGGCCGCATCGCTCACGCTGTCCACGGCGCTCGGCCAGCCGCGTCGCGCGACACGGCCGATCGAGCGGGCGATCGAATTCATCGAAACCTCGTTCTCCCAACCCGTGACGCTCGCGACGCTGGCTGCGAAGGCAGACCTGAGCGTATCGCGCTTCGCCGCGCTGTTCCGTGCGGAGGTGGGGATCTCGCCGCATCGCTACGTGTGCCTCGTCAGGATTCGCCATGCGCAGCGGCTATTGCGCCGGGGCTTGCCGCCGTCCATCGTGGCGACGGAGGTGGGCTTTTTCGATCAAAGCCATCTGGGGCGGCATTTCAAGCGCACGGTGGGGACCACGCCGAGTGCGTATCTTGCGGCGAGTAGCTGAGACCACGCGCATCCTGCACGCGGTCATGGCTTAAGCAAGGCGACCGGCTCCATCAGAAAGAAGCCGGCTCCTTTGCAGCCTCAAACGTGGTTCCCAACCCGCTCCGCAATCGCCGCGCCAATCTCGTCCGTCGACGCCGTACCGCCCATATCGCGCGTATGCGGTCCCTGTTTCAACACCTCGGAGATCGCGGCGACAATCGCTTCATGCGCGTCGTGTTCAGCGCCCGCGCCTTCGCCGAGGAAATCGAGCATCATCGCCGCCGACCAGATCATGGCCACCGGATTGGCAATCTGCTGTCCGGCGATATCCGGCGCCGAGCCATGCACCGGTTCGAACAGGGACGGAAAGCGCCGCTCCGGATTCAGGTTCGCGGACGGTGCAATTCCGATCGTGCCCGTGCAGGCCGGACCGAGATCCGAGAGGATGTCGCCGAACAGGTTGGAGGCCACCACGACGTCGAAGCGCTGCGGCTGTAACACGAAACGCGCGCACAGGATGTCGATATGCTGCTTGTCCCACGTGATGTCCGGGTAGGTGGCCGCTATTTCGGCCGCGCGTTCGTCCCACCACGGCATGCTGATGGCGATACCGTTGCTCTTGGTGGCGACCGTCACGTGACGGCGCTCGCGGCGTTGCGCGAGATCGAAGGCGAACTTCAGGACGCGATTCGTGCCATGGCGCGTGAAGATGGACTGCTGCATCACCACTTCGCGCTCGGTGCCTTCGAACATCGTGCCGCCCACCGATGAATATTCGCCCTCGGTGTTTTCGCGCACGACGAAGAAGTCGATACCCTGTGCGTTGTGGGCGGCGAGCGGCGAGCGCACGCCTTCGAAGGTGCGCGCCGGACGCAGGTTGACGTACTGGTCGAACTCGCGGCGGAACTTGAGCAGCGAGCCCCACAACGAAATATGATCGGGCACGGTGTCGGGCCAGCCGACCGCGCCGAACAGGATGGCATCGCAATCGGCGAGCTGGGCTTTCCAGTCGTCGGGCATCATCTGGCCGTGCTGCGCGTAGTAGTCGCAACTGGCCCAATCGATCTGCTTGTATGAAAGCTCAATGCCGAAGCGGCGGCTCACTGCGTCGAGGACACGGATGGCCTCGGGCATGACTTCCTTGCCGATGCCGTCGCCGGGGATCACGGCGATACGATGCTGTTTGCGGGTCATGTCGAACGTCCGGGGAAGTGGCGTTGCGCCGTTGAAAGAGGACAATGCGCGGGAGGCCGCGCGACTGAACCCATTCTATTGATGCGAACGAGGCGCGACAGCCTGCTACCGGTTAATCCACTTTCCACGAATCGTGAATAAAACTCCCAATCTCGCCGACCTGCGCGTGTTTTGCGCGGTGGCCCGGCACGCCAGTTTCAGCGCGACGGCCGAGCTGCTGGGCGTGTCGCCCGCCTTTGTCAGCAAGCGCGTCGCGATGCTCGAAGCGGACCTCGGCACGCGCTTGCTGCATCGCTCCACCCGCCGCGTGACGATCACCGAGGCGGGCGCGCAGGTGTTCGCGTGGGCCGAGAAGATTCTCGACGACGTCGAGCATCTGGTGGAAGACGTGTCCACCGCTCGCCGCACACCGAGCGGCACGCTGCGCATTTCCAGCAGCTTCGGCTTCGGCCGGCACGTGGTCGCGCCTGCGGTAGCGCGCTTGTCGGCGGCGTATCCGCAGTTGAACGTGCGGCTGGATCTGTTCGACCGGATCGTCGATGTGGCGGCCGAAGGCTTCGATCTGGACGTGCGGATCGGCGACGACATCGCACCGCATCTGATTGCGCGCAAGCTGGCGTCGAATCATCGCGTGCTGTGCGCGGCGCCGGCGTATCTGGAGCGTCATGGCAAGCCGCGCGAGTTGGGCGACCTCGCGGCGCATCGTTGCCTCGTCATCAAGGAGCGCGATCACCCGTTCGGCGTGTGGCGGCTGACGGTCAACGGCAAGGAGTTGCAGTTGAAGGTCACCGGGCCGCTGTCGACCAATCACGGTGAGATTGCCGTGCAATGGGCGGTGGCTGGTTACGGCATCGTGCTGCGCTCGATCTGGGACGTGGCACCGCTGCTGGCGAACGGCACCTTGGTGCAGGTGTTGCCGCAGGCGTCGCAGCCGGCCAACGTATGGGCGGTCTACCCGGAGCGACGTGCGAGTTCGGCGAAAGTGCGGGCCTGTGTGGACTTTCTGGTGGAGGAGTTCAAGGGGTGGAACGGCGAGGCGGGATGAGACGCCGTCTTCCTGTACGGCTTGCGTCGCGCCATGGCCGAACCAGGCACTTGCTTACGACGCGTCGTGAAAGATCACGCCCAGTGTGTGCCGATGGCCCGAGTGCAGCCGGCTGACACCGTGCCGCAAATTGACCCGATAACTGCCGCGTGTGCCTTGCACGGGCCGGTGATGAACGGCAAACACCACGGCGTCGCCTTTGGTCAGCGGCACAACTTCCACGCGCGATTGCATGCGCGGCCGCTGCTCGGTCATCACGAACTCGCCACCCGTGAAGTCCTGCCCCGGCTCCGACAGCAATATGGCGAGCTGCAGTGGAAACACATGTTCGCCGTACAGATCCTGATGCAGGCAGTTGTAGTCGTCTTTGGTGTACTGCAGCATAAGCGGCGTCGGCCGGATCTGACCGGCGTCGTGGCAGCGCTGGATGAACTCGGCGTGCTGGTCCGGATAACGCACGTCGATACGCATGATCTGATTCCAACGGTTCGCCACCGGCACGAGATGTGGATAGACGGAGGTCCGCAGCGTATCGACGAGATTCGGCAGCGGATAGCCGAAGTATTTGTATTCGCCGCGGCCAAAGCCGTGCCGCGCCATCACGACGCGGCTGCGATACAACGCGTCCTGTGCATAGAGCGCGGCGAGCGCGTCGCATTCCTGCCCCGACAGGAGACCGCGCAGCATCGCGCTGCCGTGCTGGTTCAGGTCGTCTTCGACCGTGTACCAATCTATCGCGTCGACGCGTTGCGTCATTTCTGCGCGAGGGGCTTCGGTCGCAACGCCTGTGGTGTCCATGATGGGCTCGCGGCCGGGAAGGGGCTTCAATACGGTATTCATGCTCGGCTCCGAAATCTGCTTCAATAGACTCAGTGTACGGACGCGCGCGACGCTAGACACTCCGGGTCTTGCTCTCCAATTCGACAGAACTCCGGCTTGAGTGCCTGGTCTCGAACGTGTAAGCCTGCCTGCCGTCTTAACCAAAGCCAAAGACCCGCTTCAGAAATGCGAACTTCGCGGATGACACTGCAAGGTTCATAGTGAGGCTCTATTTGGCGTCTCCGGAGTACCGCGCATGTCTGCTTCCACCCAGAATCTCGACGCCTGGCTCGACAAACAGGACGTGGTCAAAGACAACATCACGGCTTTTCCGTTGCAGGCAATGGCGGCGACGCTGGACTGGAACGAAGCGGGCGATCTCGTGCCGCCGCTATGGCACTGGCTGTACTTCCTGCCCATTTCGCCTCTCGCGGAGGCCGGGCCGGACGGGCACCCGAAGCGCGGCGCGTTCCTGCCGCCGGTGCCGCTGCCGCGCCGCATGTGGGCCGGCGGCCGCCTCACATTTCATATGCCGCTGAAGGTGGGCGAGCGCGCCGTCCGCACTTCGACGATTGCGAATATCGAGGACAAAACCGGTCGCTCGGGCCGCCTCGTGTTCGTCACCGTGCAGCACACCGTTGAAGTTGCCGGCGAACTGAGGATCGAGGAAGAGCACGACATTGTCTATCGCGACGCGCCGCATCCCGACGCGCCGCCGCCGAAAGCGGCCCCGGCGCCGGAAGGCGAAACGTGGCGCCGCACCGTTCATGCCGACCCCTTGCTGCTGTTCCGCTACTCGGCGCTGACCTTCAACGGCCATCGCATCCACTACGACTATCCGTACGTGACCGAGGTCGAGGGTTATCCGGATCTGATTGTGCATGGTCCGCTGATTGCAACGCTGCTGGTCGACCTCGTGCGCCGCGAATTGCCCGAGGCCACACTGCAAAGCTTCGCCTTCAAGGCGGTGCGTCCCACCTTCGCCAACCGGCCGCTCACGGTGTGCGGCAAGCCGTCTGAGGACGGCAAGACCATCGACCTGTGGGCCAAAGACCACGAGGGCTATCTGACGATGCGTGCCACTGCCGCGCTGGCCTGAGCGTTGGGAGGTTCCGTCACCGGACCGCCTGACAGCCTGACAGCCTGACAGCCTGACCGCCTGAACGCCGGACGACCGGCCCCTTGATCACCACCGTTTTCTTTCGAACCCGATTTCCATGCAAACGACGCAACAGGATTCTTTCCAGGACATTCGCGAAGCCGTTCGCGATCTGTGCCAGCAGTTTTCCGGCGAATACTTTCGCAAGATCGACGAAGCGCGTGGCTATCCCGAAGCCTTTGTCGATGCGCTGACCAAAGCGGGCTGGCTCGCTGCATTGATCCCGCAGGAATACGGCGGCTCGGGACTCGGCCTGACCGAAGCCTCGGTCATCATGGAGGAAATCAATCGCGCGGGCGGCAATTCGGGCGCGTGCCACGGCCAGATGTACAACATGGGCACGCTGCTGCGGCACGGTTCGGCTGAACAGAAACGCAAGTACCTGCCGCAGATCGCGAGCGGCGAATTGCGTCTGCAGTCGATGGGCGTGACCGAACCCAGCACCGGCACGGACACAACGAAGATCAAGACTACCGCCGAGCGCCGTGGCGACCGTTACGTGATCAACGGTCAGAAGGTATGGATCTCGCGCGTGCTGCACTCGGACCTGATGATCCTGCTGGCGCGCACCACGCCGCTCGCCGACGTGAAGAAAAAATCCGAAGGCATGTCGATCTTTATCGTCGATCTGCGCGAGGCGATCGGCCACGGCCTGACCGTGCAGCCAATCCTGAACATGGTCAATCACGAGACCAGCGAACTGTTCTTCGACAACCTGGAAATCCCCGCGGAAAACCTGATCGGCGAGGAAGGGCAGGGTTTCAAATACATCCTTGATGGACTGAACGCGGAACGCACGCTGATCGCGGCCGAGTGTATCGGAGATGGTTACTGGTTCGTGGACAAGGTGTCCGCGTATGTGAAAGAACGCGTCGTGTTTGGCCGTCCCATCGGGCAGAACCAGGGCGTGCAGTTTCCGATTGCGCGCTCGTTCATCAACGTCGAAGCGGCAAGCCTGATGCGTTTCGAAGCCGCGCGCCGCTTCGACGCCCACGAGCCGTGCGGCGCCCAGGCGAACATGGCGAAGCTGTTGGCCGCGGATGCGTCATGGGAGGCGGCCAACGCCTGTCTGCAATTCCACGGCGGCTTTGGCTTTGCGTGCGAATACGACGTGGAACGCAAGTTCCGCGAAACACGGCTGTATCAGGTTGCGCCGATTTCGACGAACCTGATCCTGTCGTACGTGGCCGAACATATTCTCGGCTTGCCGCGTTCGTTCTGATGGTGAAGGTGAAGGAAGCATCGATGAGACCTCTCGACGGTATCAAGGTCGTCACCCTGGAGCATGCCATTGCGGCGCCGTTCTGCACGCGTCAGCTCGCCGATCTCGGCGCTCGTGTGATCAAGGTGGAGCGTCCGGGCGTGGGCGATTTTGCGCGCGGCTACGATGAACGCGTGCAAGGTTTGTCGTCGCATTTCGTGTGGACCAATCGCTCGAAGGAAAGCCTCGCACTCGACCTGAAGCAGCCGGCGGCCGCGAAGATTCTCGACGCGCTGGTCGCCGACGCGGATGTGCTGGTGCAGAACCTCGCCCCGGGCGCAGCGGACCGGCTGGGTCTGAGCTACGAAAAGTTGAGCGAGAGGTATCCGCAACTGATCGTCTGCGATATTTCGGGCTACGGCGCGGACGGTCCGTATCGCGACAAGAAGGCCTATGACCTGCTGATTCAAAGCGAATCCGGTTTTCTGTCCATTACGGGTTCACCCGGTGAGCCGGCCAAGGCGGGTTGCTCGATCGCGGATATCGCGGCGGGCATGTACGCGTATTCGAACATCCTGAGCGCGTTGTTGCTGCGTCCGCGTACGGGACGGGGTTGCCGTATCGATGTGTCGATGCTGGAGAGTATGGTGGAGTGGATGGGGTATCCGCTTTACTACGCCATCGACGGCCAGACGCCGCCGGCACTTTCCGGCGCTGCGCACGCGACCATCTATCCGTATGGTCCGTTCCCCGCCGGCGATGGCAAGACGGTGATGCTCGGTCTGCAGAACGAGCGCGAATGGAAGCTGTTCTGCGATCAGGTACTCGTGCAACCCGAACTCGCGACCGATCCGCGCTTTGCCTCGAATTCCAAACGCACCGCGGCGCGCGAAGCGCTGCGCGGTGTGATTGTCGAGGCGTTTGCGCCGCTGACGGCGGCGCAGGTGATCGAACGGCTCGAGGCCGCGGGCATCGCCAATGCGCAAATGAATACGCTCAGTGACGTGTGGGTGCATCCGCAACTGGCGGCGCGCGAGCGCTGGCAGGAAGTCGACACGCCGGCCGGGACGATTCCGGCCTTGCTGCCGCCGGGTCTGCCCACGAGCTTCGAGCCGCGCATGGACCCGGTGCCGGCGCTCGGCGAGCATACCGACGCGATCCTGCGCGAACTCGGCTACGACAGTGCGCAGATCGATGCGCTGCGCGCAGCCGGCGCGATCTGACGCAATACGCTCATGACGCCTGCCATGCCGACGCCGCTGACCTGGAGGTCCGACCACCCGGATCCACGGCGCGATGGCGCAAGCAGCGTCCCCTACGAACCTCACGGTACTCCGCTCCTATCATGACCGATCACCCAAGCCTCACGCTGGCAACCTTCGCCGCACAACTGGACTTCGACGCTATCCCTGCGGCGGTTGTCGAGCGCACCGTCAATCTGTATGTGGACTGGCTGGGCTCGGCGCTCGCCGGGAAGGGCGCGCGGCCCGTCGAGACGATTGCGCGCTTCGCGCGCCAGGCGGGCGGCGGGTTGCCGGATGACCCGTGCGAAATTCTGATCGACCGTAGCTGCACGACGCCGTATTTTGCCGCGATGGTGAACGGTGCCGCGTCGCATTTCGCCGAACAGGACGATGTGCACAACGGTTCGGTGTTCCATCCGGCGACGGTGGTGTTTCCCGTCGCGCTGGCGCTGGCGCAGGCGAACCGCGCGTCGGGGCGCGACTTCATCGCGGCGGCGGTGGCGGGTTACGAGGTGGGCATTCGCATCGGCGAGTTTCTCGGCCGTTCGCACTACAAGGTGTTCCACACCACCGGCACGGTCGGCACCGTGGCCGCCGCCGCGACCGCCGGGCGGCTGCTCGGCCTGACGCCCATGCAGATGCTGGACGCGTTCGGCTCGGCGGGCACGCAGGCGAGCGGCCTGTGGGAATTCCTGCGCGACGCCGCCGATTCGAAGCAACTGCATACGGCGATGGCCGCCGCCAACGGTCTGATGTCCGCCCAGCTCGCCGCGGACGGCTTCAAGGGCGCCACCCATATCCTCGAGGGCGCGCAGGGGATGGCGGCGGGCATGTCGAGCGACGCCGATCCCGCGCGCCTGGTCGATCGGCTCGGCAGCCGCTGGGCTATCGCCGAGACGTCGTTCAAGTACCACGCGGCCTGCCGCCACACTCATCCGGCGGCGGATGCGTTGCTCGCGGTGATCCAGCAACATCGTCTCGCGCCACGCGATATCGTGAAAGTGACGGCTCACGTGCATCAAGGCGCCATCGATGTGCTGGGTGCCGTGGTGACGCCGCGCACCGTGCATCAAGCGAAATTCAACATGGGTACCGTGCTGGGACTGGTCGCGTATCACGGCTATGCCGGCGTCACCGAGTTCGAGCAGGGCTTCGACACCGACGCGATTGCCGCCTTCCGCGACAAGGTGGAGATGGCCTTCGACGCCGAAGTGGACAGCGCCTATCCGGCCCGCTGGATCGGCAAGGTGACGGTGCTGACCGGCGACGGCCGCACGCTGCATGGCCGCGTCGACGAGCCGAAGGGCGATCCGGGCAATACGCTGTCGCGCGATGAAATCGAAACCAAGCTGCGGCGGCTGGCGGCGTTTTCCGGCGCCGCCTCGGACGAGGAAGCGTCGCGGTTGCTGGAGACGGCGTGGCAAATCGCGTCGCAGGCGCGTGTCGAATCCGTGTTCGATGCCGAGGTCACCGCATGAGTGCCGCGCTGCCCCGTTCGTATCTGTTCGTGCCGGGCAACCGGCCGGAGCGCTTCGAGAAGGCGCGTGCGGCGGGCGCGGATGCGGTGATCCTCGACCTCGAGGACGCCGTGCAGCCCGACGAAAAGCCGGCCGCGCGCGCCGCCGTTCTAGCTGCGGCGGATGCGGCGCGACCGGCGTGGGTGCGCATCAACAGTTCCGATACCCGCTGGTTCGCCGACGACATCGCTGCGCTCGCCGGCCATCCTGGCATAGCGGGCGTGGTGTTGCCGAAGGCCGAAACGCAGGAGCACATTGCCGCCGTGCTGGCCCATGCGCATGCCGCGCTCAGCGTGCTGCCGATTGTCGAAACCGCACGCGGCTTTGCGAATCTTGCGGCGTTGTGCGCGGCGTCACGGGTGAGCCGTATCGTGTTCGGGACGCTCGATTTCCAGATTGACCTTGGCATCGACGGCGACGGTGAAGAACTGCACCTGTTTCGCTCGCAGATCGTGCTGGCCTCGCGGCTGGCGGGCATCGGCGCGCCGGTCGACGGCGTGTCCACTACGATTACCGACGCCGACGCGATCGAAGCCGAGGCGCGGCGCGGACGCCGCTTCGGCTTCGGCGGCAAGCTGTGCATCCATCCGAAGCAGATCGAGGCGGTGCATCGCGCGTATGCATGGAGCGATGCCGAGCAGGCCTGGGCGGCGCGTGTACTGGAGGCGGTGGCGGCGAGCCATGGCGCCGCGGTGGCCGTCGACGGCAAGATGGTCGACCTGCCGGTGATCCTGAAGGCGCGGCGGATTGTCGGTCAGAGCTGAGCGGGCGCTTCTGGGCGCGTTGTCAGCGCCGCGGTGGCCCTCACACCTGCCTCGCGTAGCCGGGGCTGCCGGGCGTGGTTCGCTTCGTCCCCCTCATTAACGCCAGCGAAACACCGGCTTCCAATAATGCCAATTCCCACGTTGCGCCGGGTACTGCACTCTTAGTCTGTTAGGGCGATGGCCAATCGAGGCCGCGCCACCCAGGAGCTTGCGCCAGAGCCGTCACACCTCCAAAGACGGCCATGCAGCTCTGTTGATCGCGGACGCTTCCGCGTGTGCGTTAAGGAGACACAGCTTGGCAACCGTCAATTCCGGCGCGCGGCTCGACCGCCTGCCTATCAGCCGTTTTCACTGGCAAATCCTTGGCCTGATCGGCGCCGGTGCGTTTCTCGACGCGTTCGACATCTATCTCGCCAACGGTTCGCTCGCCGCGATGGTCAAGAGCGGCTTTACCGACCTACGGCTCGGCTCGTTTTTCATCTCTGCCACGTTCATGGGCATGATGATCGGCGCGGGGCTGTCGGGCTATCTGGGCGACCGCTTCGGGCGGCGCTATTCCTATCAGGCCAATCTGGCGATCTTCGGACTCGCCTCCCTCGCGGCGTGCTTTGCGCCGAACATCTACTGGCTGATCCTGCTGCGCTTTTTGATGGGGATCGGGCTCGGTGCGGAACTGGTGGTGGCGGCCGGCACGCTCTGCGAATTCGTGCCGCCGGCTACGCGAGGCCGTTGGACCTCGCTGCTGGCGCTGATCATCAACTCGGGTCTGCTTGGGGCAACCGCAGTCGGCTACTGGGTGATCCCGCATCTGGGCTGGCGTTATATGTTCGCGATTGCCGGTATTGGCGCGTTGATCGTCTGGTTCCTGCGGCATCGGATGCCGGAATCGCCGCGCTGGCTCGAAACGGTCGGCCGTCTGGACGAGGCGGAAGCGACGGTCGCGGCCATCGAGCGGCAGGTCGAGGCGCGCGTCGGCAAGCTGCCGCCGGTGGCGCGCGTGGTGAGCCACGAAGTGCCCGCCGCGCCGTTGTCGGCACTGTTCGCGCGCGGCATGATTGGCCGCACGCTGGTGGCCGCGCTCACCTGCATGGCTATCAATATGTCGCTGTACGGCTTTGTCGCATGGCTGCCCACCTTCTTCGTCAAGGAAGGGCTGACCATCGTGCAATCGCTGGGCTTCGTGCTGCTGATGTCCTTCGGTGCGCCGATGGGGGCGGTGGTCGGCTACCTCGTGACGGATCGCATCGGACGCCGCAACGGCATCGTGCTGTTCTCGCTGCTGACTATCGTACTTGGCTTCTTTTATGTGCAGATGCGTGCGCCGGCGGCGATTTCGATTATGGGCTTCGCGCTCGTTACGACGATCTACACGGTGTGCACGCTAGGTCTGTTCGGCTATATTCCCGAACTCTTCCCGACCGCACACCGTTTGCGCGGCACGGGTATCGCCGGGACGTGCGGGCGCGCCGCTTCCATGACTACGCCTTACGTCGCGTTGCTGTTGTACACGCATTTCGGCGTGACGGGTGTGGTGGCGATGGTGGGCGGCGTGCTGCTGTTGCTCAGTGTGGCGATTCTCGCGTTGCGTATCGAGACGAGTCAGCAAACGCTCGAAGAGATCTCGCCGGATATCAGTGTGCCGGAGACTGGCGAGAGCCAGGCGCTGGGGAGTGGGGCAGTGTAGCGGCTGCTATGAGGTAAGGGCATAGGCCGTTCGGCCGACTTTCCCGCTCGGTGCCGCGGAGATAAGCTAGGGTTTCCAGACACGCATATCGCGTGTTGTGAGGAAGGGGAGCCTGGCTATGTCTGAGAATACGAACGCGGCAATGACCGAAGGCGCAACCGGCGCAACCGGCGCCACGGGCGGCGCAAAATCGAGCACCTATGTGCTCGTCCACGGCGCCTGGCACGGCGGATGGTGCTGGGACGCGGTCGCGCAGAACTTGCGCTCGCACGGTCATCGGGTGTTCACGCCGACCCTCAGCGGGCTCGGTGACCGGGCCCATCTGATTTCGCCGGAGATCGATCTTCAGGTGTTTATCGAGGACGTCGTTCATGTACTCGAGCGGCACGATCTGTCTGAGGTGATTCTCGTTGGGCACAGCTTTGGCGGTGTGACCCTGCTCGGCGCGGTGGACCGTGTGCCGCAGCGAATTCGTCAACTGGTGTTTCTCGATGCCGTAGTGCTGTCTGCTGGAGAGACGGCATTCTCGCGGCTCCCTCCGGAGATCGTCGCCGCTCGCAAGCAACAGGCAACGGAAACCAGCAATGGGCTAACCATTCCTGTGCCGCCCGCGAGTGCATTTGGTGTGGTCGAGCCGGAGCAGGTGGCGCTGCTCGAGCGTCATTGCACGCCCCATCCGCTGAAGACCTTCGATGACCCCATGGTGCTAAAAGGACCGCCGGGCGGCACGCTGCCGAAGGTGTATATCCAATGCGTCGATCCCGTCTATGGGCCGCTGCAAAGCAGTCGCGACTTCGTCAAATCGCAAAACGATTGGGCTTGGGATGAGATCGCGACCGGGCATGATGCCATGATTAGTGCGCCGGACGCGCTGGCTGAGAAGTTGTTGGCGTTTGCTTGAGGGCCGCGGCCGCAGGGCACGTCGCTTCGGTCGGGGGCATTCGCCTTTTTCGAACGCATGGTTCGCCTCCGGTTAAGATTGCCGTTCAACAGCGTCGCGTGTTCGCTCTGCTTGCACGTCCGCCGCCCACCTGCCGGTCGCCACCAGCTATCCCCTCCGCGCTCACTTCCTCGGCTTTCATCATGCATTTCGATTTTGTAGACCTGCGGCTCATCGTCAATATTGCCGACACGAAGAACCTGGCGCGTGCAGCAGAACGCTCCCATCTCTCTGCGCCGGCTGCGAGCAACCGGATCAAGAACCTCGAAGAGCAACTCGGCTTCAAGCTGCTCTATCGAACCAGCCAGGGCGTGACGCCCACGCCCGCCGGCGACGCGTTTGTGCACCATGCGCGGCTGGTGCTCGAACGCGTCGAGCATCTGGCCGGCGACATGCAGGAGTACGGCGAAGGTATCAAGGGTCACGTGCGGATCTGGGCCAATACCACCGCCATCAGCGAGTTTCTGCCTACGGTGCTCAGTCACTTCCTGCGCGATCACCCTGACGTCAACATCGACCTGCGCGAGGTGCTGAGCGGCGAGATCGTCAAGGGCGTGGCAGACAGCGCCACGGATATCGGCATCGTCGCCGGCAACGTGCATGCGGAGCACCTGGAGATGCTGCCCTATCGCGACGACCGGCTGATCCTCGTCACGTCGAAGGATCATGCGCTCGCGCACGAGCGCTCGGTCGATTTCGCGCAGACGCTCGAAGACAACTTCGTCGGTTTGCCCACCTCGAGTGCGATTCATGCGTTCGTCATGAGCGCCGCGGATACCCTCGGGGTGCGGCTCAAGCTGCGTATCCAGGTGGGCAACTTCGAGGCCGCCTGCCGGATGATCGAAGCGGGCGTGGGCATCGGCATCGTGCCGGAATCCGTCGCGCTGCGTCATGTGAAGACCATGCAGATCGCGCTTGTGCGCTTGAATGATGGTTGGGCTGAGCGCAAGCTGAAAATCTGCGTGCGCAGTGTCAAGGATTTGCCGCCGTTCGCGCGGGCTTTGGTCGACCGCTTGATGATGGGTGTCTGACAGGCTGGAGGGCTCGGGTCGATGGGGTGCGTCGCAAGGGTGGATACTTTCCAATAAGAAACAAGACCAACCCTGATCGAGGCGCTGCCCGCGGCCAGTTCCGGCTGGTGTAAGCGCTTGCCCTTCATATGCTTCAAACCCCAGATGGACCTATGAAGGACGAATATGAAGAAATCAGCCCCAACTCGCCGCCGCGATTACGCTTGCCCCCATAAAACCCCGCGTGTATAGTTTCCGAACTTACTCTTGTTTCGCATTGGAAATTAAAGGGATTCTTCATATGAACGCTTCGACTATCCTCGCCGATCTCGGCATCGCCCACGCGGCGCAAGCCGGCGACATCGCGGTTCATTCGCCGATCTCCGGCGAGCTCATTGGCCGTGTGGCCAGCAATACCGTGGCCGACGTCGACGCGGCGCTCGCCAATGCGCAGCAGGCTTTCAACGCATGGCGCAACGTCCCGGCCCCGCGCCGCGGCGAACTGGTGCGTTTGCTCGGCAACCGTCTGCGCGAGAAAAAGCAGGCGCTCGGCAGCATCATCACGCTCGAAACCGGCAAGATCCTTCAGGAAGGTTTGGGCGAAGTGCAGGAAATGATCGACATTTGCGACTTCGCGGTCGGCCTGTCGCGTCAGTTGTACGGCCTGACCATTGCCTCGGAGCGTCCCGGTCACCGCATGGCGGAATCATGGCATCCCATGGGCACTTGCGTCGTGATCTCCGCGTTCAATTTCCCGGCCGCCGTGTGGTCGTGGAATGCCGCGCTCGCGCTGGTGTGCGGCAACGCCGTGATCTGGAAGCCGTCCGAAAAGACGCCGCTCACCGCGCTCGCCGTCAATCAGATCCTGCTCGACGCGCTGAAGGAATTCGGCGACGCGCCGCAAGGACTGACGGCGCTGATCAACGGTGGTCGCGACGTCGGCGCAAAGCTGGTCGCCGATCCGCGTGCGTCGATCGTCAGCGCAACCGGCAGCACCGAAATGGGCCGTACGGTTGGCGTCGAAGTGGCAAAGCGTTTCGGCCGCTCGCTGCTCGAACTGGGCGGCAACAACGCCGGCATCGTCACGCAGAGCGCCGACCACGAGCTCGCGTTGCGCGGCATCCTGTTCTCGGCGGTGGGTACGGCGGGCCAGCGCTGCACGTCGCTGCGCCGCCTGTTCGTGCACGACAGCGTGTACGAACAGACCGTCGAGCGTCTGAAGCAGCTCTACAACAAGGTGCCGATCGGCGACCCGCTCGAAAAGGGCACGCTGATGGGCCCGCTGATCGACAAGCAATCGTTCGCCCGCATGCAGGAAGCGCTGCACCAAGCTGTCGCGGAAGGCGGCAAGGTGTTCGGCGGCGAGCGTGTCGAAGTGAAGGGCTACGAAGGCGGCCACTATGTGCGCCCGGCGCTGGTGGAAATGCCGTCGCAAACGGCTGTGGTGCTGAAGGAAACCTTCGCGCCGATCCTCTACGTGCTGCGCTACACGGATTTCGCGGATGCGGTCGAAGCGAACAACGCGGCGGTGCATGGCCTGTCGTCGTGCGTATTCACCACCGATCTGCGTGAAGCGGAGCGTTTCCTCTCGGCGGCCGGCAGCGACTGCGGCATTGCCAACGTGAACATCGGACCGAGCGGCGCGGAAATCGGCGGCGCCTTCGGCGGCGAGAAGGAAACGGGCGGCGGCCGCGAGTCGGGTTCGGATGCGTGGAAGGCGTACATGCGCCGCGCCACCAATACGGTCAACTACTCGTCGGCATTGCCGCTGGCGCAAGGCATCGACTTCAACATCGGCTAAAGGCGAAACGTCGTGCGCTCAGCGGGTTTAGTACGCGCTGAGCGCGCGTCGTAGCGCGAGATGAGGGACGCGCGGGTGCACCATCCTTCCGCGCGCCGCGCCGTCTTGCGATGAAGCCGCTAGCCCCTATCAACCTGTGTTCGACTGGCCGCCCCTCTGAGGCGGCCGGCGCCTGCTTCCGGTGAGCCGATCATGAGTGCCCCCAACCCTGCCGCTTCGCACCAGCCCCCCCACGCGGATTCGTCCGCCACGGGGACTTCCTATGGGGTGGAAGACTCGGAGGCGGCCCGGCGTGTGCCTGGGAGTTCGAAAGTGGTCGTCGTCGGTGGCGGCGTGATCGGCAGCTCGATCGCGTATTTTTTGCGTGCCTCGGACCCGACGGTCAGTGTCACCGTGATCGAGCGCGATCCCACCTATGCACGCTCGTCGTCGGCGTTATCGGCGGCGTCGATCCGGCAGCAGTTCTCTACGCCGCTGTCGATCCAGATGTCGCTATTCGGCATCGAGTTCTTGCGTTCGATCGGCGAGCGGCTCGAGATCGACGGGGCCAGGCCGTCCATCGATCTGCATGAAGGCGGTTATCTGTTCCTCGCCACGCCGGCCGGCGAGTCGACCCTGCGCGAAAATCACGCGCTGCAGAAGAGCCTCGGCGCCGACATCAGTCTGCTCGACAGGGTGGCGCTGCAGGCGCGCTTTCCCTGGCTCAATACCGAGGACCTGGTGGCGGGTGCCTATGGCGAGAGCGGCGAGGGCTGGTTCGACGGTTATGGTCTCGTGCAGGCCTTGCGCAAGAAGGCGCAGGCGCTCGGTGCGCGCTACGTGGCCGATGACGTCGTGGCGTTGCAGCGTGACGGCAAGCGTGTCACCCAGGTGGTGACGGCGGGCGGCGAGACGTATGCCTGCGACGTGGTCGTCAATGCGGCCGGCGCGTGGTCGCGGAAGGTGGCGGAGATGGTCGGCATCGACATTCCGGTGTTTGCACGCCGCCGCAGCATATTCAACGTGAGCTCGCCCGCTCAACTCGAACGCTGTCCGCTGCTGATCGATCCGACCGGGGTCTATTTCCGCCCGGAAGGCAAATCGTTTATCTGCGGCACGTCGCCAGGCGCCGACAACGATCCGGACGATCTGCCGCTCGACGAGGTCGATCACGCGTTGTTCGACGAGGTGATCTGGCCGACGCTGGCGCATCGCGTGCCGCAATTCGAGGCGCTGCGCGTGCAGAACTGCTGGTCGGGCTATTACGAGTACAACGTGCTGGACCAGAACGCCATCATCGGACACCACCCGGATGTCGATAATTGCATCTTCGCCAATGGCTTTAGCGGGCACGGTCTGCAGCAGGGGCCGGCAACCGGTCGCGGCGTCAGCGAGCTGATCTTGCAGGGCCGTTATACGACGCTGGATCTGTCGTCGCTTGGTTTCGGGCGTGTGCTCGAGAACCGGCCTATCGTCGAAAAGAATGTGGTTTAGAGGCTGCTAACGCGCTTGCCTGGGCACTGCATGCCCAGATGATTCCGAAAACTCAACAGGTAGTGACTAGATATCGTTTGCCGCCTGTGCCGTTGCTGACCACAATCGACGCCAGTCGCGGATCGTGAGTCGCGGACCGCCGCATGTCACATGCCGCATGCCGTTCAGGCCACACCCCGTAAGCCAGTTACTATCGGCCGCGTTAGCGGTCAAACGCCAACCGCCAATCATGTTCAAGTTCACCCCTCCGTTCGAAGCACCGACCGGCTCTCCGATCCGTGAACTGTTCAAGTACCTGGGCCAGCCGGGCATGATTTCGTTCGCGGGCGGTTATCCGGCGAGCGACCTGTTCGATCGTGCGGGCCTCGATGCGGCTGCTGCGCGCGCGTCGCAGCAGCCAACGCTCTGCCTGCAATACGGTCCGACGGACGGCTTGCCGGTTCTAAAAGACGAACTCGCCCGGCTGATGACGCGCCGCGGCACGCCGTGTACGCCGCAGGAGTTGCTGGTAACGACCGGTTCGCAGCAGGGCTTCGATTTGCTGCTGCGGGTGCTGGTGGGTGCTGGGGATGTGGTGCTGGTCGAACAGCCGGCCTACCCGGCTACATTGCAGGCGCTTAAGCTGCAGCAGGCCGAGGTGGTGACGGTGCCCGTCGATCAGGACGGCCTCGATGTGGCCGCGCTGGCCGCACTGCTCGAAGCGGGCACGCTCGAACGTCTGCCGAAGCTGCTCTACACGGTGCCGACTTTCGCGAATCCCACTGGCGCGACGCTCTCGTATGAGCGGCGTATCGCATTGCTGAAGCTGGCGGCGCGCTACGGTTTTCTGGTGGTCGAAGACGATCCGTACGGCGATCTGCGTTTTGCGGGCGAGCCGTTGCCCTCGCTGCTCGCCTTGAGCGCCGAGGTGCCGGGATCGCGTGATTGGGTCGTGCATTTCTCGAGTCTGTCGAAGATCGTGGCGCCCGGTTTGCGGGTGGGCTGGACCATCGCGCATGCGGAAATCTTGCGGCGCTGTGTCGTCGCCAAACAGACCGTGGATCTGTGCAGTTCGCCGTGGACTCAGGCGATCGCCGCGGAGTATCTGGCGAGCGGCGCGCTCGAATGGCATCTGCCGAAGATCATTGCCGCCTACGCGTTGAAGTGCACGACGTTATGCGATGCGTTGCAAACGCATCTGAAGGACGAGGTTGCGTTTCATCGTCCTGCCGGCGGGATGTTCATGTGGGGCCGGCTTGCGGGCGGCGGCGACGCGTCGGCTTATCTGAAGGCGTGTATCGAGCAGAACGTGATGTTCGTGCCCGGGGTGGCGTTCTTTAAGGACAACGTGGATCTTGCGTCGCTGCGGCTGTCGTTTGCGGCGCCTGGCGTGGGTGAGATTGAAGAAGGTGTGCTGCGCTTGAAACGGGCGCTGGGGATGTGGGGCGCGGCTTGATTAAGGTCATGGCGGTGACGTACCGCTAGCAATGCCGCGAATGCCAATGGGTTCAAACACTTGCGTGACGAGTCCGCAGGATATCCACAGGCTTGCGAACATTATCTGTGGAGAACTACCCTACCCGCAAATGCTGCAACACCCCAAACCCATGCACCCCATGCAGCCAGACATGGCCGGCCACAAACCACGCCGCGATCCACGAAGCCCCCACAACCAGCAGATCGCAATGCCCGCTATTCCACCAGTTAAGCGAGTGCCGTCCAGCGATCCACGGCACGCCGAGCGGGTTGGGCCAGTCCGCGAGTAAATGCATCAGACCGCCGCAGGCGAACCCGAACGCAAGCGCCGCGAGCGGCTGATGATGCGCAAGCTCGCGATAAGAAAACACCAGCAGCGCGATCCAGCCAATCCCCCAATGCGTGACGGTGCGATGGGTGATCCACAGGCGCCGCTTGCGCGACCACCACGCCACTTCAAGCCAGTCCGGCGCAGTACCGCCCGCGACGGCGGCAATGAAACTCAGCAACACCCACACATGGAAGGGGCCGTTCGCGCTGCTGCGCGCGACGATGGCTGCGGCGATGACGCCGGCCGCGAAGCCGGTGGCGTGATGTGCTTTGTTGGAGGCCATCGATAGTGCGCGGCGCCACGTGCGCCGTCTGAATGCAAGGGGCGGTTATGTTCGCAGATGCCCGCGCAAAAAGACAGCGCCGCGCGTGCTATGCAGGCGCGGCGCCGGTCACTCAACGCTCAGTGTTCATCACAGCGGCCTAAATAAACCACACGACGAACACCCGGCCAAAACTATTCCTAAGTCGCGCAACGCGCGATATCAAAGCGCATTTCCGGTTCCGGCGGATCGTCCGGTGCATTGGCCGGTCGCATGACCTTGATCACCGAGCCGGCGCTGACCGGCGTCAGCGTGACGAAGTATGCGGTGTCCGAACCCGAGCCGACGGCCAGTTCGGTTGCGCCGCCCACCGACGACGCCTGCACCCGCGACAAACGGCTTTGGAGGCATTCAGCGATGTAAGACGGCGTGCGCTGCGATGTCACGAACACCAGCGGCTGTGAAGCATCCCGCGTAGGACCGGACGAGCCGCACGCAGCAAGCGCGAGAGCGGCGGGAGCGAGCAAGAGAAGTTTTTTCATGATCGGATCGTCGATGTTCCCGATTAGCGACGGGAACAGGGGCACGGGCGGAACAGGGTGCTCCGCGACGAAGCCGCCGTTCAGCCGCGACGAACTCATGGTGAAATCGCCGCGCGGAAGGCAACTGGCCCGAGTATACCTGCGCGCACGTGGCCGTTCGAAGCACGCAACAATGAGTTACGCATAAAAAAACGCGCGCGTGATTGTGTCACGCGCGCGTTTCTCAACAGGCCGGATCGGTCGATCCGGCCTGCAGCTTCATTAGAAGCGGTGACGCAGACCCACGGTCGCTGCGACCTGGTTGCCGCTCGACGACGGCGACAGCGTGTTGATCATAGCGACGTTCTGCTGGCCATCGCCCAGTTGGCCCGAAGCGTGCTGGTACACGCCTTCCACGTAAACGTCGGTGCGCTTGCTGAGCGAGTAGTCAGCTTGCAGCGAAACGGTGTGCCACTTCGGATCACCCGAGGTCGTGCCGCCCGTCGCCTTGCCGTCCGTGAACGTGTACGCGCCGTTCAGGCTCAGCGCCGGCGTCAGAGCGTACTTGCCGTTGATTTCAAAGTTGTCGAGGTGCAGGTTCGTACCGGTCGGAACCGTGAAGCCCGAGATCGAACCGCCGCCCTGGCCGCCGGCAATCAGGTTGTCGTCTTGCGTGTGGGTCCACACGAAGCCCACCGTAGCCGGACCGTAGGCGTAGTTCGCGCCCACGCCATACGTGCGCTGCAGGGCAGCCGTCAGGTTGGCGTTGTTGCCGTCGCCTGCCGACACTGCACCGTTGCTCAGGTTCGAGCCGCCCAGCGAATTGTTCAGTTGCAAGTACGCAGCAGCAACGTTCAAGCCACCGTTGGTGTACGAAGCGCCGGCGCTATATGCACGGTTGTTCGCGAACTGGCCAGCGTCGTTGCTGAAACCGTACAAGCCGCCAAAGCGGAAGCCGGAGTAGTTGGCGCTCTGGTACTTGACTGCGTTCTTGATCGAGAACGAGTTGTCCAGGTTGTCGTTGTCGAACGGGTGGGCGGCGAGGTTGTTGCCGTAGCCCGAACCTGCTTCCGACAGCGGGCCGAGGTAGTCGACCACGGAGTCATATTGACGGCCGAGCGTCAGCGTACCGTACTGGTCGCTTTGCAGACCCACGAAAGCCTGACGATTGAACATCGTGTTGCTTTCGGTGAACTTGCCGCTGTTCAGGTTGAAGCCGTCTTCCAACGTGAAGATGGCATGCAGGCCGCCGCCGAGGTCTTCGCTGCCGCGCAGGCCGAAGTACGTATCCGACACCGTGCCGCTACCTTGCTGCCAGTTGTTGTGGCCGCCCTGGTTGTTCGAATAGACGAGGCCGGCGTCCAGCGTGCCGTACAACGTAACGCTGCTTTGTGCATGAGCATTGATGGCGAACGCGCCCATGATGCCCGCGATGATGAGGGTTTTTTTCATGCTTTATAAACTCCGAGACAGTCCGTAGAGAATCGCCTGACAGGACTTAACACCGATGCCACTGGCCGCCTGAGGATTCGCAGCGAAGTGTATTCCCCCTGATGAATTGATTAACCTCATCCCGCACAACAATGCTTTCCAGAATCAGGAATACCGGATTTTATTTTCGTAAGTGCAGGTAAATAAAGCGATTTTGTGTGTCGCGGAGAATCCATCGCGGGTATGTCAATCTTTTTCCTGTTGCACCTGCGCGACGCCCACCCATTAAGGCTGAGCGGCTTTCGAATTACAAATGAAACATTAACTTTAAATTCTTTTGTTTTTTGAAAGAGACTATTCCGGATAGTGTGGTGATTGCGGCCGGTCAGTGGCTTTACAATTCGGCTGCCCCTTGACCAAGGGTGTCTTTTTTTTCATCTGTTTATACGCGGCCTGCGGGCCGCGTTTTTTTATTCTGTATTAAATCCGATTATAAGTTCCAACGGATCGCGAAAAATATTTTTTTGAAATTGGCAATAATCCACGGGCTCTGCCGTTCGGCATAGGCCGTACCCCGGTGCAGCCGGGGCGGGTAGAATCGGGTCCTAGTTGACGAATCCGATCCGAACCTGAGCGACCCGCAATGACCGATACCCCCCTTCCATCGCCCGACACCGCTGCCGATCCTGCGACGGAAGATCTCCCCGAACTGCCCGAAACCCAGCACGACCCGCGTTTGTGGCGCGACGACGGCTGGACGGCGCGCGTCATCAAGAATGAAGACGACGACGGCTGGGCGGTGGAGATGATCAAGGACGGGGAGCCGGAGCCCGCTCTGGTCGGACCGTGGACCATGGGTCGCGACAAGAAGAACCCGAAGCCGCTCGATACGGGCGCTTTCAATACGCTTGTGAAGACCGCGTCGGAGGTGCTGCGCCGGCACGAGCAGCAGTTGCACGCCATGCTGCATAAGCGCGTGACGGTGGAATCGCCCACCGGCGACGAACTGGCGGTCACGCTCGACATCGTCCCGAGCGAGGACGACCCCTACGCGCTGTTGACGGCGTTCGACGCCTTCGGCGAGCAACTCGCCCAGGTGAAAGTGGCGCCCAGCTTCAAGTTAGGCAAGGCGAATGCCGCGGCCTGGGTCGAAAACGGGTTCCGCCGGCCGGGTTGAGGCCCCCGCGGGGCGCCGTTCCCGCTTGCCTCAGTTCCGTTTGCAGAAAATCGCGGTGATATGCGGCCCGACGTGATGCACGATTGCCGTGCTGCCCGCCTGGGTCACGGCGTCCTGCACGCTCGAGTCGCTGCCGAACACCACCGCGCCGTACGCCGAGTTGGCAAGCGGTTCGCCGTCACCGGTGCGGAACATCGGATCGTCCTTCTCGAAGCCCACCACTGCAAACACATGGAAACCGAAGGCGCTCAGGTCGGCGCCTTTGGCGGGCCGGAACGCGTTGATCGAATTGCTTTCGACGCGCATCGGCGTCGGATCGATCAGTTGCTGCTGGGCAAGGTCCGCAATGAACTGATGGCCCGATTCGTTACAGGCAAGCGGCGCGTCGAGCGCGCTCGCGTGGCAGGCGAGCGGCAAGACCCCTGCGGACAGGGCGAGCAGAACGGAAGAAAAAACGTGCTTCATAAGCTTCAGATCACGTGTGCACAGTGGCAAGTTCGCAACGGGGCAGGTCAGGGAGAGACGCTGGAAACGCCGCCACGCAAGGTCGTGAATCCTCGGTGAATTTGCCGCGAATCCGATTACGCGGCGTTACAGGCGTAACTGGACTCGCACTTTACCAACGTTCGGGTATTTTTGCTTCGAACGGTATCTGTCAAGGGTTCGCGAGGAAATTGGCGCGGAAAACAGCAAGGTTTCCCGTAACCGTATATATTTCCGGGTTATGAATTCTCGACCATCATCTTTAAAAAACGTTCCGGTCCCGAAAACATGGGACGCGAGGCTCGCTCGCCGGCTTGTGACGCCGCTTGTGGACACGTTTGTCACGCCCAATCATCTCACCACGCTGCGTCTGCTGATCGGCCTCGCAGGTGCGCTGTGCCTCGCGCGGGGCGGGTTTTCCTGGACCAACGCGGGCGCGCTGCTGATCGTCCTGTCGAATTTCGTCGACCACACGGACGGCGAGCTCGCGCGCATCAGCGGCAAGTCGAGCCGGATCGGTCATTTTTACGACCTGGCCTGCGATGCGCTGGTGACGATCCTCCTGTTCGTGGGCATGGGAGTCGGCATGGGCGGGGTTCACGTAGCCGAGCGGGTCGTGCCGGGCGTATTGCTCGGCAGCCTCGCCGGCGTAGCGGTCGCAGTGATTTTCTTCCTGCGCATGCGGATCGAGGAGATGGAAGGCAAGGCCGGCACCAGGCAGGCCTCGGTGGCCGGCTTCGAGACCGAAGACGTGTTGTATCTGCTGCCGCTCGTGACGCTGACCGGCGTCGTCACGCCGTTTGTGGTGGCCGCCTCGATCGGCGCGCCGCTCTTTGCCGTATGGGTGATCGTGGACTTTCGCCGGGCGCTGCGCCGCACGGCGCAGCCCGCCGCCGAAACCAGTCAAATGCAGGTTAGTCCATGAGTACGCAGGCCGAAGATGATGTGATTGCCCAAGCCTCGTCCGACCGCGTACCCGTCACGCCCGCTTCGGTAGAGGCCTTCGGGGCCGTTCCCGAGGCGGACCGCGCCGTTGCCGGCCGCACGCGTCAGTTCGACACGGCGCGCCTCTCCAAAGACTTCGCCGAGCAGGGCGCCTTCCTCTACATGGAAGACTTCCTCGCGCCCGAGGTCACCGCGCAACTCGTGCATAGCGCCCGCGCGCTGCTCGACGAAGTGAATCGCAACTACCTGCCGGGCCACAAGCAGGGCGGCAGCGTGAGCCGTCATACGATCGACCGCCTTGCGCCGTTCATTGCCGAGCTGTATCGCTCGAAGGAACTGATCGGCTGGCTGGAGAAGTTGAGCGGCGACAAGCTGATGGTGTCCCCGCCCGACGACCCGCACGCCTATGCGCTGTATTACTACACCCGGCCGGGCGACCATATCGGCTGGCATTACGACACCTCGTACTACGACGGCCGCCGCTATACGCTGCTGCTCGGCGTGGTCGACGAATCGTCGTGCCGTCTCGACTACGAGTTGCATACGAAGAATCCGGATGTGCCCGATGTACCCGGCTCCGTGCAGATCCCCCCGGGCGGTCTGGTGTTCTTCGACGGCGACAAGCTGCGCCACCGCATCACGCCGGCGGCCGCCAATGAATTCCGCGTCTCGCTGACGTTCGAATATGTCACGGATCCGAACATGCGCCCGTGGCGCCGTTTCATCTCGAACATGAAAGACGCGATCGCCTATTTCGGCTTTCGCCAGGTCTTCCGTCAGATGATCCAGCGCAAAGGGGCGGGGCAATGACTCGCGCGGCCATGATCCTGCTGTCGATCGGCGTCGCGCTGTTCGTCGCGCTGCTCGCCTGGCAGGGCCTGGGTTCGGTCACCTCGACGCTGCTGGTCGCCGGTTGGGGCCTCGCGCTGGTGGCCGCGTTCCATATCGTGCCGCTGGTACTGGATTCGGCGGCGATCGCCGTGCTGATCGACCGGCGCCGCGACCCTGTCGCCGCGCACGATGCCTTGCTCGCGCGCTGGGTCGGCGAGTCGGTGAATAGCCTGCTGCCGGCCGGTCAGATCGGCGGTCCGGTGGTGATGGTGCGGCAACTCTCGCAGCGCGGCATGCGCATGCGCGACGCGGCCGCCGCGATCACGGTCAGCACCACGCTGCAGGCGCTTGCGCAGATCGTCTTTGCCGTGCTCGGCTTGCTGCTGTTCGGCGCTTACGCGGCGCAGGGCGCGCTGCACGACTTGCGCACCGCGACTTTTATTGCCACCGCTATACTCGCCGGGCTGATTGCACTGTTCTTTTTCGCCCAGCGGCGCGGCCTGTTCGGACGGCTCCTGCGGGTCGTCTCGAAGGTATTCGGCAAGCGCGACTGGTCGACCCTGACAATGCGCGCCGACGCCGTCGACGGCGCCGTGCAGGCGCTCTATCGCGAGCGCGGCCGGGTGCTGGCGAGCTTTGCGCTGAGCCTCGTCGGCTGGATCGTCGGCACGGTGGAAGTGTGGCTCGCGCTGCGTTTCCTCGGCCATCCGGTCGGTTGGGTCGACGCGTTGCTGCTCGAGAGTCTGGGTCAGGCGATTCGCGGTGCCGCGTTTGCGATCCCCGGCTCGCTTGGCGTGCAGGAGGGCGGCTATCTGCTGCTCGCGCCGCTCGTCGGCCTGCCGCCGGATGCGGCGCTGGCGTTGTCGCTCGCCAAGCGCGCCCGCGAGATTCTGCTGGGTCTGCCGGGCCTGTTGTACCTGCATTTCAGTGAAAGAAACTGGCAGCGTCGGCGTGCGACGCGCGTGCCGGCTGTCGACTAACCCTACTTTTAGAAAGGGACCACGCATGCGTGCCATTATTCTCGCTGCGGGCCTTGGCCTGCGTCTTCAGCTCCCGCCGGGCGAACAGTTCCCGAAATGCCTGCTGCAGTTCGACGGCGTCAGCCTGCTCGAACGGCATCTGCAGATGCTCGAAACCGCCGGCGTCACGGATGTCGTGTTGGCGCTCGGTTTCCAGCCGGGGCTGGTCGAGGCCGAGCTGAAGCGCATCAACTGGCCACATCCGGTCGAGATCGTGATCAATCCGCGTTTCGACCTCGGCAGCGTGCTGACGGTGCACACCGTGGCCGATCCGCTGACGCGCGGCGGCGACGTGCTGCTGATGGACGCCGACGTGCTGTACGACGAGCGCATCCTGAACGCGCTGGTGGCGGGCGAGACGGTCAACCGTCTGCTGATCGACCGCGACTTCGAAGCGGGCGACGAGCCGGTCAAGCTGTGCCTGAAAGACGGTGTGCCGGTCGAACTGCGCAAGCAGCTTGCTGTGAATCTGGAGTACGACACGATTGGCGAGTCGGTGGGCTTCTTCCGCTTCCGTGAGGAAACTGCACAGCGCTTTGCGCAGATCGTGGCGGGCTACATCGACAGCGGCCGTTCGAACCTGCCGCACGAAGAAGCGGTGCGCGATCTGCTGCTGGAGCGCAGCCAGGTGTTCGATACCGCCGACGTGACCGGTGCGCCGTGGATCGAAATCGACTTCCCGAACGATGTCGTGCGCGCCCGCGCCGAGATCCTGCCGCAATTGCAGCCGCTGGTGACTGTGCCGCGCTGAGCGCCGCATCTCGCTTCTGCTTTGACGCACATGTGCCGGTTGTTGACGGCACATGTCGCTCCCAAAACCTGCGCATGGCACACGCCAGGGCCGCAGCGTCATCACTTCAAATAAAGCCCCGGTGTCCAGGCGCCCGAACGGGACGAAAAGCTCACGGTCTGGCTGACTGGATTCTTGATGCAGATGCCTATCTGCGACGCACCCGCGGCCCTTTGCGACGCGATATACCCACTGATGTCGTTGAGCCGGACCTGCTGAACGTTATCCAGGTAGATCCCACCGATGCGCTGGCTCAGATCGCAAGACGCAACGGTAGGGGCATGCCCCGTCTCGTCCCAGTCCGTATGTGCCGCGTATAGCTGGATCGTGATGGCGGCGGTATCCGTAACGTTTCCGCCAAATGACTGCAAGTACGACTTGGCGTACGGATAGTCGTTGAGATTGGCCGGCATGGGAAACCGGATGAAAACCAGGTTGCCCGGCGCCGCGACCAAGGTTGTGCCTGCGGGCTGGGCAACGCCATTGCTATCCAGTTGAACGTTCGCGGCGGCCGCCGAATAGTAGGTGGGGATGTTTTTGTCGCAGGTGCTTCCCGGCGTGGCGGGCTTGTTCATGCAGGTATCGATCAGGTATTGCATCGTCTCCGGGCGCCACGCGTTCATGAAGTCGCCGTGCGCGGTGTACAGGCTGCCCCATTGCGGTACCCATTGACCGTTCTGGAACACCGGGTCCATCGAGAGTTGCATATCCGACATGTCGGGATTGGTCCCGAGATCGTAGGCAAGGTTCATCTGCAACTCCGGGATCTTCACCGGATAGGCGCTGGGACAGGTGCCGTCGCTGTTTCGGTAGGCCACGTTGAGCTGGCCGCTTGCCGCTTTTCTCGCGGCCTGCATACGGGCTGCCCTGCTGTTCCCCAGGATCGGTACCAACGTCTTGCCGTCCCAGCAATCCGGAAAGTGCACGGAGATATTGAATTGCGAATGTTCGCCCGGCGTTTTCGGCGGACAGGTTTTCGGCGGCTCCTTGACGTAGCCCTGACCGGCGCACAGGAAATCGATGTGCGGGTTCTGCTGGGTGCCCATGTGATCTCCCGCCAGCATTTCCAGACCGGCCGGAATCACGTTGACGGGCACCACGGGCTGGTCGTTCCTGTAGTAGGTCTTCTCGTACATCGGCGGGATGATCTCGGCGCCACGCTTTAACTGCGGCGACCAGTAAGCCGAAGGATCTGCCGGCGAATCGCAGGTGGTAGCGATGTCTTGGGTCAATGAATCGGGCGTGCTAAAGGCGTTCGTATGCGTGTTGCCAAAGAAGTCGTGCACCATCGCTTCTCCTGGCTTTCCGGGGTAGACGATGGCGTCGTCAGGCAGCGTATGCGAGTAGGCGCACTGCGTATTGAACTGGTTGGCATGCGCAGCGCCTGCCGCAAGCAGCAACGTCAATCCAACAATGGCATGGGTTTTCATGAGTGACTCCGGCGAGGCTGAATAGAGCGGCGTCCAACGAAAGTTGTTTCGTTAAACTAAATAAATAATGAAATGGAATGTGCGATGGTTTCAGTGCGCACGTCAACGAATCACGGGAGGGTAAAGGGAGTCTAGTTCATGATCGGCGTCGCAAATCGCCGGCGGGCATTTTCGCGCCAGGTGAACGAAACGATGTGGATCAAACGAAGCGAGGACGAAACGATGAACGGCTGAAGTGCGCAGACCTATATGTCCGAAAATGCACATGCGCAATACGCGTGACATATAACCGCGAGTGCGATTCTCCGTCTTTATCGGACATTCATCGAAGCCTTGACCTTTCTTGACCAATTAGCGGCGTGATCCAGGTAAATTTCGCCTAGCATACTGAAAGCATGCGTTCCGGAGCGGTCTGGTGTGGCCGCTCGCCATCCACCCCATAGGAGGTTTCAACATGAGTATTTTTGGTGAGATTGTGAACAAGCTGTTCGGCAAGGCGAAGCCGGATCAACCGCCGCCCGCCGCGGAGCCCACGCCGGACCCTGCGGTTGCGCAGGCTGCCGCGCAGGCCGCCGCCCCCGACGCCGCGCCGGCGCCCGCGCCGCTGACGGATGTCGACGTCGCTGCCGTGCTGGACCAGCTTGTGAGCGAGAGCGGACAAACGCTGAACTGGCGCGTGTCGATTGTCGATACGATGAAGGCCCTCGGCGTCGACAGCAGTCTCGACCATCGCAAGCAGCTCGCCACGGAGCTCAAGTACAGCGGGGACATGAACGATTCAGCCAGCATGAACATCTGGTTGCACAAGCAGGTCATGCTTGCGTTGGCCGCGAACGGCGGCAAGCTGCCGCCGGATCTGGCTTCCTGAATGCGCTGATGCGGGTGCTGCGCCAACGCCCGGTGGCCTCGGGCGTTGCGCGTTGAGCGCCACGAGGTCTGTCCGCGGAGAGACGAACACGCGGGCAGGCCGTATCTTATGCTGCTGCTTTAGCCCAATCTGACAACATCTGTTGCCGGGTCGATGCCATAATTGAGGCTTTATGCCGACGGCTTTGCCACCCGTCGTCCTGCCAATGCCTCTTGCCCTGGGTGCATTCATCGTTCCGCTGATCGTCGCGTGTGCGATGTTCATGGAAAACGTGGACGGCACGGTCATCGTGACGTCGCTTCCCGTTCTGGCGCGTGACCTCGGTCAGAGTCCCATCACCCTCAAGCTTGCCATCACCAGTTATGTGATCGGCCTCGGCGTCTTCATTCCTATCTGCGGCTGGGTGGCCGACCGCTTCGGCTCCCGCACGGTGTTCCGCACGGCCATTGGCATCTTCATGACCGGCTCGCTGATGTGCGCGGCCTCTACTTCGCTCGGCACGTTTGTCTTTGCGCGCTTCGTGCAGGGCTTGGGCGGCGCGCTGATGGTGCCGGTCGGGCGCATCATCATTTTCCGCTCGATGCCGAAGTCGCAATTCATTCGCGCGGTCAACTACCTCACGGTGCCCGCATTGCTCGGGCCGGTGCTCGGGCCGCCGCTCGGCGGATTCATCACCACGTATCTGCACTGGCGCCTGATCTTCTTTATCAACATTCCGATCGGTGTGCTCGGCATCTGGCTCGCGAACAAGCACATCGCCAATGTGCGCGAGGCGCATCCGGGGCGTCTCGACTGGGCCGGCTTCGTGTTGTCGGCGGGTGGGGCTTCGTCGTTCATGCTGGGCGTCTCGCTGATCGGCGGAGAACTGGTGTCGAATACGCTGTCGCTCGGTATGACCGTGGCCGGCGCCGCGCTGCTGCTCGTCTACTGGCTGTATGCGAGCCGGGTCGAATTGCCGGTGCTCGATCTGCGCCTGCTGCGCATCCCGAGTTTTCACGCGAGCGTGCTGGGCGGTTCGCTGTTTCGCATCGGTCTTGGCGCCGTGCCCTTCCTGCTGCCGCTGGCGTTGCAGGAAGGACTCGGCATGACAGCCTTCGTGTCAGGCTCGATTACGTGCGCCTCGGCCTTCGGCTCGATCTTCATGAAGACGGTCGCTTCGCGCGTACTCGGACGCTTTGGCTTCCGCAAGGTGCTGATGGTCAATGCGTGCTTCGCCGGACTGGCGATCGCCGTGTACGGATTGTTTTTCCCCGGCATGCCCCATTGGGCGATCTGGTGCGTCGTGTTGTTCGGCGGCTTCTTCCCGTCGCTGCAGTTCACGTCGTTGAATACGCTCGCTTATGCGGATATCCCTAGCCGCGACATTGGCCGCGCCACCAGCGTGGCGAGCGTGATCCAGCAGATTTCGCTTGGGCTCGGCGTGACGATAGGCGGGCTCGTGCTGCAGATCTCGCATCATCTGCAAGGCCATCCGGCGATTGTGTGGTCCGACTTCTGGCCCGCGTTTCTGGTGGTGGGGCTGTTCTCATTGGGCTCGATTCCGGTGACCGCACGCATGCCGCAAGGCAGCGGCGACGAAATCGCCAGAGGCGGCAGAGGGCGCGCATAACAGCAAGACCCTGCCACGAGCGCCAGGCAGAAACGAAGTGGATGAATTCGTTGCAGCACAGCAAGTTAGGACTGCAGTCGGTGGCTTCGCAAAACACCGTCACGCATGCTATAAGCGAAGGCAGTCGTTTTTTTCACCGCGAAAGAATGGTCATGGAGGAGAGTCAATGTCGTTGGATAAAGTCAAGCTGTCCGCAAGCGCATTTGCCGTTGCCGCACTCGTCACGGTCTCGAGCGGCTTGCTCGAAACGGCCCCCGCGTACGCGAAAACATCCGATCAACCTGCTGTTCTCAACGCCTCGGCCATCGCCGTTGCGGACAAGTTCAGCGCCGACGCCGCCGAGCAGATCTTCAAGGAAGGCGGCAATGCCGTCGATGCCGCTGTAGCCATTGCCTTCACGCTTGCCGTGACCTATCCGGAAGCCGGCAATATTGGCGGTGGCGGCTTCATGACGCTCTACGTAGACGGTAAGCCTTACTTTCTCGACTATCGCGAGAAGGCGCCGATCTCGGCGACACGCAACATGTACCTCGACGACAAGGGCAACGTCATCAAGGGCATGAGCCTGTTCGGCTATCGCGCGGTGGGCGTGCCGGGCACCGTCGAAGGCATGTGGGAAGCGCAGCGCCGTTTCGGCAAGCTGAAGTGGAAGCAGGTGCTGGCGCCGGCCATCAAGTACGCCACGGATGGCTTCGAAGTGAGCGAGCAGTTGCAGCAGCGCCGCGACGACGCGGCCAAAGACTTCGCGGGCAAGACCAACTTCGATACTTACTTCGGCAACCTCAAGCAGGGTGTCAATTTCAAGCAGCCGGATCTCGCCGCGGTGCTGACGCGCATTGCCAACCAGGGCGCCAAAGACTTCTACGACGGCAAGACGGCCGACCTGATCGCCGCATCGATGCGCGGTCACGGGCTGATCACCAAGCAGGACCTGCACGAATACAAGGCCGTGTGGCGTCAGCCGGTCGAGGCGAACTGGAACGGCTATCACGTGATCACCGCACCGCCGCCGAGTTCGGGCGGCATCGGCCTCGTGCAGTTACTGAAGATGAAAGCGGACCTTGCGCCTGACTTCAAGGACGTGCCGCTCAACTCGGCGCAGTACGTGCACCTGATCGCGGAAATCGAAAAGCGGGTGTTCGCCGATCGCGCGCAATACCTGGGCGACCCCGACTTCTACAAGGTACCGGTCGCCCAGCTGATCGACGATTCGTATCTGGCCAAGCGCGCTGCCGAGGTCAATCCGACTACGCCTTCGGATACGAAGAGCGTGCAGCCGGGACTCGGCACCTCGATGCCGGAGAAGGCCGAGACCACGCATTTCTCGGTGATCGACAAGTGGGGTAACGCTGTCTCGAACACGTACACGATCAACGGCTACTTCGGCTCGGGCGTCGTGGTGGACGGCACGGGTATCGTGCTCAACGACGAAATGGATGACTTCTCGGCCAAGCCGGGCATGGCGAACCAGTTCGGCGTGGTGGGCAGCGACGCGAATGCGATCGAACCGAAGAAGCGGCCGCTGTCGTCGATGACGCCCACCATCCTGACGAAGGACGGCAAGGTGTCGCTGGTGATCGGCACGCCGGGCGGCTCGCGCATCTTCACGTCGATCTTCCAGGTGATCAACAACGTCTACGACTTCAATATGCCGTTGCAGGACGCGGTGGCCGCGATGCGCTTCCACCACCAGTTGCTGCCGCCGAACACGATCTTCTGGGAGCCGTACAAGCCGATCGAGGGCGAACTCGCGCAGCAGATCGAAGCGAAGGGCTACAAGCTGCAAGGCCAGGACTTCAGCGGCGACATTCAGGTGATCAAGGTCAATGGCGATACGCCCGAGCCCGCTGCCGATCCGCGTGGCCGCGGTGTGACGCGGATGGTCCAGTGAGGGTTTGACGCAGCGGCGGTGTGAGCGCGTTTCGCGCCGCACCGCTTACAGCTCTGTAAACCGCCCAAAGAAGCGTTCCCATGCTTCCTTGTCCGTCGCGGAGAGGGTGGGGTTCGACGTCACGCCGAACGCCTCTTCGCGGGCGCGGATGCAGGCATCGATAAACTGCTGCAAGGTGTCGCGATCGGCAAACACCAGTTCGCGTCGCGATGCGGCAATCTCCACGCGCGCCGGCGTTTTGCTCACACGCGGCACGCCGGCGTCATCCGGGCCGGCGGTGTCCCGCGTGACCCGCACCTGATAGTTGCCTGTCACATCGATCTCCCATGCCAGATGATGGCGGTTTGCTGTCCGAGGGTCGGTTCCCTCAGTATAGAAAATCGCTGTGACACTGTTGGATTTCTCTGGCTTTTCTGCCGTGCGGTTCGGCCTTAGCTAGCCTGTTCGACCGGTGTGAGCGTCAACTCGAGCCGCTGCGCGCCGCGCAGCACCGTCACGTTGACCGGGCGGTCGATCCGCGACGCATCCAGCACGCGTTGCAGGCTGTCGACACCATCCACGGGCAGCGTATCGATCGCGACGATCGTATCGTCCGTGCGCAGTCCGCCTATTGCCGCCGGGCTGGCCTTGACGATTTCCATGACCCGCACGCCGGTTTCCGAGTCGAGGCCAAAGTAGCGTTGGACGCGCCGCGACAGCGGCGTGGTGGTGCCCGCTACGCCGATATACGCGCGCCGCACCCGGCCGTGCGCGAAAATCTGCATGATGACCCACTTCGCGGTATCGATGGCCGTCGCAAAGCAGATGGCCTGGGCGCCGGGGATGATCGCCGTGTTCACGCCGATCACCTGGCCCGCGGAGTTGATCAGCGGGCCACCCGAGTTGCCGGGATTCAAGGCCGCGTCGGTCTGGATCACGTCGTAAATCATGCGCCCCGAGTTCGAGCGCAGCGAGCGGCCGAGCGCGGAGACCACGCCGGTGGTGACGGTCTGCTGCAGGCCGAGCGGGTTGCCGACCGCAATCGCAATCTGACCGACCCGCACCCGTCCGGATTCGCCCAGTTCGACGTGCGGCAACGGTTCGGCCGAACCGATCCGCAGCACGGCAAGGTCGCTGCCGGGGTCGTCGCCAACCAGATCGGCGTCGAACTGGCTGCCGTCGGCAAGGGTGACGCGGATCTGGGCGGCGCCGTGTACGACGTGGCTATTGGTCAGCAGGTAGCCGTCCGGCGTGAACAGGAAGCCCGAACCGGTGCCGCCGCGCGTGCCGCGGCCGCCCGGATTGGCGGGCGTGCGGTGTTCGACGGCAATGAACACCACCGCCTGCTGGACCCGCTCCAGCGCGCCGATCACGGTGCGCGAGTAGGCGTCGAGCAAGGCGTCGTCGTTCAGGGCGGACGGTGTGGCGGACGCGGCGGCGCCGACGGACGCGTCCGGCTCGGACGAGGCGCGCGACAGATCATCAATAAAACGGGGACGGCTTCCCATGGCGAAGCTCCGGACAGGGCGGGAGCGTAACTGCAGGGCTGTCCATCCGTTTTCAAGATGCGGGTACGGGTGTGAGAAACTGGCCGTGCCGACGCCCCGTGCGCCAGATGCAAGGAGTACCGCAATGACTGAAGCTGACCCCTCCGAGGCGCCGCGCATCGAGTCGCTGAGCGCGATCACGCTGGCGACCCATGACATGGCGCGGGCCGTGCCGTTTTATGAAGCGCTAGGTTTCCCGCTGAAGTACGGCGGTCCGCAGGAAGCGTTTACATCTTTTGCGTTCGGCTCGTCGTTTCTGAACCTGATTGCCGATAGCCGCGGCCCGATTCACTGGTGGGGGCGGGTGATCGTTTACGTGTCGGACGTGGACGGGATTTATCGCAGGGCGCTGGCGGCCGGGTTGCAGCCCGAGTCCGCACCCGCGGATGCGCCGTGGGGCGAGCGCTATTTCCACCTGACCGACCCGGACGGCCACGAGTTGAGCTTCGCGAAGCCGTTGCGCTAGCCGGATTGGATCGCGTGGAAAACTCGCTATCATGAGTTGATGCAAGCCGTGCCGCCCCAGTAATAACAGTGACACCTCGATCGCCGATAATCGGCCGGTCGCCGCTGCGTCCGGCGCAGTGGGCTTACCTATTCCCGTTTCCAGGAGAGTCGCGATGAAAGAGCAGGATCCCAGAGCCGATATGGCGTCGATGGCGGAGCGGCAGCGCCGTTTTGAAGAGGATCTCATCGACGCGTACGACGAAGAGCTCGAAATGGAAGTGGACGACCGCATCAACGACGGCGAAGCGGGTTTTTCGGCCGAGCATCGCGAGGCGCGCAAGAAGTACTTCCGCGAGCTGTTCCGTCTGCAGGGCGAACTGGTCAAGCTGCAGGACTGGATCGTCGCCACGGGACACCGGCTCGTGGTGATCTTCGAGGGACGCGACGCGGCGGGCAAGGGCGGCGCGATCAAGCGCATCACGCAGCGTCTCAACCCGCGTGTGTGCCGGGTTGCGGCACTGCCGGCGCCGAACAATCGCGAACGCACGCAGTGGTACTTTCAGCGCTATGTGTCGCATCTGCCGGCCGGCGGCGAGATGGTGCTATTCGACCGGAGCTGGTACAACCGCGCGGGTGTCGAGCGTGTGATGAACTTCTGCACGGACGAAGAGTACGAGGAGTTTTTCCGCTCGGTGCCGGAGTTCGAGAAGATGCTGGCGCGCAGCGGCGTGCAGATTCTCAAGTACTGGTTCTCGATTACCGACGAAGAGCAGGAAATCCGCTTCCAGACACGTATTCACGACCCGCTCAAGCAGTGGAAGCTGAGCCCGATGGATCTGGAGAGCCGGCGCCGTTGGGAGGCGTACACGCATGCGAAGGAAGTGATGCTGCAACGCTCGCATATTCCCGAGGCGCCGTGGTGGGTGGTTCAGGCGGTCGACAAGAAGCGCGCGCGTCTGAACTGCATTCACCATCTGCTGAGCCAGGTGCCGTATCACGAGGTCGAGCATCCGCTGATTACGCTGCCGGAGCGCGTGTACAACACGGAGTACATCCGGCAGCCGGTGCCGGCTAACATCATCGTGCCGGAAGTGTATTGAGCGGCTGACGGGTGTTTGCGGCAGGCGGGTGGCGGGAGAGGCAGGTTACTAGTGTGATGGTAAAGCATCACACTAGTGAACTCGTAAAGCATAAAACAACCGGCTCGCGCCCCGTCGTCCCTTCAAAACACGTGCAGGAACACCCAATACAATCCGGCTGCCAGCGCAATGGAAGCGGGCAGCGTCAGCACCCACGCCATCAGCAGACTGCGCACCGTGCTCCACTGCAGCCCCGAGCCGTTGGCCGCCATCGTGCCGGCTACCCCTGACGACAGCACGTGCGTCGTCGACACCGGCAGACCGTAGAGATCGGCCGCGCCGATCGTCAGCATGGCGACCAGTTCCGCCGAGGCGCCCTGCCCGTAGGTCAGATGCTGTTTGCCGATTTTCTCGCCAACCGTCACGACAATCCGCTTCCAGCCCACCATCGTCCCGAGCCCGAGTGCGATCGCCACGGCGACCTTGACCCAGGTCGGAATGAATTTGGTTGCATGATCAACCTGCTTCTTGAAGTTGTCGATCGGCTTCATGTCGTCCTGCGTAAAGGCGGGCTGTTTGGCCTTTTCCATCAGGCGAATCGCCTCGGAGGTGACGTACATGTTGTTACGCACGTTATCGACGACATCTTGCGGCACGTTCGCCATCGAACCCGATGCGCCGACCTGCTGACCGATCTGGTCGGTCAGTTGCTGCAGCGCGGGCAGCGTCTCGGGCGTCAGCTGGCGGGTGCGGACATAGGCCTCGACGGCGGTGCGCGGGTGCGCCGACGGCGGAGCGCCGTTCGTATATTTGGCGAACGTAGCGGAGGCCTGTTGCGACACCGCGACGAAGGTTTGCGTTTCACCAGGCGTGACGGCCTTGTTCAAGGCGTACGCGGTGGGCACCGTGCCGATCAGGATCAGCATGATCAGGCCCATGCCCTTTTGGCCGTCATTCGAGCCGTGTGCGAACGAAACGCCCGTACAGGTGAGGATCAGCAGGCCGCGGATCCAGAACGGCGGCGGCTCCGAGCCCTTCGGTTCGGCATACAACGCCGGCACGCGGACAACGGCTTTCAGTACCATCAGAAGCAGTCCTGAGAGCAGGAACCCGACGATCGGCGAAAACACGAGCGACTTGCCGACGCCCAGCGCCTGATTCCAGTCCACGCCGCTGGTGCCGCTGGCGCCGTGCATCAGTTGATTCATCAGGCCCACGCCGATGATGGAGCCCACTAGCGTATGCGAGCTCGACGACGGCAAGCCGAAGTACCACGTGCCGAGATTCCAGATGATGGCCGCGATCAGCAGGGCGAACACCATCGCGAAGCCGGCGCTGCTGCCGACCTGCAGGATCAGTTCGACCGGCAGAAGCTGCAGCACGCCAAACGCGACAGCGCCGCTCGAAGTCAGCACGCCGAGGAAGTTCCACGTACCGGACCACATCACCGCGATATTCGGCGTGAGCGAATGCGTGTAGATCACTGTGGCGACGGCGTTCGCGGTGTCGTGAAAGCCGTTGACGAACTCGAAGCCGAGCGCGATCAGCAACGCGACGCCGAGCAACAGGTAGGGCAAGAAACTGAGTGACTGTACGGACTGCAGATCGGTTACCAGATGCACGGCGCAATACACCGCGCCGAATGCGATCACAAGGAGGAAAATAATCAGACCAATGCCGCGGCTTCGAGCGTTGGTGGTGGTCGTCTGCGGGTACGAAAGTTCCGGCATGGCGTGAGCCCCAAGGTAGTCGCGTCAACTTTTTATGTTGGTTCATCAATATGTCGCATTCGTGACAGATATGTGTCATTCCGGCCCTTTAGGCGCGCAGAGGGGCCTCGCGCCTTGCCTGGCGGACCTGTGTCATATGTGAAACGCATACGGCTTGCAACTACTATTTCTATTTTGTGGCGGCTAATTTAATTCGTAATACGAAACATATTGCCGATTTCGGTATTCGTCGTTTATCGGCCCTTTCCTCACATCATGAACCCCCGCTGATTGAGTCAACGCTTGCCGTCCGGAAGGCCCGTGGAGCGAACGCGTAAAATGTCACTCCGGTTTGCCGCATCCGATCAGAGACGCCCTTGAAACGAAAAATGCCCGCGCTCAACGCGCTCAAAGCTTTTGAAGTGGCCGGCCGTACCGGCAGCTTCACCCGTGCCGCCGAGTTGCTCAACGTCACCCAGAGTGCGGTCAGCCGGCAGGTGCGTCAGTTGGAAGAGCAACTCGGCGAGGCCTTGCTGCAACGCCGCCATCACCACCTCGAACTGTCGGCCGCCGGCCGCTTGCTCCTGCAGGCGCTGCAGCAGTCGTTCGACAAGATCGAACTGACCGTGCGCAGCATTCAGGAAAAGACCCATCTGAACCGCTTGCGCATCAACGCGCCGCCCACGTTTACGAGCCGCTGGCTGATGCCGCGTCTCGCGCGTCTGCGCGACGCGCACCCGGAACTCGAACTGAGCCTGTCGACGCGCGTCGAGGACAAGCTCGCCGAATCGGGCGTGCTCGATTGCGCGATCCGTTTTGGCGACGGCGAATGGGAAGGCTTCGACAATCGTCTGCTGATGAGCGAACGGCACGTCGCCGTCTGCTCGCCGGCGCTGCTCGCCCGGCACTCGGGGCAGCAGGGCATCGACCTGAATCAGTTCACGCTGCTGCACGTGCTGGCGAGCGACGACCAGCGTTACCTCACCTGGCAGCACTGGCTGAAAGCGGCCGGGATTGACGGCGTCGATACCAGCGGCGGCTACGAATTCGATCTGCTCGATCTGGCGATTCGCGCGGCCGTCGACGGTCTCGGCATCACCATCGCCGACCGCCATATGATCGCCCGCGAACTGGCAACCGGTGAACTCGTGCAGGTGCTGAACGTGCATGTCGACGGTCACCAGTCCTACTGGCTGGTGACGCGCCCGGAGCAGGGCGATCTGCCGCAACTGGCCTTGTTTCGCGACTGGCTGCAGCACGAAGTGTGGTCGACCGAACGCAACCTGGAGCCGTCGGCGTCGTCGCCGGAACGGCTGATCGGCGGCCACTGAACGTTAAGCGGTAAGCGGCGGATAAGCGGCGGATAAGCGGCGGATAAGCGGCGGATAAGCGGCGGATAAGCGGCGGATAAGCGGCGGCCTCGTTTGCGGGTTAGCGTGCCGGCAAGCGGCCACTCACAACGCATAAGGGGGCCTGAAAGCCTGACCAGGAAGCGCCTTTACATGCCGGCCGGCACGACGCCGTAGCGCCTTGCAAACGGCTTGAACGGCGTCGACGGAGCGGTTAAGGCGAAGTAAGTTAGAGGCCCACACCAAAAAGTTCGTTTTCTGCGGTGTTCTGCACGTTTCGCGGCTAGCTCTGCTTTCCGGTTTCGTCTGATTATCTATACACTGGCTCGACGATGACGAAACACAAGGTCGTTCTGAAGAACAAGGTGTGGGCCGCGTAACGGGGAATGGCTTTAACGTGCCGCGCGAGCCGACGCTAACAAGAAGAATTGAGAGCAAGCGTATGGGGCAGCGAGCCGAAGGACCAACTGGAGAACCGCGGGTATTTCTGGAAGGGGTACGTCCGCAGCGCGTGGTGTCGACACGCTGGAGCGTGTTGCTGGCATTCGTGGTGACGACGCTCACCTGTTTATTGAGCGGCGCGCTCAAGAGCATGGCGGGTGAAATCGCAGCTATCTGGCTGACGAATGCGGTGCTGCTGGGCCAGATGATGGTAGTTGCGCCCAGACAGCGCTATTGGGTGCTGGCCGGCGGCATAGCGGGGAACCTGGCGGCCAATCTGATTAGCGAAAGCCTCGCGGTATCGCTCTCTTATACATTGGCCGATACGCTCGAAGTGCTGATTGCGTTCAGCTTTGCGCCGCGCTTGAGCACGGTCGCCGATTTGTTGCGTCCCAAGGCGCTGCTGAGATTTCTGGCCGGTGGCGTGATCCTCGCGCCGCTTTTGTCGGGGCTGCTTGCTACGACGCTGCTGCGCAGCCAGTTGAGCGGCCATCTGCTACCCAATCTTGCCAACTGGTTCGTCTCCGACGCGCTCAGTCTCGTGATCTTTACGCCCGCGGCGGTCGTGTTCTGGAACGGTGAGGCCGCCGATCTCCTGCGTGCGGACCGGCGTCTGAAAACCTTGGCCCTGTTGCTACTGGTGTGCGCCGTCACCGCCGGGGTATTTTCCCAGAGCCGGTTCCCGCTGCTCTACTGGGCGCTGCTGCCCATCGTGCTGCTGGCGTTTCAAGTGGACCTTGCAGGGGTCATGGTGGGCTTATTGCTGTGTCTTGCGATTGCGGTGTCGTTCACCATGCGCGGCATTGGACCGCTGTGGATATTCCCGTATGAGGACATGGAAGCCCGCATCTTCTCGCTGCAACTGTTCCTGTTTGCCGCGTTGTGCATTGCACTGCCGATCAGCGCGACGCAAGTGTCGCGTGGCCGCCTTGTGGGACTCCTGCGCGAGGGCGAACGGCGCTACCGGATACTCGCAGAGAACGCGACCGACATCGTCATGAGTGTCACGCTCGAGGGCCGGCTTACCTATGTTTCGCCGCGTGCTCAAACCGTGATGCGTCGCAATCCTGACGAACTGATCGGTGCGTACTTGCCGGACCTGGTGATTGCTGACGATCGCGATGCGCTGGCCACGGCCATCGAGAATCTGGCGATCGGCGCGAGCGAAATCTCGCAGGTCAGCCGCTTCAGACGACCGGACGGCCAGATCCTCTGGCTGGAAACCTATCTTCGTCCGGTGATCGATCCGTTTTCCGGACAGCCTGAAGCGCTCACGGCGACGACACGCGACATCACGGTACGCAAAGCGGCCGAGCAGCGCCTTGCCGACGAGCGTATCGAACTACAGGGACTGGCGTTTCGCGACGGACTGACGGGACTCTTCAACCGGCGTCATTTCGACCTCGAACTGGCCAATCAATGGCGGCAAGTTGCAGAGGGCGACGGCGCCGGTTTTACGGCGGTCGTGATGATCGATATCGATGCGTACAAGAGCTATAACGACCACTACGGCCATCAGCGGGGAGACGACTGTTTGCGCACGATTGCCCAGACCATCGCATTGTCGGCGCGGCGTCCGACGGATATCGTGGCCCGCTACGGTGGCGAGGAGTTCGCGTTGATCCTTAAGGAGACCGATCTGCATGGTGCGCGCGTGGTGGCGGAGCGCATTCGCCGTGCTGTTGAAGGGCTGCAGGTACCGCATCACGCGAGCGATGTCGGGATGGTGACGGTGAGCCTGGGCGTCGCTGCGCGGCAGCCGCGTGAAGGGGGCGGCGCGGCCAGTCTCGTGGCGGCCGCGGACCGCGCGCTCTACGAGGCCAAGCGGCGCGGCCGCAATCAGACCTTCGTGGCCGAAGACGGCGATGCGGGTCCCGGCTCGCGCGCCTGACGCGTCACGCCGGCCAGAACATGCCGAGCGCCGCGAGTCCCATGATTGCGGTCGCGATCCAGCCCACCCAGCGCAATAGACCCGTCACGGCAAACTCACCCATGATCTCCGGGCGTCCTGACATCAGCATCACCAGCACCATGATCGGCACGGCCGCGAGGCCATTGACGACGGCGGCCCAATACAACGCGTCGATGGGATCGAAATGGGCAAAGGTGAGCGTCACGCCGCCAAAGGTCGCAACCGCCATCACCACGTAAAACTGCTTGGCGACGTTCACCTGCAGCGCCACACTGTTGCGCCAGTTCATCGCACCGGCGGCCGCATACGCAGCGGACCCGGCGAGCACGGGCAGGGCGAGCAAGCCGGTGCCGATCACGGCGAGACTAAACAGCAGGAATGCGAATGGACCGGCGACGGGCTTCAGTGCGCTCGCGGCATCGGCAAACGTTGCGAGTCCCGTGCGATGCACGTGCAAGGTCGCCGCAGTCGAGAGAATGATGAAGAACGCCACGCCGTTCGACATCGCCATGCTGACCCAGGTGTCGAGGTTGATTCGGCGCAGGTGTCCGCTAGCCTGTTTGGGCGCGTCAAGCAGGGTCTCTTGCGCCGGCTCCGAACGGATCTCATCCGCTTCCTGCGACGCGTGCCAGAAAAACAGATAAGGGCTGATCGTGGTGCCCAGTACCGCAACGACAGTGGTCAGGTAGTGGCTGGAGAAGGGTATTGGCGGCTTGACGAGATTCAGGCCCACCGCTTTCCAGTCGAGCCGCATGACGAACGGCGTTGCCACGTAGGCGAGCAATGCGAGCGGGAGCCACTTAAGGAATCGCGCATAGCGATCGTAGGGGACAAAGACTTGCAGCAGCAGGGAAGCGGTGCCCAATAGCACGATGTAGATCTGCACGGGACCGCCGAGCACGAGCGTGACCGCTGCGCCCATTGCCGCCAGGTCCGCTGCAATATTGATCGTGTTGGCAATCAGCAGGACCATGACGGCGGCGTAAAGGATCTGCGAAGGATAGTGGCGGCGCAGGTTGGCCGCGAGTCCGCTGCCGGTGACGCGCCCCATGCGTGCGCTGATCGATTGAATCGCCACCATCAGCGGGTAGGTGAGCAGCACGGTCCATAGCAGGCCGAAGCCGAATTGCGCGCCCGCCTGCGAGTAGGTTGCGATACCGCTCGGGTCGTCGTCGGCCGCGCCTTTCACGAGGCCTGGCCCGAGGCGTCTCGCCCAGGAGCGTTCCGCCTCGTCTTCAACGACGAGTTCAGGCTCGAACGGTTCGTTTGGCACGGTCTTCCCCTATTGGTTTGTGTCCGCACCGAGGCACCGCCGAGGGTGTCGGGTGGGGTTATCGCGCGGCTATTCGTTCTCCGAGCAGCATTATTCGTGCCACGAGGAAATCGTGCGGTTCCGTGAGACGGTTCTTCCCGCGAGGTTGGACGTGGACGGCATTGCCGACTCTAGTCGAAGCATACTCAGTTCTATTAATGAAACAGTCTCGAGCTTCATCCGTGTCGGTCTAAAGCTCGCCTTGCGATTCGATGCGAGGTCAAAGAGTGTGTTCATCAAACATGCTTAAGCGCATTGAAGCGTCCTATGCTTTACTTCGTTGTGCGTGAAACCATAGCGTTTTGCCATGCGCTCATGGCATAGTGCGTCCATTGCCCACACGTAAGGAGGCGGTAATGGCCACTCTAGAGCAAATTCAAGCGCGTATGAAGAAACTCCAGGCGCAAGCCGAAGTGTTGCTTGCCAAACGCGCGCAAGCGGCTGTCGACCAGATCCGCGAACTGATGATCAAGCACGGCTTGACCACCGTCGATATCGAAGCACGCGCCAAGGCAAGGCGCGAAGCCAAGGTGGCCGGACGCCGTCTTTCAAACGGAGCCGCCAGTGCTAAAGGCAAGATGCCGCCCAAGTACAGGGATCCTAAAACCGGCGCAACCTGGAGCGGTCATGCGCGGCCGCCTGCCTGGATCAAGAACGTGAAGGACCGCACCCGTTTCCTGATTGATGGGGCGGCGGCGATTGCGCTGAACGGTAGCGGCGCTAGCCACGCAACGACTGCGGCCAGGAAGGTGTCGGCGAAGAAAGCGGCTGCTAAGAAAGCGCCCGCAAAGAAGGCCACCGCAAAGAAGGCCGTTGCTAAGAAAGCCGTGACGAAGAAGGTTGCAACCCGGAAGGTCGCAACGAAGAAAACCGCGGCCAAGAAACCCGCGGCCAGGAAAACAGCCGTAAAGAAAACGGTTGCCAGGAAGGTTTCAACCGCGAAGCGGGCACCCGCCCGGAAGGCCGCCGCCAAAAAGGCCGCGCCGAGCGCTGCAGCGTAACGGAACCGGCCGCTCGATCGGCTGTTAGAAACGACATTGGCCCGCCAAGGCGGGCCAATGTGTATGCAGGAACGCGAGTTCCGGCGCGCTGTTACAGCGGCGTAATATTGGCCGCTTGCTTACCCTTCGGGCCCTGCTTCACTTCGAAGCTGACCTTCTGGTTTTCTTGCAGCGATTTGAAGCCACTTCCCTGGACTTCAGAAAAATGCGCGAACAGGTCTTCACCGCCGCCGTCCGGCGTAATGAAACCAAAGCCCTTTGCATCGTTAAACCACTTCACTGTACCTGTTGCCATTTTCCTGAATTTTCCAAAAAAGACGTTGTGTTGGTGCCGGTTAGCCGAGGTCGGCAAGACGCGACGCTTCTTTTTACCACAGGCAAATGACAATTCACAACCAGGGTCGCTACCGCCTGCCGCCGGAAGTCCCTCGTTTCGGCGCTACCCCGCGCAGCGTAACGGCCTCGGTCTCCGCCCGCAGGCTTTTCACGCGCGCCGCCAACGCGGCTGCGCTGGCCCGTGACGGAAACGGATCGAAGGCATAACCGCGGCGCGCCCAGGCATCGAGACCGCCCTTTAGCGCGCGAATACGCGTAAACCCTTTGCGGCGCATCTGTTGCGTAATTCGCATCGCCGTCGCCTCATCCTGACAGACGCAATACACCACGCGATTCCTTTCGGGCAAAGCCTCTTCGATGTCCGCCTGCGAGGTCGCGTCGAGCCGCTGCGCGCCGGGTATGCGATGCGTATCGTCCAGTAGCGCCGACTCGGGCCGGGCATCCAGAATAATGGGCGGAGATTCGGTGCGCAGCGTCGCTTCAAGCTGTTCCTGGGTAATCCGAACCCGCTTCAACCAGCGTCTAAAGCGCCAACGCTGGATACAGCGGTAGACGAAGTACAGCAGCGACGCGGCCAGCACCAGGTCGATCACGGTGGTGCCATGCGCCCGGACGGAGAGCACGAACAGGCTGAGCTGCTTTTCGAACACGGCTCCGCCGAGCAGCCAGAATGTTGCCCATACGGAAGCGCCCAGCAGGTCCCATGCGAGAAAGATTTTTGGGTCGACACGGGTCGTGCCCATCAGCGGCGGAGTGGCGATACCCAACCCAGGAACGAATTTGGACACCGACACGATCGGCGCTCCGAAACGTTCAAACAGCGAGCGCGCGGTCCGCACGTGTGTACCGGCGGACATCGACAGGCGCGAAAGGGCATTGATCAGCCGTTGGCCGTACCGGCGTCCCGCGATAAACCAGATCCCGTCGCCGATCAATGCGCCGAGCACGGCTGCGGGCAGCACGTACCAGAACGACAAGGTTCCGCTGGCAATCGCGGAGCCGGCGAAGAGCAGGACCGGTACCGCGGGTATGGGCACACCAAGACGGGTAAGAAGCACGTTTAGAAAAACGACCCCGCCACCCCAGGTCGAAATTTCCGATTGCGGAAACTCTATCAATTGCAGTACTCCTGAGGTCACGAACGAGGGGGAGCGGCATGTCTGCTGTGCCTGCATTCGTGGCGTGCTGTATCTGGAATCGGGAGATCCTGGCAGACGTCAGCACAGGTTCATTCTACGTTTGAATCGATCAGCGTGACGCGCACACCTTCGCATCCGGCGCTGCTCGATACCTCCAGTTCGCGCCAGCCGCTCGCTTCGCCTTGAACGGAGATGAGCGGATCGATTTGCCTGTCGGGACGCAACACATTGAACGGCCACGACGGACGGCGCAAGCGCTCATGCACGAGCGAGCCTAACCAGATCGGCGCAGCGGGCGTGCCGCTTTTACGTTGCACGGCATAGTCGGTGGACCAGAAACGCAAGACGTCGCGTTCGTCGCGCGCGTCGCGGGCGCGAGTAAAGACCAGCGCGGACGGTTCGCCGTTGTTGAGCTTCGGCAGTACCGGCAAGGCGGTGGCTTCGGGATCGGGCGCCACCAGCGAGAGGAGCGAGCGTGCCGACAGTTGCGTGCCTTCTATCCAGCCTCGACGACTCAACTGCGCTTCGATCTGCTCGCGGTTGGCCGACCATTGCACCGTAATCGGCTCGCGCCGGTCGCCCGTCATGTCGGACCGGTAGCACGCGAAGGTCTTCCAGAGCGTATCGGTCCATTGCGCTTCGGTGACCACGTTCAAGGGACGATTCGGCAGGCTGGAAGGTTCGCTGGTGGCGCGGCTAAGGACGATCTGCGGCGCCGCGCTCGCGCAGATCACCAGCAGCATCACGGCAGGCATGAACTCGCGCGAAGCGGGCACCGTGGGGTTGCGCCAGACAGCGGTTAGTGCGACGACGGCGACCCAGATCGCCGCGAATGCGGCGCCGCCAACTGCATCGGAGAACGAAAAACGTCCGAAGTAGAGGCCCGCGAACGCGACGGCAATGACAATCGCGGTGCTGAGCGTCGTCGCAAGAATGCCCTGGATTTTGCCGACCCGCCGCGCCAGCAGAAACGCGAGGAAGCCGTAGACGATCGCGCTTGCCGCGACGTGATTGCTGGGGAACGCATACGCGTCGAAACTCCCTTGACCCAGCGGCGCACGCCGCACGGCCAACTGGATCGCGAAGATCAGCAACTGCGAAAAGGCGACGGCAGCCAGCCAGTAGGCAACCGCCAGCCAGCGCCGTTCATACGTCATCCATACGATCACGGTTGCGACGACGGCTGCGAGTGTGGGGACGCTGCCCAGGGTCGCGAGGCCCGATATCAAGGTGTCGGCCCAGGTGGAGTGGATCGATTGCAGGAATCGATAGACGGACATATCCACCTGAACCAGCGGATCGCCATTGGCGACGCCCTTCAATACTCCGAAGAAAATGCCGGCGAACAACAACACCAGCACGGAGATGATCGCGACGATGCCCATGGCCGGACGCTCGGGATTCAGCACCTGCAGGAGGAAGGTGGCGGCACGTCCGTTGTGACACCGTGCCCAGGCAATCAGTTTGAGACGCGAGGCGATCGTCCATGCCTGTGCGCGCGACAGGATCAGGCGCATCAAGCGGAAGCTGAGCCAACCGATTGCCGCCAGAATCGCAATCACGGCGACGAGTCGAAACGACACTGCGCCGGCCAGTTGCAGCGACGCGCCGAACACGACACCCGGCAGAATGTGCGCCGGCGCCCACAACAGGGCCGACACGACGTTCATCGCATAGAAGCGCACCGGACTCATGCCCAGCATGCCGGCGACGACCGGCACGATCGCTCGCAAGGGCGCGATGAAACGGGCAAACACGACGCTGCGCGCGCCATGCGCCGCGAAATACTGTTTCCCGCCGTGCAGAATCTGTGGATGCGTGCTGAAGGGCCAGAGCTGGACGATCTTGCTGCGGTAGCGGCGACCCAGCCAATAGCTGATGCCGTCGCCGGCGACGGCGCCGGCGAGCGCGCAGGCGAACAGCCAGCCGAGGTTTAGGGTTCCGGTGCCCACGAGGGCGCCGGCGAGGAACATCGCCGTGCTGCCGGGAATAAAGGTGCCGACGACAGCGACCGACTCCAGGAACGCGGCAAGGAAAACCACCGCCAGCGTCCATTCCGCGTGGCCGCCGAGCAGATGCAACAGGTGAAGATACGCGTGCTCCATCTACTTCTCCGGCAGTTCGGCGCGATGAACGAATCAACGCGATCGGGAAACGCGCCATGTCGAAATATAACCTCAGCAGATGTCGTGCCGTGCTGCTTCGCTCACGCATAAGCGGTCTGGGCCGGCGGCGGGGGGCCTTGAGGGCGCGCGTTTGCGGTTGGCCGGTGGCGTCGTTGACGTCTTGCGAACTTGACCTATAACGGAGTTGCGGCGCGGTCGTTCTGTGTATCGGGGGCGGCCGCAGCCGGTCCGAAGCGTGCCATTGGTGCATTGCACGGGCCGGTCCGGCAGCAAGGCTGGGCGATTGGAGCCGTTACCCAGGTAATGGGTACCCGATGCAAGGAGTGTCGAGATGAAATCACTTTTCGTGTTGCCGTTGGCTAGCGCTGGCCTGCTTCTGGCAGCCGGCATGGCGAGCGGGCAGGACAGGACGATGGACGTCCAACCACAGGGCCGCGCCATCCTGGAGCAGAACGCGAACCAGTCCGCGCAAGACGCGACGGATATGCCCTACAGCGAAACCGGGCCGACCGGCAAGCCGACCGCGGGTTCCATCACCCATGCCTCGTATGGCGGCACGGCCGATTTCGGCGCAGAGTCGGGTGGCCCGCGGTGCGCAACGGGTCCCCGCTGCAACATTTTCCGCGGCCGATGACGGCAACGAAACGGCGCCCTTGCGGTATCGCGCGATGCTTCGAACGTTCGCAAACGCCATGTGCAGGAAAAGCGGTGCAATGCCAGAGATGGCATTGCACCGTCACGCATCTCTCGGCGCAGCGCGAGAATTAAAGCGACATTAAAGATTTATCTACCTCGTCGGACGCGTTGTCGCTCAGGCACGACACTTACGCATCGCAAATCCGCTAATTTTTTTCCAGAAAGAAATGCGAGCCCGCTTCGCTCAAGGCGCTAGCGTGTCCGCGTTTCGCACTTGCGCTTGTTGAAAGACTGAGTTTCGCCTGAGAGCTCTCGCCAAAGAAAGCGGCTACTTAAACTTCGCTTGCACTTTCATGTCGCTGCAGCCGCACGCAGCGGCGCTGCGTCACAGCGCACAGAAGGGCGCTAAAGCGCGTAGCAGGCAGAGATTCTCCACTCCACTCATCAGGTAAAGGTAAATGAAAAAAACGTGTTTGGCCGGACTGTTGTCCGCACTTGCGCTGTCTAATGTCGCGCATGCTCAGAACAGTGTCACGCTCTACGGCATTATCGATGAGGGCCTCGACTTCACCACCAACGCGGCCGGTAACCGGGGATACCAGATGGTGAGCGGCGATACGGCCGGCAGCCGTTTCGGCCTGAAAGGCAGCGAAGACCTCGGCGGCGGCATGAAGGCCATTTTCCAGTTGGAAAACGGCTTTAACACCAACACGGGTGCGGCGGGCCAGGGCGGCCTGATGTTCGGCCGTCAGGCATACGTGGGCTTGTCCTCGGCGCAATACGGCACGATCACGATGGGCCGCCAGTACGATCCGACCATCGACATGTGGAGCGGCTTCACGGCAGCCGGCAACTGGGAAGGCGATCTCGGCGCGCATCCGCTTGACAACGACAACGCGGATTGGGACTACCGCATCCAGAACTCGGTCAAGTACGTGTCGCCGACCGTGGCGGGCTTCACCGGCGAAGCCATGTACGGCTTTAGCAACGAAGCCGGCGGTTTCGCCGACAACCGGATGTACAGCGCGGCGCTCCAGTACCAGATGGGAGCGCTTTCCGCTGTATTGGCCTATATGAAGACCAACAACGGCGGTGCGAATACCGGCGGGGCATCGCCGAGCACGACGATCGTGTTCAGCGGGTCCTCGCAACAGAACATCGACGCCGGTGCTTCGTACAAGTTCTCCGACAAGGCCGTGGTCTCGCTGGCCTATTCGCACATCGATGTCTACAACCCGACCTACAGCGAGTATTTCACCACGCAACCGGTCGCGGGTACGCAAAACTCATGGAAGTTCGATAACTTCGAAATCAACGGCCAGTACTACTTCGCGCATGACTTCTGGCTCGGTGCCGCCTATACGTTTACGCGCGCCCACATCTCCACGGTGACGGGCAGCTCGGATGCAAACTGGAACCAGTTGTCGCTCATGCTCGACTATGATCTGAGCGCGCGCACTTCTGTCTACGTGCAAGGGGCTTATCAGCACGCGGACGGCAAGACGGGTCAGGACTTCGATTACGCGAACATTGTCGGTTCGCCGAGTCAGTCGTCGACCGGCAACCAGATGGTGTACCGCATTGCGATGATGCATCGCTTTTAAGGCGTCCGCGATTTAACTGCAACATGCAAAAGCACAGACCGGATTCCGGTCTGTGCTTTTTTCATTGTTGTGCGTTTTAACACGTCTGGCAGGGGCTAAAGCTAAGTTTCTTGCCTGACGTGATAGTTGGTAGTGGGGGTAATGTAAAGAATCCATCTTGATGTTTCATGCAATGCGCACAAAGTGACGGGTTTTTCATCTTTGTGCGGTCTGGTATTTATTCGCGTAAGGCTATGATGCCGACACTGTGACGATTCTGACCATGCTTTGGCAGTTTATGTAAGCTATGGAATCCTTATTGTAATGTTGAGCCTATCCGGAAGCCCATATCCCAGGACGCGAGACGAAATCGACCAGCATGAATGCTCAGGAATTTAATCGCTGTCGATCCGGTCCAGGCGGGTCCACGTTCTTAACGAATCAACACGCGAGGGGCCGATGACCGTGTCCACTCTGGAACTTGGCAAAGTACGAGGAACGGCGATCTCCACTGAGACACGAGCTACGCATTCGACGAGCCGTCCGGGCCAGCGCTGGCATACGAGCACGTTTAGATGGCTGTCGGCTTACGCCGCGATCTTCACGCTGTGTTTCATGGCCTTATTGGGGTTCCTCGAATATTCGGTCGGCGCGGCGATGGAACGCGAGGCGGACAGCGCGATTCACTGGCAGATGCGTTACTTCGATTCGAAAGGCGACGACCGGCTGGTGTCCGCGATTGAAAGACGGATCGAGCGGGAGAACCGGCACGCAAATTACTACGGCCTGTTCACGCCGGACGGCCAGCGCATTGCCGGCGACATCATGGCGTTGCCGCACGGCTTGAAGTTCGAACTGGCGAGCGAGTCCCACAGTTCGACCACGGGCAGCACGCTGATGCTCGCAGAGAATCCTTCCACGCCCACAGTACGCGTGATGGGAGAGACCCGCGCCAATGGCGACCAACTGGTGATCGGGCGCAGCCTGGACGATGTGCGGCAAGTGCGCGAGGAATTGACCCGCGCGCTGATCGGCGGGGGCGTGCTGTGTCTGGTCCTCAGTCTCGGTACCGGTCTCCTGCTGAGTTTTCGTCAGATGCGGCGGGTGGCGGACATGCGGCGCGTCACGACTCGCATCGCCAATGGCGATCTGGCGCAACGCTTGCCGATTGGCGGCCGCGATGAACTGGACATGCTTTGCCATCTCGTCAATCACATGCTTACCGAAGTGGAGCGTCTGATGAACGAGGTCAAAGGCGCGTGCGACGGCATTGCGCACGACCTGCGCACGCCGCTCGTGCGCTTGCGCCTGCAGTTGGCGAACCTCGCGGAGCGGGTGCGGGACAACGGTGACGAGGCGGCCAATACGTTGCTTGCCCATGCGCGCGTCGAGGCGGATTCCATTCTCGACCGCTTCGGCGCCATGCTGCGCATTTCGGAAATCGGCGCATTGCAACGGCGCAGCGGCTTCGACATTGTGTCCTTGCAGACGCTCGTCGAGGAACTGTGCGACCTGTATCAACCGCTCGCAGAGGAAAAGTCGATCAAGCTGCAGTTGAGCACCGAAGCGGTCGATTCGGTCCATGCCGATCGGGCGCTGCTGTTCGAGGCTTTCAGCAATCTGCTCGACAACGCCATCAAGTTCGCGCCGGAAGGGGGCGATGTCAGCGTGGTGTTGCGATCCGACCAGGCGGGTCCGCAACTCGTAATCGCCGACAACGGACCGGGTATCCCGGTGAGCGAGCGCAACGCGGTGCTCAACCGCTTCTACCGCGTCGAGCAGACGCGTCACATACCAGGCACGGGGCTTGGGCTCGGCATTGTGTCCGCAATCGTCCGTCTGCATGATTTCGAGCTCCGCATTGGCGGCGAAGAGTGCGGCACGACGATCACCATCGATTGCTGGTCACACAACCTGCAGTAGGTCCTAACGCTAGATGAGAATTCTGCTGGTGTCGTCCTCCGAGACGGAGACGGTTTACCTTCATAAGGCGTTCAGGGAGAGCGCGCACAGCGTACACGTAGCGGATAACCTGCGTTATGCCCTCTATCTGGCCTCGCATGAAGCGTTCGATGCGATTGTCGTTTCCGCGGTGGGGCTGTCCCTGATGACCGCACTGTTCGACGCGCTGCCCGAACTGGCCAGGCTGCCGCGCGCACCGTCGGTGATCGTTGCGCTTGCAAGCGGTACCTCGCAAGATCGCGCGCGCGTGCTGCGCGCCGGTGCGGACGCCTGCTTCGTGCAACCGTATTCGTTTCTCGAGATGCAGGAGCGCATGCTGGCGCTTCATCGCGCTTCCGTGGCGCGTTCGGCGCAGCCGGCCGTTACGACGCCGGCGCTGAAGCTGGACCCGTTGACGCGCGATCTCGTCGAAGACGGCAAGCGCGTGCTGTTGACGAAGCGCGAATATCTGCTGATTGAATGCCTGCTGCGTCAGGCGAAGGCGCCGGTAGCGAGAGATCAGTTGATCCGTTACGCGTGGCCGGACAAGGAGGATGTCGAACCCGCCAGCGTCAACCTGGTGGTATCGCGCCTGCGGCGCAAGCTGGAGCTGAATGGGTTCAGGGTCCGCGTCGAGACCATTAGCCGCTTCGGCTATCAATTGGCTTCGTGATAAAGCCTGGCGTGGGGTATCGGGCCGGCTCGCGCCCGCGCAATGCGGACCGGCGCGGGCAGGCTGCAGGAGATCCGGCAGTCCGCTTCGCCCGGCCATTCACATGCGATGACGCGTGTTGCGCGAAACGTTCACGGATGCGCGTACACGGTGCTGTTCAGGTAGGCGAGCTGGCCGTCCTTTTCTGCGTGTACGAGTTCGCCATAGACTTCGGCGCGGGTCTTCGGTGCAACGGCCTGGCCGGTCGGCGGAACCCATGTGCCGACTTGCGGCGTGGCGTTCGACATCGCCACGGTGGTCGTGGCATTGTCGGCCGGAGCGTTGGTGGCCGGATTGCTTTGGGCGAATGCCGTGCCGGTAGCGAGAATGCTCAACAGGGCTGCGATCTTCAGTGCTTTCATGACTGCTCCTTCATGCGGAAGAGATGGTGAGGTCCGGGCTGTACCGCGTCATGCGGTGCGCGTCTCGGTAAGAAGCAGAATAGAGAGGTAGGCCTATCGCAACGCGAGCATGAAAGTGAAGAGATTTTTAATCGGCTGCAGCGCTTAGCTGAGTATGTAGCCCGAACCCCTGACGGTATGGATCTGCGGATCCTCGCCCGCCGCACTCACCTTCTTGCGCAAGCGCCCCACGTGAACGTCGATGAGGTTGGTGCCCGGGTCGAAGCGGCAGCCCCAGACACCTTCGAAAATCATCGTGCGCGTGAGCACCTGGCCCGGATGCCGCATCATGTATTCGAGCAGTTTGAGTTCGGTGGGCTGAAGGTCCAGCGCCTCGCCGTGATGACTGGCCTGGCGCTTGAGCAGATCGAACGCCAGTTCGCCGACCTGCAGGCAGGTCTCGACGTTGCGAACCGGGGTCTTGCGCCGCAATAGCACTTCGGCGCGTGCGGCCATCTCCTCGCGTGCAAACGGTTTGGTGAGGTAGTCGTCGCCGCCTGCGCGTAGGCCGCGAACGCGCTCGTCGACGTTCGACATCGAGCTCACCAGCAATACGGGCGTGTCGATGCCCGCGTCGCGCATGGTGGCGAGAATCGTCAAGCCATCCAGATCGGGAAGCGTGCGGTCGAGCGTCACGAGGTCGTAGGTGAACGCCATGACCCTGGCGATGCCGTCGCGTCCGCAGCGCGCAACGTCCACTTCATAGCCGGACTCGGATAGCGCGCTCAGAATCTCCTGAATCATCAATTCATCGTCTTCAACAGATAGCACTTTCGGCATGGCTTGTTCGTTCAGGGAGGAGGGGCGTGAGGGAAGCCTGCATCTGCATGACCCATGGCGAATCCAAGGAGCAGGTCGTACGAACATCATCGCTGAGCGCGCGTAACCGGACGTCGCCACGGGGATGAAGGGTTTTTAATGGTTTTGCAACAGGACTGTGGGCTGCCTTTGCCAGGCAACGCCGGCATCGCGAAGAGACTGCGTCCCGGCGATGCGGTTTCCGGAAGGGCCGGGAAGCGAATGATGGCCGCCGAGACGGAGCCGAAAATTTATTTGTGTCAGACTAGATCGATGTCGGCGCCGCAACCGCATAATTTCGCCCGGTTCGCCTCGCTCACCCGCTCAGGACCGCGCTTTCACGTCTCGTGGCGTGAGGCGTCAGCAGCCATATCCCGCACGAAGGCCGCGCCTTGCGTGCGGTTCCGGCGAGCGCAGACGCAACACCTTCCGGCTCCATTCCTTCTTCACTCGGTTTTTCATGCGCACCAAGTTCATCAAATGGTTTTTCATTGTCTGCCTGCTCGGCAGCGGCACGGTCTACTCCGCGTTGATTCTGCTGCTGTTTCCTTTCGTCGGCAGGGCCGGGCGGTACTGGCTGGCAGCGCAATGGTGTCGTGCAATGGTCGCATGGATGCGCTGGCTGCCGGGCGTCACATGTTCGGTGGAAGGCCTCGAGCATCTTCCGGCGGGACCCTCCATCCTCTTGTGCCGTCACGAATCCACGTGGGAGACGCTGGCCTTTCTCGCGCTGTTTCCGCGGCGGATCAGTTTTGTGTTCAAGGAAGACCTGCTGCGCATTCCGTTCTTCGGCTGGGTGCTGCGCGGGCTCGACATGGTCAGCCTGAACCGCGGCTCGCCGCGCCAGGCGCATCAGGCGGTGACACAGGAGTGCGCCGCGCGGCTCGCCAAGGGTGATGTGGTGGTGATATTTCCGGAAGGCACGCGCGTGCCGCACGATGCCCCGCCGCGCTTGACCTCGGGCGGTATTCGTCTGGCATGCGCGACCGGCGCGCCGGTGGTGCCGGTAGTGCACAACGCAGGCAAAGTTTGGCCGGCGAAGGGCTGGCCGGACCGGAAGGGGCACATTCGGGTGGTCGTGGGTCCGGAATTTTCATCGCGCGAGACGTCGCAGCAGGACTTGAGCCGGGCCGTGCACGACTGGATGAAGACGGCTTTGCTGGAACTTTGAGGCGCGGCGCCCGGACGGTCTGGGCGCGCTTCGTCGCGTCTTTGCAACGGGGCGGGCGTGCCGGAGGGGCGGTGGGCCGTCCCAAACCGCCGCCACATAAGCAAATGGCCCGCCGAAGCGGGCCATTTGCAGCAGGGGGAACGGGTTCCCGGCCTGTTACAGCGGCGTGATGTTTGCCGCTTGCTTACCCTTCGGGCCCTGCTTCACTTCGAAGCTGACCTTCTGGTTTTCCTGCAGCGATTTGAAGCCGCTTCCCTGGACTTCCGAGAAATGTGCGAACAGATCTTCGCCGCCGCCGTCAGGCGTAATGAAACCAAAACCCTTTGCATCATTGAACCACTTCACAATACCGGTTGCCATTTTTTAATCCATTCAATTTAAATGTCGCGTTCGCGTTTGCCGCGTCTTCGCCCCGCGACCGAACGCGAAGAATGACTTTGTACCACGCTGATATCCAACCTGCCAATCATCATGTTTCAGCGATGCGTTCTAAACCACGAAATCTCAGTCAAATTTGTGTTGGGAGAATGTAATGTGCCGGTAGGGTAAACTGCGACCCACACTCTCCCAGGAAATACATGAAACACTACTTGCAGGAAGAGTTGACATCGTTTTGGGGCCGTCTGACCCCCTATCTCGCGCTGTTGGAGTCCGCGCAAAGCGGCGCGCTGGAGCCGATCGGGCGTGTCACCGTCGACACGGACGAACGCCAGGCATTCGCGCTGCATACCACCGATGCGAAGCCACACGGCGATACCTCGGACGTTCCGACGGGACAAAGCGCCACCTACACGCGTTTGAAGGCCGATGGCGCCGCCTGGGGCCCCTGGCTAAGGGAAGCGTACTGATCACGGCGGCGAACGCCGCTTCCAGAGGGCTGTGCGGGCGCGATGCCCGCTACGCTCCGCCACTCAATCTGTTTCAGCGTATGAGCAAGTCTGCATTCATCCCCAGCGTTCCGGCGCAATCCGAGAGCGATTTCGACGTCTCGGCGTCCTCGCGCCTCGCCGGCTACCGGCGCTTTTTCGGCGTGTTGAACGTGGTCCGCAAGACCGACGGCCGACTGTTGTTCCCGTTCGACGGTGCGCCCGAACTTGGCCCCTTCCCGACGAAAGTGGAGGCGCTGGCGGCTGCCCAGGTGTATGGCGAGCATATCGTCGCCGCCGACCTGGCCAATCCGGAGCTATAGCAGACCTGGCGGCAGCCGTATGTCTTGTCCTTGCGCCAGCCGTCGCTTGCAGGACGAGTCTGCAAGGACGGCTACACGGTCTGACGCCGCAATGAAACGCATCGATATGCTCGGTAGTACTGACGGACACTGCTGCATGTTATTGCGGATCGGTTTTGGCCTGCGTCGTTTGAGTGTTCGACGTGTCGCTGGATGAAGGCATGCTCATGCTGCCTTGATCCATCATCATGCCGGCGGGTTTGGTGGTCCACGGGCTGTTGATCGGATCGCCTTGATACGTCATCCCAGCCGTTGCCGCACCGTGCGCGTTACCCGCACCGCCGTTGTTGCCCGCAAACGCTGCTCCCGACACGCTCAACGACACTGCAGCCGCGCCCGTCATGACGACGGTCAGAATTGCCTTGTTCATTTCGATTCTCCCGGTAAGCGATGCAAGATTGCGTCGCGTCACTTCATATACGGGGAAATGCCGGCACTGGATGCACACCTTCGGTCACGCCACGATGCGCCGTGCGATCTCTTTCTGTTCCTCACCGCAAGCAGCCGTAACCTGGCGTTACCAATCTCGCATGCAGGTTTCACCTGTAAATGAGAACCCTCCCTAGACTTCCGTCACTGCGGTGGCCGTCGCGCATTCCGCTACGCGCGCCAGGCTTTTTCTTGCGGGAGACATCAATGCAACGAACGCGTCACCCCCTCGTGACCGCCCAGTTGGATGGCACGGAACTGTGTGCCGATTATTGCCAGCAAACCGGCCGCTTGCGGATTCTCCAGGGGACCGCCGTCGTACGGGAATGGTTTCCGCCCAACTCGTGGATTGCCATCGCATCGGTGGCCGGCGCCCGCAACTGGGGGACGCGGCCCGATTCCGATGAGCTGCAGATCTTGCTGGCAAGTCAGGTGTCGTTGCTGCGGATCGGCTAGTCGAGCCGGCGCTTCAGCCACGCCGACCCTTCCCCTCTCCTTCATGCCAAACATGAGTTTTTCGAATGTTTGGTGCCCAAATTAGTCGCTTGTCGCCCCTCGCTACGCGGAGAAGAATTCTGCCCATGCAGCGGCGGCATGGAATCCATAGCCGTCGGCCATGCGTTTTTCGCACTACGCCACCTGGTAACGACTATGCGACTCGATCGGAATTTTGTGAGCGGCCAGTTCATCGATCCCGCCAGCGACGAACTCATTTCCGTCTACAACCCCGCCACCGAGGCCCTGATTGCCCGCGTCGCGGGCGCCTCGAAGGACGAAGCGATTGCCGCGGTCAACGCGGCGGCGCTTGCGCAGAAAGGCTGGCGTAAGCTGCCGTCCGCCGAACGCGCGGTTTATCTGCACAAGCTTGCCGACGCGCTGACCGAATGCGCGCCCGCGATCGGCGCGGCGCTTGCGCTGGAGTCGGGCAAGAGTGTCGCCGACGCAACCAGCGAAGCCATCTATGCCGGCCAGATCACGCGCTATCACGCGGAATGGGCGCGCCGCATCGAAGGCGAAGTCATTCCGAGCGACACCCCCGACGAGAACCTGGTGCTGCATCGCGAGCCGATGGGCGTCGTGGCTTGCCTGATTCCGTTCAACTATCCGGTCTACACGTTCATGCGCAAGGTCGCGCCTGCGCTGATTGCCGGCAATACGGTGGTGGTGCGGCCGAGCAACAACACGCCGACGTCCGCGTTCGAAATCGCCAAGGCTGTCGAACGCGCGGGCTTGCCGGCCGGCGTGGTGAACATTCTGGCGATGAGCCACGATGTTGCGGAAACGCTTTGCACGCATCCGGCGGTCGGCATGATCACGCTGACGGGCAGTGTGGGCGCGGGCCGCAAGGTGCTCGAGTACTGCAAGGCGAACATCGCGAAGCCGTCGCTCGAACTGGGCGGCAAGACACCGGCGATCATCGAGCCGGATGCCGATCTAGAAAAGGCCGCGCGCGAACTCGTCGCGTCCAAGACCACGCATTGCGGCCAGTTGTGCACGGCGATCGAACGTGTGTACGTGCATGAAAGCGTGCACGACCGTTTCGTCGCGCTGCTCAAGCAGCATATGAGCGCCGTGAAATCGGGCGATCGCGCCGACCATCCCGCTTTGATGGGACCGCTCGTCAACGAGGCGTCGCGCCGGTCGATTCACGCCATGGTCGAACGCGCGGTAGAGGCGGGCGCCAGGCTCGAGACGGGCGGCGAGTTGCCGGACGGCAAGGGCTTCTTCTATCCGGCCACGTTGCTGTCGAACTGCCGTCAGGACATGGAGATCATCCAGGAAGAAACCTTCGGTCCGATCATGCCGGTCGTGAAATACAGCACGCTCGACGAAGCGCTTGGGATGGCTAACGATCACCAGTTCGGCCTCTCTTCGGTGCTGTACACCGAGAACTATCGCACGGCGATGAAGATTGCCAACGGCATCGAAGCCGGCGAACTGTACGTGAACCGCACGCCGGCCGATCCGTACCAAGGCTTCCACGCAGGCTGGAAGCGCTCAGGCCTGGGCGGCGACGACGGCAAGCACGGCATGCTCGAATTCACGCAGACCCGCCTCGTGGTCATGAAGTACTAAAGCAACGTTTATTCGGACCCGGCGCGCCGCTCGCAGCGGCGCGTCTTCCTCAACCTGCAGATTCGCGCAAGCACGCTGCAACCATAACAAAAGATATCGGGGACTCGACAAAGCCGGTGCAACCTTGCACCGCAGGCCTTGCGTGTCTCTTAGGAGCACCTCAGTGTCATCTCAGTCCGTCCAATCCGCCGCCTCGCTGGCCGCATCCAACGACGCAGCCGCCTTGCGCGAAACCCCGGCGCAGCGCTATGTGCAACTGCTGCTGCTGGTGATCGCCGCCGGTGCGATCTATCCGATTCTCTATCTGCGGCAGGTGTACCAGCCCACGATGCTGGAAGTGTTTCATATCACCGACAGTCAACTGGGCTATCTGTATTCGTCGCTCGGCACCATCTTTTTGCTGAGCTATTTGCCGAGCGGCTGGCTCGCCGATCGCATCGCGCCGCGCCTGCTCATCTGCTTTTCGCTGATTGCAACGGGTGCGCTCGGTCTGTGGTATTCGACCGCCCCGTCGTTTCATCTGCTGATGGTGATCTTCGGCGGCTGGGGCCTGTCGACAGGTCTGACGTTCTGGGCCGCCGTGATCAAGCGTGTGACGATGATCGCCGGCGCGCATGAACAGGGCCGTTTCTTCGGCTTTCTCGACGGCGGCCGCGGCCTGGTTGAAGCGCTGCTGGCAACCGTCGCCATCACGCTGTTCGCATGGGCCACGCAGACGCGCGGCGAACCGGTGGCGGCCGGCTTCAGGCTGGTGGTCTACATGTACGCGTTTCTGTGCATCGCGCTGGGCGTGGTGCTCGGGATGGTGAAGGATCCGCAGGGTAGCAAGGCCGCCGCGGAGCAAGCTGCCACGCGCAAACGCAACAACGTGCTGCTCGACCTGAAGACGCTCGCGACGATTCCGGAGCTGTGGCTTGTCGCCGCGATTGTGTTTTGCGGCTACCAGGTGTTCTGGGCAACGTACAGCTTTTCCGCGTATCTGCATGAAGGGGCGATCGGCCTGTCGGTGGTGATGGCCGGCACGATCACGACGCTCAAGTTGTGGATGCGGCCGATTGGCGGCATCGGCGGCGGCTTCCTGGGTGACCGCTTCTCCAAGATTTCGGTGCTGGTGATCGCGCTGTTTCTGGCCGCGCTCTCGCTGCTGGGACTGGTCGCCGCGCCTGGCATCGGCAGCCATGTGGCGCTGGTGTTCCTCGTGCTGTTCATCGGCATTCTGACCTACGCCATTCGCGGCCTTTACTGGTCGTTGCTCGACCGCTGCAACGTGCCGGTCGAAACGATGGGCCTCGCGATTGGTTTGATCTCGGTACTGGGCTACTCGCCGGACGTCTTCCTGCCGCTCATCAACGGCTACCTGACACAGACGTATCCCGGCGTATTCGGCTATCAACTCTACTTTGGCTATGTAGCCGCAGTGGCAGCGCTCGGTGGCTTTGCCGCGCTTGCGCTGAGAAACAGGCTTAACAGGAAAGAAGGTGCGTAAATGAAAGTTGTTTCGCTCGAAACGCATATTGTCGCTGTACCGCCGCCGCATCTGGGCGGCATGTACTGGATCTTCGTCAAGCTGAAGACGGCTTGCGGAATTGAAGGTGTCGGTGAAATCTATTCGGCGACGTTCCATCCGGATGCGATGACACACATCATCGACGACGTGTTCGGCCGTTATCTGCAGGACAAGGATCCGCATCACGTCGAGCGGCTGTGGCGCGAGGCCTATTCGAGCGGCTTCACGCAGCGCCCCGATCTGACCATGATGGGCGTGGTCAGCGGTCTCGAGATGGCGTGCTGGGACATCATCGGCAAGGCGGCGGGCAAGCCGGTCTATGAATTGCTGGGTGGCATGGTCAACGAGCGGCTTCGTTCGTATACCTACCTGTACCCGAAGAACAGCCGCGGCGAATACGATTACGACGACCCGGATCTGGCCGCCGAATGCGCGGTGGAGAACGTGAAGCGCGGCTTCACCGCAGTCAAGTTCGACCCGGCGGGGCCGTACACCGCCTATTCGGGCCACCAGTTGTCGATGGAAGTGCTGGACCGTTGCGAGCTCTTCTGCCGCAGGGTGCGCGAAGCCGTGGGCAGCAAGGCCGATCTGCTGTTCGGCACGCACGGTCAGATGGTGCCCTCCTCGGCCATTCGTCTCGCCAAACGCCTCGAGAAATACGACCCCTTGTGGTTCGAAGAGCCGGTGCCGCCAGGACAGGAAGGGGCCATGGCCCAGGTCGCGAAGCACACCAGCATTCCGATCGCGGCAGGCGAGCGGCTGACCACCAAGTACGAATTCTTCAAGCTGCTCGAAGCGGGCGCCGCGTCGATCCTGCAACTGAATGTGGCGCGCGTGGGCGGTCTGCTCGAAGCGAAGAAAGTGGCGAGCATCGCCGAGGTGTATTACGCGCAGATCGCGCCGCATCTCTACAACGGCCCGGTCGGCGCTGCGGCCAGCATCCAGCTGGCGGCTTGCACGCCGAACTTCCTGATTCAGGAAAGCATCGGTACGTGGGGCGGTTTCCACGCGGAAGTGTTGAAGACGCCGATTCGCTGGGAAGACGGCTACATCATTCCGTCGCAGGAGCCGGGTCTCGGTGTGGAGTTGAACATGGACGTGGTGCGGCAGCATTCACCGTACACGGGCGAACGGCTGCATCTGCAGATGGCCGCGAAACCCGCGGACGTCAAGGATCTCGCGCCGGCCAAGGGTTGAGCTTGAGACTTACTTTCGCATTCACTGAAGCGGACGCCGTCGGGCGAGATAGACCATGAACTACGACTACATTATTGTCGGCGCGGGCTCTGCGGGCTGCATCCTCGCCAATCGCCTGACGGCGTCGGGCCAGCATTCCGTGCTGCTGCTCGAAGCGGGCGGCAAGGACAGCTCGTTCTGGTTCAAGATTCCAGTGGGTTTCACCAAGACGTACTACAACGAAACCTATAACTGGATGTATTACAGCGAGCCCGAAAAGGAACTCGACAACCGGCCGATCTATTGCCCGCGCGGTAAAGTCCAGGGCGGCTCCGGTTCGATCAACGCGATGATCTTCGTGCGGGGTCAGCCGCACGATTTCGACGACTGGGCTGCCGCCGGCAACAAGGGCTGGTCGTTCAAGGACGTGCTGCCGTATTTCCGCAAGCTCGAGTCGCATCCGTTGGGCAACACCGAGTATCACGGCGCCGATGGCCCGATTCGCATTTCGCCGATGAAGGACGCCGTGCATCCGATCTGCCACGTGTTCCTCAAGGGGTGCGAGCAGGCCGGGTATCAGCGCACTCAGGACTTTAACGGCGCGCAGTTCGAAGGCTCGGGCATATACGACGTGAGCACGCGCAATGGGCAGCGTTCGTCGAGCAGCTTCGAATATCTGCATCCGGTGCTGGACCGCCAGAATCTGACGGTCGAACGTGAAGTGCTGGTGAGCCAGGTGCTGTTCGACGGCAACAAGCGCGCGACGGGCGTAGTGGTCAAGCAGAACGGCGGCGCGCGCACCTTCACCGCGAACCGCGAGGTGATTCTCGCGGCAGGCGCGGTGGATACGCCGAAGCTTCTGCAACTGTCCGGTGTGGGCGACAAGGCGCTGCTCGCGCAGCATCGCATTCCGCTCGTGCATGAACTGCCGGCGGTAGGGCAGAATCTGCAGGACCACCTGTGCGTGAGTTTCTACTATCGCGCCAACGTGAAGACGTTGAACGATGAAATGCGGCCATTGCTTGGCAAGCTCAAGCTGGGCCTGCAGTACCTGCTGACGCGCAAGGGGCCGCTCGCGATGAGCGTGAACCAGTCGGGCGGCTTCTTTAAGGGCAACGATCAGCAGGTGGAGCCTAACCTGCAGCTCTATTTCAATCCGCTGTCGTACCGGATTCCGAAGAGCAACAAGGCGAGCCTCGAGCCGGAACCGTATTCGGGCTTCTTGCTGGCCTTCAATCCCTGCCGGCCGACGAGCCGCGGTTCGATTGAGATTGCTTCGAACCGGGTCGAAGATGCCGCCAGGATTCGCATCAACGCGCTGACCACGGAGAAGGATATCGACGAGGTCATCCAGGGGTGTGAGCTGGTGCGCAAGGTGATGGCAACGTCCGCGCTGCGGGGCATCACGGTGGAGGAGATTTCGCCGGGGCCGCAGGTCAACACGCGCGATGGCTTCCTGCAGTACTTCCGCGAGCAGTCGGGCTCGATCTATCACCTGTGCGGATCGTGCGCGATGGGGGCGGACGTGCAGACGTCAGTGGTCGACGAGCGCTTGCGCGTGCATGGGCTGACGGCTTTGCGGGTGGTCGATGCCTCCATCTTCCCGAACATCACGTCCGGCAATATCAATGCGCCGACGATGATGGTGGCGGAGAAGGGCGCCGAGATGATTCTCGAAGATGCGCAGGCGGATGCCGTGGGCAAGCGGGCCAAGCCGGAGCTCGTGGCGACGCATTGAATGCCGGCGGCTGGTGAATGAACGCGCGAGGGGCCGTGCCGATTTCGTATCGGGCGGCTCCGTTTCTTTTGGGGCTTGCGTGTCGGCCAGGCTAGCCCGCGCGCTTCAGTCTTCTTCCGGAAACACCGCGCGCCCCTGCGTCATATCCCGCAGCGCCTCACGTGCCCCTTGCACGGCCGTGACGGGCATGGTGACCGTCAGGCGCACTTCCATTTCGTAGCCGCTATTGGCGAGCGTGTAGCCCTCCTGTTCAATCCAGCGGCGCACGCGCGCCTCGTCGGGATACGCGATTTGCACCGTCAGCAAGGTCTGGGCAATCCGTTCGACGCGCGGCGCGTCCTGCAGCACGCGGGCAATCGCGTCTGTATAGGCGCGCACCAAACCACCCGCACCGAGTTTTACCCCACCGTAGTAGCGCACCACGGCCGCTAGCACGCCGTCTAGGTCGTGATGCCGCAGCACTTCGAGTATCGGCCTGCCGGCGGTGCCGGACGGTTCGCCATCGTCCGACATGCCGGACTGGCCGCCCGCCAGCAACGCCCAGCAGACGTGCGTGGCGGTGGGATGCTCTTCACGCAGACGGCGCAGTTCGGCCATCGCCGCATCGCGGTCCGCGACGGGGATTGCGTGGGCGATGAAGCGGCTCTTGCGGATTTCGATTTCTTGTTGGCACGCCGTAGCGAGGGTGTGGCTCATGCGGATTTGCAGTAAAGTTTCCAGGAATATCTACGAGTTCAACATTCCTGGTTACGCTGCCTCGGTACGGGTAGCCACGATTATCCCATTCACCGGATCCGATGCGCCGGCAAGCGCGCATTCGTTGGTGGGCCTGTTCGTCTATCGCAGAGGCGCTACGGGCTTGCTTTCCGTGGCAATCAGTCTTTCAGCGGCGTCCCACGCTTCACTCGCCGCGGTTTTTCTGTCGCCGGCCATCGCCGACAGAATGGCGCCATCCAGCAGCATCACCATCTGTCGGGCCATCAGTTCCGCTGCTGGGCGCCGCGCTATGTCCAGCAGCAGGTTCTTGATGAAAAGCCGAAGGCCGGTCTTCTGGGCAATCGTGATACGCATGATCTCCCCAGGTTGAGAGCGGAACTCGGAAAATGCTCCAGTGAACATGCAACCCGTAAAGTCTCTCGTCTTGAACCACCGTTCATGCCACGCGAACACTTCGCGAATCTTGTCCATCGGATCCGATTTTTTATTCACAGCATCGGTTAGCGAAGCGAGCGATTGCTGCATTCTTTGAGCCAATACTTCGGATACGAGGTCGACCTTCGACGGAAAGTGCCGGTACATGGTCATCTTCGCCACACCGGATTCTTCAATGATCCGGTCCATACCTACCGCGTGATAGCCGTCCATGGAAAAAAGGCGTGTCGCTGTTCTGACGATATCCTGCTTCTTGGCGGTCATGGTCGTGTTGTCAGTTCAATTAAGTAAGAACATCCGTGACAAGAATACTACTGCGGAAAATAATTGAACAGACCGGTCTATCCTTGAGCGGCGCTTCGATTGCGTTATGGCATACGTCTCCTACCGCAATGCAGAAAAGTCCGTCGGCGTCAGAAAGTAATTTTCGACTCGCTCGACAATCGGCCTTTCCGCTTCGGTTGCGATGCGCTTCGCGATCCACTCCGCGTCCGCCTGGAATGCGTTCCACTTCTGCTCGCGCTCCGCGAGGTTCTCCCACTTCACCATGTAGGTCAGCGTGTGATTGCTCGGGCCGATCAGCGTCGTCCAGAAGCCGATCTGCTCGATGCCGTATTTCTCGAAGAAACCGAGCGTTATCGAGGTAAAGCGGTCGAGCAACGCCGGCAGGCGCGTGGGCAAGCAGTGATAGATGCGCATTTCTACGATCATGTTGTTCTCCATGTCAGGTTGTGCATTTACGTGTCATAGCAGTCGACGAGGTCAATCGTCAAGTCCTTCGGGGGCGATTCATCGTTAAGAAAAAACTGCAAACAACAAAACTACATTTGCAAATTACCCCATGCGCATAACCTGAAAACTCGCCGGATGCCATTCGGTATCCTTATTTGTTATGACTGAAATAGCCGATCGAAGCTTCATGTTCCTATTGATTCACGACATGCTCCAGCGAAATTGATCCGCAAGGATCGCCCGAAGAGATCGACACCCACACTAACGAACGGTGAGAGTTATGAGCCGCATCTGGTACACACGCTGCCCGGCCCCCACGCCCTTTGGCATCACGGTGCAAAAGGGTTGGCTACAGGAAGAGTTTGCTGCGGACGGTATCGATATCAAGGCACTGCAGGACGCGGACGACGTGTTGATCCGGCGCTCGCATTTCACGCACAGCCAGCCGTGGTCATTCCGGCAAGGCGGCAACATTCCCGCGTTGTGGGCGCGCGCACAAGGCAGCGATACGCGCCTGATCGGGCTTAGCTGGGTTGATGAATTCCAGGCGCTGATTACGCTCGACAGAGACCTTACCCTGGCACCTGCCGCAATCGCCAGGCGCCGCTTCGGGTTGCCGCGCAATACACATTCGAGCGTGGTGGACTTTCATCGGGCAACCGCTTTGCGTGGCATTTCATCGTTACTTGACGCGGCAGATGTGCCGTTTAACGGCATCGATCTCGTCGATTTACCGCACACCCCTCGTGGACTGGAGGACGTCAAGCCGCCGGACGAAGCGCCAATTGGCGAGTGGCTGGCGAGTCAGCGCACCCATGAGTTTGCGCGCGAGGCTCAGGCCTTGTTGCGGGGAGAGGCTGATATCGTCTTTGTCAAGGGTGCTACGGGGCTCGACATCGCCAATCTGCTCGACGCAAGAATCCTCGTTGAAATCGGCGCACAAACCAATCGCCAGGCACACGCCAACAACGGTACGCCGCGCCCGCTTACCGTGGATGCCCAACTGCTACGCGAACGGCCCGATCTGGTGGAGCGTGTCCTGTCCCGCACATTGGCGACGGGTGATTGGGCACAGGCGAATCCGGACGAAGTGACCGCCTATATCGCCCGTGAGACGCGCAGCGCCGAGCATTGGGTGCAGCACGCATATGGTGCGAACCTGCATCGTCAATTGACGATTGGACTCGATCCGGACGCACTCGCGGCACTCGCTGACTTCAAGACTTTCCTGTTCAGGTGGGGCTTCATTCCCGCGGACTTTGATTTCGACCAATGGGTCGATCCCGCACCGCTTGCCGCTGCTCTCAGACGTCGGCAGGTATCTCAACCCGTGCTGGTCTAGACACGGCAATATATCTTCGCACTTCGAAAAAAATGATCATCAATACGTCGCAGAGTGGTGGATTCAAATATCTCAGGAGCGTGCTGTGGATCGTGTTGGCACTGACGCTGGCACAGGTGGGGCAGGAAGCCGTCGCACAGGTACGCGGAGGGACACTCAATTTCGTCGTGACGCCTGAGCCGACAGCACTGGTCGATCTGACCACCACGGCTATCAATGTTCTCAAGGTCAGCCCGAAGGTCACTGAAGGGCTGCTCGACTACGACCTGAACCTGCAACCGAAGCCGTCGCTAGCAACCTCATGGGAGGTTCGCGACGACGGCCGCCAATACGTGTTCCACCTGCGTCATGGCGTCAAATGGCACGACGGCCAGCCGTTTACTTCCGCTGACGTCGCGTTCTCTCTTCAGACGCTCAGGGCCGTTCATCCGCGCGCAAAGGTCACCTTCGCGAAGGTCACTGACATTGAGACGCCGGATCCATACACCGTCGCGATTGTGCTGTCGAAGCCTGCGCCGTATCTGATCAAAGCGTTTTCCGCATCCGAAACACCGATTATCCCGAAGCATCTCTATGACGGCTCCGAGGTGGGTTCCAATCCGGCCAACAACGCCCCGATTGGCACAGGCCCTTTCCGCTTCGTCAAATGGGTGCGCGGGAGCTACATTGAATATGCACGTAACGACAATTATTGGGGCAAGGGCAAACCGCGGATCGACCGGATTATCGTCAAGATCATCGACGACCCCGCCGCGCGGACGGTCGCATTCGAAACGGGAGCGGTAGATCTGGGCGGCGATACGCCGGTACCGTTATCGGATCTCGCCCGGTTAAGGGCGCAGTCGAAGCTGGGGATCGAGACGCGGGGTTACGATTTCGCGGCCGGCCCGACCCGTATCGAGTTCAACCTGGACAACGCTTACCTCAGGAACCTGACGGTGCGACAGGCCATCGCATCGGCTCTGGACCGGGACGTGATCCGTAAGGTGGTCGCTTATGGCTATGCCGTGCCGGTTGCGAGCCCGATTATTCCCAGTAGTCCGTATTACGATCCTGCACCCAATCCCTATCCCTACAACGTCGAGCGTGCCAATTCGCTGCTGGACGAAGCCGGCTACCCACGCAAGGCCGATGGCACGCGCTTCGCCCTGACGCTCGACCCATTGCCAATGGGCGATCTTCCGGTCCGCACGGCCGCGTACGTGAAAGCCGCGCTGTCACGCGTGGGCATTGCGGTCACCGTGCGCAACCAGGATTTGCCTGCTTATCTGAAGCGGGTCTATAGCGACCGCGACTTCGACTTTACCGTCAATGTGATGAGCAATCTGTTCGATCCGGTGGCGGGCGTTGCCCGGCTCTACACCACCGAAAGTTTCCGGCGCGGTGTGCCTTTTACCAATGGCTCGCATTACAGCAATCCACAGATCGACCAACTGTTTGCGGAGGTCGCACAGGAAACCGACGAGAGCAGGAGAAAGCAGTTGTTCTTTCAGATCCAGCGGATTCTCGAACACGATCTGCCGGACATCAATCTTATGGTGACGCAGTCCGTGACGGTGTACTCGCAGGCGGTGCACGAGCATACGGTTTCGCCCGATGGTACGGCCGGTAGCTTCGCCGATCTGTGGTTGCAGCGATGAGAGGCGCAGGCCACACGATGAGCGTGCTGCCATTGGCGCGCGCTACCCCCGCGCACGACGTATTGATCGAAAAGGCGGGGGAGCTTGGCCGCCTGTTTGGCAACAGTGCGGCTGAGCATGACCTCACGGGCGAGCCGCCCGCGCACCAGTTCGATGCCTTGCAGGCGGCCGGGCTATTACGACTCACCGTCGCCGAGTCGGATGGCGGATACGGGGCGGGTCTCGCCGTGGCATCGGCCGTCGTTGGCGCCGTGGCCCTCGGGGATCCTGCCGTGGCCCTCATCCTGTCAATGCACTACAGCCAGCACGCGGCTATCGTACGATCCGAACGCGTGGGTTCTGACGACTGGCCCGCGCATCTTGCGCGGCGTTTGAGCCGCGAATCCGTCGAAGGTCAGTCGCTGATCAACGCGGCGCAGGTTGAGCCGGCGCTGGGATCGCCCTCGCACGGCGGTCTGCCGGACACGATCGCACGACGGGTTGGGAGCCAGTGGCGGATTTCAGGTCACAAGATTTACGTCACCGGTGTGCCGCTGCTCTCGTGGATCAACGTACTGGCGCGAACCGATGAGGATGAGCCTCGTCTGGGCCATTTTCTCGTGCCCGGCAACGCCGAGGGCGTACGGGTTGTGGAAACGTGGGATCCGATCGGCATGCGCGCCACGGCGAGTCACGATGTTGTTCTTGAGAACGTGACGATTCCGATTGCCGACGTTGTCGCGCTCAAGCCTGCCCGACTCGGATTGCAGCGGGACGCTCACGGAGCCACCTGGTATTTCAGCCTGGTGGGCGCTGTCTACGACGGTGCGGCGCGGGCGGCGCGCAACTGGCTGATCGAGTTTCTCAACGAGCGCCGCCCGAGTTCGCTGGGTGGCGCCTCGCTGGCGAGTTTGCCGACGGTGCAGGAAGTCGTCGGACACATCGAGGTTCTGCTCGCCACCAACGACTGGTTGATGCGAAGTCACGCCGAACACTTCGACGCAGGCGATGCTCCAGACGCGCTATCCGGTGTCGTCAAGCATGTTGTCATCGACAACGCCGTGCGGGTCGTGGAACTCGCGATCGAATTGGCAGGCAACCACGGCCTCGCCCGGCGTAATCCGCTGGAACGGCACTATCGAAACGTGTTGTGCAGCCATATCCATGCCCCCTCCAACGCATTGCTGCGGGGTAACGCCGGGCGTGCGGCGCTCAGTGCGAATCGTCGGCCGGAACATCCTCATCCACAAAGCAGTGCAATGAAGTGCTGAAAGGCGTGGATCTGGCGCATCGCCACCTTTATCAAGGACGTTCATCTTGCGTGAACTATCCTGACGGCACTCAGCGCGCCAGTGCAAGGTCGGAAAAATTACCGAGGAGTACCTGGTTACCGCCGAAATTAAGGACTTCGCACCGGGCCACCGTGACCGTGTGCGGTGCGAGCAGTGGAATTCTCGGCAGGTCTGTCTGCACGATGCGCTGGAATTCTGCGTAGATGGCGCGGCGCCGCTTTGGATCGGTTTCGGTTTGCCCTTCCTCGAGCAGGCGGTCAACCTCAGCGTTCCGGTAGTTCGACGCATTCGAAAATGCCACGCCTCGCTTGAAGTTCTTCGACCAGTAGAAGCGCTGAACACCGATTGCCGGATCGGGACCCGCGTTCGCGCTATAAAAGACGGTGTCGAAATCTCGCGCTGTATAGGTACGGTCGACGAAATTGCCGAAGTCCGATGTGTGGATCTGGACGCACACGCCAATTTTGCGGAGGTTCTCGCGTAGATGCACGGCCAATACGCCAAGTGCGCCCGTAGGCTCAGGATAGGCGGTGAGCGTGAGGCGCACGCCGAGCGCATCGCGCTTGAATCCCGCTGCTTCCAGAAGGGCTTCGGCTCTCGCGAGGTCGAATGCATAACGCGGTACGGCATCGGAGTGGAAAGCGGGAAACGCCGGCGGAATCGGTGTTTCGGTCGCTTCGGCATGGCCGTGCCAGATATCCTTGACGATGACGTCCCGATCGAATGCGTGAGCAAACGCCTGTCGCACGCGGAGATCCTTAAAGATCGGGCGGTCCAGGTTAAATTCGAATGCGGCCACCCACGTGTTATACGTTGAGGGATGGCTGGTCACAACAAGGTTGGGATCGCGGGACAAGCGCGCGATGTTCGGGAAGCTGACGCCGTAGTCGTCGGCCAGATGCAGTTCACCGTTCTCAAGCGCCGAACTTGTCGCAGCGGGATCCGCGATAAACCGGAACAGAAGCTTGTCGAGCCATGGTCGCGGAGCGTCCCAATAGTCGGGGTTTCGTTCAAGCAATACATGGTCGCCGGGTTCCCAGCGAACGAATCGGAATGGCCCCGTGCCGATCGGCGCGGCGTTCGCGGGGTGGGTCCTCACATCGGTACCCGCATAGATATGTTCAGGGATCACCTGGGCTTCGAGTGAAGACGTCAGCGCACCCAGCAGGTACGGTGCGGGCTGACTGAGGCGCAAGACTGCTGTCAACGAATCCGGCGTATCGACCGACACCACGTTTGCAAAAGTAGTGCGTCCCCGGCTGTGATACTTTTTCCAGACTTCCATCGCGGAGAAGGCGACGTCTCGGGACGTAAAGGGTTTCCCGTCATGCCAGGTTACGCCGCGACGCAGATGAAGCGTCAGGGACAGCCCGTCTTCGGCGATGTCCCAGCTCGTCGCCAATTGCGGCTGCGGGCCGAAATGTTCGTCGTATGACAATAGACCGTCGAACAGCTTGGCGGAAATGATCTGCGCCGTACCTGCCGACGTCACCGCGCTTGTGAGACCGCTGTGCATCTCCGGGCCAGCGCCGATAACCAGCGTGCCACCACGTGGAAGCGCCGTCATGCGCGTACCTGTGCTGGCGCTACAGGGTTCGCACCCGGCTGGTTTTGCGGCAACGCAGCCTGGAAAGCGGCATGCTCGAGGCAGTGTTGGGCAATGCGCGGGAGAACGCTTAACGACTCCAGCGAAACGCCATTAGCCAGCGCGCTGACGAACTGGGGAACAATGAATGCGTCAGCGAGCGTCGCTGTATCCCCGTAGCAATAGGCGCCGGTCAGGCCGGACCGTTCCAGGATTGCGTCGATTGCCTGGAGTCCTTCCAGTATCCAGTGTTGGGTCCATGCCTTGCGGCTTTCGGCGTCGATATGAAGCTGGCGCTCGAGATATTTTGTCACGCGTATCGCGTGCAAAGGGTGGATGTCGCAGGCAGCGGCGGCCATCAGGGCTCGAACGTATGCCCTTGCTTCCGCGCCTCGCGGAAGCAAGGGGGGCGACGGATAGCGCTCTTCGAGATATTCGCAGATAGCGCCTGATTGAATCAGCGTGTAACCGTCGTCAGTCACGAGGGACGGGACGAGGTGCTGAGGATTGACCTTGCCATAGGAGGGGCTGTTATTCTCGCCGTCCTCCCTCAGCAGGTTGATCGATATCGTGCGATAGGACAGGCCCTTTAACGCGAGAGCAATCCGCACACGGAAGGAAGCTGTTGATCTGAAGAACGAGTACAACTCCATGACGTGTTCCCCTGTGTTAGTCAGGAAGCCGAATAAGTCAACTGTATCGGCTTGTCTTGATCCGCGCGAGCGAGATTGCCGAGCGCAGCGTTTTGCGGCAGGTTCTGCAAGACGATCAACTCCAGCGGCACCGTACCTGCGCGGTTGTCGATGGCGTGAACGCACCATGCGGGCACGAACAGCCAGTCGCCCGTATGCAGGGACTGCAGGTCCCGCTCGCTATCGATCGCGATATGTCCTTCGCCTCGTTGAACAAAGTACAGATGCCAGAACGAATGGCTATGCACCGGTGCATGCGTGCCCGGCTCGACGATCTGGGCTGTCAGGGACAGGCCCGGAGCGATTGCGGTCTTATCGGCTGCGCTGTCGCGCGTCAATGCAACGGACCCTCTCGCGTGTCCGCCGTGCTCGTTTGCTGCCGCCCAGATGTCGCGGCTGTGCCAGATCACGGGTCGCTCGCGCTGCGGTCGCGCGCGTTCGAGGTACTCGACGAAGGGGATAAGTCTGCCTTCCTGAACGATCATGGATTGCCTCCTTGTTCTCTGGGTTGCCGGTCGGCTATTGAGGACTCACCCGACAACCGGGGCAGTGGATGCGTGTGTGGCCGCCGGGGCAGTTTCTCCCGCAACATCGCCTGCGCCCAGCAACTGGAAAATGCCTTGTACGCAGATCTCCGCGTCGAGGGTCAGGCGTGATTTCCTGCCCGGGCGCGGCAGCTCCTGGGTGTAGTAGTGAGGCCCTTCTACCGGATAGCCGATGGCCCACAATCGTGGGTTCACGTTCCCCTCTTGCCCGATAACATTGTTGGACGGGCTGATATCGATTCCGCCTGGGTGGTACGGTCCGTTGCGGTAGCTGCGTATGAGTCCCCGTGAAACGAGATTCGCAACCAGTTCAGACTGATCCCGTTCGGGGCTGAATACGTCGATGCGCGAAATCACCAGAACGTCCGCGTAGCGCCGTTCCGTCTGCGTGCCGAACGCGGTTTCGATTGCGAACTGTGCACGATCCCGCTGGGGAAAGACGGCGGCGCCGGGACCGCCGGCAATCTCGATCACACCCTGATCGAGCAGCGTCAGCAGCTCAAGGTTTCTGTGCCTGGGCGGCCCGAAGACGATGCGGTTGAGCGTGTTCACGAACTGCCCGCTGAACACCTTGTCCGAGTCGGGGGTGAAACCACGATATTCAGCCGCTCGTCTGAATTGCTCGCGTACGTCACGCAGGACATCGGTTGCCGCTTTGAGCGGGCTTTTTACATTACCCTTTTCGACCTCGGCGAGATCGTCGAGGAGAAACTGCCGAAAGAAGCGGCGGAAATCAGCCAGATCGGAGAAGGTGCGGGCGCCGATCGGATCGAGGATCGCCTGGATGGCGGCCCGCGCGGCATCGTCGAACACGAACTGCTCGGGAGGAGGCGCCGAGCCGGATAAGGCAACATGCCTTGCATAGGCCATATCGGCCATCACCAGCGGCATGACCTCGTTGACAAAGTCGATCTGGGTATTGCCGCGCAACGCCAGCGCGCGCTCACGGAGCGCCGCTATCGCGCTGACGGTGAAGAAGTGCGGGATATAGCGTCCGGCCGCACCCTTCTGATTCACAGCCCGGGCGGAAAACGGCAGGCCGCTGCGGGAGAACAGCAGGATGGCAGGTTCCCGCCCAGACCGTTCGTAGTGCGACTTTCCTGCACGCCGGACGAATCGGCCGCCCCTGCCGACAGTAAGGTGCGAGATGACGTCGTGTGCGGTGAGGCCAATCCCCTGTATCGCAACGGTTGCGTCCGGTGAGATCCGTCCAAGCTGCTCGACGGGATAAGCTCCTGGAAAGAAATCGAGCTTGTCGTTCGAGCTGGCGTACGCCCGTACGAACTCGGCGTGGTCTGCGTCCGTCCCGTCGTACTTGCGTTTTCCATGTCCCGTCGTGAGGATGAGGTAGTCGGTGTGGAATGTTGCGCCACCATCGACATGGACGCTGAAACCGCCTTCGGTTGCGGCGGTGACGTCTCGCGCAGCACGCCGGTGATGATGCACCGAGACGTTGCGAGGAAGCGTTTTCACCACGAGATCGAAGGCAGCGGAGAAGTACCTGCCGAGCAGATAGCGCGGAAGGTAGTGCTGTTCGCCGATCTCTTCGCCATGCGACGACCCGGTGGGATAGAACGCCCCGTCGAAATGCCGGTATCCGGCCTGGCGCGCCCAGTCGATGAAGGACGGTGCGTTGGCGCCTCCCGCGACGCTGTCGGGCGGGAAGATGGTGACCTGGTTAGCCAGCGTGTTGGTGAGCAGATGCGGCGGCTGGGTGTCATAGTGCGTGCCCTGGCCGCATTCGCCCGGATCGACTAGCTCGACACGGATCGCGTCGCGCCAGCCGAGGATGTGCACGAAATGGGCGACACGCTCGAGGACGCTGAGGCCACGTGGACCCATGCCGATAATGGTGAGTGTGATGGGCTTCATTGCACGGCTTCCGGCGATGTCTCTACTGCCGGCTTCAAGTCGGCGCCGAGGGGCGATTCCCGGTTCAGCGGCAGTTCGTGAAGCAGCGCGATATCGCGATCGTCAGGCAAGGTGGGAAAGCGGCTCAGCACGGCGGGATCGTGCCCGGGAATGACGTGGTCGGGCCCATCGGCGAGGGCGTCGATGCGCGCGTACCCTTCGAGCATCAGGGCCACATTGGCGACGAGTGGAAAGGGCTTGCGTTCGCGGATGTTGGACCAGTAGTGCGCACCGTCGCTCGCCAGAACGACCTGACCGCGCTTTGTGTTGACGCGAACCACCTGCTGTCCCAACGTATGACCGCCGATCAGATGCAGCGTCACGCCCGGAAGCAGTTCGGCGTCGCCATCGTGAAACACGATGCGTCCTTCGTACAGGTGCCGCACCGCGGACAGCACATCCTCCACCTCGAACGGGCGTCGCAGCAGATCGTGGCACATGCACCGCCCGGTGCAGTATTCCATCTCACTGTCCTGCAAATGAAACACTGCGCGCGGAAACTGACCGAGATTACCCGCGTGGTCATAGTGCATGTGCGTGATCACAACGTCACGCACCGACGACGCGTCAATGCCTATCTTTGCCAGCGCGGCCACGGGCGTTCGCAGGAACGTGCGCTTGCGCTTGACCGCCATGTCCTCGGCGAAGCCGGTATCGACCACGATCACGCGTTCTCCTGCGCGGATAGCCCAGATGAAATAGTCCTGCGGCATAGGAGCATCGTGTCCGTCGTAGAAGAGATAGTTCTCCCTGGCAGTGCGGTCGTGCTGAACCGCGTAGCGCAGCGCAAAGACCTCATAGTTCGGCGTAGGCTCGGAAACCATCGGGCATCACCTCCTGTCGGGTGCGTCGTTCGGGACGCCTCCTTGTGGCATTGAAAAGAAAGCCGCTGCAGCACGGGGTGCTCCGCTCGCGCAGCGGCGCAGCAGAAAAATTAGTGTTTCCTGAACACGTACAGATAGAGGCTGCTCGAGACCTTGAGCGAGCCGGTTCGCGCGAGGTGCGCCTCGACGACATCGCGGACGGCATTACGCAAGGAATCGTCGCCGAGCCGCAGGGCGACATTCCGGTACCGCATCGTATGGGTGTAGAAGTTGAGCAGGGCGTCGATGTCGGGGAAGTCCATGGTTCCGTCGAACCAGGGTTTGCGGATCAATTCGAGCTTGCTGGGCGCATGGAGCAGGATGTTCGCATCGCAAAAGCGATTGGTGCCCGGTGCGGTAAGAGCGGCATGGTCGTGCGCAAAGCCGAGTTTCAGGAGCGCATGATCCTGAAAGCGGTTGAGTTCGCTCATCCAGTCGAAGTCGGGCGTGAGCAACGCAATGTGGCCGCCGGACTTTAGCAGGCGGGCAAGCTTGTCGAATGCGCCCTTGATATCGGGGACATGGAACAGCACCAGGTTCGCCAGGATCAGGTCGAAGCTGCCGTCATCGAACGGCGCGTCTTCAATGGACGTCTGCAGGAACCGATGTTTTCCCGGCACGGGGTCGATTCGCTCGCGCGCTGCTTCAACCATGGCGTCGGCGATGTCGATGGCAGTCACGTCAAGCGGACGGGAACGGGCAAGCGCATAACTGAACCTGCCGAGACCGCATCCGGCATCCAGCACGTTGCTGAATTTCAGGTCCTTTAGCTGGTCCACATACCACTCAGAGATGGATCGACTCGCCAGCGACTCCCAGGCGTCCGACCGGACCTTGAAGTCTTCCGTCGTGGCGTAACTATGCTGCACCAGATGCTGCCGGTCGAAGTAAACGCTCATGTCCATAATCGATGCTCCTCGTTTAACAACCCGAACGGGTTTGGGTGAATGTAAACAACTTCGACGATTTCGAAACAGGTATACAGATTCGTATACCTGAATATAAATAACCAATGAATGCGCGATGATTTTTTAAGGACGTGTTGCTTGCGAAAGCAAGGCTAAGTACAGCACATATATCCAGGTTTTCAAGGCGTTTTTAAACTTGACATCGATATATCCTGACCTAGAGTAGACGGGCTGGTATATGCGTGGCTGTGAAAGAGAACGATCAATGCGAGTAAATCACGATCTGGTATATCTAAATATTTTTTAGGAGTACATCATGAGTGGCAGGTCTAGTTCAGCAGCATTATTCGCACGCGGCAGGAACAGCATCCCGGACGGTGTCAATTCACCGCTGCGTTCGTTTCAGCTGGTTGGGGGCGATCCGCTCGCGGCACGTGAGGCCCGAGGCTCGCGCGTGATCGACGTTGACGGGAAAGAGTACGTCGACTTCCTCAACGGCTTCGGCGCGCTGATCCTGGGTCATGCGCATCCGGAAGTGGCGGACGCAATCGGACAGCAAGCGAAGCGCGGCACGTCATACGGGTTGTCGACCGAAGCAGAGTATGAACTGGCCGAGCGGATCGTCGCCAGCACGTCCGCTATCGAAGCGATTCGCTTCGTGTGCAGCGGCACGGAGGCGGTCATGACCGCCACACGCATTGCGCGTAGTCATACGGGACGGAACCTCATTCTCAAGTTTCGCGGCTCGTATCACGGTCACTCGGATGCGCTGCTTGCCAGTCCGCTGAATCTTCAACAGGGCGAGTCGAGTTTGAAAAGCGTCAGCCGGGGTATTACGCATAATGCGAACCGGGACGTCCTGCTTGCGGAATATAACGATGAAGAGGAAGTGGCGAAGATATTCAGCGAGCATGGAGATTCCATTGCAGCAGTGCTGGTCGAGCCGCATTCGACCAACATGGGCTTCGTGAAATCGCGCCCGGGCTTTATCAAATCCTTGCGGGATATTACGCATCAGTACGGCGCGCTACTGATCTTCGACGAGGTGGTATCCGGGTTCCGCTTTAATTTCGGTGGCGTCAGCAACCTGTTTGGCATCGATCCGGATCTGACCACATTTGGAAAGATCATAGGAGGTGGGACGCCCGTGGGGGCATTCGCCGGCAAGGCCCTCTACCTCTCCCAGGTGGCTGCCGGCGGCGGGGTCTTTCAATCGGGCACGTTTGCGGGCAATCCCCTGACGACGGCAGCCGGAATCGCCACGCTGAAGGTGCTTTCCCGTCCGGGCTTCTACGACCAGCTCGAAGCAAAGGGCGCGTGGGTCGAGCAGCAACTGACCAGCGGATTCGCCGGGCATCGGATTCCGTTCCGGGTTAGCCGGGTTGGGTCGGTGCTTGGCATCGCGTTCAGGGATAGTAGCGAGCCACTGAAAGACTACCGCGACGTAAAAACTCAGGACTACGAGACTTTCACGCGATTCCATCGGCGCTTGCGCGACGCTGGCTTCCTGCTTGCGCCGTCGCTTGAAGAGCCGATCTTCCTGTCTGCCGCGCATACGGATGCCGATCTGCGAGCGTTTACCGAGGCCACTGTGGACGCATTGCGCGAACTTTATAGCGCCGTCGCGGGATAGGGCAACGTCCCACCCGATGATTTCTGTCTAAACATCTTACGAGGAATGACATGGACGCTGATATTCAGCTTGAGGACGCGCGACTGGAGGAAGCGGTAACTCGCTGGTACGCCAACGCCACGGTGCGCAACAGTCCCCGCATCTTTGTACCCGCCAACATCGCAAGCGAAAACATCTTCCCGAAGTCGCGCCAGCTATTGGCCGGCCACCAGATCGTGACGTCGCTGGGTGGCGATGCAGTTGCTTACGTGCTCGCGCAGTCGACGTACAAATATATGTATGAAATCGGCCTGCTCGAGACGAGGTTCGTGATCGACTGCTCGTTGAAGATCGTGAATGGCGAGATCATCGCGGGCGTGACGGAAGAAGACCGGCGCGAGGCCATTACCATCGTCATCGACGAGGGTTACCACGCCTATGTGGCGCTCGACTTCATTATTCAGCTCAAGAAGAATTCGAGGATCGAGCCGCTATCCGTTCCGCAGACCAATGGCAATCTGGATGCGGTGCACCGCGGATACGCGAGCTTGCCGGCAGCGCTGCACGCCCCTTATCAGCTGCTTGCCACCTGCCTCGCGGAGCACACGTTGACCAAGGACCTGCTGAGCATCGGCCGGGAAAAGGAAGCCACCCGTACTTTCACGCAGGTCATGACCGATCACGTCTCGGACGAAGGCCGGCACGCCAACTACTTCGCGCGTCTGGTACGTGAGCACTGGGCGACGTTGGGCAAGGCGACCCGCGAGCGGATCGGCGTGTTCCTGCCGGGATATCTCGACGACTATCTCGCGGCCGATTTCGAGCGTCGATTCGATCGCGCGGTGCTGTCGCAGCTTCAGCTCTCGGCCAGCGAAATCGACACCGTGCTGCAGGAGACCAACGAGCGGTACGCAGCAAGCGCAACGGACTATATCAAGGTGACCCGCAGCAATCTCGTGAAACTCCTGGAGCGCACTGGTGTGCTTGACGAGGCGGCAGTCAGGCATGCCTTCGTCGACCACGGCCTGCTGACGGCCTAAGGGACCTCGGCGCCCCTGTCCTTGCGACGGACGGCCACACCGCGCTTGAGCGGTCTGGCCGGCGCCCCGCGCATGCAACAAAGACAGCGTTCTTCTGGGAGCACACATGCTGCTGAATCAGATACTTCGTCACTCGCTTGAACAGCCGGATCAGCTCGCCGTATACGATGGAAATCGAGGGCTGACATACGCCGAACTCGAGAGGGTGAGCGCATGGATCGCAGAGCAGATCCATGCGATGCCCGTCACGCGCGGAGCGCTGGTGGCGGTCTACCAGGACCGGGGGGCCCTGATGGTCGCCAGCATCGTCGGAATCTGGCGAAGCGGCGGCGCGTACACGGTTGTTGAAGCCGAGGGTATTGCAGAGGAGCACTACCATCGGCTAGGGGTGATCGGACCGGACGTGGTGCTGACGACCGAGGAGCATGCCACGGCCCTGGTCGAGCGTGGCTTCCGGGTCTGCATTGTTGACCGGAACGAAGCGGCGCGTGCCGGCGTGGCCGCATCGAGCGGTGCGCTAGCTGTCCCGCAGCGGACCGGTGGCGGCGTTCCCGACACGGCCGATCTTGCGTACGTGCTATTCACGTCCGGCTCGACGGGGGTGCCAAAAGGTGTGATGGTCACGCACGGAAATATTGCCCACTATGTCCGCGCGCTGATCGAACGGCTGGACGTGCGCTCCGGGTTGACCTATGCCCACGTCAGTACGATGTCGGCGGATCTCGGGAACACCAGTCTGTTCCTGTCGCTATGGACCGGCGGCACCTTGCATGTGATCGACGACAGTCGTCGAAAGGATCCGTCGGCCTTGCTTGCGTATCTGCAGGACCAGCGGATCAAGGTGCTGAAGATCACGCCGTCGCACTGGGAGGCGATTTTCTCGTTGCTGGGTTCGGCCGGGGCGCCGCAGTTCGCACTCAAGTATCTGATTCTTGGTGGCGAGGCACTCTCGGTGAAGCTGGCGCGAGCGGTGCTCGATGCGGGGATTACTGAGCGGCTGGTCAACCACTACGGACCGACTGAGACCACTGTGGGCATTACGGCCTATCCCATCCCGGATGGCGACCCGTCGGCACTGCCGGCCACAGGGACCGCGCCGATCGGCCTGCCGCTCGGTGAAACGAAGCTGATCGTGCAGACGTCCGACGGCTCATTTGTGGACACCGGCGCACAGGGCGAACTCTATGTCGGAGGTCCTTCCGTTTCAGCGGGCTATCGCAACAACGCGCAAGCCAATGAGAAAGCGTTCGTCGCCGGCCCAGGCGGTCACGGGCGCTTCTATCGAACAGGAGACATCGTCCGCATCGATGAGCGCGGCGTTGTTCACTTTCTTGGGCGGGTGGACCGTCAGGTGAAGGTGAACGGTTACCGGATCGAGCTCGAGCAAATCGAACGGGCGCTGAAGTCGCTCGACGGATGCGAGGGTGCGGCCGCGTTCCTGATCGATGTGCGCGAGCGCCCCTCGATCGCGGCCGCCGTGCTGGCGCGTGGGCAGGTAACAGGCGAGGAATGGAAGACGCAACTCGGCGGGATACTGCCCGCTTATATGATTCCCCGCGAGTTGCAGGTCTTTTCGGATTTTCCACTGACGCCGAATGGGAAGACCGATCTTGCGCGTTTGAGAGCACTGCTTGATGAGCGCATCAAGGTAAGAGGGCAAGCGTCCGTCCGCGATGCGGATGGGAGCGACGATGCAGTGACAGCGGTACGGGAGGCATGGCGACAGTGCCTGGGACATGACAGGTTTACCGACAGCGACAACTTCTTTTCCTTGGGCGGGGACTCGCTCGACGCGATCGGGGTGATAGCAAGACTGCAGGCCGGCGGCTATCGTGTATCGGCACGTTCCTTTCTGAAGGAGCCCACGGTTCGCGCGTTGGCACGCAGCGTTCGTGCGGCATTGGACGATGCGCCGGTATCGGCAGCGGACAACGCGAGCGTCACTGGCGCGATTCAGGCCGAGCGCTTCTCGGCTGCCCAGCGTACCTTTTTTGCGCAGCGCCTGGCCCGGCCGGATCACCACAACCAGGCACTGATGTTCGACGTGGCAGGCCCGCTGTCTGTTGACATACTCAGGCAGGCGTTTGAACGGGTCCGGGACTGGCATCCCTTGTTGTCGACGCGGTATCGGTGGATCGACGACGTATGGACGGCTGAACAGCAGTCGAAAGACCGATTGAAGCCGGTACTGGAAATCACTGAGATTCCAGCGACACAGGATCCCGACGACGTTGCTGTTCTCGTCCGCCGCACAAGTCAGGCTTTGCAGGCGTCGTTGAGCCTGGAAGCGGGACGGGTGTTCGCGGCGCATCTGTTTCGCCGGGAGAGCGGCGCCAGCCACCTGGTGCTTTGTGCGCATCATGTGGTGGTGGACGCGGTATCGTGGCGAATCCTCGTCGACGACGTCTCGCGTCTGTACAGCTCGCTTCTGCGAACGGGGACGGAGCCCACTGCGCCTGTTTCCGGCTCGGCCTGGGATTGGGCCGAACACGTTGCCTCGAGCGGTACGCTAGAGTCCGATCTGGACTTCTGGCGCAAGCTTCCGGCGAGCGTCGTGCAGGAGCGCTTGGGGTTGCGGGTCAAAGGCAATCTCGAACGCCATGCCAAAACAGTATGGCTGTCGTTTTCCCGCGAGCGGACGAGCGAACTGCTCAGGGACCTGCCGGAGCAATTCGGCGCCCCGTTTCATCATGTTCTGCTCGCGTCTTTCCTCCACGCGTTCGATGAGGCGGCGGCGTCGCGACAGAATCATCTGGTCGAAGTGGAGAGCCATGGACGGATGACCTTCGACGACGACATCGACGTTTCGCGTACGGTGGGATGGTTCACCTCCGCCTATCCGGTGGTTGTGTCTTCGGTGAGCGGCGAGCTGGCGGGAACCGTCGGCCTGGTCGACGCGGCGCTCGGCGGCGTGCCGCGCCTTGGCATTGCCTACGGTGTTCACCGGGACATCCTGGAGCGGGAATGGGGTGGCGTTCCGGCGGCGCGCTTTTGCTACAACTATCTCGGGCAGTTCGAGTTCGGAGACGGCGATGCATTGACGCTGAGACCGTCTACGCTGTCTCCCGGCTTCGCACGGGGATACGATAACGATCGCATGCACGAATTCAGACTGACCGGACGGATCATTGATGGACGGCTGATCTGCGATCTGGGGTATAGCGGCGAGCGGCACGATCCGGCCACCATCCATGCGATCGTCGAGCGCACGGCGGTACTGCTGAGCACGGCGTTGACAGCGGATGCAGGTGACCCCGCGGTACGCGAGGGCGCCCGGCCTGGCTCCGAACACGCCCGTGTCGCGAAGGGGTTCAGCACGTTCATCGAGGCCGGAAGTAGCGCCGGATTGCTCACGTATCGTCCCACAGGGCTGCATAGAGGCGAGAGCGATCCGGGAGGTTCGCGCGATCGTCGACGGTATCGCCATGTGCTGATGTCAGGGGCGACGGGGTTTCTCGGCGCCTATGTATTGCGTGAGTTACTGCTGGCGACGGGCGCCCGTGTCCACTGCATTGTGCGCGCGGCGACGGATGACGAGGCCGCCACCCGGCTGGCGGCGGCGTTCGACTGGTACTTCCCGGACACGCCGCTGACGGGCTTCGGTGCGAGGGTGCAGGCCTATTCGGGGGATGTGGCGGAGGAACGGCTTGGGCTCGGGAAGCAGACCTATGAGTCGCTCGATCGGGAGATGGATGCCATTTATCATTTTGCCGCGGATACGCGCCTTTTTGCCGACGAAGACGTACTCGAACGGCAAAACATCACCGGCACGCGCCGACTGGTCGAACTGGCATCAGGAAGGCATCCTAAGGATCTTCATCATATGTCGACGCTGGCCGTCTGCGGCGTCAACCAGAGCGGCAAGGCGATTGTCTTCAGCGAGTCCACGTTAGATGTGGGACAGGACTTCCTGAACGCCTACGAAAGAACGAAGTTCAAGGCCGAAAAGCTGGTGCGGGAGTTTGCATTGCGGGGCGGCCGGGCCTTCATCTACCGGTCCGGCAATGTCTCCGCGGACTCGCGTAGCGCACGATTCCAGCGCAAGGCGGCTGACAACCGTTTTGTGCAGCTTTTGCGCGCGGCGGTGAAAATCGGCAGCCTGCCGGCCCATGTCGGCGAACCGGTCGCGCTGAGCCCGGTCGATGTCGTAGCGCGCGGCATTGTGGCGCTGTCCCTCGACCTCGTGCAGGGTGGTGGTGTCTATCACGTGGACACCCCCTGGACGATCTCGATGGAGGACGTTTTCGACACGCTACGGGAGCTTGGCATCCCCTTCGAAGTCACTTCGCACGCCACGTTCGCAGAGCTCTTTCGCAGCGGCTCGGTATCGAACGACCGGGATGTTGCGTTGGGCTATTTCTGGGCATCGAGGCCGGAGCGAGGTATAGCGTTTGACCATTCGCGAACCCTGCGGATTCTGTCCAGAATGTCCCGCGATTTTGAGCATCCCAAACGGGAATGGCTACGGGCGTTTCTCGCGCATCTGGTGGCGGCAGGGGTGCTATCCGGGCAGTCCGCGCTGCCCGCGTAGTTCGCGGCAGGAGGTTTGTCGCTGCGCACGGCGGCGAGCGTCGACGCTGAGGGCGGCCTCGCCGGGAACCCGCTGAGGCCGCATCGAAGCGGTGGTGAGAACGACTGTCGATTTCGCAAGGAATACGATGAGACAAGAACCAGCAGGCATGGCGACATGGCTTAATGCATGGCAACTGGTGTGGACGTCCACGCTGACGGTTGCCGGTATCGCCGCGATTATCCTGATACGGCAGACTGATCTCGTCGGCGTGCGAAGTGTCATTGCCATGTCGGCACGCACGTCGCTCGTGTTGTTCTGCCTGGCGTTCAGCGGCTCGTCGGTCCACCGGCTCTGGCCTGGCCGCTGGAGTCGATGGCAACTGCGCAACCGGCGTTATCTCGGACTGTCGTTCGCCGCCTCGCACACCATCCACATCGCGGCGCTGATTGTCTTCGGGGTGGTGGCGCCCGCCGTCTACGCGACCGTGGGTACGTGGACGAACGGCATGCTTGCCGGACTCGCATACGTCTTTCTGCTGGCGATGGCCGCGACGTCGTTCGATCGCACGGCGGCGTGGCTGGGGGCCGCTCGCTGGCGGGCACTTCATCTGGTGGGCAGTTACTACATCTGGCTAATATTTCTGATTGCGTTCGGGAAACGCATGATGCGACATCCCGTCTCGTTCTATCCGGTCGCCGTGGCGATTCTGGTGTTGAGCCTGGCCATACGACTGGTTGCCGGCCGGTACGCACGGCGGCGTACCCGCGCGCAATCCTTGCCGCAGACTCTGCCCAGTGACGCGGTCGAACCGCGGTTGAGCCGCGAAACATGAGCAAGAGCGGCCCAGGATTCGATTTGACTCATCAGTTCTCCCTGGCGAATTGGCTCTCGGAATGGCGGCTTTTTGCCCTTCTGGTGGCGACACCGATATCGATGGCCGCAAACGTGGCGCTCTTTCATCGAGACGTGGATGGCGTACGCACCGTGGTCATCCTGACGGTGCGCTATACGTTGGTGCTGTTCTGCCTCATTTTCAGCGTGTCGGCACTGCAGCGTTTGTGGCCGAACGACATCTTCCAATGGCTGTTGCGGAATCGCAGATATATGGGGCTTTCATTTGCAGCGTCGCACAGCGTGCATATTGCCGGCCTCGCCGTATTCGCGCTGATTGCGCCGGCCTCTTACGCGCGGGAGAGTCGGCTCTTTAGCGAAATCGTGGGGGCGATTGGGTATTTTTTCGTGCTCGCCATGGCGAGCACTTCGTTCGACGTGACAAGAGCGTGGCTCGGGGACGCCCGCTGGAGGACTCTGCATTCGGTAGGGGGGTATTGGATCTGGGGCGTCTTTGCGTACATGTTCGGGAAGCGCAGCCTCGCTTACCCGTCTGTTCCGCTATACCGGGTCGCCTTGTTGCTGTTGCTGCTATCCCTCGCGTTGCGGCTGATTGCTCGAGAGCGCCGCCGCAAGGATAGGGGCGGGCTTCCAACGGTGGCGGTCCCCGAGCGAAGATGACAATCGCCCGGTTCGCTGCGCATTCTTAACCGCTGTCCTGGTTACCGTAGCCGTGAATTGGTGATATCATAATTTTATGATATCAGCATTCCAGCATAACAAATCAGGATGGATGATATGCCCACTCTTGACGTCGATTCCGTAAGCGCGTTCGTGCTGGTGGCCGATCTGGGCAGCTTCACGAAGGCTGCCCATGCGCTGGGCACATCGCAGGCCGTCATCAGCGTGAAGGTGAAGCGCCTGGAGGACCGGCTGGGCTACCGGTTGCTGGAACGCACGCCCAGAAAGGTCAACCTGTCGCAACGAGGCAAGACCTTTCTCCGCCCGGCCAGAAACTTTATTGCGGCGCATCAACTGGCGATCGCCGGGCTCACCAGCACCCCGAAGCGGCTGGTTATCGGCATCAGCGACCAGGTGGCCGGCCCCGGTTTGCCGGCTCTCCTCGCGCAGTTGAGTGCCTACGATCCCAGTCTGGTGATGGAAGTCCACATCGATGCCTCGCACACACTCATGGATGCCTTCGATAAGAGCGCGATAGACGCGGCGATCGTGCGGCGGGAGGACGACCGGCGCGACGGCGAATTGCTGGTTCGCGAGCGTTTCGGCTGGTTTGCGTCGTCGCGCTGGGAAAATGGCGAGGGCCAGGCGCTGCGTCTGGCGTCTCTGGCGTCGTCTTGTGCCGTTCGGGCGTTAGCGACGCAGGCATTGGATGCCGCCGGGATCCCCTGGACGGAGGTGTTCATCGGTGGCGGGATGGCGGCGGTGGGCGCGGCGGTGTCGGCGGGTCTTGCGGTCGCTCCGCTCGCGTATAGCGTCGCCCCGGTCGGCACGATCGATGTGGGCGCGCGATATGGCTTACCGCGTTTATCCGAGTCCGATGTCGTTCTTCACGCCGCGGTCACCGATCCGCTCTCGCAAGGTGCGATCAGACGCTTGGCGGCGTCGTTCAGAAGCGGGGAGACCGGGGCGGCAATCGCCCTTGAGCCGGCTTCCAGCGCCATGGTTGCCTGACGTCGCCGGGTACCGCCTTCCTCAGCCGGTCAACCTGTCAGCCGGTCTCTGCCGGCAATCACTCTCAGAGTCTCCGAAGTCGCCGGAACCGGCGCGTGGCGGGCGTCAGCGTCCTGTGCGGGCGCCTTGAGACATCCATAAATGATATTTCTGAAATATCCTTTCATATCTTCCCTTTATAGATCCCGCCCTGCAGACTACAGGCATTCCAGCTAGGGGATGCGGGCGGATGGCCCGGCCGTCCTCGCCAGACTGTCAGGGACAACATGAGCACGAAGGGATACACGGGGGCACTGGAGGCATCTGTCACGGCCGGAGCGGAGCCCGATCCGCGACGGTGGTTCGCGCTCCCGATTCTGCTGATGGGCGCATTTCTGCCGCCGCTCGACTTCACCATTGTGAATCTCGCTTTGCCTTCCATTCGCCAGAGTCTGGGCGCCACGTCGAGCGAGGTGCAGTTCGTAATCTCGGCCTATGCCGCCACGTATGCGGTGTTCCTCGTGACGGGCGGACGGCTTGGCGATCTGCGCGGCCGCAAGCGGATGTTCATGACCGGCATTGTGGGCTTTACGCTGGCATCCGTGCTGTGCGGGGCCGCCTGGTCCCCAGGTGTGCTGATCGCCGGGCGTATCTTGCAGGGGCTGATGGCGACGGTGATGGCGCCGCAGGTGCTGGCTTCGATCCGCGTACTGTTTCCGGCGCACGAGCAGGGGCGGGCGCTGGCCTTTTACGGCGCCACGTTTGGTCTCGCCAACATCTGCGGCCAGATATTCGGCGGGGTGCTTGTTTCGGCTCATCCGTTCGGCTTTACCTGGCAGACCATATTTTTTGTCAACGTCCCCATCGGCATCGCTGCGTTGGCGGGCAGCGCTGTGTTCCTTGGCGACTCGCGGGCACAAGAGGCACAACGGCTGGATCTCGGCGGCGTCGTGCTTCTGTCGGCGACGCTAGGGTTGCTGGTTTATCCGCTTGTCGAGGGGCGCGAAACGGGGTGGCCGGTCTGGATCATCGCCATGCTGGTCGCCTCCGTCTTCGCGTTGGTCGCGTTCATCGGTTTTGAAAAGCGGTTCGCGGCTCGGGGTGGGTCCCCGCTGGTCGATTTCTCGCTGTTCCAGAACCCGGGGTTTGTCGCCGGCATTGCGATGGCGGTGCTGTTTTATATGCAGAACGCCTTTTTTCTGACGTTCTCCGTTTATCTGCAGAACGGGCTGCGCCTGACGCCGTTTGACGCAGGGATGGCGACCCTGCCGTATGTGAGCGGTGGCTTCGTCGCCTCCCTGGCTTCGTCGCGTCTCATGCAACGTCTTGGCCCCCGCGCTCTGACTCTCGGTTTCGTATTCCAGGTGGTGGGCTTCAGCACGGTGATGTTCGCAGTCAGTGGCGGGCCATCAGGAACGCTGGGACTCGGACTGATATGCGCCGGGGTCGGCTTCGGAACCATCATGCCATCCGTCCTCAAGGCCGTAATCGGCGGTGTCGATCAAAGGCATGCCGGCCTGGCGTCGGGCGTTGCAATCTCCGCCTTGCAGATTGGATCGGCGCTAGGCGTGGCGATTGTCGGCGATGCCTTCTATAGCGCGCTGGGTACAAGACAGGACCTGAGGGGCTATGCCCATGCCTTTACCTTTGCCCTCGGATGTAATGTCGTGCTCCTGATCGTTGGCGGGTGCCTTTCTCTTAGGCTCCCAGGCGCGAGGCGCACGTTCGCCTTGAACAGAGGCGGTTGAACGCATGAGCGGCGATGTTCCCCTGTCAACCTGAGGGGCGCGCTTTCGCATAATCGTCCCAGGCATGTACCTGATCCGACTGTTACCGGCCGCAGCCGTTTACACAACAATGCCCGCCTTGCCGGTGGTTCCTGTCAATTCCGAAGGGTAAGCCATGAAATCTGTTCAGCTAAATCAGGATGCGGCCGCGGCCGACGTGGGTTCGGTCTCGCTTCCTCGTGCCGATGCCGAGCTGTCGCTCAAAGAGGGGAAACCTTCCTCTAGTCGGCTGGCGCTAACGGTCTTGCTCACGGGGGCTTTTCTTTCGCCTCTTGATTACTTCATCGTCAATCTCGCTCTCCCCTCAATCCGGACCGGGATCCACGCGAGTTCCGCCGAACTGCAACTGGTTGTCTCCGTCTATGCTTCCGCGTTTGCGGTGCTGCTGGTTACGGGCGGACGATTGGGTGATCTGTTCGGGCGCAAGAAGCTGTTCATGTCGGGAATGGCGGGCTTCGTCATCGCATCGGCTCTCTGCGCGGGTTCGCCGAATGGCATGGTTCTCGTCATTGGCCGGGTGCTTCAGGGCGCGGCGGCTTCCGTGATGGTTCCGCAGATACTCGCCACGATCCGCACCGTGTTTCCGAAAGAACAGCAGACGAAGGTCATGAGTTTGTATGGGTTCGTCTTTGGCATCGCTGCGGTGGTCGGGCAACTGGGGGGCGGCGCGCTCATTACGCTAAGGCCGTTTGGCCTGGAGTGGCAGTCGATTTTTCTGATCAACATTCCGGTCGGCACACTTGCACTGATCGGTGCGTGGAAGTTTGTACCCGAGAATCGATCCGCGCACGGCGCGCGGATCGATTCGGTTGGCGTGATTCTGCTGTCGTTGTTTCTGGGGCTCGTGATCTATCCGCTGACGCAGGGTAGAGAGGCGGGATGGCCTACCTGGACATTCGTTTCCTTTGGCGCGAGTGTGCCTGTCTTCCTCCTGTTCCTGTTGGCCGAGTATCGATTGAAGCTGCGGGGCGGAGACCCGCTCGTCGACCTGCAACTGTTTCGGAATCCGGTGTTTTCGCTCGGATTGCTGCTGGCGTTCTGTTTCTATTGCGACAGCGTATTCTTCCTGACGTATGGCATCTATCTTCAGAGCGGGCTGCACTGGACGCCGCTCGCCGCCGGTTTTGCAATTTTCCCATTTGGTATTGGCGCTGTCCTTGGGCCCTTGTTGTCGCCTGCGTTGGTGCGTCGCGTGGGCAGCCACGTTCTGACCACGGGCTTTGCGTTGCTCGCCATTGGCTTCGGAACTTCCGGCGCGGCGTTGCTTCACGCGCTGGAACCTCATGCGCTGTTCTTTGGGGGCCTGTTCCTTGCGGGAATGGGTCACGGCATCGTCCTGCCGTCTGTCGTGCGGATCGTCATCGGCGAAATCGCGCCTGAGAAAGCGGGTTTGGCGTCTGGTGTCGTGACATCCATGCTGCAGATCGGATCGGCATTCGGTGCAACCGCGATCAGTGGCGCGTTCTTTTCAGTGCTTTCCTCGGGTACGACGTCCGCCGATTACGTACGCGCCTACCAGACAGGCATAGCGATCGTGTCGGTGCTGTTTGTCGTCTGCGTTGCATTGTCGGTTGTACTGACGAGGCTGCAGGGAAAGGCGGAGGGCGCGTGAAACTGATGATCGACGGCGTCTGGCGTGGAGACATTGACCCCACGCCGGAGTTGCAGCGCAAGCGGATGATCCATGCCGGCCAGTTCCGTGAAAAGATCGAGGCGGGGGCGTTCCGTGCAGAGGCGGGTCGTTACCACTTATACCTGTCGTATGCCTGTCCGTTTTCGCATCGCGTCCACGTAGTATGGGCGTTAAAGAAACTGACGGCTGTCATCGGTGTGTCGATCGTGCATCCGCTCTGGGATAACGGTGACGGCTGGACACTGGGTGCAACAGACTGGTCTACGGCTGACGGCGGCCAGAACGGATTCCGCTTCCTGCATGAGGCCTATCGCGCAACCGATCCGGCATACACCGGGAAAGTGACGGTGCCGGTCCTGTGGGACTGTTTGACGAAGCGCATCGTCAACAACGAGTCGATTGAAATCGCCACTTTGCTGAATGCGGAGCCTGATGAGCCGGGGGCCCGGCAGGTCGACCTTTATCCTTATCCCCTGCGTCGGGAGATTGACGTCCTGAATGAACAGATTGCGTCAAGACTAGCCAAGGGTGTGTATGCGGTTGGACAGGCGAGTGATCAGGACGAATACGACGCGGCGGTTGACAGCCTGTTTGGCTTCCTGGACGAACTGGAGGATCGCCTTGGCGATGGCCGGCCGTTCCTGATGGGCGACGAGATGACATTGACCGACGTGCTTGCGTATACCCCGTTGGCGCGCTTCGACGCTGTCTACCATCCCCTGATGAGGGCAAGCCGGAAGCGGTTGGTCGACTATGAACGGCTGGCGTCGCTCGTGCGCCGCATCCACGATCTGCCTGGTGTTGCCGCCGTCACCCGATTCGACCATATTCTCAAGCACTACTACGATGGCGATTGGGCGGTCGCGACCCGCCGCGGCATTGTTCCCGCCGAACCGCAAACCGATTTCCGTAGCGCAGCCGTTCTCAGCGCAGCGCGTTGAGCTTTGCGTAAAGCGCGTCGTAGTAGCCCGCACAGCTTTGAAGTCGTAGCCTGGCGCCGACCAGGATATCGGCGCTGGCAGACGGGGTTTGCTCGACGATCGGGACAATGACGTTCATTAGCCATCCCTCACCGTGCACCACGTCGATAGTGACGTGCTCGTCGTAGTATTCCAGCTCGTTCGCGGTACCGAGTCCAACGCGCCGGCAGCCGCGCGCCAGCTTTTCGTATTGAGGCGGATCCAGCAGTTCGGTCATCGCCAGGATGCCTAATAGCTTGAAGTAATGTCTGCGGTTCAACGCGGTCAGCATGAAGAGGTTATAACCGGCGAGACCTTGCCAATCCAGCGTGGCGGCGTGATTGTCGACGGCCTGCCCGACGCCGACACTATCGAGCAGCCGACGGAACAGCGTCACATGACTGCGCGCCGGTTCTCCTCGACCTGACTCGTCCCAGAAATTCTGCGCGAGTTCTTTGCGGACTTCGATTCTTGAACCGACCATGGAGAAAAGAAGCAGATCGAAGAAGCGGATATTGAGCGCGCTGTCGCTCGTGAAGAACGCGATGATCTGCTCTTTCGAGGCTTCCTTTTCGAGGAAGTCGAATAGCGGGTGGCACGAGGCGGGATGCTCGGACCATAACCGCTTCAGAGCGGCAACCAGTTCGTCGCTGTCCGCCGGACGTGGAACGTGGGCGAATCTCGAGGTCTCAGTGTCGAGCCAGCGCCGTTCTATCTCGCGACGCAGCCGCGTCAGTAGAGGGTCGAATTGATGCTCGCTGCGGGGAGACCCCGCGTCTGCCACATGAAGGTCGTATAGCAAAAAGAGCGCACGGTGAATCTGGTGCAGGGCGGCCTCATCGTGGTATCGAAGCGCTGCGTCCAGGGTTGCATGCGCTTTCGCGAGGAGTTCGCGCTCGTACGACCCGTTGTAACCCGGCACTTGATCGAGCGGTCCACTGTCGCACAACACAGCGACTGCTTCGTCAATGGGCAGCGAGAGGGTTTCGTCGATGATGCCTGGGTTGAATGTGACGAGGGGCGCGTCGTGACGGGCTAATCTCTGATCCGTAGGATTTGGACTCATGGTCTCCACTTCCCGGCAGGTTTCGGAGGCAATTAACGCACGCCACGGTTGGTACTGGCCGGAGTGATGATACGTGTCTGTATCCTGTTTCACCATCGTGAGATGAGCATTTAGATATGCAAAATATGGGAATGTACAGCGCATCAACCAGATCCACTCTTCCCAATTGTACGTAGCATCGGAAACATCCGTGCCACATGGTGTCCATAGAATCTCGGGCTTGTGCTGCGAGGCACCTCCCTTTCTATGCGCAATCGCCGCTATCGCCGCCGCCTTCTCCGCTGCGGCGAGGCCGAACCGGACAACCGATGCCAGACGCCAGCATGCAGACCGACCATCCCGAAGCCGAGCCGTCCGATGCCTGGTCTCCCCTGATCAACGTGCGTGACACAGGCCGCTTTCTGCAGGTTCTGGAAGCGCTGGGCTGCACGTTGGCGATCAGCCGACGGCCGTCAGGGGTCGCCCTCGTCGGCGTAGAGAACGGCGTGCCTACACTCTCGGCTTGCCTGCTGCCGCGTTCGATGGGTCTGGCTGTCACCCATGATCGCATCGCCATCGCCACGGCGCGTGAATTGATGATTTTCGCCAACGTCCGCTCGATCGCCGCGCTGTATCCGGAACGGCCCGATTACTACGATGCGGTCTACGTGCCGCGTCATGCCTTTTACACCGGCGATTGCGACCTGCACGACATGGCCTTCGACGGCCAGCTCGTGTTGGCGGTCAATACCCGTTACTCGTGTATCTGCGTGATCGACGGCTATTTCAACTTCACGCCGATATGGCGCCCGCCGTTCCTCAAGGAACTGACCGCGGACGACCGCTGCCATCTGAACGGCATGGCGATGCACGACCGCAAGGTCAAGTTCGTGACGGCGCTTGGCACTACCGACACGCCCTATGGCTGGCGCGAGGGCATGGCCGGCGCGGGCGTGGTGATGGAAGTGCCGTCCGGGCGTATCGTCGCTTCGGGCCTTTCTATGCCGCACTCGCCGCGTGTCATCGACGGCCAGCTTTATGTTCTCGAAGGCGGCCGTGGCCAGGTGTTACGGCTCGATCCGGTCAGCGGAGCCAGCACGGTGATCGCGACACTCCCCGGCTTTACGCACGGGCTGGCGGCGTATCGCGGCGTGCTGTTTGTCGGGCTGTCGAAACTGCGCCAGAAACGCGGTCCGCAGGGCCTGCCGATTGAGGCTGAAGGCGAACTGATGGCCGGCGTGGCCGCGCTCGATCAGGCCACCGGTGAGGTGCTCGGCATCCTGCACTTCTTCAACGGCGTCGAAGAGGTGTTCGACGTTCAGGTCATTCCGGACATCAAGCGCGCCGAGATCCTCGCGCCGGAACAGTGGTACCGGACCTCGTCGGTGGTGACCATGGAAGGCGGCATGTGGGAGCGGCAACCCCAGGAGCCGGTGGAAGAAGCCAATGGCTGAGGACGATGCCGGCATGCTATCCGCGAGGGCAAGCGCAAGCGCCGTCGAGCACAGCAGTGCTGTCTTCTGGCTGACGGGACTGTCCGGAGCGGGCAAGTCGACGCTCGCCTTCGGGGCCGAGAAGACACTTAAGGCGCTGGGCTACCGCGTGTGCGTGCTGGACGGCGACCGTTTGCGCACCGGCCTTAACCGCGACCTGGGATTCAGCGAGGCGGACCGGATGGAGAATATGCGCCGCGTCGCCGAAGTCGCTACGCTCTTCGCCGACGTAGGCGTGGTAGTGATCGTCGCGCTGATCTCGCCGCTGGCGGAGGGCCGCGAGCTCGCAAGGCGCGTGACAGGACGCCGTTTTCACGAGATCTACCTCGCCGCCGATCTGGGTACGTGCGAAGCCCGCGATCCCAAAGGCCTGTACCGGAGGGCGCGCGCCGGTGAAATCGCCGGGTTCACCGGCATCGGTTCGGCCTACGACATCCCCCTTAGCCCGGACGCCGTCATCGATACTTGCAGCAAGCACGCGGCATCGTCCGTGGCGGATCTCGTCACGTATATCCGCTCGCGAATCGAACTTCGCTAAGTGCGTTTCGCCCGTGAAGCAACGGCCGCGCACGGTGATTGCACACGGCGCGAGGTGCGTAACATCGGACATCGATTCGCCACGGCCGGCCGCTAGTATCGATTCGTTTCGTGCCCCGTGCTGGCTTGCGAGGGGCGCTCCTCACGCTTTGCCGGACAACGCTAACAGCGCGATGCACGCGCCGGGCGGCGGGTTCTGCGCGGCAACGATCGACGCATCGCGGACGAGGCACCATGCGGAACATGTGGCAGCGAGGCGAGCGCGCTGGCGCACGCGGTTTTACCCTGATCGAAGTACTCATTGCGCTCGCGATCGTCGCGATTGCCCTGGGCGCGGTGCTGAGAGCGATCGGCGCGTTGAGTACGAACGTGGAGATGGCGCGTTCGCGTCTGCTGGCAATCTGGAGTGCCGACAACGTGCTCAGCGAGATCTCGATTGGACAGCAATGGCCGGACCCTGGTCAAAGCACGTTCTCCTGTCCGCAAGGGCGTTACCGGTTTGTCTGCCGGCAAACGGTGACCCAGTTGAGCAGCCCATTGATCCGGCAGGTCGAGGTGCGTGTCTACGGCTATGCCGCGAGCGCCGACGTATTGGCCGACGCGGCAACGGTGATCCAGAATGAAATCCGTCGCTAGAGGTATCCGTGTCCGTCCGCGTGCAGCGTTCGGCTTCACGCTGATCGAAATGCTGGTTGCCATTGCGCTGCTGGCTGTGGTGGCGATGCTGTCGTGGCGCGGTCTCGATGCAACCATCCGCAGCCGCAACGACATCGTGGAGAACCTCAGTCAGACACGCGAACTGGGCAAATACTTCGCGCAGTTGCAATACGACGCGCTGAACGTCGTCGCACCGGAAGAAGTGTTCGGGGCGCCGTTGCGGATGCGGCCTAACGAGCTCGTGCTGGTCAGACACCTCGGCACCGGATCTGGCGGATTGACGCAATTACAGGTGGTCCGTTATCAGCTCAAAGGTCACGAGTTATTGCGCAGCGCTTCGCCGCCGCTCTCGTCCCTGTCCCAGTTGAACGACGCCTTGCAGAACATGGACACATTCGCCGGCGTGGTCGTGAGCGACCAGGCGCGCGCTATGGGCATCTCGGTATGGCTGGCGCCGGGCGGCTGGACGGACCGGCAGGCAATCATCTCCGACGAGTACGCGCGCTTTCTCTCTACCCATGGCGTCTCGACGGTCGCGACCCGCGCCATGCCATTGCCCCGCGGAATTCGCCTCACGGTGACAACGGTTGCGCCGGTCGCGGAATACGTTAGAACGGTTCCACTGGGCAGATAGCGCATCGCAGGCGAGTCCCCGAATAATAGTACGTACAACTGGTCATACAGTTGTTGGGATGCAGCCGTTAATCTGCAGAAAGCTGTAGCGAGCAGCCGCAAGACTTAACGACTGCGTGCCGGGCGGCGGTGCCGTGACGAGGCGCGCGACGACATCGAGGACATTGGGAAAATGAATCCGGAACCCTCATTGAACGACCGGGCCAGCGGGTCCGCGTCGGCAGGTGCTGCAAGCAGGCTGCCGCGCGGCGACATGTCGCTTGCCAGAGACCTGCATGGCAAGGGGCAATTCGATGCGGCCGCCCAGCAATACGAAACGGTGCTGGCCGGCCAGCCCGATCACGCCGAAGCGCTGCATCTGTACGGCGTGGTGCAGTATCAGCGAGGGCGGGCGGCGGAAGCAGAAGCGCTGCTGCGCCGTTCGGTGACGCTTACCGCCGAGCCGATGGCGCTCACCGATCTGGGCGCCGTGCTGGCCGCCTCAGGCCGCGTCGACGAAGCCCTCAAGCGCTTCGAGCAGGCGCTGGAGATCGAACCGCGTCACGTTCATGCGCTGGTTCGCCTAGGCAACACGCTCGTCGGCATGCAGCGCTACGAGCCGGCCCTTGCCGCTTATGACCGGGCGCTCGCGGTGTCGCCGCTGGTGCTCGATGCGCTATGCAATCGCGGCAGCGCGCTGCGCGCGCTAGGCCGTTATCTGGAAGCGATTGAAACCTACGATCGCGCCTTGACGGTCGACCCGCGCTCGTATGAATCGCTCTACAACCGCGGTCACGTTCTGCGCGATCTGCGCCGCTACGCCGAGGCACTGCAGAGCTACGACCGTGCCATTGCGATCCGGCCGGGTAACGTCGCGATGCTGTCGATCCGCGGCCGAACCCTGGTGGATCTCGGCCGTCCCGCCGAGGCGCTTGCCAGCTTCAACGAAGCAATCGCGATTCAGCCGGACTTTGTCGAAGCGCTCTACAACAGCGCCGTCGCGCTCGAGCGCCTGGGGCGCGCGGCCGAAGCCGTGCAACGCTGCGAGCGCGTGCTGCTGCTGGAGCCGCAGCATAGCCGTGCGTTCGCCTGCCGCGGCAATGCATGGCTGCAGACGGAGCAGTACGCCGCCGCCTTGCGCAGCTACGATCAGGCGCTCGAAATCGATCCGCGCTCGGTGGAAGCACTCTGTAACCGGGGCACGGCGCTGCGCTTTCTCGAACGCTACGAGGACGCGCTGCAGAGCTACGATGCCGCGCTCGCCGTCGACAAGGGCTTTGCCGAGGCATGGGGCAACCGCAGCAATGTGCTGCAGGATCAGCATCGTTACGAGGATGCGATGGCTTCGCTCGATCGCGCGCTCGCGCTGCGCGCCGATCATCCGACGAGCTGGTTCAACCGCGGCAACGTGCTGTACGAGATGGGCCGCCAGGACGCGGCGGTGCAGGCCTACGACAAGGCGATTGCTCTGGACCCCGGCTATCGCGATGCGCATTTTGCGCGCGGCTCGTTGTACCTGGCACAGGGCGACTTCGCACGCGGCTGGCCCGAATACGAGTGGCGCGTGCGCGACCCGAACGGCGAGCACAGCAGACGGGTTTTCACACAACCGCTGTGGCTCGGCGAGGAGCCGCTGGACAACAAGACCATTCTGATTCATGCGGAACAGGGCTTCGGCGACACGTTGCAGTTCTGCCGCTACGCGGCGCTGCTTCACGAGCGCGGCGCCCGTGTTGTGCTGGAGGTGCAGCCGGCGTTGAAGACGCTGATCGACAGCTTGCGCACGCCTGTGCAAGTGGTGGCGGCAGGTGAGTTGCTGCCGCCCGTCGATTACCACTGCCCGCTGCTGAGTCTGCCGTTTGCGTTCAAGACGGAGTTGCAGAGTATTCCTGGCAAGGTGCCCTATCTTTATGCCGATGCAGAACGGATGAGCAACTGGGACAACCTGCTCGGTCCGAAGCGCGGCTTGCGCATCGGCGTCGCGTGGTCGGGCAACCCCTCGCATCGCAACGACCGTAACCGCTCGATCGCACTCGTGGCGCTTCTGCCGCTGCTGCGGGAGCCGAATGTCGAATGGATCAACCTGCAAAAGGTGGTCCGCGAGCGCGACCGCAGCGTGTTTGAGCAGGCGCCGCTGCGCAGCTTCGATGACGACATCGTCGACTTCGCGGATACCGCCGCGCTGGTGCAATCGGTGGACCTGGTCATCGCCGTGGATACCGCCGTCGCTCACCTTGCCGGCGCACTGGGCCGGCCCGTGTGGGTGCTGCTGGCCGAACCGCCCGAATGGCGCTGGATGCGTGCGCGCAGTGATAGTCCGTGGTATCCCGAGGTCAGGCTTTTCCGCCAGACGGTGGCGGGGCATTGGGGCGACGTCATCGACGCCGTCCGCAGCGAACTCAGGACGCTGTCGTAGCCAAGGAAGTGCAGCAAACGGATCGCCGCGCGACAGCGGTGACAGGTGTGGCTTATCGAGGGATGAAGGATGCGATCAGAGGCGGAAAAAGAGCAGCCGGCTGCACCGCATGCCCAGTTGCAGCCTGGCGCCGCAGGCACGTTGTCGAGAGATGCCGCCTGGGAGGACAGTGTGCTGCGGCATGCACGGGCAGCGCACGAACGAGGGGCGCTCGCCGACGCGGAAGGGGGCTACCTCGAACTGCTTGGGGCTAACCCCCGGCACGCCGAGGCATTACACATGCTCGGCGTTCTGCGGTTTCAGGACGGCAATCTGAAGGATGCCGAAACGTTGATACGGCAATCCATTGAATGGAAACCCGCACCGCTCTCGCTGGCGAATTATGCCGCCGTGGTGGCCGGGCTTGGACGCCGCGAGGAGGCGCTAGGAAGACTCGAAGAGGCGCTTGCGCTCAACCCGGTGCATCCTCGCGCGTTGTTGCAGCGCGCGGGGATTCTCGCGGAGTTGCAGCGCCACGAGGAGGCGGTGGCGGCCTATGATCGCCTGCTGGCGGTGGCACCTGCTTTCGTGGACGGACTGTGCCGGCGCAGCGCTTCGCTGCGTGCCATGGGGCGCCTGGAAGAGGCCCACGCCTCATGCGATCGCGCCTTGACGATAGACGGCCGGTCGTTCGGTGCGCTGGCGGAGCATGGACATGTACTGCGCGCGCTGGGCCGCCACGAGGATGCCGTCACGAGCTTCGGCCGTGCGTTGGCGGTGGCGCCGGGTAACGCCGCCGTGCTGTTCGTACGCGGCATGAGCTTTCTCGAACTGGAGCGGCCCGAACTGGCGCTGTCGAATTTCAACGAGGCCCTCGCGAGCGCGCCTGATTTCACGGACGCGCTCTACAACAGCGCCGTGGTGCTGGAGCGGCTGGGCCGCAACGAAGACGCGCTGGCGCGTTGCAACCGGGTGATTGCCCTCGATCCGCAGCACGCCAGGGCACACGCCAATCGCGGCAACGTGCTGCACAACCTGGGCCGGATTGCCGAGGCCGCCGCCAGCTACGAGAAGGCGCTGGAACTGGAACCCGATTCGATCGAAGTGCTGTGCAACCAGACCAATACCTTGCGGCGTCTGGATCGCCGCGAGGCCGCGCTGCAATCTGCGGAACGCGCGCTCGCGATCGACCCGGGCTTTCTCGCCGCATGGTTTGCCCGCGGCCGGGTGCTGCAAGGGCTGCACCGCTACGAAGACGCGCTTGCCAGCTTCGATAAGGTGCTGGCGACAACGCCGGAAAACCCGTTCGCACAGTTTCATCGCGGCAACATGCTGATGACGCTGCGCCGCCATGACGAAGCGGCCGCGGCCTTCGGGCGAGCCATCGAGATCGATCCGGACTATGTGAATGCCCACTGCAACCTCGCGTTTCTCTGTTTGTCCATCGGGGACTTCGGCCCGGGATGGAAAGAGTACGAGTGGCGCTGGAAAGACCCGCAGATGTTCGGCGATCTCCCCAAATTCGCGCAACCGCGCTGGACTGGCGAAGAGTCGCTGGATGGCAAGGTGATTCTGCTGGGCGCCGAACAGGGTCTCGGCGATACGCTGCAGTTTTGCCGCTACATACCGCTAGTGAAGGCACTCGGTGCGAGGGTCGTACTTGAGGCTCAACCGGAGTTGCGCGGCGTGCTGGCGACGCTGGACGGGGTGGATGAATTCGTCGACCGCAAACGCGGCGCGGTGCTGCCGCCGTTCGATGTGCATTGCACGCTGCTCAGCCTGCCGCTTGCGCTGGGGACGGAGCTTGCGACGATTCCCTGCGACGTGCCATATCTGCACGCCGAGCCGGAGCGCGTGGCGCGCTGGCGAGACAAATTGGGCACACCGACCCGTCCGCGGATCGGCCTCGTGTGGTCGGGCAATCCGCGGCATCTGAACGACCGCAATCGCTCGATTTCCCTCGCCAGCTTGTTGCCGCTGATGAGCGACGCGTTTGAATGGATCAGCTTGCAGAAGGTGGTGCGTGAGGAGGACGAACCGATTCTGGCCTCGTCGGCGCTCAGGCATTTCGGCGACGAACTCGGCGATTTCGCGGACACGGCGGCGCTGCTTGAGACCGTGGATTGCGTATTGAGCGTGGATACCTCCGTCGCCCACCTGGCCGGGGCGCTGGGCCGGCCGCTGTGGGTGATGCTGCCGCATACGCCGGATTTTCGCTGGCTGCTCGATCGCGAGGACAACCCCTGGTATCCCCAGGCTCGGCTGTTCCGCCAGTCCAAACCGGGCGACTGGACGGATGTGTTCGAGCGTGTCGGTCACGCGTTGACGTCGGTGCGGGCGGCAACCGGTGTCGCCACATTTGCATGAAGGCGGCCAACGGTCTGCGGGGGCAACTACTGGGAGAGCAGTGATGAGCGCTGAGCACAAGGGCCTGCAGGGACCCGCGATGTTGGCAGGCACGAGTGCCGTGCGCGCAGCGGTCGGGGATACGTTGCTGCGCGCGCGAGCGCTGCTTCAGCGCCGCGAGACTGCCGCTGCGCAACGGCTCTATCAAGGGGTGTTGCTGATCGATCCGGATAACGTGGAAGCGTTGCATCTGCTGGGCGTTGCCTGCCTGCAGGCGGGTGATGCGAAGCAGGCTGAGCCGCTGATTGTGCGTTCGCTAAAGCTTGGGCTTGGGCGGGCATGGAATATCGCCAACCATGGTGCCGTGCTGGTTGCCCTGGGTCGCTACGCCGAGGCGCTTGCCGTGCTGGACAAGGCGTTGCAGCTCGACGCGAACTGCGCGCCGGCACTCCTCGCGCTTGGCAATGCGCTGCTTGCGCTTGGCCGCTGGCCCGAAGCCCAGGCGGCGTACGAGCAGGCGTTGGCGAATGCGCCTGGATTGCCCGAAGCCTGGTGCAATCGCGGCAAGGTGCTGCGCGCGCTGAATCGACCCGCGGACGCAATGATCAGCTTCGACCGTGCATTACGGCTCGAGCCGGCGAATGACGAGGCGCGTACTCATCGCGGTCATGCCTTGCGCGATCTGGGCCGCACCGAGGAAGCCCTGCGCAGCTATCAGCTTGCTCTGGTGGCGCGACCGAAGGCGCCGGAGTTGCTGGCGCTGTGCGGCTCCTTGCTGACGGATCTGGGCCGCGATCTCGAGGCGCTGGGGTGTCTCGACGAGGCGCTGCTGCAGCGGCCCAACGACGTTCAGCTTCTCTATCAGAGCTGTGTGGCACTTGACCGGCTGCATTCCCACGCGGATCTGTTGACGCGTTGCGACCGGCTGCTCGCGCTTGCGCCCGATCATCCGGTGGCGTGGCTCGCGCGCGGCAACGCGCTGCAAGGGCTGCACCGCTATCCGGAGGCGGTGGAGGCCTATGGCAACGCCGTGGCTCGCGATCCGAGCCTGACCGACGCGTGGCGCAACCATGCCTCGGCGCTGCGCATGCTGGGCCGTTATGCCGATGCCCTCGACGACTATGACCGGGCGTTGGCTAAAACGGGCGCAAATGCAGAACTGCTCTACAACCGGGCAGCCACATTGCAGCAATTGGGCCACTACGACGAAGCGCTGACGAGTTATGAAGCGGCCGCGCTCGTCCCAGCCGAAACCGCACAGGCCCTCTACTCGCAAGCCATGGCGCTGCAGCAGCTACGTCGCGATAGCGAAGCGCTGGCGTGTTACCGGCAGGCGCGGGAGACCGACCCGAATCACGGCATCGCGCGCCGCTCGGAAGCGTTTTGCCGTCTGCTGACCGGCGACTTTGCTCAAGGCTGGTTGCAACACGAAAGCCGCTGGTCCGCCGGCGACACCATTTTTCACCGGCGCTATACCGACCGGCCGATGTGGCTGGGCGCGGAACCGGTGACCGGTAAAACCGTGCTGCTGCATGCGGAGCAGGGCTTCGGCGACACCTTGCAGTTCTGCCGGTATGCGCCGCTCGTTGCGGCGCTCGGCGCGACCGTTGTGCTTGAGGTCCCCTTGGCCCTGAAGCCGTTGCTCGGCTCGCTGCGCGGCGTCGACCTGCTGGTTGCTCAAGGAGGCGTCACGCCTCCCTTCGATCTGCATTGCCCGCTGATGAGCCTGCCGCTGGCGTTCGCTACGAACCTCGATACGATTCCCGCCGAGGTGCCTTATCTGCAAGCCGATCCGGGGCGACGTCAGGCGTGGCGGCAGCGTCTGGATGAGGTGTCCGCCCCGGGGCGTTTCCGGGTGGGTCTCGCATGGTCCGGCAATCCGCGCCACAACAACGACGAAAACCGCTCGATTCTGTTGGAACACTTTGCGCCGCTGTATGGTCTGGACGCCACGTTCATCAGTCTTCAGCCCTTGGTGCGTGAACGCGATAAGGCTTGTCTTGCGCAAAGCGGCATCGTGAATCTTGGTGCTGAGCTGAGCGACTTCGCCGATACGGCCGCATTGATTGACGCGCTCGACCTGGTGATCTGCGTGGATACCTCCGTGGCGCATCTCGCCGGTGCGCTAGGCAGGCCGCTCTGGGTGCTCCTGCCGAGGGTGCCGGACTGGCGCTGGCTGCTCGACCGGGACGACAGTCCGTGGTACCCAACAGCGCATCTTTTTCGACAGGATAAACCCGGTGATTGGCCGGCCACGATAGGGAACGCTGCGCAGGCGTTAAGCGGATGGATAGCGGAGAAACGCGCGCAGCGCTAACACCCGCGCAGCCTGGCGAAAGAATTGTCCAGGTATACGAAATATGAAAAGTTCTACGTACAAATTCTGGAGTCCAAAAGGTATGTAACATCCGAAATACGGTTGCCACGCCGGATAAATAACATGCGGCCAGTTAACGCGGCCCTTGGGGTCGCTATCTGGCCGTATCCGTAACAACGACGTTCGGGGCGTTGAGGGGTGCGGTTATATCTCCTCTTTGCCCAGGATAGTCGGCGATGAAAGCACGTGGACGCGCACAGAAACAGACCAGCCCTTTCCCTGAGACGATCAGATCAGATATTCGCCCGCTATGCCGGGCCATTGCGATGGTGGTAGCGGCAAGTGCTGTGTCCGGTGCGGCGCATGCAGCAGGTCTTGTCAATCTCTCCAACATCAGTTCGCAGAGCGGTACCGCGCGCGCCGCGGCCGGCACGCCTGGCCTTGCGAACCTCGGCGTGGGGGTGTCCCCGCAACAGGCGCTGCAATCGAGTGCGCCGTCCATCCGTAACCTCGCCACTGCCGCACAAGGCATCGCGCAACAGATCGCCGCGCAACAGGCCGCTGCCGCTGCGGGCGCAACGACGCCGTCGAATGTGCCGAACGGATTGGCAGTGGGTGGCTTGCAGGTGGCGCCGGGCATCACGTTTGTGCCGGAGTTAAACGGGAACCAGACTGTCCTGGTCAGCCAGAACACCAATATCAGCAGTCCGCTGCTGTGGGTCAACGCGTACGGGCCGCAACAGACGGTCAATCCAAACGGCTCAGTCACCGTCAATGTTCAGCAAACCTCGCAGAACGCGGTGGCGACGTGGCAGACGATGAACGTCGGCAAGCAGACCACGCTCAACTTCGATCAGTCGGGCGGCACGCAATCGAACGGCGCCAACAACTGGATCATTCTTAACCGCATCGAGGACCCCAGCGGCGCGCCGAGCCAGATTCTCGGCAACATCACGGCCCAAGGCACGGTGCTCGTGATCAACCGTAACGGCATCCTGTTCGGCGCGGGTTCGCAGGTCAACGTGCATTCGCTGCTGGCGTCGTCGCTGGACCTGCTCAATAGGGACGACTACATCGTTGCGAACGCCCCGACGATCTTGGGCGGCGCGCCGCTGGTTTCCGGCAACCTGGTGCAGGACGCGGCGGAAATTGTCGCGAGCAACCAGTTGTTTCTGAATCTGCCCGGTACGACCGACGGCGGTCTCGCGGCACTTGAAGCGGGGACGTCTTCGACGACAACATCGGGTAAGGGCAATCCCAACGAGATACTGGGACTCGGCAACAATGTGTCGGTATCGTCGGCGAACCAGCTTCAGACGCCTGGCAATATCACCATCGCGCCAGGCGCGTCAATTACGACGAGCGCGGATGGTTCGGCCAGCGACGGTGGCTTCGTGCTGATCGCGGCACCGAACGTGAACAATGCCGGCAGCATCACCGTCGCGCCCGCCGGCCAGGTCGTGCTGGCGGCGGGCATCGGCGTCAGCCTGATTCCCGAGACTAGCAATCCGCAGGTGCTGATTCCTCTATTGAGCGGCAGGGTGGGGATCCCGACGGGCACGTCGACTTCAATCGATATCACGCCGGCTGGATCGCTAGTCAATACCGGCATCATCCGGGCCGACCGCGGCAATATCGACTTGCTGGGCAGTAGCGTTGCGCAGAATGGTGTGGTCGGTGTTACGACGAGCGTCAACACGCCCGGCAACATTTCGATCTCGACTGTCGACGAGTACGTGGCCAACACCCCCACAGGGACCGCTTACACGGGCAGCGGCGGCGTCGTCACGGGCAGCAACACGGGACTCCCTACCAGTCGCGCTGGACAGTTGACTTTCGGCCCTGGATCGGTGACTGCGGTGTTGCCCGACACGGACGGCGAGACGGCGACGTCCACACCGGGCGAGAGCACCTTCACGCCCGGCGGCGTTTCAATGACGGCGGGATCAGTGTGGTTCCAGTCCGGCTCGCTCGTCGAAGCGCCCGGATCAACCGTTTCAGTTGTGGCGCTGACGCCATCCGCCGCAGGGGACATCACGCCTCCCGGCGATACCGCGGTGCAGGGACGTATCTATCTGGATACCGGCGCGATCATCGATGTGTCGGGACGTGCCAACGTCGAGTTGCCGATTTCCGATATCTTGCTCGATGTCGGAACGATCAATGAGAACGACCTCGCCAACTCGCCGCTGTTGCGTAACACCTTCCTGAATGGGTTGAGCGGCGTCGTGGTGGACAGCACGCTCTCGGGAACCTCGAGCGACGGCGTGCAGTGGGTAGGCAGTCCCATCCTCAATCTCGCGGGCGCCGTCGACCTGATGCCGCGCACCGTAGACCAGCTCCTGATCAACGGCGGCACGATTACGCTGAGCGGCAACCAGGTGATGACGGCTGACGGCTCGTCGCTCAACCTGAACGGCGGCTACATTCATTACCTCGGCGGCGTGGTCAACACCACGCGGCTGGTCGACGCAAACGGAGCAATCGTGCCGATCGGCGAGGCGAGTCCTTACGATACCTATGTCGGGATTGCCGGAGAGTTTGTCGATAGTCACCCGCGCTGGGGTATCACCAACGAATGGTTCAATCCGCTCCTGAGCGGCGGCGCGTACGAGTCCGACTACATTGTGGGCGGCAACGCGGGCACCTTGAATGTGTTCGCTTCGCAGGCGATGGTGCTGGACGGCGATATCACGGCGCAGTCCTTGAGCGGTGAGAAGCAGGTACAGGGCAACGACCAGTCCACGGGCGGCTCGTTCAATCTGGGAAGCCTGGCTCTGGCGTCGTTGACACAGGGTCCCAATTCGTCCACCACAGGTGAGAGCGGCACGGTGATCCTGCAGGGGAGCGCGCCGGAACTGAACGACCTCCCATCCAGCACCGGAACCGCGTTTACCGCCAATACGCCGCTGGATTCAGCCGCGCTAGGAACCTTGTCCAGCACCGATCCGCAGAACGTCCTTGCGACCACCGTCGTGCCGGTCAATACGCTCAATAGCGGCGGATTCGCAAACGTCAGCGTCACGGAGAACGGCACGGGCAGCGGCATTGTGGTCGCGCAAGGTACGCAACTCGCCGTGCAGCCAGGCGGCTCGATCAAGTTCGTTAGTCCCGGCGCGGCCGTCAGCGTGTTGGGCAGTCTGATTGCGCCGTCCGGCGTTATTTCGATTTCGACTGGCGGTGGCGGCGGTAGCGACCCGGCTGGCGGCGGAATTCTTGTCGGACCAGACGCTGTTCTCAGTGTGGCCGGACAGTGGGTCAACAACGACGTTGCCGCGGCGCCAGGCACGACGCTGGGTGACAGCGAGTACATCAACGGCGGCACGATTACTCTGACCACGGGGTTGGCGAGCGCGGTCAACAGCAACGGCACGGTGGTGACCGACCGGACGGGCTCGATCGTGCTGCAGTCGGGAAGCGTGGTCGATGTTTCCAGTGGCGGAGAGATCCAGTCCAACGGCCAGATGCTGATGCAGAACGGCATCCCGGATGGCACCGGCGGCAGTCTTGCGATGATCACCTACTCGACCAATACGACCGATTCCTACGGGGGCGGCGGCGGTCCAGATCTGCCCACCACCCAGCCGACGGCCGGCCAGATTGTGATGGATGGCACGATCAAAAGCATGGGATTCGCGGGAGGCGGAACCCTGACATTGCAGGCGCCCGGTTTTCAGATCGGCGGTGATCCGGCTCAGGCACCGGCTGGCGATCTCTACCTGCCGACGGATTTCTTCGCGCAGCAAGGTTTTGGCAAATACATCCTGAACGCCCTGTACGACGCGACGGTTGCTCCTGGCGCCACGGTGCAACTTACCCAGCAGAACCTGCTGCCTGATTTCGTCGCCTTGCAGCAGACGGCAACGGGCGCCGATATCACGGCAGCCGGCCTGACAACGCCCGGAACGCTTGATCCTTACCACCGCCAGGCAACCAGCCTTGTGATGACTGGCGGCGCCTATTTGGATTGGGAAAACAAGGCGAAGTTCACCCCCGATTACGCCGGCGTAACGGGCGGGGTGACCGTGGGCGCGGGAGCATCGATCGTCGGCGACGCGGGTGCGAGTATCGGCCTGGGCTCGCCCGCGCAGGTGACGGTTTTAGGTTCAATCGTCGCGCCGGGCGGCTCGATTACCCTTTCGGCGGACTCGGGGGGGAATGGGTTTGCGATGCCGGGGCAGTTGTCGTTGGACTTCACGTCGCCGAGCCAGTCGGTCTGGCTCGGCCCGAATGCCGTACTCGACGTGGCTGGTGTGGCGCTTACTAATCCGCTCGCTGCACCGGTGAAGAACGGCTTGCAGACCGTCGTTCCCGACACAGGCAAGGTACTGCCTGGCGGTTCCGTAACAATCTCGGACGACTCGGGCTATGTGGTGGCACAGGCAGGCTCCGTGATCGATGTCTCGGGCACGTCGGCGAACTTCGACGAGCTGCAGTCCAACGGCCGCTATGCTTCGCAGCAGGTATGGAGCGACGCGGGTTCGATCACGCTGGGCGCGGCGAGCGGCCTGATGTTCGACGGTACCTTGCAGGCGCAGCCCGGTGCGGCACAGGCGCAAGGCGGTACGCTGACCATTTTGCCCGATACGACGGCGGTTACTCTGACTGGACACCCTGACGAGTCTAGTCCGGGCGCGCAGATCCTGATCCTGCAACAGAGCGGCAATTTCGTCCCTGCCGGCCTCATGCCAGGACAGAGCATTGCCGGCGTGGTGGGGGCCGGTGGCGAAGCCACGGGTGTACTGCAGTTCGCAGCAGATCGGCTGACGGGTTCCGGGATTGGCACGCTGGTGATCGGCATCCTCGGGAACAGCGCGTCAATACCGGTTGCCTTTGCCGGCAATGTCGACCTGAATCTTTCCAATGCGGTCGAGATCAATACCCCGCAGATAACTGCATTGAGCACCGCCCAGGTCTCCTCCCTGGAGAAGGGAACGGCTAACGTCGCGTCACTGCTGGGCGACGAGCCTGGGGCGACAGCACCGACCTCAATCGGCAGCACTGTGACGATCAATGCCCCGTATGTGGCGCTCATCGGAACAACGCTGTCAGCTTCGTCTCCAACCGCGCTGGTGGAAGCGGCGGCGGACAGCACGCTGAACGTCAACGCGTCGTTTATCGATCTGGAAAATCAGTTCGAGTTGAACAACTTTGGGCAGGCCAACTTCACGAGCAGCGGCGATATCCGCCTGAGCTCGACGAACGTGGCCGCGAGCGGAGCGAATGCCTTGGCGCCGGGCGAGCTGTTTACGCCCGGCAATCTGACCTTCAAGGCCGCAGACCTGTATCCGTCCACGGGCAGCGCCTTTATTCTCGATGCGGTCGGACCGACCGAGAGCGGCGCTCCGGCGCCGACGACCATTACATTCCTCGGCAACGGTTCGTCCGGGGTGCCTCTGTCGGCGGGCGGCGCGCTGCTGGTTGACGCGACGGATATCGTGCAGGCAGGCACGGTGCGTGCGCCCTCGGGCAGCCTGATTTTCGGGGTAGGCAACACGACCGATACGACGACACAGAGCGAGTTCAACGCGCTGCCGCTGGTCGCAACGAATTCGGTCTCGCTCGCCAACGGCAGCGTGACCTCCGTGTCGCTCGACGGCACGATCATTCCTTACGGCACAACGGTCGATGGAGTGGAATGGCAGTTCAACCCCATTCCCGGCCTGAATGCCGGGCCCGATGTTACGGCACCGCCCGCCAAGTTCGTCAGCGTCAACGGCAGCAACGTGTCGCTTGATCCGGGTGCGACGGTCGACCTCTCCGGTGGCGGCGACCTGCAGGCCGAAGAGTGGGTCTCGGGCACAGGCGGTACTCGCGACGTGCTGTCGCAATACAACATCAGCTATGCGACGTCGACGACCGGCACGGCCGTCCCGGTGAATGTGGGTGCGGCCAATGTGTACGCCATCCTGCCCGGCGCCCAGTCGTCGGTGGCTGCCTATGATCCGGTGTTCGCACAAACAACCCAGCCTCAGACGGGCACAAGCGGGACGGTCGGCACGATCACCGACAGCATCGGGGTCGGCAAAGCGGCGCTGAATGTTGCCACAGGCACTTCGGTGTACCTGTCCGGCGTACCGGGTCTGGCCGCCGGTTACTACACGCTGCTGCCGGCCGAGTACGCGACGCTGCCGGGTGCGTACCGTGTGACGGTGTCGAGCAGCAGCGGCACGGTCACGCCGGGGGCGAGCATGACGTTGCCCGACGGCACGGTGCAGGTGGCCGGCTACACCGGCAATGCGCTCACCGGCACGCACAGCGCGACGCCCACAGTGTTTGACGTGCAGTCCTCCGCTGTGTGGCAACAGTATTCGCAATACACGCTGACCAGCGCCAACAGCTTCTTCCCGCCGCTTGCTTCGAGCGCCGGCGATGTCACGCCGCCGCTGCCGATGGATGCCGGTCAACTGGTGCTGGCGGCCGCCCAGGGGCTGACGCTCGGCGGCACGCTCAAGACGGCGGCCGCGCCGGGTGGTGCGCCCGCCGAGGTGGATATCGCCTCGCAGGCGATCCAGATTGTCGGCAGCGGCGAAGCGGCCTTGCCCGGCTATCTGCAGATCAGCGCGGGGCAACTCGATGCACTTGATGCCGGCAGTCTTCTGTTGGGCGGTATCCGCACCCAGACGACCAGCGGCGTGACGATCGATCCGGTTGCGACAAGCGTGGTGTTGTCGAACGACGCGGCCAACCCGTTGAGCGGGCCCGAGGTGATGCTGGTTTCGGCGAACACTGTGCAGGTCGACTCGGGCAGCGTGATCGCAGCACAAGGCGCCTATCCGGCGGCGAAGGATGCGCCGATCACGATCAGCGCTAATGCCGCCACGAATACAAGCGACGGCGCCTTGCTGATTGTCACGAATGGTGCGGATTCGGTGGTCACGCGATCGGGCACCGTGAACGGCACGGGCTTACTGACGGTAGGAGCCGGCGCGACGCTCACGGGCGGCCAGGCACTGACGCTCGATTCATCGGGCAACCTGAGCTTCGATCCCGCCGCGACGCTATCGGGCAATACGATTGCCATCGACGGTTCGGCGATCAGCTTTACGAGCCAGACCGGCGCAGCCGCGGCGGCACTGCCCGGCTTCGTAGCCGGGCCGACGCAACTCGCGCAACTGGCAAACGCTCAGGATGTGATCCTGCGCAGTACAGGGACGATGTACTTTGACGGCACGGTCGATGCAACCTTCGGCAAGGACGTCGATTTGAGCGCCGGCTCATTCTCGAGCAATGGCGGAGCGGTCACGATCAATGCGCAGGAAGTCGCGTTCACCAACGAAGTCGGGGCAACCGTGCCGACAGCCACCATGGGGTCAGGCACGCTCACGGTCAATGCGGGCGAGATCGACTTCGGCACGGGTGACAAGACGACGGCGGGTTTCGGTTCCGCAACCTTTAACGCAACGGGTGGCATAGTCGGTCAAGGCAACGGAAGCTTCGGCTTCGGCGCGCAGCCCGTCACGCTCAACGCACCGATCTATCTGGCCGATACCGGTTCGAGTTCGACGTTGACTACAACCGGCACACTGAATCTGAACAGTGGTGGGGGGACCGCCCTCACGCTGCAGCCGTTAGGCGGCGCATTCTCGTTCATTGGCGGCACGGTGAACGTCAACGGTGCGACCATCGATGCGCCGGCAGGCAATGTCAGCATGGAAGCGACCAGCGGGAATTTGAACGTCAACAGTGGTTCGACCATCAGTTCGGCGGGCTTTTCGTTTCCGTTCTTCGACATAACCGAATATGTACCGGCCGGCTCGATTTCCCTGACGTCCGATGTGGGTTCGGTCAACGTCGCAGCGGGGTCGACACTGAATTTCTCGGGAGCGAACGGTGGCGGGACGGCGGGCAGTTTGACACTGTCAGCACCAGATCAGACGGTGAACCTGGCGGGCACCATCAAGGGCAACGCGGCGAGCGGTTATCTGGGCGGTTCGTTCTCGTTGAACACGGGCGGTGCGGTCGATCTCGACAATCTCTCTAACGAGCTTGCGTCGAGCGGGGTGAATGACGCGATCACGGTGCAGACCAATGCCGGCAACCTGACACTGTCGGCGGGCAATACGCTGACTGCCCATGTGGTTTCGCTGACGGCCGATGGTGGGGCAGGAGGGCAGGACCCGAACAACGGTAACGTGCAGATTCTCGGCACGATCGACGCGAGCGGCAACGCAGGCGGGATAATCGACCTGTACGGCAAGAGCGGTGTCAATCTGCAGGGCTCGCTGATCGCGACGGGCTCGAGCGCGACCGAGCAGGGTGGCACCGTCAACATCGGCACGACGGGTAACGGCAGTACCACCAGCCTGAATTCGAACTACGGCTATGAGAACGTGCTGCCGGCGGACTCGGGTGTCATCACGGTAGGCAACAACGCGCTCATTGACGTTTCGGGCGGCACGGCAGGCGGCCTGTCGGGCGGCACGGTGAACTTCCGCGCACCGATCCTGACTGACGGCACCGTGAACGTGACGATCGCGCCGGGCGCGCAGATCAAGGGCTCACGCGCGACGACGCTGGCGGCCTATGCAGTATGGAGTACCGACGATCAGAGCACCAACGCCGCGCAGCACTTTGACGGCATCGTCGATCCGGCGGGCTGGTACGACAGCAGTGGCAATCTGGTTGCGGGTACGTTCACGAGCCAGGACGGCACCACCACCATCACCTACACGCCGGCGAACGGCACCACGCCGGCCAGCCTGTCGAACGAACCGGGCGCAACAGCCGCTCAGGTGGCCGCGGATCTGGCCTTGGATCTGGAGACCGATTATTTCGCACCGGCGAGTGGTGCGGCCGACACAAACCATCAAGTGTTCTATGGTTACCAGGCGGACGGTACGACGCCCGGCACGCTGATGGGCTTCGTGGAAAAAGGCGTACAGAGCGTAGCGAACCAGTTTGCGGGGACGAACGTCGCGAACTTCGCGGTGGCGCCCGGTATCGATCTGGACAACCCGGATCCCAATATCAACGGCGGCAATATCTCGATCCTGACGAACTGGAACCTGGGTGCAGGAAGCTCGCCCACTAGCCTGGCATTCCGCTTTGACGGTCAGGCGCCGATCATCACATTCCGGGCCGAGAACAATGTTGAAGTGAAGGCGAGCCTCACGGACGGGTTCTTCCAGATCGCCAATCCAACGGGTACGGGTTTAACGGCGACCGCTCCGGCCTATTCGAACCTCTACACGCAGGATGCGGCGTTATATACCCCTGGTTCGAATGGGTTCTACTACGGCGGATACTATCTGCAACACGGTCGCGCCTCACCCATTGCGGCTCCCGCCAGTAGTCTCAGTGTTCCACAAACCTCTAGCCAGGCCGAGGAGTACTACGGCCTCTACAGCGCATACCTCGCATATTTGCTTCAGCCGCTCGATGGTACCGAGAGCGCATTTAGCGGCCTTTCCGGGACCACCCCAGTTGCAATTCTCGACCTGTCTGGTGCTAGCGGCCGTGTGACTGGCTGGACGTTGAATCCGATTGCCAGCAATCAGCCGACACTGACGAACCCGGCTCCATCGGCGGATGACCCAGCTGCCTACCTGAAATACCTCGCAACCTACAACACATATCTCGATAGCGAAATCACGTACTTTGAGACCACCGGCGTCGCTCCGAATCTGGTGTGGGTGCAACCTCCTCCGCTGCCGGTTGCCAACGGCAGCGTGCTCCCTCCGGGGACGAGCATCACCGTTACTCCGGCCGCAACCGAGAACTCGCCGTCGCCGGTCGCCACTGCCGGCAATATCCTGCCGCTTCTGACGGCGTCACTGAACAAGGGCAACAGTTCCACGTTTAATGTCGTCGCCGGAGCGAACCTGGCGAGCGCCAACCCGCTCGCTTTGCAGGCCGCCGCGCTTTTCTCGGCATCATCCACCAGCACTCCGTCTGGCTCAGTCATATTGAGTGGAAATTTCGCCTACGACAACGCCAACAATCCCAACACGCCAAATGATCTGACGTTACTGGCCCCGACGATGATACGCACGGGTACCGGCTCGATCAGCGTGGCGGCGGCGAACGATGTGTGGCTGTTCGACCCGACCGACACACCGACATCGTTGCTGGGACAAACTGCGCCGTTGCTCATGTCCGCACCGGGGGTGATCTACACAGCCGGTGCACCTGCACTGGGGGCGCCGCTTGGCAGCACCGATTCAATAGTCCTTGGATCATCGTCGAGCCAGGTGCCCGATCTGATTGTCACGTCTGCGGTCAATCCTGACGGTGCCGGGAACGTCTCTATCGTGGCGCAGAACAACATCACGGGTATGGAAAACGTCGTCGATGCGACGGGTGCCGTGACCGGTAAGGCGGGCCAGAGCCTGAGCCAGTTCTGGTGGCAATGGATGGAGGTCACCGGTACCCCGACCGTGGTTCAGATCGGAGGTAATAACACATACTTGCCGATTGATCAGACCTCCATCGATTTCGGTGCATTCGATCAGGGCGTGATGAGCGTGGGGGGCAACGTTTCCGTCTCGGCCGGTGGCAATATTTCCGACCTGGCTGTGTCGTTACCGACCACGTGGTACCTGAGCAGCAACGGCACGCCCGTTACCGTCGGCGGGGGTAACCTGACCGTAAGCGCTGCCGGCAACATACTCAGTGGCGATTACTTCGTGGCGAAAGGCACAGGGACAATTACGGCAGGAGGTCAGATTGCTGCGGATTTCAGCACGTTGAACGGTTCATCAATGACTCCCGTGGCCACATTGTTCGCGACCCAGGATGGGGTTCTCGACATCAGCGCCAGGCAAGGCGTCGATATCGGTGGCGTGCTCGATCCGTCTTATGTTGAAGGCAATACGCTGATCAACAGTTATCGTCAGCATGCCGATTTTCAAGGGTATTCTTCGACCTCCGCAGTGAACGTCTCGTCGACGACGGGCGATATCGATTTCGGCACGTTGAGTGCCATTGGGTTTATCGGCGGTGGCAGTAGCGTTACGGGAGCCCCCGATTTCTCATACGTTCTGCCCGCGACCGTCAATCTGACGGCTTTTACTGGTGGCATAACCGTGGCGTCCGGTGGGGAGCTCTATCCGTCAGTGACGGGCAATCTCAGCCTGATTGCCGATCAGTCGATCAATCTATCGAACCAGAGCGGATCGCTCACCGCATTCGGCATGCTCGACATTGATCCATCGTTAATGCCTTCGCCGACGGATTTTGACGCGACCGTTCCGGAGCTAGGTACGGCAGCGAGCGATAGCGATGCGGCACACGCTCAGACTCCCCTCCATGAGTATGACCCGGTCCCCGCGCGCATCTACAGTCTGACCGGCAGCATCGTGGATGGTTTTCTCGAGCCGCCGGGAGCACAGTTCGCCGGCTTCTATGATGACCTGGTTAATGTCGTGGTCGATAAGCCCGCGTCGATCGAGGCCGGCCTGGATATCGTCAATCTGTCGTTCGAGGGACAGAATCTGCGAGACGACGACGTTACGCGCGTTGTGGCAGGACGGGATATCTACGACACGCCATTAGTCAACAACCCTGTTGTATTGCCGAATCTACAGCTCGGTGGGCCGGGCTATTTTGACGTCGAAGCTGGACGCAATATTGGTCCCTTGACTAGCCAGCTACAGGTGACCGACGCTGGTTACATTTCTCCGGTCGCAGGCAACGCCGCCACCACCGGCATCGACGCCGTGGGCAACGCCAATAATCCGGAGTTGCCGCACGAAAGCGCCAACGTCGAGGTATTGTTCGGCGTTGGGCCAGGCATCGCCGATGCGAACTTCATCTCAACCTATATCAACCCCTCGAGCGTGGTGCCTGGAATCACAGGAACCACGCAGGCGTTGATTGCCTTCATGGAGCAGTACGATGAAGGACAGGTCGTGGATACAGGATTGAAGTCCCAACAGGACGCACTGCAGAATCGGTTTGGTACGCTGGACGCCGCGCGAGCGTGGGCACAGTTCCAGACACTGCCGGCCTATGTTCAGCAACTGTTTGTCGAGCAGGTTTTTTTCAGCATCCTGACGCAGGTCGGGAACGAGATCAACGATCCTACCAGTCAGTATTTTAAACAGTATGCGAGAGGCTTCCAGGCGATCAACACGCTGTTCCCTGCTTCATTGGGATACACGGCGAACGATCTTGGAGGCGGGGCCAACGGAGCGAACGCACCGGTTCAAACAGGCAATCTCGACATTCGCGGCTCGACGATCCAGACGCAGCAGGGTGGCAATATCTCGATCCTTGGGCCGGGCGGAGAGGCGTTGGTCGGCAGTTCCTCGGCGCCACCTGCTACCGCCAACGCCGGTCCCGGCACGCAGGGCATCCTGACGCTGGAGCAGGGCGATATCGACATCTTCACCGATCAGAGTCTGTTGCTCGCACAGAGTCGCGTGTTCACCGAGCAGGGCGGCAACATGACGATCTGGAGTTCGAACGGAAATATCGATGCGGGCAAGGGTTCAACCACCGTGGCGGATGTCCCGCCACCCGAATACGTGTGCGACGCGAATCACTTCTGTACGCTGGACGCCAAAGGAGAGGTGACGGGCGCAGGGATTGCCACGCTGCAGACCATTCCCGGAGCGGCAGTGGGTAACGTCAACCTGCTCGCGCCGCGGGGTATTGTAGATGCGGGGGCGGCGGGGATACGCGTGTCGGGTGATCTGAATGTGGCGGCGCTGCAGGTGCTGAATGCAGCCAATATTCAGACTCAAGGTAAGCAGACCGGTGTACCTACGCCGCCGGCGTCGAACGCGGGTGCGCTGACGGCAGCGAGTGCCGCGACCTCGGCCGTGACGCAGATCGCTCAGAACCTGGTGAATAACAATGCTTCGGGTATCGCGTCGCGTCAGTGGGTGATTTCGGTGGAAGTCGAAGGGTTTGGCGACGATGCGTCGTCGGATTCGGATTCGGACGCGGCACGCAAGCGCAAGCAGCGTCAGAAGTAGCAGGCATTAAAGCATCGCGCTGGTCGATCGGTGACCTGCGCGATGCTTGACGCTGCTGCACGAGCAGTATTCCTGATCTTCATGTGAAGTTCCTCCACGATCAATACGACCGTGAGCGAATAGCACAAAAGAAAAATCTCCCGCCCCGAGACGTTACGGGGCGGGAGATTGGAGCGCGATACCGAAGCGGCTAGCGCCATGTGGTGCGCATCAGATTAGCGGCCCGAGCCGGACGTACATTCGGTGCCGTTGATGTTGAGATTGAAGCCGCTCGTGTTGCTCAGGAAGTCGGCCGTGATCGCCGACACATAGGCCGTCGGCACGTCAAAGCCGTTGCCATTGACGACCGACGTAAACTCCGCGGTCGAGTAGTGGTCTGTCAGGAAGTTCACCAGGCTGGAGGCGACGGCAGGGGTAGCGTAGCACTCGCTGAGAATGATCTGGCTTGTTCCGGACACCGGATAACCCGTGGTCGGATTGGCGGAATTCGGTACCCAGTTCGACTGGTTCGCCGCTTTCAGCGCGGTGTTCGGAATGCTGGTTTCCACGGTCTTCACAGCAGCATCAGCCTGCTGGTACGTCGGAGCGATGTCAGCCGTGCCCAGCGGGGAGTTGGTGATGAAGCGGTTCACCAGGCTGGCGACTGCCTGGGTAGCCGTAGCCGACGAGCTCTGCGGTGCGAGGAACGTGTTGGTGTAGTCCGGGCTGATATACGCCACGCCGCTGGGGCTGCCCGACGTCGTTTGCGACGCGAGCGACACGAGTTCACCCTTCACATTGCCGCTGCCGCTTTCGCCGACGAAAGTAGCACCGGTCGGGAAGCCGCTCGGGAAGTTGGACGTGAACGTCTGCGTTTCCAGGAAGGTGATACCTCCTGTTTGGGCGGTCGTGCAGACCTGAGCCAGGTGGCGCGTCAGCAGATCAGTCGTGCCGCTGCCATCCGAACGGTAGATCACCTTGATCGGTGCGCTGAGCGCGAACAGGGAACCCGTATCCGGGTTGGTCACCTGATGCCAGTTGGTCAATGCGCCCGAGAAGATGCCGCACAGATCGCTGTCGTTCAGCGCGACGCTGTGCGTTTGATTCGGGGTCGTTTGCGGTCCCAGGAGCGTGTCGGTCGACGACGTGGGGCCATTCACGTAGGCGATCGTAATCGGCGTCGTGATGAAGGGAATCTGGATCAGCGGACCACCCTTGTCCGTCGTCGCAAACGTGCTGTTGTCGTAAGACGTGATTTGCGTCGTCGACAGAGCTGCATCGCTGTTGGCGTAATCAACAGAGCCGGTCAACGTGGCGTTGAAGAACGTCGCGTTGTCGTTCAGGAAGGCGTTTTGGCCCGTGCCCGAGCTGGTGATGAAATACGTCAGCGCGAGCGTGTCTGCGCCGAAGTCGCCGATTTCCGTCGTGATCGACGGGCCGACCAGCGACGAACCGCCGCCGAGAACAACCGACTGAGCCATCGCCGAAGATGCGCTAATAGCCGAGAACACCAGAGCAGCAGCAATACAGGATTTACGCTTGTTGAAATTCATGACACATCCCTCGAAGTTGAGAATGGCAGAAAAGCATCCAGTGCAGCCCGCGACGTCGGCGAACCGCAGAGCAAATATAGATTTGAGTTCCCTGCCGGGGAGTTAATCTTTTACGAAAGATTAAAGTCGCTTTGGCAACCGAAGGTACGGACAATTACGTTTCACATACGGTGTTACGCAACATGAGAATAAAATTCGCGATTTTTATTTGCAGTGAATAAATTTCCGAAAAATAGAAAGTCAGATAATGAAATTGTCCGTACTTTTATTCACCGTCTTTTAACCGTTCGTCCGGCCGGAGCCGACCTCATCGGGTCTCAATCGTCGAACAGCCGGCTTTCGCCCGGCTGGCTGCTCGCCTGAGCGTCCAGATCCATGAACTGCGCGAAGGTCGCCGCCTCCGCCACCATGACGCTGGCGAAGGTCTCATGCAGGAACGCGCCGCTCATCGGAACCTCCGCCCAATCGAGCAGATGGCTGGCGTTCGGGAACATGGAATGGTGCGAGGCCCGATAGCGCAGGCGGAACAGCCGCGGCGCAGCGCTGCGCGGCTGGCGCAGATCGGCAATGTTCTGCACCGAGGCATCGAACACAAAACGAAGCCACGAAGGGTGCGCGGCGCCGGGGTTCTGCGCAATGAATGCCGAGAGCACGAGCAGCACGTACGGAATGTCCTGCTGGGCGAGCGTGGGGCACGACCACATGTGCAACACGTCGGCTTGCGCAATGCCGTGCGTGAGCCTCACCACGCTGAAACTGGGCACGTGCCGGCGGATTTCCGCGAGATGCTGTTGCCAGTGCTGGGCGAACTCGTTGCGGCGCTGATGCCCGAGCGCCGCGTCGTACGGATAGATTGTCGTGAACGTGCTGGTGACCGGCAGCATGCTGTTCACGAGCGGACACTGCGCGCGTTCTCCCGCAATGTGAACGAAGTGAGCGGTATGCGCACGGTCCTGCATGTGCGCAGCGTGGACGTTTTCGCCACACACGGGGCAGCGCAGCGGCGGGTGCTCGAGCGGATCGTCGCGGCCGGCAGCGTCAAGACACTGCTCAGCGGTGACGCGCCGATGGTCCGTCGCATCCAGCGCGTACGTCAGGATCGGCTTCTCTTTCATGGTAATGAGCCACGGCTCGCGCGGAGAGACAGGCATTTATAAATGTTTCGTCCCGCCATAGGCTTCGCTTTTAGTTGATTTAAATGTCGATAATCGTATCCACCGGTCAAGTCTCTTGCGTGAAAGATAGTACGTATACTTTAATTTGACTACGCAACCGGCATATTTCAGAAAATATGAAAATGGTACTTAAAATTCGACATGCATTTGACGCACGGTGGGCCTAAGTTATCGAAAAATCCGTCTAAAGCGATTTCATTCCTATGAAAGCCACGAGGTCTGGTTGTTCCGGCATCCGTCGCGCAGTGGGCGTATTGTTCGCCGTTGGCGCCATGACCGCGCATGTTGCGCATGCGCAGGTCAATCTGAGTTTTTCGAATGTCGATATCAGTCAGGTCGCAAGGGCGATCGGCTCCGCGACGGACACGACGATCATCGTCGACCCCCGCGTCAAGGGACAGCTCAACATCGTCTCGGACAACCCCGTCAGCAAGGAGCGGGCGCTGAAGACGCTCGAAGCGGCTTTGCGCATGCAGGGATTCGCGCTGCTGCAGGACAACGGCATCCTCAAGGTCGTGCCTGAAGCGGACGCGAAGCTGCAGGGCGTGCCTACCTATGTCGGCAATGCGCCGCAGGCGCACGGCGATGTCGTCATCACCCAGGTCTTCCGCTTGAAGAACGAGTCGGCCACGGCCCTGATGCCGATACTGAGGCCGCTCATCAGCCCGAACAACACCATTGCCGCCTATCCGAACGACAACACCCTTGTCGTGACCGACTACGCGGACAACGTGCGCCGCATCGCCGCGATCATTGCCGGCGTCGATTCGGGTGTGTCGCAGCAGGTCGCCGTGGTTCCGCTCGAGCGTGAGAGTGCTGTGGATCTCGCGCCGATCGTGCAGAAGATGCTCGACCCCAGCGGCATCGGCAATACCGATGCCACACTCAAGGTGGCGGTCACCGCGGATCCGCGTCTGAACTCGTTGCTGCTGCGCGCAAGCGATCCGGGGCGGATCAAGGAAGCGAAGGCGTTGATTGCGCAGCTCGACGCGCCGACCCGCGTGGCCGGCAATATGCATGTGGTGCGGATCCAGAACGCCAATGCGAGCGACCTCGCCAAGGTGTTGCGCGGCATGCTGGGTCAATCGAGCGATTCCGGTGAGGAGTCCGACAAGTCCAGCTCGCAGAGTTTCAGTCAGGGTAATAGCGGCGTAGGCGGAAGCAGCGGGGCCGGTTCGTCTACCGGTACGCCGGGTTTGCCGCCGCTGCCCAGTGGCACGAGCGGGACGGGCAGCACGGGCGGCACCGGCGCCTCCGGTTCGGCCTCGGGTAGCGGATCGGGCGCCCAGGGCGGCCTGGTTGAAGGTGCGCGTGGCGGCGGGGAGGGCGGCGGCATGATCCAGGCGGATCCCGCGACCAACTCGCTGATCATCACGGCGCCCGAGCCGGTGTATCGCAACCTGCGGGTGGTGATCGACCAGCTCGACGCGCGGCGCGCGCAGGTCTATATCGAGGCGCTGATTGTGGAGCTGAACTCGAACACCAACGCCAATCTCGGCATTCAGTGGCAGGTCGCGAACGGTGCGCTGCTGGCCGGCACCAATCTCGCGACGGGCACGGGTAACAGCATCGTCAACCTGACGGCGGCCGGGAGCACCACCGGCCTCGCCGGGACGCTCATCAATCAGGGGCTCCAGCAGGGGCTCAACATCGGTTGGGTGCACAACATTTTCGGGGTGCAGGGACTCGGCGCGTTGCTGCAGGCGCTCTCGCAGACGGCCGACGCGAACGTGCTGTCGACGCCTAACCTCATCACGCTCGACAACGAGGATGCCAAGATCGTCGTCGGTACGAATGTGCCGATTCAGACGGGGTCGTATTCGAACCTCACGAGCGGCACCTCGAGTTCGGCATTCAATACCTACGACCGCGTCGACGTCGGGCTGACGCTGCACGTCAAGCCGCAGATCACCGCCGGTGGTGTTCTCAAGCTGCAGCTCTACACCGAAGACTCGGCCATCGTGAACGGCACGACCAACGCGACGGCGTTCCCCGCCGGTCCCGAGTTCACCAAGCGTTCGCTCCAGTCGACCGTGCTTGCGGATAACGGCGAAATCATCGTGCTGGGTGGTCTGATGCAGGACAACTACCAGGTCAGCAACAGCAAGGTGCCACTGCTCGGCGATATTCCGTGGATCGGCCAACTGTTTCGCTCGGAATCGAAGAGTCGCAACAAGACCAACCTGATGGTGTTCCTGCGTCCCGTGATCATCAGCGATAACGATACTGCGCGGGCCGTCACGGAGAACCGTTACGACTACATCCAGGGTGTGCAGGGCGCGTACAAGTCGGATAACAACCTGATCAAGGACAAGGACGATCCGGTGGTGCCGCCGATGCCGCTCGGCCCGGCCGAGGGCGGCGCGCCCGCGATGAACCTGTTCAATCTGGATCAGATGCGCCGGCAGCAGCCCGGCGGCGCGCCCGTGCCGGTGACGAATGGTGGTGCGGTTCAGACCAATCCTGTGACCGTTGGGCCTTCTACCGCTTCGCCTTTGCCGGCTACGAACGGCGCGGCTGTTCAGACCAACCCGGTCACGGTCGCGCCGGCTAACACCACATCTGGAGCGCAGCCGTGAGCACGCTGTCTACGTTGCCGTCGGGCTTGGCGTCGTCAGCGGTGGCGCGAGCCGATGCTGCGGCGGTTCCGTCCGCAGCGGTGCCGTTTGTGGCCGCTGACGTCGCCGTGGCGGAGCACGCCTCGCACACCGAACACACCGAACGCATCGCACCGTCTGCAGTCGCGGCGCGTCTCGTGCCTTACGGCTTTGCGCGCGCCGGTCAGATTCTGGTGGCGCACCAGCATGCCGACGGCCTCGAAGTCTGGATCAGCGAGCGCACCAGCGATGCCGCGCTCGCCGAAGTCGCACGCAATTTCGGCGCGCTTTCCGTCGTGCGTCTGCCGGCCGACGAACTCGCGCTGGCGATCAACCAGGCCTATGCGCGCCAGGATGGCAGCGCGGCGCAGGTGGTCGGTGAAGTGGAAGGCGAAGTCGATCTCTCCCGCTTAATGCAGGAGATTCCCGAGGTCGAGGATCTGCTCGAATCGGAAGACGACGCGCCGATCATCCGCATGATCAACGCGCTGCTCACGCAGGCGGCGCGCGAACAGGCGTCGGACATTCACATCGAGCCGTTCGAGAATGCCTCGGTGGTGCGCTTTCGCGTGGACGGTACGCTGCGCGACGTGGTACGGCCGAAGAAGGCGCTGCACGGCGCACTGATCTCGCGGATCAAGATCATGGCGCAGCTCGACATCGCCGAAAAGCGTTTGCCGCAGGATGGCCGGATCACGCTGCGGGTGGGCGGGCGGCCAGTGGACGTGCGGGTGTCAACCCTGCCGACCGGACACGGCGAGCGCGCCGTGCTGCGTCTGCTCGAGAAGGACGCCTCGCGCCTGAACCTCGCAGCGCTAGGCATGGCCGCGGACACGCTCGTGAAATTCGACAAGCTGATCGGGCGCCCGCACGGCATCGTGCTGGTGACCGGGCCAACCGGTTCGGGCAAAACGACCACGCTGTATGCGTCGATGTCGCGACTCGAAACCACGACGAGCAACATCATGACCGTCGAAGACCCGATCGAATACGATCTGTCGGGGATTGGCCAGACGCAGGTCAACGAGCGCATCGGCATGACCTTCGCGCGGGCGCTGCGCTCGATTCTGCGGCAGGACCCGGACATCATCATGATCGGCGAAATCCGCGACCTCGAAACGGCGCAGATCGCCGTGCAGGCATCGCTGACGGGTCACCTCGTGCTGGCGACGCTGCATACGAACGATGCCGCATCAGCTGTAACGCGTCTCGCGGACATGGGCGTGGAACCCTATCTGCTGGCATCTTCCCTGCTCGGCATACTCGCGCAACGCCTCGTGCGGCAGCTTTGCCCTGCTTGCAAGGAAGAGCGTGTCGAAGACGACGGCGAAGCACAAAGAGCAGAAGGAGCAGAAGCTCAAAGCCGCACCCAGTGGCATCCGGTGGGATGCGAGCGTTGCGGGCAATCGGGCTATGCAGGACGGCGCGGCGTCTACGAGCTTCTGTTGATGGACGACGACATCCGTCCGCTGGTCCATCGCAACGCCGCGGATGCGGAGATTTTCGCGGCGGCGCGCGCGCAGGGCATGCGTACGCTGCGCGAGGACGCGAACCGGTGGCTCGAAACCGGGCGCACCTCGCTCGAAGAAGTGCTACGTGTGACGGGGGGAGAATAGAACGATGCCGGCATTCCGTTTCGAAGCGATCGACCACGCGGGCAAGACGAAGAAGGGCGTGCTCGATGCCGATAGCGCCCGCAATGCGCGCTCCGCGTTACGCACGCAGGGCCTGACGCCCATGGTGGTCGAAGCGGCGGGCGCGCGCTCGCGCGGTTCGCAGACACAACGGCTGGCAGGCGGCAGGCGACTGTCGCAACGCGAGCAGGCGATTCTCACGCGCCAGATGGCAAGCCTGCTGATTGCCGGCCTGCCGCTCGACGAAACCCTGGCTGTCCTGAGCGAACAGTCGGAGCGCGAGTATATCCGCGAACTGATGGCGGCGATCCGCAGCGAGGTGCTGGGCGGTCACTCGTTTGCCAACGGGCTGTCGCAGCATCCAAAAGATTTCCCCGAAATCTACCGGGCGCTGGTGGCCGCGGGTGAACACACCGGCAAGCTCGGTCTGGTGCTCTCGCGGCTTGCCGACTACATCGAACAGAGCAACGCACTCAAGCAGAAGATCATGCTTGCCTTCACCTACCCGGCGGTGGTGACCTGCATCGCGTTCGGCATCGTGACCTTCCTGCTCAGTTATGTCGTGCCGCAGGTAGCCAACGTCTTCGTCAGCACCAAGCAGCAGTTACCGTTTCTGACGGTGATGATGCTGGCGCTCTCCGGCTACATCCGGCACTGGTGGTGGGCGACCTTGATAGGCGTGGCGGCCGTGATATGGCTCGTGCGACAAGTGCTTGCCCAGCCGGGGCCGCGGCTCGCATTCGACCGCTGGGCGCTTACCGCGCCGCTGTTCGGCAAGCTGGTGCGCGGCTACAACACCGTGCGCTTTGCCAGCACGCTGGGCATCCTCAGCGCGGCGGGCGTGCCGATTCTGCGCGCCTTGCAGGCCGCGGGCGAAACGCTCAGCAATCGGGCGATGCACGCCAACATCGAAGACGCCATCGTGCGAGTGCGCGAGGGCACGTCGCTCTCACGCGCGTTGGGCAACACGAAGACGTTTCCGCCGGTGCTGGTGCACCTGATCCGCTCCGGCGAAGCGACCGGCGACGTGACCAGCATGCTCGATCGCGCTTCGGATGGCGAGTCCCGCGAGCTCGAACGCAGGACGATGTTTCTCACCAGCCTGCTCGAGCCGCTGCTGATTCTCGCGATGGGCGGCGTCGTGCTGGTGATCGTGCTGGCGGTGATGATGCCGATTATCGAACTGAACAACCTGGTGCAGTGACGTGTCCGCTTGCTCAGCGTACGAAGCCGTCCGGATTGGCGGCGGCAGGCAGGGTGATTTCGCGCTGAATGCCGTCGTGATCGAGGACGATCGAGTGCGCACGGACTTCGCTCAGCGTGGTGGAGTCGTCAAGCCGGCCTTTGAGCGGAACGACGCGAGCAGGATCGCCGCCGACGCTGACGATCGCAGCGGCATGGCCCGGATCGAAGGCGAGGATGCCGAGCAGTTGCACCTGATCGTGGCGGCCGCTATCGGGCTGGGCGCCGAACAGCGTGGCGCCGGCCGCTGCATCGAGCGGGGCCGGTGGCGCCGGGTGCGAGAGGGGGACGACGGGCGTCGCGTGAAAGGCCCATGTCCACCAGCCGACGACGCCGATGAACAGGACGGCCGAAGCGCCCGATGCGAGCGTAGTGGGAGACGTGAGCGGTTGCAGGAGAGAGCGGGGCATGGTGCGGCTCGGCTTGGAGGAGGAGTGGGGTGCCGCGTTCTCCGGTCGTACGCGGTGCGTGTCGACGGAGGGGCGTGGCGCTAGAGGACACTTCGCATTTTTGGACGGGGAAAGTGAATCCATGATGACTGAACTGAAGATAAGCATGACTGATCGTTTGCAACACTCCGGGAAAGACGGTGTGAAGCGGCGCCGCCAGCGCGGTTTTACGCTCATCGAGATCATGGTGGTGATCGCGATTCTGGGCATTCTCGCCGCATTGATCGTGCCGAAGATCATGAGCCGGCCCGACGAGGCGCGTCGTGTCGCAGCGAAGCAGGATATCGGCACGATCATGCAGGCGCTCAATCTCTATCGGCTCGACAACGGCCGCTATCCGAGCGGCGACCAGGGGCTGCGCGCGCTGGTCGAGAAGCCTTCCACGGATCCGGTGCCGAACAACTGGAAGGATGGCGGATACCTCGAACGCCTGCCCAACGATCCATGGGGCAACGCCTATCAGTATCTGAACCCGGGGGTGCACGGCGCGATCGACGTGTTCAGCTACGGCGCGGACGGCAAGCCGGGTGGGGAGGGCAACGATGCAGACATCGGCTCGTGGGAGTAGCGTGGGCCGCCACGACGCGCTTCGGGCGCGTGGGGGCCCAGGCTGTCGCGTCTCGCGGCGGCGGCCGTCAGCCGGTTTCACGCTGATCGAAATGCTCGTGGTGCTGTTGATTGCGGGCTTGCTGATCGCCATCGTCGCCCTGGCGCCGACACGCAACCGCCGCACGGATCTCGCCGAGGAGGCGCAACGTCTCGCGACGATGCTCGAATCCGCGGACGACCAGGCCGAGGTGCGCTCCGCATCCATCGCATGGGAGCCCGTCAACGGCGGCTACCGCTTCGATCAACGCGCCGAGGATGGCACGTGGCACCCGATTGCCGACGACGTGCTCGGGCCGCATCGCTGGGGGACCGAAATGACGGACGTGTCGATCCGCTTCACGGGCAGCGGCAACGCGACGCCGCGCATCGTCTTCGGCGACGAGAGCATCGACGTGCCCGTCACGGTGACGCTCGACTCGGATGGCGTGCGTCTGCAGGTGGTGGGCACGGGGATCGGCAGTTTTGCGGTGCGCAGACCATGACGCGAACCTTGGGGGCGACGCCTCGAACCGCTTCGTCAGGCGCGCGCGCGGCGAGCCTGATCGTGCTGCTGCCTTCGAGCGATCTGATCGCGCCGGCCGGCTGGCCAGCGACGCCGATGCCGTTTGCGCTGCTCGGGCGCAAGAGCGAGATGCTGCGCGCGGGACATGCTCCGTTCGACGCATTGCCGCAGGCCGGGGAGACGGTGTTGATCTTCGCGGCGCGCGATACGCTGATGCTGCACACGAAGGTCCCGCCGGTGACCGGGCCGCGGCTGCGGCGGGTACTGCCGAACATCGTCGAGGAGCATCTGATTCAGGAGGCGCAGCGTTGCCACGTGGCAGTCGATCCGGTCTTGCCGACGCCGGAGGCCGATCTGCGCTGTCTGGCGGTGATCGACCGGGAGTGGTTCACGTCGGTACTCGAGCGCTTCGCCGCGGCCGGGCATCGGCGCGTGCGAGCGGTGCCGCTGATCCGATGCATTCCGTTGCCGGAGGTGACGCCGCTCGCTGAACCGGAGGACGTGGCTTCAGATGCTGAGGCGCCCGTTCCTTCGATTGCAGACGCAGTTGCCGACGACACCGTTCCAGCAGCCGCCAGCGTGCTGATCGTGCGACGCCAGTCCGGTCAGTCGGTTGACGGTGCATTCGCGGAAGCGGAAGCGGAAGAAGACCGCTCCGAGTGGGTGGAACTCGCGCTCAGGCAAGATTCGCTCGGCCTTGGCATGAGCGTGAAGGCTGCACAACTGGACACCACGCTTGCGGAGTTGGCGCAGCGCCAACCGCTTGAGGTCTACGCGCTGACGCTCGACGAGGATGGCGAACCGTCGCACGCGGTCGTACCCGCCACGTTAGCCGGGCAACGGACCTTGCCGCTGGCGCGCGTCGCGTGCGCTGCGCTCGCTTGCCGCTTCAACCTCTGCCAGTTCGAACTGGCCAATCCGGGCGGTAATCATGCCGCAGCGGCCGGACTCAAGCCATGGCGCGTGTCGCTTGGTTTGCTGGCGGCTTCGGTTGTGGTGTCGATCGTTGCCCTGAACGTGCAGTGGTGGCAGTTGCGGCATCGCCGCGACGCGCTGGAAACCCAGATGACGCAAATGGTGCAGACGGCGTTTCCGGGCACGGCGATGGTCCTCGGTCCGCACGAGCAGATGACGCTCGACCTGGCCCGTCTGCGCGGCACGGCAGGGCAACTGCGTGCGGACGATTTTCTGGCGCTGGCGGCGTCGCTGGCGCATGCGCTCGGTCCGATTCCGTCGCTTGCTATCGCTGAGATCGATTACAACGGCGGCTCATTAGAGGTGAGCTTCAAACCCGGCACCGAAATCGACGAGGGCGGCTTCAAAGGCCGTCTCGCGACCAACGGCCTGTCCGTAGAGGAGGAAGACGGCAAATGGAAGCTCAGATCCGCGCCATCAAGGCCGCGCTGACGGAGTGGTTCGAGGCTCGCGAGCCGCGAGAAAAGCGGCTGCTGGTAGCGGGTGGCGCGCTCCTCGCCGTGGTGCTGCTGTATAGCCTGTTGTGGGCGCCGGCCTGGGATGGTTGCAGCCGCATCAGGGCGAGCTTGCCGCTGCTTCAGGACGAAGTGGCGCAGATGCAGACGCAACTCGACGAGGTGCGCAGTCTCAAAGGCGCTGCCGCGATCCGCGCGCCACAGGGCCTCGCATTGCGCGACGCGTTGACTACCTCGCTGTCGCAGGCGGGCATCCCCGCACCGCAGATCACGGTGCTGGGCAAGGGTGTGCAGGTGGAAGTGAAGAACGTGCCGTTCGGCGTGTGGATGGGGTGGCTCGACGAGGTGCGGCGTTCGGATCACGTGCGCGTGGTGAGCGCGCATGCAACCGGCGAGGCGCAGCCGGGTCATGCCAATGTTTCCGTGACGGTGCAGCCGGCTGCGGAGCAGTGACGATTTTTAATCTGACGAATGCACGGGAGGAGGACGAATCCTCCAGGTCGGAGATTAAACGCGCGGCCATTGGAATAATGAACGGATGATCCATTTTTCCGGTGCACGCCGGGGTGAGATGGGTTCTTCGGCAGGGGAGTTAAGTGTCGCTTGTCAGGTCGCATGGCCATTTCGAATCGACGTGCTGCGTATCCGTCGCCGAAGTGCGCTGGCGGTTGCGATGCGTCGGATTTCAAGCTCGCTGGCCGGTAATTGAGGAAAATCATTATTAATACGGATCATTAAATGTGGATATTTTATGCGTTCAATAATTCTATTGGGGGAATCCGTATCCTGCTCCGTTTTAATAATCCTGATCCGGCATCGTGGATCCCGATTATGTCTGCGCTGTGCTTACTATTAATTTCAAACCAATACATAAGCGGCGCGGATTGTGACCGTTTTGTGCCAAAAAGTACGTACCTTTCCCGCATGGCCGCCGGATCTGGGGATTTGACGATTCCGCCTTGTGCGGCGGCCTTCCCGGGGCAATGGAAATGTTACGGATATTTTGTCGTGAAACCATAATATTACTTCTTTGTAAGAGTAACTATCTGGGATCTCAGATGGTTTTCTCGCATGGAGAAACTTTGTTTGATGGGCAGCCTTGTTAATTCAGGAGCTTCTATATAGACTGGCGATTCCGGTGAATTAAAGCGGCGAAGCAGATTTATTTGATCGCGCAGATATCGCAGTCCGCACAGGGTATGATTTTCGAGGGCCTTGCTTATGCGCGACATCCTGTCAGGCTATGGGGAATACAAGTGAGACAAATACTGGGTCAGGGAGCCATTGAAATGGCCACGCGCGAATTCAGCAAGAATCCGTCGAAGGCTTTGCGGGAGGCCGACGCGCAGCCGGTACTGGTGACGAAGTACGGTCACCCGATTGCCTGCGTGCTGTCCATCGAGTCGTGGAACGATCTGCTGGCCAAGGTTCACAACTGCGACCTGCTGGAGCAGATGAGCCGCTAATAAAGCGGCGAACCCAAAAGCGAACCGCGCGGCGAACCCGGCCGCGAACCCAATCGCCATTCCGGCCGGCATGCAGGACTCAGCCGGCAACACGATGTGCCCACACCACGGCAGTCCAACTGAAATCGCCAATGCCATAGCGCGCGATGAGCGTATCCATGCGCAGATTGACCTTGGCGGAATGGATCCGGCAGTGCACGAGGAAGTAGCCGCTATTGGTGCTGACGAGGGTGCCGCTCGGTAGCGCGCCATTGGTCAGTACCGCGGACAGCAGGAGCGCAATATCGCTCGCGCTCACGAAGTATGCCGTCTGGCGTCGTTCCACCAGCATATGGGCCTGGCTTGCCGAAAGCGTCGGAATGGCCGCTTGCAGCGCCGGCTCGCTGGCGGTATTGGCGTTGACGTTGGTGTATTCGGGAAGCACCGTGACATAACCCGTCAGCGCTTTCACTGTCGCGGCATCGTAGCCCGGCACGCGCGCGAGATCCTGAGGCGAGACCAGTTGCATGGGCCAGCCGTCGCCGGCGCCATTGCCGTTGCCGAGCGAGCGCAACATGTAGCTCGCGGTCGCCTCCGCAAGCGTCGGATTGAGCGCAAGCGCGCCAAGCAGGCGCCGGTAGGCTTCGATCCCTGCGCTATCTATCTGCCAGGGCGCGTTGGGTCCCGCGCGCGAGACCAGATCCGTCAGGTTGAATTTCGCCTGCGCGTCTTCGACCTCTCCTGAGATGTAGGCGTGTGCCAGTTCGCCATTGAGTGCGACGGTGTCGCGCGGCAAAAAATCCGCGAGCTGCACGTCCTGCACCGGCGCCGACCACGCCTGGCCCACATAGACCACGTTGGACGTCGAGCTTTGCGCGCGCAGCGTCGCACGCGCCCATTCGACGGCCGCGCGTTCCACCCACATGGTTTGAACATTCAGGCGCTGGTTCTCCACATCGCGCACCGCCACCAGTTCGCGCCACACCACGCTGGCCGCCAGCGTGGCGGCCAGCGCCACCACCAGCAGCACCGTGACGATAGCGATACCGCGTTGCGGCGTCCTCGGCCGCGCAGCGCTGAACTGTCGCGAGACCGGCTTACGGCTCGTGTTGCACATTGACTCTCCATCGGTTCTGGCCGCTGCGAACCGGGTCGTCCAGTCGTCGGGTGCAAAGATCGTAGTCCGCAACGTGTGCGCTGTCGTGACAGGTGTTGCGTACAAATAGTACGCAACATCGTGAAAAAAATTGACACGCATGCTGGCTATCATGCCGCCAGGGTTTGATGCATCTCCGCGCCAACCGACTGTCCTTCGGTGCCATGCGGTGTCCTGCCATGCAGTTTGATGCGGGTCACCCGTCAATCCGGTTTCCGCAACAGCAGGATTCCCTCGTCAGACAGTGGGGCGAAGTCGTTTAACTCGTTCGTTGTACGTAGCATTGGTCATGAACGGGACTTCTGACGTTTGTATTGTCCACGTCTTGACAATTCACCGGTCGCTGCACGACGAGCCGGATCATCGCGCAAATGAAGGAGTGGCGGCAATGACGCCGAAGATGTACGGGGAAGCATCGAATCGCCGGCGCTGTCTGGCCGGGGTGGTTCTAGCGGGAAGCGTGACGCTGGCCGGTACGGCGCATGCGCAGTCGAATGCTGCACCGGCGCCGGCTGCTACGCCTGCTTCCACGGGCACGTCTGGCACGGCGTCGGGTGCGGGAAACCAGCTGGGACGCTTCGACGTGAACGAATACATCGTGCGCGGCAACTCGACGTTGCCGAGCCTCGACATCGAAAAGGCGGTTTACCCGTTCGAAGGGCCGGACCGCACGCTCGACGATGTCAACGCCGCGCGTGACGCGCTGCAGAAGGTGTACCAGGACCGCGGTTATCAATCAGTGGTGGTTGAATTGCCGCGACAGCAGGTCAAGGACGGCGTGATCGTGCTGCAGGTGGTGGAAGCGAAGGTCGGCAGAGTGCGCGTGGAAGGCGCGCAATACACCTCGCCGCAAGCGATTCGCGATGCCGTCCCGGCGCTGGCGGAAGGCAAGGTGCCCGACTTCACCGACGCCCAGCAGCAGCTCACCGACCTGAACAAATCGCCCGACCACCAGGTGGTCCCCGTGCTGAAGCCGGGCAGCTTGCCGCAAACGGTGGACGTGGATCTGAAGGTGGACGACCAGAATCCGGCGCACGGCAGCCTCGAACTCAACAACGACCAGAGCCCGGATACCTCGGTGCTGCGCACGGTCGCGTCCCTCAGCTACTCGAACCTCTGGCAGCTCGGGCATGTGGTGTCGGGCAGCTTCCTGCTGGCGCCGCAGCATCCGCGCGATGCCGAGGTGTATTCGTTCTCCTACCTGGCGCCGTTGCAGGGCACTCACTGGAGTTTCCTCGGGACGGTGTTCCACTCCAACAGCGACGTGGCGTCTCTGGGCGGTACGAACGTGCTGGGCAAGGGCACCTCGTTCGGGTTCACGGCAATGTACGCGTTGCCCTCCACCGATACCTACACGCAGTCGGTGAGCGTCGAACTCGACCACAAGCATTTCGACGAAAACGACACGATCGCGGGCACGACCTCTACGGCGCCGTTGACCTATGTGCCAGTGACTCTCGGGTACACGGGGCAGTTGAACCGCAAGAATTCGCAGACCACATTCTCCGCGTCGATCACGACCGATATCCGTGGCGTGGGCAGCGACGCCGATGCGTTCGACAACAAGCGCTACAACGCAACGGCCGACTTCATCTACGGCAAGTTCGACGTCAACCACACCCAGGACCTGCCGGACGACGTTCAGCTCCATGGCCACGTGAGCGCGCAATTCGCGAACTCGCCGCTGGTGTCGAGCGAACAGTTTTCGGCGGGCGGCATCAATACCGTGCGCGGCTATCTGGAAGCCGAGGACACCGCCGACAGCGGCGTGATCGGCTCGCTCGAACTGAGCAGTCCGTCGATCGCGAAGTACGTGGGCAGCGCCGTCAACGAATGGCGTTTTCACGCCTTCGTCGACGCGGCGCATCTGTGGCTGCTGAGTCCGCTGCCCGAGCAGATCTCAAGTTTCAACATGGCCAGCGTTGGACTCGGCTCGCGCATCCAGTTGCTGAAGTACGCAAGCGCGGACCTTGAAATGGCGTTCCCGCTCAAGGCCGGAACGTTCACGAGGGCCTATAACCCGCGCTTCGACTTCTACGTGCGCGCGAGTTTCTAACCGGTTTTTCTACAGGCGATGCGCCGGCGCGTGCTGATGTGGCCGGCTTGATCAGGGGAGTGGATTGTGAAGCGAGCTTTATTCCTGTTATTGACGGTCCTGGTGGGTTTTCTGCCGGGCGTGGCCAATGCCTGGTGGCAGAACGACTGGTCCTATCGCAAGGCGATCACCATCGATACCAGCCCGAAAGGCGGCAATATCGCGGAATCCGCTGGACGTGTGCCGCTGTTGATTCGCCTGCACTCGGGCAACTTCCAGTTCGACGGACTCGAGGATAACGGCGCGGACATCCGCTTCGTTGCAGCGGACGACAAGACCCCGTTGAACTACCAGATCCAGCAATACGATCCGGTTCTCGGCGTGGCGCTGATCTGGGTGGACGTGGCGCAGTTTCCGGCGGGCGCCACGCAGAACATCTGGATGTACTACGGCAACAAGAAAGCGCCCGACGGCAGCAAGCCCGCCGAGACCTTCGACCCGGACTACACGCTCGTCTATCACTTCAACGACGCGGCCGGCACGCCGCCGAAGGACAGCACCGCGTACGGCAATCACGCGCAGAACGCGCCGCTGCGTATCGCCGAGGACGGTATCGTCGGCAAGGCTGCGCAGTTCAACGGATCGATGCCGCTCAAGCTCGCGGCGAGCCCGTCGCTGGCAGTACCCGAAGGCGGCAGCTTCAGCTTCAGCGCGTGGGTCAAGCCCAACGCGCTCGCACCGCAAAGCTTGCTGTATAGCCGCCGTGACGGCGCCCATGCCCTGCTGATCGGTCTGGACAACGGCGTGCCGTTCGCCGAGGTGGACAACGCAGGTGCGCCGCAGCGGAGCGCAGCCGGCGCCGCGCTCCCCGTCAATCAATGGACGCAGATTGCGGTGAGCGCCGACGGCAAGAATGTGACGCTGTACGTAGGCGGCAAGCAGTACGCCCAGGTGCCGGCCGCGCTGCCTGCGCTGAACACGCCGGCGGCGGTCGGCGGCGATGTCGATAATGCACCGGCCGGCTTTAGCGGCTTTAGCGGCGAGATCGACGAACTGCGTCTCTCGAAGGTTGCCCGCTCGCCGACGCTGTTCGCCGTGGACGTCATGAGCCAGGGCGCCGAATCGAAACTGGTCAACTACGGCGCCGACGAAAAGCAGTCGGGCTTCGGTTTCGGCTACTTCGGCGTGATCGTCAAGTCGGTCACGGTCGATGCCTGGGTGGTGATCGGCATTCTGCTGCTGATGGCGTTCGTCTCGTGGTTCGTGATGTGGAACAAGGCCAGCTACGTGGGCACCGTGGACAAGGCCAATGGTTTCTTCGTGCGGCGCTTCCGTGAAGTGGCGGGCAAGCACCTGGTGGGTCTCGCGCACATCGACGAGAAATCGGACGACGGCCGGCGCCTGCGCGAGTCGTCGCTCTACCGGCTCTACCGCGCCGGGGTGGCGGAAATCCATAGCCGTGTGGACGGCAGCGGCCGCACGCTGATCACGGCGGAATCGATCGAAGCGATCCGCGCCACCATGGACGCCACACTCGTGCGTGAAAACCAGCGGCTTTCGAAGTCGATGGTTCTGCTCACCATTGCCATCTCCGGCGGTCCGTTCCTCGGCCTGCTCGGCACGGTGGTCGGCGTGATGATTACCTTCGCCGCGATTGCCGCGGCCGGCGACGTGAACGTCAACGCGATCGCGCCGGGTATCGCCGCGGCGCTGCTCGCCACCGTGACAGGTCTGTTCGTCGCGATCCCGGCGCTGTTTGGCTACAACTACCTGCTGATTCGCAACAAGAATGTGACGGCCAACATGCAGGTCTTCGTCGACGAATTCGTGACGCGTCTTGCCGAAGCGCACAGCAGCCCCGACCACTCGCTGGCGGGGAACTGACGAACAGGGAGAACCGCGATGCAAGTTCAGGACGACGACAAGCCCTATGACGACATCAACATCACGCCGATGCTCGACCTGGCGTATGTACTGCTGATCATTTTCATCATCATGACCACCGCCTCGGTGCAGGGTATCAAGGTCGATCTGCCGAAAGCGAGTTCCTCGACGAGCCTCGCCAAACCGCAGACGAAGGCGATCACCGTGTCCGACTCGGGGCAGATTTTCCTCGATGCGTATCCCGTGTCGATGGCGGAACTGGAGGACCGGCTGCGTACGCAGAAGGCCCTCACGCCCGAGTTTCCGATTGTCCTGAAGGGCGATTCGACCGTTGCGTACCAGAAGGTCATGGACGTGCTGGATCTGTTGCGCCGGCTCGATCTGTCGCAGGTCGGCCTCGTCACCGGCAAGGCGCCGCAAGGCGGCTAGGGAACGACCATGGAAATGACCTACGACAACGGGCGCGGCGACGATCCGGAAGGCGGCGGGCGGCGCTGGTTGAAGCCTGCGATTGCCGTACTCGTGCTGCTCGGTGTCGCGGCTCTCGTCTGGCATTTCGCGAGCGACACCGCTGGCGTCAAGCGTGCCGAAGCGCCGCGAGTGACTACGGTCATTCCGTTGCCGCCACCACCACCGCCGCCGCCGCCGAAGCAGACGCCGCCGCCTGAGAAAACCCAGGAGACCGTCAAGACGCCGGTGGACAAGCCGACGGTTGCGCCGAAGCCGGCCGAGGCGCCCAAGCCTTCGGACAACCAGCCGAAGCAGATGACGATGAACGCCCCGGCCCAGGCGGGTACGGACAATTTCAACATCGGTGCGGGCGACGGCACCGGCATGGCAGGCAGCGGCTCGGGTACGGGCAGCTTCGGCAACGCGAGTTACGCGCAGTACCTGGGCTACACGCTGCAGCGGGCCATCGAGCAGGACAAGCATGTCCAGGAGGCGGGCGGCGCGCGCTTCACAGGCAGCCTCAATCTGTGGATGGACCCGTCGGGCCGCATTACCAAAGTGACGATCGTGCAGTCGACGGGCGACGCCCGCATCGACGATGCGGTCATCGCGGCGGTCGAGAGCCTGGGACGCGTGGATGAAGCACCGCCGCCGCAAACGGTGTACCCGAAGCTCGTCAAGTTGCAGGGCCGCAAGCCTGGGTAAGCGGAGCGCCTCGACAGAGTCGGCAACGGATTCAATAACCGGTTCGCTCACGCACTCGTGAGCGGGCAGCACCAGTAAAAAATCAGCACGTTAAGTGGAGAATGGGAATGTCTATGGATACGGCACGGGGACGCCGCAGCGTGATGGGTGAAGGCGGACGGCTGCGACGCACGCGCGTCTGCTTCGCGGTGCTCGGCGCGCTCGGCATGACGCTCGCCGGCGGCGCCCATGCGCAATCGCTCGAGACCCAGGCGGCCGCCGGCACGGCGCCGCCTACCGAGAGCACGGTGATCAACCTGATCAACCTGCTCGTCAAACAGGGCGTGCTGACGAAGGCAAGCGCGAGCGGCCTGATCGCCCAGGCGCAGGCCGAAGCCGCGCAGGCAAAGGCGGCCTCGGCTTCCGCGCCGCGCGCCGCCGCAGCCGTGGTGAATGCGCCGACCCAACCGGGCGACGTCGCCGTGCCGTACGTGCCGCAAGTGGTGCGGGACCAGATTCGCGACCAGGTGAAGCAGGAAGTGGTGGCGCAGGCCAAGGCCGAGAACTGGGCGCAGCCGAACACCTTTCCGGATTGGGTCTCGCGCATCACGATCAACGGCGATGTGCGTGTGCGTGACGAGGGCGAGTACTTCTCGCCGCGCAACGTGACGGGTCTGACGAACTTTGCGGCTATCAACTCGGGTACCCCGTACGACGTCAATCCGAATACCAACACGAGCGTCCCGCCGCAACTGAATACTACTCAGGATCGCAACGAAGCCAGCGTCCGTGCGCGTCTGGGCGTGACCGCCGTGATCTCGGACCAGTTGAGCACAGGCGTGCAACTGGCGAGCGGCGACACCGACGGCCCGGCGTCGACCACCACGCTGCTCGGTAACGACTTCGGCAGACAGAATATCTGGCTGAACCAGGCCTGGTTCAAATATCAACCCCTGGGATGGCTAAACGTCACCGCGGGTCGCTTCGACAATCCGTTCTTCTCGTCGGATCTGCTGTATTCGAGGGACCTGGAGTTCGACGGCATTGCCACGAACTTCCGTCACCTCTTGCCGGGTAACGACAGTGTGACGCTGTTCGGTACGGCCGGTGTATTCCCGATCCAGTACAGCTCGGACAGCTTCGTCGGCGAAAATGCGGATTCGTCCTCGAGCAACACGAAGTGGATGCTGGGCGCGCAACTGGGTGCCGAGTGGAAAATCGACGAGCAGAACAAGCTCAAAGGCGCGATTGCCTACTACGACTTCATGAATCTGAAGGGCGAGTTGTCCGCGCCATGCGCGCTGTACCTGGGCGCGACGAGCTGCAGTACCGACGACGATGCGCCCGCTTCCATGCAAAAGGGCAACACGCTGATCGCGCTGCGCAACATTGCGCAGAATCCGAATCTCCCGGCGGGCGACACGCCCGAGCCGCAGCTCTTCGGGCTGGCCTACAACTACCGCCTGTTCGACGCCAAGCTCGAGTGGGATACCAAGGTGACGGACCTCTTCAAGCTGCGGCTCGACGGCGAGTACGTGCGCAACCTGGCGTACAACACGAACACCGCCTTCAGCGCGGCCTCGACGCCGGTCAACAACTACAACAACGCGAGTTCGTCCAGCACAGTTACCCAGGCGGACTACAAGAGCGGCGCCAACGGCTTCCTGTTCAAGGTGACGCTCGGCGAGCCGGATACGCTGGAGAAGGGGCAGTGGAACTTCTCGGTGACGTACAAGTATCTGGAACCGGACGCAGTGCTCGATGCGTTCACCGATCCGGACTTCAACCTGGGCGGCACCAACGCGAAGGGCTACATCATCGGCGCGCAGTATGCGGTCGCACGCAATGCGTGGTTGTCGGCCCGCTATCTGAGCGCACGCGAAGTCTACGGGCCGCCGCTGTCGATCGACGTGCTGCAGCTCGAACTTGACGCCCATTTCTGAGGCGAGCCATGAGAACGTCCACCCAAGCGTGTCACCGCATCCTGCTCGCAGCCGGCTTGCTCGGCGGCCTGTTGTGCGTCGCCGCGCCGGCTTCGGCGCAGAGCATCGAAGACCGGTTGCGCTCGCAACTTCGTACCACTACGCAGCAGTTGCGCGATCTGCAGGACGGGCAGGCGCAGTTGCAGGCCGACAAGGCCCAGGCCGAGCAGCAGCGCGACAAGGCGCAGGCCGACCTGAAACAGGCGCAAGCCGACCTGGCCGCTGCCAAAGGCAACTCGGGCGAGCAGGCGGCCGCGCAACGTTCGCTCGCCGCCGAGAAGGCGAGTCACGCGAAGGACGACCAGCAACTGGCGAAATATCGTTCGGCGTACGAAGACCTGGTCGCGCAGTCGCGTTCGCATGACGCCGAACGTACCCAGGCGGAAGGCCAGCTCAAGACGGCATCTGCGCAACTGCAGACCTGCGAGGCAAAGAACGCCCAGCTCTATGAAGTGGGCCACGAGATCCTCGATGCGTATGAGCACGTCGGTTTCGGCACATATCTGAAATCGCGCGAGCCGTTTGCGCAAAGTGCGCGCGTGAAGTACGACGAGATCGGGCAGGACTTCGGCGACAAGCTCTACGCCGGGAAATTCGATCCGCGCGCAGCGGCAGCGCCGGCGTCCGCGCCGGCGGCGTCGAAGTAGGGCAGCGCTGCTCGGGCTGCTTCATGGATGGGCGTCTCGATGCGCAGCGCGCACGACCTGTCGGGCGTGTTGGCATTCACCAGAACCAAGGGAAATGATCATGGCAAGCAAGGAAACGGAAGTCGCACAAACCACCACCGCACAAAAGGTGCTCGAAGCAGTGGCGGTCGAACAGGTGGCGGATCTTTTCAAGGCGGCGGGTTACCGCGTGACCCCCGCCGAGCAGAACGGCATCGTTCAGTTGATGAGCGCGAGCCAGGGAGTGGGCTTTGCGGTGCGCTTCGGCAACGCCGCCGCGACCCAAGGCGCCTACCTCGACTACACGCTGAGTTGTGCGATGCAGGTGCAAGGCGAACTGCCGCCGGAACTGGTGTTGAGCTGGAATCGCTCGAAGCGTTTCGCGCGGTTGTCTTCCACCGCGCAATTCCTGCTGCTGGAGATGGACGTGATCGTCGCCGGTGGTGTGACCGAGCGCTATCTGAGCTCGACGATCGAACTGTGGGACCGCCTGATTCAGGAGTTTCTGCTGCATCTGCGCAACCGTCCGGCGATCGCGCAGGCCCAGCAGCAAGTGCAGCAGAGCCAGCAGGCGCCTGCGGCGAAGCGCGCCGAGGCGCAGCCGGCTGCGGAAGCAGGCGACGCCGCTCACGGGGCGACCCTGCAGTGAAGCCGCGCGGCTATAGCGGCAGCTGGATCGGCGCGCTGGCAGCGGCGGTGGTCGGCTTGTTCGGATTCGGCGCGCCGGCGCAAGCCGGTACGGTGCCGGTCGATCAGGCACCCCAGGCATGGGTGACGTACGCGCAACGGATCTCGGCCCACTTCCAGGCGGCGCTCGAAGGCGAAGCGCCCGCAGCGCAGCGTTTTCACGCGTTTCTCGAGCAGCGGATGCAGCCCGACGCGGCTTCCGGCCCGACCGGGGTGCCGGTGGTGTTGAGCATCCGGACGTGGATCGGTGCGACGGGACGCGTGACGCAGGTGGAATTCGCGCCGTTCGGCGATCCGCAGGCCGAGGCGGATCTGCGGCAGGTGTTGAGCGCGCAGTCGGTCGGCCGCGCGCCGCCGCCCGGCATGCGGCAACCGGTAGTAGTGCGCCTGAGTCTGGCTGCACAGTTGTAGGCGACGGCGCGTTGCGCGACAGCGCACGGTCGTCGATTGGCTAACGCAGGAGTGGGAGGTTTTCGATGAAGACAGTTGCCAGGGTAGTGAGCGGCCTGCTTGTATGCGGGCCCCTGATGGGCGTCTCGCTTGCGGCGCACGCAGAGGACGACGTGATTGCCAGCACCGGTCAGGCGTCCGTCACGCAGTCGGATATCACGAGCGTGCTGCAGTCGCTCGACGCGAATACGCGGATGCGCCTCGCCGCAGATCCGGCCAGACTCGATCGGCTCGTGCGCGCCAAGCTCGCCGAGCAGACTGTGCTGACCGAGGCACGCGCCAAGGGTTGGGACAAGCAGCCGCAGGTGAAGCGCGTGCTCGAGCAGGCGCAGCAGGAAGCGCTCGCGCGCAGCTATCTGGCGTCGATCTCGGCGCCGCCGTCCGATTATCCTTCGGACTCCGATATGCAGACGGCCTACGATCAGAACAAGTCGGTCTTCATCTTGCCGGCGGCGCTGCACTTTGCGCAGATTTTCATTGCCGCTCCGCAGACCGCGGACAAGGCGACGCTCGACGCGGCTCGCAAGCAGGCGGCCGATCTGGCGAAACAGGCGCATGCGAGCGGCGCGGACTTCGCGGCCATCGCCAAGGGCAGTTCGCAGGACAAGGCGAGCGGCGCGAACGGCGGCGACATGGGTTTCGTGCCCGATCAGGCGCTGCTGCCGGAAATCCGCAAGGCCGCGGATGCGATGAAACCGGGCGACGTCTCGCAGCCGATCGAGACCGCCGCCGGTTTCCATATCGTCAAGCTGATCGAATCGCGCCCGGCGAGCGTGCGTCCGTTCGCCGACGTGAAAGAGCAGATCCGTGCGACCTTGCGTCAGCAGCGCGAGGCACAAACCGCCCAGGCTTATCTGGCGAAGGCGGTGGGGCCAGGCACGGTGGCGATCAACGAAGGCGCCCTGAAAAAGGCGCTGAGCGCGGCGCAGTGAGCGCTGCGACAAACGCGTGGTGATCTTGGACAAAGGCCTGCACCCGCTCGACGAGCGCTATGTCGACGAGTACGCGCTGCGCGACCAGGCGGGCGCCGGCGTGCAAGGCGTCCAGGTGACGCTGCGATGTCCGCTGTGCCTCGGGGTGCTGGTGCAGACGCATCGCCAACGGCGCGGGTTCGCCTATTTCAGGCACCTGTCCGACTCGGACTCCGCCCGCTGTCCGCTGGCGACCTCGAACTATCAGCCTGACGGCCTCGTCGTCAGCACCTTGTCGCGACCGCTGGTGGCGCAGGAGCAGCGTGCCCGCTTTCTGTTCAACTGGAAGCGGCACTTCCGGATTGCACGCGGCATGGTGCCGGTTTTGAGTCTCGAGCGCTTCACCGAATTGATCGAATACGCCGACGTCTTGAACCTGTGGTCCTATGCGCCGCTGGAGTTGAAGGACGTGCCCTATGTCCTGCTGGTGCTCGCCGGCTTTATCGCCGTGCGCAGCGGCGAGGAAGAGATGACGTGGGTGCGCTTCTGGTTCGACGGACGGGTGCGCGACGTCGGCGATCTGTGGCGTGCCGGCGCGCCGGCCGCGCAGTTGTTCCGGCTGATGTATCGGGACCCGCTTCATACGCCGTTTCCGACGGCCGCGGAGCTTCTGCACTGGGAGCGGGTGGTGCGGGTCGAGCGGGCGCAGGATATCGGCCGTGTGGCGATCAGCCGGGCTGAAATGCGGGCCTTCGATCGCTTCATGCAGCGCAATGCCGCAAAGCGGTTTGCGCATCGGGAAGACGGCGATGATCAATGAGCGCGAAGAGATAGCCGTTCGGCAGACGGCTGGACCGGGTGCCCGGCGCATGCGCGCGTGGACCTTGGTCGTCGCGGTTTGGATCGGCGCGGCGCTTCCTGCGTCGGCGCAACGGGTGGTAGGTCCACCGGAAGGCGCAGCAACAGCGGCGCCGTCGAAGCGGGTTTGTGTGGACGCCGAAGTGGACGGCGTGCGCGCGCTTTCATACGACTGCCTCAGCCAGCAGCTTGCACCGGCCAGCGTGGCAGGCGGCGCGTCCGCGGCCAATCCCGCGCAAGCGCTTGCCACCGGGCCCTCCAATCGCACGGGCACCTTCAACTACTCCGCCGAAAGCATCCGCTTCGGTTCGAACTGGGGCAAGTCGGTGACGCCGCAGCGTCCGCAACCGCCTCAAGCCGTGCCGCTGCCCCGATGAGCACGCGCGACAAACGCGGCGGGATCGGATCACGCGGCGGGCATGCGGGACGTACACGCTGCGCAGATGCGTCATTCGCAAGGACGTGGGACAACGCTATGAACGACAGGTCGCAATCTATTCGCAAGCCCCGCTGGGTCACGCTCGCGCTGGCGACGACGTGGGCCGCGGCGATCGCAGGCGGCGCGGCACTGCCGCCCGGCGCGCAGGCCCAGGAGTCGGCGCCGGCGCCGCTCGCGCAGGCCGCGCTGCCGAACTTCTCGAGCCTCGTCAAACGCTACGGCCCGGCTGTGGTCAACATTAGCGTGACGCGCGAGGTGACGCAGATGGGCGTGCAGTTGCCGCCCGGCATCGAACCGGGTAACCCGCTTGCGCCGTTTCTGGCGCGGCGCGTAATCGGCAATCGCGAAGAAATGAGCCTGGGGTCGGGCTTTATCGTGAGCAGCGACGGCTACATCCTGACCAACCGTCACGTGGTGGGCGATGCGACCGAAGTCGACGTGAAGCTCACCGACAAGCGCGAGTTCAAGGGCAAGGTGATCGGCAGCGACGCGCTCTCCGATGTCGCGCTCGTCAAGGTGGACGCCAAAGATCTGCCGGCGGTCGTGACCGGCAATCCGAACCGCACCGAGGTGGGCGACTGGGTGATGGCGATTGGTTCTCCTTATGGATTTGCCAATACCGTGACGGCCGGCATCGTCAGCGCCAAGTCCCGTTCGCTGCCCGGCGAGGCATATATCCCGTTCATCCAGACCGACGTTCCGATCAACCCCGGCAATTCCGGCGGCCCGCTGTTCGACCTCGATGGCCGTGTGATTGCGATCAATTCGATGATCTACACGAAAACGGGTGGCTACCAGGGTTTGTCGTTTGCGATTCCGATCGACGTGGCGCTCGACGTGAAGGACCAGTTGCAGAAGACCGGTCAGGTGAGCCGCGGACGGCTGGGTGTGGTGGTGCAGGAAGTCAGCCAGTCGCTCGCGCGCTCGTTTGGGCTGGCAAAGCCGGACGGGGCGCTGATCAGCACCGTGGAGCCGGGAGGGCCGGCCGCGCAGGCCGGCTTGCAACCGGGCGACGTCGTACTGGCAGTCAACGCCACACCGGTCAGCGACTCGGCCGATCTGCTGACGGCCGTCGCCAGGGTCCGGCCGGGCGGTCAGGTCGATCTGCTGGTCTGGCGTTCGAACACCGCGACGCATATGACGGTCACAGTGGGCGCGATGGATGCGAACGGCGCCGCACCCGCTGCGACGCAGACGCCTTCGCGGCTTGGCGTGACGGTGCGGCCGCTGACGCCGCAGGAGCAGCAAAAGGTCGGCGTCGATCACGGTCTGCTGGTGCAGCAGGTGACGGGCCGCGCGGCGAGCGTCGGACTCAAGCCGGGCGATATCGTCCTGTCGGTCAACGAAACGCCGGTCGCGACGATCGATCAGCTTGCCGAGGCGCTCAGGCTCGCGCGTGGGAATGCGGCGCTGCTGATCCAGCGCGGCACGAGCCGCCAGTACGTGCCTATCGACCTCGGCTAGTCACCGCGGTCGCGTGGAACCGTTAGCGGCGCGCAGCGAAACGCGAAGCCCGTGACTTGTGCGCGCCACGACGCACCTGGTTGAAATTGTCAGTACCTTTCGACATGCGGCTGAAACGCCCCGACCACACAATTCGCAAGCACCGACGCTCGCGCCTGCAGCGGCCTTTTGTTGTGTCGGGCCATCCGTGACCCGCATGCGGATGCATAACAAACATCCACGTCGAGGATGCCCATGTTTAGCATGCCAAGCTCGTCCGAACACGCGAGTCAATCGCCCGGGCGCGAGATCGTATTACCGCCGCTCGCGGCAAACTCTTCCACATGGACCAATGTCGCCGCGGCGATCCGGACGATTGTCGAAGACCCCACGCTCGAAATGTACTTCGACGAATACCCGGGGGAATTCGACGCGCTGTCGAAGCAGGTCGACCGGACCGTGGACGCCGCCTTCGAACAGCATGACGAACGCGCCCTTGCGGACGTGCATGCCATTCTGTTCGCACTATATGACCTGCACGTTGCGCCGGCCGCGAGCATGCGCACGCACAACCAGTTCAATCCCTATCTGACCCGTCTGCGCGGCAGCATCGAACGCCGCTGGCTCGGCTCGGCGGCATTGGGCGAGATCGCACCGGTCGAACTGCGCACTCCGCAGGAACTGATCGAGGCGATTTGTTCGACGTCGGCGCGGCATCGCGCTTCGAAGCATCCGCTGTTCGATTTTCTTGAGACGCAGGCCACCCAGACGCAACTCACGGAATTCTTCCGCAGCGATAGTGCGCTCAACATCCGCTTTTTCGATCTGATCGTGCTTGCCTTGCTGGGCTCCGACCCGGCCGTGCGCGGCGAGCTTTCGCAGAACTTCTGGGACGAAGCCGGCAAGGGCGATCCGGTGCGCAGTCACGTGACGCTATTCCGCAACCTGCTGCTCACCACCGGCATTGCGCCGGCCGAGGACGATCACGCGTCCTTGCTCAACTGGCAGGGGCTTGCCGGCTATAACCTGTTCATGATGACCGGCCTGAACCGCAGCCAGGGCTTCAAGTCGCTCGGCGTCATGGCGGTGACGGAACTGCTGGACCCGTCCCAGTATGAAAAGCTCACGCGCGGTTGCCGGCGCCTTGGCCTCGGTGGCGCCGGCGAGCTGGACTACTACGACGAACACGTCAGCATCGATGTGGTGCATGCCGAAGGTTGGCTGTCGAACGTGATCGTCCCGCTGGCCGGTAAATTTCCGCATCGCATGAACGACGTCTACGTGGGCGCCCAATGGCGTTTGAATACCTGCGCCCAGTACTACGACGACCTGCACGAGAGCTTGCTTAGACTCGCCTGACCGCACCTCAACCGCTTCCCGCTCGCCCACCAGGTCGGCGCTTCCCGCGCCCGCCCGGTGGGCTTTTTTTCATTCTCGCGCTCTGCAGTCCTGCGTAATGTTTCAGTAAGGTAATGTCAAAAATAATTCAACGAATTTTGTTGTCTGACCTATCGCCTAAATAGACCGGTCTGTATAGACTGTGTCGGTCTTGTAGCACCTTACTGAACATTACTTCATGTTTGCGTTCGTTTTGCATGCGGTAAGTGCAGGCGAGCTCACACCTTGACGGCGGTTAACCGTAGGTTGTCTTTGCAGGGGACCTGAATGGAAACGTCGGCGACACATAGCGCGCGTTCAATCACGACGCGCGACCTGAGCAAGAATCCGTCGAAGGCATTACGCGATGCAGGCGAGCAGCCGTTGATCGTGATGCGGCATCAGCGACCCATTGCCTGTCTCGTGTCTATCGAACAATGGGCCGAGTTGATGAGCCGGTTGAAAGACGTTGAGTTGAACACCAGCGTGGCGCAGATCGACATGCAGATTCGCAGCGTCGCGCTGGCTACGCCCATGCATTTTTCGTCGGCGCTGCCCGCGCTGGTCGTGGGTACCTCGAGCGGCAAATAGCCTGGCAGACAAGCGCCGTGGCCGGATGCGCACCGGCCGGCGGGACGGGGCAGTGACGCGTTGGATTCGGGTAGTACGACACCGTTCGGACGGCTTCGCGAGATTCTGTTGAGCAGCGTCTCGCAACATCGTCCGGCCCACAGCATGTAGCCGATTGATCGATGTCACTTACACAGAAACCTATTCAAGGCAAACGGCAAGCACTGGTTGCCAAAGCAACTGAGTTGTTCGCGCAGGAAGGCTACCACGCGGTCGGCATCGATCGGATTATCGCGGAGTCCGGCGTTGCGAAGATGACTTTGTATAACCACTTTGCTTCGAAATCCGAACTGGTGCTCGAAGTGCTGCGGCAACGCGAAGAGCAGGCGGCGGAGTCGTTGCGGGCGTTCATCGCGGGCTATACGGTGCCGCTCGAACGCATCAAGGCCGTGTTTCAGTGGCACGAAGCGTGGTTCAGCACGGAGACGTTCTGCGGCTGCATGTTCATCAACGCCGCCTCCGAATTTCCCGATCACGCTGACGCGATTCATCGCGCCGCCGCTGGGCAGAAGCAGCACGTGACGCAACTGATCGGCGAACTGCTCGAAGAGATGTTCGCGCCCGACGTGGCCGCGCGGCTCGCGGAGCAATTCCTGATTCTGATCGACGGGGCGACTGTTACGGCGCAGATTTCGGGTCAGCCGAAATCCGCCATGCTGGCGTGGGAGATCGCGCAGCAGTTGGTGGTGGCGGCAAAAGCGTAGCGGGTGTGAGGGGAATGAGCGATTCCCTCGGCGCACCGTAGATGGATTGTCACAGAATCGGTAAGGGTGCTTTGCGGACTCGTGCGATGACGGCGGGCAGCATACGGGGCACAATGACTCTCGTGGCGGATCTAGCTCCCGGCTGGGGCGAAGCCGGACTCCTCATCTGGCGATTCGTCACACTTCCCCCTTATTCCCTGGCTTTCCCGACGCGCTCAGCGCGATCCGGGTCGCACGCGCGGCTCGCCGCTCGAGCCACGCTACTGCATCACCCCTCTCCCAAGACGCGCGCCGCGCCCGCACTGCTTTGACGGCGCCGGGTCCGCACCGCTTTGACCGCTTGCGGTTTCGACTCGCGCGGCAGCGGTGCGCCCCGCATCTCAGTCATGCTTTGCAGCAGAATCACCGTGTGCTGCTTCACGATACGCATCAGTTTCGCCAGCCGCTCGGTGTCGATGGCGTCCCAGCCCAGCACCCCCAGCGACTTGCGGCAGTGAGTGTGGAACACGAGCAGCGGCCCGTTCAGCGTCAGCGTGCGAATCAGCGTCTCCTCGTCATCCGCCGGACGTCCGAGCAGCCGGCCCACGATCCCCGCGTTGACGGCGGTCATGCGGCGGCTAATGCGCTTCTCGATCATTTCGTACCCTGAGGTGGGCCCGAGCCCCGCTTGCTCGCGCGCCATGAACGGGCGCCAGTGGCTGGATTCGGAGGAGGTGAGCATGAACTCGGCGACGCGCGCCTGAATCGCGCAGAGGGCCTCGATCAGCGTGTTGTCGTCCGCCTGGCTCGCCAGCGCCGCCTCGGCGGCTTCGACCGGGCCCGCGAGCTGTTCCCAGACCCGCGACACGATGTGCTCCACGCAGGCCAGGTACACCCCTTCCTTGTTGTCGAAGTAGTAGCCGATGGCCGGTGCGTTGACGCCCGCACGCTCGGCGATGTCGCGCGTGGAGGCGCCGTCGAAGCCGTGTTCGCCAAACAGGTTGAGCGCCGCCGCGACGATGCGGGCGCGCGTTTCTTCGCCGCGCGGGTAGCCGCCGTCGACGGCATGGCGATGTCTCGGGGAAGGGGACATCCGTCTGTTTCCTTGAAGTTTTCGTAAGCCAGGCAAAAATATATCAATTGACAGAATTTTGCCAACTGGAATAATTATACCAATTGGAAAAAATTTGGAGTCGTCATGTCGGCCACCCTTCCCGTCAACGATGCCGGGGCTGCAACCCCTGCTCGCCGTTCTCCCGCGCGCCGGCTGCTCATGGCGGCCGGCGTGATTGCCCTCGTCGCAGCCGCCGCCTACGGCGTGCGCTGGTGGACTGTGGGCCGTTTCATACAAGGCACTGACGACGCCTATCTGCAAGCCGATAGTATGACTGTTGCGCCGAAAGTGTCGGGATATGTGGCGGAAGTGTTGGTGGGCGACAACCAGACGGTCGCCGTCGGACAGCCGCTCGTGCGGCTCGACAGCCGCCAATACACGGCTGCGCTGGAGCAGTCGAACGCAACGGTGGCGGCACGCCGCGCGGATATCCTGCGTGGCGAGGCCGAGCTGGCGCAGCAGCAGGCGAGCATCGGGCAGGCGCGCGCGCAGCTCGACGGCGCGGTGTCGAACGAGGCGCATGCGCTCGCCCAGGTCAAGCGCTACGAGCCGCTCGCGGTCACGGGAGCCGAGACCGACGAACGTGTCGCCGACCTGCGCAATACGGCGCGCCAGGCGAGCGCCACGCGCGCGGCGGATGCCGCGGCGCTGCAAGTCGCCGAGCGGCAGGTGGCGAACCTGCAGGCGCAGATCCAGCAAGCCCATGCGCAACTCGACGCATCGCTCGCCGCCGCGGACCAGTCGAAGCTCGACACGGACGACACGCTGGTGCGCAGTACGATTGCCGGACGCGTCGGCGACCGCACGGTGCGCGTCGGCCAGTACGTGCAGCCCGGCACGCGCCTGATGACCATCGTGCCGGTGCAGGACGTGTACCTCACGGCGAACTTCAAGGAAACGCAGATCGGCCTGATGCGGGTCGGCCAGCCGGCCACAATCCGCATCGACGCGTTGCCCGGCGCCGATCTGCACGGCACCGTGGACAGCTTCTCGCCCGGCACCGGCTCGCAGTTCGCGCTGCTGCCCGCGCAGAACGCCACCGGCAACTTCACCAAGATCGTGCAGCGCGTGCCGGTGAAGATCCGCATCGCGGCCGGTCCGGAAACGCGCAAGGTGTTGCTGCCGGGCCTCTCGGTGAACGTCGACGTGGACACCCGTAGCGCACGCGATACGGCACAACGCATCGAACGGGAAAACGGGCGTGGCTAATTCCAGCACCCCCGCCACTTCACCGGCCGCCGCATCCGGCACGCCGGGCGCAGCGAAGCCGGCGCAAGCCGCGCTACCGCCCAACGCCAGCGCCGGCGACTGGATCGCGGTGGCGGCGGGCGCGCTCGGCGCGCTGATGGCCACGCTCGACATCTCCATCACGAACTCGGCCCTGCCGCAGATACAGGGGCAAATCGGCGCGACGGGCACGGAAGGCACGTGGATCTCGACCGGCTACCTGATGTCCGAGATCGTGATGATCCCGCTTGCCGCATGGCTCACGCGCGTGTTCGGGCTGCGCAACTTCCTGCTCGGCAACGCCACGCTATTTACGCTGTTCTCCATCATGTGCGGCATCTCGCACAGCCTGCCGCAGATGATCGCGGGGCGCATCGGCCAGGGCTTTGTGGGCGGCGCGATGATTCCGACTGCGCAGACCATCGTGGCGACGCGCCTGCCGCGTCATCAGATGCCCATCGGCATGACCATGTTCGGCCTGATCGTCCTGCTCGGGCCGCTGCTGGGTCCGGTGGTGGGCGGCTGGCTCGCGGAGAATATCGACTGGAGCTGGTGTTTCTTCCTCAACATACCGGTGGGCGTGGCGCTGGTGATCCTGCTGTTTGTCGGGCTGAACAAGGGGCGCACCGACTGGTCGCAGTTCATCAAGGCCGACTGGCTCGGCATCGTCGGACTGGCCGCAGGGCTCAGTTCGTTGACCGTCGTGCTCGAGGAAGGGCAGCGCGAACGCTGGTTCGAATCGTCGATGATCACGTGGCTCAGCGTCCTCTCGGCGGCGGGCATCCTGCTGCTGGTGATCGCGCAGTTCGTGGCGAAAACGCCCATCGTGCGCCTGAAGCTCCTGAAGAACACCCGCTATGCCAGCGTCATCTTCATCGTCTTCACCGTCGGCGCAGGGCTCTATTGCGTTTCGTACCTGCTGCCGCAGTTTCTGAGTGGCGTGTCGGGCTACAACGCCGAGCAGTCCGGCGCGGTGATGCTGGTGTCCGGCGTGCCCGCGTTTCTGTTGATGCCGGTGCTGCCGCGCCTGATGGGCCGCGTGGATACGCGCCTGATGGTGATTGCCGGGCTGTGCTGCTTCGCCGCGAGCTGCATGCTCGACATTTCGCTCACCGCACAAAGCGTCGGCCATGATTTCACGTGGTCGCAACTGCTGCGCGGCGTGGGGCAGGTGCTGGCGATGATGCCGCTCAATCAGGCGTCGATGGCAGCCGTGCCGCGCGAAGAAGCGGGCGATGCCGCCGGTCTCTACAACATGGCGCGCAACCTGGGCGGGTCGGTCGGGCTCGCGCTGCTCGGTACTTTCATCGACCGCCGCAACACGTTTCATGAAGACGTGATCCGTGAGTCGGTGACGGCCAATTCATTGATCGGGCAGGAACACCTCACGGCGAGCGCGGCCAGTTTCTTCGCGCAGGGCGGCGACATGGCCTACGCCAAGCTTCAGGCAATCGGCCAGTTGAGCGCGACCATGCAGCTGCAAGCGCTGGTCATGACGTACTCCGAAACGTTCTACGTGCTTGGCGTCGCACTGCTGCTTTGCATTCCGCTTGCGTTCTTTCTTAAGAAGCCGGCTGTCGGCACGCCGTCGGCAGGACATTGAAAACACCATGAAGTCACTCAACACCGCTCTCTGTCTTGGCCTGCTTCCCGTGACGGCCGCGCTGATGCTGGCCGGTTGCACGGTGGGACCCGACTATCACGGCGCACCGCAAGCCGCCCCCTTGGCGGCGAAAGCCGGCGTGTTCAACCGCGCGCCGCCGGGCACGGTGTCGACGGCGCCGGTGGCCGCCGCATGGTGGCTGGCGCTGAACGACCCGCAGCTCAACGCGTTGATCGATACCGCGCTCAAGAACAGCCCCGACCTGCACGCCGCCGAGGCGCGCGTGCGAGAGGCACGCGCCGGGCTCACGGAGAAGCAGCGCGAGGAATTGCCCAAGAGTTCGGCGACCGCCGGATATCTGCGCACGCGTTCTCCAGATCTGACGTCGCTCGAAGGCGGCTCGAGTTCGTCCTCGAGCGGCGGCGGACCGATTGGCTTTTACCTCGCGGGCTTCGATGCGACCTGGGAAATCGACATCTTCGGCGGCACGCGGCGTGCGATCGAGGCGGCGTCGGCCGAGGCGGATGCCTCGCAAGCCGATCTCGCCGATGCGCATGTGCAGCTCGCCGCCGAGGTCGCCCAGGCGTATGTGGGCTTGCGCGACCAGCAGCAGCGCGTGACGATCGGCCATGAATCCGCGGACCTGGAATCGCGCATCCTCACGCTGACCGAGCAGCGCCGCGCGCGCGGGGTCGCTTCCGATCTCGACGTCGAACGCATCCGCTCGCAGGTCGAGAACACCCAGGCGAGCATCATTCCGCTCGACGCCCAGGTGGCCGAGTCGCTCGATGAACTCGCCGTGCTGACCGGCCGCGAGCCCGGCGCGCTGGATAGCGAACTGGCCGCGCCCAAGGCACTTCCCACCTTGCCGGCCACGGTGGCCGTGGGCGACCCTGCGCGCCTGTTGCGCCAGCGTCCCGACATTCGCGCGGCGGAGCGGCGCCTCGCGTCGCAGAATGCGCAGATTGGCGAGCATGTCGCCGACTGGTTTCCGAAGGTCACGCTGTTTGGCGACCTGAGCTTTAGCGCGTCCGATCCGGGGCATCTGCTGCGCAAGAGCAACTACACCTGGCTCGGCGCGCCGTACCTGCAATGGAATATTCTCGATTTCGGCCGCAACCAGGCGAGTGTCAATCAGGCCAAGGCCGGCCGCGACGAGGCCGAGGCGAAGTATGAGAGCACGGTGCTGGGCGCGCTGAAAGACGCGGACGTGGCGCTGTCACGTTACGGACACGAGCGCCAGAACGACGTGAGTCTGCGCGAGGTGGAGAGCTCCGCCACGCACGCCGCGGTGCTGACGGAACAGCGTTATCGCGCGGGCACGACCACCGCGCTCGACTGGCTCGATACGGAGCGAACCCGCTATTCGGCGGAACAGAACCGCATCCAGAGCGACGCGCAATTGATCAACGATTACGTCGCGCTGCAAAAGAGTCTCGGGCTGGGGTGGGAGACGCCTGAATAAAAGCTTGCGCTGCTGCGTGGGGCGGGTGCGCGTCGTCAACCGTACGGCGTTGGCGTTGGCGTCGATGGCACGCCCTGCAGCAAACGTGGAACTCCGTTAGTCTTCTGGTTCGCCCACATTATTTGCCCACCTGGCGGCAATGGAGACTTTATGGCACTCGCGTTACACGATATTCCCCTGAAAGCGATCGACGGTCAGGACAGCAGCCTCGCGCACTATCGCGGCAAGGTTCTGCTGGTGGTCAACGTGGCGTCCAAATGCGGCCTCACGCCGCAATACAACGCACTGGAGAGCCTGTACCAGACGAAGCGCGCCGACGGCCTCGAAGTGCTGGGCTTTCCCGCCAACAACTTCAAAGGCCAGGAGCCCGGCAGCGACGCGGAGATCGCTTCGTTCTGCTCCACCGAGTACGACGTGCACTTTCCGCTGTTTTCGAAGATTTCCGTGCTTGGCGAAGACCAGCATCCGCTGTACGCGGCGCTGACGGAAAAGCAGCCGGTCGCGACCGGTGACGGCCCGTTCCGCGAACGCCTGAAGGGCTATGGCGTGAATCCCGAGAATCAGGCAGACGTGCTGTGGAACTTCGAAAAGTTTCTGATCAGCCGCGACGGCGAAGTGGTGGGGCGCTTTGCGCCGGACGTCACGGCGGACGATCCGCGTCTGGTTGCCGCTATCGATGCGGAATTGGCCAGGCAGTAAGTCTTGTTAGGCGGCTAGTGGGAATCTGCTGGCCGCCAAATGCTTTATTGAAAGCCCTGCGTTCCGCGGCTTGCTGCTGCCAGCCTAACGCCTGCCGTCCTCTTCAATTCAAATTCAACTGACCGCGTAACGCTCGAGCCAATGCGCATACGGCGGCGGGTTCAGGCGCCCTCGCCGCAGCGGAAGTGTTCGATGCTTTGTCCGGCTGCTACGGCGCGCTGCAGCCACTCCGGCAGATCGCCGCGGCCGTTCCAGGTGTTGCCCCATGCATCCCGGTAAGACACGGCCTGCTGTTTCTTGAGGTCGGAATCGAGCGACTGCTCGAGCGCCGCGTGCGTAATGCCGAATTCTTCCATGCGATGGCGAATCCAGCGGATCAGACGTTCGCGCGCTTCTCCGTCAAGGCGTTCAATCGTCGTAGACATGGTTTCTGACAAGCCAAAAACAAAAGCAGACGGACGACGCGCTCAGTTGGTCCGCTTGAGCTGCGGCGAGATCTTGCCGACCGCCGAGTCGAAGAAATCCTGAGCCTCGGCGAGTTCGTCCAACGCCTGTTCAAGCTGGCGAAGGGCCAGCGAATGCTCGATATGCCGGCTGTGCGGCACGTCCTCGCCTCTGACCACGCGAAAGGCGATATCTACTTGCCTGGTTGCACGAACGAATCGTTCGGCAGCGTTGGCTTCACGCGAGTGTGCATGGGTCGACATGGTGAACCTCCACGCTTTAAGCGAAAGATGGTGGATTGCAGGGGTACCGGGATAGTGTGGCAGTCCCAGGCAAATTCAGATGATGTCGATTACACCACTTTAGTTGGCGATACGCCAGGAGAAATACCTGAGAACAGCGACCGATTTCCGTAGCTTGCCAGGAACTGCGGCGAAGCGCCAGGGCGTGTTGCGAAATATCACTTTAGGGCTGTTAACTGGGGCCGATTGGTGTTAACTTGTCAGGCTCGGTTCGCGCGAATGCGTTGCAGCATCGGTCAAGCGTGCGTGGATCTGCGTTCCGGGCGCGCCTCGGTTATCCTTTCATCCTTCAAGCACGTGCGCATACCTTGAGGCGAGCCAGGATGGAACCGTACGACGACGAACTCAGGCAGTTTGCAGCACACGGCGCGGCACCTCTGCCGCCGGCGAGCCGTGAGGGCCATGTCGAGCATGACGGCGCCCGGATCTGGTACGCCACGTATGGCGCGGGCACGCCGGTGATTCTGCTGCACGGCGGCCTCGGCCATAGCGGTAACTGGGGGTATCAGGTGCCTGCGCTGATCGGCGCAGGGCATCGTGCCGTCGTGATCGACAGTCGCGGACACGGCCGCAGTACGCGCGATGCGCGTACCTATTCCTATGAATTGATGGCGTCGGACGTGCTTGCCGTCATGGATGTCCTGCAACTCGGGAAAGCCGCCCTGGTGGGCTGGAGCGACGGTGCCTGCATAGCCTTGATTTTGGGCGCGCAAGCGCCTGAGCGTGTTGCCGGGGTATTGTTCTTTGGCTGCAACATGGACCCGAGCGGCACGAAGTCATTCGTCGCCACACCGGTGATCGAACGGTGTTTCGGCCGTCACGCCACGGACTATGCGCAACTGTCGGCCACACCGGACCAGTTCGACGCATTTGTCGGCGCAGTCAGTGAAATGATGAAGACGCAACCGAATTACACCGCCAACGATCTCGCGAGGATTCGCGTGCCGGTCACGGTCGTGCAGAGCGAGCACGATGAATTCATCAAACCGGAGCACGCGGAATATCTTGCCCGCAGCATTCCCGGTGCGGAGTTGATCACGATGCCTGGCGTGAGCCATTTCGCTCCGCTACAGAGGCCCGAACAGTTCAACGACGTGATGGCCGGTTTCCTTGCCGGGGTTCTGGATTGACCATGAAAAACGCTGCGATCTCATCGACGAAGGAAACCGCAGTCCAGAGCTTCTGGCGCGATGAAGCGCTGCCGTTTATCGAAGCGCGCTCGGTCGAGGATGGCCGCGAGGTGTGCTACGGCAAGCACGCTCACGAAGCGTTTTCAATCGGTGCGGTCACCGGTGGCCGCAGTACGTACGTGAACGGCAAGGTGCTGGAACGCGCCGGGCCGGGTTCGGTGGTGGTCATCAACCCGGACGTGGTGCATGCCTGCAATCCGGACGACGATCAGCCCTGGTCATACCGCATGCTGTATGTAGACGTGGAATGGCTGGGCAATCTGCAGCACGAATTGGGTGTCAGTCAGGACCCGGGTTTCCGCCCGTTCTCAACCACCCTGACGACGCAAGTGGGTCTGTACGACGGCTTGAACCGTTTGCATGCCGCGCTCACGGACGAGTACGCCGACACGCTGCAAAAGCACAGCGCCGCCGTTGAGTTCTTTTCCGGCATGTGTCGCACACTGAGTCCTGCGCCGGTTCCGGTGGCGGGAGGCGACAACCTCAAGCTCGCGCGCGCTGCACAATACATCAGGGAGCATTGCGTGCGCTCGTTGCGGCTGGAGGAGATCTGCGCCGCGGCGGATCTCTCGGCGTCCTATCTGTTTCGCGCCTTCAAGGATCGCTACGGCATGACGCCCCATGCTTACCTGGTGAACTGCCGCATCGAATATAGCCGCTCGCAGCTCAAACGCGGACGCGCGATTGCCGAGGTGGCCGCGGAAGCAGGCTTTGCCGATCAGGCCCATCTGCAACGGGCCTTCAGGAAATTCGTAGCGGCTACGCCGGGGCAATATCGCCGCTGAGCGTAACGCGCGAAGCGCGAAACACGATATCGCCGGTCTTCAGGCTTCGAGCAGATAAACGGCGCTGGCGACCAGCAGCAGCGCCATCAGGCGATTGAACAGCCGGACCCGGGCGGCGTCGCGCAGATGCTGACGCAGAAACGACCCGGCGAAGGCCCAGCACGCAATGGATCCATAACAGATCAGGAAGTAGAGCGCGGCGAACTGCCAGACCACGCTCCGGTCGCCGTTTGCGGCATAGGCCCCCATGCCTGCAACGGACGCTAACCATGCCTTTGGGTTGAGCCATTGCATCGCGGCGCCGGATAGTGCGGACGGTCCCCGGCCTGCTTGAGCGCGATCGGCGCCCAGCCGTCCATCGTCGACGGCGAGCTTATAGGCCATGAAGAACAGAAACGCCACGCCGGCCCATTGAATCACCGTGGTGAGCCACGGCCACTGATTGAGCACTTCACGCAGGCCCAAACCGATTAGCAGGAGCAGCAACGTAAAGCCGACCGTCGCACCGGTTACGTGCCGCATGCTGGCGCCCAGTCCGTATTGCGCGCTGCTACTGAGGGCGACGAGATTGACCGGCCCGGGAGAAATGGACGAAGCCAGCGCAAACGCCGCCATGGAAAGAAAAATACTCATTGCCTGCCTTTGATCGATTGGTTCGGAAGTGGTGAGGTCCGAAGGTATCGGGCGAGGGCGTGATGCGTATTGAAGAAAACTACCCTTTGGCGGTTTTTCAGACCGGAGCGGCGCCAAACGTCGGCTCGGACCCGATGCTAAGATGGCCGGCAGAAGTCAGATCGCGCCCGCCAACCCGCAACGCAAGGATGAGACGACATGGCCGCAGGAGACCGCATCAGGAACGGCACGGGCGCTGCGGGCATCGAGCGCATGGAGGCGAGTTTCCATGGCCGGCCGTTTGCCCCGCATCGTCACGACACGTATGCCATCGGCGTGACGCGAGCGGGGGTGCAGAGCTTCAATTTCAGGGGACAGCGCTGGCACTGCCTGCCGGGCCAGTGCCATATCCTTCATCCCGACGAGACGCACGACGGCAGCGCGGGCACCGAGGAAGGCTTCAGCTACCGGATGGTGTATATGGATCCGGCGCTCGTGCAGGAGGCGCTAGGCGGAAAGCCGCTGCCGTTCGTCGCCAATCCGGTGGTGGAGGCAACCCGTCTTGCGGCGTTGGGGGTGACCGAGGTCTGGGATATCGACGAAGACATCGACGAACTCGCGCGCGTCGACCTCGTGGCGGCCATCGCCAACCTGCTCGTTCATGCCGCGAGCGGGCCGCAGACGAAAGCCGCGCCGCTTGCGCTCGATCGTCTGGCGCAAGTCCGCGACCGGCTGGCAAGCGCGCCGGTCGTGCGTCATCCCATGGACGAACTCGAACAACTGGCCGGTCTCGACCGTTGGGCACTAGCGCGGCAGTTTCGCGCCGCCTTTGGGACCAGTCCGAGCCGCTTTCGCACCCATCGGCAACTGGATCTGCTGCGTCGTTCGGTGACGAGCGGCGCGAGCTTGATGGACGCCGCGCTCGAAGCCGGCTTCGCCGATCAGAGCCACATGTCGCGGCAATTCAAACGTGCCTATGGGCTGACGCCCGCAAGATGGGCAGCGGCGCTTCAATAGCGCCTCGGCCCTCACGCGCCGGATTCGGTTCGCGCCTCGAGCGCGTGGATGACCGCCGCCATGTCTTCCTGGCCGTGCCCTAGCGCGAGGGTCTCGCCGAATAGCGCGTAGCAGACGTCGAGCAGTGGCGACGCCACCTTGGCTTCTCTGGCCGCCTCCGCGATCAGCCGATTGTTTTTTAGCACGTCGGTGATGGCGGCCTGAACCTCGAAGTCGCGCGTCACGAGTTTGAGGATCTTGACGCGTGAGATGCCGCTTGCCATCTGCCCCGCATCGACCACGGCGCGGAATTGCTGCATGTCCAGTCCATGCTGTTCGGCAAAATGCGCCGCTTCCGCAAGACCGGTGACCGTGGTGATGAGGAACAGGTTGACCGCGAGTTTCATCAGGAGTCCGCTCGGAACCGGGCCGCAGACGATTGTTTGATGGCACATGGGCTGCAGTAGCGGACGGACGCTTTCGACCGCTTCGCTCTCGCCCGCGAGCATCGCGACCAGTTGCCCGGCCTCCGCGGGTTTGCGCGAGCCGGAGACGGGCGCTTCCACGTAACTGCCGCCGGCGGCGCGAATCTCCGCTTCGAGTCCGCGCGAGTATTCGGGCGAGGTCGTCCCCATATGGACAATGGTGTGCTGCTCGACGTTCGTTCGGAACTGCGGCGTGCCGCGGCCTAGCACGGTGTCGATTGCGTGGTCGTCGGCCAGCATCAGGATGACGACACGCGCTTGCCGGAAGATGTCTTCAGGATTGCTTGCGATATGAGCGCCGGCCGCGCGCAACGGTTCGCTTCTTTCGCCGGAGCGGTTCCATACGATGAGCTGTGTGCCCGCGCGGGCCAGATTGAGCGCCATGGGCTGTCCCATGACACCCAGGCCGATGAAACCGATGTCCATATGTGCCTCCATCCCATGCTGTGGCCTCGTGCGCGACGCGGCGAGTGCGTTGCTTTTGCCGTTCGTATCGTACGAGTGCCTGGCTTCGTACTTCATACGCACGGCATCCGCTCAGGATGGTAGGCCCGGGTGGCGTGTATCGTCTTGAACGATTGTGCAGCGCACGCGCCGCGTTCGCGGCGACGCCAAGACCTCTGAGGGACCGCTTTACGGCCGCTTTAAGGCCGCTTCGCGGCCTGCTGAAATGCAGGACGGGTGCAGCAGCGGTCGAGCCAGTTCGAGACGTTGGGCCGCTTCTCTCGCTCGAAACGCCGCACAACACTGATCACGCTTGCAACGTTGAGATCGGCCGCGGAGAACGCGGTTCCGACCAGCCATTCCGATCTGGCCAGCGCCCGTTCCAGGTGGTCTAGCGGACCCTGCATCTGCGCTGCGGCCGAGGCCGCGAGCGCGGCGTCGCGCGCCGCTTCCGGGAGCCAGTAGGTATGCGACGCCCACTGCGTATAAGCGGTTTCGAGGGAGGTGGCGACCCACAGTGTCCATTGCAGGGTCAACGCCTGATCTTTCGCGTTGCCGGGCCACAGCATGCCGGACTTTTGCGCGAGATAGAGGTTGATGGCTAGCGATTCCGCAAGGACGAAGCCGTCGTCGGAGATGGAGGGGATCGTACCGGCCGGATTCACCAGTCGATATGCGGCGTTTTGCCGACAGTCCCGCCAGTCGAGCGGCTCGTGGTCGAATTCGAGGCCGAGCTCGGTTGCCATCCAGAGAACACGTAAAGCGCGCGAGCGGCTGGTGCCGTAAATGATCAAGGACATGAATCGTCAGATGCCGAATGAATGGGTTCGAATGGGCTTCTACGAGTATGGCATTGCGCGATCTTTGGCTGCAACTGTGAGCGATGGGTCAAGCCGTGCTCCGTCCTGGCGTCTCGTGCTTCGGCGCGCGGTTCACCCGGTCCCCATAAGGGTTTTCTCGATGCAATGCGTGGCCGGAGCCAATCCCGGAAGGCGCTCTGCGGTTGGAAAATCCATGCCGCGCAGATCGCCGATAAGAAAAAGAGATGGCAATTGCGACTGGTTTGATAGGCGGCCCTGGGGGCTTCGGGCCTAGAATCAAAAACTGCTCAAAGCGTTTGGGCAGGTGGCGTCATCGCAATCAAGGGCCTCGAAGAGCTCACGATGGAGCCGCCCCAAAGGAGACAAAGAATGCTGAAGTGGTTCACCGAATTATCCGCGCCCGAGAAGCGCACCTTCTGGGCATGCTTCAGCGGGTGGGGCCTCGACGCCATGGACACCCAGATGTATGCCCTCGCCATTCCAACCCTCATTGCGCTATGGGGCATGACGCGAGGACAGGCAGGGCTGCTGGGCACGACGGTGCTGATCATGGCGGCACTCGGAGGCTGGGGTGCCGGCATTCTCTCCGACCGTTATGGACGCGTGCGGATCCTGCAACTCACCATCTTGTGGTTTTCCGCCTTCACCCTGCTGTCCGCCTTCACGAATTCGTTCTGGCAACTGATGGTGACGCGCAGTTTGCAAGGCATCGGTTTTGGTGGCGAATGGGCCGTCGGCGCGGTGCTGATCAGCGAGACCATCAACCGCGAAGTGCGCGGACGGGTGGTGGGTGCGCTGCAAGCGGGCTGGGCACTCGGCTATGGCGTCGCGGTGCTGCTGTCCACAATCATGTTCGACTATCTGCCGCCCGCTATCGCATGGCGCGTTCTGTTTGGCCTCGGCATTTTCCCCGCTGTGCTGGTGCTGTGGATCCGGCGCAATATCCAGGAAGCGCCTGTTTATGCAAAGACCCGCGCGCAGCACAAAGGCAAAACGAGCGTATGGGATGTGTTTTCCGCGCCGCTACGTGGCACGACGCTCAAGGCGATCCTCCTCACGTTCGGCATCTATGGCGGCAACTATGTGATGATCACGTGGCTGCCGGCGTACCTGAAACTGGCCTTGCATCTGTCGATCAACAGCATCGGCGGCTACCTTGCGTTGAATATCCTCGGCTCCTTCGCCGGTGCGTTTCTGAACGGCTGGATGGCCGATCGCCTGGGACGCCGCTACACGTTCATCACGATCGCCTGCTGCCAGGCGGTGGCGGTAGCGATCTACACGTTTGCACCGATCAGCCTGACTGTGACGCTGTTCTTCGGCTTCCTGCTAGGCACCTTGCAATCGGGGACGGCGGCCGGCACGGGGGCTTATATTGCGGAGCTGTTTCCGACCAGCATCCGCGGCTCGGCACAGGGCCTGTGCGGCAACGCCGGCCGTGCACTCGGCGCGGTGATGCCGACGCTGGTCGGCGTGCTGAGTGCAAAGGTGCCGCTGGGTGCCGCGATGGGATTGTGCGCGGCGCTGTCGTACTTTCTGGTCGTGGCGGCCGCATGGATGCTGCCGGAGACGCGTGGTCGCGATCTGGCCGACGTGGCCGATCCCACGGAGCATACGGCGCACGCCTCGCGACCGGGCGAGGCGCACTCCTGAGGGTGTCCTCGCCGGTGGCGCTGGGTGACGGTTAGCCGTTGGCTTCCGTTTGCGCGGCGGACACGATCGTAATCGAAAACCCGTCCCAGCCTTTTGCGCCGACCGTCTGCACCGCGGTGCTGTCGGCGCCCGGCGTTGCGGCGAGCATCTTGAAGAACGAGCGGATACCCACGATATCCGGCTCCTGATTGGCCGGGTCGCCGAGCCTGCCGCTGCGAACCACGTTGTCCGCTACGATGACCGTGCCCGGTCGCGATAGTTGTAGCGTGAGCCGCAGGTAGTCGGGATAGCTGCTCTTGTCCGCATCGATAAAGATGAAGTCGAACGGCGGCGTCTTGCTGCGGATCAGTTCTTCGAGGCTCTCGGCTGCGAGGCCCGTGAGCACCGAGACCTTGCCGGACAAACCCGCTGCGGCGAGGTTCGCTCTCGCGACATCGGCGTAGTCCGGATTGGCTTCCAGCGAAACCATCGCGCCATCCGCAGGAAGCGCTCGCGCGAGCCAGATGGCGCTGTATCCGCCGAGCGTGCCGATCTCGAGAATCCTGCGCGCCCCGTGTATCTTCGCAAGCAAGTGGAGAAACTTGCCTTGATTCGGCGCGACGCTGATGGCGCGAAGGCCGGCCTTCGCGCTGGCGTCAAGCGCGGCTTCGAGTGCCGCGTCGGATTTGACGAGCTCGCGAGAAAAGTAGTCGTCTACGGTGTTCCAGAGTTCGGTCGCCATGAGGTTCTCCGTGCCTGGGAAATGGGGCGATGCGGGGGTGTACGGGCTGCCATACGCTTGCCAGTGTAAGGCGTTTTCGCATCCCCGGCACGGTGCCCATCTCTCCCCCGCTTACCAATGCGGAGCCGCATCCCTGAGCCGGTTAGCCCGATGCTGCCGCATGATCAGCAGCATCACGACGATCACGAACGAACTGAATATCACAATGATCGTGGTGATGGACACATGAAACCAGACCAGGACGGTGTACAGGCACAGGGTCACGAGGATGGACAGATTTTCGTTGAAGTTCTGAACGGCAATCGAATGTCCCGCGGAGAGCAGGACATGGCCGCGATGCTGGAGCACGGCATTCATCGGGACAACGAAGAACCCGGACAAGGCGCCGATGCAGGCCAAAAACACGCATGCAATCGCAATGTAGGCGGGGGCATGGTAAGGGCCGATGCGAACAACCCACGTGGCCGGCACCAGATCGTGCGAGAAGAACGCCATCATGAGGATCGAGCCGCCAATGGCCAGTCCCACAGGCAGCGTATTCAAGGCGCGCCGCAGCGGAATCTTCGCTGCGGCGACGACCGCGCCCACCGCCACGCCGATCGCGACGAACGCCTGCAATATCGAGGCTTGCGACAACGACAGTCCCAGCGAATGTTGAGCCCATTGCAGCACGATGAATTGCAGGGTCTGGGCCGCGCCCCACAGGAGCGTCGTGACGGCGAGAGAAATTTGCCCGATACGGTCGGTCCACAACACCGTAAAGCAGTTGGCAAAATCCTGCGCGAGGCGAATGGGGCCGTGCTGCTGTGGCGGATAGCGAACGCCCGTGTCCGGAATCCGCAGGTTAAAGACGGCTGCCACCAGGTAGATGACGGTGATGATCAGGATGGCCGCTCTGGGGGCGTGGCCCGTGAACGGCATCGGGTGGTGAATCATGTGTTGAACGATATGCGGACTGATCAGGATGCCGCCGCATACCGTGCCGAGGACGATCGACAGCACCGTGGTGCCTTCCATCCAGCCGTTGGCGGCGACCAGCCGGTCCGGCGGCAGGAGCTCGGTGAGGATGCCGTATTTCGCAGGCGAGTAGGCCGCCGCTCCCAGTCCGACGATACCGTATGAAATCAGCGGCGGAACGCCGGCCAGCATGGCGACGCAACCCACTACCTTGACCAGGTTTGTGCCGAACATGACGCGTCCCTTGGGGAACGCATCCGCGAAGGCCCCGACGAACGCTGCCAACGCCACATAGGACAGCACGAAGAACAGCTTGAGAACAGGCGTCATCCAGGGCGGCGCATGTTGCTCGGTGAGCAGGGCGATGGCGGCGATAAGCAGCGCGTTGTCGGCAAGCGAAGAGAAGAACTGCGCGGCAATAATCGTGTAGAAGCCTCGTTTCATGCGCGTCCGGCGTCAAATAAGCCTGGCATGCAGAAAGAGTGCGTTGCTTCGGAAGGGGCGGTTTTCATGGCCGTTATTTCTCTCGTGGATTCCGCCTGCCATAGTCGCCGACGCGGTAAAGCACAGCCACTGCCGCGGTAGCCATGACCGCGGACGTAATGTCTTTCCAGTAGGGGATGTCGATGCCCGGTTGTAAAACCTGGACAAACAACGTTGCCAGAAGCGCTGCAACAAAAATCCGGGCATCGCGCATTGGTGCACTCCCATCGGATATCAGTGCCGTTGGGCATGATACCGCATGCAATCCGGATGATTGTCGATGTCAGCCACGCGCGCCGGTTGCCGCCGCCAGGCCGAAGAGGCTCGCGGCTCGTCTGCGGCGCGCGTTAGCGAAGCCCGCAAGGCCTGCTAACGCGCGGCAAAAAGCGAAGGATTTCGCTTAGTTCGAAACGTACGCCACGTAAGGGCCGGTGCCGCCTCCTGTCGAAGTGGCGCCCGTGAAGCCGTAGTACACATGCCGGCCATAGAAGAACGGCAGACCGAAGTCCAGCGTGCCGCTCGAGTACGCGCCCAGGTCGTTGAACGCGTTGTTCCCCGATGCGCTCAGCGTGAAGCCGTTCGCAATGTTGAAGCCGACCGTCGCCGTGCCCGAGTTGCCCGTGAACAGCGTGGCGGTACGGCCCACCGTCGCGGTCGGGATATACAGCGAGCTGTTGCTGCTGCTGGCGTGCGGGATCGTCAGGTCCCCGAAGAACAGCGCGCTCGATCCGGAGTCCAGGAACGCGCCGTTAAACAGCGTGGCCCCGTTGAAGCTGGCCGTGAAGTTGCCGCCGGAGACGGTGGGGATCAGCGTTGCGCCGGTGCCGTTCAGGCCGTTGTTGCTCTGCGTGTCGATGCCGAACACCAGGGTGCCGGTTGCGGTAGTGCTGCCGCTGTCTGCAACTTGCGCCATTTCCAGAATCACGCCGTTGTTGTCTTGCGCGAACATCGTGGCCGGATTGGTGACCTGTTGAGAGAGGGTCGCCGTCGTGACATTGCCGGCGTTCGTGTAATAGAACTGGTCTTGCGGTGTGTTGACGCAGCCCGACCCGCAGTCCTGTTTGTTCACACCGATCCCGATGATGCCGTTCGCGCCGAGCGCGGTAGGCGCGCTCAGGTAGGTACCCGTGACGCAGGCGCTCGGCACGCTTGCCGTCAGCGCCGAGTCGGCCATGACGTGAATCGGTACGCTACCGGCAATCTCGGTTCCGAGCTTGACGTCGGCGGTGTGCACCGTACCCCACCCGTAGGCGCTGACGAAATCCGCGCATTCGGCGAGCGGCAAGCCGGAGCCTGTGTCGTTGACCGCGCCCAACGCGGCGAAAGTGGCGCTCGGAATGACCGAGCGGAACAGGCGCAGCCCATACGAGCCTGTGTCGACCAGCACGTTCGGAATGGTCGTGCAGGTGGCACCCGTCGCGTTCGTACCCGGCGCGCAGAGGGTGACGCTGACCATCGGCTGATTCTGGATACCGGTGGCCGACACCGTGACCGGAATCGCATTGGTCGAGTTGACGGCGGCCGGCACAGCCGAGGCGTCCACCGCGAGCGTGTTGCTCGACGATACGCTTGGGCTGTTGACCGGCGTGTTCGTGCCGTTCGACGTATTGGTCGCCGTGGGTGCCGGCGTGTCGCTGCCCCCGCCGCCGCCGCATCCGGCCAGACCCAGCCCGAGCGTCGCGACGATGATCCATGCAAGTTGGCGCATGTTGTTTCCTCGATTTTTTATTGGCGATTTATTTGATGTCGTCGGCGCTCACGCCCTGCGGCAACGCTTGCGGCAGATAGGCGCGTCCGTAGAAGGCGCCCATGTGGCCCCCGGTTTCGACGACGAGGGCCGACTGATGCACGGCAGCCGGTCCATGGCCGCCGCCGTTCGCGGTGTGCACCGCGGCGAGGCCTTGCACGTAGGACGGGAAATAGCTGCCCAGTAGCGTTTGCAGCGGAGCGATCGTCGGGCCGCGCCAACTGAGTCCGAAGACCGTGTTGCTGGCGCTCACGTACTCGCTGACCACGGTGCCCGAGGAGAGCGTGGTCTCGTTCACGGTATAGCTCGCCGCATTGCTGGTCGACGCCTGAGCGAGGCTCGCGGTGCGGGTGGCGCCGGTGCTTGCAGCGTAGGTCGGGGCGCTGCCGAGTGCGGCGTAGGCGGGCGTGAGCGCGGCCAGGTCCGCGGCAAGCGCGGCAAAGACCGCCAGCGTACGAAGTTGGGTTATTGTCATTTTGATCATCGGTGTTTTGAAAGCAGGTCTGCGATGTCGCGACACGCTGCTTGCGGTCGCTGGGAGCCGATCATACCGACGCGTCCGCCAATTGAACTGACGAATAGCGGTGTGGATTGGGTGTTGTTGGCGCAATAGAAAACAAGGCGAAAGTGCCGTCCAGCCCCGTCGCCGACCGCTGCCTATCGCGCGCCCGGCTCAAGCCCCATACCGGACGGCCGGTGTGTCCGCGAGTCCGGGCGTGGCGGACAACGGCTAAACCTTGGCGCATCCATTCGACGCTTCAGTCCGTACGTGACGAGGTAAAGGCCAGGAGTCACTCGGGCGGCGCTTGCAGCAGCGTGCAATGCGCGTACGCTATGCACAGCATGACGGGATAGACCTCATGATCACGAACCCGATTGTTCAACCCAAGGTAGCGATCGTAGCGAGCCTTCTGATCGGCGCGCTAACGCTCGCGGCGTTCTTGCTGCGGCCCGACACGGGCCGGCAGCCGGCGGAGCAATCCGGCTTCGGGCATCGTGACGCCTCGTCAGCCGCCGGCCCGGAGGGTCCGCGCTCCACCGCACTCGCGTCGGGCAAGGTGGCCGCACAGAGCCAGTCGGATGCCGACGTCGCGGTGGTTCTCGACGCGGTCCGCACCAGCCTGAAACGCGACGATCTTGCGTCCGCCCGAGTCCTGCTGGGCGCCGAGCAGGCGCTTTACGCAAACGATCCACGGGTCATCGCACTGCAGCGGGAACTGCAGGCGCGGGAAGAGGCGGGTGGTCATGGGATGGCCGTCGAACCTACGGTAGCGGGATCGGCGCCGCCGCCTGCGTCGTCGCGCTCGAGCCGGTATGTGGCGCGATACGCGGCCCGAGCCGAGCATGCTCACGGTGCTTCACCGCGGAGTCGCGAACGCGCTGGCAGTCCTGTGGAATATGCAGGAAGCGGGCACGTCCTGCCAACCGAGGCGGTATCGGATCCGGGTATGAGGCGGTCCGCGCCGAGCGTTGTCCCAGCTAACCCCGAGACGGATTCCACCGCACTGCGGGTGGTCCCTTCCGCGGTCGCAACCTCTTCGTCTTCTTCGTCTTCGTCTTCGTCTTCGCAATCAGGCGCGCTCCCGCCGCCGCTGACGCAGGCATCGCAGAACAACCCGAGCGCGCAGACCGTGCAGAGCGCGCAGGGTGCGCAACCAGACTCGACCACGACCACGCCAGCGCCGCCGGGCGCATCCACTCAAGCGCCGAAAACCCGTGCCCAGGTGCGCATGGAAGTGGAGCAGGCCCGCGCGGACGGCGCTCTGCCGCGTTTCGGCAACCCCGATCCCGCCGGACCGGGCGGCGCGCCGAGCCGCATCTCGCATGCCGTGGTGCTCGACTGGTAGCGTGTCGATTGAACGGCCTCAACCGAACCGGTAACCCGAGCCTCTCACCGTCTGAATCACCGGGCGCACGCCCAGCGCCGCCACCTTCTTGCGCAGGCGTCCCACATGTACGTCGACGAGGTTGGTGCTGGGATCGAAGCGGATACCCCACACGGCCTCGAGAAGCATGCTGCGCGTCAGCACCTGACCCGCGTGTCGCATCATGAATTCGAGCAGACGAAACTCGGTGGGCTGCAAACGCTCGGCGCTGTGCTGGTGCGCCATCCTGCGTTTGATCAGGTCCAGTTCCAGCTCGTCGATGCGCAAGACCGTCTTGGGACTGGGGAGGCCTGGCCGTCTGCGCAGCAGCACTTCCATTCTGAGCAGCATTTCTTCCGATGAAAACGGCAGGCAAAGATAATCGTCCGCTCCGGCGCGCAGTCCCTCGACGCGCTGCGCGGCGTCGGCGGTCGCGCTCAGCATCATGATGGGCGTTTCCAGGCCGATACCGCGCAAGGTCGTCACGACGGCGAGGCCATCGAGATCGGGCAGGATGCGATCGAGAACGACTGCGTCGTAGGGTCGCGCCATCGCGCGGCTCATACCGATGCGGCCCGACAGGGTCACGTCGACGCTAAAACCGCTTTCCTCCAGCGTAGGGACGAAGTCGCGCGTGACGTGTTCGCCACCCTCGATAGTCAAGACGTTCCGCATGAGCTGCTCTCCGTTGATAAGCACGGGTCTTCTTCGTAGGCGCTAACACGAGCACCGTCCGCTTTATTCCCATTTCCCCGCGGTTTTGCGCGCGAGCGGAATTTTTGTGGCGCAGCACCTGAATTTTCGTTTTGCCGGGAATAAAAGCCGGGCAAGCCGGGTTCTCCCACATGTAGGCCGACTCACATTCACAGGAGTTCATCATGAAGAAGATCGTATTTGCCGCGCTGTCTGTCGCCGTACTCGCATCGTCAAGCGCTTTCGCCGAAGGGAAGACACGCGCACAGGTGTATCAGGAACTGATCGAGGCCCAGCAAAACGGCCTTAACTTTGTAACCGATTCCTCGTATCCGGATGTAAATCCGATCTACGCGCAACAGGTGGCCCATATGAAACAACAGGCTCTGGCTTCCTCGGCAAACGCGAGCAAGATTGTTGGCGTCAATGTATCTGATAGTAGTGCAAACTAAATTGGCAAAGGTTCGCTGCTGGTCCTTCGCCCGTTCATCCGTCATCCGTTTAGGTTCGGTCTTGATCAATCAAGGAGATTGACATCATGAAAACGCTCATCTGTCTTAGCCTCGCCGTCAGTGCGCTCGCTAGCCCGGCGCTTAGCTTCGCGCAATCCACCAACGCTCCGGTCACGCGCGCCCAGGTGTATACCGACCTCGTGCGCCTCGAGCAAGCCGGTTATAACCCGTCGACCTCCGGCGACGCCAACTATCCCGCCGACATTCAAGCGGCCGAAGCGAAAGTCGCCGCGCAGGATAACGAAGGTCTCGCGAACAATGCCAACGCTGCCGCCGAAGCGACCGGCATGGGCGCGGGTCTTTCGGGATCCAGCGAAAGCGGCACGCATGCGCCGGTCAGGGGCACCGTGAACAACCCGGCATGCGTCGGTCCGGTCAGCTTTTGCTCGCTCTACTCCGGCAGCTAGGATCGCGATGACGGGCGAATTCGAATCTCCGCAAGTGGGCAGGCTCAAGTCGATGCATGACTGATTGTCGGGTTTGCCGCACTTGCGCGATTTATTCGTCGAGCTTCTTATTTCAGATGTGAGGTTCTGTTCGGATGCCAACCGCGGAGGCGTTACCCATGAAACCGATGCTCGGCTTGCTCGCGTTGTTTGTCGCAGCGTCCATCGTCACGGTGTTTGCCGGTTCCTACGGCGACGGTGTGGTGCGTGCGGCCGGCTATGTGGCGACGCTTGCATTGGGTGGCGTGATCGCGCTGCTGGTGCAAAGCTGGAAGAGCCGCCGCCCAGGCACTCGCCCGCCGCGTTAGCGTCCTGCACGCGTAAGACCTACCGGGTGGATGTCGTTTTTCCCTGGTAGCGCGACCCCTCGGCGCTTCTCCATGCGCCTCTCCCTCTCCTTGCTTGCCTCGCTTTCGGGTCCGCTACGGCGTGCCTGTTGCATCTTGACGTCTTCTACTCGTTCCATTCTTCGACCTGGCCCGCAATTTGCGTTGTAGAGGGCAGCCGCGACACGCTCGCTCATCGTCCAGGGAGGCCGCATGAACCAAGACCAGATCAAAGGCGTGGCCCTAAAGGCCAAAGGCAAGCTGAATGAAGCAGTCGGCAAGGCAACCGGCAATAGATCGCAAGAGCTTAAAGGCGGTTTGCAGCAGGCTGCCGGCGGAATCCGTCAAACCTTCGGCAAGGCCAAGGCGCGGATCAGGAAATCGCTCGGCTGACTCGTTGTCCGAGGCTCGTGACCGAGACTCGGGCGGCGCTGCCGGCAACCGTTGCATCGACTGATCGCTGCATCACTCTCTCTTCTACATAAAACAAGGAATCAATCATGCGTCGCCGACAATTCATTCTTTCGGGCAGTGCTGCTCTCGCCGCCAGCGGTTTCGCGCTGGCCGGCTGCACGACGACTCCGCCGTCCTCCGATACGGGCGCATCGCAAGATGCAGGCAAGCGTCAGACTATCAATGCGGGGGTCGACTCGACACTCTCCCGTCTCTATGACACCGTCCATGGCTCGCACGAACTCGTCGCCAAGGCGCAGGGCGTGCTGGTGTTCCCCTCGGTCATCTCGGCCGGCTTCTGGGTGGGCGGCCAGTACGGCCAGGGTGCGCTGCGCGTAGCAGGACACACCTCGGGGTACTACAGCATTGCAGCCGGATCGTTCGGTCTGCAGATCGGTGCGCAATCCAAGGCGATTGTGTTCCTGTTCATGACGCAGGACGCGCTCAACAAATTCCGCGAAAGTCAGGGCTGGGCGGCGGGTGGCGATGCAACCGTGGCTGTGCTGAAGGTGGGCGCGAACGGCGATATCGATACTTCGACCGCGACGAGCCCGGTGCAGGCCTTCGTCATGACCAACGAAGGGCTGATGGCCGGCGTCTCGCTGGAAGGCTCGAAGATTTCGCGGCTGGTGATCTGACCTCGGCTTAAACAGCCGGGTAGTGTAAGAGCGGCAAGACGGTCACGCGGTGACCGTCTTGCCGTTTGTGCAAGGTGCGCGGACGTTCAATGCCGGACGTTCAACGCAACACCGGCGACAACGCCCGCGAGCCGGCCGGGTTTTATGCCACCCCTTGAGCGTATGCCCCATGCCAGCCGCCGAGCAGGCGGTTGACGGTTTCCCGCGCGTCGCGAATAGCTTGCGAGAGGGCGTCTTCGGCTTCGCTTGCCGGACGCGATCCGGCGTCAGTGTGCTCGTAGCGGGCGGTGTAGCGCTCGCCGAGTTGCCGCGTGATCTGACGACGAACCCGCAGGCTGCGACCGTCATCCGCGACGGCCTCGACCTCGATCTGAAACCCGCGGTACGTCTCGCTGTGCGCTTGCGCCATGGCAATCGTGCCTCTGCGTTCGGTGGAATGAACCAGCGTCAACATCGGCTCAAGCCGCCACGGCGCTCAGCGGACGTTTCAGCAAACCCACCGCCAGCGCAGTGACGACGGTGCCCACCGCGATCGCGACCACATACATGCCGAGATGCGTGACGGCATTCGGAATCGGCAATACGAAAATGCCGCCGTGGGGCACCTTCAGTTCGACGCCGGCCGCCATCGAAATGGCGCCGGTGATGGCGGAGCCGACCACACAGGCCGGAATGATCCGCATCGGGTCGCGGGCCGCGAACGGAATCGCGCCTTCGGTGATGAACGCCATGCCGAGTACGGCCGCCGCATTGCCGGCTTCGCGTTCGTCCAGCACGAAGCGGTTGCGGAAGACCCAGGTGGCGAGGGCGATACCGAGCGGCGGCGTCATGCCGGCGGCCATCGCGGCTGCCATCGGCGTGTACACCTGGCTTGCGATCAGCCCAGTGCTGAATGCGTACGCTGCTTTGTTGACCGGACCGCCCATGTCGAACGCCATCATTGCGCCGAGCAGAAGGCCGAGCGTCACGGCGCTGCCGGTTTGCATCGAGCGCAGCCAGTTTTCCAGGCCGTGCAGTGCGGTGGCGACCGGTGTGCCGACCACGTAGATCATCAACAGCCCGACCACCAGCGTCGAAACCAGCGGAATGATCAGTACCGGCTTGAGTCCTTCGAGGTTGCGGTGCAGCTTCAGCTTGCGACTGATCAGGAGTGCGGTATATCCGGCGAGGAAGCCCGAGATGATGCCGCCGAGAAAGCCCGCGCCCAGGCTCGCAGCGAGCATGCCGCCCACCATGCCGGGCGTGATGCCGGGCCGGTCGGCGATCGAATAGGCGATATAGCCGGACAACACCGGCACGATCAGCGCGAAGGCCGATTTCGCGCCGATCTGGAACAGCGCCCACGCGAGGGTGCCTTTGTGCGCATCGTCGAACGCGTAAATGCCGCCCAGCGCAAACGAGATGGCAATCAGCAAGCCGCCTGCAACCACGAACGGCAGCATGAAGGACACGCCCGTCATCAGATGCCGGTACGGGCCGGAGCTTTTGGCCGAGCGTTGCTTCTTGGCGGCGGCGACCTGATCGGCCAGTGCCGCGCCTGCAACGGCCGGCTGATTCGCCGCATTGGACGCGCCGCTCACGCCGCCTTCGAGCGCCGCATCGGCGATGGCCCGTTCGATCAGTGCGGCGCCTTTGCCGATAGCGCCTTTGGTGCCGGTTTCATAGAGCCGTTTACCGCGAAAGCGGCTTTTGTCGACTTGCGTATCCGCGGCGATGACCACGAGGTCGGCGGCGGCGATCTGTTCGTCCGTCAGCGTGTTTTGCGCGCCGACGGAGCCCTGCGTTTCGACATGAATCTCATGGCCGAGCGATTTGGCGCCTTGGGCAAGGCCTTCGGCGGCCATGAACGTGTGGGCGATGCCGGTCGGACACGATGTGATCGCAACGATTTTCAGCATGCGCGGGGCGGTGGCTGCCGCGGCTTGCGTCGACGCGGAAGCTGCGCTCGCCGTGCTAGAGGAACTCGCGCTCGCCACGCGTGCCAGCACGGCATCCGCTTCGCGGATCGCATCGTCGAGCGACACGCGATGAATCGTCTTGCCCGCGAACGCGCTCTCGTCGATCCGCTCGCCGGCGTCTGCTGCAATCAACACGCTGTGCGCGGAAGCGATCTGCGCGGCGGTGAGCGGATCCTGCACGCCGAGCGCGCTGCGTGTTTCGACGGCCAGGGTGGCGCCGCGTTTTTGCGCGGCACGGTTGAGCGCTTGTGCGGCGACTGCCGGCGCTGCGCTTTGTTTGGGTGACGACACCAGTCCAATCAGCTTGTCCATGGTTCTCTCAGGTTTGCGCGGCGTGTTGTTGGGTGGCGTGCCGCGTGTTTGCGGCGACGCTGAAGGTGGCGACCTGAACCTGCGCGGCAAGCGCGTCGAGGCTTGGGCGATCGGGCAGATGAGGACCGACGCGCGCCAGCTTGCCTGCGGCAAAGGCGGTGGCGCGCCGGCCGAGTTCCGGCCATGGGCGTGCTTCGACGAGACTCGCTATCAACCCTGCCACGAGCGCATCGCCCGCGCCGACGGTGCTGGCGACCGGCACGCGTAACGGCGCGGCGTGCCAGCCTTCATACGCAGGCGCGGCGTCTGGGGCAGCGGCGTTGGAGGCACGCGTGACGCCCAGCGCTCCGCGCTCGCCGAGCGACACCACGACGTGCGCAATGCCGCGTTCGACCAGTCCGCAGGCCGCATGGACCAGCGCGTCTTCGTCGACGAACGACAGACCCAGCGCGACTTCCAGTTCGGCCCGGTTCGGCTTGATCAGGTCCGGCAATTCGGCGGCGTCGGTTGCGGCGAGCGCATCGGCGAGCGGCGCGCCGCTGGTATCGAGTGCGACGCGCGCGCCCACGGCATGCAAAACCCGCGTGACGCTACGATAAAACGACACGTCGACGCCCGGCGGCAAGCTGCCCGCCAGCACGAACCAGCGGCCCGGCACGGCCAGCTCGACGATGCGCTGCTGCAGGGCCGCGACATCCTCGGCGCTTGGCAACGAGGTCGCGAGATTGATGTCGGTCGTCTCATGGCGCGCGGTGTCGACGAGTTTCACATTGATACGCGGCCGTCCGGCGATGCGCACGAAGCGGTCCACAATCCGCTTCTCTGCAAACATCGCCTCGAACGCCGCGGAATCGTCGCAGCCGAGCAGACCCGTGGCGATGGTTTCGATGCCGTAGTCCGCGAGGCAGCCGGCGACGTTCACGCCCTTGCCACCCGCATTGAATTCGAGCGACGCCGCGAGGTTGACTTCGCCGAGCACGAGATTCTCGACGCACACGGTCTGATCGAGCGCCGGATTGGGCGTAACGGTTACGACGGTATTCATGCGGCGGCCTTGATTTCGGCGTTGTCCAGCGCGCGCACGGCATCGACGTCTTCGCAATCGAGCGCGCGTCGCGCGAGCGCCTGCAGCGCATCGAGACGCGAGCCGCGCAGCCGTGTCTTCACGGCGGGAATATCGCGCGAGCTCATCGACAATTCGTCGACGCCGAGGCCTGCGAGGATCGACGCACCCAGCGGATCGCCCGCGAGGCCGCCGCATACGCCGACCCACTTGCGATGCTTGCGGGCGCCATCGACGGTCTGCTTGATCATCCGCAGCACGGCCGGGTGCAGGCTCTCCGCCATGCGCGCCAGCTCGGGATGCTCGCGGTCCACCGCCAGCACGTATTGCGTCAGGTCGTTGGTGCCGATCGAGAAGAAATCGACCAGCGCCGCGAAGTGATCGGCAAACGCGGCGGCCGATGGCGTTTCGACCATGATGCCGAGCGGTACCTTGGGCGCGTCGAGTTCGGCGCGTACGGTTTCCGCGAGGGCGATGGCCTGGCGCGCTTCGTCGAGCGTCGAGACCATCGGGAACATGATCCACAGCGGGCCTTCTTTCGCCGCGCGATACAACGCGCGCAATTGCGGCACGAACAGGTCGGGGCGGCGCAGGCACAGACGCACGCCGCGTACGCCGAGGAACGGATTCGATTCGTGCGGCAGGTTCAGATACGGCACCTGCTTGTCGCCGCCAATGTCGAGCGTGCGGATGATCAACTGGCGCCCGCCGCTGGCTTCGATCATGCGCCGGTAGGTGTCGTATTGTTCATCCTCGCTCGGCGCGTCGTGACGTTCGAGAAACAGGAACTCGGTGCGCATCAACCCAACGCCGTCCGCGCCGTTGGCGAGCGCGTCGCGCACCTGCTCCGGACGGGTGATGTTGGCGCCGATCTCGAGGACGTGGCCGTCGAGCGTCACGGCCGGCAGCGCGCGATTGGCGGCGGCACGTTCGGCCTGCTCAAGCAGGTGCAGTTGCGTTTGACGGGCACGTTCGCGGTCCTGCGCCGACACGCCGACATAGAGGCGCCCCGAGGTGCCGTCGAGCACCGCTTCGCTGCCGTCGGCAATCTTCAGCAACGACGCGCCGCACGCCACCGCGGCGGGCACGCCGAGCGTGCGCGCGAGGATCGCGGTATGCGAGGTCGGGCCGCCGGACACCGTACAAAAGCCGAGTGTCACGGCCGGGTCGAGCATCGCGGTGTCGGAGGGCGTCAGGTCTTCGGCGATCAGAATCGCGGGCGTGTCGAGACGCATAGGTGTGGCGACGTTTTCGCCGAGGTGTTTCAGCACGCGCCGCGCGACGTCGCGCAAATCGGTGGCGCGCGCGGCGAGCAGCGGATCGGGCAAGGCGGCGAGGCGCGCCGCCTGTTGCTCGGCGGCCTGATGCCACGCCCAGGCCACGCCGTGACCATCCAGCAGCAGACGTGCCGCGTGCTCCAGCAATGCGCTGTCGTTCAGCAACTCACGATGCGCGGCGAAGATTTCGCCCTCGGCTGCACCGAGGCGAGCGGCCGTGTCGCGGGTCAGGGCTTCCAGTTCGTTAGCGGTGCTATGGAGTGCGGCATCGAGCTGATGGGTGGCGTCGACGGTATTGCCGGGGCGGTCCTCGATCTCCAGTTGCGCGGCCCGCAGCACGCGCACGGTGCCAATCGAAAAACCGGGACCGGCGCTGACACCTTCGAATACGTCGGCGGGATCCAGCGGCGTCCACAACACCGGTTGCGCCTTCTGACGGCGAGCACGGGCCGCGGCGGCGCGCTCGTGTTCCTCGGCCGAGAGCGCCTCGATGGTCCGCTTCAAGGCCACGAGTGCATCGCCGGCATCGACGCCTTGCGCGGACAGCACGAGCTGCGCATTCGCGCTCGCACCCAGTTGCAGCAGGCTGACGAGGTTCTTCGGATCGGCGGCGGTGTCGCCGTGACGCACCCGCAAGGCCGCCTGATAGCGTTTCGCGGTGGCGACCCATGCGCTCGCAGGCCGCGCGTGCAGACCGTGCGGATAGTCCAGCACGAGTTCGACGCGCTGTTCGAAGTCGGCCGGGGTGCTGTCGACGACGCTCGGACCTGTATGGGCAACCGCACCGTTCAGGGCGTCGACGAGAATCTGCGGATCGCGCGCTTCGACCAGCGTGCGCAATTGTTGCGGATCGCCGATCAGGCGCGTCAGACGCTGCAGCAGCGTGATGTGCTCATCGGACTGCGCGGCGATCGCCACCACCAGGTGAGCCCGTTCGCCGTCGTGCCATTCGACGCCCTCGGGCAATTGCAGCACCGCTACGCCCGTGCGGCGGATCAGGTGGCGGTCTTCCTGCAAGCCATGCGGAATGGCGACGCCGTTGCCGAGATAAGTGTTCGAGACCTGCTCGCGACCCTGCAGGCTCTCGAGATAGCCGGGCTCGATGAAACCCGCTGCAGCCAGCAACTCGCTGGCCTGGACGATCGCGTCCTGTTTCGAGGCGGCACGGGCGTTGAGTCGGACCAACTCTGCGGTAAGCAGCGACGGCATCGCGTCTCCTGGATAGGATCGTTAAAGTGAGCGTATTGGAATCGATACCACATTGAGAGTCAAGCGCTCCCGTGGTCTGCGGAAATTCGCTGAGATTCGCGCAAAGCCAGCTAGAATGGTCGGAGAAGGCCGTGTGCCAAGTGTTCGGCGCTGGGCGGCCGCCGGACGGGTGCAGAGAGAATCCAGGGAAAATACCGATCAGCTTAAGGAATCGATACCACTTTCATGAATCTACGAATCAAGGATGTTGCGGAAGCGGCAGGGGTGTCGGTCACCACGGTTTCGCGCGTGCTGTCGAATAACGGCCCGGTGCGCGACACGGTCCGGCAACGCGTGCTGAGTGCGATCGAGCAGTTGGGCTACCGGCCCAATGCCGCCGCGCGCCGTTTGCGCTCGGGCGACACCGCGACCATTGGCCTGATCGTCTCGGACGTGCGCAATCCCTTCTTTACGGAGGTCAGCCGCGCCGTGGAGGACGCCGCGTATCAGCAGGGCCTGCGCGTGATCCTGTGCAACACGGACGAGAACCCCGAGAAAGAAGCGATGTACCTGCGGCTGATGGAAGAGGAGCGCGTGACCGGCGTGATCTATTCGCCGACGCATGACGCCGCGCAGCGTTTCAAGGCGCAGCACTACGATTTCCCGGTGGTGATGATCGACCGGCCGGGGCCGGCGGGCAGCGCGGATGCGGTGGTGCTGGATAACCGCGATGCGTCGGCGCGTCTGGTCGAGCATCTGGTGGAGCAGGGCTACCGGCGCATTGCCGGCCTGTTCGGCAATGCCAGCACGACTGGCCGCGAACGTCACGAAGGTTTGATGGATGCGCTGCGCCGTCATGGTCTGCCGGCGCAGGCCGAGTTTGTCGATCCGAATCCCGACAGCGCCTTCGTGCATGTCGGTGTGTGGCTGGCCGGCGAGCGCGAAACGCGTCCCGATGCGATTGTCGCGAGCAATGGCTTGCTGCTGCTCGGCGCGTATCGCGCCATGCACGCGTGGCGTGCGCGCAGCGCCACGTCGACCGATGACGTGGCGCTGGCCGGTTTCGACAACGATGCGTGGACCGACCTCGTGTCGCCGGGCGTCACGGTGATTGCACAGCCCGTGTACGAGATCGGCAAGAACGCCATGCAGTTGCTGACCCAGCGGCTGGCCGATCCGTCCATGTCGACCCGCACGCTGGTATTGCCGGGCGAACTGGTGATCCGCGGTTCGACCGAGCGGCGGGTGCTGCCCGTAGGCGACTAGTTACTGCACCGTCGGAGGGAGCGGCGGCTCTGGCAGGTGTCAGCGCGCCGATCGAGAGCAGGCTGCCGAACATGAGCGCGGCGGCCAGACACTTTTTGAGCAGGGTACTCATAATATGGGTCCTCGTAGGGACGTGGGTCAGAACGGGGTGAAGGATGCGCGGAGCGGTCAATCCGCTGTATCGGTCAAAAAATGACCGGGGCCGGGTGACGGCGCGTGCATCTTCGCTTTGCGGCGGCGTCCCACGAGGTGCCGTGACGTCTCGTCACAATGAGCGGCGCTGGTCGGCGCCGTCGAAGCGGCGAACCTCCGGACAGAACTCAAACAGGTCGACATCTATGGCAGACGCTTCAACCATCCGTGCACTCGACGCCGTCAAGGCGCTGGCGTTCATCGGCGACCTCAGCATGGGCCAGCCGACGGATCATTCGCTGCGCACCAGTTGGCTGGCCGCGCGGCTCGCTGCCGAGGCCGGCCACGACGACGCGCAATGCTGCGTCGTGCAGGAGGTGTCGCTATTGCGCTGGTCGGGCTGCACGGCGAACGCGGCGGGTTTTTCGGAGTGGCTCGGCGACGATATCGGCGGCCGCGAAGCGATGCTCGCCATGCGGCCCGGCTGGGGCGGCGAGGCTGACGTCGAAGGACGCATGGAGGCGACGATCCAGCCGCTCGCGCAGATTCACTGCGAGGTGTCGGGGGAAATCGCCCGCATGCTCGGTCTTGAGGAGATGACGCAGACGGCGTTGCGCCACATCTTCGAAGCCTGGGACGGCGGCGGCTTTCCCGAACGGCTCGATGGCGCACGGGTGCCGCAAGCGGTGTTTCTGGTCGCGCTCGCGAGCGACCTGGAGATTCTCAGCCGTGTCTACGGGCTGGAGGGCGCGCAAACATTGATTGCGCAAAAGGCCGGCCGCCAATACCCGGCGGCGCTGTCGCGGATAGCCTGTGAACGCGCGGCTGGCTGGCTCGCCGAACTCGACCAGCAAAGCGCCGCAAACCGCGACGCGACGCTCGATGCGCTGCCCATGCAGCAATCCACCGCGCCTGAAATCGTCGCTGACGTGATCGATCTGAAACTACCGTGGATGGCCGGTTACTCGCGGCGCGTGGCCGAAGCCGCGGCGGGCTGCGGGACACGCCTCGGCTTCGACGCGGAGCTGCGTCAACGGACCTATCTGGCCGGCCTGATTCACGGCATGGGACGTATGGCGGTGTCGAATGCGATCTGGAACACGCCGGGACGCCTGTCGCCCGCTGCGTGGGAGAAGGTGCGGCTGGTGCCGTATTGGACCGCGCGCGCCGGCAAGCAGATCGGGGCGCTCGCGCGGGAAACGGAGATTGCCTCGCAGGCCTACGAACGGCTCGACGGCTCCGGTTATTTTCGCGGCGCGGCGGGTGGTGCGATCGGAGCGGAAGCGCGCGTGCTGGCTGCGGCGGCGTGCTGGGTGGCGCTGCGCTCGCCGCGTCCGTGGCGCGCCGCGCTCTCCACCGACGAGGCTGCTGCCGTGCTCGGCGAAGAAGTGCGCGCGGTACGCCTCGACGCCGGCTCGGTGGATGCTTTGTTGTCCTTCGAGACAGACGGTCACGAGCCGGCGGCCGATCGAAACCGGCCGGCCGCGGCCCGTGCCTCGCTGCTCTCGCCGCGCGAAGCGGAAGTGCTCAAGCACATCAGCCTCGGCGCGAGCAACAAGGAAGTGGCCCGCACCCTGCAGATGAGTCCGAGCACGGTACGCACGCATGTGGAAAGCGTGTTCCGCAAGCTCGAATGCTCAACCCGGGCCGCCGCTACCTTGAAGGCGTCGACGCTCGGGTTGATCTGAGCTTGCGTTGCGCGATTTATAGCGGCGCGCCCTTGTTCTTGCCGTCTTCCGGGAAGTCCGCGCCGACGGTCGTGGCTTCCCAGGTGTCGAAATCCTTGCGCAGGAAATCGAGCTTCTTGCGGGCCAGTTCGAGCGCGGTCTTGCCGAGCAGCAGCCGCAACGGCGGCGTGTCCGAGAGCGCGGCGTCGATGATCGCCTGCGCGGCGCGCACCGGATCGCCCGCCTGGTTGCCGCTGCGCGCCGCGGTCTGCTTGCGGCGCTCGCCGGCGGTGGCGGCGTAATCGTCGATCTGCGTGGCGGACTGCTTGATCGACGGCCCCGCCCAGTTGGTGCGGAACGGTCCCGGCTCGACGATCAGCACGTCGATGCCGAGCGGCTTCACTTCGGTCGCGAGCGATTCCGAAATGCCTTCCACCGCGTACTTGGTGCCGTGGTAATAGCCGGTGGCCGCAAAGCTGGTGAGGCCGCCAATCGACGACACGTTGACGATCAAGCCGCTGCGTTGCTTGCGCATCACCGGCAGCACGGCCTTGGTCATGTCGACCAGGCCGAACACATTGGCCTCGAACATCTCGCGCACGGCCGCGTCTTCGCCTTCCTCGATGGCGGCCAGATAGCCGTAGCCCGCGTTATTGACCAGTACGTCGATGCGGCCGAAACGCTCCTTGGTCGCGGCGACGGCGGCGTCGATCTGCCCGCGATCGGTGACATCGAGCGGCAGGACGAGCGCCTGGCCGGCGTGACCTTCGGCGATGTCCGCGACTTTCGATGCATCGCGCGCCGTGACCACCGCGCGCCAGCCGCGTGCCAGCACCAGTTTCGCCAGTTCGCGGCCGAAGCCCGTTGAACAGCCCGTGATCAGCCAGACGGGGTTGTCTCGATTCATCATTTGGGAAACTCCTGTTCGTTTTGCAAAAGCAAAGGGAGTGAATGTGCCTCACGGCATGGTGAGCCGCGACGGACACAGGTGACGGGGGCGAAAAACATGCCTGACCGACCTCCGCTCCGCACCGGCTGCATGCGTGGTGCGTGGAGGCGTCGTTGCTGCCTTGTGCCGCAGGCGCGCCGGGTCGCTGTGCTTGCGTACGGTACGTACGCGAAGGGCGCCTGGAGGACGACAAGATAGCCAGACTATTGTCGCTGATCTGGCGATTCGGCGTGAGAACGCTGCCATGCGTCGTGGATTGCCGCACAGGGCGCGTTGGCCGGGGAGGGCGTGCGGTATTCGGCTCGGCGAGCTTTGATCGATAGACGCAGCGCGTGGCGGCTGCAGGGACGAACGGGCGACCGCTGGGTTGGTGCCGCTCGCGCCCAGGCGGGCGGAGAAGCGTCAGGCCGTCAGTGCAACACCAGCATGATGGTCGAAGCCACAACGATGATGAAGAGGCAGGCCGCGGTCAAAACGTCATACGGATAGGTCATTTTGGGTAACCCTGAACGTAGTGAATTGATGACCCAATCATAATCTCAAAATAGCGCGGTTGACTGTCAACGATTGCAAAATATTGGCATTGTGTGGCGTTTGTAGGCCTTCAAATTTCGTGCTTCACATTCCCGCGGAGCATGTGATCTGCACCGAAATGTCGTTTGAGGCCGGGCGGCGATTTCGCTTCAATGGAGAGACGGACAGTTGGGCCAGACGCGGCGATCGTGCTCGCGCCTGTGCGACTGGCCGTTTATCTGGAGCGTCCATGTCTACTTTTGCTGAACCGTCCTTGGGATTCTCTTCGTCCTCTCCGCCCTCTCCGCTCTTGCATCCTCGCGGCACGCCCGTCCGCTCGTCCACGCCCGGCGATCGCCAGGCGGTCGTCGCAGGTCTGAGCTATCTCGCGCCCACCGCGCAAAGACCGGTCAGCTATGCCTACGATCCGCCCGCCGGCGAGCCGCGCGAAAACTGCGCCTATGTCTCGCACGCCATGCCGATCACCGACGCGCGCAGCCTGGCCGGAGGCGCCTCGATCCATCGCGAAGGCTTCGAACTATGGGACGCGCCGAGCGCCGTCAAAGACTTCTTCGACGAGGAGGCCGTGCGCTCGACCTACTACGCCGAAGCGGCCGAGCTCGCCCTCGTGGCGACCGGCGCGCAGCGGGCCTACGTATTCGATCATCTGGTGCGGCGGCGTGAACCGCGGCGCGCGGCGCTCACCTTCGGGCGGCGTGGCGAGGATGGGGTGGCGGCCGCCAACGGCCGCATCCATAACGACTACACGGAGGCCTCAGGACGCAGCCGCCTCGCTCGTGTCCTGACCGATCCCGCGCTGGCTGCGCAGGTGCGGCGCTACAGTATCGTCAACGTGTGGCGCTCGATCAAAGGTCCGGTGCTGGACACGCCGCTCGCCGTCTGCGATGCACGCACCGTGCTGGCGGCTGATCTGGTGAGCAGCGACGTGCGCTACCCGCGCCGCACCGGGGAAATCTACGTCGCGCTGCATTCGCCGTTGCACCGCTGGTCGTATTTCTCCGCGATGGATCGCCACGAGGCGCTGGTCTTCAAGCAGTTCGACGCGCAGATGAGCGGCGTGGCGCGCTATACGCTGCACGCGGCTTTCGATCATCCGCAGGCACCCGCCGATGCACCGCCGAGGGAAAGCATCGAATTGCGCTGCCTGGTTGTGTACGAATGAGTGTGTACGAATGAAGGAGTAAGTCCGATGACCACCGCATTGTTTGACACAAGCTCGCCGGCGATCGATTTCTGGTTCGACTTCGGCAGCAACTACAGCTACCTGAGCGTGATGCGGATCGAGGCGCAAGCCGCGCGGCATCACGTGAAGATTCGCTGGCAGCCGTTCCTGCTCGGTCCGGTGTTTCAGGCACTCGGCTTCGAGACGTCGCCGTTCGTACTGCAGAAGGAGAAGGGCGAGTACGTGTGGCAAGACATGGCGCGGCAGTGCGGCAAATATGCGCTGCCGTGGCGCAGGCCGTCGGCGTTTCCGCGTCGCGCGTTGCTGCCTCTGCGAGTGGCGATGCTGGGAGCCGACGAGCCCTGGATCGGCGCGTTTTGCCGCGGCATCATGCGCTTGAACTTCGCGCAGGATCGCGAGATCGACTCGCCCGAGGCCGTGAGCGAGGTGCTCATGCAACAGGGACTGCCGGCGCAAAGCATCATCGCCGACGCGCTCGCCGATGCCAACAAACTGGCATTGCGCGAGCAGACCGAACGGGCGCGAGCGAAGGGTGTCTTCGGCGCGCCGACCTTCTTCGTGGGCGCGGAGATGTTCTGGGGCAATGACCGGCTGGACGATGCGCTGGCCTGTGCGGCAGGGCTGCCGCTTGCGGGCAATTGAGCGTTCGCCGTGACGCGGACGGGGCCGCCGCTCCGCCGCGTCGACGCCTCACCGTCTTAAACGCTGCGCCTGCGCCTCCGACTCGATCCATGCCGCGACCTGACGCACAGCGTCGCGCGAGTGGTCGTCGCCGTGGAGCAGCCAGTACGCGTGGGAGGTTTCACTTGCCGCCAGCGCGGGCGCGAGCTGGATCAACTGCTGTGTATCGAGCAGCGGCTGGATCAGTTCGAGTCGCCCGAGCGCAATGCCGTGGCCGGCAAGCGTCGCCTGGATCACCTGGTCGTACTGGTTGAAATGCAGGACCCCTTGCGGCTTCACCTGCTGCAGACCGTGCGCGGCCAGCCAGTCGGGCCACTGCAGCCACTGATGCCGCTCATCGTCGAACTCCAGCAGCGTGTGCTGCGCGATGGCGCGCTCCGAGCGCAAGGTCTTGATGCCGAGCGACGGATGCGCCACCGGCGCGATCGATTCGCCGAACAACTGGATTGCGCCGGCGGGCGCGAGCGAGGGCGAGGTGTAGCGAATCGCCAGATCGATGCCGTCGCGGCGCAGGTCGACGAGGCCGTTGTTGGCGCTGACCCGCACATCCACGCCCGGATGGCGCTGCTGAAAGCGGCTGAGGCGCGGCAGCAGCCAAAGCCCCGTGAAGCCGATGCTGGCGCTTAACGTCACCGGGCGCGGCACGCCCGTCGTGCTGATTTCGCCGATGACATCCTGCATCTGTTGCACCGCACCGTCCGCGCTGCGAAAGAGCCGCTCGCCCTCGGCGGTGAAGCTGATGGCGCGATGGCCGCGCACCAGCAGCTTGGCGCCGATCTGTTCTTCGAGCGCATGGATTTGCCGGCTGACCGCGGACTGGGTGATGCACAGGTCTTGCGCGGCGAGGGTGATGCTCATGCGCCGTCCCACCGCGACAAAGCCGCGAATCAGTTCCAGCGAGGGCAAGCGGACGAGCGGTATTGACATTCGCATGGCGCATGTGAGGCTTCGATTGGACCATTGGAGCATACGCGCCGGGGTCGCGCAATCGGATGCGGAGTGTGTCGCCTGGCGGAGGCATTCGCCCGAAGCGCGAATTCAGGCTCGGGACTGACAAGACACGCCGCGACCGCACCGCGAAGCGCATCGGCAATCAGGCCAGTCATACTGACAGCACGCTGGCAGTAGCCCCTCCCTAGAATCATCCTCAAGCTCACATTCGAGCCTTTCCCATCAAGGGTTGCGGAGATTCAGCCATGAAGAAGACTTATCAGGGCAGTTGCTATTGCGGCAAAGTACGTTTCGAAGCGGATATCGACGTGAATGTTGGACGTCGACGGTGCAATTGCTGGATCTGCGCGAGGCAGCGCGCCTGGGAGACGCTGGTGAAGCCGGAGGATTTTCGCCTGCTGGCCGGCGAATCCGAACTGGGCGACTATCAGTTCGGCGCCGGCAACGGCCACCACCTGTTCTGCCGCAACTGCGGGGCTGCCAGCTTCGGACGCGGCGTGGTGGATGCAACGGGCGTCGAGTACGTATCGATTGCCGCGGGGTGCTTCGACAATGCCAATCCCGTTCTGACGCAGGGACTTCGTGCGCACGCGCGACTGGAGGCTGCGCGATGATGAGCCTCTACTTTGCGCCCTTGGCGTGTTCGCTTGCCACCCGTATTGCCTTGTACGAAGCGGGCGCGCATGTGACATATATCCAGGTCGACACCCGCACGAAGCGCTTGCGCGACGGCTCCGATTTCTATCCGGTCAGCCCGCTTGGGCAGGTGCCGGTGCTGCGTACCGAGGAGGGCTGGCTGCTGAGCGAGAACGCGGCGATTCTGCCCTACGTGGCGGATCGCTTCCCGGCCGCGCAACTGGCGCCGGCCGCCGGCACCTTGCAGCGCGCCAGATTGCAGCAATGGCTGGGTTTTATCGGCACGGAATTGCACAAGGCGGTGTTCATTCCGCTGCTCGATTCTCACGCACCGGACGAGGTCAAACGCTATGCACGCGAGAAGGTTGCGCTGCGGATGGAGATACTGCAGAAGCAGCTTGCTGAGACCGACTATTTGCTCGATGGTTTTAGCGTAGCCGATGCCTATCTGTTCGCCGTGCTTAACTGGTCGCCCTACACCGGTGTGGATCTGGCGGCATGGCCGGCAGTTGGCGCTCACTACAAACGGCTACTGGTGCGCGCCAGCGTCGCGGAGGCGTTGTCCGAGGAGATGGCGATTCATCAGCAGGAGGTGACGCGGCAGGCGGCGCGCTAGCGCTCGTGCTGGCTGTGCGGGTGGTGCACTGTTTGCACGCGCCCTGGACTGAGATGAGGACTGCCTGGCGGTGGCGTGGTCGATTCCACGCCGCCGCTATGCCAAAGCGGTAATCGTCAACTGTCGGATTGCTGGCAGAAGCGGCGTCCCGGAATATGCGACACCACCGCCTGAGCGATTTCGAGCGGCGTGCTTTCGGCGGGCACCACGCGGCGGCATGAGTCGGGCGTGTGCTTCATGGTCCATTCGACCAGCCGGTAAGAGCGTCCCCATGGCGGCTGCAAGGGGTCCGAGACTGTGCAGGATTGAATCTGGCGCACCCAATCGTGGCCGGGCATGGCCCGCAGATGTTCGAATACCGTATCTTCAACCATGGTGTGTTGTTTCCCTCGCAGGAATGCGCTGCATCTCGCGATGCGCCGGCAGCATCCCCAGGATAAAAAAACGCCGCCGATACTCAGGCGGCTCAACAGGGGATGTTGAGTGTCATAGTTGCAGGGGAAAATTAAGCCAGACTTAAGACCACGCACAAAGAGCTGCGATTTGCGCTTTGTCGCTCGCGCGCTTGTATCCGTTTGCGCCCATTTGTATCCGATTGTTTCCGTTTCTGCCGTTTGGTGCTCCTACGCGGTGTGACCCTCAAGACCGCGTAAAAATGGCCGTTATTAGAGCCGTTGGGGTTGCCGATCCCGCCTCGCCCTCGGGCTGCCTTCTCTATATCGTGACCAATCTCGCCCAAACGCCACTCTCCGACCGCCTGCGCGCGCTTGTCGATACCGTGCAGCACAACGAGCGCACGTTGCGCCGCTTCCAGGATGTGGAGTTACGCCTGATCGGTGCGCAGGATTTCGCTTCGTTTCTCGATACGCTGTTTGTCCACTTGCCGCAGGAATTCGCGCTTGCGAGCGTGAGCGTCTGGCTCGACGACCGCGCGCCGATGTTGCGCGATCTGCTCGAACCGGCCGCCCTGCGCGCGCTCGACCAGCATCGCCTGAAAACCAGCCGCGAGGGTGGGCTGGCGGCTTCACGCCTATGCGAGACGGGTCGGCCCTGGCTTGGGCGCGTCGGCGAGATGGACGCGGTCTCGTGTGCGACGTTTTTCGACGATGCCGCCATGCCGGCCAGTGCGATCGTGTTGCCGCTGGCGGCGGGCAGGAAGGTCTCCGGCTATCTTTGTCTCGGCAGCCAGGATTCGGCGCGCTTCGGCGTCGGTATGGCGACCGATATTCTCGAACGCTTCGCCAGCATCGTCACGGCCAGTCTCGACAATGTCGCTCACCGCGAGCGGCTGAAGCAACTCGGCATGACCGATTCGCTCACCGGACTTTCCAATCGCCGCTATTTCGATGAACGGCTGCGCGAGGAAATCCAGCGGGCAGCGCGTTATTCGGTGCCGGTGGCGTGCCTCTTTATCGATGTCGATTGTTTCAAGCGGATCAACGATACCTACGGCCATTTAACCGGCGACCGCGCGCTCGCAGCGGTGGCCGCCTGTGTGCGCCAGCAGGTGCGGCTCGGCGACACGCTCGCGCGCTACGGCGGCGAGGAATTTGCCGCGCTGCTACAAGGGGACCGCTCCGACGCGCTGATTGCCGCCGAGCGCGTGCGCCATGCAGTCGAACGGCTCGATCTGCAGGACGACAACGGCGAGCGGATTGCGTTGACGGTCTCGATCGGCGTGGCGGCACGCACGATTGTGGGCGGTGGGCATGATGCGGCCGCGCAGGGCCAGTCGCTGATCGAAGCCGCGGATCGCGCGATGTATCAGGCGAAGAACAAGGGCCGTAACCGGGTTGAAGTGCTCGGCGACGATGTGCGCGAAGGCGGCGATAAGGCATGATGCGCACGGGCGTCCTGCAGGCGCTCTGAAGACTGTGGCCCCTGGTATCCCCCCAGGGGGTATCAACCGCTAGCCCAATCATGACATGTTGACACAACCTATCCCCCTGGATAGGATGCGTCTCATGGACAAAAACACACTCCACCAATCGCATCCCGACATCGTGCTTCGCCTGAAGCGTGCCGAGGGCCATTTGCGCAGCACGATCGCGATGATCGAGGCCGGTCGAAATTGCGTCGAAGTCGCGCAGCAGCTTCACGCCATCGAGAAGGCCATCACCAACGCGAAGAAGGCGCTTATCCACGACCACGTGGATCACTGCCTTGACGCGCAGTCGAGTTCGGACGTCGAGTCAGCCAAAGCAGCGCTCGCCGAATTCAAGGAAATCAGCAAGTACCTTTAGGACCGTCTCATGAGTCTCCTTTCTTTCCAGCACCTGGACACCAGTTCAGCGGTGCTGCTGGTCGGTGCTGTCCTCGTTGTCGGCATCCTGCATACCATCGTCCCGGACCACTGGGTTCCCATCACGCTGATTGCGCGCCAGCGCGGCTGGACCCGAGGGCAAACCGCACGCGCCGCGCTTCAGGCCGGGACCGGGCACGTCGTCACCACGCTGATCCTTGCGGCCATCGTATGGCTGGCGGGTGTAGCCGTCGCAGCGAAGTTCGGTCACTGGATCGATACGATTTCGAGCATCGCGCTAGTCGCGTTCGGGCTGTGGATCGGCATTTCTTCGTGGCGCGAACTGCGCTCGGGCGATGGACATGGGCATAGCCACGGTCCGCACGGACATAGTCACGACTTCTCGCATCTGGCGGGAGGCAAGGGCGCTGCCGATTCGATTCACGGCTCCGAATTGCAGCGGATGTACGGGGAACATGGCGTGCTCGAGCTGTCCATCTACGAGTTCGGGCAAGCCCCGCGCTTCCGCTTGACTGCAACCCGGCCGCAGACGGTGGAGACATTGACGGTCGAAACCCGCCGGGAAGACGGTGGCCGCCAGACCTTTGCGTTCGAGCGACGCGGCGCGTATTGGGAATCGGTGGAGGAGATCCCCGAACCCCATGGCTTCGACGTCAATCTCACGGTCAGCCACGAAGGCCACGCCCATGCGTATCAAACCGCTTTTGCCGAGCATGAGCATCATCACCAACACGACGACCACGACCACCACGCACACGGGGCCGCTAGAAAAACCTCGTCGCGGACCGCCTTGCTGTTGATTCTCGGCTCGTCGCCGATGGTCGAAGGCATCCCGGCCTTCTTCGCGGCCGGCAAGTACGGGCTGAGCCTTATCCTGATCATGGCAATCGTCTTTGCGGCGAGCACGATCCTGACCTACGTGCTGCTCTGCGTGTATTCGACAGCCAGTCTGCAGCGCGTGAAGTTCGGTGCGCTCGAACGTTACGGCGAGGTGCTCAGCGGCGCGTTCATTGCGCTGGTCGGATTGACGTTCTGGGTGTTTCCCGTTTTGTGATCCCGGCAACGGCCGGGATGCCAAAAGCGCGGCGCGTCACACGCCGCGCCTCCGTTAAACCGCTACGCATCGATTCGAATGAGAGAGGGGGTGACCTGCTTATCGGCGCGCGGGGACCTTAACTTGAGTCCGATGTTTTGCTGGGCGTGTTTGGCGGTGGGCGATGCAATACACTACGTCGCATGCGGCAGACGCGCAGACCGCGGCCGATGCCATCGTACGAAACGCCAGGGGGAAATCCATGACGGATCCGGCTCACGACACGTCCGACTTTCGCCGGCAGCGCACTACCGGCATAGCCGGCATCGCGGCTGCTTCGCTGTTTGCAGCGGCGCTGTGGTTGGGCATCGACTATTCGATGTCGCCGCTGCCGGGCATGGACAGCCTCGGCGCCCGCATGCTGCTGACGCTGAAATGCTGCTGCGTTGCTGTGCTGTTCTGCCTGGTGACGGGCGTCGAAGCCGTGGCGCATGAGCGCTTGACCTCGCCCGCATTCGATCCGCTGGTGGGCTTCGAGACACGCCGGTTGCGCGTCAATCAAAGGTACCTGCAGAACACGGTCGAGCAGATCATCGTGTTTGCGGCGGCGCTGTTCGGCCTTGCCGCCTATTCCCCCGACGGCTCGGCCATGCGTGCGGTCGTAGCGACGACCGTGCTCTGGATCGTCGCCCGGGCCGCGTTCTGGCTCGGCTATCAACGCAGCGCGGCAATGCGTGGACTCGGAGCGCCAGGCATGGCGGTCAGCATGTTCGTGCTGCTGTATGTGACGAGCCGGTTCGGAGGCGAGATTGCGGGGACGGTGGGAGCGATTGTGCCGCTTGCCGTTTTCTTCGCGATCGAAGCGGTGTTGTTTTGGGGAACGCGCCCAGTGAAAAAGGATTGATTCGATAAGGCCGGCTTGCGTGGCCGCTCACCAGGGAACGACTCTTCCCAGGTAGTCCAGATAATGCAATCCGCAGCGCCCTTCGTAAGCCTCGATCGTGCTCAGCAGGTTCGGGATGCTTTCCTCGATACTCAGACGCGCCCCAGGACCGCCCATGTCCGTTCTGACCCAGCCAGGCGCCATCAGGAGCAAGGTTTTCGGGTCGTCTTGATGGCGCGCCGCAAAGCTGCGCATGAGCATGTTGAGCGCCGCCTTGCTGGCCCGGTAGACCTCGTAGTTGCCGTTCGTGTTGTTGGTGAGGCTGCCCTGTCCGGACGACATGACGCCGATGGTTCCGGTCGGCCGCACGAGGTGCTGAAACGCCTCGACTATCCTCATCGGACTCAACGCGTTCGTCACCATGACGCGCACGAATTCCTCGGTCGAGACATCGGCGATCGTTTCCCCATCGTCGTTCTTGACGCCGGCATTCACGAACAGCACATCCAGTTGCCGATCTTTAAGACGACTGAGCAATGCGGCGATCTGGCCGGCGAGCGTGATGTCGACGGCTTCGACTTCCAGCGCACCCTCGGCGCTTGCCGAGAGTTGGCGCAGCTTTTCTGTTGAGCTTTCTCGCCCGGTGGCAATCACGCGCCAGCCGCGCTTGAGGTATTCCTCGATCATGGCGAATCCGAGGCCACGCGATGCGCCGATGAGAAGGACGGTTTTCTGCGGAGAATGGTCTTGCATGGATAACTCCCTGTGAGCGAGACCCGCCGGAGCGCGACGTTGAGGCGCCACGCGCGGGTTGATGAGTCGGTACAGGGAATATATCGACGTGAGCGGCATGGCGGAAGACGCAGCAGTTGCACTTATAACCTGCATCGAACGCCATGTCTGGACGGGCCATGCTAGGATCGGACATGCCAGAAGCCGATCTGAATCTACTCGTTGCGCTCGACGCATTGCTTGCAGACGGCAGCGTGGCCGGCGCTGCGCGTCGACTGGGATTGAGCGCCTCGGCGATGAGCCGAACCTTGACCCGGCTTCGCGAGGCGACCGGCGACCCGCTATTGGTTCGGGCGGGGCGCCGTATGGTATTGACGCCTCATGCGGAGGCGCTGCGTCAACGCACGCAGAGTGCGGTTCATGAGGCACGTGCCGTACTGCGTCCGTCAACGACGGAAGCGGATTTTTCAACGCTGCAGCGCATCTTTACGATTCGCGCCAACGACGGTTTCGTGGAGGCCCTCGGCGCTGCACTGATCGCCGCGGTAACCGCAACTGCACCGCAGGTGTGTTTGCGCTTCGCACCCAAGCTTGAGAAGACGGCGGCGCACTTGCGGGACGGCTCTGCTGACCTTGAAATCGGCGTGCTGGGCGAAATGGGCCCGGAAGTCCGCGTGCAGGCCTTGTTCCGGGATCGCTTTGTGGGTGTGGTCAGACAGGGTCATCCGCTTGCCATGGAGCGTGAGGTGACAGCCGAGCGCTACACCGCCTTCGGCCATGTCGTCGCGTCGCGACGCGGCCGCACAAGCGGACCGGTTGATGAAGCGCTGGCCGCGTTAGGGCTGCAACGAACGGTCGTCGCCGTGGTTCCGAGTTTCCCCGCCGCGCTCGCGGTGGCACGCGCCTCCGACCTGATCGCCCTCGTGCCTGCGTCCCTTCTGGGCAAACAGGCTGAATCGCAGGCATGGTCCGCATCCGCTACCGCTCATGCCTTCGAGCTTCCCGTGAAGACCGGGGAGATTACGGTATCGCAGATGTGGCATCCCCGTTTAGAGGTCGATCCGGTTCACCGCTGGCTCCGGCAACTGACGCTCACGGTGTGTCGGGAACGGCTGCCCTTGTGAAGCGGTAGCGTTCGCTGCACGGCCGTTGTCACGGGTGGGCGCGCCGGCGCCTGCGACACGGCTCCAAACCACGAATGCCACTTTCACCCCGTATGGCTGACGGACTGCATATCCGTTCGAGCCGCGCACCGATGCCGAAGACAGGTCCTTGGCGAAGAGCAGGGTGGAACTCGTACGCAGCAATGCAACCACTACGGCTGTCGAAAAGTACTGCTTCATGATGTCCGCTCCAGAGCGATGACGAAGTCACCGTTGCATTTGACTGTAGCGGGCGCAACGGCCCCTTTCGTTACGTACCGGTTACGTCGGTTTACGTGCCGCCTCGCGTCTGGACGGCGCTGCTTCTGCACAAGACGCATTCCGCGGCCTTACCTGTTCACGCTTCGTAAACCGCCGCAACCTCTGTAAGGATTGCTTGGGCTATAAGTTTGTTTTCCGTCCGCGACGCTTCATGCCATGACCACGAATTCAATCCGCCCACCCCACGATTTATTCGAACCGTGCGGGGTCACGGAGCCTTATGTGTCCCGGATGGCAAACCGCCTGCACCGAACGCTCGACTCGCTGTTTGGGCGGCTGGCGTTGCTGGTCATCGTCGTGTTGCTGCTCTCGCATTTCGCCGGATACGCGCTGTTTCGCCTCGAAGGCGATCAGATGCAAGCCCGCTATGCCGTGGAAGAGGCCGTGTTCCTCGTGGACGCCGTGCGCCAGCACATCGCCAGCACGCCTAACCTGCCGCTGCCCTCGCGGGTGCGGGTCGTCGAACTGTTGAGCGCGACCGTTCCGCCGTTGCCGACGCATACGGACACGCCGTTCAGCCGCTTTCTCGACGCGGTGCGCGAGCGGATGCCGCCGGGCACCGAGGTGCGCGTCGGCAAGCTGGGCAAGGCGCCACCTACGCTGTGGGTGCATCAATCGGGGGATCGCGACTGGATCGTGGTGCCGCTCCAGCCATTGGGGGGGCCTCGTCCGCTCGAGAATACGGTGCTATGGCTTACTCTCATCTTCGTTTCCGCCGTCATGGCAGGCCTCTTTGCGGCGTGGCAATTGCAGCAGCCGTTGCGCTCGCTCGCCAGCGCGGTGACCCGCTTTGGCCGCGGCCAGCCGGTGCCGCCGGTGACGGAACGGGGTCCGCGCGAATTGCGTCAACTGACCCATGGCTTCAACCAGATGGTCCAGGAAGTGGCGCGCACGGAGAACGATCGTGCGGTGATGCTCGCGGGGGTCGCGCATGATCTGAAGACGCCGCTCGCGCGGCTGCGCCTGCGCGCCGAGATGATGGACGAGGTCAAGGTGCGCGACGGCGTGGTGCGCGACGTCGATTCGATGACGCATATCGTCGAGCAGTTTCTGGTGTTCGCTCACGACGGCGCCGATCGCAGCGAAGCCGTCGAGGTGGATGCGCAGTGCGAGCGTGTGGTGCGCAGCTACCGGGCCGTGGGAGAGGGCGCGGCCCGCGTGCTGACCGATCTGAAGGCGGGCCCGGGCTTCCTGCTGCCGGCCGCTACGCTCGACCGCATTCTGTCCAACCTGCTCGACAACGCGCATGCCTATGGTGCGCCGCCTGTCATGGTGGCGACCACTCGCACGTCGATGGGCTACACCTTGTCGGTGCAGGACAACGGCGGCGGGATTGCGGCACAGGATCTGATCAACGCGAGCCGACCCTTCGTGCGGCTCGACCCGGCGCGCGGCGGCAGCGGTCATAGCGGGCTGGGGTTGACGATCGTCGAACGGCTGGTGCGGCGCGCCGGCGGGGAATGGGAACTCGGCAATCACGATGGCCGCGGCCTGCGGATATTGATGAGCTTCCCGCTTGCGTCTATTCCTGCGCCCATCCTGCTGGCGCCGCTCGTGCCTGAGGCGTTGGGGTAGCTCAGGTACCTGCTCAGGTACCCGGTAAGCCGGTCACCTGGCATGATGCAGGTGACCGGCTCTTCGAGGCTGTCAGCGTGGTTACCCGCGCGTGCCGTTAGAACTTGTGACGGATGCCAATGCTGACCATGTCTTGCGAACTGGTGCCTGCCACGCCATACGAACCGATGGACGCCTCGGCGCTGCTGACGGTGCCGTCGCTGTTCAACTGATCGCCACTGGCGTGTTGCCATGCGCCGACCAGGTACACGTCCGTGCGCTTCGAGAGGCTGTAATCCGCGCCGAGCGAAATCTGGTTATACGACGCGCCTGTGTCGCCGCTCGCTCTCGTGTAGCTGTAGCCGAGACCCAGCAACAGTGCCGGGGTTGCCTGGTAGTTCAGGAAAGCCTGCCCGGTGTTGTACTTCTCCGTATCCACGAACGCCGATTGGGCGTCGGCCTTATACATCGAGTTGCTGTAGCTCAGACCGAACGTGTATGGGCCTGCAACGTACTGGGCTGCGACGCGCGCAATGTTGATCGACTTGGCCGTGTCGTAGCCGGAGTTGACCGGTCCGTCGAAGGTGCCGTCCGATGTCGACGACCAGCCCGTCCGCACGGTGGTGGAGTTCGCGTTGTCCGCCACGAAGTAACCGGCGGAGAGCGCGAGCGGGCCGTTGTTATACGCCGCGGCTAACGACCACGTCTGGCCGGAGCCGGTCGAACCCGCTGTCCCGCCCAGTGCATAAAGCCCTTCGACCTGCAGGCCGCCGAACACCGGCGACACATACTTCAGCGCATTGTTGGTACGCGAGCTGTTGTCGTAGTTGTCGACGTCGCCCGCGGTCGCAAACGTGCTGCCGAAGTAGTTATCTTCGGTCATGCCCTGAACGAGGTCCACGAGCGGATCGTACTGACGGCCGGCGGTAAACGTGCCGTAACGGTCGCTCTGCAGGCCGACGTAGGCTTGGCGGCCAAACTCCGAGGTGGTGCCGTTATAGCTGCCCATCTTGCCGTTGTTCACATTGAAGCCGTCTTCCAACTGGAAAATGGCCTTCAGTCCATCGCCCAGATCTTCCGAGCCCTTCAGCCCCCAGCGGCTGCCCGACAGGTTGCCGGAATAGAGTCCAACCTGATTGCTGCCGGTCGACGTGGCGTTATGGGTGTACTGGATCGATTCATCGATGAGCCCGTACAGGGTAATGCTGTTTTGAGCGTAGGCGACTTTGACGGCCGCAACCAGCAGCGCCAGAGTCACAACGGACTTTTTCATTTGCGATTCTCCGAGGATAAGCTTGAATAGCGCAACGCGCGCTGCAATCGGATCGACTGCAACATCCGGATCCTTTCGGGCGAGCATGCGACATTGCCTTTGATATCCGGCTGACTGGCCAACGTTCGCCGGATGTCGTCATTAGCTCACACCGCTTTGCGCGAACCGTTGGCCTCGCACCACAACGGACTTACACCTCCTTTCGTGCTCCGAAGTTAGTAATTAAGGGCGGATCGCGTCGTGTCCTTGCCATGCTAATAACGCGTAAACAGCCTGAAACATCTTTCGTGGCGATCTGAACTATGCTGGGTTCTCAAGGCAGCATCTGGCTTTCCGTATCGAGAGGTATCCCTATGTATCAACGCATGTCAGTCGAACCGCTGCAAGAATCCGGAACCGCCGCGCTCCGTTTTGTCATTGGTAACAGTGCCGCACTGCTCGATGCCAATGAAATCGATAAGCTCATTCTTCAATTGGGCCAGATCCGCGCCCACATGCTGCCGGCGCCGCCGCCGCAACCGGAGGCGTCGACGAGTTACCCACTGGAAATCGACCCGTGCTGGCATGTCGACAGAACTCCGATCTTCGAGGGCGTCGTTCTTCTTCTCCGGCACGCCGGTTATGGCTGGCTCGCGTTTTCGCTGCCCCCGCCGAGTCTTTCCAGACTGGACATGGCGTTGACGGCGCAGCCGTCCATGCAGTTCGCGATGAGTTCCCTGGTCAATTGAACTGTCTTTCAGCGTGACGCGTGCAACGAGGTAAGCAACGGGGATGCGCTGCTGCGGCCCCGTCCTACTCGTAGTTGCTAAAGCGCGAGTCCTGCGGTGTTGAGGACGGCAATGGCGTGTAGCCGGGGACGCTCGCCTTGAACTGCTCGAGCAAGCCATTGTCGACCTTGGAGAATCCCTTGAGCTGCAGTTGCAGCAGCACCCGTGTGCCGCTGGTGGGCTGACCTGTGGTGTCGTCTTCTTCCGTGTACTTCTGTACTGCCAGACCCAGCGACCAGCACTGCGCGTCGTATTGAACGCCGAGCAAGCCTGCAATCAAGCGATGCGACAGCATGTCGTAGTTGATCCGGCCGACGCTTGAGAGGTGGCGAGTCAGCGGCCACTGGGCCGACACAATGACCTGATTTTCGGGCTCATCGTCAATCGTCGTGTTGTCGCGAATGTAGCGATACCCCACGTTGACGACCTCATGGTCCGCCGGCTTCCACGTTAAGCCCGCAGTGGCATCGTCGATACGGTCGTACTCTTCGTCGTACTGCGCGGACTGCTCTGCCGAAAAGCCGCGCCCGATCTTGTATGAAGCCCCAACGGTGACGTCGGCGCCGCGCAGGTCGGTTTCCGGTTCGTCGGGCACCAGCGTGACTTCCGGATTGGTGAAATAGTATTCCTGAGCAATCGTGAAGCGTGCCCGCTCGTCGCCCGTAGATGGGTCAATGAAGCGCGTCGTCAGGCCGCTCGTCAGGCGATTCAGATCGGCGACACGATCGCCGCCCACAAACGTGTTGGCCGTGAAGATTTCTGCGAGACCGAAGTCGGCCTGAGCGGTATCGAAGATCGGTGCGAACGTCTGGTTGCGATACGGTGTGTAGACGTAGTAGAGCCGCGGTTCCAGCGTCTGGATATAGTCCGTGCCGAAAATGCGGACGCTTCGCTCGAAGATCATGCCTGAGTCGAGACTCAGCGTCGGCACGTTATAACTGAAAGTCTTGGGTTGGCCGACGGGCGCGGTGCTGCTGATGGAGGACAGATCGTACGCGGCAAAGTGCCATTGCAGCTTCGGCGTAAAGAACCAGTCCGGATGCACCATCGGGTAGCTGACATACGGGTCGAACACCAGGCGGCTGCCCTGGGTGGAATCGGCGGTGGCGATGGTAAAGCGCGTCGCATCGGCGTCGGCGCCGAAATCAAAACCACCGACATTGTATTTCGCGTACTTGACGTCGATTTCCGGTTCGCGGTTGTAAGTCGGACTGGTCGTGAACGATTGCCAGTGCTGATCCCGCAGCAGCACCGACCAGGGCCCATTGTTGTAGGTCAAGCCCGCTTCCTGCTGGAACTCCGTGGTTGACGTCAGCGGGACTGCGCTGCCTTCCGCCAGGTCGGTTGTGACATTCGAATCCGATACGCGGTTGTAGTTGGCGTACACAGCAAAGCCATCACCGAGATTCTGATTGTGGACGAAGCTGATCGCATAGCGGTTGGTTTTGGTAATCGCATCGTCGGGCAGGTAAGAAGCGGTTAGGCTTCCAGAATAACTGGGAGAAAGATAGCGAAAGTTCTCCGAAAGCATTTCGCCGCGCTTCGACAGAATGCGCGGCGTGAGGGTCAGGTCATAGTTCGGTGCCAGATTGAAGTAATACGGAAGCTCGATGTCCACGCCATTCGTCGAGCTCACTGAGAAGGTGGGCGGCAGCAGACCGCTGCGGCGGTCGCCGTTGAGCGGGAACGACATCCAGGGGCTGGCGAAGATGGGTACGCCCTGGAAAAAGATGACGCCATTGCGCGCTACACCGGTATTCGTTGCATTGTCGATATCGAAACGCGAGGCTTTCACGTACCAGGCCGGATCGTCCGCGCACTGGCACGCCGTATACGTACCTTGATGGACCACCGAGCGGTCGTTGTCGACGATATCGATACGCTGCCCACTGCCTGAGCCGCCTGTCAGGTTGAAGCGATACTTCGGCGTCGTCATGTAGCCTTCCGACGCATCGATCCGCATGTGCGCCTCGGGACCGACGAAGACGTCGCCATTCCTCACGACGTGCACGTGGCCGTAGGCATCGGCCACGTCGGTATCTTCGTCGTAGTAAACGGCATCGCCTTTCACGACGGTGACGCTCGCCCGTATTTCGCCGTGGCCCTTAAGCGCGATGCCGGTGTCCGCTACGCCGTAGGCCATATCGGCCAGACCGAATTCGACCGCCGATTCGCCCGCTTGCAGCAGATGCTCCTCGAGTTGCGGCGCAAAGCGCAGACCCCAGGGGCCGTCAAGCGACTGGGGTTGCGCGGACGCGCCGCTGAGTTGCGCGTGAGCCTGAGAATAGGTGAGACTGGCTACCGCCGCGGCGATGGCTGCGAGGCGAGGCGCACGCAGACTCCAGACGATAGACGCGCGTTTCAGGTACCTGCGTAACAACCGCACCGTCATACCGGGTGGTACGCGCAGTTGATAGATCCACTTCCTGCTATCGGACAATGACTCTGGCTTCCCACAAGAATTGATTTATCACGGACGTGCGGAGCCCTCGCGGGTCCGCGCTTGGCTTCGGGCGTGATGGGTGCGCGACGCGTTGCGTTGCGTTGCGTAGACAGGCACAGTAACTTGCGCGCTCGTTTCTCGTGTTACGGGTTCGCTACGGATTCTTATCGAGGCATCCGAAGCGCGCGTTTTCACTCCTGCTATGCTGGCGTCAATTCTCATTTTGGCGACCAGGCATCCGCTATGTGTGCATCACCGTCGGGCGACCTATCCAGCACTGGCAGCGGCCGTCCGGCCGTTGCGCCGGACCCGTCCGCGAAATTCACTGAAGCGCTGAATAAAGTGTTGCCGCTGATCGACTCGCAGCTGCCTCTAGATGCAAAACTGCTAGCCGAGCTATTGCAGGTTGCCGCCGTCAGTTCTCTGGGTCTGGGGCGGCTGGTCGATGCCGAGTCTTATTGGCGCCGGTCCATCGAAGCGAACCCCGCATTCGTGGACGCGTATACGAACCTCAGTACGTTCCTGAAAGGGCAAAACCGATTGCACGACGTGGTGACGCTGCTTCGCCAATTGCTCGACGTGCGTCCTGATCTTGTCGATGTTTACAATGAGCTTGGCTCGCTGTTGCAGGATCTCGGGCGCCTGTCCGAAGCCGAGACGGCCTACCGGCAAGCGGCGTTGACGCGTCCCGAGCGCGTCGAGTTTCACTACAACCTTGCCACCGTGCTGCGTCCGCTTGGCCGTTGGAACGAAGCGGCGCAGGCGTATCAGCGGGCCATTGCCTTGCGTCCCGACTTCGTTATGGGCCACAGCAACCTCGGCAACGTGCTGAAGGAACTGGGACGTCTGCCTGAGGCAGAGGACGCCTACCGCCAGGCACTCGCCATTCACAGCGACTACCACATCGCGCGATACGGACTGGCTATGCTGCTGCTCAGCGTGGGACGCTTTGACGAAGGCTGGCGTCTATACGAAGCACGTCACGCGGACCCCATGTCGCTCCAGTACAAGACGCAGAGAGTCATAGGCCGGCCGCGTTGGCAGGGCGAACCGCTGGCGGGGAAAAAGCTACTGGTCTGGCAGGAGGGCGGCCTCGGCGACGCGATTCATTTTGGCCGCTATCTTCCGCTGCTCAAAGCACAAGGCGCCGCGCAGATTGCGTTTGTCTGCGCGCCATCGTTGCACCGGCTGTTTGCGACGGTCGAAGGGGTGGATGTGCTGCTGACCCATGAGGCCGGATGGGCAGCGTCGGCGCAGTACGATTACTGGATGAGCCCAATGAGTGCGCCGCTTTATATGCGCACGACGGTGGATACGATTCCGCCGCCGGTTCAACTGAAGCTTGAATCGTCGCTCGTGGAAGTCTGGCGCGCGCGTCTTGCCGCTCTTCCTCCGGGACGCAGGATTGGCCTCGTATGGAAGGGCAATGCCCAACATCAGAACGACGCCCACCGGTCGCTCGAATCGCTCACGATGCTGGCGCCGCTCTGGCGCGTGCCTGGACTCAGCTTCGTGAGTCTGCAAAAGGGCGAGGACGAAGCCCAGTCGCCGCCCGTCGATCAGCCGTTGCTGCATCTCGGTTCAGAGGTGACGGACATGGCCGATAGCGCTGCCGTCATCGCGCAACTGGACCTTGTGATCTGCGTGGATACGTCGATTGCGCATCTCGCCGCGTCGGTCGGAACGCCGTGCTGGGTGATGTTGCCGGCTGAGGAAATCGACTGGCGCTGGATGCATGGACGCACCGACTCTCCCTGGTATCCCGAGACGATTCGTCTGTTCCGCCAGCCTTTGGGCGCGAAGTGGTCCGAGCTGATCGAACAGGTACGGCAAGCGTGCAGCAGTGGCGACTTGTGACGACGTATGGCAAGATCGCGATGATCTCTCAATCACGTTAGGCTTCGCGCAGGCCTGCACACTTCAGGAGACCTCATGTTCGACCACGTCAAATTCGGAGTCAGCGACTATGCAGCGAGCAAAGCGTTCTTCGTCAAGGCACTCGAACCGATCGGCGTAGCGGTGATCGCGGAGGGGGTGCCGACGTACGGTGTCGAGCTTAGCCCGCCGGGTAAGGCTTCATTGTGCCTGTATCAGAGTGAGGAGAAGCCGGCGCATCTTCACCTGGCGTTCACTGCCGAGAATCGCCAGCAAGTCGACGCTTTTTATCGCGCAGCGCTGGAAACGGGCGGCAAAGACAATGGTGCGCCGGGTCTGCGCCCGCATTACCACGCGAACTACTATGCCGCTTTTGTCATTGGTCCGGACGGGCACAACATCGAAGTGGTCTGCCATCAACCCGAGGCCTGATCCTTTCATCAAGCGGACTCGCCAGGCCAGGCTGCGTGCTGCCGATCGCAGCCTGGCATAAGCCGACTGTAGGCTCTTACAATTCGATCACAGTCCCGGCGTCGTCAAAGTAATAAATGTTTTCGTGCTTGAAGCCCCAGGGCCCGCCGCGCTCGCCTATATGAGGTTCGAAGGTGAAACATCCTGCCTCTCCCAGACGGCGACGATTCCCAGCTTCGATATACAACCGGTCGTCTCTGTGCCGGCAAATGCTGTGGCCCACGTTACCGAGAAAGTCGAGGTTCTCGAATCCTTCCAGACGGATCTGCTCGTTGGCGAATTCGTACAGATCGTGAAACGAGGTATCCGGCTGGACAAACAGACGCATCCTCTGATGTAGACGGCTTTCGGTTTCGTACCCGGATCTGAACTCCGAAGGGATGGGCGCGAGGCGTGCTACGCCTTCTTCGATGTAAAACGAGCGCGCACAGTCGCCCCAGATATCCCCGCTTCGCGGACTGAGGTCGACGGTCACAAGATTTTTCAGGCCGACAGGTTCGCTGCTGGGCTCGTACACTCGCCCCGACAACGAAGCCTTGCTGCGAGAACCCAGTAAAACAAACGCGGGACAGTCGTAATACCACGTGTCCGAATAGCCGCGTTCGGCGAGCATCGCGGTCGCTGTCGATGCGATCGAAGACTCTGTGGACTCGGGTGTTATGTATTCAACCAGCCGTTGCAATACCTCTTTGGCCGCGGCTTGAACCGGTTTATTCAATGGGATCGGCAAGACAGGCTCCGTTGTTGCAATCTGGGCGGACGGGATGGATTGACGTCGAGCGGATAGGGGGCGTCGAATCGACGATAGTCCAAACACTGTGGAACGAAAGATTTTGCAAGACGAGGGCGCATAGAAATGCAATGCACCGTATCGTACTCTTGGTCGCACGGGGTTTCCTGTTGTTGCACGCGAGCGTGGAAACGCCGTTTCCACGCAGTGTCTTCGTCGAAATGCGTTCCTGGCACTGCGGCGACGGGCTATTCCCGAGTTGAGAGACGCTTGACCCGGTTACAACACATTACGGAGAATTGATCATGAAGAATGCGCTTATTGCTTCGCTGCTGATGTTGGCCGGTTCAATGGCATATGCTCAATCGCAAAACAATGGAGACGGCGGAGGAGGTCAGTTTCACGGCAACCCGGCAATCGCCGCGGCTTGCGACGGGAAGCCGGTGGGTACAAAAGTTTCGGTGACGCTTAGGGATGGACAGCCTCACGAAATAGAATGTGGAATGCATCATCGCCCCCAACCGCAAGATGGCGGAAATTCCGGAGCAGCTAACCCAGCGCAGTAAGGGCAGGTCCGACTACGCTGTCGCCACAAAAGAGTACAGACAAGAGATAAGACGCCGTATGAAAAAGCCCGTCCGCGTAGGTGAAACGATGAAAACGAAGCTGGGGGCCGCGATTGCAGCGGTATTGATCGCAGGCGTGCTCACCGGTTGCGCCGATGTGCCTGACAAGAACACGCCGGAGGCCGGGACCTACGGCACCTACCCTAAGGACTACAAGGCTCTGATCGATGCCTATCAGCAGACGACGTTCAAGGAACCTTCAAGCGCCGTGGTGCAATATCTGAATGAACCGTCGACAGGATGGACGCGAACTGCACCCGGAGCGCCTGCCGTGTTCGGTTATCGCGTGTGCCTGATAGTCAATACGAAAAACAGTTACAGCGGCGATGTCGGCAACCTGCTCACCGAGGTTTTCATCCGCAATGAAAAGGTGATGAGTTACCGCGTCGCCGATCATTCGAGCAGTGCATACGACGCCGTCGTGCAGAGTGCGTGCGACTCGGCCAGCCCCAAATGAAGCGCGTGCACGCCATAAGGCACTCACTACCCGTGCTATTGATCGCCTGCGACTGCCGTTCCGTTCGGGCGGATCAGCGAGTCGCCTTGAAAGACGTGATACGGCGACTCTTCGAGATCCATGTGATCGGGGACAGGTAATCCGTAGCCGCATCCCTCGGCCGATAGTCTGGGAACCGTTTCCCGAGGGCGCGCGGCCCATCTCGGGACTCCGTGACGACCAAAATGGCGCGATACCAGAAAGGTGCTCAACACGGCCATGAAGCTAGACCCGTGCCGAGATACTGCTCAGTCACCGCCGCCATGCACATCTGAAAAAATAAATGCGGACGATTGTCGAATTCGGTGGGCGCCATTCGTCAACCTGATGAGTTGCTAAACATGCTCATAGAGAGGATGGAAACCAAATGAAATTTCTTCTGACGTCCGGCGGCATCACCAACGCGAGCATTCACGCCGCACTGGTGGATCTGTTGGGCAAGCCTATCGCCGAGTGCAGCGCGCTCTTCATTCCTACTGCCATGTATGCCTATCCGCGCCATGCTGCCATGGCGTGGCAGGCGTTCGCTGGAAAAGCGCGAAGTCCATTGTGCGAACTGGGCTGGAAGTCGCTGGGCGTTCTGGAACTCACCGCATTGCCGAGCCTCTCTAAAAAAGATTGGATCCCCCTGGTGGAAGAGACGGATGCCCTGTTGGTGTGGGGCGGTGACCCTGTCTATCTCGCTGACTGGATGCGTCGTTCCGGCCTCGCCGAGCTATTGCCTTCACTGCGAGATGAACTGGTTTACGTGGGCGTTAGCGCCGGTAGCATGGCGGTGTCTTCGACATTTTCGGAAAACTACACCCAGCCGCCCAGTGGTAATCGCGATGCGCTGATGTCTGAGAACTTTTCGTTCGCAACTGCAGAGGGCGAGGTTGCAAGCCTGCTCGTCACCGCTCACGGAGCAGGTTGGGTCGACTTTGCATTGATCCCGCATTTCGACAATCCGGCTCATCCGGATGCCTCCTTGGAGAATGCTGAAAAATGGGCCGCCAGGATACCGCTGCCGGTCTATGCCATTGATGATCAGACCGCCATCGCGGTGAGCGATGGTGCAGTCCAGGTCGTTTCCGAAGGTCAGTGGAAATTGTTTTTGCCCGTTGCGTAGGGGGGCCGTGCGTGGCGAAAAAAGCGCAAATGGTGCCTTTGTTTCAAAGGAGACTCCCTGGTTTAACTAGACGCGGTGAACCGGCCGGCGCTGCCTCAATTTGCTCACTGATGAAGGCGAGCAGGAGTTCGCTGAGCCGAACCGGCTGCTCCTGTTGGATCCAGTGACCGGCGCCGTCTATCAGCTCGATGCCACCCATTCTCGTCGCCGCTTTCATCCTCATAAGATCGAGCGCGCCCGGCGCCGAATAGGTGCCCCAATCGCTCTTCCCGCCAATGAAGAGCGAAGGGACATCGATCGTCTTGCCCGAAAACAGGCGTAACTCGGCGTTCAGGTCAGGATCGGACAAGACGCGATAAGCCTGCAGGGCGCCCTGAAACCCAGTGCGGCCATACTCCTCCGTGTACACCCCAAGTTCCAGTTCGGTGAGCCATTTGCAGGCCAGGACCTCGGCGGCCGAAGGTTGGAATGGAGCAACGGTCTCGGGCATCGTCCTGCCGAGATCCATGACGTAATAGGTGGGCATTTGTGCAAGTTCTGCGGCGGTTAGCGCGTTCAACGGATGCGGCTTATTCCCCGGCCAGTCGGCGCTCTTGACGTAGAAAAATGCACGAAGAAACGCGTGTAAGCCTTGAGGGGGCTGCCACATGTCCTGGTTCGCCTTCCGTGTGCTCAGGTATTGCTGGTAATACTCTCTCGGCGGGTTGAGCGCCGCCAGCGCGGCCGCCAGGTTTTGAGTGCCAGTGTTCGGTTGAACCGACGATCCCTCGCTTTCCGCAATGTTAAAGGGAAGCGTCGGCGGACCGGGGAACGGTGCGCTCATCAGCACCACCGAGGGAAAGACGTCAGGTCGGGCCAGCGCACAATAGGCCGCCACGGGCGAGCCGAGGTCGTGCCCGACAAGCATTGCCGTACGCCGATACCCCAACGCCAAAACCAATCCGAGGGCGTCGCGCGTCATATTCAAGAGGCTGAAGGGCGCTAGCTGGGCGTCATAGTCGTTCACCCAACCGGTGGTACGGCCAAAACCCCGCTGGTCGGGCGCCACGACATGGTAGCCGGCGTCAGCCAGAAGCGGGATCAGGTGTCGCCAGCCGTAAGCCAAATCGGGAAAACCATGCAGAAGCAATGCGAGCGGCCGGCCGGGGTGTTCGTAACCGGCCTCGAGAATATGGACATCAAGGCCGTTGACCCCATGGATCATGCGCGAGCGGACCCCCTTGGGAAGCGTTCCCTCGCCATATGTTGATGTGGTCAAATCAATTCCTCCTATGGGGTTTGCGCGGGCGGATCGAATTAAAGCCGCAACGAGGCTGATCGCGCCCATCGCTAAGACGGCTCGTCGGGACGCCGATGGCTTGAAGCTAAGTGGATGACTCATGACGGAACGTACCGTCCGCTTGCAAGCGCTGTCTTCAGCTTCAGCGAAAACCCACGCGGCAAACAATTCGCAAGGCGGCCGGGCAATCGAGGACGATCAGCCCCGACACGAAGGCGCTCTGCGTACGGTGAGCGAGCAAACCCGCACGTTTCGTCTTCATTGACTCCTGCCGCAATCTGGGCAGGCCGCGCATCGCTGAACGAACCTTCCTGGCTGGCGATTGGGTCGGGGCGCATCACCGGACTCCTAATATGGTGATCACCATAGTATGTCAATCACCATAGAATCATCAAGCGAAACGTGCTATGTTTCCGGCATGCCACGTAAGACTGACGCCCGCGCTCGCGCGATTGCCACGGCCGAACGACTGTTTCGCATCCAGGGCTACACTGCGACGGGATTGATCCAGATCCTTGAAGAAAGCGGTGCGCCTAAAGGATCGTTCTACTTTCACTTTCCACGCGGCAAGGCACAACTCGCAGAAGAAGCAATCGATAATTACATTGCGAATCGAATTGCTGTATTACGGGACGTCTCGGCGAATACGACGGGTGACGCCCTGAATTTTGTCCATCAGATTTTCAGGACATTCGCGGCCGAAATGGTCGCCTCTGATTTCCAGTATGGATGTCTAATGCAAAATCTGGCGAATGAGTTGCCTGCGCTCGACGCTGAGCTGACCAAACGGGTAGCGCGCGGATTTGTTGAGTCGACCGAGATTATTGCGGAGCATTTTAGGGGGTGCGGTTTTGCTCCCGCGCGCGCGTCCTCTACCGCAGCCGCATTGGTAGCAGCCCTCGAAGGCGCGCGGACGATCGCCCGCCTGGAACGCACGCCGGCTATATTCGAGGCGCTGGCAGACGTTAGTGTCCAACGGTGGGTTGCCTCCGAGGGGTGATCCGGTCCAATGTTCCCGGTCGGACGCAAGTCGAACTGGCCGTCGGGCTCACGACGGCTGAACGGCGGCTTCTTGCAGTTCAGCGCACATTGGGAGCCAAAAAATTGCGGGGGAGATGGGCTATCTCTCCCCGCGACGGGAACGCTCCAGTACGTCCACGATTCGCCGTGGACGACAATGCGCGGATCGTGCCCTGCATCAGTGTTGATGGGATCTATTTCCGGATCAACACAGTCTTCGGGTTGGTGAAAAGCAGCCGCCCTTCGAAGCCATGCTCCGTGCCCAGGCCAGACTGCTTGTGGCCTCCGAACGGAATATCGACCCCTTGGGTGTGGATTTCATTCACCCATACCATGCCCGTTTCCAGACGGTTTGCGACAGCAACTGCTGCCGCCGTATCGCGCCCCCACACCGACCCACCCAATCCAAAAGGGCTGTTGTTCGCACGCGCGATCGCATCTTCTACATCATCGTAAGCGATGATCGGGACAATCGGACCGAACTGCTCTTCCTGCACAATCCTGGCGCTTTCGGGCGGGTTGTCGACCACGGTGACCGGGATGAAGTAGCCGGGCAGGTTCTCGTCGACGTCGCCGCCAAGGACGATGTTTTGGCCATTGGCCTTAATGTCATCGATGAAGGCTTTTACCTTGTCGAACTGCATCTTGTTCTGGACCGGACCAACAGTGACCTCATGATCGAGACCGTCGCCCAGCTTTTGCTGCCGTGCGTAGTGAATGAACGCCTGCACGAATTCCTTGTGAAACGAGCGATGGACATAGAGTCGTTTGATGCCGACACACCACTGCCCCGAGTTTCCAACTGCTCCCCAGAACAGTTGCGGGATGATTGACCTGTAGTCCGCATCTGGAAGTATGATCGCAGCGTCATTGCCGCCCAATTCCAGAGTCACACGCTTCACGGTACCTGCGGCTGCACGCAGCACGTGCTTCCCGGTTTCCGTCGAACCGGTGAAGCTTATCTTGGCGATGTCTGGATGATGGGTCAGTTGCGGGCCGAGCTCGTTGCCTCCTGAGACGATGGAAAGCACGCCGGGCGGCAGTATGGACTGGGCAATCTGCCCGAAACGCAGCGCAGAGAGTGGCGTGAATGGCGAAGGCTTGATCACCATCGTGTTGCCGGTGATCAGCGCCGGCGCTACTTTCCAGAGCGCGAGCAGCACCGGGAAATTCCATGGCGTGATTGCGCCGATCACGCCAAGCGGCGTGTGATGCAGTTCAACGATGTGTTCGGCGGTCTCCTCGACAACTTCTACGAGGATGCGGCGCTCGGCGATCTGGCGGATCCACGAGATCGACTGGTCAACCTCCGGCTCGGCCATGGTCCTGAGCGGTTTGCCCTGTTCCTGTGTGAGCAGGCGTGCCAGCTCGTCGCGGTGGGCTTCAAGTGCGTCGGCATAGGCGTTCATGTATTTCTGACGACCGTCATAGCCTAGTGCCGACCAGCTTTTGAACGCAATTTTGGCTGCGGCAATGGCTGCGTCGAGTTGCTCGGCCGTCGCCGCGGGTGCTTCGGCTAGCACTTTGCCAGTGGCCGGATTGATGACATCGAAGCTGTTTTTCGATTCGACGAGCTTGCCGGCGATGCTGAGATAGTACGGGCCGTCAAAAACGCCGTTGGGTTGAGTTGTTTGAGGTAATGCAGACATGTACGATTCTCCGGTGAGTACTTTCCGTTGATTCCCGCGGTCGGGAACTGACCGCTCGGGAGATAAGCGCGGCGCGCAATACGCGGCGCCGCTGCGACTGATTGGTGTGCTGCGCGACGTTCGCGTCCTCTGGCCATCCTGCATCGACGACGGCCGGCCAAGGTCGCGATTTCACGCAAACGCTGGTTGGTTCCTGACGCTCGGACGTTCCCGCATTTTCGTGTACCAGGCTAGAAGTGCTTCGCACTCCTCAGGCACCGGCAGCTTCACGATCGACGCGAAGACCAGGCCACCAATGACGGTGATGTCGGCCATCGAGAAAGCATCCCCTGCGACAAACGGCTGCTTTTTCAAAACGTCATTGAAGTAGTGCATGCCTCTCAAGGCTTTGTCGCGCTGACGAAACCCCCATTCGGCGTTCTGATAGCGCTCGACGTTGGGCCCGAGCCCTGGCGTGGCGTGGTGGAAATAGACACTGATGGCGTCGAGCAACTCCAGCTCGGCTCGCTTGCTCATCATGTGGATCACGCCCTTTTCGAACGGTGTTCTGCCGGTCAGCGTGGGTGCACCATCGAGCGTATCGAGGTATTCGGTAATGGCGGTGCATTCCGCGATACAGGTTCCGTCGTTGAGTTCGAGGACCGGCAGCGTGCCTGAATAGTTTTTCCCGGAGATGAACTCGGGCGTTTTGTGCTCACCCTTGTAAAGATCGACCATCACGAACTCGACATGCGATTGCAGATTTTTCTCGGCGAGAGCGATACGGACGCGTGTCGGATAAGGCCCTTTGGGGAAATCGTAAATCGTCATGATTGGGAGTTTGGCTAAATCGAAATTGATGCTGCTGGTTGTCATGTTTGCCTCTCTAAGCGGTCTGTTACATGCGTCCGGACGTATGGGAGGCATGGATCGCCTCCCTACCTAACGTTCGTTAGGTTTACGATAGGGGGTATAATTGCATCTGTCAACAGTCATTCCAGCTTGCGGAGGCGGTAGCAGTGAAGAACAACTCGGGCTTGAGTTCCAGGGAGCAAATCCTGATGGCCGCCACAAAGATTGCGCAGGCGCACGGCTATGGCGGCTTGAATTTTCGTGATCTCGCTGAAGATGTCGGCATCAAGGCTGCGAGCATCTACCATCACTTCGCAAGCAAGGCCGAGCTCGGCGCAGCGGTAGCGAAGCGCTATTGGGAGGACTCAGGAGCTACTCTGGATGCACTTTTGGCCGGATCCGCAAATCCGATCGACTGCCTGCGCCACTACCCCGATACGTTTCGCAAGGCGCTTGAGAGCGGTAATCGCATATGCCTCTGCAGCTTCATGGCCGCGGAAACTGATGACCTGCCAGAAATGGTGACGAGAGAAGTCCAGACCTTTGCGGATGTGAATGTTGCGTGGCTGAGTAAGGTGCTATCCGCCGCGGGCGTCGTCAGCTCCGAAGATAGCGAACGGCGTGCTCGCGCCATCTTCGCGGCCGTGGCAGGCGCTCAGCTTATTGCCAGGAGTCGCTCGGATATTTCTCTATATGACGGCTTAATTGAAAGCTATCGCGTTGCGGGTCTTCTGCCGGCTTAACAGTGGCGAGAAAATCGGTCCATGTGGATTTTCGGATCCACGAAGTGCGGACGACCGCTTTTTCCGCAGGAGCAGACCCACGAACGTCGGATCAGGCGTCAGCCTCAAGGTCGCCTCATGCTGCGAAGCCGAGTTCGACAAATGTCCGAATCTGCGGCAACTCGCGATAACGGCCGACCTTCGGGCGGTCTTGCGGATCGGGCGGACTACCGTGACTCAAAACGATCAACGGAAACGGTCCGGGGCCATCAGGCATATAGGTGGTCGCGACTATGTCACGTTCGTGATCGCCAAAGAGTCCGTGCTCGGTCATCGGCACCTTGACGACCGTTTCGTGGAGGTCCGTTGCGATAGGTTGGGGCTCGTCGGCAGCGCGCGCAAGACTGGAAACAGAAGTGATCAATGCGCCTGAGATCATTAATTTGATCAGACGGACGCGAATCTGATTTCGGCAAGCGATTGGTCCCATGTGTTATTTCTGATTAACCTTGCGTCAAGATTTTTGTTGTCGCGGCGTAAGGCACGTGCGGATTCCAAGCCTTTTTGTACTATAAATCCCCTAGGCAGGTTTCTCCGGTACTGGGCGCATTGGTGGCGCGCCTGCGCGCGAGACCGCGCTTCGGGTGCATTCCCCACGCCGGTTGATGTATGCGTTTTGGTTCACGCGCCGAGAGCGAAGGGGGACAAAATGGTAGCAAACGATGGTACGCGGGCGGTCGATCCCTCGCAATACGTCGCTCAACATCTGCAGCATTTCACCGCGTCCGGGCCGACCGCTTTTGCTACCGGAGATTACGCGCGAACCTTCATGTGGAGTGCCAACGGGCTCGTTGTGGCGAGCGTACTGCTTGTCGTCGTCACGGGCCTCACGTTGCTTACGGACCGATGGCCTCTGTTCAGGCTCAACCCGGTCATGGGCTTCGGCAAGCGCCTGTACCTATGGTGGTCCTGCGCCTGGCGTCAATGGCTTGCGAGCACGCTGTTTGTCGTCATCGGCTTTTTCGCGTTCCACTCTCTGGTTGCGACGGCAACTCTGCCGCTCATGGCATTCGCGACGCATCTGATGACGTCTGGCGCAACGAGGACGGCGTTCGCATGGCCGTTTACGCTCATGGAGGTGCCGGTCGTTCTGGCCATCCTGATCTACCTTCTGCTGAGCCTGCCGCTCGCGGGATACATGGTACGAAGTGGACTCGTTGCGCACGCCATTTCCGGCACTGAACCATTCGGCCTCTGGCGAGCAACGTTGCTAGGCGTGACCACCTATGTGTGGTCCGTCCCAGGCAGTCTGCTGATCGCCGAACTGGCCATCTGGTTTCCCCATCATGTCGCCGAGATACTTCGCGGGCTAGGCCTCGTGGCGTGGGGCATGTACATCGTGTTGCCGCGCCAACTGCGCAGGATGACGCGCTCTATCCAACCCGGCTAGCAGGGCCGGCCAGGAGCGGGGCGCCGTTCCACCGCCGCAAGTCGTTGAGAGACTAGCGATAGTTCACGAGGTTGATGATGTCGTTGAGGAACCACGGCAGAATCAATTGAGTATTGGGATCGCTGACACCGACGGTGAGCCTCGGTGGCCTTGACGCGGAATCGCCGGATGTTGCGCCGTCGGGCGAATGCAGGATGTAGCTATCCGTTTCGGCTGAACCCGGCTGGTTGGTCTGGCTAGTCGCGGGCGACGATGTCGAGGCGCAGCCGGCGGTGAGCACGACGAGGGTCGCCGCGAGGTAAAACAACTTCATGATGGTCAACTCCAGCACGTCACTTTGACAATATGACCGGTGACGAATGCGTCCACGGTACGTGGCTAGATTCTGCGGAACATTGGAGGCGCAGTCCGCCCCTGCAGCGAGCTTCGAAATTACCACAAGCGCCGGTTCGAAACGCTGTCGGATGGTCGCTTATCGCGTGTTTTTGCTTTCGAATTCCAACAGCGTGACGCGCTTCCGGTTCTGCGTGGTCTGCGTGACTCCAGAAACTCGATCAAGACGGACGGTTTCAAGCGGCATGGTCAGTGTTGGGTCCGATCGTTAAGAAGAGGTTTTTCGTAGTTGACCCGCGGGCAGTAGCGGCACGCGCCACTACCCGCGGGTCAGTTGCAGAAGTATCTTGCACCGTCTCGTCAGGTCTCGCAGAACTCAGTGAGCCACGAGCCCGCTAGCCGATGCATTTCAAGGCCCGCGCGCCAGGTGGAACAAGCGCGTCGCACAATCGTGCAACCACGCGAGAACGATCACCGGCCGCGTGAAGCGCCTGCCCTGGATTGCTCGGCCATGATGTGAGTCAGTCGGCACATCTTCCGCGGCATGTTGAGTTCCCGTCGATTCCCGCACCCAGTATTCGAATGGATGGAAAATCCGTGTCCGCGCCACCGGCATGGTTTGTCCGGTCGCATATCGATCGTGGATGTCCTCGTCGATTTTCGATTCGGTGGGATGCCGAGTCGGGTAGATCGTTTGGACGGGCTGGCCGTGCAGGGCGCGGGTCGATGCTTTCTTGTTCATAGTTATCTCCGTTAGTAAGACCGGAAACGGAGACGCTAAAAACAAAACAGGCCTCATCCGTTTCCGGAGAGGCCTGTTGATTAACACTTCCTGAATCTAACGCGAACGGGCCCCCCGCAGTGCATCCTGATGGATGTACGTGCCGCCTTGCTCCGCGAATGAGGGGAAGTGGTTCGTCAACATAGCGTGAAGTGTCTATGTGAACGCGTCGTCTGTCAATCGACGCCATGTTGTTCCTGCACGACATTTCATCAGATTGCGATAGATGCCGAGGGACAATTGCCCCGCATCGCACACACCGGTTTCTCAACTAAAGGGCGGCCAATCGATACGTCACAAAGTGCTCATCTTTTGACACGATAGAGAAGCCGAGCTTCTGATAGAAGCGCATCGCCCCTTGATTGCACAAGAAACATGACAGCGTCAGTGGCCGGCCGGATTCGGACGCACGTGCCATCAACGTTTGCATCACCTGTCGACCGATCCCTCGACCGCGATAGTCTGGTTGCAGCAGCAAGAGCGACAAGTGAACTTCCTCGATCTCATCCTTGAGCGCGACATACCCCACCGTTACCGATCCGAAGGTTATCGAAATGAATTCCGGATCTCGATAGGAGGTGTTGAATCGCTCTTGCTGGAAGCTCTCGTCCCAACCGAATGTCTGCTCGATATGTTCGTGCAGCGACAGTTTGTAAAGCGCAAATAGCGCTTGTCTATCCACAACGCCTTCGGACATCGGACGCAATCGAATTGCGCTCGCGTCAGAGGTATCCGGTCGTAGTGTGATACTCATCGTGCCGCCCGGCTGACTGATGCGCTCATCCTCCGGCTCGCTTCGCCCGGTGGCCGTATTTTTTGAGCGTTTCGATGACCTGCTCGCAGTGGTCGCCCTGTACTTCAATCATGCCATCCTTGACCGTGCCACCAGAACCGCAGGCCGTGCGTAGTTGCTTGCCTAGCAAGGTCAAGGCTGGAGGATCGAGCGCCAGTCCCTTGACGATCGTCACGCTCTTTCCACCTCGGCCTTTAGTCTCGCGAGTCACTCGCGCCACGCCATCGCCTACCGGTAGTTTCGCGCCAACCGCTTTGCAGACACATGCCGCGATCGCTTGCCTGCATTCGGGACACATCTGCCCGCCGTCGGTGGAATAAACTAGGCCGCCTTTTGAACTGCTCTTCATGATTGGCTTACTCAAAGAAACTAAGGTCGGGGATGCAGACGAGTTTAGCAGGTACGCCTTGGCAGCCGCTTCTGGCGGCGCGCCGGCTCTCTCGATCGACATGAGCCCTTCTGGCAACCTACAGGCTACAAAGGAGTTCCGGAAGGAACGACAGGCTGTCGATCGTATGCAGAGGGATCGGGAAACGCCCCGATGCAGATTGCACGTGTGCCCATGGGCCGCGGCGGAGAAAAACCGGAGTCATTCCGGCACGCCGCGCCGGTTCGATATCGTTGTCGAGTCGATCGCCGACATATGCAATCTCGGCTGGGTCTAATCCATGGGTAGAGGCGATGATGCGCTCAAAAAATGCCGGCGCCGGTTTCTGCACGCCCCATGACGCGGAGGACGCGACAAGGTCAGCCGGAGCGCCGAGAGCATGCAGTGCCCGTTCGATTTCAAGCGGCTGGTTTCCCGCGATCCCAACAAGGACTCCCTCATTCCGCAAGCGGCTCAAACATGGGATGGCGTCGGGATAGAAGTCGTCTGCTGCGAGCGAAAAGGCGTCACCGGACAACTCGCGTTGGCGCTTCAATTCCGCAAAGTCGGCATCCGGCCGAAAGATCTTAAACACAGTTCGGTGATGTTGGCCGCGTTCGATGGTCGCGCCCAGCGCGGCAAAAAACGAGAGCCGCGATACGCCCAAATAGTCGGCCCAGCCGCCCCAATCGCGACTCTCGTCGATCAAGGTCTCGCCGACATCGAAGAACACCGCTCTTATTCTCATGACTGACGGAGGAGAATGGATGTCAAAACCCGATTGTCGTCCACAATCTTGCTGCTTCGCTAATATAATTTTCGCCGGACCACCGTGTGGAGACCCCATGCATATCCCAACCAGATGGCGTAAGAAATTCGCAGGGGCGCGGGTCGAACGACAAGTGATTGGAGAATCGGGCGCGGAAGTATTGCGCATCCGCTGCCGCAGTGGAGAGTATTTGTTCCTGAAGTCCGAGCCTACCGGCTTGCCCAGTGAGCTTCCTGGGGAGGTTGAACGCCTTCGCTGGATGAAACGGCTAGACCTGCCGGCACCTACCGTGCTTGATGACGCGGTGGAAGACAACCGCCACTGGCTGCTCATGACGGCGGTCCCCGGGTTCGATCTGGCCAGTGCTAAAGACCTGTCTCCATCCCAGGTCGTCGGCATTCTGGCGATGGCATTACGTAGCCTGCACCAGGTACCGATTGCGGAATGTCCCTTCAATCATCGCATCGAAGAGCGTATAGCCGCCGCCAGCAATCGTGTCGACGCTGGGCTCGTTGATGAGGCAGACTTCGACACTGAGCGGCGAGGGCGAACCGCCACGGATGCGCTCGCTGAGTTGCTGTCGACGCGCCCGGAGACGTATGACCTTGTCGTGACCCACGGGGACGCATGTCTGCCGAATTTCATGGCTGAAGGAAGTGGCTTCACCGGCTTCATCGACTGCGGTCGTCTCGGCGTCAGCGACCGCTATCAAGACCTTGCTCTGACCGCGCGAAGCATTGCGCGCAATCTCGGCCAGGCGTGGGTGGAGCCTTTCTTTCGCGACTATGGTGTAGAGCCGGATCACCGGCGCATGGCGTTCTACTGCTTGCTGGACGAGTTCTTCTGATTGCCGCCATCAGGCATGAGCGAAGCGACTAATTCCGCCCAACGTCGTTCGACACATGCCGGAGAATCCGCGTTGCGCACTGACCCGATGAAGCAAGCGGATCCCAAACGTACGCCACGCTCCCATTACGTACCTCAATGATTATCGGGCGGTTTCGCGGGACTCGGCCTCGATATGTCGTTGGCAGTTGCAACTGCTGACACACAGTCCGCTGCGAGTCGCTCAACAATGGAAACGGCAGCGCCAGTATCTCGACGACCAGTTTCTGTACAAGTGGCGATTGAGTCGTAATGCCAAACAGCCGGATGTCTCGCGATTCGAACTGCTCATACAACCTCGCAAAGCCAATGAGCGCCTCGAGTCCCGCGATGGCGGACTCGTCTCCCTCCCAGGGGCACGCCATCGACTCGTCCTGCGGAAGGACGAAGGGCGCGAAAATCAGGAGCGCATGGGGTAATTCCGTGAGTTCACAGATACTCCCCGCCGTGGACGTCAAGTGCATGGCAGGCAGACGCAGGCCCGCCAGATGTGGGATGTTCACGTTCTGATCCTGTTTGATCTGTGCGGAGTCATCGAAATCCGTGCGCCTGAAGCAGAGCAAACATGTACATGAACATTAGACCTCCGAAGAATCCAATCACCATCCCAACGAGCAACATCGTCGTCTTCCTGTTCAGAGCCCGGTTGCCGACCGTGACGCGCATCGCCTTAGAGAAAAACTACCCACGACCACTGTCCACTCGTACGGGAACCAATCCCGGAAATTATGAGGGAGGAACATTGCCGGAACATTAACGCTCGCCAGGGGCGCCGCAAGCCCGCTCAAGAATGTTGCAGGGCGACAACCGATCCGTTCCGATGATGCGGGCAGGCGCGGCGCGCAATGTTTGCACAATGTAGGGTCCATAGAATCCGGGTCGTCGTCGAACTCTTACCCTCAGAAGCCGACTGTCGATGCTTCGCGACGTGTCGTCGCGGACACGCCCATCAACGCGCGGTGAGTGGCTTTACCGTTTCCGGATCCCTCGAATGAAGTCAAATTTTGCTTTCTACCTCGCTTCGGCGGTGGTTGGTTTTACTGTTTCGTCTGTTGCATTTGCCGACGGGTACGACGTCACTGTGGGCGCCGGCATTGACCTCGCTCCGCGATATCTCGGGAGTAACGAGTACTACTTCTTGCCGGTCCCGCTCCTCAATGTGACGACGCCGTCTGGCGTCTATATCGGCACGACAAGCGGTGTCGGATACAAGCTGGATTTGCCGCACAACTTTTATATCGACAGCTCGCTGAACTACGCCGTCGGCCGCAAAGATACGAACGAGACCTTCGAAAGCGGGTCCGACGCGCTGCGCGGCATGGGCGACGTGCCGAATGCGCTGGTCGCGACTGTGACGGCGGGATACCGCTTCGCGAGTGTCGGCTCGGTAAGCGTCGCCGCAGACGTGCCGTTGAGCAATCGCAGCATCGGCGACTCATGGCGCGTTGCTTTCGAGGTGCCGATGCTGGTAACCGCGTCGGATGTGCTGACGACGAAAACCGCGGTGCATCTCGGATCGGCGACTTACAACCAGACGCAGTGGGGCGTGAACGCGTCGCAGAGCGCAGCCTCCGGATTCCGGCAATACAGTCCCGGAGGCGGCATCAATGCAGTCGACCTGGGCCTGACCTGGGTGCACCTGTTGAATCGCAAATGGTCGGTTACAACGTCGGGTCAGGTGACACGCCTCGTCGGCGATGCGGGGGGAAGCCCGATCGTGCAGCGTCGTGTGTCATTGAACGTTGCGACGATCGTCGGCTATAAATTCTAGACGTAGTGGACGTCTGCACATCGCTACGCGTCTGCGGTGGCTCCAATGCGCGGCAGGCTTACGCGAATACCCGTGCCATGCGTCGGCGGTTCGAAATAACTCGCACGACCACCGTGCATCGTGGCGATCTCGCGCACGATACTCAGGCCGAGACCGGCGCCGGCTCCATGGCGCGTGTAGCGCGAGAAGGACTCGAAGATCTGGTCTCGCCATGCAGGCGGTATGCCTGGACCGGTGTCGACGAACTCCATGAGAACGTAGGCGGCATCGGCTTTCACGGTGACGGTGAGCATCGTTGCATTGCCGCCGTGCTTGATTGCGTTCTGCACGAGATTGACGATGACTCGCTTCAGCGACGCGGCGTCGCCTGAGACGTCGAGTTGCTCGGTGTCGCAGACGAACTCGACATCGTGTCCCGCGGTCAGGACAACGGGCGCGAGATCGCCCAAGGTGTCGCGGACCAAGGCGACGAGATTCAGCACTTCCATTCGCAGCGTCGTGCTTTTGAGTGCCTGGAGGTCGAGTAGGGCGTCGCTCAGCTCACTGAGACGCTCTACGTCCTGCTCGAGTTTTGCCTTCAGCGGCCCGCTCTCCAACGCATCGAGACGTGCCCGGATGACGGCGACCGGTGTGCGCAGTTCGTGCGCCGCGTTCGCAATGAAGCGGTCCTGCTGGGTCCGTCCGGCGTCGAGGCGCTCGAGGGCCGCATTGAACGCGCGTACAAGCGGCGCAATCTCGCGTGGCAGGCCTTCCTCCGGTAAGCGCAGGCCGCGACGGTCGATGTCGACATAGCGCGCGAGTTGCACGACGTCCTTCAGTCTGCGCAACGCCAATGCCACGACAACCGGGATAGTTACGATATTGACGAGCAGAAGGGGCAGAAAAAACGGTGCTTCAAGATATTGAAGCACCGCGAGGCCGACACCTTTCCACGCCGGTATCAATGGGCCGCCGCCATACGCGATCTGTACTTCGCCGAGATCGGTACGCATCGTCTTGATTCTGCACGAGAGGTTGTCGTACTGATTGTTGTCTGTGATATCAGCGCTGTAAATACGAGGCAGCGAGGCGACCGCGGATGCACAAGGCGCGGAGACGCGACCGACGCTGACCTGTTCGCCCTCCTGGTCGCGCACGATAAACCACAAGCCTGGCGCCACACGCTCGAGCGAGTCGAGCTGCGCGGAGTGTTGCAGGGCGAGATGGCCGTCGGATGTGCGCGCCGCCGCTGCGACGATGACGTGATCGAGGCGAGTATCCATCACATAGCCGGTGACGTCCCAGTGCAGAAAATCGGTAACTAGCAGCAGTCCCGATGCAATGGCAACCGTTAGCAGGGTCCCGACCAGCGATAAGGAAATGCGCTGAGAGATGGACAGGTTCCGGAGATAGCTCATTCAGTGGTGGAAAGCAGATAGCCAATGCCGCGGACGGGCCGAATCTCGATCCCTGCGTCATGCAGCGCAAGCTTGCTGCGCAGCCGGGAGATATGAGCGTCCAGCGCGTTCGATTGAATGTCCTCGCCCAGGCCATAGACACGCGCGATCAACTGATCGCGCTGGACGGTTTTGCCCGCTCGCTCAACGAGGGCCTGCAGTGCCAGCAGTTCGCGCCGCCGCAAGCCGAGCGGCTCGCCACGAACGGTGGCCGTGAGCGAAACGAGGTCGATTTCGAGCGCGCCCACGCTGACTTTGTGTGTCTGCATGGTCGGCGCACGTCGCGCCAGAGCGCGCAGACGCGCGGTAAGCTCGTCCATCGAAAATGGCTTGGCGAGGTAGTCGTCGGCGCCGGCATCGAGCCCTTCGACGCGCGCCGCAATTTCGCCTGCGGCGGTCAACACGATCACCGGAATGCCCGGCGCTGCCGCGCGCAGATCGGGGATGACGGTGAGTCCGTCGCCATCGGGCAAGAGCCGGTCTAGCAGCACCACCTTGTATTGACACTCGCGGATTGCATAGCGCGCCTCGCTCAGGCTGGACACGCAATCGACAGCGATGTTGCGCTTGCCTAGCGCGCTCTCAATTGCCGAAGCCAGTTCCAGTTCGTCTTCGATCAGCAGGATGCGCATGATTTCATGGTGGTGACGCTTACGGGCAAGCGTTCAGTTCAGTATACCTTGGTCGATCCGGCCGGCGCGCCATGCAAAAGCAAGGTTGCTCCGTGCCTGATTCATCACGGACGGTGTTGTTGAGGCTCGCCATGATGCGCCTCAGGACGGGGCGCAGACGGATGCGGCGCGGGTGCCGGGGGATGAGACTGCGTACGCAGCGGTTGTTGTTGTGATTGCGGCTGCGCGAAGTGTTGCCCATCCTGTCGCAGTCCGGCCGGATGCACCTGTGTCGCGTCTTCGTGAACTGCCTGCAGATGGGGTTCAGCGTTTTCCCGATGCTGCACGGCTTGCGGCTGTGGTGGGTGGTCAGGTGCTTCGGCCTGCCGCTCGCGTCCGAGGTGTTCCGTGTATTGCGACGTGGGGTGTGGCACCTGCTGATGTTCGACCTGCATTGAATCTTCAAGGTGTCCTTGAGATCGTGTTTGAGTCGTCACGGGGTTGCCGTGCATGACTGATGTCCGCGTGTGTTCCATTGCCACCGTGCTCGAATGGTTGGGGCCGAACTGCGGGGACGGATGTGTGCCGGGACGGGCGTCGTTCGGCCTGAAACGCGGGATCGTCATGGGTGTGGACGAACGTGCGCCGAAGCCGGGTTGCTGCGCGTGCATTTGCGCCATCGCAGGCGGCGGCGCGCCGTTGTGCACGAGTGAGCGACTTACCGCGCCATTGTAGTTGTCGCTGATGTGCGTGTTGTTGATCCGGTTGATCACCGTGGTCGACCGGGAGATGTAGGTATTGTTGTTATAGACCACCGCCGGACGCTGCCATCCATCCCGTGCACCGTGGGGCGAGCCACCCCAGTGCATGCCCCATGCGTGCCAACCCCATCCTACGTGCCCGAAGACTGCGCCGATCGCGACGCCGACGCCAAACGTGATCACGCCTGCGGTCACCACGGCGCCTGGCCCATAGACCGGCGGACGATAGAGGTACCCAGGATAGGCCGCGACCGGTGCGCCATAAACGACCGCAGGGTTGTAGACGGGAACATAGACGACGTCCGGCTGTGCCGGCGCGATCACGATGGTCTGGGGCGGCGGCGGGATGATAGCCGGCCCCTCGTACACGGGAGTGGCGGACGGCGCCGGCGTCTGGTCTGCCGGTGCCGAACTCCGTTTTGCGCGTGTGACCCGTATCTCGCCGGTCGTGCACAGGTTGCCGGAGGCCTGCGCACGCTGGCGCATGACCTGAATCGCGTTCAGCACATCAGTCGGATCGTTGTAGTACGCCTGTCCGAGCGTCGTGGTCCATGCGATGTTCGTCGCCATCTGTGACAGCACGGCGGGAAATGCCGTCAGCGCTTTAACCGAGGGATCCCAGGACTGCTGGTCGGCGGACGTGACAAGCGCCTGCCCCTTGAGGTTTGGATTCTGCGCAAGCCACGTGTTTGCCGCGGCGATCTGGTCCGGATAAGTAGAACCTGCCAGCACCAGTGCGACGAGCTTGTCCGGAAAGAGGGCGATCGGCGCAACCATCTGGTAGAGCTGATCTGCGCCAGGCGGTGTGTAGGCGACAGGTGTGGCAGAGGCCGCCTGGGCGATGGACGCCGCGGTCGCCGCACCGGTTGCGGACGCGTCGGCGGGGGCCGGCTGCCCGGGTTCCTCACGGTTCTTCCCGCATGCACTTAGGCCCAACAGCGACAGCAGCAGCGACGAAGCGATGAGCCTTTGAGCGAGCCGGTAGTTTTCATTCATGGTCTTTCTGCGTTGTCGGTATGCATTGTTGCCAGGTGCCCGGCCCATGCCGAACGTGCCGATAGCGTCGAGACGCGCCCGGACAGCACGGCGCGGCAACGATGCTCACGAGCGTTCGAGGTCGGATGCGAGTAAGGCCGCTTATCGCGCGTCGCCGGCGGTACCGGGAACGACAGGTCGCGAAGCGGAGAAAGGTGGGGTCTGAGGGTGGAGGTCCGACGCCGATCCGGATTCTACGGACCGTAGATTGTGCGAACATTGTGTGCCATACCGGATCGTGGGTTCGGTATGGGGGGCGTCACTCATGCGCTCGTGCATGTTTCCAGCACGGAAACGCAGTGGCGTCTTCTAGTTGCCGTTTCACGACGAGCTACCCAGCCAGGCTCGTCGACGCTCGGAGGGATGGCGCCGGATGTTCGCGCGCTCCTGCATTCGGGACGCAGGAGCATCCAGGCTTGCGATCAACTTCCGTGAATATCGATGTCGAAGTACTTCTGCTCGATGCGCTGGTACGTGCCGTCTTTCAGCATCGAATCAATGGCCTGATCGATTTTCTGGCGCAGGGTAACGTCGTCCTTGCGAAAGCCGATACCCGCTCCTTTGCCGAGTGTTGTCGGATCGCTAACATTTTGACCGGCAAAGCCGTAGCCGCTGCCCTGCGGTGTCTTTAGAAAGCCGTTGATGCCTGCAAGCACATCCGTGAACGTCGCATCGAGGCGACCGGAGCGCAGATCCGGATATACCTGTTCCTGATTCGCGTACGACACGACGTTAATGCCCGCTGTCGCCCAGTTCGCCTTCGCGTACGCTTCCTGTGTCGAACCCTGAGCGACGCCAACGGCCTTACCCCGCAACGACTGAACGGTAGGCTGCAAACCGGAGCCATCCTTGGCGATCAGACGGCTCGGCGTGTTAAAGAGCGGCTGGGAGAATGCAACCTGCTCTTCGCGCTTCGGCGTAATCGACATCGCCGACAGGATTGCGTCGAATTTTCTGCCTTGCAGAGCAGGAATGATGCCGTCGAAGCCTGTTTCAACCCATACGCAATGCATCTGCAAGCGTCTACAGATTTCGTTGCCCAGGTCGATCTCAAAGCCGACGAGTTGCCCTGAAGGCGATTTCGACTCAAACGGCGCATAGGTCGGGTCGACGCCGAAGCGTAACTCCGTCATATCCTTTGCCTGCGTGGCCAGCGCGGCGATTGCCAGCACGGCACCCACAATGATGCGTTTCATATGCGTTCCCGTTCGTGTGTTACGCCGCGGACGTGTGCCGCCGGTGCGTGGGGTGAAAGAACCGTGTCGTAAGAACGTCTTCGCCGACTACCTCTTCGTCAGTGCGTCGAGTGCCCGCTGCCAGATCTGCCGCGTGCGCAGCGCGATCAAGGCGCGCCAGTCGGCATCGGCGGGATAGTAGTGTTCCAGCAGCGCGGCCTTGATCCGCCGCCCCGTCGCGTCGAAAGGATCGCCGTGCAGATGCAGCCAATGGTCGTCGCGCAGCAATGTGTGTCCGCGGGCGCCGTCGTAGGTGCCGCATTCGATCACAAGCGGCATCAGATCCACCTCGGGAAGCTGATCGATTAGTGCCTGCGAGGTATAACCGGTCGCCGTCGCTGCGACGCCGCTGTCGGACGACGCGTCCGCCGCGGTGAGAATCCTGTACAGCCAGGGCCCATACAGCGATTGCGCGGCGTCGTGCGCGGACACCTTGCGCTCGGCAATGGCCATCAGCATTGGATGTCCGTACGCGCCCGCGCCGGTGTGCAGATCGAAGGCGATGGCAGTGCGAGCACCTGAAACATGTGCCTGCATGATCTGACGCACCGTGCGGTTCGTCCATGTCTGCTGCGTGCCGCCAAAAAAGACGCCGTCCGGATGCCGGTACTGTCCCGCTTCGATGATATTGCGCACCCGTGCTTCCCCGAGATGGCGCATGTGCATGGCGAGTTGCTCGTCCGCACGCCGACGCGCCGGTCCGTCGAGATCGCGGCATAGATAGATTTCGTGCAGCGTTTCGTATGCCGAGTTCGCCGGTGGTGCGTGAGTAAAGTCGATGTAATTGCGGTTGACGTCAGCGTTGTCTTCATTCACCCGGCGCAGCCACGCCGTGCCCCACGGGTTGACGAGGTGCACGAGCACGACACAGGTATCTTCCGGTAAGGCGTGGTCCCGCAGATTGTCGAGTAACGCGATCTGACTGTCGGAGCCGTAATAACCCTCGACGCCGTGGGTTCCCGACAGCAGCACGAGGCGCTTTTGCGCGCCGGCGGAGCCGACGATCGCGACGTCTGTGGACAGTGCCTCGCCGCGTGGTCCTTGCAGCGGGTGAGGATAGACGACGTGCGTCGCCTTGACGCTCGCAGCGGCCTCGAGAAAGCGCTCGCGCTGATTGGCGAAACTCGGCGTGTCGAAAATAGTTGCGCTCATTATCGCTCCTGTGTCTTCGTTGCCGGGGGCGACACGCGCACAAGCGGCGCCTGTTCCAACGCGGCATATTCGGCATCGATTAGCCGCTGCACACCGCGCCGGAACCTGAGTGGTCCAGCGTCGATTCCAAGGTCGAGATTCGGCGTGCGCCGGTTTGACATGCCTTCATGCACGGCTTCAAGGATGACGCGGTCCTCGTCGAATGCGTGGCGCACGTCCTCGTTGAACTGTTGCGACACGGCTTCGTTTTGCTGGTCGAAATTGCGCATCTGAAACCAGAAGTAGCGCGTATGCGATTCGTCGATCGGCGTCATGAAATTGTATGAATTCATCAGGAACACGTGATCGTGCTGCGCGCCGTCGTCGGCGCCTGTACCCGCCGGCGTGAAGACTGCCTTGATGATCGCGTGTGAAGGAAACCGGACCTCGTAGTGCTGCTTGCGGTCGCAGCGTCCCGAGAATTTGACGAACTTCGCATAGAACGGTGCGACGTCGACATCTCGCATCCAGCGCGAGACGGTCACGCCGACATCGCTTGCATCGGTTTTCAAGGGCTCGGCTTCACACGCGGCGTTGCCGAACGAACCCGGATGCACCCACGCGACGTGCGACGGATCAAGCAGGTTGTCCGTCACGTAGAGATAGTTGCAGGCTACCGTCATCGCGTCGCCTTCGTTCAAGCCCCATGCCGGATCGCCCCACTCGGGAACATCGAAAATCTGGGCCGTATCGGCGGCTTTGGCCTCGCCCATCCAGATCCAGACGAGACCATAGCGCTCTTCGATGGGATAGCTGCGTACCTGCGCCGCCCGTGGAATGCGAGCCAGGGCCGGCGCGCGTACGCATGCACCGGCGCAGTCGAAGGTCAGGCCGTGATATCCGCATTCGATTCGATCGCCAAGCAATCGACCCATCGACAACGGCAGCTTGCGATGCGGACACGCGTCTTCGAGCGCGGCCACGACCCCATCCGGCGTGCGAAATAGCACGACCTGTTCGCCGAGCAGTTTCAACGGCATGAGGTTCTGCTGGACTTCGGCGCTGCGCGCCGCGACGTACCACGCGTTTCTGACGAACATCGCTGCTTCCTCTGTTTGCATTGCCAGCGGGCCTGCGCGTGACCCCACGCAACCTTTGCATCGACTGTAGAAAGTCAAAATAGAAAAGAACAGCAGTTAGAAAGTACGATTTAGTTTAGAATTTCTAAACCGTCTTTATCGATCAAACTCGATATGAACAGGCTTGCACCGCTTCGCGCGATCCAGATTTTCGAAACACTTGGCCGTTGCGACGGCCTTGTCGAGAGTGCGCGCCGACTCGATATCTCCGCAGGCGCGGTGAGTCAGCAAATCAAGCTGCTCGAAAATGCGCTCGGCGTGAAGCTCGTGACGAAAGAAGGGAAACGGATGCGCTTGACCGCGACGGGCCGCCGATATCATGAGAGTTGTCTCGCGGCGCTTGAAACTTTGCGGATCGCGCAGGACGACATCGAGCGCTCGAAAAACGTGCGCAGCCTCAACATCAGCGCCTTGCCCTCGCTTCTATCGAAGTGGCTTGCGCCGCGCATCAATGCCTGGCAAAAGGAGCATCCGGACATCAGCGTCTATCTGGACGGCTCGCATGCGGAGCCGTCGCCGGATGCCTATGAGATGGATTTTCGAATCAGCTACGGGGATCGTATCGACGACGCAGGCACCTCTATCGAACTGTTCCGCGATAGCGTCGTGCCTGTATGCAGCCCGCGGATCCTGCCGCGCAAGGGCAAAGTTGCGCTTAAGCCGGCTGATCTCGCGGCGTTTGAGTTGATCGCGGTTGACTGGCTGCCAAAGTTCGCTTCGCCGCCGTCGTGGCGTGACTGGTTCGCCGCGAACGGTGTCGAGACAGCGACGCTGCGCGAGCCGCATCAGGTGCATTCCCTGTCGAGTGTCGCGATTCAGGCCGCGATCGACGGCCATGGTTTCGTGCTCGCCCAGTGCTCAATGGTTGCAGACGATCTGGCCGCGGGAAGGCTCTCGATGCCCGTTGTTTCGACCATTCCGTTGCCGTCGCCGTACCTTCTTACCTGGAGCGAAAGTACGTTCGATCGCCCGCAGTGCCGCGCCTTTCAGCGCTGGTTGCTCGCGAGGGCAAGGGAACAGCAGCGCGATATCGATCTGTTGGCAGGTCGCGCGTGACAGGCGTTATGCAGCATCCGGCAACACCCCCAACAACTGCAACGCACCACCCGCCACCGCACCAAACACCGGCCCGGCCACCGTACCGCCATAAAACGCCCGTCCAGCCGGATCGTCGATCATGACGGCGACGATCAAACGCGGATCGCTCATGGGCGCCATGCCCACAAACAGCGCGCGATAGCGGTTCTTTGCATACGACACACCGATCTGCTTGCGCGCGGTCCCGGTCTTGCCGCCAACCCGATACCCTTCGACCGCCGCCGCCCGCCCAGTGCCGCCCGGTCCCGTAGCCATTTCCAGCATCTCGCGGATCGCGCGCGCGGTAGCCGGCGTCGTCACCGCGCGCTCGGCACCGGCGACGAGCGGCGCATCGCCCCCGTCATTCAGGACACCTGCCTGAATTCCGCCCTGATGATCCACGCCGTCCGTCAACAGCAAGCGCGCCGGATGCAGCGTGCCGTCGCCGGCGTACGCGGTGTACACCTGTGCGAGTTGCAGCAGCGAGGCCGACAGCCCATAACCATAAGCCATCGTAGCCTGCTCGATCGGCCGCCAGCGCTTGAACGGCCGCACCTTGCCCGCCGCGGCGCCGGGGAACGTCAGCTCCGGACGGCGCCCCAGTCCGTACTCCTGGTACTTGTTCCAGATCGTCTCGGCCGGCAGGTTCAGCGCGAGTTTCGCCAGCGCGATGTTGCTCGACTTCTGGACCGCTTCGGCCACGGTCATCACGCCGTGATTCGAGGTGTCGTGAATCACAGCCGGTCCGATCTTGTACCAGCCTGGAGAGGTGTCGATGAGCGTTTGCGGCCCGGCCTTACCCTTGTCCATCGACAAGGCCACCACCACGGGCTTGATCGTCGAGCCCGGCTCGAACGTATCGACCACCGCGCGGTTGCGCAACTGCCGGCCGCTTAGGCGCGTGCGGTCGTTCGGATCGAAGCTCGGGTAGTTGGCGAGCGCGAGGATCTCGCCGTTGCGCGCATCCAGCACGACCACGCTGCCGGCCTCCGCGCTGTGTTTCTCGATCGCGGTCTTCAATTGCGCGTAGGCGAGCTGCTGGATGCGACGGTCGATGGTCAGGTGGATCGTCGCGCCGTTCAGGGCCGGCACGAGCGGCCGCGTGTCCGACACCGCGCGGCCCAGGCGATCGCGGATCACTTCGCGCTGGCCGGCTGCGCCGTTCAACTGCCGGTTGGCGGCGAGCTCGACGCCTTCCTGGCCCTGGTCCTCGATATCCGTGAAGCCGACCACGTGCGCCGCCGACTCGCCTTCCGGATAGAAGCGCTTCGAATCGGCGATCTGCGTGATACCCGCCAGCCCGAGTTTGTCGAGCTGGCTGGCCGTGTCCGCATCCACCTGGCGCTTGAGCAGCACGAACGCCTTGTCGCCCGCCAGACGCCGGCGCAACTCCGCGAGCGGCAACTCGAGCAGTTTGGCGAGCGGCGCGAAGCTGGACTCGTCGAGCAGCTTCGGTGTGGCCCAGATCTCGTACGTGGCGAGGCTGACCGCGAGCATCGAACCGTTGCGGTCGACAATACCGCCGCGGGTGGCGCCGAGCTCGATGGTGCGCTGGTAGCGCTTCTGCCCCTGCACGACATAGAAGTCCTGATTGACCACCTGGATCCAGAAGGCACGCGCCGCCAGCGTCCCAAAGGCCGCGAACACCAGCAGGATGACGAATCTCGAACGCCACATCGGCAGACGCGACGCGAGGGCAGGGTGTTGGGCGAGCGTCGCGTACGGGTCGTGCGGCTGCGATTTTTTCTGCTGGATCATGAATACGGATACGGGCAGCGAACCCGGACGGCGCCATCGAGGCTCAACCGGCCAGGCGTTGCGACGCTGCTCGAGCGTGCTCCTTGTGCGGCGGCTCATGCGCTGGGCATGGGCCGGGTTAGTGTGCGCCGCCCGTATTGGCGGCGGTGAAGACCTTGAGCTGCTGGTGCAACCGCGCGGCCGGCAAGCGGACAGCGAAGCCATGATTGTAATAAGAACGTAATATAGATGCGAGGCCTATGCAAGGCGCGCGTGACGTGTGTGCGGCACGCCAAAAGAAAAAGCCGCGCGGACTGAAAAATCCGTGCGGCTGCTTCGTTCGATTAATGCGTCTTCTCCGACGCGGCGTGTTTAGGGGCGCCCGACCAGCAAGCACTTCGCAATGACGTGCCTCCCGGGCGCCCTCTTTTCAAGGACGGTGCGCGTCCTGGAGCCAGGCGTTCAGGCCGGCAGCGCGAAACTCGAGATGGCTTCGCGCAACACACCCACCTGGTCTTTCAGCGAATGCGCGGCGGCGGCGGCCTGTTCGACGAGCGCGGCGTTTTGCTGCGTGACCTGATCCATCTCGCCCACCGCGCGGTTGACCTGTTCGATGCCCGCGCTCTGTTCACGCGAGGCGTGGCTGATTTCCTCGAGAATTTCGTTCACGCGACGCACCGACTGCACGATCTCGCCCATCGTAGAACCAGCGTTGGCCACGAGCGACGCACCGGCTTCGACGGTGTGCGTCGAGGTTTCGATGAGCGCCTTGATTTCCTTGGCGGCGGTGGCGGAGCGTTGCGCGAGGCTGCGCACTTCCGCGGCGACGACGGCGAAGCCGCGGCCCTGTTCGCCGGCGCGGGCGGCTTCGACGGCTGCGTTGAGCGCGAGGATGTTGGTCTGGAAGGCGATGCCGTCGATCACGCCGATGATGTCGCCGATCTGGCGCGAGCTATGGGTGATTTCGCCCATGGTGCGGACCACGTCGTCGACGACGCGGCTGCCGCGCGTGGCGACGTCGGCGGCCTGACCGGCGAGCTGCGCGGCCTGGGTGGCGCTTTCGGCGTTCTGCTTCACGTTGACGGTCATCTGATCCATGCTCGACGCGGTTTGAACGAGCGCGGCGGCCTGTTCTTCGGTGCGTTGCGAGAGATCGGTGTTGCCGGCGGCGATTTCGGTGGCGCCCACATTGATGTTTTCGGTGCCGGTGCGCACGCGCGAGACGGTTTCGACGAGGCCGGCCTGCATCGTATGGAGGGCGTGCAGCAGACTGCCGGTGTCGCGCTGATGGACTGGCACGCCGACGGCGAGGTTGCCGCTTGCCATGCGTTGGGCGGCGACGACGGCGACTTCGAGGTCGCCGCCGAGGCTGCGGCGCACGCTACGCAACACGAGGATCATGACGAGGGTGGCGATGCCGCCGAGGATGGCGGTGATGATGAGCCACAGGACCAGATTGGCATAGAAGGTTTGCTGGACGTCGTCCATGTACATGCCGCTGACGACGTACCAGTCCCAGGGGGCGAAGCGCAATGAGAAGCTGGTTTTGTCGACGGGCTGATCGTGGCCGGGTTTGGCCCACATGTACTGGACGAAGCCGCCGCCGTCGTGGTTACCGGCGTTGACGATGTTGACATACAGATGATTGCCGGCCGGGTCGGAGAACTGGGCCATGTTTTTGCCGTCGAGTTCGGGCTTGATGGGGTGCATCAGCACGACTGGCTGGGAGTCGTTGACGGAGACGTAGCCGTCTTTGCCGTAGCGGACGGAGGCGAGGGCGGCGAGCGCCTGTTTCTGGGCGTCGGGTTCGCTGAGGGTGTGTTGCTGGGAGAGCGTGTAGTAGTGGTTGATGACGCTGACGGATTCCTGGACGACGGCGGTGAGTTGATCACGGCGCTCGGCGATCATGGAGGCGCGGTTCTGCCACGCGCCGAAGCCGCCGATCAGGATCAGGCCGATCCATAACACGACGATCATCGACCCGAGTTTTCTGTTCAAGGTCATGGTGTGCATTGCGCGGGTTCCATCTGGGGTTGGGTTTGGTCGGTTTTCTGTGGCTGCTTTTTTTCGCCTGCGGCGCTGGGTTGCAGCAGGTGCCTGTGCTGTTTAACGGCTTCGGTGGGTTTGTTGCGTAGTAGGGGGGAACCCTAGTTTTTCGCCTTTTTTTCATTTGTCTGATTTATTGCTTTTTTTTGGTTTTCTTCTGGGGTGGGTTTGCTCTTTGGTTGTTTTACTAGAATTTTGGCCTTTCCTTGTGTTCTTAGTGGTCTATTGGCGTTGCCCCTGTGCGGGGCGGCACTTACTTTCTTTGCCGCCGCAAAGAAAGTAAGCAAAGAAAGCGGGCTGCAACCGCTAGCTCGTAGTGAGCCATCTAGGTCTGCTACTGGGAACGGCCCAAAACGAGACGCTCTCTCGCACCACACGTGCCGGTGACAAAGCAGTCATCCGTTCCAGCGTTGCGCTACGCGCCCCGCCGCCCGGCATAACGGGTTCGGCGAAGGCCGGAGATAATGCAACTCCACCGGTTTCCCATGCAAACCCATCCGCGACGCACGGAGTGCGGAGTGGGGTGGATGAGCCCTTTGTCACTAATGCGGGTGGTGCGATAGACGGTCTTGTCTCGGACCACTTCGGGTTATTTTGAGTGGTGGACATCTAAAAGCTGGCGGGGTGAGCCCGCTTTCTTTGCTTACTTTCTTTGCGGCGGCAAAGAAAGTAAGTGCTGCCCCGCACAGGGGCGACGCAAATAGACCACTAAGAATACAAGGAAAGGCCAAAATTCTAGTAAAACAACCAAAACAAAAAAATAAAAAACCCAAAAGCAAAACAGAATAAAACCCATAAAATAATAAAAACCAGAAAAAGCAAAAAAGCCAGATAGTGAACAACAAAAAACCCCACATTTCACCAAAAATCGCCATAAAAAGAGAGCAAAAAAGCAAAAACCAACCGCATCCGTTATAGTCACTTTTTTCGCCGGCAGGAGAGGTGCATAGGAGAGTGACACGCCCATGAAAAGTGTCCATCTCCCCAAACCGCCGAAGGCAATAAAAGAGCCCCAACCGGCAACCAAACAGCAAACAAGCAGCCAGCACCCCGACAAGCAGCCAGCACCCCGACAAGCAGCCAGCACCCCGACAAGCAGGAGAACCCACCCCTATGAACGCCCGCGAACCCGCCTTTATCGCCGCCTCCCGCAGCAGCCGTCTGCGCCAGATGCTCACCAGCACCCAGCTCGAATTCATGATGGAAGCCCATAACGGCCTCTCCGCTCGCATCGTCCGCGAAGCCGGCTTCAAGGCCATCTGGGGTTCCGGGCTCGCCATCTCCGCCCAGTTCGGCGTGCGCGACAACAACGAAGCAAGCTGGACCCAGGTCGTCGATAACCTCGAATTCATGGCCGATGCCAGCGATCTCCCCATCCTCCTGGATGGCGATACCGGCTACGGTAACTTCAATAACGTCCGCCGCCTCGTCCGCAAGCTAGAACAGCGCGGCATCGCCGGCGTCTGCATCGAAGACAAGCAGTTCCCCAAGACCAACAGCTTCATCAACGGCGAACGTCAGCCGCTCGCCGAAATGGACGAGTTCTGCGGCAAGATCAAAGCCGGTAAAGACTCCCAAAACGACGAAGACTTCTCCATCGTCGCACGCGTCGAAGCGCTCATCGCCGGCTGGGGGATGGACGAAGCCCTGCGTCGCGCCGAAGCCTATCGCCAGGCCGGCGCCGACGCGATCCTGATTCACAGCAAGCTGTCGCGTCCCGACGAAATCCTCGAGTTCGCCCGCGAATGGGCCGGCCGCGGTCCGCTCGTCATCGTGCCGACCAAGTACTACAGCACCCCCACCGAAGTGTTCCGCGAAGCCGGCATCAGCACCGTCATCTGGGCAAACCATCTGATCCGCGCCTCAACTTCGGCCATGCAGGCCGTCGCCAAGGAAATTCACGCCAGCGAAACGCTCGTCGACGTCGAAGACCGCATCGCCTCCGTCAACGAAATCTTCCGTCTGCAAGACGCCGACGAGTACTCGGAAGCCGAAGACCGCTACCTGTCGGCTTCGCGCGCCTCGGCGTCCGCCGTCGTGCTCGCCGCCAGCCGCGGCGTCGGTCTCGAAGCCGTGACGGCGGATCGTCCCAAGGTCATGCTGCCGATCGCCGGCAAGCCGCTGCTGCGCTGGCTCGTCGACGCGTTCAAGAAGCAGGGCGTCAACGACATCACCGTGGTCGGCGGCTATCGCGCCGACGCCATCGAAACCGCCGGCATCAAGCTGGTCGTCAACGAACGCCACGCGGAAACCGGCGAACTGGCCTCGCTCGCCTGCGCCGTCGACGCCCTCAAGTCGGACACGGTCATCTCCTACGGCGACCTGCTGTTCCGCAGCTACATCGTGCGCGATCTGGTCGAAAGCGAAGCGCCGTTCAGCGTCGTGGTCGATTCGTCGCTGACCGAGCCGGTCAACAAGAGCGTGCGCGACTTCGCATGGTGCTCGTCGCCCGACGATCGCGGCCTGTTCGGCAACAAGGTGCTGCTCAAGCGCGTGTCGAGCGAACTGCAGGACGCGGATTCGAGCGAAGCCAAGCTGCCGGACGGCCGCTGGGTCGGTCTGCTGAACGTGCGCGGCGAAGGCCGTGAGCGTCTGCACGCCGTGCTGACCACGTTGCGCGCGCGCCCCGATTTCGACAAGCTCGATATGCCCGCGCTGCTCAACGCACTGATCGAAGCCGGTGAAGCGATCGAAGTGCAATACGTGCACGGCCACTGGCGCGGCGTCAACGATCTGGAAGACTTCCGTCGTGCCGGCGATTTCGCCCACGCCCAAGCGCCGCTCGCAACGGGCGCCGCCGGCGGAGAGGCGCAATGATCGAAGCTGCACAGTTTGTCGAAGCGGCGCGCGAGCGTGGCTTCGACTGGTATGCCGGGGTGCCCTGCTCGTACCTGACGCCGTTCATCAACTACGTGCTGCAGGATCCATCGCTGCATTACGTTTCCGCAGCGAATGAGGGCGACGCAGTCGCGCTGATCGCCGGCGTCACGCTCGGCGCGCAGAACGGCCGTCGCGGCGTCACGATGATGCAGAACTCCGGCCTCGGCAATGCGGTGAGTCCGCTCACGTCGCTGACGTGGACGTTCCGTCTGCCGCAACTGCTGATCGTCACGTGGCGCGGCCAGCCCGGCGTCGCCGACGAGCCGCAGCATGCGCTGATGGGCCCGGTTACGCCCGCGATGCTCGACACCATGGAAATTCCGTGGGAGACCTTCCCGACCGAAGCCGACGCCATCGGCCCGGCGCTCGACCGCGCAATCGCCCACATGAACGAGACCGGCCGTCCGTACGCGCTGGTGATGCAGAAGGGCAGCGTGGCGCCGTATGAGTTGAAGCAGGGCGCGAGCGGTGCGCGCCGCACGCCGTGCGTGCCGCAAACGCAGTGGCACGGGGTGGCGACGGATGCGCTGCCGACGCGTCAGGCCGCGTTGCAGCGCGTGATTGCGCACACGCCGCCGGAGTCGACGGTGGTGCTCGCATCCACCGGCTTTTGCGGCCGTGAACTGTATGCGCTCGACGACCGCTCGAACCAGTTGTACATGGTCGGCTCGATGGGTTGCCTCACGCCGTTCGCACTGGGTCTCGCGCTCACGCGTCCGGACCTGCATGTGGTCGCCATCGACGGTGACGGCGCCGCGCTGATGCGCATGGGCGCGTTCGCGACGATCGGCGCGTACGGCCCGGCCAATCTGACGCACGTGCTGCTCGACAACGGCGCGCACGATTCGACCGGCGGCCAGGCCACGGTGTCCGCCCAGGTGTCGTTTGCCGGCGTCGCGGCGGCTTGCGGTTACGCGTCGGCAGTCGAAGGCGACGACCTCGCCACGCTCGACGAAGTGCTCACGTCGCCCAAGCTCGACGGCCCGCGTTTCGTGCGCCTCGCGATTCGCCGCGGCACGCCCGACGGTTTGCCGCGTCCCACCATTACCCCGCCGGATGTGAAGACGCGTCTGATGCGCCACATCGGCACCGCTCAAGGAGCCTAATGATGCTGCTGCTCAATCCCGGTCCGGTGACGTTGACGGAGCGCGTGCGGCAGAGTCTGCTGCAACCTGACCTGTGCCATCGCGAAAGCGAGTTCTTCGATCTGCAGGAAGAAGCGCGCACGCGTCTGCTGGACATCTACAAGCTCGACCCCGCCGAATGGCAGGCCGTGCTGATGACCGGTTCGGGTACGGCCGCGGTCGAAAGCATGATTGCCGGCCTTGTGCCGGAGAACGGCAAGCTGCTGGTGATCGAGAACGGTGTGTACGGCGAGCGCATTACGCAGATTGCCAGCCAGTACCGCATCGCGCACGAAGCGCTGAAGCACGACTGGATGCAGGGCCCCGATCTCGAGCGGATCGCCGCACGACTCGATGCCGGCGAGGGCTTTACGCATGTGGCGGTGATTCATCATGAGACCACCACCGGCCGCCTGAACGATCTGCAGTCGCTTGCGGCGGTGTGCCGCGCGCGCGGCGTGCGTCTGCTGGTGGACGGCGTCAGCAGCTTTGCGGCCGAGGCGATCGACTTCGCCGACAGCAGTATTGCTGCCGTGGCGGCGACCGCCAACAAGTGTCTGCATGGCGTGCCGGGTGCATCGTTTGTGGTGGTGCGGCGCGAGGCGCTGAAGCAGGCGGCGAGCCGGACCTACTATCTGGACCTGGGCCGTCTCGCGAAGCTGCAGGATCAGCGCAATACGCCGTTCACACCCTCGGTGCATGCTTACTACGCGCTTGTCGAGGCGTTGCGCGAACTGGCCGACGAAGGCGGTTGGACCGCGCGTCACGCGCGCTATGCGGCGCTCGCGGAGCAGGCGCGCGCAGGTCTGGCCGAGCGTGGTATCGAGAGCGCGTTGCCGCCGCAGCAGTCGTCGGTGGTATTGCGGGCTTATCGCTTGCCGGCGGGTATCAGCTATGTGCAACTGCACGATGCACTGAAGGCGCGCGGCTTCGTGATTTATGCGGGGCAGGGTGGGCTGTCGGCGGAGCTGTTCCGGATCTCGACGATGGGCAACATTCATCCGGCGGATGTGGAGCGGTTGCTGCAAGGGTTTAGCGAGTTGACGCGGTAAACCGGGCTGCGTTGCTGTGAGTTAGCGGCAGCCGCGCTGCCGCTAACTCCAAACGGATGTCCCGCGCAACGGAAGGCCTCCGATTGCGCGGGGTCTTGCCGTTCTTTCCTTTAGTTAGGAAAGCGAATGCTCGCTGACCTTGCTATAGGTCAAGCGACTAGGGCGAACGCGCATTCGAACAAGGGAAACGAGGAAACTGAAGCCCGTGCGGTCTCCACGCCGCACATATCGAAGTCCGTCAGCCAGATGCCGTCAAAGCCATCCCGCTCGATGGCTTGCGCCAGTTCGACCACGGTCATACCCACATGCACCCATCAACGCGATTGAGTTTTGACGACGGTCCAGGACCGTCGACACCTGCACTGCTGGACGTATTGCGCGCGAGCGCATGTCAGGCGCTGTTCTTCGTGCTGGGAAGCAACTTGGCGCAGGCGATGGACGTGGCAACCCGCGCGGTCCGCGAAGGACACGTGCTGGGTAATCACACGTATTCGCATGCCCGGCCGGGTGCGGTGTCGGATGCCGTGTTGAGCGATGAAATCGAGCGAACCGATGCGCTGATCCGCGAGGCCTATCGGCTCGCGGGCGTGCCGGAGCCGGCCTCGATTCCGTTACGGCTTCCTTATGGTCTGGAACCGCAGGATGTGCGCAGCGACGTGCTGACGCGCCTGAAGCGCAGCCACACGGGATGGACGGCGATCCTCGACGACTGGTGTCGGCCGCCGCCGTCGCCCCATGCGCTCGCGGAGAGCATGCGTCGGCATATCGCGGACAGAATGGCGCTAGGGCTAGATGTGCTGTTTTGCCTGCACGACGGTTCACGCTTCGCGGAAGCGCGGCCCGCGACCGTCGAGGCAGTGCGGTTGCTGCTCAGCGATCCGGGCTGGCAGACCGGCCCGTTAGCGAACGGGCGAGGGGCTGGCTAGTAACTGTCGCCAGCAGGCCAGGAAGCCCATGCCGGGACCTGGCATCCAGAGGCCGCGCTGGGCGGCTTCCAGATGGATCAACAACTGGTCCGCGCAGAACAGGTCCACGAGCGCGTCGCGTTTCAGGCGTATCAGCTCAGATGCCTCGTCGTCAGGCTGCAGTGCGGCGTAGGCACGCAGGCCCGTATCCCAATGCCGGACGTCGAAAGTGAAACGGTCTTCATCGGTCGCGTCGCGCGAGAGTGCGAATAGTGCAAAGGCGGCTTCCAGCCAGTGCGCGCCTTGCCCGACGTCGTCGAAATCGAGCACACCCGTCACCGTGTCATTGGCGAACAGCAGGTTGCCGGCGTGATAGTCGCCGTGCAGCCAGCGCGCCGGTCCGCGAATCCACGCAGCCGCCGCTGCCAGATGCATGCCGATCCGCCGCAGCACCCCATCGTAGTGCTCCAGAAGGATCGCGGGCAAAGGCGGCGCCGGTCGTGAAGAAACGCGTGCGTAGCGCTCGTTGAGCCACGCGAGCGGATCGGACGCGTTCGCGGAGATTGTCGCCATCGCCGCATGCAGATGGGCGAGCGTATGCATCGCGTCGGCGATGGCTGACTCCGCCCCGTCAGGCAGACCGGGCGTGCCGTCAATGTGCTCGAACAGATGCAACCAGCTTCCGTCTTCGGCTTGCGCGTACGGCTGTGCGTTCAAGGTCGATTGAAACCGCGGCAGCGTGGGCAGTCGCGGCGACGAGCCGAGACGATCCAGCATCGATGCTTCGCGCTGGACCTGATCCGCGGATTTGCCGGGCCATGAGACGCGCAGCACGGCAGCGCGCGAGCCGCAGTCGATGCGATAGGTTTTGTTAGTATGGCCCGTCGATAGCGCCTGAATCCGCGTCGGCCGGATGTCCCAGTGCTTCATCAGCAGCAGTTCGAGTCTTTCCACGTCATTCATCATTGCATCGATCATGTCCGAGCGAATTTCGTCCCGCATGCGGGACATCAATATCGAATGGCTTACGCGCGCAGCCGAGTTCGACCATCTGTTCCATACGCGCTGGCTGGGTGAGCGCTTCTTTCATCTGCCGGGCGACATGCTCGCGATCCAGGAACTGATCTGGCGCGAACGCCCCGACTGCATCGTGCAAACGGGCATCGCGGGCCGCGTCGTCGCCATCGAGCCGCGCCTGCGCGACGAGGTCAAGGCGCGTCTGCAATCGAACCGGCTGGCGCATCGCATGGTGCTGATCGAAGGCGAATCGTGCTCGGCCGCGACATTGGCGTCGGTCCGCGAACAGATCGACGGCTGCGCCTCCGTGATGGTGATCCTCGACCTCACGCACACGCACGAGCACGTCCTGCGCGAGCTGGAATGCTACGCGGGACTCGCGACGCCTGGCAGCTACGTGATCGTCATGGACACCATCATGGAATACCTGCCGGAGCGGATGTTTCATGGCAAGCCTTACGGAAGGGGCAACAACCCCGCCACCGCCGCGCAGGCTTTCCTCGCTCGCGACACGCGCTTCGAAGTCGACGGCGATATCGAAGACCGCGTGCTCATGACGCTGTCGCCGGGCGGCTTCCTGAAGCGAGTTCGATGATCAGGCGCGCAGCCTGCGCCGAGCCGTCGCGCTGGTAGCTCGCGGCGATCTGCGCGGCTCGCTCGCGCAGCGGACCCGGGCGCAGCAGATCGCCGAGCGCGGTGGCGATATCCTGCACCGTTGCCTGCTCCAGATCCAGGCAACGTCCTGCGCCGGCCCGTTCGACGAACCACGCGGAATGGAACTGGTCGTTGCAGAACGGCGACAGCAGCATGGGGACGCCGCATGCCAGCGCTTCCATCACCGAGTTGGCGCCGCCGTGGTTGATGAACGCGTGCGAGCGCCGCAGCAGGGCCAGTTGCGGCGCGTAGCGTACGGCGATGACCCGCTCGTCCGCAGCCGGCAGCAGGTCGGTGTCGACCAGTTCGCCGACGGACAGCACGAGCTGCGCGGAGGTGGCGCGCGTCGCCTCGATGACTTTCGCAAACAGCTCCGGCTGGTAGTACAACTGGCTGCCCAGCGACATATAGACGAGTGGACGCGACGCGTCGATGCGTTCCCACGGAAAAGGCGGCTCGTCGCCGCGCGGGCCGGCCGGCAGCGCGGGACCGACCAGCTCGACGCCTTGCGGCGGCTCGCCGACGAGATCCTCGGTGGTGAAGGCGAGCGTCAGGTGCGGCGAGAGCACGTCGCAGCCGCGAAAGCGCGCTTCGATTCCATAGCGTGCGAACAGGCGGTCGCGTTCCGGCGTGAGCCATCGCACCGTGCTGAGCAGTTCCGAGTCGAGCGAATCCGGCAGCACCGGATTCAGCGAGTTCGACATCGCGACCCACGGCAAGCCCTCCAGCTCCGCGGCGATAGCCGATGCGTAGAGCAGCGGATCGATCACCACCACGTCGGGTCGCCACTGCCGCAAGATCGCGCGCAGGCCGTCCACCTGCGCGGGCGTCTGTTCGATCAGCAGCGTGTGAATCCAGCGCCGCAACCAGGCGGCGTCGCGAATGTTCGCGGCGAAACTCGCACCGCGCGACAGATCGTGGCGCTCGGGTGTTTCGCGCGGTCCGAGAAAAGCGAAGGCGCCCGCAGCGTCGAGTTGTGCGCTGATGTCGGCGGGGGCGTAGAACGCGACTTCGCAGTCCGCCGCCTGCAGATGCTGGGCGGGGCCGATGCACGGGTTGACGTGTCCCTTTTCGGGCACCACGCAGAACAGGATACGTTTCATGGTCGTTTTATAGTGAGCGCGTGATCGCGCCCAGGTGGTCCAGAGTGAGTGTCAAGGTCGTCCACAGCACACGTTCCGTGTCGGCTTCGAGCGTGGGAGCGGGCAGCTCGAGCGAGTCGGCCAGGGCGCGGATGCGGTCGCGCTCGAGCCACTCGCCGAGGTCCATCGCAGGCGCCAGCCGGCCACGCTTCGGACCGTGCACCAGCCGCTCCGGCAGGTGCAAACGTCCGCCGAGTTCGCGCAGACACTGCTTGTTCGGATCGGGTGGAATGCTGGTCAGATGCGCGACGACGTTCGGGTCCACAAACGGCGGACACAGGCTAACCGACGCCGCCCCGAACAACGCGTTGCATAGCGGCAGATAGTTGGCGGACTGATCGCGGCGCAGCACCTGGTCGGCGCCGTCGCCGGTAATGGCGAGTTCGATGCCGTCCTCGGCCATCGCTTCGGCCAATAGCAGCTTCGCGACCGGGTGCAGGTTGAACATCGGCTCTTCGACAATGTGCGTCGCCCTGGGCAGCGCGGCAACGAAGTCGGCTTCGCTCACCCGCACGATCTTCACGTTGGCCTGCATCTGCGTCGCCAGTTCGAGCGCGGCGTCCTCCTCGCAATAGTCGGGCATACCGGTTGCCAGAATGTACGAGGTCACGTGCCGCTGTGCGCCGAGTTCGCGCAGCAGTGCAAGCAGAAGCGCGGAGTCGAGACCTCCGCTCAAGGCGAGTGCGACGCGCTTGCCGCTTTCGAGCGCACGTTGCAGCGAATCGCGCAGCACGGTCTCCAGATCGCTGGAGACCGGTTGGTTGAACGCGTCGCGTACTTCGAGGCCGAGCGGCGACTGGAGCAGCGCATGGCCGGGCGGAACGGCCAGCACGTCGCGCAACACCGTGCGTGCGACGGGGCGAGCGCCGCTTAGATAGCCGGCAATAGCGGCCACGTCGGGTTCGCCGGCGGCATGCCCCGATCCCAGGAGTACTTGCCGGATGCTGGGCGCCCACGTGCCGCTGCGCGGATGGTAGAGCAGGCGCTGGAAGCCGAAGAGATCTCGCGTGCCGACAATCATGGATAGCGCGCCTTCAAGGCGTCCACTTCAATGCGCCGCATGATGCGGTGGGGCGCCTGTGGCGCACTGCCGCCGTAGCAATGCATGCAGGCTTCGAGCGGCGCTTCGCGCTGCAGATAGGCCAGCAGCGCATCGAGCATGCCGGCGTCGTCGCGCAGCGGCAGACCGTCGGAGCGAAAGTCGCGCTCGCCCTGGTACAAGGTCTGAAAATGCGCCGGGCGCGTACAGGTATAAAACATGCCGTCCCGGATCATGTGACATCGTTCGCGAATCCAGCAGTCGTGATAGATACGCTTTGCCTCGGCGATATCATCGGATGGCTGCGTGCGGGTCATGCTCGAGAACGCGTCCTGTATCTTCCAGTTCAGACGCACGTCGAAGCGTGCTGCCTGGGCTTCGATGTGCGCGATCAGAGCGGGCGCGAGCGACGGCTTCGGATAGCGCGAGATGGTCAGCGCATCGACCGCTTGCCAGAAATCGTCCGTCATGTCGCCGAGTTTCAGGCCGTTGGTCGTGATGGAGACGACCGGCGCGATACCTGTCGTGCGCACGCCCCGGATCACGTCGACGAGTTGCGGATGCAGCAGCGGTTCGCCGCCCACCAGCTTGAAGACGCGGGGATTCAGCACCTTGACGGCCTTGCGCAGGTCGTCGACAACCGACTCGGGCGTCGCATACCACGTGGGCAGCAACGGCGACAGCGAACAGCACTCGGCGCAGGTCAGATTGCAGTGATCGACGATGTGCGCCTCCAGCGAACGCGTCTCTACGCGTCCTGCGGACACGCGATAGTGACGGTCCATGGGCGGTGGAAAGACATGCGTTCGTCCATCGGGCGACGTCGTGCTCACGGGAGCGTTCAGGTTCATGGGCGTCCTGCGTCCAGACAACGGGAAAAGAAATCGATCAGGCGGCCGCGCGCGCCGAGCATCGTCGAGACCATGTTCATCGCGCCGTGCAGATGCGAGGCGAAGCGCGGTGGATCGTTCAGCCAGCCTTGCACGACCCAGCGCTTGAGGGCGTGCTGCAGACAGGCGGCATCGACGGCCCACGCGATCCGTTCGGGCTGCAGCGGCCGGACTTGCAGATAGGCGCGTACGAACGCCGCGGCGAGCTCCGGCGCTTCCAGCGGCAGATGGTTAAGACAACGGACCACTTCGAATTCGCGCGGCGCACCGATTGCCGCTTCCCAGTCGAGGATGACCGGCGGCAGGGCGCCGTCGAACAGATAGTTGAACTGGTTATAGTCGTTGTGGATCGGATGCTGCGGATCGTCGGCGGGAAAGGTGTCGATGCTGCCGGGGTAGTGCGAGTCGAGCATGCGCAGGCACGCATCGACATACGTGCGTAACAGCGCCGCGTCGCCCTCGGGCGGCATGCGGTCGAGGGGGTCTAGCAGGCTGCGGCGGATGTCGTCGGCGTCGATGGCGGTGAGGCGCGCGCGAATCGTGTCGAGCGTCGGCAGCGTCAGCCGGTCGAGGCTCAGATGCAAGGCCGCGAGGCTCGCACCGAGCGCGCGCCACTCGGATGGCGTGAAGGTGTCGTAAGTGCGAAATTGCCCGGTTTCCCAGCGTGTGAGCATCGCCTGACCGTCGAAGCCGGTCCATGCCGGTTCGCCCGCTGCCGTACGTTGCAGCGCCTGGACGCGAAAGCGCGCGTCGCCATGCGTCGCCAGATGCGCGAGGACGGCGGCTTCCTTGTGCGCTCGCGTGTGCTGCTCGACGGTGTAGAGCTTGACGGCGAGGTCGCCGCTTCCGGTCGGCAGATGCCAGACGCGCTCGCTGATGCGGCGCGCGGGCCCGCTTTGCTTCAGCGCATAGGACTCGCAGATCGCGTCGAAGGTGGCGCGGGGTGGCTGGTCCATTCAGATCTGCTCGGCAGGGCCGTAGCGATACGGATGGCCGCTCAGGAACGTGTTGTGGCCGACATAGCGCAGCTTGTACATCGCCGGACGGAACAGCACTGAGGGATCGTTGCGGGCGATGCCGAGGAGCGGATACAGATCGCGGCGGACGAAGAAGGCGTTATTGCCCATGTCGTCGCAACACACCAGTTCGTAGCCTTTGCGTTTGGCGAGATGATGCAGCGATTCCAGGCTGGCTCCGTAATAGGTCGAGCCGTCCCATTCGTGCACGGGGTTGAAGCACATGACCCAGCGCTCGGGTGGCGCGTAGTACGGGTTGTATTCGACGACCACGATGCGCGGCTGGAAGGCTTCGATGCCCTGCCAGACCCAGTAATCGTTGCCGTCGATATCGATCGACAGCAGATCGAACGCTTCAGGCACGCCTGCATCGACGAGCAATCGGTCCACGCTGTCCGGCTGGACGCGTTCATGGCGAAGCTGGACACCATCGGCACTGCCGTAGTTCGCCTTGAGTTTGCCGTAACGGTAGTCGCTGCCTTCGACCAGCAGCCCTTGCCATCCGCCTTCACGCAGCAGTAACGCGGTGTTGCTGTTGCGCATGCCGTCGCTCGCGCCGATGTCCACGCAGAAGCGGTTGGTCGGCGCAATCCGCTCCATCAGGCGCGCGAGAATGGGTTCTTCGCTGCCCTGGGCGTACAGGCTTTGAGCGAGACCCGACAGGTCGAGTGGGACAGCAGAGTCCTGCATGGCTGGTTGCGCGGCAAAGAGAATTTTTGATCGAAGGGTAATGTACCCGAAATCCACTGCAGTCACGACCTCGGCCGCCGCCTGTATGCCGGTTGGATAGGGTCCATCGCCACTGCGTTACGTAACGCTCGCCTGCGCGTACCGGTTACGACGGCCGTCGCGTGGCCGGATGCCATCCATCCGGCTAGCGGTGAAAGCGTTTTCGTCGCTTGGATGAGGGCGGTTGACGTTGGCACGGAGTTCGCTTACTGGGAGCGCCACTTCCATTCGACCTTGCCTTGAGAAGAGACCGTCGCCGATGCCCGACCATAGCTTCGCCAAACCGCTCCTTAAAAACGCTGTGAAGCTCGTCGTCTGGGATCTGGACGAGACCTTCTGGAACGGGACGCTATCCGAAGAGGGCATCACGCCCATCGCCGAGAATGTCGAGATGGTCAAGCAACTGGCCCGCCGCGGCATTATCTCGTCGGTCTGCTCGAAGAACGAACCCGACCGCGCGTTGGCGGCTTTGCGCGAGCTGGACGTGCTGGATTACTTCGTGTTGCCCAGCGTGAGCTTTCAGCCGAAGGGCAAGTCGATTGCCGGCATTGTCTCGGCACTCCAGCTCCGGCCGGACAACGTCGTCTTCATCGACGACAATCCGTCTGTCCTCGCGGAAGCCGGCTACTGTTGCCCAGGCATGGTCTGCCTGGAGAGTCCACATCAGCTTGCTGCGTTGATGGACAGTCCGTTCCTGCAAGGCGCGCACGACAGCGAGCTGACCCGGCTGCAGCAATACCGCCTGCTGGCCGAGAAGCAGAACCTCAAGCAAACAGAGGGAGGCAGCGACGAGCGCTTCCTGCGCGCGAGCGAGATCCGCATCGAGATCGACTTCGCGGTTGAGGAGAACATTGAGCGCATCGTCGAGCTCATCAATCGTTCAAATCAGCTCAACTACACGAAACGCCGCATCGAAACCGAAGAGGCGCGCCGCCGTCTGCTTGCGGACCTCCGGGCCTTCGGTTTCAATGCCGGCGTCGTGCGCGTCTGGGACAAGTTCGGCGACTATGGCATCGTTGGCTTCTTCATGACGCTGGCCACCTTGCGCGAGTATCGACTGGAGCACTTTGTCTTCTCGTGCCGCATCATGAATATGGGCGTGGAGCAGTACGTTTATGAATACCTGAACCGGCCCAGCATCGAGATTGTCGGTCCGGTCGCCAATGCCATTGAAACCTTTGCGAGCGTGGACTGGATCAAGGACGGTTCGCGCAGCGCAGTGATTTCCACGCTGCGCCGGTACAAGCTGGTTGTCGTCGGCGGCTGCGACATGCTTCAACTGTCGACCTACTGCTCGGCCGACTCGAGTGAATTCACGAACCGGCAACAAAACGGCTTCATGAAGCGCCTCGACGATCCGTTCCTCATCCTCGACGATCCCGAGCGCGTCCGGAAGAGCGAACTGCGACCGTACATCCCTGCCTTCAACGCCGACGACATGCTGGCCCTGAAGCATGCCGCGCAGGAGGGCGACCTGATTGTCCTGTCGCTCTACCGGATGATGGAAGTCAACTACTTTCGCGGGACGGACGGCTTGACGGTTCGGCTCGACGAGGACGCCGTACGCGACATCCTGAAGTCCGAGCTTGCCCTCTGGTTCGTGCGGAATTTCAACTTCGTCCCGTCGAGCAACGAGGAGCGCCACGAGATCATTCGCATGGTCCTTCACACACTCTCGTCCTGGATCAAGCCGGGTGCGAAGATCGTGGTGCTGCTCGAAAACACCCGCAAACTAGAGAGCAATCCGGACGAGAAGGCGCTTCGACAGCGCTACAACGCGTTCATCGTCGACATGTGCAAGGCACTTGATAATCTGACCTATATCGACGTCAACGCCGTCACGGGCATTGAGTGGCTTTTCGACGACGGCTTCCACATGCGTCGCGAGGGCTACTACGAACTGGCTCAGGCCGTGACCGGCGTCCTGGACGAGTCCCGGCAGGAATATCAGCCGGCCATGGCTCTAGCCAGCGTCGGTTGAAGTTGGGGCGAACGTCGTACCGGTCGCCCTCAACCCCCATCCTCAAACCGGATCTTTATCCGGCGGTCCCTCGGGCCGCTGCGGCTCGTCGTTGTGATGGCCCGGCGAGGGCGGCGCGAGCGGATCGCCTTCCGGGTCGCGCGTCGGGTCCGCAATGGGGTCGGGGATCGGACTGGTATGCATGCGGTCATTCATGACATCACCTCGCGGGATGGGAGCGGCGCACGGGCGTGCGGGACACGCTCAGCTGCCAGTAGTGTTCGGCGTTAAACACATCGTCATAGCCCTGCGGCCCGAACGCGCGCAACTGGCTGGCGTACGCCGCGACCGCCTCGCGCTTGAGCGACGCCTGGCGCCCGGCGTCGATTGTGTGATCCGCCGACGGATGGGCCGGCGTCGCCACGATGCCGCGTCGCTCCAGATCATCGAGGCGCGCCGCCACGACGCCCGGCTGGCGGCGGTGGATCGCATCCTCATACGCAAACCACGCGAGGTGCGACAGCCGCGGCAGGATTTCGCAGCAGGCGTCGAACACCAGCACGTGATCCGCATGGTGCAGGCCGAGCGGCATCAGCAGCGTATTCGCGGTCGAACGGTAAATGGTTTCTTCGAGCGCCGCCGCCAGCCGGCTGATCGACGGCGAGTCGAGATACTGGCCGTCGCGAAACGGCATGCGTACCGGCACCGCATCGAACAGCTCGAGCGCACGATTGTCTTCAAGCGTACGCGCATTGACCGATTCTTGCGCGCCGGGAAAGCCGGCCTTGCTGTCCCAATCGGTCTGCATATTCTGCTCGGGCGCTGCGGCGAACACGGTGCAGACGACGGCGTCGGAATGGGTGGCGAGCAACGCGCCGCAACTGAAGACGGCGTCGTCGAAGTGGGGCGAGACGATAAAAAGACGCGGGCTGGTTTCGCTCATGGATCGAAATGGGTTCTCGGAGGCGCGCGGGCGGCTGCATCCGGTATGTCGACGGGACAGCGTCACATCAGCTTAGACCGTATTGAAGCCGCTTGCGCAGAAGCTGGCCGTCGCAAGGCGTGTGCCTGACGGCGCCGCCTTAGCGTCTTGGCTGCGCCGGCGCTGATGCCGGCACAGGCGCTGACGCCGACGCGGCGCGCCGCTCACAGGCCGTGCAGATCCTCGGGCGTATCGACGTCGCGCAAAATGCCGGGATCGTCGACATCGAGCCGTGCGACCTGATGCGTGGCCAGCAGGGCGCGCGCGCCGGTGTCGCCGTCGAGTCTCATCAGCGCGTCGCGATGCTCGGGGCCGAAGCCGACCGGATGACCGCGCTGACCCTGATAGAACGGCACGACGATCGAGGCGCCGCCGTCGAGCGTGCGCGCGACCGCTTCCACCGTGGCGACCGCAATGCGCGGCATATCGGCCAGCGCGACGATCCAGCCTTCCGAGTCGGCGCTGGCTTCGATGCCCGCCGCGAGGCTCGCGCCCATGCCGCGCTCGGCGTCGCTGGAGAACACCACGTCGCAGCCCGCGTCGTTCAGCATGCGGGCGAGCGCCTCGGAGCCGGGACGCACCACCGCGAGTACGTGCGACACGACCAGCAGGAGTCGATGAGCCGCCTCATGGGCCACGATGCCGCCGTCCGGCATGCGGGCGAGCAGCTTGTTGTGCAGGCCGTCCGGGTCGAAGCGCGACCCGTAGCCGGCGGCAAGCAGCACGCCGGTGGCGAGCGAGGCGTAGGCCATGGGGCGGCACCTGGAAAGGGAATGAGGTCGATTGTGCGGCGCAACCGGCGAGCAGGCAAGCACCAATATGTCGACCCCGTGCGTTCCCGCTCACACCTCCGTCGGCCTCATCACCTTGTCCAGCGTGATGGGCAGATCGCGCACCCGCACGCCGGTCGCGTGATAGACCGCATTCGCCAGCGCGGCCACCACGCCGGTCAGGCCAATCTCGCCAATCCCACGCACCCCGAGCGAGTTGATGTGCGGATCGGGCTCGTCGATAAAGCTGACGTCGAGCGTGCCGATGTCTGCATTCACCGGCACGTGGTACTCGGCAAGATTCATATTGACGAAGCGGCCGTAGCGCGCGTCGAGCAACGTGTCCTCTTCGAACGCGGCGCCGATGCCCCAGACCATGCCGCCCATCATCTGGCTGCGCGCGGTTTTCTGATTCAGGACCCGGCCGACGTCATAGACGCCCACAATGCGCGGCACTCTGATCGTGCCGAGGTCCGCATCCACGTGGACCTCCGCGAACACCGCGCCGAACGAATGCAGTGAATAGTCACTGCGCTCCTGGCCGGGCTTCACGCTGACCACCGCCTCGATGGGCTTGCCGCCGGCGCGCGCGAGAATCGCCGCCGCGGGGTCGCGCAACGACGCGTTCGCCCGGCTGACCACCCAGCCGTTCGCCACGCTCACATCGGACGAATCCATGCCGTGCAGCGGCGAGGCGGCGTCGGCCAGCGCGAGCGAGATCAACTGGTTGCGCACCTGCAGGCAGGCGTCGCGCACCGCCGGCGACACGCTCGCGGCCGACTGCGAACCGCCCGAGCCGGGTGCTTGCGGCAGGGTCGAATCGCCCAGCGCGAAATGGATTTTTTCGGGCGGAAAGCCGAGCGCGTCGGCGGACACCTGGGTCATCACCGTGTATGTGCCGGTGCCGAGATCCTGCGTGCCGGACGCGACCATCGCGGTCCCGTCCGGCAGGATGCGCGCAATCGCCGCGGCCGGGCTACGGTTGGCGGGATAGGTGGCGGTCGCCATGCCGAGGCCGATCAGCGTGTTGCCGGAGCGCATGGAACGTGGCGTCGAAGTGCGTCGCGACCAGCCGAATTTCTCCGCGCCGATCTCGTAGCATTGCCGCAGCGCCTTGCTCGAAAACGGCTTGTTCTCCTGCGGATCGACCTCCGCATAGTTTTTCAGCCGCAGCGCGACGGGGTCCATCTTGAGTTTCCACGCGAGCTCGTCCATCGCGGATTCGAGTGCGAACGAGCCGGTGGTTTCGCCCGGCGCGCGCATGAACGTCGGCGTCCCCAGGTTCAACTGCACGAGCCGGTGCGTCGTCAACTGATTCGGCACCGCGTAGAGCATGCGCGTGACCATGCAGCAGGTCTCGGTCCAGTCCTCGAACGTCGACGTGTTCGAGAAGCTGTCGTGCCGCATCGCGGTGAGCGTGCCGTCGTGGCGCGCGGCGAGCGTGAAATGCTGCTCGGTACGCGGACGAGCGCCGACCGAACCGAACATCTGCGGGCGCGTCAACGCGAGGCGCACCGGACGCCCGGTCTGCTTCGCGGCCATCGCGCAGAGCGCCACATGCGACCAGGACGAGCCCTTACCGCCGAACCCGCCGCCGATGAACGGCGAGATCACGCGCACGTCGTCGGGCGAGACGCCCAGCGTTTTCGCCACGGCGATGCGCGCCCCGCTCACGCCCTGGGTGGAGTCGTACAGCGTCAGTTGCGGGCCATCCCAATGCGCCATGGTGGCGTGCGGTTCCATGGGATTGTGATGTTCGACCGGGGTCGTATAAACGGCGTCGACGCGCACGCTGCCGCTCGCGAGGCCCGCTTCGAAGTTGCCGCGCTGCGTGTCGGTCTGGCGGCCCTGGGGCGTGATCGGCGCGTGCGCATTCGCCTTGGCGCTGGTGAAGTCGAGCGCGCCAGGCGTGCTTTGATAGACGATGCGCAGTTGCTGCGCGGCGTCGGTGGCGCGTTCGAGCGTGTCGGCTACCACTACGGCAACGGGCTCGTTGCTGTAGTTGATCTGATTGCTCTGCAACAGCGACAGATGACGGCCGGCCGGCGGCGTCAGCGGCGGACGCCCACCGTTGGGCAGGCGCGGCGCGTTCTGATACGTCATCACCAGCAGCACGCCCGGCAGGGATTGCGCGCGGCTCGTGTCGATCGACGCAATGCTGCCGCTCGAGATGGTACTCGTCACCAGCACCGCGTGTGCCAGGCGCGCCTCGGGGAATTCCGCCGCATAGCGGGCCTCGCCGGTCACTTTCAGCAGCCCGTCGGTGCGGTCCATCGGTTGACCGACCAGTGGGGCATCCAGGTTCAGGTTCATGCGACACCTCCGGTCCGGCCCGCGGCCTGATTCACGGCGCGCACAATCGAGCGTTGCGCGAGTTGCACCTTGAAGCGGTTGCCGCTGAGCGGTTGCGCTTCGCCCATGGCGGCGGCTGCAGCGGCGCGCAGCGTCGTATCGGTGAGCGGCTTGCCGCTCAGCATCTGTTCCGCGACGCTCGCACGCCAGGGCTTATGCGCGACGCCGCCCAACGCGATGTGCGCAGTCCGCACCATATGGCCGTCCATCTGCAAGGCGGCAGCCACCGAGACGAGCGCAAACGCGTAACTCGCGCGGTCGCGCACTTTCAGGTAGTGGGAGTGGTCGCTAAACAGCGGCGGCGGCAGATCGACGGCGGTGATCAGTTCGCCGGGTTGCAGGGTGGTATCTACCTCCGGACGGTCGGCGGGCAGGCGGTGAAACTCTGCAATCGGAATCGTGCGCTCGCCGCGCAGACTGCTCACGCGCACCACGGCATCGAGCGCCACCAGCGCCACGCTCATATCCGACGGGTTCACGGCGACACATTGCGAGCTGGCGCCGAGAATCGCGTGCGTGCGGTTTTGTCCTTCTATGGAGGCGCAGCCGCTGCCCGGCTGGCGCTTGTTGCATTGCGTAAAGGCCGTGTCGTAGAAGTAGCCGCAACGGGTGCGCTGCATCAGATTGCCGCCCACGGTGGCCATATTGCGCAACTGCGGCGACGCCCCCGACAGAAACGCCTGCGAGAGCAGCGGATACTGTTCGCGCACCAGCGCATGATTGGCGGCGTCGCTGTTGCGCACCAGCGCGCCGATGCGCAGGCCGCCGTCAGGCAGCGTGCCGATCGTGTCGAGTCCGCGCAGGTGCGTGATATCGACGAGATGCACGGGCCGCTCCACGCCGCCCTTCATCAGATCCAGCAGATTGGTGCCGCCGCCGATAAACATCGTGCCGGGTTGCTGCGCCGCGCGCAGCGCGCTGCTGACGTCGCCAGCGCGTTCATAGGAAATCGCGTCCATGGCCGTGCTCCGTCAGGCGTTGCCGGTGTTGCCGTCGTGCACGGTGCGCACGGCGGCGACGATGTTGGCGTACGCACCGCAGCGGCAGATATTGCCGCTCATGCGTTCGCGGATTTCGTCGTCGGAGAGTTGGGGCGGACGGGTACGGACGTCGGCAGTGACGGTGCTCGCGGTGCCGCTATTGAATTCGTTGAGCAGCGCCGTCGCGGAACAGAGCTGCCCGGGCGTACAGTAGCCGCACTGAAACGCGTCGTGTTCGATGAAGGCGCGCTGGATCGGACTCAGCACGCCCTGGCTCGCGAGGCCTTCGACAGTCGTGATGGTTTCGCCTTCATGCATCACCGCCAGCGTCAGGCACGAGTTGATGCGCCGGCCTTCGACCAGCACGGTGCACGCGCCGCATTGCCCGCGGTCGCAGCCCTTCTTGGTGCCCATCAGGCCGGCGTATTCGCGCAGCGCGTCGAGCAGCGTGACGCGCGGCTCCAGTTGCAACGCGTAAGCGCGGCCGTTGATGTTGAGCGTGACCGGCTGCGGCGGCTCGGGCGCGCGCACTTCAGCGGGCGATGCAGGCGCCGGTGGAGCGGCCGGCTGGGTCTGTGCATGCAGATGCGGCGCCACGCCGACGGTCGCCGCCGCGGCGGCGGATTGCAGGAAGCGTCGGCGCGAGGGTTGATCGGCAGTGGGGGTGGGTTCTTCGTCCGAACCCGGAGGGACTCGATTCCTGGACATAACGTTCTGTTTGCTCCATGAAAGGTCGATGCAAACCCGCGACGCCTCGGCAGTCCGATGCATGCGCGTACAACGAATCAGCCAGCAATTTCAGTGCCCCGTCCGCGCGTACCACGGCGCTGGCAGGTCGCGCTTCACTATAGTCAATGTAAAACACGATCAACCGCCGTTTACCGGGGCAAAAAGGAAACACAGTGTTGTGCGATACAGGTCAAGGTCTCGCGCAACCACACCAGCGCCGGGTCGGCATGATTGCGCGGATGCCACGCGGCGAACGCCGTGAAGCCGCGCGCCTCGAACGGCAGATCGAAGACGTCGAGCCGGTCCCGATGGCGCGCTGCAAAGCGCGACGGCAGCGTCGAGACATAGTCCGTATGCGCCAGCAATTCGGGCACCAGCGTGAAATGCTGCACCGATAGCGCCACCCGCCGCGTGCGTCCGAGCGCTTCCAGATGCTCGTCCATGAAGCCGTGGAAACTGCCGCCGCTGGTGGACGCCAGCACATGGTCGAGCGCGCAGTACGTGTCGAGATCGAGCGGTGCGGTGCCGCGTGGATGCCCCTTGCGCTGGACCACGACGAAACGCTCGTCGAACAGTTTGCGGGCGCGCATGGTGGCCGGAACCATCCGCTCGGAGCCGATCAGCAGATCGATTTCGCCGCGTTCGAGGCGCTCTGTCGTCGACGGCTGGTCCGCCACGATAAAGGCGATCCGCACGCCCGGTCCTGCGAGTTCAGGCAGGCGCTCCATCAACGGCAGGCCGAGCACGGCGGTGCCGTTGTCGTTGGCGGCGATAACGAAGCGGCGCGTGTCCGTGTGCGGATCGAAGGCCGGCTGATGGCGTACCACCACTTCCAGATTTTTCAGCGCCGCATGCAAGGGCTCCATCAACGCCAGAGCCCGCGCGCTGCGCGTCATGCCGCGGCCGGTCTCAGCGGGGATCAGCAGCGGATCGCCGAAGATCTGCCGAAGCCGCGCGAGCTGCGTCGACACCGCGGGCTGCGTCAGGTGCAGGCGCTCGGCGGCGCGGGTGACGTTGGATTCGGCGAGCAAGGCGTCGAGCGACACCAGCAGGTTCAGATCGATACCGCGGAGATCAATCATATTGATGGGTCACATTCCAGTAATTGATTTCAAGAATACGTAGCCGGGCCCTAGAGTTCAAGCGTGCCACCCACTTTGAGAACCTGACTGAGGAGTCAACCATGAAAGCCTGGATGCTCGATGAACCCGGCCAGCCGCTGGCCCTGCGCGAAGTCGCGCAACCGCAGCCGCGCCGTGGCGCCGTGCTGGTGCGGATGGAAGCCGTGCCGCTGTTGAGTTACACGCGCAGTTATCTGGAAGGGAAGCTGCCCTATGCCTATCCGCCGGGACCGTTCTCGCCGGGGACCAACGGCGTCGGCGTGGTGGCGGCGGTCGGCGAGGGTGTGGTGTCGTTGCGGGCCGGTCAACGCGTGGCCGTCAACCCGTACTGGATCGCCGACGAAACAGTACGCGAGCCGGCCCAGGCGCTGATCGGCCTGACGGCCATCAGCGCCGACAGCGGTGCGCTGATGGCCGATTTCCCGCACGGCACGCTGCGCGAGTTTGCCGAATTTCCGGCTTCGACGCTGATTGCGCTGGATGGACTGGACGACCTCTCGTCCGAGCGGCTGGCCGTGCTCGGCAAGTTCGCGGTGCCGTTCGGCGGACTGCGGCGCGGCCGGCTGGCGGCGGGCGAGGTCGTGGTGGTGAACGGCACGACCGGCTACTTCGGCTCGGCGGCGGTGCTGGCCGCGCTCGCCATGGGCGCGAGCCGGGTGGTGGCGCTCAGCAGGCGCGCGCAGCCGCTGCAGCGCCTGATCGAACTCGGCAAGGGGCGCGTCGTACCGGTCCTGTTGACGGGCGACGCCGCGCAGGACGTGGCGGCGATCCGCGCCGCGTCGGGCGGCGGCGCCGATCTCGCGTTCGACATGGTCGGCCAGGCAACCGATCCGAACGCGACGCTCGCCGCGCTGCGCAGCTTGCGCCGGGGCGGCCGGCTGGTGCTGATGGGCAGCATGCAGGTGGACCTGCCGATTGCGTATCAGGAGATGCTGCTGAACAACTGGGAGTTGATCGGCAACTTCATGTACACGCGTGCCGACTATCTGGCGTTGGTCGCGTTGGTGGCGTCCGGTCAGTTGCCGCTCGATGCGGTCGAGTTGCAGGCGTACCCGTTTGCCGGGCTTGAAGCGGCGATCGATGCGGCCGGGCAGATGGCGGGCCTGCAGTGCACGATGGTGGTCGCAGGGGCCGGGGAGGGCGCGTTGGCTATGTGAGCGTGAGCGTTGGCCCTGGCGTTGGCGGTTGCCAACGCCAGGCTGTTGCGTTCAATGCGAGTGGCGCGGCACCTCCGCGCCGCGGCAGCCCACCAGGAAGTCGAAGTCGCAGCCCTGGTCGGCTTGCAGGACATGCTCGACATAGAGCTGGCGATAGCCGCTCGCATCCGCCGGTATCTTCTGCTGTGTTTCCGCCCAATCGGCCAGACGTGCCGTCAGCTCGTCCGCGCCGATGTCGAGATGCAACCGTCCAGCGAGGCAGTCCAGTTCGATCCAGTCGCCTTCGCGGACCACGGCGAGCGGACCGCCGGCGCGCGCTTCGGGCGACACGTGCAGCACGACCGTGCCGTACGCGGTGCCGCTCATGCGCGCATCCGACACCCGCACCATATCCGTCACGCCTTGTGCGAGCAGTTTCGGCGGCAAGCCCATGTTGCCCACCTCGGCCATGCCCGGATAACCCTTCGGTCCGCAGTTCTTCATCACGAGGATGGAGTCGGCCGTCACGTCGAGTTCGGGGTCGCCGATGCGCGCCTTGTAGTCGTCGAAGTTCTCGAATACCACGGCGCGCCCACGGTGCTTGAGCAGGGCCGGCGTCGCGGCAGACGGCTTCACCACCGCACCGTTCGGCGCGAGATTGCCGCGTACGATGCACAGACCGCCGTCGGCGACGAGCGGTTTGTCGAGCGGACGAATCACTTCGTCGTTATAGATCGGCGCTTCCTTGTTGTTGTCCCACAGCGACTGGCCGTTCGCGGTCAAGGCATCCGGATGCGGCAGCAGGCCCGCTTCGCCGAGGCGCTTCAGCACGGCCGGCAAACCGCCCGCGTAATAGAACTCTTCCATCAGGAAGCGGCCCGACGGCTGCAGATCGACCAGCGTGGGCGTGCCGCGGCCTATGCGCGTCCAGTCGTCGAGTTCGAGGTTCACGCCAATGCGTCCGGCGATCGCCTTGAGGTGGATTGCGGCATTCGTCGAGCCGCCGATTGCCGCGTTCACACGGATCGCGTTTTCGAAGGCCTCGCGCGTCAGCAGCTTCGACAGTCGCAGGTCTTCAAGCGCCATCTCGACGATGCGCATGCCCGACATATGCGCGAGGACGTAGCGGCGCGAGTCGACCGCGGGAATCGCCGCGTTGTGCGGCAGCGTGACGCCGAGCGCTTCGGCCATGCACGCCATCGTCGAGGCGGTGCCCATGGTGTTACAAGTACCCGCGGAGCGCGACATGCCCGCTTCGGCGGACATGAATTCATGCAGCGAGATCTTGCCCGCCTTCACCTGCTCGCTGAGCTGCCAGACAACGGTGCCCGAGCCGATGTCGCGGCCCTCATGCTTGCCGTTGAGCATCGGGCCGCCGCTCACCATGATGGCGGGCACGTCGCAACTGGCCGCGCCCATCAGGAGTGCCGGGGTGGTCTTGTCGCAACCCGCGAGCAGGACCACCGCGTCGATCGGATTGCCGCGGATCGACTCCTCCACATCCATGCTCGCGAGGTTGCGCGTGAACATGGCGGTGGGGCGCAGGTTCGACTCGCCGTTCGAGAAGACCGGGAATTCGACCGGGAAGCCGCCCGCTTCGAACACCCCGCGCTTGACGTGCTCCGCGATCTTGCGGAAGTGCGCATTGCACGGCGTTAGCTCCGACCAGGTATTGCAGATGCCGATGATCGGCTTGCCCTGGAACTCGTGATCAGGAATGCCCTGATTCTTCATCCAGCTGCGGTACATGAAGCCGTTCTTGTCGGCGGTGCCGAACCACTGCGCCGAGCGCAGCGCTCGTTTTTTGTCTGGCATAGTGCCCTCCTGATCCCACATTATAGTAAGACTATTTAGAGTGTTCACTAGGGTATTCACGAATATTTGCCGCAAAACGCGCACAATATAGTGTGACTATTGAATATGGTGGGGGCCGAGACATGCCGAAGCAGATTTCGATAGGCATTGTGGGCGTGGGCAAGATCGCACGCGACCAGCATTTGCCGGCTATCGCGGCAAACGACGGATTCAAGCTTGTCGCGTGCGCGAGCCGTAACGCGCAGGTCGATGGCGTGCGCAACTACAGGACGCTTCAGGAGATGCTCGCGGCCGAGCCCGAACTGGAAGCGGTCTCGCTTTGCGCGACTCCGCAAGTGCGCTTCGAGCAGGCACGCGCCGCCCTCGTCGCGGGCAAGCATGTGATGCTGGAGAAGCCGCCCGGCGCGAGCGTCGTCGAGGTGAGCCTGCTTGCCGAGCTTGCCCGCGAACACGGTTGCAGTCTGTTCGCTTCGTGGCATTCCCGCTATGCGCCTGCGGTCGAGGCCGCCCGGACATGGCTCGCAGGACGCGACATCCAGTCCGTGAAGGTCCTGTGGAAGGAAGATGTCAGGAAGTGGCATCCGAATCAGGACTGGATCTGGCAGCCGGGGGGACTGGGCGTCTTCGATCCGGGCATCAATGCCTTGTCGATCATCACACGCATCTTGCCGCACGCGTTTTTTCTGAAGTCCGCCGAGCTTTGGGTGCCGTCCAACCGGCAGACCCCGATTGCCGCCAACCTGGATTTCACCGACGAACGCGATACGCCGATCCGCGCGGAGTTCGACTGGCGCCATGGTTCCGAAGAATTGTGGCAGATCGAGGCGACGACCGGCGACGGGGTTCTGCGCCTCGCGCAGGGCGGCAAGCAGATGCATATCGACGGCGTGGCTGTGGAGATCGGTCCGGAGCGGGAATACCCCGGATTGTACGAACGCTTTGGCGAACTGATTACTGCCGGTCATGGCGACGTGGATATCCGGCCGCTCGAACACGTGGCCGACGCGCTGCTGCTGGGCCACCGGCACGCGGTCGAGCCGTTCGTCGAATAAGCGGCGCGGCTGAAACGCCGCACAGCCCATACGCAGTCAAACTCAAGTTGTTAATTTTAGGAGACCTACATGAACCAGAAGCTTCGCCGTTTGACCTTGTCCGCCATGGCGGCCGCCGTCCTCGCGGTACCGTTCGCGACCCAGATGTCGGTACGCGCAGACGAACCGCTCAAGATCGGTTTTCTGGTGAAGATGCCGGAACAGGCATGGTTCATCAACGAACAGAAGGCCGCTAGCGCGCTCGGTCAGAAGGATGGCTTCTCGGTGGTGAACATCGGCACGCCGGACGGCGAAAAAGTGCTGGCTGCAATCGATAACCTCGGCGCACAAGGCGCAAAGGGCTTTGTGATCTGCGCGCCAGACGTGCGGCTCGGACCGGCAATCGAGGCACGCGCCAAGCGCTACAACATGAAGTTCGTCACCGTCGACGATCAACTGGTCGACTCCACCGGCAAGCCGCTTGCCGATGTGCCGCACCTCGGGATGTCGGCCATCAAGATCGGCAATCAGGTGGGCCAGGCGATCTCCGATGAAATGAAACGGCGCGGCTGGAAGCCGGAAGAGGTCGGCGCGCTGCGCATCACCGACTACGAACTGCCGACCGCCAAGCAACGCACCGACGGCGCCACGCAGTCGCTGCTCGCCAACGGCTTCAAGAAGGACAACATCTTCGACGCGCCGCAGAAGACCACCGATGACGAAGGCGGCTTCAACGCCGTCTCGCCGGTGCTGGCGCAGCATCCGAACATCAAGAAGTGGGTGATCTTCGCGCTCAACGAAGAGACCGTGCTGGGTGGCGTGCGCGCGACCGAGCAACTGCACATTCCCGCTTCCGATGTGATCGGCGTCGGCATCAACGGCGCCGGCGAAGCGTTCGCCGAATTCCAGAAGAAGGAGCCGACCGGCTTCTACGGCACGATCGCCGTCAGCTCGACGAATCACGGCAAGGAGAGCACGGAGAACCTCGTCGACTGGATCAAGACGGGCAAGCAGCCGCCTGCCGACACGCAGACCACGGGCAAGCTGATGGTGCGCAGCAACTGGGAGGACGTGCGCAAGGAACTCGGTATTTAAGTGTGCAAATGAGTGTGCAAATGAACGTGCAATGAGCGTTCGCGTGAGCGTGCCGGCACGATTGGCAACGCTCACGGCGCGGGCGGGCGGTACACCGCCGAAGGATTGAACGGTCCGGCCCGCGCGTTGTGTTCACCAGCAAGAGGCATTCGATGACGGTTTCCCAACCCGACGCAGCGCATCTGGACTCCAGCGCCGGTTCCAGTGATACAGAGGCGTATCTCCAGCTTGCCGGCATCACCGTGCAGTTTCCCGGTGTACTCGCGCTCGACCAGGTCTCGCTCGACGTGCGGCGCGGAGAAGTGCACGGCCTGATGGGCGAAAACGGCGCCGGCAAATCGACGCTGCTGAAGGTGCTGTCCGGTGTGAATCAGCCCGCTGCGGGCACGCTCTCGCTGAACGGCGTGGTGCAGCAGTTCACCACCACCAAGGCCGCGATCGAGGCCGGCGTCGCGATCATCTATCAGGAACTGCATCTGGTGCCTGAGCTGACCGTAGCGGAAAACCTGATGTTGGGCGCGTTGCCCAACCGCTTCGGTGTGCTGGACGAAAAAGCGCTGCTCGCGCGCGCCATGCGCGAACTCGAGCGGCTGGGCGAGAAGATCGATCCGGCGCAGCAGGTGAAGTATCTGTCCATCGGCCAGCGCCAGATGATCGAGATCGGCAAGGCGTTGATGCGCGATGCGCGCGTAATTGCGTTCGACGAGCCGACCAGTTCGCTGTCGTCGCGCGAGACGACGCAACTGTTCCGCATCATCCGCGCGCTGAAGGCAGAAGGGCGCGCAATCATCTACGTCACGCATCGCATGGAGGAAGTCTATGAACTCTGCGACCGCGTGACGGTGTTTCGCGACGGACGCCATATCGACACCTTCGAAGCCGGTGAGGGACTCGATCGCGACCGCCTGATCAGTTGCATGGTGGGCCGCTCGATTGCCGACGTCTACGGCTACCGGCCGCGCGCGGCAGGCGACGTGCAGCTCGAAGTAAAGGGGCTGCTGGGGCCGGGTCTCAAGGAGCCCGCGTCGTTTTCCGCGCGGGCGGGCGAGATTGTCGGCTTCTTCGGTCTGGTGGGCGCGGGCCGGTCCGAATTGATGAAGCTGATTTACGGTGCGGTGAAGCCGGCTGCCGGCGAGATCGTGCTGAAGGGCCGGCGCGTGCGTTTTGCGACGCCGCGCGACGCGGTGCGAGCGGGCGTCGCACTGTGCCCGGAAGACCGCAAGCAGGAGGGCATCGTCTCGATCGCGTCGGTCTCGGACAACCTGAATATCAGTTGCCGCCGGCACTTTAGCCGCTTCAACGTGCTCAACAGCCGCAAGGAAGCGCAGACCGCGAAGGAGTTCATCGCGAAGCTGGCGATCAAGACGCGCAACGGCGAGACACCCATCGGCACGCTCTCGGGCGGCAATCAGCAGAAGGTGATCTTGTCGCGCTGGCTCGCCGAAGAGATCGACGTGTTCCTGATGGACGAGCCGACCCGCGGCATCGACGTGGGCGCACGCAGCGAAATTTACGGCCTGCTCTATGGACTGGCCGAAGCGGGCCGCACCGTGATAGTCGTCTCGAGCGATCTGGCGGAAGTGATCGGGATCGCGGATCGGGTGCTGGTGATGAAAGAAGGCCGCATCGTCGGCGATTTGCCGAAAGCCCAGGCGACGCCCGACGCGCTGATCAAGCTCGCACTCCCGCGCTGAGGCCGGATTCACCGAATGGAAACAGACACAATGCAAACTCAAGACCAACCTACCCACACGGCTGCCACGAATCCGGCGGCGAACGTCGCGGCCCGTCCGCGCGCCATGCAGGCCTGGGACTTCATCAACAAGTCCGGCATTGTGATGGTCTTCATCATCCTGTTCGGCGTGCTTTCGCTGACGGTGCCGGACTTCATCAGCGCACGCAATATTCAGGGGCTGTTGCTTTCGGTCACGCTGATCGGTTCGATCTCCGTCACGATGATGTTCGTGCTGGCGCTCGGCGAAGTGGACCTGTCGGTGGCGTCGATCGTCGCGTTCTCGGGCGTGGTGGCCTCCACCCTGATCACCGCGACGCACAGCGTGCTGTTCGGCATCGCCGGCGGCGTGCTGGCGGGAGGCGCGGTTGGCCTCGTCAACGGGGTGCTCGTTGCGCGCTACAAGATCAACTCGCTGATCGTGACGCTGGCCATGATGGAGGTAGTGCGGGGCCTGGCGTACATCACTTCGAACGGCGATGCGGTAATGATCTCCGAAGAACGCTTTTTCGATCTCGGCGGCGGCTCGTTCCTCGGCATCTCGTATCCGATCTGGAGCAATATCGTCGGCTTCGTCTTGTTCGGATTCCTGCTTAAAAAGACCGTGTTCGGCAAGAACGTACTGGCGGTTGGCGGCAATAGCGAAGCCGCGCTGCTCGCGGGGTTGCCCGTCACGCGCATCAAGATCGTGGTGTTCGTGCTGCAAGGCCTCGTCACCGGTTTCGCCGGTGTGATGCTCGCGTCGCGCATGAGCCTCGGCGATCCGAAGACCTCGGTCGGGCTCGAGCTCGGCGTGATTTCGGCATGTGTGCTCGGTGGCGTCTCGTTGACGGGTGGGGTGGCAACCATCTCCGGTGTGCTCGTCGGCGTGCTGATCATGGGTTCGGTGCAGGACGCCATGAGCCTGCTGAACGTGCCGACCTTCTATCAATACCTGATTCGCGGCGGCATCTTGTTGCTCGCGGTGCTGTTCGACCACCACCGGCGCAGCAAGCGGGTAGCGTGAGGGCGCTTTCCTCGTCCGCTCGCTTACCGACGTAATGCCGGGTAATTCCGCTTAATCAACGTTAATCATAATTCGCGTATTCTTTTGAGTGGAATAGAGCGACCTGGATTTTCAGGTGATCGAATAGCGATTCGAGGGAATGATTTAAAGGAAAGTTGGCGAAATATTAGGAGGTGTTACCGGGGACCCTGCTGGCCGATATTCATGTCACGCTAGACCGGTCTGATTTCTCCGGGAAAGGCTTCCATTCAGGCACTTGGGGTGCGCTCGCGAGAGGAGCGCACCCCATTTCATTTGGGCTGCCGCAATGGTGCGTCTCATGCGCAATGTTACAAATAAAATAAATCCGGCGGCATAAATGTGAAGCGTAAGGGATTCTGAAATACAGTATTGAGAAAATTGCGATATTCTCCGCCACTCGATAACGACCGATACAAGGTTCACGGAGAAGCAATGAAGAAATTCGTACTGTCCGGCCTCTCGCTGGCGATGCTTGGCGTTGCAGGCGCAGCTCACGCGCAGAGCAGCGTCACGCTTTACGGCCTGATCGACGCGGGCATCACCTACACGAGCAATCAGGGCGGCTCGCACAACATCCAGGAAACCAGCGGCACGGTGAACGGTAGCCGTTGGGGCCTGCGCGGTTCGGAAGACCTGGGTGGCGGCCTGAAGGCGATCTTCACGTTGGAAAACGGTTTCAGCATTACGAGCGGCAAGCTCGGCCAGAACAGCCTCGAGTTCGGCCGCCAGGCGTTCGTCGGCCTGTCGAGCGACCAGTACGGCGCCGTCACGCTGGGTCGTCAGTATGACTCCGTCGTCGACTACCTGGCGCCGCTTTCGCTGACCGGCACGTCGTCGGGCGGCACCGAGGCGGCTCACCCGTTCGACAACGACAACCTCGACAACTCGTTCCGTATCAACAACTCGATCAAGTACTCGAGCGTGAACTACGGCGGCTTCAAGTTCGGCGCCCTGTACGGCTTCTCGAACGATTCGGGCGGCTTCTCCACGAACCGCGCCTACAGCCTGGGTACCTCGTATAACTACGGCCCGTTGAACCTGGCAGCCGGCTACATGGAGTTGAACAACGCAGGCGTATCGCTCAATTCGAGCGGCGCAGTGACGAACGACGCCACCTTCGCGGCAGGCACGCAACGCACTTACGGTGCGGGCCTGAACTATGCCTTGGGCCAGGCGACGCTGGGCTTCGTGTTCACGCAGACCCACCTCGACAACGCAACCGGTATCGGTGCGTCGGCCTCGGGTACGTCGTCGGGCCTGACCTTGATCGGCGGCAGCGCAAGCTTTACCAACTATGAAGTGAACGCGCGCTACAGCTTCACGCCGGCCTTGTCGCTGTCGGGCGCTTACACGTTCACCGATGCGCGTATCGACGGCGTGAGCCCGAAATACAACCAGTTCAGCCTGCAAGCGGCGTATGCGTTGTCCAAGCGTACCGACGTCTACCTGATGGGCGTGTATCAGCACGTCAGCGACACGGGCGATTCGGGTCTGACCGCCGACATCAACGGCCTGAGCGCATCGTCGACCAACAGCCAGTTGGCGGCGACGATCGGTTTGCGTCACCGCTTCTAACGCGACGTTTCGCCTCGCGCAATGCAAAGACCCGGTACGTGCCGGGTCTTTTTTCATTGGAGCATGCTGTGACGCGGTGCTTCAGCCGTCCTGGTCTTCGAGATCCGGGTCGAGCCGATAGCCGACGCCATAGATCGAGCGGATCATGTCCTGCCCCGGGCGGACGACTTGCAGCTTGCGGCGCAGATTCTTGACATGGGTATCGACGGTGCGGTCCGTCACGACACGGTGATCGTCGTAGAGCTGGCGCAACAGATGATCGCGCCGGTAGATCCGGCCCGGCGTGGACTGCAGCAGCGCGAGCAGTCGCAGTTCGATCGGCGTGAGCTGCAGGTCCTTGTCGTCGAGCCGCGCGACGTGCCGTTCGACATCGACCACGAGCGGTGGCTGCGGCGCGATTTCCGGCTGCGGCGTCGCGGCCGGTTTGCCGGCGCGCCGCAGGATGGCCTTCACGCGCGCGACCACTTCGCGCGGGCTGAAGGGCTTGCAGACGTAGTCGTCCGCGCCGAGTTCGAGGCCCAACAGACGATCGATCTCGTCGACACGCGCGGTCAGGATGACCACCGGTATCGTCGAAAACGTGCGCAATTCGCGGCATATTTCGAATCCACCGCGTCCCGGCAGCATCAGGTCGAGCAGAATCAGCGCGGGCGGATGGGCGTGCACGAAGGGAATCACCTGCAGGCCGTCGGCGAGCGTGGTGGTTTGATAACCCTCCGCCCGCAGATAGTCCGCAAGCAGCGCGGCGAGCTTCGGTTCATCCTCGACGATCAGGATCGGAATGGTAGGGAGCGTGTCAGTCATGGTGAGAGGATTGAAGCGGAAAGCGCAGCTTGATCCAAAGACCGCCGAGCGGCGAACGCGCGGCCTCGATGGTCCCGTCGTGGGCTTCGACGATATGGCGGCATAACGCGAGTCCCAGACCCGCACCGCCGCTTTGCCGGCTGCGCGAGATGTCGACGCGGAACAGGCGCTCGAACAGATGCGGCAACAAGGGTTCGGGCACGCCTGGGTAAGAGTCCTGAACGTCGATATGCAATCGTTGCGCGTGCATCGATACGCTGACGCATACCTTGCCGCCGGGATCGGTGTAGCGCAGGGCGTTTTCCAGCAGATTCTTCAGCAGTTGCGTGAGGCGGTAGGGGTCGGCCACGATCACCGCCGGCCGCTCGGCGATGGCGGTTTCAAGCGCGATATGCCGCGTATTGAGCCGTTCCTCGAAGGCGTCGGCGGCGGCTTCGACGATGCCCGCCGCGTCCACCGGCACCTTTTCGAACGACAACGCGCCGATATCGGCAAGGGACAGCTCGTACAGGTCGTCGATCAACTGGCTCAGCATCGTCACCTCCGTCTGCAACGACGTCAGCGAGGCGCGATCGAGATGGCGCACGCCGTCCTCGATCGCTTCGAGTTCGCCCCGTAGCACGGCCAACGGTGTGCGCAATTCGTGCGAGATATCGGCGATGAAGTTGCGGCGCGAGCGTTCCGCTTGTTCCAGCGATACGGCTAGCTGGTTGAAGTCCTTCGCCAACTGGTTGAATTCGTCGCGGCTGCCTTCCGGAACGCGGGTCGCGTAGTCGCCGCTGGCGAGGCGGTGGGTGGCGTCTGCGAGGCGGCGGATCGGCGCGAGGAAGATTCTTGCCAGCACCATGGCCACCACGGCGGCCAGCACCGCGGCCAATGCGACGATGATCCAGGTGGCGCGCAATTGCCGGACCTGGAAGCGGCGGTCGGCCGTATAAAACATGTTCTCGGGCGAGGCAACCGACAGCCAGCCCACCACCTGTCCTGCCACCTTCAACGGCTCGAGCGATGTCTCGGGCGGGGGCAATGGCCCGTTACTCACGACGGCATGCTTGTGCACGTCATAGAGCGCGCAGGGCGGAAGCGGTCCGAAGCCGCCGTGGCCCGCCTGATCCGGCGAATCGGGCGGCGGACCGTCGGGTGGCGGCATGTCCGAGCCGGGACCGCCGGGCCCTCCCGGACCACCAGGACCACCCGGACCACCCGGACCGTCAGGACGGTTCTCCGCTCCCCACGGGCCACGCTGCGACGAGCCGATGTGCGCATTTTCGACGAATGTCCGCCATGCATTGCGGTCGTTACGCAGGAAGTTCCAACTGCCGTGCTGTGCGTAGGCGCCTTCGAGAGCCTTCTCCAACTGGATCGCACTGCTGGTGTTGCGCTCGCCGAGGTAGTCGAAAAAGCCGTTTTCGAAGCTCACGCGCATGGCCGCACCCATCGTCACCGCAATCGCGACGCACGAGGTGGAGATAGCCAGAAACAGCTTGGACGTGATGCCTAATTTCATGTGGATTCCCTGCGGCCACTTCTTCGAATGACCGCCTGCCCAGGGTCAGTGCCCGCCAATGCCGCGACGCTGCCGCAGCGGATGCACCCATCGGAAGCGGCGTATGGTGCCTGATTTTCGCACCCGCGTGCACCCGCCAATTCGTGTGGCGAGCGTTCTTCACAGTTTCTCCTTGGTTTCCCCATTATGGATGCGCATTTCCTCCCTACTATCGGCCCTGATGGTCCCGGTGGCCGTTTTGACTGCAACGCCCAACTGCAAGGTTGAAGCAGGGTCGAACCGGGTTAATTTTCACGGCAGTGTAGAGGGTTTCGAACGTGATGAACATGCGGCTTCTTGTGGTCGAGCCAGATCAGGCGGTACGTGATGAACTGCGTGCCCATTTTCACAGTGAGCACGTCGAAATGTCCGTGCTGTACAGCGCGAGCTTCCTGGTTCGGCGGGTCGAGCAGGAAATGCCCTCTGCGATCGTGATGCGGGCCGACTTGCCGCCCTCCGAGGCGCACAAGGCGATCCGGAATCTGCGCGCCGCCGGCCATGATCTGCCCGTCATCATGATCAGCAAGTCTGCCGACGTGATCGACAAGATCATTGCCCTCGAACTAGGGGCGGACGATTACCTGGTGGAACCCTTCGATCCCCGCGAACTGTCGGCGCGGCTCCGTTGCGTGATGCGGCGCCGCACCTCGGTGGTGTATGCGGCGCCGGAAATCCGCGATCGCTATTCGTTCGGCGACTGGCAGATCGACTTTGCGACCCGGCGCCTGATCAGGGACGACGAAGACGTCGGCCTGCGTTCGAGCGAATTCGCCTTGCTTAAAATCTTCGCGGTCAATCCGTTGAAGATCATGTCGCGCTCGAGCATCATCGCCTTGCTTGGGATGCGCGATACCGGTCAGACGGAGCGCGGTCTGGATGTATTGGTGTTTCGTCTGCGCGCGGTGATCGAGCCGGACGTTGGGAGTCCGCAATATATTCAGACCGTGCGTGGCCGCGGTTATATTTTTGTGCCCTGCGGCGAGGTGAGTGAAGCAGCCGACGCGCGCGAAACGCGCTCGCGCCGCGCCAAGCTCCAGCGCGTGCAGGCCGGCGCGGACCATGTGCAGATGAGTTAGTCGCGGGGAACACGCTCGTGGGATGGCAGGGCTGCCATGCGCGGAGGGGCATTCCCCGCGCGGGCAGCCCCGCTAGCCGTTATCCTTCGGCGTGTTCAATCGATACCGTGAAACACCGCGTCGTCCGGGCCGAGGTAAGCCGGCGGACGCCATGCCGCATCGCGCATGGAATGCTGCACCAGTTTCTCGACGCCGAGCAGCACCGCGAAAATCGCCATCCGCACCGGGATGCCGTTGTCGGTCTGACGGAAGATGGCGAGACGCGAATCGTGATTCAGGTCGACGCTCAGGTCGTTGGCGCCCGGGCGGCTGTCGCGCGGCAGCGGGTGCATGATCAGCGTATCGAGTCCGCAGACGCTGTCGACCAGCGCCTGGTTGATCTGGAAGTCCGGCGTGTAGCCTTCGAACGACTCGTCGGCAAAACGCTCTTTCTGGATGCGGGTGGCGTACACCACGTCGGCGCCGCGCAAGCCCGCGTTCAGGTCGTGGGTCTGTTCGACTACGTGATCGTTGCGCGAGATCTGTTCGACGATGTAGCTGGGCATTTCCAGCGAAGGCGGCGAGATCAGCGTGAACTTGATGCCGCGATACAGCGCCAGCAGCTTGACAAGCGAGTGCACCGTGCGCCCGTATTTGAGGTCGCCGACCAGCGCGATATGCGCACCGTCGACAATCTTGCCGAGGCGCGAGAATTCGCGCTGGATCGTGTACAGATCCAGCAGCGCCTGGCTCGGATGCTCGCCGGGGCCGTCGCCGCCGTTGATCACCGGCACGTTGGTGGCGCGCGCGAATTCAGCCACCGAACCTTGCTCCGGGTGGCGGATCACCAGCGCGTCGACGTAACCGCTCATCACGCGGCTGGTGTCGTAGATCGACTCGCCCTTCGCCATCGAGGAAAACGTGAAACCCGTGGTGTCGCACACGGAACCGCCGAGCCGGCAGAACGCCGCGCCGAAACTCACGCGCGTGCGGGTGCTGGCTTCGAAGAACAGGTTGCCGAGCACCGCGCCTTCGAGCACCCGGGAGATTTTGCGGCGCCGCGCGATGGGCTGCATGATGTCGGCGACGCGGAAGAGGGCTTCGACGGAGTCGCGCGAGAACTGATCCACGGAGAGCAGTTGCGGCTTGCCCTCGAACAGCATCTGGCTGGCGAGCGATTGTGAGTCTACGCTTTGCGTATATTTTTCGCCAGGCTTGCCGTGTACGACGATTTCCGACACGAAACGCTCGACAATCTCCGGCATGGCCCGCGATTCGGCCGAATCGTCCGGCAGCAGCCAGGTGTCCAACGCCCGGCGCGATACGCCGATGCGGCTCGCGAAGGTATCGCGGGTCATATTCAGGCGGCGCATGGCGTCGCGGAGGAAGGCTTGTTGCGGGACGCTCATGCAGGTCACCTCGGTCAGGTTAATGTACGCGGTGCGTATATTAGTTCGGCGGTGGAAGAAGTCAAGCAATTTTGGCAAATCCCGCCAAGGCCGGTTACACTGCCGGGCATGGAAACCGGCCACCTGCTCCGCTCAACCGCATCCCGCCTCGCGCTCGCGAGCGTGGTGTGTGCCTGCGCGGCCGCCAGCGCCAAAGCCAAAAAACAGCTGCTCATCTGACCGGAGCCTGCTGTTCCGTCAGATGTGCGACGGAACAGTCACCCAGGGCCCGCGTTTTCTTCCCGCTTTTGACCTCTCCCTCGCAACGCTGAACGGAATCGATACGGTCGCGTTCGAGGTTTAGTCATGTCTATCTTTTCGGGTATCTGGGTTCCTGTTGTCACGCCGTTCGCCGACGGCGCCGTCGATCACGTCGCGCTGCGCCGGCTGGTGCGTTTCTATGCCGATGCGGGCGTCGCGGGTCTGGTCGCGCTCGGCACCACCGGCGAGCCGGCGGCGCTCGAGGCCGCCGAGCAGGACGCGGTGCTGGCGACCGTCCTGGCCGAAGCCGGCGCGTTGCCGGTGTTGGCGGGTGTGGCGGGCAACCAGACCGCGCATCTGCGCGAGCGTATGGCGCAGTTGAACGAGTTGCCGGTGGCCGGTGTGCTGATCTCGGCGCCGTATTACATCCGGCCTTCGCAGGCGGGACTGATCGAGCACTTCACCGCGCTGGCCGATCTCAGCGTCAAGCCGGTCGTGCTGTACGACATTCCGTATCGCACCGGCGTGCGTCTCGAACTCGCAACGCTGCTGACGCTGGCGGCGCATCCGCGAATTCAGGCGGTCAAGGACTGCGCCGGTTCGCTCGACACCACGCTGGCGCTGATCCTCGACGGCCGCCTGCAGGTGCTGGCCGGCGACGACATCCATCTGTTCAATACGCTGTGCCTGGGCGGCAGCGGTGCGATTGCGGCGTCGGCGCACGTGCATCCGGAGCGCTTCGTGGCGCTGTACCGTGCGCTGACGGAAGGCCGCCTCGAAGAAGGCCGGGGGATTTTTCATGGGCTTGCGCCGTTGATCGGGGCATTGTGTTCGGAACCCAATCCCGGCCCGGTGAAGGCGGCGCTCGCAAGCCAGGGGTTGATCCGCGACGAACTGCGTGCGCCGATGACGCGGGCGACGGACGCGCTGCGCGAGCGTCTGCGCGAACTGGTGGCGGCTTGAGGGCAAGCGCGTGGATGGGTTGGGTAATTGATTCGGTATCCTGTGAAATGCGGAGGCCTCTCGCTCATTAGGCTTCCGAATTTGAGATGATCTCCGGCGGGACAGAGGGATAATTTGCGCCCTTCTTTCCTCTCACGTCGGCGCTTGTCCGACTCACGTTGCATGCCGGCTAGCACCTTCTTCGCTGCTGATGTCTTCCCTCCTTCGTCTGTGTGCCGGACTCGCCCGCGCCGTTGCGGGTCCGTCAAGCGCTGCGCGCCGCGGACGGGGAGCCGCTGATGGCTTCCATCCTCGGCGCCGGCAGCCGGCTCAGCAGCGGCGAGATCCGCTTCGTCACCCGGCGCACGGCGTTGAGCATCGCCATCGCGGCGGCGGTGGGCGCGGCGGCGCTGTCGCTCGCAGCGGGCGTCGCTATCGGCCTCTATCTGCCCACGCATCGTGCGGCGGGTCTGGGCAGCGAGGCCGTGAGCCGTGTCGCGCACAACTATGCGATCGATCAGCTCGGCAAGCTCGATGCGTCAGTGGCGCAGATCGAGCCGCGGATCGAGCGCTTGACGAACGAAGTCGGCGCCTTGCGCGATTTCGAAGCCCGCTTGAACACGCCGAAAGCGCCGCCACGCGCGCCTGCCAACCCGGCGGATCAGGACACTTCCGACGCCGACGGCGAAGGCGGCCCGTCGCTGCCGCCGCGGCGCTGTGTCGAAGTGGCGACGCAGTCCTCGCGCGACGATGCCGCTACCACTCGCCAGCAACTCGAGTGCATGAGCGCGACACTCGCCGCGCTCGAACATGCAACCGACCTCCACCAGGTCGCGTTCAACGCGTTTCCGGGGCGCATGCCGGCCGACGGCGCGCGCTTCGGCTCGCCGTTCGGCAACCGCGTCGATCCGTTCACGGGCAGGCTCAGTTTCCATCCGGGCGTCGATCTGGTCGCGCAAAGCGGTACGCCGATTCTCGCCGCAGCCGGTGGCCGCGTGATCTTCGCGGGGCCGAAGGGCGGCTACGGCAACGCGGTCGAGATCGATCATGGCAACGGCCTTATCACGCGCTACGGTCACGCCTCGCGCATCCTCGTGCATGAAGGCGATCTGGTGCTGCCGCGCCAGCATGTCGCCGATATCGGCACCACCGGCCGCTCGACCGGACCGCATCTGCACTTCGAAGTGCTGGTGAACGGCGCCCCGGTCGATCCGACCGGCTACCTTGCGCTGTTCGGCGCCCATCCTCATGGTTGATCTTCGTTCGACCCGCGCGGCGGGCAGTCTGACGCAGCGCGTCTACGCGTTGCAGCCGGTGCGTCCGCGTGCCGTGCGCGTCGCGCTCTGGGTTGTCGTCTGCGCATGCAGCGTGGCCGTGGGCGCCGCGGCGATGAGCGGCTACGCGACCCGGCGCGCTGCGTTGCCGGCCGCATGCGCGAGCACGCCGGTCTCGCCGGACGGCGTGCAAGCCGAACTCGAGCGCACCCGGCTTGCGCTCGCGCAGGAGTCGACGGCGCGCGCGGCCGTCCAGAAGGCCGCCGACGCCTCAGCCGCCGAAGCGGCGCGTCTGAATACCGAATTGCTGTTTCTGCGCGGCCAGAGCCAGAAGCACCGTTGACCGTGCCATTTGACGCACGGTTGAACCGGCAAGCCGGCGCGTCGCCCGGTCACGCATGCCGCGACGAATCGTTCCACTCATCAGTTAGAGACCCGTTATGTTTAGCAAGAAGAAAGCCACGAGCATCCAGCACACCAAGCTCGCCACCCTGATCGCCCACGACGTGCGCATTACCGGCGACCTCGAATTCAGCGAAGGCCTGCGCATGGACGGCCACGTGCATGGCAATGTCAGCGGCAAGGCGGGCACGCAGACATTGCTCGTGCTGAGCGACCGCGGCTCGATCGAGGGCAACGTGCATGGCTACGACGTGGTGGTGAACGGCAAGATCGTCGGCGACGTGATTGCCGATCATTTCGTCGAGCTGCAGCCCAACGCGCATGTGACCGGCAACATCCAGTACCAGCAACTGCGCATGGATTGCGGCGCGTCGGTGGACGGCAAGCTGACGCGGCGCGACCCGGCGCTTGCGCCTGTTATGGTCGGCGGTGCGGCGGTCGATTCCGAACCGCAGCCGGTTTGAGCGCCCGAGTCCCTTCGCTTTAGCTCGCCCGCTGCATGGGAACGCTCCGCTCGTGCAAGTCGGCCAGATCGGGTAAATCAGGCAACTCGCGCGACTCGCGCGGCGGATCGGAACGCAGCGCCGGATTGAGCGGATTGGGCCGCTGTGCGGCGCCCTTGTCGAGATTCGCGAGCATGCCTTGCTCGGCGATCAGATGCTGCAAGGCGAGCACGATCAGGCCGATGACCAGCAGCAGATCGCCCGCAAACACAACGGCATATACCGCCGACGTGGTCTGCGGGTTGCCGAGCAGGAGCGAGGCGTTGCCGCGATGCAGCAGCACCAGCGTCAACGGCACCGCGGCATTGAGGCTGGCAATCACACTGGCGATCGCCACCAGCATGCGCGCCGGTCCGAGATCGGGGCGGCGTCTGCGGCACACCTCGTAGAGCGTCAGCGCGCGGCACGGCAGGAAGAACAGGGTGAGGAGCGCGGCGCGATAGACCGGCGGCGCCTTCAACGCATGCGCAAGCGAAAACAACGCACAGAACAGCGCGGTGACGGCGAAGCCTTTGCGCAGCGAGGCGGATTCGCCGAACAGGACGCGCGTGCCGGTCCACACCAGAATCCGCGCCTGCAGGGCAAGGGTGGCCGTTGCGATCAGCAGCAGCGTGGACGGCCACACCGAATGCAGTCCGAAACACGCGGCCGCCGCGCTCATCATGAAGAATGACGCCGACCACAAGCGAAACGCCGCGACTCGCGCAAGGATGCGCGAGAGTGCCGCCGTCACGATGCCGCTACAGAGGAACGTCATCAGGCAAAGCGAATTGAACGTCGCTACATCGAATTTCATGAATTCTCCAGCGGGCGAAACCTGTGTGCTGCAACGCGTCGTTCGAAAGCGGTTTGCGCCGGACTCCGGCGGCCCGATCGAATCGGCGCTCCGCCTGCCGACCTGCTGCCCATACCGTCTACACCACGGCCATCCGTGCCTTCAGTAAAGCGCTGAAGGCATCCGCCGCCAGCGGTTTGCCGAGCAGAAAGCCCTGCATCTCGTCGCACATCATGGCTTTGAGCTTGCCCAGCTGCGAGGCGGTCTCGACGCCCTCGGCCACCACGTCCATGTCGAGCGAATGCGCAAGCGCGATGATCGCCGACACGATTGCCGTGCCTTCCGGACCTTGGTCGTCGAGACCGCTGGTAAAGAAGCGATCGATCTTCAACTGCTTGACGCGGAAGCGCTGCAGATAGGCGAGGCTCGAATAGCCGGTGCCGAAGTCGTCGATGGCGATCTCAAAGCCGCTCGTCTGAAATTCGCGGATCATCTCGATCGTGCGGGGCGCGTCCTGCATGGCGACGGTTTCGGTGATCTCGAACATGATCCGGTCGCAGTCCACCTGTTCGGCCTGCACGATCTCGAGCACGTTGGCGACGAGATTCGGCTGCGATAGCTGGCGCGGCGACAGGTTGATGGCGATCTTCATCGACGGTAGCCCGGCGTCGACCCAGCGGCGGATCTGCCGGCACGTCTCGCGGACCACCCAGTAGCCGATCTGCACGATCTGGCCGGAGCGTTCGGCAATCGGAATGAACTCCATCGGCGCCAGCACGCCGAGCAGCGGATGGTTCAGGCGGATCAACGCCTCGGCGCCCGCCAGTTCATTGCTGTCGCCGCGGAATTTAGGCTGGAAGTGCAGGGTGAAATGGCCCGCGGCGAGCGCTTCGTGCAGCGCGTGCTGAATTTGCAGCGTGCGTGTGGCCGCTTCGTTCATGCTCGCCTCGAAGAAGCGATAGGTGCTGCGTCCCGCGCGCTTGGCTTCGTACATGGCGGCATCCGCGTGCTTGAGCAGGGTGTCGACCGTGTCGCCGTCCTGTGGAAACAGCGCAATGCCGATGCTCGGCATGACCTGCAACGGCTCGCTGTCGCTCCATACCCCTTCGCGCATCCGTTCGAGCACGCCTTCGGCGATCATCCCGGCGTCTTGCTGCGCGAGCAGATTTTCCGACAGCACCACGAATTCGTCGCCGCCGAGCCGCGCCACCGTGTCGGTAGCGCGAACGCAGGCCTGCAGGCGTTGTCCGAAGGCGGCGAGCACCTGGTCGCCGGCCGAATGACCGAGCGAGTCGTTGATAGTCTTGAAGCCGTCCAGATCCATGAACAGGATCGCGAATATGTTGTGACGGCGGCGCGCCAGTTCGATGGCGGTTTCGATCCGCTCAGTGAGCGTCGCGCGGTTCGGCAGGCCGGTCAGCGTGTCGAGTGTGGCGAGGCGCACGATCTGGCCGTTCAGGTTCGAGACGGCGCTCACCAGAAAGGTTGTGCGCGCATCGAAGCGCGACAGCATCAGCGTGACGATCAGGATCGAGAAGGTGAAGAGGGTCACCGCCGTGGCGAGCCACTCGGTGTTGACACCCTTGGCGGCGCCGCAAATAGCGCCGACGGGAAAATCCGCCGCCATCATGCCGGCATAGTGCATGCCGCTGATCGCCACGGCCATGACCAGCGCTGCGCCGAAGCGCGTCCACTTGACGTTGCGCTCGGCGTCGTCGCGCAGCCTGCGGGCAATCAGCAGCGCGGCCATCGAGGCGGCGACCGCAATCGCAAGCGACGCGGCAAACCACGCCGGCCGGTACTGGATACCGGGTTGCATGCGCATGGCCGCCATCCCGGTGTAGTGCATCCCCGCAATGCCGATTCCCATCAGCACGCTGCCGCTCACCAGGTGAACCGGCGTGAGCCGCGCACGTGTGGTGACGAGCAACGCAAAATACGACACCACCACCGCGATGGCGAGCGAGTCGCCCGTCAGCGCGAAGTCGTAGCCGAGTGGAATGGGCAGCGACAGCGCCAGCATCGCGATGAAATGCATCGACCAGATGCCGACACCCATCGCGGCTGCGCCGCCGGCCAGCCACGCGTGCCGCAGTCGTGACGACGCCAGCAACGCGATGCGTCCGGTCAGGTCGAGGGCGGTGTACGACGCAAGCGCCGCGACGATGAACGACACCGCCACCAGCCAGAAGTTGTATGTGCCAAGCATGTTTAGTCCAGCCGTGTAAGGAGAGACGGCTCAACTGGTTATCGACCGATGGCAGGTTTTGTTTAATTAATTTGCGTGAAGCGGTGCTCGGTTTTGCGAGGAGGCCACGTGGCCGCTGCGATTTAACAATTCAACCCGTTTTTGACCGGTACCTTGCATAAACAAATAGACGCTGCTACTGTCTGGCCCAGACCAAATAGGCGTTCTAGCTCCATCTATCTATTGTGCATAGCAAGGTTCCTTGCTATGCACGGCACGTCCTGCGGACAACGATGAAGACGCAGTTGAAGAAAGGGGCGCTCGATATGTGCGTGTTGGCCGTTCTGGCGCGCAGGGACAGTTACGCCTATGAACTGGCGTCGACGCTTGCGACCGCGATGGACATGGGCGAAGGCACGATCTATCCGTTGATGCGCCGTCTGCAGGCCGAGTCGTGCGTGTCGACCTATGTCGTCGAATCGACTTCGGGGCCGCCGCGTAAGTACTACTCATTGACCGGCATCGGCCGTCGCCGATTGCTGGAAATGCAGGCGGAGTGGCGCAGTTTTGTCGACGAGGTCAACGGCGTGTTGCAGCATCAAATTGAGCAGTAGGCGGCGATCGGTGGAAGGCCCCGGGGGCATCGGGGTTCGGTCGTTTTCATTCAGTCAAAAAGTAAAAGCAAGCAGGCGATATGGCTCTCTTCCAGTGTCTTGATGTGCACGGGCGATGTGCGACGCGCCCAGGTTTCTGCCTCGGCTCGATGCTCCTTCTGTTGACGCTTGCCGGATGCGCAAAACATCAGGCCGGCGGTGCGGGCGATGCGGCATCGGCAACCGAAGTCGGTGTGCTGGTCATGGCGCCGCAAAAGATCGTCGAGCGCACCGAGTTGTCCGGACGCCTGTCCGCACTCAATGTCGCCGACGTGCGTCCGCAGATTTCGGGCATCGTGCAAAAGCGGCTGTTTACCGAAGGTGCCGACGTCGCGGCCGGGCAGCCGCTTTACCAGATCGATCCGGCGGTCTACCAGGCCACCTACGATCAGGCCCGCGGCGTGCTGGCGAAGGCTGAAGCGGTGTTGTCGGACGCGAAGGCGAAGTCGAGCCGCTATGCGGAGCTGGTCAAGATCAACGCGGTGAGCAAGCAGGACTACGACGACGCCGTGGCCGCCGTGAACGAAGATCAGGCCGACGTGCTGGCCGATCATGCCTCGCTCGAGTCGGCGCGTATCAATCTGGGCTATACGCGCATCACGAGTCCGATCTCCGGGCAGATCGGCGTGTCGAGCGTGACGGCCGGCGCGCTCGTCACGGCGGAACAAACCACCGCGCTTGCGACGGTCCAGTCGATTGACCGCATGTATCTCGACGTGACCCGTCCCAGCATCGATTGGTTAAGACTCCGAAAGGCATTCAATGCGGGTCATCTGAAGCGGGTGGGCGCGCAGGGCGCGGCCGTGCATATCGTGATGGAAGACGGCTCCGATTACGCGCAGCCGGGCACGCTGGCCTTCTCGGACATCACCGTCGATCAGACCACCGGATCGGTCACGCTGCGCGTGGTGGTGCCCAATCCCGAGCACGAGCTGCTGCCTGGGATGTTCGTGCGGGCCGATCTGGAAGAGGGGGCCGACGACCAGGCCATGCTGGTTCCGCAACTGGCCGTCACCCGTACGCCGGACGGTCAGGCAACGGTCTGGCTGGCCGGCGCCGACGGTAAGGCGCACGCGGCGACCGTCAAGGCCGAGACGGCCTACGGCGACCGCTGGATCGTTTCGCAGGGCCTGAAGATCGGCGATCGCGTGGTGATCAGCGGCGCCAGCCAGCTTCAGGATGGAGCACCGGTCACGGTGACCGACACGCATGCCTCCAACGCGCCCGCGGCTAGCGGTGCAGCAGTACACGGTTAACCGGGGAAGAAATGGCACGTTTTTTCATCGATAGGCCGGTACTGGCCTGGGTCATCGCGTTCGTCATCATGATCGCCGGCGTGCTGGCCGTGCGTTCGATGCCGATCGAGCAATACCCGTCGGTCGCGCCGCCCGTCATCCAGATTGTCGCGACCTACCCGGGGGCTTCGGCCGACACCGTGGCCGCCAACGTCACGCAGGTGATCGAGCAGAGCCTCAGCGGCATCGATCATCTGCTCTATATGTCGTCGACCAGCAGCAATGCCGGCCAGGCCACCATCACGCTGACGCTCGAACCAGGGGCCAACGCCGACATCGCGCAGATGCAGGTGCAAAACAAGGTGAGCCAGGTGTCCGCCTTGCTGCCGCTGGTGGTCGAGCAACAGGGCATCAACGTTTCGAAAGCGAGCAGCAGCTTTCTGATGGTGGTGTCGCTGTCGTCGCGTAGCGGGCGGCTGAACTCGATCGAACTCGGCAATCTGCTGGCGAGCCAGCTTCAGGACCCCATCACCGAAATCAACGGCGTCGGCGGCGTTAACCTGTTTTCGCCGCAGCACGCGATGCGCATCTGGTTGAACCCGCTCAAGCTGCATAGCTTCGGCTTGACGGCGAGCGACGTGACGACCGCGATCGCCAACCAGAACGTCGAGACCTCGGTCGGTGAACTGGGCGGGTCGCCGGCCACCGCATCCCAGGCGATCAACGCCACCATCACCGCCTCTAGCCTGATGCGCAACGCGGAGCAGTTCGGCGACATTCTGCTGCGCGTGAACAGCAACGGTTCCAAGGTACGGCTGAAGGACGTCGCACGCGTCGAGGTGGGCGGCGATACCTACGACATCGTGTCGCGCATGGGCGGCAGGCCGGCAGCAGCCCTCGCGATCGAGCTGGCCACCGGCGCCAACGCGATGGCCGTGGCGACCGCCGTGCGTGCACGCGTCGACGAGCTGAAAGCGCAGCTACCCGCCGACGTCGAAGTCGACTACCCGTTCGACACGACGCCGTTCGTGAAAATTTCGATCGTCGATGTCATGAAGACGCTGATCGAATCGGTGGTTCTCGTGTTCCTCGTCATGCTGGTTTTTCTGCGCAGCGTGCGCACGACGCTGATTCCGGCCGTGGTGATCCCGATTGCGCTGCTCGGCACCTGCATCGTGCTATGGGTGGCCGGCATGTCGCTCAACGTACTGTCGATGTTCGCCGTCGTGCTGGCGATCGGCCTGCTGGTCGACGACGCGATCGTGGTGGTCGAGAACGTCGACCGGATGATGCGGGAAGAAGGATTGAGTCCGCGCGACGCCACCCGCAAGGCGATGAAGCAGATCACCGGCGCACTGGTGGGCATCACGACCGTGCTGACCGCGGTGTTTATCCCCATGGCCTTCTTCTCCGGGTCGACCGGCGGCATTTACCGTCAGTTCTCCGTGACGATTGTGGCGGCGATGGTGTTGTCGTTGCTGCTGGCGCTCACCTTGACGCCCGCCCTGTGCGCCACCGTGCTCAAACCGGCCCGTAACGACGATGCGGCCCATACCGGACGTGTGGCCCGCTTCATCGAGCACGGCATCGAGCGTTATCGCGGCTGGCTGGCGGCGTTTCTTGCGCGCCCGGTGCGCTTCGTGGTGCTTTTCGGTGTGATCGTCGTGGCGCTCGCCTGGCTGATGAGTGGGCTGCCCACCTCGTATCTGCCCGACGAGGATCAAGGCGTGGTGGTGGTGCTGGTGTCGACGCCGGTCGGCACGCCGATGTCCGTGACGGACCGGACGGTCAAGCTGGCTGAGGACTACTTCATGCATCATGAGCCGGGCACGGACAAGGTGTTGGCGATCGACGGCTTCAGCTTCAATGGACAAGGCCAGAACAATGCGATCCTGTTTGTCAGCCTGAAGGACTGGAGTCAGCGCAGCGGCGCCGATCAGCAGGCGAGCGCCATCCTGAACCGCGCGAACGCGCATTTCGCTTCGTTGCGCGACGCGCAGGTGTTTGCCGTGAACCTGCCGGCTATCCCGAGTCTGGGCAACCAGAGCGGTCTCGATTTCGAGGTCGAGGATCGCGCGGGGTTGGGACACGAGCGGCTATTGCAAGCGCGCAATATGCTGATGGGACTCGCCGCGAAAAATGCCACGCTTGCGCAGACGCATCCGGCCGGACTGGACGACACGCCGCAATTCCATGTCGACATCGATCGCGAGAAGGCCAGCGCGCTCGGCCTGTCGATCGCGGATATCAACAACACGCTCGAGATCGCTTTCGGCTCGGCCTACGTGAACAACTACGTCGACACGGGGCGAATCCAGCGTGTGTTCGTGCAGGCCGACGCACCGTACCGGATGATGCCGGACGATATCGGCCAATGGTACGTGCGAACGGTCGCGGGGGATGGGCTGGTGTCGACATCCGGTCCCGGCACGGTCAGCTATGACGGGCAGATGGTGCCGTTCTCCGCCTTCTCGACCACCCGCTGGACATTCGGCTCGCCGCAGATCGAGCGCTACAACCATATGCTGTCGATGGAAATGACCGCGCAGACAGGCCCGGGCGCGAGTACCGGCGACGCGATGAAGGCGATCGAAAAAATCGCCGCGCAACTGCCCAAAGGCTTCTCCGTGGAATGGACCGGCCAGTCCTACCAGGAGGTCTTATCCAACTCGCAGTCGCTGTATCTCTACGGCATCTCGATCGTGATTGTGTTCCTGTGCCTCGCCGGCCTCTATGAAAGCTGGAGCATGCCGTTCGCGGTGCTGCTGGTGGTGCCGCTGGGGGCTCTGGGGGCCGTGCTGGCCGTGACGCTGCGAGGCATGCCTAACGACATCTATTTCAAGGTGGGGCTGCTCACGACGATCGGTCTCGCCACCAAGAACGCGATTCTGATCATCGAGTTCGCCAAGGAGTTGCACGAGCAGGGGCGCGACCTGATGGATGCGGCGCTCGAAGCGGCGCGCTTGCGGGTCAAGCCGATCCTGATGACGTCGATCGCGTTCGTATTCGGCGTGCTGCCGCTCGTTTTCAGCGACGGCGCCGGTGCCGAGAGCCGGCGCGCGATCGGCACGGCAGTGGCGGGCGGCATGTTTGGCGCGACGGTGCTGGCGGTCTTTTACGTGCCGCTGTTTTTTATTCTGGTGCGCAAGCTATTCAAGGCGCGCAAGTTGCATTCCGATACGACTAACCCGGCGGAGTCCGAGCAATGAAGCGGCGTCTTCTTGGCAGCGTGTTATGCATCATCGGCCTGTGCTCCTGCACGCTGGAGCCTGACTACAAGCGCCCCGCCTTGCCGGTGGTGTCGGCCTGGTCCGATGCGGCGGGCGTAGCGGGCGCGTCGTCCGCCGCGGCCGCGGATGCGGCGAATCCTCCGGCGCCGCTCGCGGCCGACGTGGACTGGCGAACCTTTTTCCAGGATCCCACGTTGCAGCAACTGATCGGCCTTGCGCTCGACAACAATCGCGACCTGCGCGTGGCTGCGCTGAATGTGGCCCAATACGAAGCGCAATACCGCATCGCGCGGTCGGCACTCCTGCCGACCATCGACGCCACGGGCGCGGTGGACAACACACGCGCGCTCGGCCTCACATCGAAAGAAAGCAGCGTGACGCTGGGCGAGACGTCGTGGGAGCTCGATTTTTTCGGGCGTCTGCGCAGCCTCAAGCACCAGGCGCTCGAGCAATATCTGGCAACCGACGCTTCGCAAGCCAGCACGCGCATCAGCCTGATTGCGACCGTCGCGACCGATTATTTTCAATGGCTGGCCGATCAATCGCTGCTCGAGGTGGCGACGGCGACGGCCGAGGCCGACCGGCAGACGTATGAGGTCAATCTGAAAAGCGAGCAGATCGGCAATGCGTCGATGCAGGATGTGCGGCAGGCGGAATCGGAATATGCGAGCGTGCGTTCGAGCCTGATCGCCGACCGCCGCGCGGTGGCGCAGGACCTCAACAACCTGGTGGCGGTGATCGGCTGTCCTGTTCCCGACGGCCTGCTGAAGAGCGGTGCGCTCGACGCCGCACAACTGCCGCCGGTGAGCGCCGGTGTGCCCTCCGACCTGTTGACGCGGCGGCCCGACATCCTCGAGGCGGAACATACGTTGAAAGCCGCCAACGCGAACGTGGGGGCGGCCCGCGCGGCCTTTTTCCCCGCGATCCAGTTGACCGCTTCGGCGGGCACGGCGAGCACCGCGCTGTCCGGGTTGTTCAAGGCGGCGACCGGCGCGTGGACCTTCGCACCCACGGTGACGATGCCGATCTTCGACTATGGGAACAATCGAGCCGCGCTCGACGTCGCGAAGATCCAGACGCAGATCGACGTCGCCAATTACGAAAAGGCGATTCAGACGGCCTTCAAGGAAGTGGCGAACGCGCTTGCCGGACGCACGACGTATGTCGATCAGGTGGCGTCGGACCGCGAATACGTATCGGCGTCGACGCATTACGACGAGCTGGCGCAGGCGCGCTATCGAGCGGGGACCGACAGTTTCCTGGTCCTGCTCGATGCCGAACGCACGCTTTATACGGCGAGGCAGCAACTGGTCAACGACCGCTTCGCGGAACTGAGCAATCTGATTACGCTCTATAAGGCCCTGGGCGGCGGGTGGGCTAGTCCTGCCGCATAGGGGCAATCGCTTCGCTGCTGTCATTGGCCAATTCGAAGCCTTCGTCCAGCCAGCCGGCGATGCCGCCGATCATCAGCTTGACCGGCCGCCCCAATTGCGCGAGACGGATCGCGCCACGTGTCGCGCCGTTGCAATGCGGCCCGGCGCAATAGGTGACGAACAGTGTGTCGTCAGGGTAATCCACGAGCTTCGAAGCGACGATCTTGCCGTGCGGCAGATTGATCGCGCCGGGGATATGTCCTTGCAGATAGAGCGTGGGGCTGCGCACGTCGAGCAGCACGAAACCGGGCGTGCCGCTGGCGTACGCGGCGAACACGTCCGAGCAATCGGTTTCGAAGCGCAGCGAGGCCTCGAAGTGTGCGAGCGCGCTGGCGCTGTCCGCTGCGGCGAGGGTTGTGACGGCGTTGCTGGACGACATGGCCGGACTCCTGAATGAGCGACGAGTGAACGATAGATAAGCGATAGACGAGCCGTCATTGTTGACGACTGCCATTCCGTGCGACAGTGGCGCAATCGTCAATCTCCGGTAACATCGCGCCATGCAAGATCATCTCGTCGTCGCGCTGGTTTACGACCGGCTCTGCACCTTCGAATTCGGTTGCGTCACCGAACTGTTCGCGCTCGAGCGGCCCGAACTGGAACTCGACTGGTACCGCTTTGCGGCCTGCGCCGTCGAGCCGGGACCGCTGCGCGCCGCGGGCGGCATCACCGTTGCGGCGCCGTACTCGCTGCGGCTGCTCGATCGCGCCGCGACGATCGTCGTGCCAGGCTGGCGCGATGCCGACGAGTTGCCGCCCGCCCCCTTGCTGAAGAAAATCCGCGCCGCTTACCAGCGTGGCGCACGGCTCTGCTCGATCTGCTCGGGCGTCTTCGTGCTGGCCGCGGCGGGCGTGCTCGACGGCAAAACGGTCACTACGCATTGGCGCTATGCCGACAAGCTGCAGCAACGCTATCGGCAACTGCGGGTGCAGCCGGACGCGCTGTACGTCGACGAAGGGCAGGTCATGACCTCGGCGGGCTCGGCGGCCGGCCTCGATATGCTGCTGCATCTGGTGCGGCGCGACTACGGCAGTGCCGTCGCCAACCGGGTGGCCCAGCGGCTGGTGGTGCCGCCGCATCGCGAGGGCGGTCAGGCGCAGTTCGTGCCGCGGCCCATGTTGCCGGACGAGGGCGGCCGGGTCGCAAGGCTAATGGACTGGATTCGGGCTAACCCTGCCTTGCCGCACACCTTGCGCTCGCTAGCCGAACGCGCCGCCATGAGTCCGCGCACGCTGCAGCGCCAGTTTCACGATGCAACAGGAATGGCGCCCTATGAGTGGCTCGTGCGTGAACGCGTGGCGCTTGCGCGCGAGTTGCTGGAGTCGCAGAACGCGATGTCCATGGCGCGGGTCGCGCAAACGGCCGGGTTCGGCTCGGAAGAGTCGCTGCGCCGTCACTTCCGCCGCATTGCCTTGACGAGTCCGGGGGCCTACCGCAAGAAGTTTGGCGTGGAGGTGGGGGGAGGGTGATTGGGGTTCGCGCAATCGTCAATTTTCTGTCAGCATCACTAGCAGCGCCCGAACCTGCGACGATGTCCTCATGGAGCGAGGCGCTGATGCAAGATGCCTGTTGTCGAGTGCGCGATTCCCAACCCGTCCACCCATGCGTGCAAACCCTTTCGCCGTTGTTGCTGTTCTCGCCGTGCTAGTGCCGTCGCTCGTTGCCGCTCAGGCATTCGAGAGCGGTTCGCGCGCCGAGTTGTACCGGCGCTACGTACTCGCCGGCAAGGATGTGCAGTGCCGCACCAACGCCTCGTGCGCGGCGCTGGGCGTCGCGGCGCTCGATGCGGGGCGCATCAAGGATGCGCAGTCGCTGGTCGATATGGAATCCATGCTGGCGGATGCCGCCACCTTGCAGGCCGAAGAGGACAACTCGCCGAAGGCGATCAACTCGGCGCACGCGCGGGTGGCGATGGCGCTGATCCATCAGGGCGATGTGCAGGCGAGCCTGGGTGCGTTTTCGAACGCCCGTTTGTACTACCGCACTGCCGCAAGCAGCGGCAAGGACGCGCCGGACGACGTCATGCTGAGCCGTGTCGTCGCGCTCGCGCAGCAACGTCTTGCAGGGGTCGCGGACAAGCAGGTGGTGCAGGGCTTGCCTGCCTCCGGCGTGCAGTTTGCGCGCTATCTGAAGCTGGGCGCGTGGAGCAACCTCACGTTGACGCCGCTCAAAGGGCGTCGCGGCGTGTACCGGCTCCTGGCCGAGTTTCTCTATCCGAGCGTCAGCGGCGACGGCCAGCCGGTGGCCAGTCGCGGGATCCTGCTGGCGAACGTGCGCTTTTATGGCGCGATCGCGCGGGTCGTCATTTCGGATCAGCCGCAAGGTACGCCGCTCGATGCGACCGCGAAAGTGACCAACCTCGCCGCGTACGATGGACACGCCGACAAGTGCCTCGTCGAGTTCAGGCTCGCCGAGCCGGAGACGCTCGATGTGGCGACGCACGGTTCCGCGGCGGCATGCGGATTCGGTCCCAAAGTGACGGCCGACGGCCGATATTATCTAAAGACGGGTTCCTGAACCTGGGTCTCTGACTATCGGGGTGAGCGTATGCGCAATGCAATGGACTACCCATCGGTGGTGTTCGTTTCGACGCTGGTGGCGATGTCTTTGTCGGCATGGATTGGGGCGGGCGTGCTCCGGCGCGTGAAAAGCCTGACGGCGGAATCGCGCGAGGATTTCAATGTGGTTCAGGCGGCCACGCTGACGCTGCTTGCGCTGATGATCGGCTTCAGTTTTTCGATGGCGGTGGGCCGTTACGATCAGCGCAAGAACTACGAAGAAGAAGAGGCCAATGCCATCGGCACGGAATATGTGCGGGCCGATCTGCTGCCCTCCGCGGATGCGCAGCAGGTGCGTGCGCTCTTGAGCCGCTATATCGAGCAACGCGTGTTGTTCTATCAGACGCGCGATGTTCAGGAGCTCGAACGGATCAACGCCACCACCATGCAACTGCAAGCCGGACTCTGGGCTGCGGTTCGCGACGCCGCCGCGGCCCAGCCGAATCCCGTGACCACGCTGGCGGTGGCCGGCATGAACGAGGTGCTGAACTCGCAGGGCTACACCCAGGCCGCGTGGTGGAACCGCATTCCGCTTGCTGCGTGGGGGTTGATGGTGGCGATTGCGGTGTGCTGCAATCTGCTGGTCGGTTACGGCGCGCGCACCGCCAAAGTGAGCCTGACGCTGCTGGTGGTGTTGCCGGTGGTGGTCGCCACCTCGTTTGCGCTGATCGCGGATATCGACAGCCCGCGTGGCGGCATCATTCGTGTGAGTCCGATCAACCTCGTCAGCACGGCGCAATCGCTGCGGCCGAGCTAACAGACTTCATGCGACTGCCCGCCGCATGGCGGGCAGTCGCGACGAGCTTATTTCGGATGCTCGTCCTTATGCTCAGCCTCCGGCTTGTGCTGCTGCGCCGGATGCGGCTGTTGCTGCGGGTGAGGGCGCTGCGCCGGCGCCGGATGCGGTGCCGGGTGCGGAGCGGCATGCTGCTGCTGGGCCGGATGCGGGTTCGCATGTGGAGCCGGTGCGGCTTCCTCGGCGTGCTGCTTCGGCGCCGCTTCTTCCGCGTGCTGTGCTTCGCCGCCGGGGGCCTGGCCGCGCGGCGCTTCGGCTGCGTGTTGCGCTTCGGGCTGTGCGTGCTCGCCTTCCGGTGCACGCGGCGCCGGCGCAGCGCCTTCAGCCGGCCGTGCGTCGTGCGCTTGTGCTTGCGGTTGGCCGTCCTCAGCTTCGCCTTGCGGACGGGGCACACCGTTCTCGTGTGCTTCGTTGGCCGGGTTAGCCTCATTCGTGCGCGGCGGCTGTTCAGCTTCCGGCTTCGGTGCCGCGGCGTTCGGCGCGTGCGCTTGCTGCTCGGCCGGGTTCGGCGCATGAGCCTCAGCTTGCGCGGCATTGCCGTGTCCCGGCGCGCCCTGCGGACCCACCGGGTGCACCTGCGCCCGGTTGATCACGCGAAAGCCTGCCGGGGCCGCGACCGCACCCGCTTTGCCCGGATGGGCCGCCGCAGCCGCAGCAAAGGCTGCCGGCGCCGCGGTGCGCACCACCGGGTCACCCGCACCCGGCACCTTGCCGCCACCCGCCGCAAAGCGTTGGGCGAGCGCGTCGTGATACGCGGCCGGTACGACAGGCGCGCGGGTCGCCACGACCTGGCGCTGTGCGAGCGCCGCCGGTGCGCCGACATGGGCCGGCCGCAAGGCGCCGGCAAAGCTCTGCTGAACCGGTGCGATGGCCGGCGCGCCGGCGCCGATCTGCGCATGAGCCAACGCCTGCGCATTGAACGGACGTGCCGCCTGCGCGACGGACTCGCCGCGCACGAAGGCATTCGCCGGCACGGCGGTGATGGCGCCCGGCGCGTTCTGATTGATGTACGTGTTGTGAATGTTGGTGACGTTGTTGATGATCGTCGTGTTGTGAACGTTGGTGATGTTCACGTTGTTGATGCGGTTGTAGTACGTCGGGCTGTAGTGATACGCCGGATGCCACGGCTCTCCCGGTCCGAGTGCGAACCACGCCACGCCTGCGCCGATTGCGCCGCCGATGGCGAGATCCACGCCCCAATGCGCGCCGCCACCGCCACCGCCGCCCACAAACGCCACCAGTGCCGGCGCATACACCGGCGGCTGCGTTACCACCACCGGACCCGGCACCCAGGCCCACGAGCGGTCGATATACGCCCAGCGGCCATAGTGGAAAGGCGCGAAGCCCCACGGCGCATCGTCCACCCATGTCCAGCCCCACGGCGCGACCCAGGCCCAGTGGCCCTCGTGGTACGGCGCCCAGCCGGTCGCGACGGTGGTCGGCACCCACACTTCGCCGTAGTTCGGCTCGCTGCGCCACGTGCCGTTGGCGTCGAGGTCCTCATAGCCGGGGATCTCGCGCGACACGTAGCGGGCGGAGATCGAGTTGTCTTCCGCGCGATCGCGGGTAGCGACCCACTGGTCGAACGCGTCGAGCGCGGGAGCGGAGCCGCCGGTCTGTTGCTGCAGACTGGTGCCGACAAACTGGATCTGCTGACCTGCGCTCATCTGGAACGAACCGCCGTCGCCATACAGCGTGGCGTTGCCGGCGCGCACCGTGACGGTGGTCGAACTGCCGTCGGCCGCCACGTCGACGCGGAACAGGCCAGGCGCGGTGGCGACGAGCGCCACGTTGGGCGTGTCGATTTCGAAGTTCTGGCCGGCGGGCAGCGCGCGCACATGCGCGGACAGCGTGCCTTGCGTGACCTTCAACTGCGTGATCGTGTCGTTCAGGTTGACGATGTCGAGGGCGGTCTGCTGATCGAGCCGTAACGCGGTGGACCCGGCGTGCAGCTCGGCGCGCGCATTGGCGTCGGCCCACAACTGGTCACCCGTCGTGAGCGGCCGGTTCAGCACGGCGTAGGACCAGTCGGTCAGGCCGGCCGGTTCCAGCGTGACAGTGCCGGCAAAGTAATTCAGACGTGCGACGCGGTCGGGCGGATCGCCGGCTGCGGCAGCGGCGGGGGCGGTGGGCGACGGCACCTGAGCCAGCCCCGTGAGCGGGATCATGGCAAGAACGGCAGAGACCGAGAGCGCGGTGGCGCGGATGCGGTGGAAGGTTGTTGTCATTATCGGCTGCTCCGAAGGTTTCATTTTGGTCAGGCCCGAAGGCGGCCCTTATGCATGCGTCCAACTGGCTAACGCCGCGAACGTGGGAGCGGATGACATTCGCGTTGTAACCGGGACGCGAGTTTGCAACGAAATGTGAGCGCTGCATAGTGGGCTGTGAGCGGGCCGTAAGCGTGACCGCTACGGCAGCACGTTGCGTTCCTGTAAGGCCCGATCTCGACGCGGGCTGGATTGTAAGGACATGCAATCAATGCGTAATCGGATCGATGCAAAGATGCCTTGTGCGTGGTGTATGGCGTGTGGCGTCGCGACTCGTCTGGACGCCGCGCGATAGGCGCGTGTTGATGGTATCGTCGTTGCCCTGGCCGCATGGGCCAACAGACATCCGACACATTCATCGACGTCCTGCGACGCTCATCGAAACGCATCGAAACTCATTGAAACAGGGAAAGGAAACCGGACATGATCGACATCGCCACGGAGATTGCAAGCTTCAACACGGGACGGGAACCCGAGCGGCTGGCGATGAAATACCAGCTTATGCGGACCTCGCCGTTCGTCTTTCTGCGCGGCACGTGCCATCTCTTCTACCATCGGCTGCCGCACGGCAGCGTGCTGGAAGCCGCGCCGCCGGTGTGGATCTGCGGCGACCTGCACCTGGAGAACTTCGGCAGCTACAAGGCCGATAACGGTCTCGTCTATTTCGACATGAACGACTTCGACGAAGCCTGTCTCGCGCCGAGCCTGTTCGAACTGATTCGCTTGTTGACCAGTGTGCTGGTGGGCGCCGCCGATCTGCATGTGAGCCGCGCCGAAGCGCTAGCGCTGTGTCACACCGCAGTCGATGCGTACGCCGCTGCATTGAGTGTCGGCAAGGCGCGCTGGATCGAAGAGGAAACCTCGCAGGGCATGGTGCGCGATCTGTTCGATGCATTGCGCAAGAGTTCGCGTGTCGACCTGTTGAACCGGCGCACGGAGTTGAAGGGCAAGAAGCGCGTGCTGCGGGTCGACGGGAAAAAGGCGCTGCCGGTCAGCGACAAGGCCCGCGCCGAGGTCACGGCGTTCATGGACGAATTCGCGAGCCATCAGGACAGCCCGGAGTTTTACCGCGTCATCGACGTGGCCCGCCGCATCGCCGGCACGGGCAGTCTCGGCGTCGACCGCTATGTGATGCTGGTGGAGGGCAAGGGCTCGCCCGACGGCAACTATCTGCTCGACCTGAAGCAGGCGCTGCCATCGTCGGTGTCGCCGCGTGTCAAGACGAAGCAGCCCGGATGGGGCACCGAAGCCGAGCGCGTGGTGGCGATCCAGCGGCGCTCCCAGGCGGTCTCGCAGGCCTTTCTGCATGCTGTCGCGTTCAGGCAGCAGCCGTATGTCCTGCGCAGCCTGCAGCCTTCGGAAGACCGCGTCGCGTTGAGCGACTGGGACGGCAAGCTGCCGCGGCTCGAAGCGGTCGTCAACAACATGGCGGAATTGAGCGCGTGGGCGCAGTTGCGCAGCGGCGGCCGCCAGGGTTCGGCGATTGCGGACGAACTGATTGCGTTCGGCTGTCGCAAGGACTGGCAGATGCCGCTAGTGGAACTGGCGGTGCAATGCGAGGCGCAGGTGATCGACGACTGGAAGGCGTATTGCGCGGCGTACGACAGCGGCGCGTTCGGCACATTGGGCGCGGCCGCGAAGACGCAGAAGGCGTAGGCGTAAGAGACGGCGAGGATGAAGCGCGCGGGACGGCAGGCCGCCCCGCGCGAACAGATCAGTTTGCGGCGTCAGTGGTGCCCGGCGCATAAGCACGCCGGCCGGTCAGGCGCGCGACAATGCGCGCAAGCGCCAGCCATTGTTGCGCGAGCAGGCCCTGGCCGTAGGAACGGCCGTCGCCATGCGGTGCCGGCAGTTGATCGCGAATGCCGGTCGGCTCGACCGTGCGGTTCCACGAAGCGGTACGGAACAGCATGTCCCACCACGGAAACAGCACGCCGAAGTTGCAGCCGTACTTCGTGCCTTCATGGCCGTAGCCCACCGCGTGGTGACGGCGATGAAAGATCGGGCTGACGATGAGGCGCTCGAGCAGCCAGCCATACGGCAAGCGTGCATTGACGTGCTGGATGCTCTGCATGAAGTTGCTGACGGCGACCAGCACGACGAACTGGTTCGGCTGCACGCCGATAAACAGCGAGATTGCCGCAAAAAACGCCGCCTGAATGATGTCGTCGAGAAAGTGGTTGCGGTCGTCGTTCCACAACGACATCTGCTGCTGGCTGTGATGCACCGCGTGCAATTCCCACCACACGCCGAACCGATGCTGCCAGCGGTGATACCAGTAGCCGGCGAAATCGAGTATGACTAGGTAGATCAGGAACGACACGATCGGCTGATCGGTGACGCCTGGCCACAGGCTGTCGATATCGATGTTCGGGACGTTGTAGATCGAGATCAGGCTCTGCCAGTGATCGAACAGCGGCTGGAGCATGAAAAAGAACGCAATATTGATGATGCCCAGCTTGGCGATCCAGGTGTAGATCACGTCGGCGCGCAGCGCCTTGCGGTCCTGCCACTGTTCGATAGGGCGCAACGCTTCGAGCGGCCGCAACGCCAGATAGGTGACGACGATCTCAAGCGCGCCGATGATCACCCAGTAGAGCGCGTCATAGGTGTCTTCGTCGTAACCCATCAGGCCGAAGCGATAGAAAAACGGCTGCACTACGTCGACATACAGCAGCGTCTGCAGCGCCGACACCATGTTGTCGAGTTGCGCGACGATTTCATGGAACATCAGAATCCCCGTGAATAGCGAGTCATGCAAGGCTTGCAACAGCCAGGCGGTTTAGTCTGGGTTCGGCGCAATGACCGGCGCACGGTTGTCGAAATAGATGCCGTGCGGCGAACGGCCCACCGCAATGGTGTCGATCAGCTTGCGCGTCGTCAGGTCGATGACGCCGACGTGCTTCGCAAAGCGGAACCCCACCCATAGATAGCGCTTGTCCGGAGTAAGTTCCATGTCGTCCGGTCCGGGCATCAGGCCGGTGATGTCGCCGACGTTGGTGAGCGTGGTGTAGTCGATGATGCTGATGGTGCTTTCGACCCGATTCGAGACCACCACATGCTTGCCGTCGTCGAGATTGCGGAAGTTGTGCGCGCCGCGGCCCGTATGGATCTTCTTGACGATCTGCTGCTTGCGCCAGTCGACCACGGCCACGTCGTCTTCACCCGTCATGCCGACCAGCAGGTACTTGTCGCCAGGCGTCATCCACAGGCCTGCCGGTTCGTTGCCTACGTGCATTTTCCACAGCACGGTCTGGGTGGGCAGGTCGATCGCGGCGAGCTCGCCGGAGTCCTGCAGCGTCATGAACACGGTACGGTTGTCGGAGCCGAACGTCATGTGGCTGGGCGTCTTCGCAAGCGGGATGTGCTTGACGAGCGTCATGTTGGTGCCGTCATAGTGGTAGATGTCGGCGCGGTCCATACGCAGCGCCGCGGTGACAAACCACTTGTGATCCGGCGAGAAACCGAGTTGGTACGGGTCTTCAATCCCGTCGACGGTGCGCTGCACTTCGCCCGTATGCGGGTCGATGAACATCAGGTTGTTCGAGACCGAGTCCGCGACAATTAGCGACTTGCCATCCGGCGTGATCATCAGGTGATGCGGCTCTTTGCCGGTCGGCTCGGTGCCGACGACCTTATGGGTGGCTTCGTCGATCAGCGAGAGTTCGGACTCGCCCGAGTCCAGCACGATGACGCGGTCGGCGGCGTAAGCGGTGTTCAGGTGGCCGATCAGGGAGAAGACGGCCGCGGCGGCCAGGGTTGCTCTCGAAAGGAATGTAACCGGCGAGTAAGGCATTCTGTAAAGTATCCGAAGGTGTAAAGCGACACCGAAAAGCTGTGCCTTCATGGAAGTGCAGCGGAGCTGCAGTTCATTAACGCTTCGCGCGCGGGTTTCGATGACGCACGCTCGCGGCAAATGTGAGAAATTAGCACGCATGGGCCGATTCAAAACGCCCGGATACGTTCTTTTACTCTCCGGGCGAACCGCGCGAGGCATGGATGGACGAACGGGTTCGCGACAAAACCGCTCCCGCAACGGTCACAGGGCGTACCGCGCTTGCGATCCGGGAGGTGCTGGAAGGCCGCCGCCGCGGCGCCGCGATGGTGTTGCCGTTCGCGGGACCGGCCGTGGTGGTTTCGGTCGCGTATATGGACCCGGGCAACTTCGCCACCAACATCCAGGCGGGTGCCCGCTACGGCTACGCGCTACTGTGGGTGGTCCTGCTCGCCAATGTGGTGGCGATGCTGTTTCAGGCGCTCTCCGCCAGACTGGGCATCGTCACGGGGCGCAATCTCGCCGAATTGTGCCGCGACAATTTTCCCGCGCCGCTGGTCTACGCGATGTGGGCGGTGAGCGAAATCGCCGCCATGGCCACGGACCTGGCTGAGTTTCTGGGCGGCGCAATCGGCCTCGCGTTGCTGTTTCATATGCCGTTGCTGGCCGGCATGATCGTCACCGCTATCGTCACGTATGGGCTGCTGCTGTTCGAGAAGGCCGGCTTCCGGCCCCTTGAACTGGCCATCGGCGCGCTGGTCGGCATCATCGGCCTCTCATATCTGGCGGAACTCTTCATCACGCCGGTGGCCTGGCCCAGCGTCTTCGGCCATCTCTTCACGCCGCAGTTGCCGGATGCGGACGCGGTGACGATTGCGGTCGGCATCATCGGCGCCACCGTCATGCCGCACGCGCTCTTTCTGCATTCGGGTCTCACGCAAAACCGCACCGTTGCCAGAAACGAAGGCGAGCGGGTCAAGCTGCTGCGGTTCTCCAATATCGAGGTGGTGATCGCCCTCAGCATTGCGGGTCTGATCAATATGGCCATGGTCATCATGGCGTCGGGCGCGTTTCACGCAGGTCACCCGGAAGTGGCCGAAATCGAAACCGCGTATCACACGCTCGCGCCGCTGCTCGGCATCGGCGCGGCGGGGATTTTTCTGCTGTCGCTGATTGCCTCGGGCATTTCGAGTTCCGTGGTCGGGACCATGGCGGGCCAGATGATCATGCAGGGCTTCGTCGGTTTTCAGATTCCGTTGTGGTTGCGACGCCTCATTACGATGCTGCCGTCGTTCGTGGTGGTCGCATTGGGGGTCAATGCGACGCATGCGCTCGTGCTCAGCCAGGTGGTGCTGAGTTTTGCGCTTCCGGTGCCGATGGCGGCTCTGGTATGGTTCACCTGCCGCGAGAAGGTGATGGGTCGGTATCGCAACGGCCCGCTGATGATCGTGGCGGCCTGCGCCTCGGCGGTGGCCGTGCTGGCGTTGAACGTCGTGCTGCTGCTGCAAACCTGACAGCGGAACCGCAAACACGAACCGCAAACCTTAACCGCATGAAGTTGAACTCAGACGTGATCACGCGCGCGGCGACGTCCGCGGATGTCGGGGGTGTCACCGACGTATTTCTCAGGGCCCGCAAGGAATTGATGCCGTTTGCGCCGCTCCAGCACACGGATTACGCCGTGTGCTGCTGGATCGCCGACTGGTTGATCCCAACCGGCCGCGTGACGGTCGCGGTGGCCGGGCAGGGGTTGATCGTCGGCATGGCGGCGACCTCCGAAGCGGACGGTGTGCTGTGGCTCGATCAACTCTATGTTTTCCCCTCCAGGGTGGGCCAAGGTATTGGCACGCGTCTGCTGAGCGAAGTGTTGTCGAACGCGCACTTGCCGGTCCATCTGCATTGTTTCGCGGAGAACATAAGGGCTCGTGCGTTTTACGAGCGGCACGGGTTCGTGGCGATTGCCTTTGGCGACGGCAGCGATAACCAGGAAGGCTGTCCCGACGTGGTGTATGCGTTACAGCCGCGCGAGGTCAGGACCGATTGAGCCGCACGCGGGACGCATGAATTTTCACGTGCCTGTCACGCTGGCGACTTCTTCATATGGTTCTCTGCACGGCAGTCCTGAAACAGATGACACCGTCACAAAGCACGGTCACAATCGGCTGTCCGCCGTTCCCAAACGCCGCTTGTCCGGGCTGTCCTTCTCCCGCAATACGACGACTATTTCTATGCCATCCAGAGGTCACCGCGTTTCGTGCATCATTTGTGCTTATAACGAGGCCCCGCGTATCGCTGCTGTTCTGGCGGTGGCGTCGGTTCATCCCCTGCTGGGCGAGGTCATTGTCGTGGACGACGGTTCGACCGACGGCACCGCCGACATCGTGCGGCGCTTCCCCTCGGTACGCCTGATCGAATGCGCGGAGAACGGCGGCAAGAGCGCGGCGATGGCCGTTGGCATCGCCGCCGCCGAACACGAATGGCTCATGTTGCTCGACGCCGATCTCAAAGGGCTGGCGCCCGACCACATCACGGCGCTTGCCGCTCCCGTGCTGAGCGGCCGCGCCGACGTCAGCATGAGTCTGCGGCAAAACAGCCTGTTGATTTTCCGCTTTATCGGCCTCGATTTCGTCTCGGGCGAGCGCGTCGTCAGAAAGCAGTTGCTGGACGAAGCGCTCAAGGAGATTCACGGCTTGCCGCGCTTCGGCATCGAGGTGTTCATGAACCGGCGCATCATCGCGCGCCGGCTTTCGATTGCGGTCACGCATTGGCCGCATGTCACGCAAGCCCGCAAGACAGAAAAGCTCGGCTACTGGAAGGGCGTGCGCGCGGAATGGCGCATGATCGCCGACCTGCTGAAGGTCACGTATCCGCTTGCGCTGATTTCGCAGACGCTGCAGCTATTCGCATTGCGGGTCGATCATCCGGGCCGTGCGCGACTCTCGGTACGGATCAGGAAGCCGCGCGATACGGCCGCTTGATTGCCCGTGGTCCCGCACCGCGCGAATCGCAGGGTGAGCTGGGAGCGTGGTACGAAATGAGGTCTGCCGGATGAGCGGTAAGACCTCACTGCGCCACGGTCGAAACAGGGCGGCGCCGCCAGGCCAGCGCAATGAAACCCAGCGCACCGAGCAGCAACGGGCAATAGAGCGTCGCAAAGCGCCATAGCACCAACGCGGTGGCCATCGCCGCGCGCGGAACCCACGGCGCGAACGCGGCCGCCAACGCCAGATCTCCGCCGCCACCGCCGGCCGGCACGCCTGTCCAGAGCGCCGCGTGCAAGACGACGGCCTGCACGGCGAGCACAAAGCCAAGCGGCAAGCGGTAGCCGAGTTCATGCAGGATGAACCACAGCGCGCTATAACGCAGCAGCCATTGCAGCGTGGTCAGCAGCAGCAGGGCGGCGAGCCGCCCGCGGCCGCCGGTGAGCAGCAGCACCCATTGCTGGCGCACGCTTTGGCGAAACCGGGTCCAGCGGGCGCGCCGCGCACGCAGCCAGACTATGCGGCGTCCGGCTGCGTCCAGCGCCGCCGCGGCAGGACGCCGGCACAGCCACAGCACACCCGCGAGGAGCGCGAGGCCTGCCAGGGTGCCGACGATCGCAGGCAACGGAAAGTTCGGCGTCACCTGGGTGAGCGGACCGAGCGCGAGCAGAAACGAGATCGGCACGGCGATGGCGAAGAAGGTCAGATCGAGCGCCTGATCGGCGCCGACCACCGTCGTGGCGAGCGCCCACGACGCGCCCGCCCGCTGCAGCAAACCCATGTTGACGCCATAGCCCGCCGCGCCCAGTGGCGAGACGAGAAATGCGAAATCGGTGACGACGGTTACGGTGAAGGTGCGCGCGAAGCGCAGCTTGAGTCCGAGCGCCGTTTGCATCAGGTGCAGCTTGCCGGCCTTCGCTGCGGCGCTTAGCGCGGCACTCGCAGCCAGCACCGCGAAGATCTGCACGGAGACGCTGCGCAGTCCGGCCAGCACCGCGTGTGCGCCCAGGATGAAAGGCGCGCCCATCGCCAGTCCCACGCCGAGCACAGCCAGCAGCGTCGCCGCATGGCGCACGGGGAGGCGGGTCATGTGTTGGGCACGCTCCAAGTTGTCTTGACGGGAGTGGGTTCGTTGGGGGACGTGAGATCGCGGTTATCGGCCGGCTGCTCCGCGAATGCGAACAGTGAATGCTAGATTGCCTGGATGAATCTTTTAAGTCAACGACCGCACAGGCGCAAGCGCGCGCCGCCTGCGCCCGTTTTCCGCATTGCGTAGGGCTGCTGCGACGCACTCGCTTGCTTGCTCACTCGCTTGCGATCGAAGGCGGCGCGTGTTCGTCCATCGAATTGACCGCGACACGTTGCTCGCCTGCCTGCATGGACTGCAGCGGAAGCGCAACGAACACGCTGATGCGGCGCAGGATCTGCCGGAACACCTGCTCGAATACGCGCTTCTGTTCGGCCTCGTCGCCGGCTGCTTCCAGCGGGTCCGCGAAATTCCACTGGCAAAAAACCGGCTTGCCCGGGAAAGCCGGCGCGTGCGCCTCGCCGGCTTCTTCGCACATGGCGATCACCACATTCATCACCGGGGCGTCCGCCGTCGTATAGACGTTCCAGCTTTTGGGCCTGACTTTGCCGAGGTCGCCCATGGTGGGGCGCAGTTGCGCGAGCGTGAGCGGGTGCACGTCTGCCGCGGGTTCAATGCCGGCGCTGAACGCTTCGAAGCGCTCGGCGCCCAGTTCGCGAAGCAACGCTTCGGCCATGACGCTGCGCGCCGAATTGGCGCGACACAGGAACAGCACATTGCACTTCCGGCTCATTGAACCACCCCGTAATATTCTGGTGACAAACTTTGTTGAGAATTCTCCGAGAAGAGTTTTGCGTGCCGATGACAGACATCGCGCCGCGCGACACGTTTAGAACAAAACTATCGTCTGAGGGCCGTTTGAATCACTCTGCCAAATCGATCTCCGTGCATTCGCCGATGCATCGAACCGTAGAAGAGCTGTCGTTTGCGTTTGTTGTCCTGTTGAACCAGCCGCTTGCCAGAACGGAGGCGGCAAATCGTTTCGAGCGCTTGTGGAACGAAACGAACGAAGCCGCAAGTGCGAGCCTCGGCACCGAGCATGCCGTCAGCTACATTGCGTTGCTCAAAGATATGGATGCGCGATGGCGCTGTCTCAGGGTGTTGAACTAGCGTACGACGAACACGATGAGAGACCCGTCCGAGCCGGAATGAGGGATGAGGTTAACGGCACGATTGAATAAAACTTTAGGAGAAACTTTAGAGAAATATCGTGCATTCGGAATGCGCAACAATTACTTTCTATTTATTGCGGATTCCTCAGTTGATTTGATCGGGGACCGATCGTTGGTCATCGATCGGTCACATACCATCCCGGATAATCGTGGCGCTCGACGAAACCGACCAACATCACAAGGTCGAGCCGCTCTCATGAAGAGCAGGCCACGCACGTTACACCCGGGGAATTGCATACATGACTATCCGTCATCGCATCACGCTATTGGTCATCCTGATGTTCGTCGCACTGTCCGCGATTGGCGGCTATGCGGTCTACCAGACCCGGCACAGCGCCGCCGAGGTCAAGCAGGTGACGGAAGGGGTGGTGCCTAGCGCGCTCGCTTCGGCCGATCTGGTTTCGCAGGTCAAGGACGTGCAACTGGCCATCATGACGCTGGTCTACGCGCCGGACGGCAATGTGGTCGCGCAGGCACAGGACGAACTCAAGGCCAAGAAAGCGGCGCTGCAGCAGGCTCTCGCGCTGCAGGCACGTGACGCGGCGAGCCAGGCCCAGAAGGGTCTCGTCTCCCAGGCCGCCGACAGCATCGAAAACTACTTCTCGGCCATCGACGATACGGCCAAGATGAAGGCCGCCGGCAAGAACGAACTGGCGCAAGCGTATCTGTTCGCGAACGTGGCGCAGTATCGCGACGAGCTCGAAGGCATTGTCGAGACGCTGCGTATCGAAAAGAATCGCGAGAAGGATGAGGCGATCACCACGCTGAACGGCACGCTTTCGACCACCACCACCGCGATTGCCATCGTCACCGGTATTGCGATCATCCTGTTGACCTCGATAGGCTCGCTGCTGTACCGCCAGATCACGCGTCCGCTGACCCGCATGCAGGCCATGATGAGCGAGATCGCTTCGAGCCAGGACTTTACGCGCCGGGTGCCGGTGGGCCGGATGGACGAAATCGGCCATTCGATCGTGGCGTTCAACGGCATGATCGAAAAGATTCAGGAAAGCTCGCTCCAGCTCAAGCAGAAGACCGCCGATATTCAGGCGATGTTGCAGAACATGCAGCAGGGTATCCTGACGGTGATCGAAGGCGCGGTGATTCATTCGGAGTACTCGGCGTATCTGGAAGCCATCTTCGAAACCCGTGACATTGCCGGCCGCAGTCTGATGGATCTGGTATTCGCGGATACGGACCTCGGCGCGGACGTGTTGTCGCAAGTCGACGCGGCGAGTTACGCCTGCCTCGGCGAAGACGCCATCAACTTCGCGTTCAACGAGCATCTGCTGGTTACGGAAATCTCCAAACGCATGCCGGACGGCCGCGTGAAGATTCTCGACCTGAACTGGTCGGCGATTACCGACGATAGCGATACGATCGTGCGCCTGATGCTGTGCGTGCGCGACGTGACCGAACTGCGCAAGCTGGCCGCCGAAGCGGGCGAGCAGAAGCGCAGGCTGGAAATGATCGGCGAGATTCTCGCGGTGAGCGAAGAGAAGTTCCACCACTTCATCGAGAGCTCGGCTGGTTTTATCAACGAGAACGAGCGCATCATCCGCCAGCATTCGCAGGCCGACCGCGAAGCGATCTCCGAATTGTTCCGCAACATGCACACCATCAAGGGCAATGCGCGGACCTATAACCTGCAGCACCTGACCAACATCGTGCACGAGACGGAGCAGCGTTACCACGAACTGCGTCACGCGGAAGCCGACGAGGTATGGGACCAGGACAGCCTGATGCAGGAACTGGCGCGCGTGCGTGCCGCAGTGGAAAGCTACGCGACGATCAACGAAGTCAGCCTCGGACGCAAGGGCGCGAGCCGCCGCGAAAGCGCGGAGCGCTACCTGATGGTCGACATCGCGCATATCCAGGAGAGCTTGCGTCTGATCGAAACGGCCAGGTCCGACGATCTGCACGCGCTGCAGTCGATGCGCGAGAACGTGCGGCAAACCTTGCGCGTGCTGGGGACGGAAACGGTGGGCGAAGCGCTGTCCGGTGTACTCGAATCGCTGCCGTCGCTGGCTCAGGAGCTGGGTAAGGAAGCGCCGCGCGTCCGTATCGACGACAACGGTTACCGCCTGCGCCGCGAGGCCGGCAGCGCGTTGAAGAACGTGTTCATGCATCTGCTGCGCAACTCCGTCGACCACGGTCTCGAAGCCGCCGACGTGCGTAGCGCGCAAGGCAAGCCGGCCGCGGGTGCGATCGATATCGAAGTGGGCGTCGACGAAGGCGCGCTGCAGATCACGCTCAGCGACGATGGCCGCGGTCTCGCGCTGAAGCGGATCCGCGGCATGGCGATCGAGAAGGGCTGGATTGAAGCGGACCAGCATCTGAGCGACGAGGATATCGCCGAGCTGATTTTCCGTCCGGGTTTCTCCACGGCCGATCAGGTTACCGAAGTATCGGGGCGCGGTGTGGGCATGGACGCGGTGCGCGATTTCCTCCGGCGTGAGCATGGCAGCATCGCGCTGCGCTTTACCGACCATCACGAGGGCGCGGATTTCCGTCAGTTCCAGACCATCGTGAATCTGCCGGAAAAACTCGCGGTGGACACGCTCGGCACGCCGGCGCGCGGCGAGGCGGACGAGCTGCCGCTCGATACGCTGGCTGATTAAGCCGCTCAATGGTCTGCTAACTGAGCGACCAACTACGCGCTCATCGCTGCGATGGGCTCTCGGAAGGATGGGTTGTGATTCAACAGTATCTTTTAGGCGCATTGGCAGGCGGCGTCGTCACTGCCCTTGTGGCGCTGGCGGCGCACCGGCTGGCTAGCGCACGGGCAATGCGCCGGCTGCGTTCCGAAGCGGAGCGGCAGGTGCACACGCTGACGCAGGCAGGCGACGCGCAAAGCGAGCTGATCGGTTTGCACGAGCAGCAGACACAGGCGCTGGAAGCCTCGATCGCGCAGTTGCGTACGGAACTGACGCAGCAGTCGGCGAGCGCCGACGAAGTGCGCGCAGAACTGAAGGCGGCCCTGGAGGGTAAGGACCAGCTTGCTCACAAGGCCACTCAACTAGCCGCCGAAGCCGCACGTCTGAAAGGTCTCGCCGGTACGTTCGAGCGCTGGCACGAGCAGATGATTTCGTTGATGACGCAAAACCAGGACATGCACGCGAAGAATCGCGAGCTGTCGTCGATTGTCCGCCATGTGGTCATCGTTTCGCTGAATGCCTCGATCGAAGCGGCGCGCGCCGGCACGGCGGGGCGTGGCTTTGCGGTGGTGGCGAGCGAGGTGCGGGCGCTGGCGGCGCGCTCCGAAGAACTGTCGAAAAGCTACCGCGATAGTCTGCATCGCAACGACCTGACGACCACGGCGACCTTCCAGGACATCCAGGCGGGCGGCAAGATGATTACCGCTTCGCTCTCCAGCGTCGAGTCGTTGGCTAACCAGTTTCAATCCACGCTTCATTAGGCATCGACGTGATCAGTGCGCATGCGAAGGACAGCATCGAACGCATCGTTTTCAAGGCGGCTAAGTCGCGTCTGACGATGGATGCGGGCGACGTCTGCGAGATCGTGCCGGCCGGCGCGCATGGCGCGCACAGTCTGCCCGATGCGAACCTGGTGGTGCTGACGATCTCGGGCATTGCATTCCGGCTGCTCCTGATCGTTCATTTCGACGAGGACGAGCGTACGCATCAGTACTTCGTCAAGGAAGAGTCCGAACGCGCGTTTCTCGAAGTCTTTCTGGAGATATGCAACCTGTGCTGTGGCGCGGTGAACCAGGAACTACTGAATTATTTTCCGGATCTGGGCATGTCGACGCCCTATGTGCTGAGCGCGCGTTGCATGCCCTACCTGGAGGCGCTCAAGCCGGAGTTTCTGGCCTCGTATGCGGTCACGATCAACAATGCTGTCGGTTTAGGGGCAACGGTCTGCGTGTGCGCGCATGCGCCGATCGACTTTGTTGCCGACGTAAGCGCAGTCGAAGATACCAGCGGTGAACTCGAGCTGTTTTGAATGGTGCAGGAAGCAGGGAAGCGAGATGAACGAGAACAAGCCAGTCAGCAAGGTGTTGGTCCTTGAGGATTGTCCGGCGCACGTCGAAGCGATAAGGCAGTTCTGCGACGAGAACAACCTGATTGGCGTGAAGGTGGCCAAAAGCCGGCTCGCGTCGGCATTGCGCTCGAACTTCGATCTGGGGGCGATCTTCGTTTCCGGGAGCTACGGCGGATCGAGCGAAGAGAGCGCCGCGATTGCGCGCAAGATTCACGCGGCGCGGCCTGAGTTGCCGATCATCATGCGACGCGGCACGGACGCTGGGCCCGGCGACGTGCCGGCGGCGCTGGATGCGGTGGTGTGCGGCAGCTACGTGGCGAGCGATATGGCGTCGCTGCGCAAGCTGATCGACGAATATATTTTCAACCGCGAGTATCCGAATGCGCTGGTGCGCGGCATTGCGGAGCTGACGAGTGCGGTGCTGGCGAGTCTCTTCAGCGACATGGACGTCGCGGTGGATGCGCCCTGTATTGTGCGCGACCGCATTATCTTCGGCGAAGTGTTCAGCCTGATTCCGCTGGAGAGCACCTGGTGCCGCGGCTACATGATGATCCAGGCGGAAGAGGAGCCGATTCTCGATCTGCTCAACCGGCGTGAGACGTCCCAGGGTGCGGCCGATTTCCGCGATCTGAACAGTCTGCTCGGCGAGTTGACCAATCTGATCTGGGGCGCCTTCAAGAATCGCTACGTGGGCGACGCGGACGGCTTGTCGCATAGTCAGGTGCAGGTGCCGCTCCTGATCAACCATAAGCAGAAGTACATCTCATTCGGTTCGGAGAGCCCGCATTTGTGCTTTACGTACCGGTTGAAGGATGAGCAGTCGGGGCGCACGGTGACGCTGCATCAGCGTTTTGCCTTCAGCCTGAGCTGGTCGCCGGAAGACTTTCAGGAATTCGAACAAGCTGCCGGCGCGACGATAGGCGCGGGCGAGCTCGATTTATTTTGACTGATGCCATAGGAAACAGACATGTCGAAAATTCTGGTTGTGGATGACTCGAGCACGGTGCGCGACGAAGTGGCCGGCTTCCTGAGAAAGAACGGGCTGGACGTGGATACGGCCGTGGACGGCAAGGACGGCCTCACCAAGCTCAAGGGCAGCCCGGGCATCAAGCTCGTGATCAGCGACGTCAACATGCCGAATATGGACGGCCTGACGATGGTCGAGAAGATCCGCGGCGAACTGGGCAACAGCACGGTCAATGTGATCATGCTGACCACCGAGAGCAGCCCGGCCATGAAGGAACGCGGCAAGGCCGCCGGCGTCAAGGGCTGGATCGTCAAGCCGTTCAAGGGTGAGGCGGTGCTGGAGACGTTCCGCAAGCTGGCGGGCTGATTGCGGCGGTTGGAGTGATTCGGCGCATGCACGTAAAATCCGTGCATTCTGAATCGAGGAACCCATTCCATGGTGCCGGGCGCGGATAACCGGGTGGTGGGCAGCACGCGCTTCTGGAAAATCGACCGCGGCAATCGCAAGCTCGAAATCGGTCATACGGGGCTGTCCGCCTCGGTGCAGCGCTCAGGCGTGAATACCGAGGCCAAATTCCTGCTGCTGGGCCACGCGTTCGGGGTCATGGACTGCGTGCGCGTGCAATTCACGACCGACGAACTGAACCACAAGTCCCGTGCGGCCATCCTGAGGATTGGCGCAAAGCAGGAGGGTATCGTGCGTCACGAACGCATCATGCCGGACGGGCGTAAGCGAAATTCCGTGCGCTTCAGTATCATTGACGCCGAGTGGCCCGAGGTGCGCGCCGGCTTGGAGCAGAAGATGGCGCGCCCGGAGGGCTGAAAAGCCGCTGCGAGCGATAATCCGCCACCCCCGCATGACCTGCACGCGGCTGCGATAAAAACCGGAGAACCCATTTGACATCCGAGCCAATGATCGAGACATGGCTGGCCGAGGAGGCAGAAGTGCGCAGCCGGCTGGAGGCGGGGCCTGGCCCCGGGCTGGCGAGCCCCGGCCAGTTGGCCGGCAAGACGGGGCTTGAAGTCTTGCAGGCCATGCTGCGCGGCGAAATCCCGTATGCCGCGATTGCGAAGACGCTCGACTTCACGCTGATGGAGGTCAGCGAAGGCGTGGCCGTGTTTCAGGGCACCCCGCTCGCGCAGCACCTGAACCCGCTCGGCACGATTCACGGCGGCTGGTTCGCGACGCTGCTCGATTCGGCGCTCGGCTGTTCCGTGCATACCATGATGCCGCCGGGCCGCGGCTACACCACGGCCGAACTCAGCGTGAACTATGTGAAGGCGCTCACGCCCCGCGTGGCGCGCGTGCGCGCGCAGGGCAAGGTGATTCATTGCGGCCGCCAGCTGGCGACTGCCGAGGCTCGTCTCGTCGGCCCCGACGGCACCTTGTATGCCCACGCCACGACCACCTGTCTCGTGTTCGAGATTCCTCAACGATAATCCAGCGCGCTGCGAGGCGCGTTTGCCTGCCGTCGGCCGGGCCGCTGTGTTCCTATGCGGTGCAGCCCGGACGTTCAGCGGATTCCATTTACTTTGCGAGGGTCATCATCGATTCTGGATCACCCCTCCGGGCTGCGGCCCGGCATACCCAACCGGCGTCCGCCTCTGCACCCGTGTCCTCCATGCAGCCTATCGTCTCCGTCACGAATCTCTCCAAAACCTACGCTTCCGGCTTTCATGCGCTGAAAAACATCAATCTGTCGATCCGTCGCGGTGAGATTTTCGCGCTGCTGGGACCGAACGGCGCCGGCAAGACGACGCTCATCAGCATCATCTGCGGGATCGTGAAGGCGACCGAAGGCGCGGTGCTGGTGGATGGCCGCGATATCGCCACCGAATACCGCGCCGCGCGTTCGCTGATCGGACTGGTGCCGCAGGAACTGACCACCGACTCCTTCGAAACGGTCTGGGCCACGGTGTCGTTCAGCCGTGGACTGTTCGGCAAGCCGGCGAATCCCGCCTACATCGAGAAGGTCCTCAAGGATCTCTCACTGTGGGACAAGCGCAACAACAAGATCATCACGCTCTCGGGCGGCATGAAGCGGCGCGTTCTGATCGCCAAGGCGCTCTCGCACGAACCCCGCGTGCTGTTTCTCGACGAACCCACCGCCGGGGTCGACGTCGAACTGCGGCGCGACATGTGGCAACTGGTGCGCTCGCTGAGCGAAAGCGGCGTGACCATCATCCTCACCACGCACTATATCGACGAAGCCGAGGAGATGGCCGACCGGATCGGCGTGATCAACGGCGGCGAGATCATGCTGGTCGAAGAGAAGGCCGAGTTGATGCGCAAGCTCGGCAAGAAGCAACTGACGCTGCAACTCGAAAGCCCGCTGCAAGAGATACCGGCGACGCTCGCGGACTATCGTCTCGCGCTCTCGGGCGACGGCAACGAGTTGATCTATACCTACGACACGGAACGCGAGCGCAACAGCATCATCGCCTTGCTGAAGGCGCTGGAAGACGCAGGCATTCGCTTCAAGGATCTGCAGACCACGCAGAGTTCGCTTGAAGACATCTTTGTCAGCCTGCTAAGAGGTGACCAATGAACATTCACGCTATCAAGGCCATCTACAAGTTCGAGATGGCGCGCACCTGGCGCACGCTGATGCAAAGCATCATCGCGCCGGTGATCTCCACCTCGCTGTATTTCGTGGTGTTCGGCGCGGCCATCGGCTCGCGCATCAAGGAAGTGGATGGCATCAGTTATGGCGCGTTCATCGTGCCGGGTCTGATCATGCTGTCGCTGTTGTCGCAGAGCATCTCGAACGCGTCGTTCGGGATTTACTTTCCAAGGTTCACCGGCACGATCTACGAGTTGTTGTCGGCACCGGTCTCCTACCTGGAGATCGTGGTGAGCTATGTCGGTGCGGCCGCAACCAAATCGATCCTGCTCGGACTGATCATTCTCGCCACCGCGGGCCTGTTCGTGCCGCTGCAGGTGCAGCATCCGTTCTGGATGGTGCTGTTCCTGGTGCTCACGGCGGTGACCTTCAGCCTGTTCGGTTTCATCATCGGCATCTGGGCGGACAGTTTCGAGAAGCTGCAACTCGTGCCGCTGCTGATCATTACGCCGCTGACGTTTCTCGGCGGGAGCTTTTACGCCGTCAATATGCTGCCGCCGTTCTGGAAGATCGTGACCTTGTTCAATCCGATCGTCTATCTGGTGAGCGGCTTTCGCTGGAGCTTTTACGGCATGGCGGATGTGGACGTCGCCGTGAGCCTCGGCATGACCGCGCTGTTTCTGGCGATCTTCCTCGCAATCGTGGCGTGGATCTTCAAGACGGGTTACCGGTTGAAGACGTAGCCTTGCCTTGCCCGGCCGGCGGACCGGATGCGGCGCAACGTGAGACACTTTGGGCACTCTTAACACGATAGAAAGAGGTCCCGCCCATGTCCGTTGACGCCTCCCTGATCGACCGCTCCGCTCACGAAATCGTCGGCCTGCTGCAACGCGAAGAGGTCACGCCCCACGATCTGCTCGACACGCTGGCGTGGCGCGTCGAGCAGGTCGAGCCGCGCGTCAACGCGCTGCCCACGCTCTGCTGGGAGCGGGCGCATGCTCATGCCGACGCATTGCTCAAGCGCCCGGTCGCCGAGCGCGGCGTGCTGTGCGGGCTGCCGGTGCCGATCAAGGACCTGACCGACGTGGCCGGGGTTCGCACCACCCGCGGCTCGACGGTTTACGCCGAGCGGATACCCGAACGCTCCGACGCCGCCGTGACCCTGCTCGAAGCACGCGGCGGAGTCGTCTACGCGAAATCCAATACGCCCGAATTCGGCTCGGGCGGTCATACCTACAACAGCGTGCTCGGCATCACGCGCAATCCATGGGACCTGTCGCGCTCGGCAGGCGGCTCGTCCGGTGGGGCAGCGGCCGCGCTGGCCTCGCGGACCGCGTGGGTGGCTCACGGCTCGGACCTGGCCGGCTCGCTGCGCACGCCCTCGGCGTTCTGCGGTGTGGTCGGCTTGCGGCCTACGCCGGGCCGGGTGGCCACCGGGCCGGCCGCCAACCCGTTCGACACGCTCGCGGTCAACGGACCCATGGCGCGCAACGTGACCGACACGGCACTGCTGCTCGACGCGATGTGCGGCGAGCTTCCCGGTGCGCCGCTGGCGCTCGCCGAGCCCACGCGGCGTTTTCTCGACTGCGCGTTGCAACCGCAGCGTCCTGTGCGCATCGCGTTTAGCGAGGGGCTTGGCATTGCGAAGCCCGAGGCGGAGATTCTCGCGGTCTGTCGCAAGACCATGGACCGCCTGAGCGCGGCGGGTATCGGCGTGGATACGCCGGACATCGATCTGAGCGCTGCGCACAAGGCATTTCACGTGCTGCGCGGCGTCTCGTATGCGATGAACTACGAAGAGGTCCTCGCGCAGCATCGCGACATGATCAACCCGGACGTCATCTGGAACATCGAGTTCGGTCTGCAGCTTGAAGGGCGCGCGGTGTCTGCGGCCTATCGGACGCGCGGCGAGCTGTTCAACCGCACCGCGGCGCTGCTGGAACGCTATGACGTGCTGATCTGTCCGGCGACGATCGTGCCGCCGTTCCCCGTCGAAGAGCAATACGTCAAGGAAGCGGCAGGGCGGCAGTTCGACACCTATATCGACTGGCTCGCCATTACCTACGGCCTGACGATGCTCGGCGTGCCCGTGATGGCGATTCCGTGCGGGATGACCGCGAGCGGTTTGCCGGTGGGCATCCAGATTGCCGGCAAGCCGCGTGGCGAGGCTGCGTTGATATCGGCCGCGCGAGCGATCGAAGAGATCATCGGCACGTGGACGACAGGTCAGCCTGCGCTTTGACCGCCAGGTGTGCGACGGCCGATGGGGGCACCCGGCGCGAATCGCCGCGTGCCGGCCTACCATGCTTGCTGCATGCTTCGGCGGCAGTTATTGAAAACATCAATCGGACAGACTAGAGTTGTTCGGTCAGTCTTTGGCGAGGTCGCCCGAACCGGCCGGTGAGCGCGGGCGAAGCAAAGGCGCGTCCATGCGCGAAGCCCCCTGGAGTCACAGACGATGGAACAGAAGCACGAGAAGTACCAGCGCCTGATTGCGGCGTGTCAGGCGCTCGAACCGATGCCATGCGCGGTCGTCCATCCTTGCGATGAGAGCGCCTTGCGCGGCGCGGTGGATGCCGCAAAGCAGGGCCTGCTCCGTCCCATTCTCGTTGGCCCCGAGCAGAAAATCCGCGCCGTTGCGGCGCATTGCGAGCTCGACATCTCGGGTTACTCGATCGTCGACACCGCGCACAGCCACGCCTCGGCCGAGGCCGCGGTACGGCTTGCGCGCGAGAGCGCGGTCAGCGTGTTGATGAAGGGCAGCCTGCATACCGACGAATTGATGGGCGCTGTGGTCCATCGCGACGGCGGGCTGCGCACGGAACGGCGCATCAGCCACTGCTTCGTGATGGACGTGCCGGCGCTGAAGCAGCCGCTGATCATCAGCGATGCGGCTGTCAACATTGTCCCGACCTTGCTGGACAAGATGCACATCATCCAGAACGCGATCGATCTGGCCCATGCGCTGGGCTGCGCGTTGCCGAAGGTGGCGATACTTTCGGCAATCGAAACAGTCAACCCCAGTATGCCTACAACGGTTGAAGCCGGCGCGCTGTGCAAGATGGCCGATCGCGGACAGATCACCGGTGGACTGCTCGACGGGCCGCTCGCGCTCGACAATGCCATCGATCTGGCGGCTGCCAGGATCAAGCATATCGATTCGCCGGTAGCGGGCCAGGCCGACATTCTGATCGCGCCCGATCTCGAAGCGGGCAACATGCTCGCCAAGAGCCTGACCTTTCTGGCCGGCGCCGACGCGGCGGGGATCGTGCTGGGCGCGCGTCTGCCGATCGTCCTGACCAGCCGCGCCGACTCCTTGACCGCACGCCTCGCGTCCTGTGCGGTCGCCGCGTTGTTCGCGCAGTGGAAGCGGGAGCAGCCTGCCAAAGCGCTCGTCTGACGCGCAAGGTTGCGTTATTTTCAATCAGGGCTGCCAGGCGTTGCCGAGCGGCGCATGCCCGACTGAACCGGGTACTGAAGCAGACGCCAAACCAGGTATTGAACCGAGGCCGAGGCCATCATGGAGTTCGTCAAGACATTGCTTGAGCAGCAGCCGATGTTCGCCCTGTTCCTCACAATTGCGATCGGCTATGGCGTGGGAGAAATCAACATCAAGGGATTTTCTCTCGGCGTGGGAGCGGTTTTGTTCGTCGCGCTGGCGATTGGCTGGTTTGCACCCAGGTCGGCACCCGCGGCCATGATCGGCACGTTGGGCCTCGCGCTCTTCCTGTATGCGGTGGGGGCGCAGTACGGCAAGCAGTTCTTTCTCGGCTTCACCAGCGCCTATGGACGAAGGGCGAACCTGATCGCGCTGGTCGGCGTGTTGTTGTCCGGCGTGACGAGCCTCGTCTGCATGAGGGTCTATCAACTCAATCCCGGCCACGCGCTCGGGTTGTTCGCGGGTTCGGGCACGAGCACGGCCACGCTGCAGGCGGCCATTGCCGAACTCGGCAACGACGATCCCGCGGTGGGCTATTCGGTCGCCTATCCGTTCGGCGTGGCCGGGCCGATCGTGTTGCTGTACATCGCGTTTGCTATTTTCAAGCCGAAGATCGTCGCGCCTTCGGGCGGCGGCATGGAGATACTGGAGGTCTCGCTGGGCAATCCGCAATTCGCGGGCAAGACGGTGGCCGAACTGATGAGCGGTCTGCCGGGCGACGTGCAGGTCGTGGCGCGGCGGCGCGCGCATCACAACGAACCCGCCACGCCCGATCTGGTGCTGGCCGAGCATGACATCCTGCTGATGGTCGGCCCGAACCGCGCGACGCTCGATCTTGCGGGCAAGCGTCTCGGCGAGCCGGAGCCGGGCCGGATGCTCAAAGACCGCAAGCATCTCGACTACCTGAGGGTATTCGCTTCGCGACCGGCGATTGTGGGCCGGACGCTCGGCGAACTCGGCCTGCCGGGCGACAACGCCGCGGTCGTCGCCCATGTGCGCCGTGGCGACACCGATCTGCTGGCACGCTCGGACCTCGTGCTCGAGTTTGGCGACCGCGTGGGACTGCTCGCGAACCCCGCGGATTTCGCGGCGTTGCGCAAGTTCTTCGGCAATTCGATCAAGGGGACCGCGGAGTTCAGCTATATCTCGATCGGTATCGGCATGGCGCTCGGCTTCCTGCTCGGCGCGCTCAGCATTCCGCTACCGGGAATCGGCAAGGTCGGGCTAGGATTATCTGGAGTGCTGATCGTCGCGTTGATTCTCGGCAAATTGCGCCGCACCGCAGGCCTGAACTGGACCATTCCGCTCTCCGCCAATCTCGTGCTGCGCAATCTGGGGCTGACGGTGTTTCTGGCCCAGGTCGGCATGACCTCGGGTCCGCGGTTTGCCGCCACCGTCTCGGAGACGGGGCTGCTGATGCTGGGGCTCGGCGCCGTGGTGCTGCTCGCGCTTGCCGTCCCGGTGATTCTGCTGGGGATGTTCGTCTGCCGCATGTCGTTCGATCAGGTGGCGGGCATAGTCGCCGGCGCCTGCGGCAATCCGGCCATTCTGGCGTACGCCAACAAGCTGGCGCCGACGGACGAGCCCGATATCGGCTACGCGATGATTTTTCCGGGGATGACGATCGTCAAGATCCTGTTCGTCGACATCGTGCCGGTTTTCTTGCAGCATTGAGAGGGGCGGTCGCTGTTGCTGCCGCTGCTGACCAACTGGCCTGACCGGTGCTGCCGAAACTGTCTCTGTCGGCTAGCGCCCCGCGCCCACAAAATGACGGCTGGCCGACCATCCCGTTCAACCTGATCAAGCGGACAGACTGCAATGACACGACTTCGAATCACCTCCTGCGGCCACGAATTTATCGCCGAGACCCACCCGGACGCACCGCAGACGGTGGCCGCCTTCCTGAAACTGCTGCCATATCGCCAGAAGCTGATCCACGTCCGCTGGAGCGGCGAAGGCTGCTGGGTGCCGCTCGGCGACTTCAAGCTGGAAAACGACGGCCAGGCCGTGGGTTTCGAGAACCATACGAGCCACCCGTCGGTCGGCGACATTCTGTTTTACCCCGGCGGCTACAGCGAAACGGAGATCATCCTCGCCTATGGCTCGTGCTGCTTCGCCAGCAAGATGGGGCAACTGGCCGGCAATCACTTCCTGACGGTCGTCGAAGGCAAGGAACACCTGCGCGAACTCGGTACCAAGGTGCTGTGGGAAGGCGCGCAAGACGTGCTGTTCGAACGGGTCTAATCACGGCCTATTTGTCTGAGGTAAGCCTCCCGGTGCGGGGCGCAAGCCGGGCGTGATACGCTGATGAAGCAGGTGATCGAGCGAGCCCCGGCCGGGTCGGCGGGGTCATTTTTCTCCTCCTTCATGGCGGTAGGCCCCGATTCATGCCCGATACCCAACTCCGTCCGCTGCGCGCCTTTGCCGAGAGCCTTCGTCTGGACCAGGTCAATCTGACCGAGCGATGGATGCGGGCGGTGTTCCACGACACCGAACTGAGCGACGCCGACCGGCTGACCTACGAGCAGCTCTCCGACCATATTCCGGCCATCCTCGAGGAAATCTGCGGCGCGCTGGAGGAGCAGGACCTCGATCAGGTCGAGCCGGCCATCGAGCGTAACGCGCGCAAGCACGGCAAGCTGCGCTGGCGGCAAGGCTACCGGATCGACGAACTGGTGCGCGAACTCGATCTGTTCCGCCAGATGCTGGCCGGCCAGATTGTCCAGTTCAGCGAATCGCGGCCGTTTTTCACCCGGCGTCACGAGGAACGGGCCCGGCACTTCATCGACGAGGCAGTCAGCTTTGTCACGCTTACCTCGATTCGGGAAGTGCTCACCGAACGCGACCGGAAAATCGACGAATACACCGGCCGGCTGGAGCGCGCCAATCACGAACTCACCTTGAAGCAGAGGCTGGTGGGCGATCTGTACGAGTCGCGCATGCAGATCACGCGCAGCGTCGTGCACGATCTGCGCAACTTCCTGAATGTCTTTTCGATGGCGCTGCAACTGATGTCGCGCGCGCCGGCGAAGGTCGAAGCGGCGCTCGCGCTGGCGAACCGTCAGGCAGCGGACATGAAGGCGTTGGTGGACGAACTGGTCGAATATTCAGTGGTGCTTGGCGATAATCATCAAGCGGCTGTGGAGTGTTTCGACTTGCGCGGCCTGTTCGACGAACTGGTGGCTTCGTGCAGTCCCGCGGTCGAAGCCAAGGGTTTGCGCCTGACGGCTGCCTTCGACGATACATTGAGCACGATCGTGTCGAACCGGCTCAAGCTGAAGCAGGTGGCGCTCAACCTGCTGACCAACGCCGCGAAATATACCAAGGTGGGCCAGGTCGAACTGGCGATGACGGCGGCCGGCGAGGATCAATGGCGGTTGCGGGTGTCGGATACCGGCGTGGGAATCGGCGCATCGGATCGCGAACGGGTGTTCAAGGAATTCGAGCGGGCGACCGGCGACGATATTCCGGGCGCGGGTCTGGGGCTCGCGATTGTCCGTGAGTTGACGCGGGTGCTGGGCGGACAGATCCGCTTCGACTCGAATGAGGGCGAGGGGACGAGTTTTGAAATTACGTTTCCGGTGAGGCTCGAGGCGCGCGAGGGAGGGGAAGGGGGGCCTGCGTGAGCGGTTCGGTATGCTTGATAAGTTTTCGTGTTGTTGCTCTGCCGTTTTTGATTGCCTGCCGGTTGCGCGTCATGGAGCCCTACGTCTTTGCCGACGTGGGGTTTTTTCTTTGGCCGACCTGATATGACCCGGCCCGGCGGGTAGTACCGGGGTATCACCTTATCACCTTCCCTTCTGACGATGATGTTGGCTGTGGGATGGGTGCTGTGTGTGCTGGGTTTGCTGTGTGGCACGCGTACGCGTTGGCCGTTTGGCCAGGCTGAAATCCTGGGCCGCGCCCGATAGACTGGAATCGGGCTGCAACTTTCGGGTTCTGGTTCTTGCGCCGGGACGGACGGCGATCGCGCCGGGATTCTCGCGGTAGTTTCCCTGGATCCTTGTGGCACTTCGATCTAATTTCGGAGTTTTCGTATGTCCTATTTGTGAAATTTAGCGTAAAAGAGATAAATTTATCTTTGTGAGGATATTTTGTCTTGATCAATCGTGTCTGCTGATTCGGTCCGTGGCGTAGAAACAGTATCGGCATCGCCAACGGTGCGTGGCGATTCTTAAGTGGTTAAAAATTTCTGCAGATAATTTCGGAATCCATAAGAAATGCGACTGCTATGCGAGTTGCATTGTTCATAAGAGGAAGGGAGGAAATCTTGAATAAATATCGTAAGACCGTGTGGAACGCTTCGCCGGGTACCTCTGTGGTTGCCCCAGAGAAAACCCGTCGGCATGACAAAAGGTCACGCCGCAAGGTGCGCAGCGTGGCCAGGCTCGCTGCTGCCGTGGCGTCAGGCTGGTCGCTACAGATCGCTGTGCTTCCTGCGCTGTTCGCCGGTACGGCGGTTTTTGCGAACGAGGCTCAGGCGAATCCCGACGATTCACTTGCGCTTGGCAACGGCGCACAGGCAAGTGGCGCCGGTGCAGTCGCTGTCGGTTATATGGCGTCGGCGACGGACTTTGCGGCGCTGGCCGCCGGTACCCGAGCCGTCGCGGACAGTTCAGGCTCGACGGCGGTTGGAACGGACGCTGCGGCGCTGTCGACGAACGCAACCGTACTCGGTTCCGGCGCATCGACCGCCGACAATTCGGCGAATGCCATGGCGATGGGTCACAACGCCGCCGCTGCCGCCCCAAACACGCTGGCTATCGGTACGAGCAGCACGGCCGCCGGCGATAGCTCGGTTGCTTTCGGGTATGGCGCTTATACGTCGTCGGGCGCGTCCGGTTCGATGGCGCTCGGCACGAACGCGGTGGTCAACGCCCCGGATGCCGTTGCCTTGGGCGCGAATACGTGGGTCAACGCCCCAGGGGCGGTTGCACTCGGCGCGAACGCATCGGTCAGCGCGCCGGGGTCCGTTGCGCTTGGTGCGAATACGTCGGCGAGCGCTGCGGGTTCCGTTGCACTCGGTAACGGCTCGCTTGCCGATCGCGTGAATGCCGTCTCAATAGGTACGAGCTCGCAGCAGCGTCAGATTGTCAACGTGGCAGCGGGTACGCAGAATACCGACGCGGTCAACGTCGGCCAGCTCAAGGGTGTCACCACGGCAATCGGCGGCGGTGCGGCCGTCAACCCGGACGGCACGCTTCAGCAACCCGCGTTCGCGGTGAACGGCCGCACTTATGCGGACATCTCCGCGGCGCTCGCGGCGGCCGGTAGCGCTTCGGATGACACGGTGCGGTACGACTCGGCGCTGCACAAAGTCGTGACGCTAGGCGGTGCCGGCGCCAAGACACCGGTGTTGCTGACCAACGTGGCAGCGGGTGCAAAGAACACGGATGCGGTGAATGCCGGTCAGTTGAAGAGTCTGGGGGCTAGCCTGGACACTGGCGGCAATGTCCTGAATAGTTTTGCTGCTTACGACACTGTGGTGCAAGATTCCATCACGCTCAAGGGAGCCGCCGGCACGAAGATAACCGGTCTCGCGGCGGGCAGCCTGGGAGCAGGGAGCACGGATGCCGTCAACGGTTCGCAGTTGTACCAGACGAACCAGGATGTGGCGAATCTGGCAGGGGTGGCGGCGACTACGCGGGGTAACGTCGCGAACGTGACCAACGCGATGAATAGCATCGTCAACGGTGGTGGGGTCAAGTATTTACATGCGAATTCCACGCTGGCCGATTCGTCGGCGACAGGCTTGAACGCGGTTGCCATCGGCGGTAACGCCAGTGCAACGGCAACCAGCTCGGTGGCCATCGGAAGCGGTGCGCTGGCGGATCGGGTCAATGCCATCTCTGTTGGCAGCAGCTCACAGCAGCGTCAGATCATCAACGTGGCAGCCGGCACGCAGGATACCGACGTGGTGAACGTCAGCCAGTTGAAGAACCTTGGAGCCCAGATGGACTCCAGCGGCAATCTGATGAACAGTTTCGTTACGTACGACGACTTGTCGAATAGCACCGTGACATTGGGCGGTACCGCAGCAAAGGTTCCGGTCACGCTCACGAACGTGGCTTCCGGCGCGGTGAACGCGCGCAGCGCGGACGCCGTGAACGGCTCGCAGTTGTACGCGCATGCTGCCAGCACGGCGGCGGCTTTGGGTGGCGGCTCGAAAGTGAACGCAGACGGCACGTTGAGCGCGCCTGCCTACAGCATTGGCGGCAACACTTATGGCGACGTGGGCGCAGCACTCGCGGCTACCGTGATGTACGACTCCAGCGAGCACGGCAGTGTGACGCTAGGCCATGCCGGTACGCCTGTGCGGATCGCCAACGTCGCAGCAGGGACGCTGGCGGCCGACAGTTCCGATGCGGTCAATGGCACCCAGTTGTACGCCACCAACCAGAGTGTCGACCAGAACACCAGCAACATCACCCAAAACACGAACGACATCGCAAAGAACGCCGGCGATATCACCCACCTCGATACGCGTGTCACGACGGTCGAAGGTTCGGTCACTAACCTGACCAGCCAGATCAACACGGGGACAGTGGGTCTGCTGCAACAGGATCCAACCTCGCGCAATCTGAGCGTGGGCAAGGAGACGGACGGCGCCCAGGTCGACTTGACGGGGACAGCCGGCGCGCGTGAATTGCTAGGCGTCGCCGCGGGCACGACCGATGGCTCCGCGGTCAACATGGGCCAACTCAAGCCGGTCGTCTCGGCGTTGGGCGGCGGCGCGCAGATCAATGCGGACGGTTCCGTGACGGGGCCCACTTACCACATGCAGGGCGGCACGCAAACCACAGTAGGCGACGCCCTTGGCTCGCTCGACAACGGTCTGACGACCCTGCAGCAGAACATCGCCGCGGGCAACATCGGTCTCGTCACACAGGACGCGACGAGTCGAATCATCAATGTGGGCGGGGCGACCGACGGCACGCTGATCAATCTGGCCGGCACCGCGGGTAACCGCGTCGTGACCGGCGTAGCGCCCGGAGCGGTCAATGCCGCCAGCACGGACGCCGTTAACGGCTCGCAACTGTATGCGCATGCCGCGAGCACGGCGGTGGCGCTCGGTGGCGGCTCGACCGTGAACGCCGACGGCACGATTACGGCGCCGAGCTATAGCGTCGGCGGAACGAGCGTGAACAGTGTGGGCGGTGCGCTTGGCAATCTGGATGGCCGCGTCACGCAGAACACTTCGGACATCGCGAGCCTGCAAACCACAGTCGGCTCCATCAGCGGAACCGTGGCGAACGCGGTGCAGTACGACAGTTCCGCCCACAACTCGGTCACGCTGGGCGGCTCGGCCAGCGCGCCGGCGGTGAAGCTAACCAACCTGCAGGCCGGGACCTTGTCGGCGACCAGCACGGATGCTGTCACCGGCGCGCAACTCTGGACCACGAACCAGCAGGTCAACGATCTCACGCAAGCGGTGCAGAACGTGCAAACGACCGGCAACACCGGTATCTCGACCAATACCGACGGCACCCCGGCGGCGGCAACCGGTAAGGACTCGATGGCGATTGGCGGCGGTGCAACGGCAAGCGGCGCGAACTCGGTTGCCATCGGCCAGGGTTCGGTGGCCGATCAGCCGAACACGGTGTCGGTGGGGGCGCCCGGCAACGAGCGGCGCCTCACCAACGTCGCGAACGGCGTGGCGCCGACTGACGCCGTCAACATGGGGCAATTCCAGTCGGGCATGAGCGATCTGGCGCGCAACGCCTACAGCGGGACCGCATCGGCCATTGCGCTGACCATGATCCCGGATGTCGATGCGAACAAGAATCTCGCCATCGGCGTGGGTACGTCGGGATACAAGGGCTATCAGGCGATGGCGGTGGGATTGTCGGCGCGCGTCACGCAGAACCTGAAGGTCAAGCTCGGCGCCGGTATCAGTTCGGCCACGACGACGGTCGGTGCCGGTGCGGCGTATCAGTGGTAGCGCATTGAGCGACACGTCAGGCGCCGGTCTGCGCGCCCGACGCTGAATGGCGAAGGCTTAAGCGCCACCCCACACGCGTTCTCCAGTGGGGTGGCGCTCTAGCCGCCGCGATCAACCAAACAGCTTCACCGCTTGCAGCAGCGTATTCACCACGCCCCACGCAAGCGGGATCAGCACATACAACCAGAAGACGGCAAGTTTGGCCGTGGAGGTAGGCTGGTGATTTTGAATCGTGCTCATATCGATCTCCCTTTATTGGCCGCTCTTGAGCTGCGCATCGCTCATGTGGTGTTTCTCGTGCACCCCTTTGACCAGCAGATTGCAGACAAAGCCGACGACCAGCAGGACCACCATGATATGCACGGTCATCGTGTACGCATCCGCTTTGGCTACGCCATGCGCCACTTCATAGGCACGGATGTAGTTCACCAGCACGGGGCCGGCTACGCCCGCGGCCGCCCATGCCGTCAGCAGACGGCCGTGAATGCCGCCGACGAAAGCCGTGCCGAACATATCCGCCAGGTAGGCAGGTACCGTCGCGAAGCCGCCGCCGTACATCGACAGGATCACGCAGTAGGCGAGCACGAACAGCGCAATCTGCCCCGAGGCGGCGAAGCCCGGCACGAGGTAGTACAGCACGGCGCCGAGCGCGAAGAAGATGAAATAGGTGTTCTTGCGGCCAATCCAGTCGGACGCGGAGGCCCACACAAAGCGTCCGCCCATGTTGAAGAGCGACAGCAGTCCGACGAAGCCCGCGGCCGCCGCGGCCGTCACTGTGTTCTTGAAGCTCTCCTGAATCATCACCGAGGCCTGGCCGAGAATGCCGATGCCCGCCGTCACGTTGAGAAACAGCACGAGCCAGATCAGATAGAACTGCGGGGTCTTCAACGCCTCGTCGATATGCACGTGATTGCGCGAGATCATCTTCTTCTGGGTGGCGACGGGCGGTGTCCAGCCGTCCGGTTTCCAGTCGGCGGGCGGTACGCGGATGGCGAGCGCGCCGATCGACATGGAGATGAAATACGCAATGCCCAGTACTACGAAGGTTTCGGCCACACCGTTGCTGGTCGCGTTGCGGAAGTGATTCATCAGCGCGACGGACAGCGGGGCGGCAATCATCGCACCGCCGCCGAAGCCCATGATCGCCATGCCGGTCGCCATGCCGCGACGGTCGGGGAACCAGCGGATCAGCGTCGAAACCGGCGACACATAACCGAGCCCCAGGCCAATGCCGCCGATCACGCCATAGCCGAGATACAGCAACGCGATCTGATGCATCCAGACCCCGAGCGCCGCGACCAGAAAGCCGCCGCCGAAGCAGCATGCGGCGGTAAACATCGTGCGGCGCGGTCCCACCCGTTCGAGCCACTTGCCCGCGAATGCCGCCGACAAACCGAGGCACACGATCGCCAGCGAAAAGATCCAGCCGAGCGTGGTGAGCGACCAGTCGTCCGGCGCGGATTGCGTGATGCCGATCACCTTCGTGAGCGGCCCGTTGAACACCGAGAACGCGTACGCCTGGCCGATACACAGATGCACGGCGAGCGCGGCGGGCGGCACCATCCAGCGCGAGAAGCCCGGGCCTGCCACGGTGGCCTGTTTGGAAAAGAATGGGGCAGAGCCTGACTTCCCCCTCGGCTCGGTAATGCTGCTCATGATCAGTCTCCGTTTGCGTGTCTTGTTTGGTTTGTTATCGGCGCTTGCTGCCAACGCTTGAGCGTCGCAGCGTGACGGGCATGCTCCGCCTCGTCGCGCGATATATGCTTCCGGGTTTCATATTGGACCGAGAAGCACACGCAGAACAGGTGGTAGTCACACCGTCTACCAAACGATATGTTGTGCCTCATGCATTAGCAATATGAGATAGGAGTGCATAAGGTGTTCGCCTGGTATTGGACTGGAGTTCGAGAGGCGGCCGGCGTCGCCCCGTTTTGCAGCGCGCAAAAAAGCAGAATGCCGCGCAGGGCGGCATGGCGGGAGCTCAGTCAGCGAGCGGGAGAAGGGGACGACGTGTCCTCGGACACCGTCTCGCCGCCGCGCAATTCTGCGCCGCAGCATGGAGTCAGGAAACGTTGCGGCCGGTTTTCATGCGCGCGGCGACCAGCAGCGAGATCAGGCAACCGACGCCGAGATAAGCCGCCACCGGATGCCACGATCCGTCCGCGAGGTTGACCAGCCCGACGGCGATAAACGGCGTGAAGCCGCCGCCGACCACGCTCGCCACCTGGTAGCCGACGCCCGCGCCCGAGTAGCGGTACTCGGTGCCGAACAGTTCGGTGAACATCGGCTGCTGCACGCTCACCACCATGTCGTGCGCAACGTTGGCCAGCATCACCGCGAAGATCACGATCCACACCGTGGCGCGCGCCTCGAGTGCGAGGAAGAACGGCACCGCGCTTAGCATGCCGACCAGCGCGCCGACCATGTAGACGCGCCGGCGGCCGAAGCGATCGGCGGCCATCGCGAAGCACGGGATCGTCACGCAACTGAGCGCGCCGACCAGCAAGCCGATGTTCAGGAAGAAGGTGCGCGGCATGCCCAGGTTGGCGGTCGAATAGTTCAGCGCGAAAGCGGTCACGATATACATCGTGAAGAGCTCGGCGAGGCGTAGCGCGATGATCAGCAGGAACGCCTTGGGGTGCGTGAGCAACGCCTCGACGATCGGCAGCCGCGGCCGGGTCGTACCTTTTTCGACGACCTTCTCGACGAACTCCTTCGACTCTTCCATGTTCGAGCGGATCCACAGCGCGATCAGCACCAGCACCACGCTGAACAGGAACGGCAGACGCCAGCCCCACGCGAGGAAGGTGGCGTTGTCCATCGAGTGGCTGATGATCGACACGAGCCCGGTGGCGAGCACGAGGCCAACCCCGTAGCCCACCTGCACGCCGCTGCTGTAGAACGCCTTCTTTTTCTCGGGCGCGCTTTCGACGGCCATCAGCGCCGCGCCGCCCCATTCGCCGCCGACCGCAAAGCCCTGAATCGCCCGCAGCGTCACGAGCAACACCGGCGCCCACCAGCCGATGCTGAGAAACGACGGCAGCAGCCCGATCGCGGCCGTCGACAGGCCCATCATCATGACGGTCAGCACCAGCATGCGCTTGCGGCCGAGCCGGTCGCCGTAGTGGCCGAAGATGAAGCCGCCGAGCGGCCTGAACAGGAAGCCGACACCGAATGTCGCGAATGCCGCGAGTGTGCCCATTGCCGGGCTAACGTGCGGAAAGAACTGGCTGTTGAAGACGAGGGCGGCGACGATGCCGTACAGGAGGAAGTCGTACCAGTCGACCACTGCGCCGACAAAACTGCCGAGGGCTGCGCGGCGGGCCCGGCTTCCGTTGATGGTCCCGTCGGCTCGGGCCGCTGTCGATACTGCTAGGGTCATGACGTGTCTCCTTCCTGATATCTGAACTGCAGACGAGGGGTCGCGCTGAAGGCGGTGCCCGATACCAGGTGGCCGCCGCTGTGCGTGATCTGCTGCAAGAGTCCCCGAAGAATAGTGAGGCGCGGCGCCGTCGACAATCCATGGTTAGGGCAAATTGCGCGATTGGCGCACGGAGATGCGCGCATAGCGCGCGTTTTCCGCGTTAACACCGAGGCGCCTGTAAGCGGCAGAGTCCGCTTACAGCGCAGCAGTGAGCACATGCTTACCGCCCTGGCTACGTGGTATTTGCTTGTGTCTGCACTGTCGGGCGGCCGCCATGGTACCTTGATGTTGCTGTCGAAGAGCATAGCGAGTTGATATACTACATACGAAATATTGATATTTGCGGCAACGCAGCATATGATTGACCGATCTACGGATTCAATCATTCGGAGTTGCAAATGGAGTGCGTTCCTCTTGCCCTGCTCGCCATAGCCGTCGTAGGTTTGGGGGCAGCCGCCACGGTGTTGTTGACCCGGTGGATTCCGCAGCCGGTTGCCGAACTGGCAGCACAACATGGCCGTTTCGCCGGCCTGGGCGAATGGGACAGCGCGGCCGCGGCGCCTTGTGGTGTCCATCCGGGCGCCACTGCGGGCGCAAACCCGGGCAGCCAGGCGGGTGCACGTGTTCAACAAGAGGCGATGAATGTCGTCAGAACTTCAAACTGAAGCAGTGGCTACCCCATTGACCCTGACCTTGCAGCCGATCGGCGCGAGCGCGAGCCTGCGCGACCAGGCTTATGCAATGCTGCGCCAGGCTATCGCCGACGCGGATATCTACCAGTCGCGCGACGAGATTCGCCTCGACGAGCGGGTGCTGAGCGAGTCGCTCGGCGTCAGCCGCACGCCGGTGCGCGAAGCGATGACGCTGCTGGAACAGGAAGGCTTTCTGCGCATGGTGCCGCGCCGCGGCATCTACATCGTGCGTAAGAGCAAGCGCGAAATTGTCGAGATGATCCAGATGTGGGCCGCGCTCGAAAGCATGGCCGCACGTCTTGCCACGCTGCACGCCACGGACGAGGAAATCGCCGGGCTGCGCCACATGTTCGACAATTTCCAGGACACGACGCCCGCTGAGCACATTGCGGAGTACTCGGACGCGAACATCGCGTTCCATCAGGCGATTGTCGAGTTGTCGAAGTCGCAGATCATCCTCGATACGATCAAGAACATCTTCATCCATGTGCGGGCCATCCGCCGGATGACGATCTCGCAAAGCGACCGCGCGTCGCGCTCGATTGTCGACCACCTGCGCATCATCGAGGCACTCGAGAAGCGCGACACCGAACTGGCCGAGCGGCTCACACGCCAGCACTCGCTGGATCTCGCGACCTTTGTCGAAGCGAATTGCGACTTCCTGGATTGAGCTGCTGACGGCTTCTCTCCGACACTGACGTCGATGCGCAAACAAGGCCAGTGGTGGCGACACCGCTGGCCTTTTTGCATGGACGCGCGGTGCGGAACGCCTGGTATTCCTTAGCGTTTTTTCTCTATCTACGGTCACGCCACCGCTTGCCGCGGTGCGCAACAAGTCTTCCTTGACGTTGTTAAAAATATAGTATGTGATATATCAACACAAACGGACTTGTATCGTTCATCGGTGTTTTCCCTTGATCAACCATGCCATTGGGCGGGATTTCGCCCCAAAACCGGCTCCTGGCAAGCGTCAGGAACACGAATCTCAAGTTAATCCTCACACGGAATTTGTCCTTGATTGAATCTGATATATCACATACCGTATGGAGCAGAGCCTGCCAGACTCCCCAGTAGGGCGTCATTGAAGCGGCCGCGTCCGTCGAGCAACGTTGAACAACCGATTGACCAGGACAGGAGACGACCATGTCTGCAGTTGTTTCATCCCTCAACCCCGCCACGGGCAGCACGACGGCCGACGACACGCTCAAGCAGAAGACCCGCAATGCCGGTGTCGTCTCGGGCGGTCACCTGGTCGCGAGGGCGCTGAAAAACGAAGGGGTCGATACGATCTTCACGCTGTGCGGCGGCCACATCATCGACATCTACGATGGCTGTGTCGACGAGGGGATTCGCATTATCGACGTGCGTCACGAGCAGGTCGCGGCGCATGCGGCGGATGGTTATGCGCGGCAAACCGGCAAGCTGGGCTGTGTGGTGACGACAGCAGGACCCGGTTGCATGAACGCCGTCACCGGCATCGCCACGGCGTTTCGTTCGGAAAGCCCGGTCCTGCATATCGGCGGTCAAGGCGCGCTGACGCAGCACAAGATGGGCTCGCTGCAGGATTTGCCGCATGTGGACATCATGGCGCCTATCACCAAGTTTGCCGCCAGCGTGCCGAGCACCGAGCGGGTAGCGGACATGATTTCGATGGCGGTGCGCGAATGCTACAACGGCGCGCCAGGTCCTGCGTACCTCGAGATTCCGCGCGACGTGCTCGATCGCGAAGTCGAGTTGACGCGGGCCGTCGTGCCGCAACCGGGTCACTATCGCGCGTCGACGAAATCGATCGGCGACCCGCGCGACATCGAGAGGCTGGCCGATCTTCTCGTCGCCTCAGAACGTCCGGCGATCCTGTACGGCCAGCAGGTCTGGACGGCACGCGGCCATGAAGAAGCGGTGGCGCTGCTGCGCGGACTCGATATCCCCGGTTACTTCAACGGTGCGAGCCGCGGCTTGCTGCCGCCGGGCGATCCGCATCATTTCGACCGTACCCGTTCACAGGCATTTGCGAATGCAGATGTCCTGATCGTCGTTGGGACTCCTTTCGATTTCAGAATGGGCTACGGCAAACGCATCAGCAAGGAACTGAAGCTGGTGCAGATCGACATGGACTATCGCACGGTGGGCAAGAACCGCGACATCGATCTCGGTCTCGTCGGCGATCCCGGTGCGATTCTCGCTGCGGTGCTGCAAGCGGCGAGCGGCCGCCTGAAGGACGACAAGCGCCAGGCGCGCCGCAAGTGGATGGCGCAGTTGCAAGACGCCGAAGCCGCCGCAACGGAAAAATTGATGCCGTTGTTCAGGTCGGCCAACACGCCGATCCATCCCTATCGCGTCGCCTACGAACTGAACGAGTTCCTTTCCGACGATACCGTGTACATCGGCGACGGCGGCGACGTGGTGACGATCTCTGCGCAGGCGGTGCGGCCGCGCCGTCCGGGGCAATGGATGGATCCTGGCGCGCTCGGTTCGCTGGGCGTCGGCACCGGCTTTGCACTCGCCGCGAAGCTCGCGCATCCGCACAAGGAAGTGCTCTGCTACTACGGCGACGGTTCGTTCGGCATGACCGCCTTCGACATGGAGACGGCCAATCGCTTCGGTGCGCCGTACCTTGCCGTGATCGGCAACAACTCGGCAATGAACCAGATTCGCTACGGCCAGCTTGCGAAGTACGGCGAGGAGCGCGGCAACGTCGGCAATCTCCTGAGCGACGTGCCGTTCAGCAAGTTTGCGGAGATGCTGGGCGGCTATGGCGAAGAGGTACGCGATCCGGCGTCCATCGCGGGTGCGTTGCAACGCGCCCGTGAGGCGATTCATCGTAGCGGACGCTCGGCGGTGGTGAACATCTGGGTCGACCCGCGCGAATACGCGCCGGGCACCAAAAACCAGACCATGTACAAGTAAAGCAGCCGGATCTAAAGGAGAAACAGGACATGGGAAAAGCACTCGACGGCGTACGCATCCTCGATTTCACGCATGTGCAATCGGGTCCGACGTGCACGCAATTGCTGGCGTGGTTCGGCGCCGATGTGATCAAGGTGGAGCGGGCCGGCGCAGGGGACATCACGCGCGAGCAACTGCGCGACATCCCCGATGCGGACAGCCTCTACTTCACGATGCTCAATCACAACAAGCGCTCGGTTACGCTCGACACGAAGAATCCGGAAGGCAAGCAGGTGCTCGAAGCGCTGATCCAGAAATGCGATGTGCTGGTGGAGAACTTTGCACCGGGCGCGCTGGACCGGATGGGCTTTACCTGGGAGCGCATCCAGGAGCTCAACCCCCGCATGATCGTGGCATCCGTCAAGGGCTTCGGTCCGGGCCCCTATGAAGACTGCAAGGTGTACGAGAACGTCGCGCAATGCGCCGGCGGGGCGGCATCGACGACGGGTTTCGACGACGGTCCGCCGGTCGTGACGGGCGCGCAGATCGGCGATAGCGGCACCGGCTTGCATCTGGCGCTGGGGATCGTGACGGCGCTCTATCAACGCACCCAGACCGGCCGTGGCCAGAAGGTGCTGGCAGCGATGCAGGACGGCGTGCTGAACCTGTGCCGGGTGAAATTGCGCGATCAGCAGCGCCTGGATCGCACCGGTGTCATGAAGGAGTACCCACAATATCCGAACGGCACCTTTGGCGAAGCGGTGCCGCGCGCCGGCAATGCGTCGGGCGGCGGGCAACCTGGCTGGATCCTGAAGTGCAAGGGCTGGGAGACGGACCCGAACGCCTACATCTATTTCATTGCCCAGGCGCCGGTGTGGACGAAGATCTGCAACGTGATCGGCAGGGAAGAATGGACCACCGATCCCGATTACGCAACACCTGCCGCACGCTTGCCGCGGCTGAAAGAAATTTTCGCGGAGATCGAGCGCTGGACCATGACGCGGACCAAGTTCGAGGCCATGCAGATCCTCAATCAATACGATATTCCGTGCGGCCCGATCCTGTCGATGAAGGAACTGGCCGAAGAGCCGTCGCTGCGCAAGACGGGAACGATCGTCGAGGTGGATCACCCGGTGCGCGGCAAGTATCTGACGGTCGGCAATCCTATCAAACTGTCGGACAGTCCGACGGACGTCCAACGCTCGCCGCTGCTAGGCGAACACACCGACGAAGTGATGGCCGAACTCGGCTATTCGCACGACCAGATCAGCGCGTTGCGCGCGGCCGGTGCGATCTGAGGGCTGCGCGGTCTACACGAGGGAGCAGGATATGGATATATGGATGCGCTTCATGTCGGGCGATGGCGGCATTGTGTTCGGCCGTGTCGAAGGCGGTTATCTGCACGAGTACGCAAGCCTCGATCAGCGGGTGCCGACCGGCGAGGTGCTGTCGACGCGCGCGCTGACGCCGCTCGCACCGTGCGCGCCGGGAAAGATCGTCGCGCTGTGGAACAACTATCACGCGCTGGCCGCGAAACTCGACAAGCCGGTGCCGGCGCATCCGCTGTTCCTGCTCAAGTCCGCGGGCTCGGTAATCGGTGACGGCGCAACCATCCGGCGGCCGGCGAGCTACGCGGGCAAGATCGTCTACGAGGGCGAACTTGGCATCGTCATCGGACGACGCTGTCGCGACGCGGATCTGGCTGAGGCGGCTGCGTCGATCTTCGGCTACACGATCGTCAACGACATCACCGCAGCCGACCTGCTCAACGAAAATCCGCATTTTCCACAATGGTGCCGGGCCAAGGGCTTCGACACGTTTTGCGGTCTCGGACCGGCCATTGTCTCGGGTTTCGACTGGCAGGCGGGCCGCGTGGTCACCACGCTCGACGGCGTGGAGCGGCAGAACTACCCGTTGGCCGACATGGTGTTTTCGCCGGCGCAACAGGTCAGTTTGATTTCGCAGGATCTCACGCTGGAGCCGGGTGACGTGATTGCTTGCGGCACCTCGCTAGGTGTCGGTTCGATCAAGGACGGCGCGACGGTGGCGGTCACGATCGCGGGCATCGGTACCTTGAGCAATACTCTGGCCGCGAGGCAGGACACCGGTGATGCCACTGCTGCCGCGCGCGCAGCAGCAAACGCCGCCTGAGTGAGACCGCAGCACAGCAAGCACGAGGGGACGCAGATGCCGGAGTTACGAGGCGATACCGTATGGGTGGCAGTCAGCTTCCTGCTCTCCATTCTGCTGGCTGCGGTGCTGGCAGGCGTCGCACAACTGGCTGGCGTGTCCCGTTGCGAACACGAAAGTCAGCTTAAGCCATGGCGCGCCATGGTCGCGACGGCCATGTTGGCCGGCGTGCTCGCCGCGGGCATTGGCATGGCTGCCGAGGGTGTCGTGGCCGCGGTCGCAGGCGCGGCGCTCGGCGCGCGCTTTGTCCGACTGCATGACTTTAGCGCGAGGCCGCAGCGGGTTGCGTTGCTCGGCGGCGGCGTTGGCCTCGCTGCAATGTCAGGTGGATTCGAGCGCTATCTGTCTTCGGCATCTTGCGGAGAATGGGCGTGTATCGAGGTGTATGGCGCGGTGTTTATCGGCGCATTGATCTTTGCCGTCTCGGCGATGCTCTGGTGTATGTCGCGCGGCTGGCTGGTTGCGCAGGCAGGTGTGCATCCAGGTACAGACGTGGTCAATCTGATGGCGCTCCTGCTCTGTGTCTGGATGGGCTACGGCTTCGTGACCGCGCAAGCGCAACCGTTTGGACTCGCCGTGCTGCTGGCGATGAGCTTGCTCTCAACCGCGCTGGGCGCGCATCTGATGATGAATGCGGGCACCGGCCGCGGACGTTATGCGTTCGCGTCAGGGTGGGTTGGTCAGCGTTCGACGGTTCGCTGCGGCGTCGTGCAGCGGCGCAGTGTCATCGATGTACTGGAAGGCTTCGAATGGCCCGACGATCATATGCCTGCGCTGTTGGACGACGACTTCGCGCAATCGTGGGCGCTGCTTGACGATCCGCATGCTGTGGTCGAGACGCTGCGCGTCGGCGCTTGCCGGCGTGAGCGCAGTGTCGGTCACGCGTTAGCGCGGGGCGATCGCGGTCGCTATCGCTTGCGCTGCCGGCAAAGTCATCGCGGGGCACGCCATGGCGCGATGCGTCAACTGAAGCGCAGCGAGCCGGAAGACGAGTCGGAAGCGTAATGACCCGGCCAGCAACATGGCCGGGCGAAGGGAGAAACCCGGATCGGAGCTTGAGTCGCGTCAGAAGCCGTCGCCCAAGGACGCGAACTCGCTGAAGTACTGGGTCTTCTTGCGCAGGATGAGTTGGGCAAGAAATTCAGCGTCATAAGCTTTGTGAAGATGGGCGTGATGCCGCTCGATGTAGGCGGTGATACGCGCGCTTTCACTGTTGAATTCATTGAGCGCGTTAAGCGTGTCGCGATCCCAGCGAAACCGCAGGCCAAGGTCGCTGAAGGCTGCGTTGTAGGCGCTCAGATGAGCATCGTCGGGACTGTCTTGAGAAACGCGGGCGGCATGCGTGCCGGCATGCGGGACAAACGAGGCGTGATTCATGATCGGACTCCTATGCAAGTGAGTGAGATGACTCGACTGAAGCATAGGACCGGCGATGGATTCGCAATAGTTAAAGTTTTATTGGAAATCCATAGCTCATTGCTTATGCACGCTCAACTCCTTGGCCCGCGTAATTTTCTCGATGAGAGGCGCGCCTTCCTCCATCAGGAAACGCTTGAACGCCACCGCGACAGGCGGCAAGCGTTTGTTGCGCCGATGCACGACGTACCAGTTGAGCATCACCGGGAAGGTTTCGACATCGAGCACGACGAGGTTACCCACCTGCAATTCGAGGCTGATGGTGTGCGCGGACAGAAACGCGATGCCCATGCCGGCAATCACGGCCTGCTTGATCGTCTCGGTGCTTCTGATCTCCATGGCGATCTTGAGGTTGGTGAGCCGGCCGGCAAAGCCTTCCTCCATCGAATTCCACGTATCCGAACCGCGCTCGCGAACGATAAACGCTTCGTTCGCCAACTGGCTCATCTTGATGTTGCGCTTGTGCGCGAGCGGATGGCTCGGCGCGGCGACGATCACATAGGGATGCGGGGCAAACGGCTCGTTGGTCGCGTCCGTTTCGTGCGGCGGCCGCACCATGACCGCGAGGTCGGTCTGGTTGGTGGCAAGTTGATGCAACAGTTCCTCGCGGTTATGCACCGCCAGGTTGAGCACGACGCCCGCATAGCGGCGCGTGAATTCGGCCAGCAGGCGCGGAAAGAAGTAGTCGCCCGCGCTGATGACGGCGACATTCAGCTTGCCCCCGGAGACGCCCTTCAACTGACTCATCGCTTCGTCGACTTCGTGGAACTGCTGGATGATCGCGCGACTGTAGTGAAGCATCTCGGTGCCGGCAGGCGTCAGGTAGATTTTCTTGCCCAACTGCTCGAAGAGCGGCAGCCCGGCATGCTCCTCGAGCTGACGCACCTGAGTGGAGACGGCCGGCTGCGTCAGATGCAGCTCCTCGGCTGCGCGCGAGAAGCTCAGGTGGCGCGCCACCGTCTCGAAGACCTTCAATTGCCGCAGTGTTGCGTTTCTCATCGTCATGGCCGATGTATAAACGAATGTGAATCAACATAATAACAAACTTTAATTATTCGTAATTCAGCAATGACCCTAGCATGGATTCAGATAAAGAAGCGGATTGGACAGGAGCGGCTCTCGGGTTAACGTGGATTGGCAAGCGCAGCAAGGCGATGGCCGGAAAGGGTTAACGCCATTGATGCACAGGAAGACCGATTTATCTAACTAATAATTCCGATTTCCGCGTCGCCCGATTTAAATGGCTGGAATGGGCGGCGTAAATATTAAATTTACCCGATGGCGGTTTTTTCGGGGCGCAACCATAAGGTGGGCTGCATACAGCACGGCGAAAAGGCCGGCTGCTCTAAATAGATAGCGGAGACAAGGCACATGGACGATATCACTCAGCGCACGCCGGCCCACGCAGCCGGCGTGAACCGGTGGTGCCAGCTCGTCATCGGCATGCTATGCATGGCGCTGGTGGCGAATCTGCAATACGCGTGGACGCTCTTCGTGACACCGATGAGCACGCGGCATCACTGGAGCGACGCATCCATTCAGCTGGCGTTCTCGATCTTCATTCTGACCGAGACGTGGCTTGTGCCGATTGAGGGCTGGCTGGTCGATAAATTCGGTCCGCGTCCGGTGGTGGCAGGGGGCGCCGTGTGCGCCGGGCTTGCGTGGGTGATCGATTCGTATGCGACATCCTTGCCGCATCTCTATGTGGCGGCTGTCGTCGGCGGGATCGGTGCGGGTTGTGTGTACGGCACGTGTGTCGGCAATGCGCTGAAGTGGTTTCCCGACCGGCGCGGTCTTGCAGCAGGGTTGACCGCCGCGGGCTTCGGCGCCGGCGCAGCGGTGACCGTGATTCCGATTGCCGGCATGATCGTGCGCTCGGGCTACGAGCAGGCGTTCTTCTTTTTCGGCATCCTGCAGGGCGTCTGCATGCTTGGGCTCGCGATGCTGTTGAAAAAGCCCGATGCGCGTCAGGCGAAGGCGCCGAACAAAAAATTCATCGTCACCAAGGTCGACTACACGCCGGGTCAAATGATCAAGACGCCGTTGTTCTGGGTGATCTACGTTTCGTTCGTTGCCGTAGCGGCGGGCGGCCTGATGGCCACTGCCCAGCTTGGCCCGATCGCCAAGGATTGGGGGCTCGCCCGAATTCCCATGAGCTTCTTCGGTTTGACCGTGCCGCTGCTGACGGCGACGCTGTCCATCGACAATATCTGTAACGGCTTCACGCGGCCACTATGCGGCTTTATCTCCGACAAGATAGGCCGCGAAAACACCATGTTCGTGATCTTCATCGGCGAAGGGCTTGCGTTGCTCGGCCTCATGGAATACGGCAGCAACCCGTATGCGTTCATGACCTTCGCAGCCCTGATCTTTTTGTTTTGGGGCGAAATCTTCTCGATCTTTCCCGCAATCTGCGCGGATACCTTCGGCAGCAAGTATGCAGCGGCCAACGCGGGAACACTGTACACGGCGAAAGGAACCGCTTCGTTGCTCGTGCCGCTCGCCTCGGTGCTGTCCGCAACCGGCGGCTGGAGTCTGGTCTTTACCGTCTCCGCCGTCGTGACGATCGCGGCGGCCATCGCGGCGAAGTTCATTCTCGCGCCGATGCGCGCGCGCTGGATCGGTTTGCGCAATCAGCCCGCCGTCGTCGCCAATAGTCAAACACGGCTCAATCACTGGCCGGAGCAGACCGGTGAGTAACGCAATACCCCCAAAGCAAGGAGCACCACGATGGACTCTGAACTCGACCTCAGGCGCTATGACCTTCTGATCGACGGCAAACGCGTACCGCCCAGCGGCGGCGAATACTCGGTTGACATCAACCCCGCCACCGAAGAGCCGATCGCGCTCGTCGCGCAAGGTAGTGCCGCCGATGTCGACACGGCAGTGCGTGCCGCCCGTGCCGCGCTGAAGGTGTGGAATGCGCTGCGCGCGTCGGAACGGGGCCGCATTCTCGGCCGCTTCGCGGAATTGTTGCGCACGCATCAAGATGAACTGGCGACGCTTGAAAGTCTCGATGCAGGCAAGCCGATTGCCGCCGTGCAACGTCAGGATTTACCCGCTGCAATCGACACGCTCGCCTACTACGCCGGCTGGTGCGACAAGATCACCGGGCAGGTGGTGCCGGTGCGCCCCGACGCCTTGACGTACACGATCCGTGAGCCGGTCGGTGTGGTCGCGGCAATCGTGCCGTGGAATTTTCCGTTGATGATCGGCATGTGGAAAATTGCGCCCGCACTTGCATGCGGCTGCACGATGATCGTCAAGCCCGCCGAGATCACGCCGCTGACGGCATTGCGGGTGGGCGAGCTCGCGCTGGAGGCAGGCGTGCCGCCCGGCGTGCTGAATATCGTCACAGGCAAGGGGCGCGTGGTCGGCGATGCACTGGTCGCGCATCCGGGTGTCGACAAGGTGACGTTCACCGGGTCGCCTTCGGTAGGGCGCGGCATTCTGCAGGGCGCTGCGGTCAACTTCAAGCGCGTGACGCTGGAGCTAGGCGGCAAGTCGGCCAACGTGATTTTCCCCGATGCGAATCTGGACAGTGCCGTGCGTGCGGCGGCATCGGGCATTTTCTTCAACACGGGACAGGTGTGCTCGGCGGGCTCGCGCATTCTGGCGCATCGCGACATCTATGACGAAGTGGTCGAACGGTTGGCGGCGCGTGCGAAATCGATCAAGGTTGGCGATCCTGCCGCGCGCGAAACCTCGATGGGGCCGGTTGTTTCGGCTGCGCAGATGAAGACGGTGCTCGACTATGTGGACATAGGTAAGGAAGAAGGCGCAACACTGGTGACCGGCGGCGCGCGTCTGGGCCAGCGTGGTTTCTACGTCGAGCCGACCGTGTTTGCGAATGTGGAACACGAGATGCGGATCTCGCAGGAGGAGATCTTTGGACCAGTGGCCAGCGTGATCCGCTTCGATGATGAGGCCGATGCGATACGGATTGCTAACGGTACGCTCTATAGCCTGGCTGCAGGCGTGTGGAGTGCGGATATCGGACGTGTGCACCGGGTGGCGCATGCGCTCAAGGCGGGTACGGTGTGGATCAATACGTATGGCTACACCGATGTGCGCCTACCTTGGGGCGGAGCGGGCGATTCGGGATTCGGCCGTGAACACGGCGATGTGGCCATCGAAAACTTCACGGAACCCAAGGCGGTGTGGCTGTCGATCGATCAATGAGGTTTGGGTAAGCGGTAAAGAAATCGAGCCCGTTGGGCTCGATTTCTTTCGCGGCAGGTCCGTTCTTCGTGGAGAAAGCGGACCGCCCGAGCGTCGCGAATCATCCGCCCTGTAACGCAATGCGTTCGCGCAATTTGACCAGCGCCAGCACGACGTCGATTGTCGGCGTGGGCTCGCCGACGAGCCGGCCCATTTCCTGCACGACCGTGAGCAACGGGTCGATTTCCATGGGCCGGCGGTTTTCCAGATCGACCAGTGTCGAAGTCTTGTGTGCGCCCACCGCACCCGCGCCGTCGATGCGCTTCTCGACGTCGACGCGAAAATGCACGCCGAAGTGATCCGCGATCTGCTTCGCCTCGAGCATCATCGTGCGCGACACGGCACGCGTGCCGGGGTCGCTCGTGAGGACGTCGAGCGTGGCGTGGGTCAGGGCGCTGATCGGGTTGAAGCACAGATTGCCCCACAGCTTGAGCCAGATTTCATCGCGGATGTTCTCGCGAATCGGCGCATCGAAACCGGCCGCCTGCATGATCTCGTGAAGCTGCTGGATACGTGGCGTGCGCTCGCCGCTGGGCTCGCCAATGGGGAATTTCTTGCCGTACACATGCTTGATCAGACCCGGCTCGACGATCTCCGCTGCGGGATATAGCACGCAGCCTATCGCGCGTTCAGGACCGAGCCGCGTCCATTGCGAGCCGTCCGGGTCGATACTGGACAGACGTGTGCCCGCGAATTTGCCGCCGTGCTGATAGAAGTACCAGTAAGGGATACCGTTGACGCCAGTGACGATCGCCGTGTGTTTGCCGAGCAACGGCTGCATCGACTCGACCACACCAGGCAATGAGTGGGCCTTGAGCGTCACGATGACGTAGTCCTGCACGCCGAGTTCACGGGGATCCGACGTACAGCGCACGCGTGCGCTGAGTTCCTCGCCATCCATCAGCACGCGTGCGCCGTGTTCGCGCATCGCGGCAAGATGAGGACCGCGTGCCACGAAGCTCACGTCGGCGCCTGCCCGCGCCAGTTGCACACCCATCAACCCGCCGATTGCCCCTGCGCCGAAGATACAGATCTTCATGATTTATCGCCTCAGTCACAATGAAAAACCGCTTGCCCGTCAGCGCGCGAGGCGCGGCCGCGTGGGCTGGGCCAGCGATGAGGCCGGCGCAGCAGGACGCGGCCGGAGAGGGCCACGGTTCGAGCATAAGGTGAGGCTACGATTGGGGATAGTTAAAGTTTCTGTGGCGATGCATTAGCGATGGGTTATGGATCGTCGAGGTGAATGCGAACTGGACGGCCAGTGGAAAAGCGGCAACGCCAGCGCGGCCAGCTCCCAGGCGCATACACGGCAGTGGCTTACTTAGGAAATCTGAGGAAAGCTCGGAAAACCGGAGCCCACCCGGCGCGGCAAAGCGTCGCGTCGGTGCTCAGGCTCAAGTCGCTTAGACAGGACTAGTCCTATTTTTTCATTCCACCTCCTTCAGTAAACTGCTGTTTCCTGTTGCCGGGCTGTGCAGTCCGATGTCGTAGTCTTTCCAGGGGCTGCTCACCCATCTCTTCTGCGCCGTTGCCAAGTGTCATCGCACTACCACGTATGCCCGCAGCCTTCTTTCTGTTTCGACTGCGAGAGTTCTACGTCATGTGGCAGTACCTACGTAACATCCTCGCGCGCGAGCAGCTCACTTCCACTGATTCGAGCCGTCAGGCTCAGCTCAAACGCAAATCCTCGAAGGGTGTTGCCGCCAGTGCGGCCTTGCTGAGCAGCGCGATCGCCGCGTTGGGCACACCGGTCGCATCAGGTGTCGCGGCGAATCCGCTCAGCCGGCCTGTAGCGGGCAGCGCGAGCGGACTCGCAGTGGAGTGGGCCATGCTGGGCGCGCAACACCCTGTGTCCGGCGCCGCGAACCTGCGTGAATGGTTCGGGCGAGTCGGCGTAAGCGCGGGCAGCGACGTCGCTAGCGTCAAGCTGGCCGACCAGCGCGTCACGAATGGCGCTCGTTCCACACTGTCGGGCGCCGCGCCGTTGAACATGCCGGCCGCTGGGAGCGGTGTCTATGCCGGTCCGATCAAGCGTGAGTCGCGCATGACGTGGACGCCCGTAGGGTTGCCCGCGGACCTCGCGGCGCAACTTGCCCGCATTCTCGCGGGGCAACTGGACACCACACGGCCAGCTCAAGCCGACGATTACTACCGCATCGTCTACGAATCCGTCGCGAGCAATCAGGGCGTTACGCGCAGGCGCGTAACGGCGCTCGAAATGCGATTCGCGGGTCGCACTTATCGGGCGGTGTGGTTCGTAGCACGCGGGCAGGCCACCGGAGACTATTACTCGTTCGATGGCCAGCGTCTGGCTGCTGAGCCATTTGCCATGCCGTTGAATTACGTTCGCGTGAGTTCGCCGTTCGGTTACCGGATTCATCCCGTGACCGGAGAGCGCGTGCTGCATACCGGCGTGGATCTCACCGCCGCCCGGGGAACGCCGGTTGTTGCCGCCGCGGCAGGGACGGTGCAGTTCGTCGGTGTCGATAGTGGCTATGGCAAGCATGTCGTCGTGCGTCACGCGCGCGGCTACACCACTTGCTACGCGCATCTGTCGGCGTTCGCCAGTCGTTTGCGGGTCGGCACGCAGGTCAGCGAGGGACAGCCATTGGGCGCGGTCGGACAGACAGGCGTTGCGACCGGACCGCATCTGCATTTCGAAGTACGCCTGAACAATCAGCCGACTGACCCACTCAAATTGACGAACCGCTTCAGCGCGGTGCCGCTGACTGCCAGCCAGCGTGCTGCGTTCGATCATGTGGCGAGCGTCGCACGTAATCAGCTAGCGGGATTGTCTGCCGATATCCGTACAGTATCGAACGCACCGGTCGCCGCGCACTGAGTCTTTACGGCCTCGGCAAAGCAAAACACGCCGAGGCCACGTCACGACACACCATGGCGCGCCATGCGCAGCATGCCGGATCAATGAGGACGACTCATTGGCCTCCACGCATGGCATAATTTGTCAGCTTTCATTTTTCTGACTACGCCGCATGTTGCGTCGCCATCTGCAGAAGATCGGCTCGATCCTCGGATTGCTTGCGATCCTGATGGCGACTCTCGCACCCACGGTTTCGCAGGCGCTGAGCGCGCACAACAGACTCGACGCGGCGCTTGCCGCGCGTTGTTCGGCGACCGCGGGCGCGACGGATGTGGGGCGCGCTGCACCGCAGCCGCTCATCTTCCATTGGCAGGCCTGCGGTTATTGCAGTCTGCTCGCGCAGGTCCCCGTCGTGCCGCCGGCCAACTTCGCATTCGCCACGCAAGCGCCGTTTGCGCACAGTGCCATCGTGCGCGTGACTGCGAGCACGCTGTCCATCTTTCCCGTCACCTCGGCGCAGCCTCGTGCGCCGCCTGTCGTTCCCTGATCCTTTTCGGTCTTGCAGTTGCAACGGTTCCGCTGATTCGCCCTGCGTTCTCATAACGCAAACGCGGACGCGCTGCGGCATGCGTTACGCATTTAGCGACGGTCCACGCCGTCTTTATCATGGAGGTCACGATGAAACGAGGTCAACGCCTGCGCCGCTGGCTCGTGCGTCACCGGATGCATCTGAACCTGGCGGCGCTGTTTGTTTGCGGTTTATGGGCTGGCGGGCTCGCATGGATGACACGTCCCGATGACATTGGCATGACATCGGTCGCGTCGCCGATCTGCTGCTTCCGCGCGGTGAAGTAGCGGCGCGGGAAGATAAGGGACGCTCGCGCCGGGGCGGCGCACGCCCCTTTGCCGTATCTGGGGGCTCGGCACTTGCGCCCGCGTTCACCAGAGGATTTAATACGGCAACGCGATGGCGCTTGCCAGCGTGGTAGTAAGGCGGTCTTCGAAGAACAACGAACAAGTGCAATCCGGCGCGCGCCCAGGTGGGGCGCATCGGCACGGTAGCGGCGCGGCGAGGCCGGCTACGGCGAGTCACCCAAAACGGAGAGAGCATGAAAGCCAGCACCATCGCGGAGCGGGAAGCCATCGGCCGGGCAGCTCGCGAGCATTCAAAGCGTTCGAGTCATCGCGCGCTGGGCGAGATCCACCGCAATCCGATCGATCTGCTCAAGCAAAGCAGCGAGGGGCGGGTTCAGAAGCTGGTGCCGTTGCGCTACGGCCGCATGTCCGTGTCGCCGTTCACGTTCTTTCGCGGCAGCGCGATCATCCAGGCTCACGATCTGAGCCGGGTGCCCGATACCGGCATCGTGATGCCGATCTGCGGCGACGGTCATCTGATGAACTTCGGCGGCTTTGCGACGCCCGAACGGCAACTGATATTCGATCTGAACGACTTCGACGAAGTGGCGCTCGGGCCGTTCGAGTGGGACCTCAAGCGCCTGACGGCCAGTCTCGTGGTGGCGGCGCGCCATATGCGCCTGAGCCGGAGCTTCGCCGGCGAGCTGGTGATGACGGCGGTGAGCGAGTACCGGGACCGCATGACGCAGTATGCGCAATGCGGGGCGCTGGAGCTGTGGTACGACCGCATTACGTTCGAACGGATGGCCGAGACGGCGTTGACGCCGGAGCGTCGCCGCACGGTCAGACGCGGCATGGAGAAGGCGGCGGGGCGCACCCAGGAGAGCATGCTCGACAAGATGTGCGAACACGACGGCGACCAACTGATCATTCGCGATGCGCCACCCGGACTCTTTCATGTGCATGGCGCCAATACGATGTTCGAGGCCGAAGACGACTGGTTCACGCTCGGCGACTGGCGCAAGCTGATCGGCCCGATGTACGGCGAATACCTGAAAACGCTGACCCATGACCGGCGCGAACTGCTCAGCCATTTTTCGATGCAGGACCTGGTGTTCAAGGTGGTCGGCGTCGGCAGCGTGGGCACGCGCTGTCTGGTGTTGCTCAGCACCGATCACATGGGCAAGCCGCTGTTTCTGCAGATCAAGGAGGCGCGCCAGTCGGTGATCTCGCAGTACTTCAAAGGCCAGACCTTGCATCACGATGGCGAACGCGTCGTGCGCGGGCAGCGGGTGCTGCAGGCGGCGAGCGACATTTTCCTCGGCTGGGCAACCGGTCCGTCGGGCCGGCATTTCTATTTCCGCCAACTGCGCGACATGAAGCTCTCGGCGAACATCGAACTGTTCGATAACGACCTGCTGCTGGGTTACGCCAAGCTGTGCGGCTGGGTCATGGCGCGCGCCCATGCCAAGGCGAGCGGCAAGGCGATCGAGATCAGTGCGTATATCGGCCGCGGCGATCAGTTCGGCGAGGCGCTGACCGAGTATGCGCACGGTTGTGCGGACCAGGTCGAGAAAGACTACGAGGCGTTTATGAAAGCCTGCCGCAGCGGCGAGCTCGAGGCGCGTAGCGATGAGGACATGGCGGCGGACTTCCGTATGTAGTCCTGTTCAACTCAGATCAGCTTACCGAGAAATGCACCCGCACGTCCTGATCGCTTTCAACCGGATGGCCGTTCTCCATGGCCGGGTAGAAACGCCAGCGGTGCAAGGTCTCCAGCAGGATCTGGTTGAGTCGCGGATTTTGCGTCGGCTTGATCAGTTCGACGTCGAAGGTGCCGTCTGCGTGTACCTTGAAGCGCGCGACGGCCGTGAGCTGATAGCCCTGTTCGCGCAGGTCGTCGGGCAAAACCGGCACCGGTTGCGAGACCAGGCGTGCCTGGGTGCTGCCGGCTGAGGCAGGTGGCGCCGAGGAGACCGTGCCGTTCGATGGCGTTGCTGTCGCGCTCGATGCGGTCTGTGTGGCGGCGGGCGCTTGCGCTGGCCCTTGTTCTTGCGATTGCGCTGCAGGTGCCACAGGTTGATCGTGCGTGGCCGGTTTTGTGGGTGAGCGCGCCTCTTCGCGCGGCGGCGTTGTGGGGGCTTGACTGCTGCGCGACGGGACCGCGTGCGTAAGCGGCTGTTGCTGCGCTTGCACCTGGCTCGACGCGCGCTTCGCAGCCTGGGGCGGCGGTGCCGCTGTTAGGTGCGCGGCCGGGGCAATGGCTGCCAGTGCTGGTGCCGGCGTTGGCGCGAGTTCAACCAGACGCATTTCCATCGTCGTCGGCGCGTGCTGCGGCGGCTCACCGCTCGACAACCACCCCACGGAACGCGCCAGCAGTGCCAGGCACAGTACCGCAGCCAGCACGAACGTCATCGAGAACCGTACGCGCTCGCGGTCGACGAACCCCAGCAGCCGTTGCACGCCGCTACTCACGATGCACGGCGACCAGAAAGTGTTCGGCCCCGGCCGCGCGTGCGGCCAGCATGGCCTGCACGACGACGCCATGCGAAGCATGATCGTCGGCGGCGACCACCACATTGGCGTCGGGGCGCAGCAGCCGTGCGATCGTCGGCGTCACCTGATCGAGCCGCACGGCCTGCTGATTGATAAACACCTGATTGGCTTCGTTCACCGAAAGCGTCAGCGGCTTGTCCTGCGACAACTGCTGCGCGTGTCCTTGCGGCAGATTGATCCGTACCGCGTCGAGACGCTGCATCGCCAGCGAGGTCAGCATGAAGGTCGCCAGCAGAAAGAACATCACATCGATCATTGGGATGATCTCGATGCGGCCGCGCTTCGAGCGGCGTGAGCGCCGCAGTTTCATGACGACAGTCCGGCGGTTTCGCTCGCGAGGCGCAGTTCGCAGAGGGCTTCATTGGCGAACGATTCGAGGTCGTCCATCAACCGGTCGATGCGGCGCGAAAAGAAGTTGAACGCAAACAGCGCGACGAGGGCAATGACCAGACCGATCGCAGTGGCGATCAGCGCCTGTGCGACGCCGCCCGTGACGCCCGACGGATTGACGAGGCCATCGCCGCCGATCAGCTTGAACGAATGCATCATGCCGACGATCGTGCCTAGCAGTCCCAGCAACGGCGCCGCCGTCACGATGGTTTCGAGCAGCCAGAGGCCACGGCTCATGTCGCGTTCGATCTGCGCCGCGGCGGCTTCGACCCGCGTTTCGATGCGCCACAGCGGCGCGCGCGCGTCGCCGAGCAGACGGCCAATCCGGCTAAAGGCATGCTGTTGCGGCAAGCCGTTGGAAAGCTGCGCGAGTCCGGCCAACCCCGCCACTTCCGTTGCTTGCGGCATCCGCGCGAACCGCCAGAACGCATAGGCCCGGTCGAGCGTGATGGCGAGCGCAACGATCGCCAGCACGGTCAGCGGATAGATCACCCAGCCGCCGAGACGCGCGGCCTCGGCGAGATTGGTCCAGTCGTTCATGCTCAAACTCCTCGTATTGCCTGGCCGTCGCCGACGCGATCAGAACCGCTTGGTGATACCGGCGTAGATGGCGCGCTGCGGACCGTATTGCGGCGCTTCGACGCCGATGCCCGAACCGTCGCGCAGTTCATACACGCTATTGATCGCATTGATCAGCACGACACGGGCTTCGAATTTGCCGACGATCGGTTCGTTGAAATGCTGGATTACGGCGAGATTGAGTTGCCCGTACCACGGCAGCTTGTCGGTGTTCGCAAAGCCGCTGCGCAGGCCGCTGCCGACGAGCGCATCGGCCGTGAAAGTGGTCTTGCCCAGGTCGTAGGCGCCGCCGAGCGAAACGGTCACGCGCTGGTCGTGATCCAGATACACCCAGTTGTTGGCGATGTACGCAAGCTCCGCCGCGCTGAAGTTGAACTGCGCCGAGTCGACGTCCTTACCCTGCGCCTTGCTGTACGCGACATTCAGATACGCGGATACGTTGCCCTGTTTGTAGTTGGTGGTGAATTCGAGTCCGTAGACGCGGCCGTACTGGTAATTGAACGGCGTGTAGATCAGCGCGGTGCCGAACTGACCTTCGTCGAGCAGGTTCCTCGCGATCTTGTAGTACGCGTCGAGCCCGACGGTCAGCGCAGGCGTGAGGCGCTGCGTCACGCCAATGTCGAAATAGTCGCTGCGCTCGGGCTGCACCGGGCTGTCCTGGGTGACTTCGCTCTGGTTGGTGGTGCCGTTAAAGCGCGTGACCGTCGAAGCCGAGACCAGTTCGAAATCCGGCGGCGTGAAGTAGCGCGAGTAGCCGGCGTGCAGCGTGGTGGCGTTGGTCGGCGTGAACACGAGACCGATGCGCGGGCTCAACTGGCTCGCATGCACGTATTCGTCCATGCCGTCGTAACGCAGACCGTAGTTCAGCGTCAGCTTGTTATTGAGCTTCCACTCGTCCTGCAGGTACGCGCTATACAGATAGCCGGTGCTCGCGCCCGAGTCGTTGATCGTGAAGGGGACGTCGGAGAGCTGGTTGCCGTTGGCGTCGGCCGGGAACACGGAGACGCTGTCGTTGAAGACGGCGCGTTCCTGCTCGAGCCACACGCCGGCGCGCAGTGTGTGCGCGTCGTTGAGCCGGAACGTCGTATCGGCCTGCGCGCCTTCTGCCTGGTTGCTGCGGAAGTCGCTCGACGCCACGCCGTTGAACATCAGATCGCCGATCGGGTCGGGATTGAACTGGGTCCGCGTATAGCGCGTGAACAGCGACACCTGGTAGTCGAGCGCACCGCCATTGGTGCCCTGCAACGCCAGCACGGCGAAGTTGTTCAACTCCGATTGCGTTTCGTTGAGGTTGGCGGAATTGAACGTCGTCTGGCCGGCGAGCGCGAAATTGGTCGGCAATCCCGGCGTATTCGGCAGTTCGAACTGATTGGCCGCGGTGCCCGCCATCAAGGTCACGCGCGTGAGCGGGTTGATGATGTACGACAGATAGCCGAAGCCGTTGCCCTGGCGCGTGTGGTCGTGCAATGGACTGCCGTCCGAGGTCGGCGCCTCGATGCCGAGGTTGTTCACGCCCAGCGTGCCGGTAAAGAAATAGCTTAGCGGTCCTTGCGAGCCGTAGACGTCGGCACTGCTCTGCAGCGTCTGATGACTGCCGCCGTACACGTCGACCGCGCCGCCGTTACCGAGGTCGCCTGATTTCGTCGTGATGTCGACAATCCCGGCGGTTTTATAGCCATATTGCGCGGGTAACGCGCCGGTGATCAGGTTGACCTGATCGATGATGTGCGTGTCGAGCGACTGCCCAAAGCCGCTGATCGGCTCGGGAATGATGATGCCGTTGATGCGGTATTGCAGGTCGGCGTGGTCGCCACGCACGTGGAGCTGACCGTACGAATCGTTGGCGACGCCCGGCGCCTGCAGCAGGACCTGGTTGATCGGCGTGTTATCGCCTTGCGGCAAGGCCTGAATGTCCGCTTGCGTGAAACGGTAGACGCTCGCGCCGACGTCCGGCTGCAGGCCGTTACGCGCCACGTTGAGGCGTTGCGCCTGAACGTTGACGTCGATCGTGCTGTCTTTTTGCGGCGCTGCGCTCAGCGTTTGAGGCGTGCTGCCGTCGGCGCTTGCGCTTTCAGCCGCAGTCCCCTGGGTATCGGCGACGCTGCCTGTCGCGGGAGCACCCGCGGTGGCGGCGAGGACATGCAGGGAAGCCGTCTGCGCGAACAACAGCAACGCGGCACGCGAAATCAGTGTGTGATGTTTCATGTTCTTGTTGTGCGGTGGAAGATACTCTTGTCGCACCGGGCTATCTGGCGCCGCATTGCCTGGCAGGCGAGCCCGATCTGCGAATTGTGGGATGTTATAACATAACAATTTGTTTCCGCAATCACCCATTTGCACGGGTGTGGTGGATCAGCGGGTAACGCCGACTGGCAGATGGCAGGGAACTGCCCTACATTTCCAATGCGTAGTCAGTTGACGACATCCCTCGCGAGGAGACGCCATGACAGCGGTCAACAAGGTGTGGCAACTGCTCTTCGGCAAGCCCCTCGATCCCCTCGATCCCCGCACCCGCCATGCGATCGCGGTCACACCGATACTCGCGTGGGTGGGGCTCGGCGCCGATGGTTTGTCGTCGTCGTGCTACGGGCCGGAAGAAGCGTTTCTTGCGCTCGGCCAGCACACCCAGCTCGCGCTATTTCTCGCGCTCGCCACTGCGGCGACGGTGTTCATCATCGCGCTCGGCTATAACCAGGTGATCGAACTGTTTCCGACCGGTGGCGGCGGCTACCGCGTCGCGACCGCGCTGCTGGGCCCGCGTCCGGGCCTGGTGTCCGGCGCGGCGCTGCTGGTCGACTATGTGCTGACGGTGGCGACGTCGCTGGCGAGCGGCGTCGATGCCTTCTTCAGTCTGTTGCCGATCGGCGCGCAGGCGTTCAAGCTCGCCACCGAGCTGATCCTCATCGTACTGATGACCGGTCTCAACTTTCGCGGCATGCGCGAATCCATCATGGTGCTGCTGCCTATTTTCATGGGCTTTGTCGTGCTGCACCTGGGGCTGATCGTCTACGGCGTGGCCGTGCACGGCAATCATCTGGCCGCCGTGGTGCCGGGGGCCGTGGGTGAAGCGCATAGCATGTCGCATGCGTTGGGACCGCTCGTGGTCGCGGCGCTGCTGATGCGGGCCTTTTCGCTCGGCGGCGGCACTTATACCGGCCTCGAAGCGGTCTCGAACAACGTCAACATGCTGGCCGAGCCGCGCGTGCCGGCCGGCAAGGTGACGATGTTCTATATGGCGTCCTCGCTCGCGTTCACCGCGGGCGGCATCATCCTGCTCTACATGCTGTGGCATGCCCAGCCGGTGGAAGGGCAAACGCTCAACGCGGTGGTGTTCGGCAGCGTGATCGACCATCTGGGCCTCGGCTCCGCATTCGCGCGTCATGCGTTGCTGGCGGCGGTGCTCGCCTTCGAGGCGGGTCTGCTGCTGGTCGGCGCGCAAACCGGCTTTCTCGACGGGCCGGCGGTGCTCTCGAACATGGCGGTCGATTCATGGGTGCCGCGTCATTTCCGTGACCTGTCGACGCGCCTCGTGCGGCAGAACGGCATCGTCGTGATGGGCGTAGCGAGTCTCGCGATCCTGATGTGGACGCGCGGCAACGTGGACATTCTCGTCGTGCTGTACAGCATCAACGTGTTTCTGACTTTCAGCCTGTCGTTACTGGGTTTGTGCACCTACTGGTGGAAGCATCGCCACGAACGCGGCTGGGTGCGGCACTTTGCGCTGTCGGCGCTCGGGCTGGCGGTGACGAGTACGGTGCTGGTGATCACGCTGATCGAGAAGTTCACGGAAGGCGGCTGGCTGACCGTGCTGGTGACGAGCGCTGTAGTGGCGTTGTGCTTTCTCATCAAACGCCATTACAGCGATACGCGCACGCAGCTTGCCAAAGAAGATGCGCTCTTTGCCGGCGAGCCGCCTGCGCTAACCGACGAAGCGGCCCTGCTCAAGCCCGATCCGGCGCAGCCTACGGCGATCCTGCTGGTGGGCAAGCATCGTGGCGCGAGCATGCATGCGCTGCTGTGGGTCAACCGGCTGTTTCCCGGCCACTTCAAGAGCATCATCTTTCTCGCGGTGGGGGAAGTGGACGCGAAGAGCTACGAGGGCGAAGAAAATCTGCAGCGCTTGCAGCAGACCATCAGCGCGTCGCTCGCCTATTACGTCGGGTTTTGCCGTCAGCATGGCATCGCCGCCGATTACCGCATGGCCTTCGGCACGCATCCGGTCATCGAGTTCATGAAGCTCGCCGACACGACCATGGACGAGTTTCCAAACAGCGTGTGCTTTGCCAGCAAGCTGATCTTCAAGCGCGTCAACTTCCTGACCGCGTGGCTGCATAACCAGACCCCCGTCGAAATCCAGACGCGCCTGCATCAGCAGGGCAGGCAGATGGTGCTGTTGCCGATGAACGTCGGCTGAGCGGCCTTCGCAGGTCGGTTAAGCTGTCTGCGGACTTCGCTGCCGTCAACGCGCAGACGTGGTACGTTGCTGGACGCGATTCATCCCGTGGATGTTGCCGGCATGCGCGGCCGTCCACCTTGAGCTGAAAACCCACCCTGAACCTTTCGCGCGCGGCGTATCCGACGTCGCCGCGCGCGAACGCCGGCCACCCGTTAGCATCCTCACGCGTGACGGGTCGTGTGCGGCGCATCCGCAAGGAGACTCGTTGTGACTGCAACAAACAAAGTGGCGCTGGTAACCGGCGCGGGCAGCGGCATTGGCCTCGCGACGGCGCGCAGGCTGCTCGAACACGGCTATAGCGTGGTGCTGACCGGACGCCGCCAGGCGCCGCTCGATGCGCTCGCCGACGAGGCGCGGCAACGCGGCGCGGACGCGCTCGCGGTTGCGTGCGACGTGAGCGATGCGGCGGGCGTCGCTGCGCTGTTCGATGCGATCCGCCAGCGCTATGGCCGCCTCGATGTGCTGTTCAACAACGCAGGGCGCGGCGGACCGCCGGTGGAGATCGACGAACTCAGCGTCGAAGACTGGCGCGCCGTCGTCGACATCAATCTGACCGGTGTGTTTCTCTGCACCCGCGCAGCGTTCGGCCTGATGAAAACGCAGACCCCGCGCGGCGGCCGCATCATCAACAACGGCTCGATCTCGGCGCATGCGCCGCGTCCGAACAGCATTGCCTACACGTCGACCAAGCACGCCATCACCGGGCTGACCAAATCCGTTTCGCTCGACGGTCGCAAGTACGACATCTGCTGCGGGCAGATCGACATCGGCAACGCGGCCACCGAGATGGCCGAGCGGATGGCGCGTGGCGTGCCGCAGGCAAACGGCGAGATCGCGATCGAGCCGTTGATGGATGTGGAACTGGTCGCCGATGCGGTGTTGCATATGGCGAATCTGCCGCTGTCCGCGAACGTGCAGTTCATGACCATCATGGCAAGCAAGATGCCGTTTGTCGGGCGCGGGTGAGGGCGGCGAAACGGCGTTGCCGCCGTTCCCGCCGCACGCCGCGTGTCGGATCAATTTATACTGACTGATCCCTGTCACCCGGATAGTGCCGTGCCTCAAGCTTCGCCGAAGGACGCACTGCGCGACCAGCCGCAGGACCACCCGCTCGACGATCCACCCCCGGTGCCGCCTGTGCGGCCCGGCCCCGACGATTGCTGTCATAGCGGATGCAGCCCCTGTGTCTTCGATCTGTACGATGACGCGCTCGATCGCTATCACGCGGCGCTCGCCGCGTGGCAAGCACGCCAGCCATCCCCGTCTAGCCCCGACCGTCCGCGCTCATGACCGACCTCCAGCCCGACACGCCCGCCCCACCCGACACGCCCGCGCTCGACGAACTGCATGACTTCGTGCGGCGCCACCCGCGTCTGTTCGTGCTGTCCGGCGCGGGCATCAGCACCGACTCCGGCATCCCCGGCTACCGCGACGAAAACGGCGAATGGAAGCGCTCGCCGCCGATCACCCTGCAGGAGTTTCTCGGCTCGCTGGCCTCGCGGCAGCGCTATTGGGCGCGTAGCATGATCGGCTGGCCGGTGGTGGCCGAGGCTCAGCCGAACGCCGCGCATCGCGCGCTGGCCCGACTCGAAGCCGCCGGGCATGTGCCGACGCTGGTCACGCAGAACGTCGACGGGCTGCATCAACGCGCGGGCAGCAGCGACGTGATCGAACTGCACGGCAGCATCGGCGCCGTGACCTGTCTGGATTGCGGCACACGGCATGCCCGCGCGACGATCCAGCAGACGCTCGAAGCCGACAACCCCGCGCTGCTCGACGTGGTCGCCGAGCCCGCCGCCGACGGCGACGCGCACCTCGAATGGCACGATCTGGGCGGCTTTCGCATTCCAGCGTGTCCGAATTGCGGTGGACTGCTGAAACCGTCGGTGGTGTTCTTCGGCGAGAACGTGCCGCGGGTGACGGTCGACGACGCCACCCGCGCGCTCGAAGCCGCCGACGCGATGCTGGTGGTCGGCTCGTCGCTGATGGTCTATTCGGGCTATCGCTTCTGCGTGTGGGCGCAAAAGATGGGCAAGCCGATCGCCGCGATCAATCTCGGCCGCACGCGGGCCGACCCGCTGCTGGCGCTGAAGGTCGCCGCGCCGTGCGCCGGGACGCTGACGGCGCTGGCCGCGCGCCTGGCGCTGGATTGACGGCTCGCCAGATGGACCTCAGATCGCCGATAATGGAACGCGGCGAACCCTTCGATGCCGTCAGCCACGACCGTTCACCAGTCGAGAGACCGCGCACGAGCCCTTATCGAACATGACCCTATCCGATCCCACGCAGCGCCAGCATGCCCCCGCCGCCGAACGCAATCGCGAGCCGATCCTCGCCGTCCTGCGGCGCGTCTTGCCCGCCAGCGGCGTGGTGCTGGAAATCGCCAGCGGCACCGGCCAGCACGTGACGCATTTCGCGGCGGCGCTGCCCGGCCTCGTCTGGCAGCCGAGCGACCCCAATCCCGACGCACGCGCCTCGATCGCCGCGTGGACCGCTCATGCCGGCCTCGCCAATGTGCGCGCGCCGCTCGAACTGGACGTCGAGCGCCCGTCGTGGGGTATCGATTCGGCTGAGGCGCTGATCTGCATCAACATGATTCACATCTCGCCGTGGACGGCCACTCAGGCATTATTCGACGGCGCGAGCCGCCTGCTCGGCAGCGGCGGTGTACTGTATCTGTATGGGCCGTACCGCCGTCACGGCGCGCACACGGCGCCGAGCAACGAAGCGTTCGACCAGCAGTTGCGCAACCGCAATCCAGCCTGGGGCGTGCGCAATATGGAAGCCGTGGCGGCGCTCGGCGAGGCGCAAGGGTTTGCGTGCGGGGAGCCGGTCGAGATGCCGGCGAATAATTTCAGTCTGGTGCTCACGAAACGCTAGCGGGCGAAGCGGTTGCGAAGGAGATTCGAACGCAGGGGCCACAGCTAGCGAGCGGCAATCGGGCATTTCTTTTATGCTTTCATCCTCGACGTCCCGCCGACGGCAATTCCGGCGCGGCGTCACGACAATCTGGAATCTGGAGAATTCAAATGGGCAAACAGGCAATCGGCGTAGTGGGGCTAGCGGTCATGGGCCGCAATCTGGCACTCAACATCGAGAGCCGCGGCCATGCGGTGTCCGTGTTCAACCGCAGCCGCGAGAAAACCGATGAACTGATCGCAGAATTTCCTGACCGTAAGCTGGTGCCGACTTTCACGTTGGAAGAATTCGTCGAGTCGCTGGAAAAGCCGCGCCGCATCCTGATGATGGTCAAGGCCGGCGCCGGGACCGACGACACCATCAACCTGCTCAAACCGCTGCTGGACAAGGGTGACATCCTGATCGACGGCGGCAATACGCATTTCACCGACACGATTCGCCGCAACCAGGAACTGGCCAAGGCCGGCCTGCATTTCATCGGCACGGGCGTGTCGGGCGGCGAAGAGGGCGCGCTGAAAGGGCCGTCCATCATGCCGGGCGGCCAGCGCGACGCCTATGACCTCGTTGCACCGATCCTCACCGAAATCGCCGCCAAGGCGCCGGACGGCGAGCCGTGCGTCGCCTACATGGGGCCGGACGGTGCGGGCCACTTCGTGAAAATGGTGCACAACGGCATCGAATACGGCGACATGCAACTGATCGCCGAAAGCTACGCCGTGCTGAAGCAGGTGGTGGGCCTGTCGAACAAGGAACTGGGCGACGTCTACACCGAATGGAACAAGGGTGAACTCGACAGCTACCTGATCGAAATTACCTCGAAGATCTTCAGCAAGAAGGACGACGAGACGGGCAAGGACCTGGTCGACGTGATCCTCGACCGCGCCGCGCAAAAAGGCACCGGCAAGTGGACCAGCCAGAATGCGCTCGACCTCGGCGCGCCGCTGCCGCTGATTACCGAAGCCGTGTTTGCGCGCGTGCTGTCGTCGCTGAAGACGGAGCGTGTTGCGGCGTCCAAGGTCATCAAGGGACCGGAAACCAAAGCGTTCGACGGCGATCGCACCGCGTTTATCGAATCCGTGCGCCGCGCGCTCTACTTCAGCAAGGTGATCTCGTACGCGCAGGGCTTCGCGCAATTGCGGGCCGCGTCGCAAGAGTACAAATGGGATCTCGACTTCGGCACGATCGCGAAGATCTTCCGTGCAGGCTGCATCATCCGCGCCCGCTTCCTGCAGAAGATTACGGATGCCTATACGAAGGACAAGGCCATCGCCAACCTGTTGCTCGATCCGTACTTCAACGACATCGCGTCGAACTATCAGGCCGCCCTGCGCGACGTGGTGATCGCCGCGATCAAGGCCGGCGTGCCGGTGCCGGCGTTTGCCTCGGCGGTGGCGTATTTCGACGCTTACCGTTCCGAACGTCTGCCGGCCAACCTCGTGCAGGCGCAGCGCGACTTCTTCGGTGCGCACACCTTCGAGCGCGTCGACAAGTCGGGCAGCTTCCACGCCAACTGGTCCTGAACGCAGGACTTCGGTCCGCCAAACGTCGCAGCCCGGCCCGCCCCGTCATGGGGTGGGCCGGGCTGTTTGTTTTGGCGCCCCGGACGCGGTAAAGGATGCCCGGGCGGCATCCCACTTGTCGGGTTGCGACGTCACGGTTGCGTCAACGGCCGGGCAAATGCGGCACCCCTTCGTTGCTGGTCAGATTCAGTTGGTGGATCTGCCGGTGTGCCTTGTTCAATTGCGCCTGCGCCGCCACCCGCTGCGCTTCCAGTTGCGCGACCTCCTTGCGCACCTGATGCTGCCGTCCCGTCACCACCTGTTCCTGCGCGGCGTTGCGCTGCAGGTCGCAGCGCAAGCGTTCCGCCTGGGCTTCCGATTGCGCGATCATCCGCGCGAGCTGTTCGTTCTGGGCCGCCAGTTGCGCGCGGCGGGTTTCGCCTTCGGACAGGCGGGTGGCCTGTTCTTCGAAGTGGTGGAAAGCGGCCTCCGCGGCGTCCAGGTCTGCTGCTTTGAGCGCTCGCCATAGCGCGCTTTCCTGGTAGAGGGCCACGTAGTAGGTCAGTTCGCGGGCATGGAACAACAGGCTCACGGAGTAGTCGAAACTTCGGAAGACCCGGAAGGGAATCAGCGCTTCTTCCTCGGCGAGCCACTCCACTTCAGCGGTATCGGCCATCTGCACGGGCCGGCCGCTCACCTGCGAGGGTACGACCGGCACGGGCCGCAAGGTGGTCACGGGCCGCGCGGTCTCGGTCGCCTCGGCGGAGGCGGGCGTCGGCGCGGCTGCGATGGAGGTGGCCGCGTCGTCGTGCGCGTCGTGTGCGCCGCGTGACGACGCGGCGCTGTCGTGGGCCACCTGGACGAGGTGGGAGGGGCCAGTGGCAAGCAATGCACTGCGTCGGTTCAGGAGACTTTTCACGGCAGTTCCTCAGAGTGACCCGCCCGACACCGCGAGGCAGCGCCGACGTGGAACATGCCGGGGCCGCAAGGCAGTGCGTGCGGTGAACGAAAGCGGAGGGGCGCAGGGGCAGAAGCCGCCGGCCCGCAGCAGTGCGAATCAGTCCAACTCAGTGCAACGTGCGATGCCGGCGCGCGATATCGTCGAACAGCTCGCTGCTGGGCTCGAGTGCGAGCAGCCACGATTCGTCGTAGCCGCTCAGGTTGTCGAGCGCCTCGCGCAGCCGCTCGAGCGCGACGGCGGGAAGCTCGACGCTTGCCTCGACACCGCTCGAGAGCCGGGCAATGCTGGCTAGCTGGACCAGGGCGTCGGCCGCCTCGGCCACGTCTGCCGCGAACACGAGGTGAGTATTGAGCAGCTCGACCAGACCAGGGGATGCCGCGACATCTTCGATGTTTAACTGCACGGCCAGAAACGTGGCTTTGTTCATCCCCGAGCTCCTCACGGACAGGACATGGCGGCGAGCGGTTCGCCTGCTGTGCGTTGCGTCAGCAAGACCCAGTATAGGCGAGGCGGGGAGGGATTCAATGCTCACACGAATTGCGGCCGCGCGCGGTGGGGCTCCGCCGGGCGCGGCCCGCAAACGGCGCACCCTATAATGGCGCGAGCGGATTCGACGGCGCAGGTTGCGCCGCTGCGCTGCACAAGCCGGTCCGGCGTGGGTCTGCCGCCGCTTATGTGCAGCGCACCATGACCTTGCCGATCAGGTCGATTCATTTGGCATACCCGGACATCATGAAGATTATCCGTAGCAAGACATTTACGGCGCAGCGTCCCTGGGGCGCGCTCGATATCGCCAACATGCGGGGCATCACTACGCGGCTGCACTGGACGGATCAGCCGTACAAGTGGCACGTCAACGACGGCGAGGAAGTGTTTGCGGTGCTCGACGGCCGGGTGGAGATGCGCTACCGCGAAGCGGGCGAGGAACGCTCCGTGCTGCTGGAGACGGGCGATGTCTTCTTTGCTTCGGTCGGGACCGAGCATGTTGCGCATCCGCAGGGCGAAGCGCGCATCCTCGTGGTCGAGTCCGAGGGTAGTGTTTGAGCGTGGCGGACGGGATTGTTTCGGAGCGCCAGGCAAAGTGCGGACCCAGGCGCCGGGCGAATGACCCGCCGGGGCGCGGACGCTTGACGATTGATTGACTCACGTGCCGAGGATTATCAGATGACAGAAAAGTCGCAACGTGCAGCTTCGCAGGTTCTGATTGCTGTTTCGGTCGTGGCCGCGCTCAGCGGTTGCACGATGACGCCGTGGGGCGAGAACTCATCCTCGTACAACGGCACCTCCGGGAGTTATCAGACCGGCAACGTGCCGACCGGGCAGGTGGCCGCAGGCTATTACCGCGTCAACCCCGGCGACACGCTGCCGGGCATCGCGGCCGCCTACGGCCAGCATCCCCAGGATCTGGCGCGCTGGAACGGTCTGCTGCCCAACGCGAGCGTGACGGTCGGCCAGGTGCTGCGGGTGGCGCCGCCGCCGGCCGGCGTGAGCCCGCCTGCTCCGGCAGGCGGCTCGGTCGCGCAGCAGGGCGCCTTGCTGTGGCCGCTGCGTGGACCGGTCCTCAAGTCCTTCATGCCGGGTAGCAGCAAGGGCATCGTGATTGGCGGCAGGATCGGCGATCCGGTCAAGGCCGCGGCCGCGGGACGTGTCGTGTATGCGGGCACCGGTATCGAGGCCTATGGGCCGTTGATCATCATCAAGCACAGCGATTCGCTGATTACGGCGTATGGCCAGAACAGCACCTTGCTGGTCAAGGAGGGCGACGCCGTCACCCAGGGGCAGGTCATCGGCGAGGTGGGCGCGGACAGCCGGGGCGTCGGCTCGATCCAGTTCGAGGTGCGTCACGACGGCCATCCTGTCGATCCGCTGACGTGGCTACCCAGAACGGGCGGCTAAGTGTGACGATGTGACGGGACGGGTGTCGGGACGCGCGCTTTTTTCGCCTGGTTTGCAGCGCGGTCGTAATTGAATACACTCGTTGGTTCACGCGCCGCCACCCCACGCCGGGAGCGCGCGAAAGCGACCCCGGCCCAGGCGCTCTCACACACAGGAATGTCAGATGATCGATTTGCGCAGCGATACCGTCACCCGTCCGAGTCAGGCCATGCTGGCGGCCATGACCGCCGCCGAAGTCGGGGATGACGTCTGGGGCGACGACCCGACCGTGTTGCGCCTGCAAGCCACCGTCGCCGAGCGCGCGGGCAAGGAAGCGGGCCTGTTCTTCCCGAGCGGCACGCAAAGCAATCTGGCCGCGCTGATGGCGCATTGCGCGCGCGGCGACGAATACATCGTCGGCCAGGCGGCGCACACCTACAAATACGAAGGCGGCGGGGCCGCGGTGCTGGGCAGCATCCAGCCGCAGCCGATCGAGAATGCCGCCGACGGCTCGCTGCCGCTCGACAAGATCGCCGCCGCCATCAAACCTGTCGACGACCACTTCGCGCGCACGCGGCTGCTGGCGCTGGAGAATACGATCGGCGGCAAGGTGCTGCTGGCGGGCTATGTGGCCGAGGCGGTCCAGCTCGCGCGTGAGCACAAGCTGGTCACGCACCTGGACGGCGCGCGCGTCTGCAATGCCGCGGTGGCGTCCGGCCAGCCGCTGGCCGCGCTGTGCGCACCGTTCGACTCCGTCTCCATCTGCTTTTCCAAGGGGCTGGGGACGCCGGTGGGGTCGGTGCTGGTCGGCAGCAAGGATCTGCTGCAGAGCGCGCATCGGTGGCGCAAGGTGCTGGGCGGCGGCATGCGCCAGGCCGGCGTGCTGGCGGCGGCCTGTATCTATGCGCTGGAGCACAACGTCGAGCGCCTCGCCGAGGATCACGCCAACGCCGCGCATCTGGCCGCGGGTCTGGCGCAGATCGATCAGGTCAAGGTGCTGTCGCAAGCCACCAATATGGTGTTCGCGCAATTTCCCTCGCAGCATTGCGTGCCGCTCGAAGCGTGGCTGAAAGAGCGCGGCATCCTCACGCAGATGCTGTATGCCTCGCGTTTCGTCACGCATATGGACGTGTCGCGCGCGGACATCGACACGTTCCTCTCAGCGGTGAAGGGGTATTTCGCGGCGCATTGAGGGGCGAGTCACTTCGCCGACGTCGGCGCACTCACCGCCGCGCGATGCGACGGTGCGAATAGCCGCAAGCCGCTGGCAATACTCGCGGCCCCTGCGAACACCGCGCCGGCCGTTAGCGCCAGCGTCGGACCATGCCGGCCGGCAAGCCCGAAGCTCAGCGCCACCAGCGCCGCGCCCGTCGTCTGACCAATCAGGCGCGCGGTGGCGATAATGCCGCTCGCGCCGCCGCTACGCTCGGGCGGCGCGCTGGCCATCAACGCCTTCAGGTTCGGCGACTGGAAAAAGCCGAACCCCGCCCCGCAGACCGCCATCCGGATGCCGATGTCGAGCACGTGCGGATGCGCCGGCAATAGCGCGAGCGACGCCATGCCCGCGGACAGCACCGCCAGTCCGACTGCCCCCAGCAGACCGGGCGGATAGCGATCCGACAAGCGCCCGGCAAGGGGCGCGGCCAAGGCAACCACGACCGGCCATGGCGTCATCAGAAAGCCCGTCTCCACCTGGCTGCGATGCAGCACATCTTCGAAGTAGAACGGCAGCGAAACGAACGCGAGACCTTGTGCGGCGAACGAGCAGACGGCAGTCACCGCGGACAGCGCGAACACCGGCAGCTTGAACAGGTCGACGGGGAGCATCGGCGACGGGTGTCCGGCTTCGCGCCGCATCAGCAGCAGCCCGAACACGACGGCCACCGCCGCCGCGCCCAGCACGTATTGGGTCGGCTCGCGCTGCGCCGCCTCGCCGAGCGCGAAGATCAGCGCTGCAAACGTGATCACGCTAAGCAGGGCGGCAACCCGGTCGAAATTGTGGCCGCCGCGCGTGGTATGGGGCAGCGCAGGCAGGGCGAACGCCAGCGCGACAATGCCCAGCGGGACGTTGACTGCGAACAGCCACGGCCAGGTGGCGAGCGACAGGATCAGCGAAGCCACCGTCGGGCCGACCGCGAACGACACCCCGACCACCAGCGCATTGAGCCCGAGGGCGCGCCCCAGCCGGTGCTGCGGATACAGGTAGCGGATCAGCGCGGCATTGACGCTCATGATCGCGCTGGCGCCCAGGCCCTGCAGCACCCGCGCCGCGGCCAGCAAGGGCAGCGTGCCGGAGAGCGAGCAGGCGAGCGAGGCCACCGTGAACACCGCAATCCCAGCAATGTAAATGCGCCGGTGGCCGACGATATCGCCAAGTGCCGCGAGCGGCAGCAAGGTCGCGACCATCGCCAGCTGGTAGGCGTTGATGATCCAGACCGACGCGGCGGGCGCCGCGTGCAGGTCGGCGGCGATGGCCGGCAACGCGGTATTGGCGATCGCGGTGTCGAGCGTGGCGAGCGCGACGGCCAGCATGATCGCCGCCATCGCGCGGCGGTTGCTGGCCGACATCGGGGCATCGCCTGGCGGCGCGTAGTCGGGGGAAAGCGGGGTCTTCGCGGACACGGGCTCGGCTCGTCGGATGGCGCGCGTCGTTCGGCGAAGCGGCTCGCGAGCGCCTCGCGGGATCGATGCAATCGCGCGGATTAAAAGGATGAAGCGGATTTGAAAGGCTGCACGCGTGGCGTGCGTGGCCAATGGACAGGCCGCACGCTCGGGCACGCCGCGTTAAACAGATTGTTACAGAGCCGGCGAAATTCTGCTGGCGGCCGGGCAGGGGCGTGGCACGGCTTCATAACGCAACTAACGGTCAAGCCCGGCCGCCGCCCCCGAACACGGGTGCTCGCGGCAAAATCAACCTCAACTAAACGAAGCCAGCAAGATCGACAGCTTGCGAATATGCGCCTTGAATGCCTCCGTCGTCTCGCGCTCGTGTCCGGCGCTCAAATGCGGTGCTTCGGCCAGTTCGACCTGCTGCTGGAATTCGTCGGCGATCCGGCGGCGCGTCTCCGGCGGCAGGGCGCGAATCAGCGAGACCAGCAGCAGTTCCTGGGCGTGGAACATTCCGAGCATGGATTGTGCGTTCATCTCGACCTCCGTCGGAGCAGGATGAAGAGGGCGGGCGCGGCGTCGGCATGCGCAGGGCAAGCGGTCGTCGAGCTGCCTTCTTCTTCCTCCATACTAGTGCAGGCAAGCGGGCTGATTGAGGCGCGCCTGCACCGTATCTGTGCTTGACGTGCATGGTGCGGGCGTTGACCCACCGCGCGAGGCACGCTGCGCGCGGCGCCGTGGGCCGAGCGTCCCGGTGACGGAGAGCCGGAAATGTCCTACTCTGCATATTTACCCGCCTGACCGGCACGCGCCTCCCGTCCGTCAACTGTGCGGTTCGCGTGTACTGTGTCGCACTTACCGGAGGCTTCAATGACAGCCGTGGATCTGGAGTTTGACCAGCTCAACAGCACTGTCGATGCGCTACGGCGCTCTATTTCCAATCGCATGATGTACGGTGTCGGTAAGGACGCCGTCACGGCCCGTCCGCATGACTGGCTGCACGCCGCGGCGCTCGCGGTACGCGACCGTCTGGTCGCACGCTGGATGAAGACCACGCGCCTGCAATACGAGCAGGACGTGAAGCGCGTGTACTACCTGTCGATGGAATTCCTGATCGGCCGCACCTTCACCAACGCCTTGCTGGCGCTCGGCATCTATGAGCCGATGCGCGAGGCGCTGGCGAGCCTCGGCGTCGATATGGAAGTCCTGACCGATATGGAGCCGGACGCCGCGCTCGGCAACGGCGGCCTGGGGCGTCTCGCCGCCTGCTTTCTCGATTCGATGGCCACGCTCGGCATTCCCGGTTTCGGCTATGGCATCCGCTACGAATACGGCATGTTCCGCCAGCAGATCGTCAACGGCGAGCAGGTGGAAGCGCCGGATTACTGGCTGCGCGCCGGCAATCCCTGGGAGTTTCCGCGCTCCGAGATCCAGTATCTGGTCCACTTCGGCGGCCGCACGGTGCAGCGCGGCGAGCATGTCGAATGGATCGACACCGAGCATGTCAACGCGATGGCCTACGACACGGTCATCCCCGGCTATGCGACCAGCGCCACCAACACGCTGCGCTTGTGGTCCGCACGGGCGAGCGAAGAGCTCGATCTGTCGGCGTTCAATCGCGGCGATTACCGCAGCGCCGTGGACGCGAAGACGATGTCGGAGAACGTCTCGCGCCTCTTGTACCCGGACGATTCCACGCCGGCGGGTCGCGAGCTGCGGCTGCGTCAGGAGTATTTCTTCGTTTCGGCGACCATGCAGGATCTGATCCGCCGCTATCAGCGCACCCACAGCACGTTCGGCCGCTTTGCCGAGAAGGTGGCGGTGCATCTGAACGATACGCATCCGGTGCTGGCGATCCCCGAACTGATGCGCCTGCTGGTGGACGTGCATCACGTGCCGTGGGACAAGGCATGGCACCAGATCCAGCAGATGTTCTCGTACACCAATCACACGCTGATGCCCGAAGCGCTCGAGACGTGGGATGTCGAGACGCTCGCGCGCCTGTTGCCGCGTCACCTCGAGATCATCTTCGAGATCAACGCGCAGTTCCTCAAGCACGTCAGCGAACAGTCCGGCCACGACGCCGAAATGATCCGGCGCATTTCGCTCGTCGACGAATACGGCCAGCGCCGCGTGCGGATGGCCTATCTGGCGATCGTCGCGAGCCAGAAGGTCAACGGGGTGTCGAAGCTGCATTCGCAACTGATGACGCGCGATATCTTCGCGGACTTCGCGCGCATCTACCCTGAGCGCTTTACCAACGTGACCAACGGCATCACGCCGCGCCGCTGGCTGGCGCAGGCGAGTCCGTCGTTGTCGTCGCTGATCGACCAGCAGATCGGCACCCACTGGCGCCGCGATCTGTTCGAGCTGGAGAAGCTGCGCGACCTGCGCAACGACAGCGGATTTGTCGACGCGTTTCGCGAAGCGAAGCGGCAGAACAAGCTGCGCCTCGCGCAGCGTCTTGCGCATCATACGAAGGTCTCGTTCGACCCCAACGCCTTGTTCGATCTGCAGGTAAAACGGATCCACGAATACAAGCGGCAACTGCTGAACGTGCTGCATGTGATCGTGCGCTACAACCAGATCCGCGCGAATCCGGAACGCGACTGGGTGCCGCGCGTCGTGATGTTCGCGGGCAAGGCGGCCTCTGCTTACCGCATGGCGAAGACCATCATCAAGCTGATCGGCGACGTCAGCGAAAAGGTCAATCACGACCCGCTGATCGGCGATCGCCTGAAGGTGGTGTTCGTGCCGAACTACGGCGTGAGCGTCGCGGAGCTGATCATTCCGGCCGCCGACCTGTCCGAACAGATCTCGATGGCGGGCACCGAAGCGTCGGGCACCGGCAACATGAAACTGGCGCTCAACGGCGCGCTGACGATCGGCACGATGGACGGCGCCAACATCGAGATTTGCGATGCCGTGGGACGGGAGAATATCTTCATCTTCGGCCATACCGCCGACGAGGTGGACGGCTTGCGTGCAGCCGGCTACCGTCCGCGCCAGCTCTACGAAGAGAACCCTGAACTGCGCATGGCGCTCGACCAGATTCGCACAGGCTTTTTCTCACCCGACGATCCGCTGCGCTTCGCGGACATCTTCCATACGCTGGTCGACTGGGGCGATCACTACATGGTGCTGGCGGATTTCGCGGCGTTTGCCGAGGCGCAGAACGCGGTGGATGAGCGTTTTCGCAATCCGCGTGCGTGGGCCGAAAGTGCGATCGAGAACGTGGCCGGCATGGGGCAGTTCTCGTCCGATCGCACGATCGGCGAATACGCCCGCAATATCTGGCACGTGAAGCCGCTCGATATGTGAGGACGTCGAGGATATCGACGATGTCGACGATATAAAAACGCCGCCGGGCCGCATGGAGGAACATGCGGCCCGGCGGCGTTTCGCGCTTGCGGTGTCGCGCGCGGGATTACGGCGCGAGCGTTTCCGACGTTGTGGCAGCGTGCAGCCCAAGCTGCCCGTGCGGGAAATCGAGCAGCACGTCGAGGTTCTGCATCGCCATCAGGCCGATCACGATGCGGTTCGCGCCGGGTTTCGACTTGGCGATCGTCACTTGCGCGCTTTCATAACGATGCCCCCACGAGCCGACGCCGAGCGCGACGTTGTAGTTGCCTTGCGCGAGCACGTCGTTTTCGTCGCCGTCGCCGGTCCAGTTCGGCGCCTTGTCGGTTTCCACACGAATCATTTCAGTGCTGCCGGTGGAGAACACCACGGGCGCGCAGAAGCGCATCTTGTCGCCTACCTGGACGCAGCCCACCGGCCACTGCGCCGCGCCGTTCTGCGCCGCCGTCATCGGCACCAGCGTGAACTCGCGCGTGAGGCCCGTCGACGGACTCAGAATCACAAACGGCTTGCCGAAATTGGCATGTACCAGATAGCGCTGACCGATGTTGCCCGGCAGCGCGCGCAGCGGCTGCGTGCAGCAGTCGTCGTTCGGTTGCGCGGCGCCTGCGCCGACGATGCCCGAGAACGCCCAGCCGAATTCGCCGGTGTAGCCGTCCATGGCCAGGCAGTGTTTCTGGCTGCGCTGGCAGCGCACGTCGTTGACGGTCTGCGCGGTGACATCCACCGGCTTCGTGCCGACCATGCTAAACGGCAGCTTGACCGACGGCCCCGACACCTGGGCGCCATTGGCGAACGTCAGCGAGGTGGCCGCGCCGGTGACGGGATAGTTCACGCCCGGCAGCACCGACGACAGCACGCGCACGCCTTGCGTGCCGGTGTCGAACGCCATGTACACGGCTTTGCCGTCGAGTTGGACCGGCAGGCCGAGCCGCGCGTGACCTTCGTCGGCGCGTTCGACATGCAGCGGAATCAGCACGCCGTCATTGCCGCCGTTGATCAGCGAGGCGGCGGGGGCGGGCGGCGTGGGAACCGGAAAGGTGACGGCGCAGCCGCCGAGCGCCGCCGCGCCGACCAGCGCGGCGGTGGTGCAGGCGCTCAAACGGCCGCGCAGGAAACGAAGGCAATATTGGGACAGCAGGAACATAGGGCCACACTTTGCAAAAGAGCGTGTCCCTGACGAAGGCGGTGTAGCGTGAACTGCAAGGCGTGCCGCAGTGGCGACAATCGCAAGGGCCGTCTGCCTTGTGGGCAGTGGAGCGGAGGCGCTTGCGAGGCCTGCGGGAGGGAACGCGGGATAAGAGAGCCGCAGACTGTACCTGCCTCGCTATACCGAATTGCAAATATGTGTAAATACTTGATCTTGATCAAAGATTGCAGGCGAGATCGAGTGGGCGGCGGATCACGCTTTCCACTGCGCGGCCGAGGATCGCCCGGTCGAGTGCGCGCGCTAGCGCGCCGATCACTTCATCGAGGGTGCGGGAGATGACTTCGACGCGGAAGGTGATGCGCTCGTTGCGTTTGTCGATGGTGACGACGTAAAGCCGCAGATTTTTGCCTAGCGCTGCATGCAACGCGCGCCTGCCGGTAGCCGAGGAGGTGCCGGGTACGGTGACGTTGAGTGTGACGAGGGGGACTCGGACGGGTGCCGAGGGCGCAAGCGAGCGCAAACCTCGGGGGACAACCGTGGCAGGCGTGGCGGTGGACTGTAACATCGTGATGCGCCGCTACGGAGTGGGGCGGCGTGTTGTGGAGACGAGTCCACTGTATCCGCGCGAGTCTCAAGCGAGTGCAAAAGCTCGCGGCGTTCAGGTTAATTTTGTGTTAACGCCGAAGCCGCGAGCGGCGTGGTTCTTTGGCCCGCAAGCTGGCTGGATCAGGCTTTTGGCGCTGCAGCCGGAGCGCTTGCAATGGTATCGCGGACGGTTTGCGCCACCCGTTCGACAAACTCGAGGTCGATGCTCGACAGCGCTTCGCGCTCGCCGCTGCTGGTTTCGACGATCAGGCGGTGCGTGACGTCCTGGGTGGACCACGTGAGCCAGCCCACCACCGCCAGCATGACGCCGCATACGATGCCGGCCGACGAGCGGAACACGCCGCCGACAATGGCACCCACCAGCCCGATCACCGAGATGGCAATGGGCAGTACCTTGTTCTTCTGCACGGTGACGACGCGCACGTTGAGGATCTCGCGGAGCGGGAAGACCTGGCCGGCGGCGGAAAGCGCATTGCGCGTGACCGAGACGCCACGGTCGTTGAAAGGGGTTTCCATCGGGTTCAATGCAAGCGGTGGCAAAGGGCGCAGGGTACCAGAAGCGGCGCGGGAGCAGGAAGGGGTGGGGTGACGCAGAGTGGTTGTTTGTTGCGCAAGTTGTGAATACTCCCGGCGACTGTTGACAATAAGTCACTTCGATTCGCATGACGTGCGAAATGATACGCGATAGGCGTCTGGACTTTTTGCCGGGAAGTCCGATAATCAATTGCACGAATTGGGATCTGACGAAAGTTGTTCTCTTTGGAGGTTAAATGGCCGCCATCGCGTGCAACGGCACATCTCCTCCAGCAACTCGGGTTGTTCACAACCGGCAAGGTGGGGTGCGGCGGCCAACGCGCCGGGCGTTGCCAAAGCGGACAGCGTTATCTCTATGCGTGGCGACTATGCTGACGCCGCCTGCCCATGCGCAGGTCACCATTCCCAACTCCACCGCGACCGTGCAGTTGCAGATTCTGAGCCCGGGCTCGAGCACGTTCCAGGCGCCGGCTGGCGCCGTCATTAACGTCGCCAGTGGCAGTGCCATCGTCGGAGACAATAGCCAGAACTGGCAGCTTACCAATTCCGGGCTGATTCGCTCCACCAGCGGCGGGGGAGGCTTTGGCGTCGTCCAGTTGAACTCCGCCACGTCCGGTGGCGCCCGCCTCGACAACTTCGGCAGCATAGTCTCTACAGCGGACGCTTCGAATAGCGTCGAGGGTGTTTATCTGCTTAAAGGCGGAACGGTTAACAACCATGCAGGGGCAAGCATCAGTGGCGCCAGCCAGTACGGCATCCTCGCGACGGGGGTGGCCAACGTTTCGAATGACGGCAATATATCCGCTGTCGCCGGCGGCATCCGGTTGGGATCCGGGGGCTCCGTCACACAAAGCCAGACCGGAACAATTACCGCCAGCAATGGTCCCGGCCTGTTGAACGACAATGGGCCGCTGACAGTCAGCAATGCCGGAACCATCACGGGCACAAACGCCCCCGCCGTGCTGATTCGTGGTACGAGCACCGGCACGCTCGTCAATAGCGGTTTCATCTCGGGCCTGGTCGGGGTGCAACTGCAAAGCAGCGGGATGGCGCTAACCAACACCGGCACGATCACCGGCACCGGCGGCACCGCCGTTACCATTAGCGGTAGTAACAATTCGCTGACGCTGGGAACGGCTTCGGTACTCAACGGCAATGCTGTGGTCACATCCGGAACCGGCAACACCCTCGTGCTGCAGGGCACCGGTAGCACAGGAAGCAGTTTCACCGGTTTTAACAGCCTGACCCTGTCCGGCTCGAACTGGACGCTGAGTGGCCCGGTCTCGACTACCGGCACGACGGCTGCGGCGACGAATGTGCAAAGCGGCACGTTGATACTCGCCGGTGCACTCGCTAACAACGGTACCGGTGGCGGTACCACCATCGGCGCAGGCGCCACCCTGCAGGTCGGTAACGGCGGCACCAGCGGCAGCGTCGCCGGTGACATGACCAACAACGGCGCGCTGGTGTTCGATCGTTCGGATAGCCTGATCTATGGTGGAACGATCAGCGGTACCGGATCGGTGACGCAGTCCGGCAGCGGCACGGTGATATTGAACGGGGTGCAGACTTATAGCGGCAAGACCGCTGTCACGGCCGGCACGCTGGCCATCGGGGATGCTTCGCACACGGGCGCGGAACTGGCCGGAGGCGGTCAGACGACGGTGAGCGCCGGGGCGGCGTTCGGCGGCTACGGCACGGTCACCGGAACGGTGATCAACGATGGTCTGATGGGTGTCGGCAATGCGCTCCCGGCGCTCTCCAACGGGCCGGATGCGATCTTTACGGTTATCGGCAACCTCGACAATCGCGGCACGATCACCATGGCTAACGGCGTCGCCGGTGACCGTATGATCGTGACGGGAGGAACCTACACTTCCGACGGCGGACAACTCCGGATCGACACGGTACTGAACGAAGGCGGCGCCAGTTCGCAAACCGATACGCTGGTGGTCGATGCAACCGCCGTGGGCGTGGGCGGTGCAACACGTATTACGGTTCAGCGCGTAGCAGGCGACGGGGCGGTCACGCAGGCTGACGGCATCCAGGTGGTCGATGTGGTCGATCCGAGCCGCTCGGCCAGCGGTGCCTTTACGCTGGATGGCCGGGTGGTTGCGGGACCCTATGAATACCGGTTGTTCCAGGGGGGGGGCAGCGATCCGGACAATGGCCAGTGGTATCTTCGCTCCGAGCAGCCGCCGACCCCCACTCCTACGCCTACGCCTACACCTACACCCAACCCCACGCCGGTCCCGCCGAAGCTGCTGCGACCGGAGGCGGGGGTGTATCTGGGCAACCAGTACGCGGCGCAGACGATGTTCCTGACCACGCTGTACGACCGGCTGGGCGATCCGCAGATCCCGGACGACGATAAACCGGACGGCAACGCGAGACTCGCGGCAGGCTGGGCGCGCATCGCGGGAACGAGCGTGCGCAGTCAGGGTGCCGACGGACAGTTGGAGGTGAATACGCAGGGCGAGGTATTGCAGGCGGGGGGAGATGTTGCGCAATGGTCCGCCATACAAAGTGGCGACCGTCTGCATCTTGGTGTGATGACCGCCTACGGCAACATGCGCACGAACGCGAGCGCGGCAGGTAACCCTTACGATGCGTACGGCACGGTCAATGGCTACGCGGTGGGAACCTATGCGACGTGGTTTGCCAATGAGAAGAGCCGGCTCGGCGCATACGTCGACGGCTGGATCCAGTACGGCAATTTCGACAACCAGGTACAGGGCGATCTGCTCCCCGGTGAAAGATACAGTTCACATAGCTGGACCAGTTCGCTGGAAACAGGCTACGCGGCGAAGCCGTTCGGTAACGATTGGGTGATACAACCGCAAGGACAACTGATTTATATCGACTACAGTGCCGGCACCCACACGGAGGTCAACGGGACGCAAGTGGCGGCCGATAGCTCAGGTGGTCTGGTGACGCGTCTCGGAGCGCGCCTCTACCGGGATTTTGCAAAGGACAGCGGCAAGATCATTCAGGCGTCGTTTGAAGCCAACTGGTGGTACACCAATCGCAAGAATGCAATCGCGATGGACGGCGTGAACGTCCCGCTCGATGGTGTCGCGAAGAGTACGGGCGAAGTCAAGGCAGGCGTCCAATACCGGTTTGCTCACCGGTGGCAGACCTGGGGTAACGTGGCGTGGGCCTTTGGCGGTAACGACTTCCAGCGGCTGACCGGCATGGCCGGCGTGCACTACGCCTGGTAGCGCTCACATGGCGTCGTCAAGTTGCTGAAGACGAGCCCATGCGATGACTTGCACACCGCGAAGGAACCTCCTTCGCGGCGTTTCCCACTTCACGCTCCGGGAAGCCAGCAGCCTCCCGAAGACGCGAATTCAGCTTAGAACTTGTGACGGATGCCCACGCGAACGGCCAACTGCGTGTCCGCACCGGCTGTCGGCAGGTAGCTGCTCGTGCTCACACCGATCTGCGACTGCAGGGCGGCGCCGTTCGAAGCCTTGCCCTTGGCGTCCTGGAACACGCCGAGCAGGTACACGTCGGTGCGCTTGCTCAGTGCGTAGTCGACGCTGGCGTCAACCTGGTTCCAGTGACCGTTGGTCAGGTCCTTGGCTTGCATGTACGTGTAGCCCAATGCGCCAGTCAGTGCCGGCGTGAAGGCGTACTTGGCGCCTGCTTCATACGCATTGAACGTCGTCATGTGGCCGACGATCTGCTCGATGTTCGTGTGGGTCCACAGGGCCCACATCGTAGCCGCTCCGATCGAGTACTTGGCGCCGACGCCAGCCGTAGCCAGATCCTTCACGACGCCAGCTGCGCCCGTGGTCGACGACGAACCCGCCACCGTCGTCGTGAAGGCTGCCGGCGTTGCCGAGGCCGGGAAACGGATGTCCGTGTACGCAGCGCCAATGCCGAACGGACCGTTCACATAGTTCAGGCCGAAGCTATAGGCAGACGAACCCGAGTTCGATGCGGTCGTCGGTGCGCCCTGGAACGCGCCAGCCGAGTTCGAGAAGCCGTACATCGCGCCGAACGTCAGGCCGTAGAAGTTCGCGCTGTTGAACTTGACGGCGTTGCTGATACGGCTCGACGTGAGCTGGTCGATATCGTTGATGTGGTAGCCGTAGTTGCCGGCGACGGTCTGGCCGCCGTTGGCATACGAGCCGCCCAGATAGTCGGTCGAGAACGAATACTGACGGCCGAGCGTGAGCGAGCCGACGCCGTCTTGCGTCAGGCCGACATAGGCCTGGCGGCCGAATTCCGAGCTGCCTTGACCCAGCGCGCCGGTACCGACGTTGAAGCCGTTTTCCAGGTTGAAGATGGCCTTCAGACCGCCACCGAGGTCTTCGGAACCGCGCAGGCCCCAACGGCTGCCTTGAGCGACGCCGTCGCCGAACTGGACGAGGTCCTTGCCGCCCGTGCCGGCGTGGTTCACATACGTGACACCCGCGTCGATCAGGCCGTACAGCGTGACGCTGCTTTGCGCGTGAGCGGCGCCTGCGAAGGAGGCGAGGATAGCGGTGGCTAAAACTTTCTTGTTCAAGAGATTCTCCGGTTTAAAAGAGGCAATCGCGTGCCTGGCTCTGTTGGCAGGTCATGCGATGGCCGCAATTTAAGGGAGCGGGGCGAAAGGAATGTGACAGCTAGATTATTTGGAGAATCTGTCGTACGAATGCGACATCTGAAACGCGGACCTAAAGAAAGTCGTGCACAGGCACGTCGCTTATGCAGCCTGGAGAATCACGATTATTGCGTAAAACAAGGTATATAACGATTCTGCAATGCGGTTTGTTATCGAAAAATAGAGTGCTAAGTGAAGCGGGAAAATCGCGGTGTGAGACGCCCATTATTCAATAACGAATCGCAGACAACGTTTGCGCGATGCGATGAATAATGGCAAGCATGACTAATCATCTTGCGTCGATTTAATCTCATTTGAAAATGAGCGGCCGGACCGGTGGCGGCATCTCTGCCGCCACCGCTACCGTCGACGCATCGATCAGTTGGACAACAGCGATCCCGAGCGGAAGGCCTTTGCGCCGGCAATGCGGGCGAATTCGATGCCTGCGGTCGCGAAGCGCGTCAGATGCCGCGCATACAGCACGCCGGCGACGCTGCTCTTGAGCGTCACGACGCGATCGGTCAGCGGGTCGACGATATCGGCGATCTCGTGACCGGCGTCGACCCAGGTGCCCACTTCGGTGCGATACACCAGCACGCCGCTGATAGGCGCGACGATCGGCTCGGCGCCGGCCAGCGGGGTGGCGGCGAATTCGAGCGCGGGCATCGGCGCCGCCGTGCCGTCGATCACGCCACGATGCGTCAGATATTCGATGATGCCTTGCGCGTCGTGTTCGGCGAGTTCATACGAGACGTTGCGCTGGCCGCGCAGTTCGATTGTCACCGAGACCGAGCCGTTCGGAATCGGGAACCGCTCGCCGTAACGGCCGCGCAGATCCGACCAGCAGAAGCTGTGGATTTCGTCGAACGGATTGCCCACCGAATTCAGCGCCAGCAGCGAGGCCTTGGCTTCCAGATAGCGCGCGAGCGGTTCGACTTCCGTCCACAGGTCCGGATTGGTGTAGATGTGCATGGCCGCTTCCCAGTCGCAGTGCAGGTCGAGCACGACATCGGCGTCGTACGAGAGCTTCTGCAGCGCGAGGCGTTGCGATTCCAGCTCCGTCTCCGGTTTGATCGCCTCCAGCGCTTCGCGCATCGCCGTGCGGATGGCCTTGCGGTTCTGGTCGATGTTGTCGCTCAGGCGCGCTTCGATTACCGGCTGCACGAGGGCGGACAGATCGTGGAAGTTGCGGTTGAAATTCTGCGCCGTGCCGGTTTCGAAGCGTCCCGTGTGAAGGCCGAGAAAATGCTGGTTCAGACCGATCGGATTCGCCACCGGCACGATCACGACCTCACCCTTGATCTTGCCCGCGGCTTCGAGCGCAGCCAGCTTGTTGCGCAGCGTCCAGGACACCAGCATGCCGGGCAGCTCGTCGGCGTGCAGCGAGGACTGGATGTAGATTTTTTGCCCGCCGCCGGGACCATAGTGAAAACTCGTCAGGTTGCGTGCGGTGCCGAGTGTCGGGGAAATCAGCGGATGGGTTTGGGTTTGCATGATGTCTGAAGCGCGGCGGCCTCGCGAGGGGTCGCGCTATGTTGTTGATTTCAGATTGAAAAGTGGACTTGCTGGGACGCTTGCCGCAGCGTCGAAGTGGCTCGCGCCGCGCGGCGTAATCGTTCGATCTTAGCCGATAAGCCGGCCGGATGTGAATCGATGCGCTGAATCCATGCGCGATGACGGGGCGCCAAACGAAACGGGCTCCGCGTGTTGCGGAGCCCGTCTGTGCAAGCGAAGTGGCGCGGCGAGCCGCGCCGGCCGCGCTTAGCTGCCGTACACGTCGAACGTGAAGTACTTGTTCTCGAGCTTCTTGTACGTGCCGTCCTTGATGATGTCGGCAATCGCCTTGTCGATCTTGGCCTTCAGGTCGGTGTCTTCCTTGCGCAGGCCAATGCCCGCACCGTTGCCGAGGACCTTCTCGTCGACGATGTCTTTGCCGGCAAACTCGTAGCCGGCACCGCGCGGGGTCTTCAGGAAGCCGATGTCAGCTTCCACGGCGTCTTGCAGCGAGGCATCCAGACGGCCCGACAGCAGGTCGGTGTAGACCTGGTCCTGGTTCTGGTACGAGACGACCTTGGCGCCCTTCGGCTCCCAGTAGGTCTTCGCGTACGTTTCCTGGATCGTGCCCTGTTCGACGCCCACCGACTTGCCTGCCAGCGATGCCGCCGTCGGCTGCAGCCCCGAGCCCTTCTTGGTCACGAGGCGCGTCGGCGTGTTGAACAGCTTCGCCGAGAAGGCGATCTGTTCCGCACGTTGCGGCGTCATCGACATGGACGACAGCACGCCGTCGAACTTCTTGGCCTTCAGTGCCGGGATCATGCCGTCGAAGTCGTTTTCGACCCAGACGCACTTCGCATTCAGACGCTTGCAGATTTCGTTGCCGAGGTCGATATCGAAACCGACGAGCTTGCCGTCCGAACCCTTCGATTCGAACGGGGGATAGCTGGCGTCAACGCCGAAACGGATCGTGGTCCAGTCCTTCGCATGTGCGCCAATCGAGACGGTGGCAAGCAGAGCAACCGTCAAAGCCGCTAGCAGTTTTTTCACTGTTTTACTCCTCGGAGTGGTTCGTATTACACCCGCATGCGGTTGTGCCGCTGCGAGATCGTGCCCGGCGCGACTCACGACCGGGCAGGGTTAAAAGGCTGCGGGCCGGAGCGGCCTGCAGCGCGGGCAAAGCTTATCAGGTCAAAAAGATTACGTACTCAGTAAAACACCGGATGGCGCTTGATCCCGGCGTCTAAAGTTCGCCGGCGACCCGCCGTTAAATCACCTTGACACGCCGCCGTGCGGGCCAGCCGGCGCGGGTCTCCGCCGAGTGCGTCGTCATGCTGGTTGCATAGGATGAGGGCATGAAGCGTGGCTGCGATTGACGCGGGATTGTGCGAGTTTCACCACTAAATCAACAACATTGGACCTATGAACCTTCTGATACGTGTAGGCGGCTGGCTTGCGCCGACTCTTCTCGCAACGGCCTGCTCGGTCGTGGCGCCGCCGTATACCCCTTCCATCGACAACGTGCAGGCGCTTAAAAATGCGCAGACTGCACAAGCGCACCTGGGCACGTTCGACTCTCAAGCGGGTACGTCCAACACTTACCCCGTGGCAGTGCGAGCCAACCTGATGCGCTCGCCGGTGGGCGATTCGTTTGGCCCCTACCTGGCCGATGCGATGACCCGCGAACTGACGATGGCCGGACGCCTCGCGCCGCAAAGCGACATCGAAGTCAAAGCGACCTTGCTGAAGAACAACGTGGATGCCGGCATTGCCACGGGAGAGGCTACGGTGTCGGCGCGCTTCGTGGTGACGCGAGCCGGCGCGGTGCGCTACGACCAGGTGAAGACGGCGGGCGCGAAGTGGGATTCGTCGTTCGCGGCCGCGATTGCGGTGCCGAAGGCGGTTCAGGAGTACCCGACGGCCGTGCAGAACCTGCTCGGTCAACTGTATGCCGATCCTGCCTTCATCCAGGCAATCCAGTAAACCACAACAACATACTCAAGACAGGAAGACCTACACCATGGCTATGATTCGCATGATTGCGGCGGCAAGCGTCGTCGCGGCGCTCTCGGGTTGCGCCCACCAGATTTCGCTCAGCACAGACGAGTCGAAAGTGCCGGCGCTGTCCACCCAGCCGCTCGACAAGAACGTGGCGATCGTCATCACCGAGGAGCAGTCGACCCAGGAAGTCATCACGCCGGGCGGCGGTGGCGACAAGGTCAGTTATCGTCCGTATCACGATCTCGAACTGCCGATGTACGTGAGCCTCGGTCACGTCTTCAAGAACGTGACGAAGCTTAAGAGCGCGCCGGATGCGGCGACCATCCAGGCGCAGCATCTGGACTACGTGATCACGCCGACAATCAAGACGACTTCGTCGTCGCCGAGTCTGCTGACGTGGCCGCCCACCGACTTCTCGGTGACGCTCACGTGTACCGTGACCGACCCGACCGGCCAGAAAGTCGTGACCGAAGACGTGACGGGTACGGGTCACGCCGAGTTCTCCGAGTTCAAGCGCAACTTCGGTCTCGCAGGCCAGATCGCGACCACCGATGCGGTGACGAAGCTGCAGACGGCGCTGGAGAATGCACCTGAACTGAAGAAGTAAACAGCAGAACCCGCTTGTTCAAGCCGCGTAAGCGGCGATCGCGCTGCGCGCGCCGTTGCCCAACACCTGCAACGCGTCGCGCAGCGCGCTTCTGAAGCGCGGCTGGGCGGCCAGCTCGGCGGGGAATACTTCGCGGACTTCGAGCAGGGCCGCAACGAGGGCGTCCGGTTCATCGTGCGCGGCGGCGGCGAGTGTCTGCAGCCGGGCGGCGAGCGGGTCTTTCACCTCAAAGCGCGTGCCGTCGTCGGCATGGCCGCGCAAAAACCTCATCCATGCGGCGACGGCCAGTGCGAGCCGGGCAAACGGCTGTCCGGCGTCGATGCGTGCCGCGATCGTGCCGAGCAGGCGCGGCGGAATTTTCTGGCTGCCGTCCATCGCGATCTGTGCGCAACGATGTTTGAGCGCCGGGTTGGCGTAGCGTGCGAGCAATGCGTCGCGATAGCTTAGGATGTCGAATGATCTGGGCACGCTCAACGTGGGGGCGATTTCGTCGCTCATCATGGCGTGGATCAGACGCCGCATGTCGGGGTTGCCGATGGCCGCATCGATGGTGTCGAAGCCGGCCAGCATCGACAGGTAGGCAAGCGTCGAATGCGTGCCGTTCAGCATGCGCAGCTTGGCGAGTTCGAACGGCGTGACATCGTCCACCAGTTGCGCACCGACGGCGTCCCACGCAGGACGTCCGGCCGGAAAGCGGTCTTCGATCACCCATTGCCGGAACGGCTCGCACGGCACCGGCGCGGCGTCGCAGTAGCCCAGCACGCGTGCCGCCGACTCCCGCTCGCTCTCCGTGGTGGCGGGAACGATGCGGTCGACCATCGTCGAAGGAAACGCCACGACGTCGGCAATCCAGTCCGCCAACGACGGATCGAGTTGCCTTGCGAACGAACACACCACCCGACGCAAGGCGGCGCCGTTATGCGCGAGGTTGTCGCACGACAGCACGGTGAACGGGTTGTCACTGGCGCGCCGCCCGCGCAACGCGGCGGCCAGAATGCCCGGCACGCTGCGCGGCGTATGCGGATTCGCCAGATCGTGCGCCACCAGCGGGTCGTCCAGTGCGACCTCGCCCGTCTTCGGATCGCGGCAATAGCCCTTCTCCGTCACCGTCAGCGAGACGATGCGCACCTGTGGATCGGCGAGGCGTCCGAACAACGCGTCGTGGTCGTGCGGCATCGCCAGCACTTCGAGCAGCGCACGCGCGAGCGTCACCTTTTCGCCGGCGGGGCCGCGCTCGACGACGCTATACAGACCCTGCTGCGCCATCAATGCGTCGCGTTTGCTCACGTCGCCCTGCAGCGTGACGCCACAGATGCCCCATTCGCCGCCTGCGGCGAGCATCGCCTCTTCGGTGTACAGCGCCTGATGGGCGCGATGAAAATTGCCGATCCCGAGATGCACGATGCCGATTCGCGGTTCGCACCATGACGTGGACAAAACGTGCGCATCGAGTGCAGGCAGGGCGTGGCGAGTCAGGCGAGGCAGGGCGGACGAGGTCATGAGCGTGAGATCCGGGAGTGAAGCAAACGGTGCAACCGAACGGTAACGCGGGCATCCCGGCCCGAAGCACGGGGGGAAACCCTCATTTGACGTGTTGCTATACTTGTATGGTAGCATCGTTTTCAAGCTGTTCTTCGCCGTCCCTGAACCTGCAAGGAAGCCTTCATGAAGATCGTTCGCGCCGACGTCATCGTCACCTGCCCAGGGCGCAATTTCGTCACCTTGAAGATCGTCACGGACGAAGGGGTCCACGGCATCGGCGATGCGACCCTCAACGGCCGCGAGCTGGCAGTGGCGTCGTATCTGAAAGACCACGTGTGTCCCACCTTGATCGGCCGAGATCCGGGCCGCATTGAGGACATCTGGCAATACCTGTACAAGGGCGCGTACTGGCGCCGCGGTCCGGTGACAATGACGGCGATTGCCGCCGTGGACGTGGCGCTGTGGGACATCCTCGGCAAAATCACGGGCATGCCGCTGTACCGCCTGCTGGGAGGCGCGTCGCGCGACGGCGTGATGGTCTACGGGCATGCCACGGGCCGGGATATTCCGGAAGCGCTCGATCGCTACGCGGAACATCTCGAAGCGGGCTACAAGGCGATCCGCATCCAGTGCGGCGTGCCGAACATGCGCTCGGTGTATGGCGTGTCGAAAGGCAAGGGCATGTATGAGCCGGCTACCAAAGGCGCGGTCGAAGAGCAGAGCTGGTCGTCGGAAAAGTATCTCGACTTCGTGCCGAAGCTGTTCGAAGCGGTGCGCGAGAAGTTCGGCTTCGAGTCGCATCTGCTGCATGACGTGCATCACCGTCTCACGCCGATCGAAGCGGCACGTCTCGGCAAATCCGTCGAACCCTACCGCCTGTTCTGGATGGAAGATCCGACTCCGGCTGAGAACCAGGCGGGCTTCCGCCTGATTCGCGAGCATACGGTGACGCCGATTGCAGTTGGCGAAGTGTTCAACAGCATCTGGGACTGCAAGCAACTGATCGAAGAGCAACTGATCGACTACATCCGCGCCACGCTCACGCATGCGGGCGGGATTACCCATTTGCGGCGCATTGCGGATTTTGCTTCGCTGTACCAGGTGCGCACCGGTTGTCACGGACCGTCGGATCTGTCGCCGGTCTGCATGGGCGCTGCCCTGCATTTCGACCTGTGGGTGCCGAACTTCGGCGTACAGGAATACATGGGCTTTCCCGAGCAGGCGCTCGACGTGTTCCCGCATGCGTGGCGTTTCGATCAAGGCATGATGCATCCGGGCGAGGCGCCGGGGCACGGCGTCGATATCGACGAAGCGCTGGCCGCCCGCTATCCCTACGATCCGGCCTATTTGCCGGTGGCGCGCCTCGAAGACGGCACGTTGTGGAACTGGTGAGCTGAGTCTGCCTGACGCCTTGCGACGTCGCTGCGCGTCCCGTCTTCTTCTTCAGTCGCGCCACCCTGCACGCGCGGCCTTACCGATTGGAGTCTCCCATGCTGGCAGCCGTTCTCCACGAACCCAAACTGATCCGCATCGACGCGCTCGATGCACCCGAACCCGGCGCAGGACAAGTACGCGTGCGGGTCCGCGCGGGCGGCATCTGCGGCTCGGATCTGTCGTACTACTTCAAGGGCAAGAGCGGCGATTTCGCGGTACGCGAGCCGTTCGTGCTGGGTCATGAAGCCGCCGGCGAAGTGGATGCAATCGGCGAGGGCGTAACGGGTCTCGCTATCGGCCAGCGTGTGGCGGTGAATCCGGGGCTCGCATGCGGCGCGTGCCGGTTCTGCGTGAGCGGCATGCCGAACCACTGCCTGCACATGCGCTTCATGGGCAGCGCGTCGACGTTCCCGCATACGCAAGGCATGTTCCGCCAGTTCATTGTCGTGACGGCGCGTCAATGCGTGCCGGTGCCGGACGGCGTCGACTTTGCCCAGGCCTCGATGGCCGAGCCGCTCGCGGTCGCATTGCACGCGGTCCGGCAAGCGGGGTCGCTGGTCGGGGCGCGGGTGCTGCTGGTCGGCTGCGGGCCGATCGGTTGCATTCTGCTCTCCGTGGCGCGGCGTGCCGGCGCGCATCGTCTCGTCGCGGTGGATATTTCGGACGCCGCGCTGAAGATGGCCCGTGCGCTAGGGGCCGACGAAACCGTCAATGCCATTGACGGCGCAACCATCAACACGTGGGCCGAGCAGCGCGGTCATTTCGACGTGGTGATCGAGGCATCGGGCAGTCCCGGGGGTCTCGATACCGCGTTGCGTTCGGTGCGAGCGGGCGGCACGGTGATTCAGGTCGGCAATCTGCCCGCCGGGCAGTCTCCGGTGGCCGCCAATCTGGTGATGGCGAAGGAAATCCGCTATCAGGGGTCGTTCCGCTTCACCGACGAATATGCGATTGCCGCCGAGGAAATCGCTGCGGGCAAGGTCGATCTGCGCCCGCTCATGACGCATGCGTTTGCCATGGAGGAGGCTAACCACGCCTTCGAAGTGGCGCTGGACCGTTCGCAGTCGATGAAGGTCCATTTGCATTTCGACTGATTGCCGCCGCGCCGCACCCCGGCAAGCTGTTTCACAACGCGCGGTTCCCGAACACGCCGTCAATCATCGCCCGGCAAGAGGCGACACGTAGGAGACACTTCATGATCAAGAGCCAGCGTTGGTTCGTCGTCGCACTGTTTTTCCTCGCGGGCGTTATCAATTACCTCGACCGCTCCGCGCTTTCGATTGCCGCGCCGCTGATCCAGAAAGACCTGCACTTCTCGCATGCGCAAATGGGCATCGTGTTCAGCAGCTTCTTTATCGGTTATGCGTTGTTCAATTTCGTCGGCGGCGTGCTGTCCGACCGCATCGGCGCGAAGCGCGTGTTCGGCGCCGCCATGGGCGTCTGGTCGATCTTCTGCGGCGCGACCGCGCTGGCGGGCGGGATCGTCTCGCTGATCGTGTTGCGGGTGCTGTTCGGCATGGGCGAAGGGCCGTTCAGTTCGTCGAACAGCAAGATGGTCAACAACTGGTTTCCGCGCAAGGAAGTGGCGAGCGCGATCGGCGTGATCAGTTCGGGCACGCCTTTGGGCGGCGCGATCGCCGGTCCGGTGGTGGGCTACATGGCATTGCGCTTCGGCTGGCGCTGGGCGTTTGTCGCGATCATGCTGCTGGGTCTCGCGTGGCTGGTGTTGTGGGTGACCATGACCACGGAGCATCCGCAGGACCATCCGCGCATTGCTCGCGAGGAGGTCGAACTCATCAAGTCAGGGCAAGCCGACGAGCATGCCATTTCGCACGCGGCGGACGGCGAGCGGCTGGGCCTCGGCTACTTCATCCGCCAGCCGGTGATTCTCGCCACCGCATGTGCGTTTTTCGCCTACAACTACGTGCTGTTCTTTTTTCTGTCGTGGTTTCCCACCTACCTGACTGAAGCGCATCATCTGAGCCTGCGCGACATGAGCTTCGCCACCGTCATCCCGTGGCTGCTCGGCAGCATCGGGCTGGCTGCCGGCGGCTTCGTTTCGGACGGCATTCTGCGGCTCACCGGCAAGCCGCTGCTGTCGCGCAAGATTGTGCTCGGCGTATGCCTCGGCGCCGCTGCCGTGTGCGTGGCGCTGGCCGGACGGGTTGCCAGCACGCAGGGCGCGGTCGCGTTGATGTCGGTATCGATCTTCTTCCTGTATGTGACCGGCTCGGTCTATTGGGCGGTGATCCAGGATACCGTGCCGCGTGAACATGTCGGCGGCGTGGGCGGCTTCGTTCACCTGCTGGCGAACCTGGCAGGCGTGATCGGGCCTGCGGTGACGGGCTTCATTGTGCAGGCGACGCACGGCGCTTACGGCAGCGCGTTTGTGCTGGCCGGCGCGATTGCCGTCCTCGGTGCGCTTTGCTCGCTGGTCTGGATTCGCGAGCCCCGTCCAGCGGCTTTGATGAAACGTGCATGGTAGTATGGTGCGGTGCCTGAGGCGACTGCCTCGGGCGCCTTTCTGTCGTCTCCCACACTCTCCCGCTGTTCCGTCCGATGCCGATCAAGAACTCCCGCGCTATCGCGCCCTCCGTGCCTGTCGACGCATTGCTCGCGACCCCGCGTGGCCGCCGCCGCGCCAGTGCGGCGGCCGAGCCGCGCGCTGCGTTGCCCGATCTCACCGAAAGCGTTTCGTTCGACTCGCACGAGCCAATCAGCAAGCAGATTTTCCGTGCCTTGCGCGAGGCGATCTTTGCCGGTCAGATGGTGCCGGGCACACCGCTCTCCGAGAAGGAAGTCTCGGATATGTTTCAGGTGTCGCGGCAGCCGGTACGTGAGGCCTTTATCAAGCTGGTGGAGACCGGTGTGCTGCAGGTGCTGCCGCAGCGCGGCACGCTGGTGAAGCGGATTTCGCCGCGCAAGGTGCGCGAGGGACGCTTCATCCGCGAGGCGATTGAAACGGCGGTGGTGCGCAAAGCGGCGCTGGCGATTACCGACGCTCAGCTCCAGACGCTAGCCGACAATCTGCGCGACCAGAAACTCGCGGCGAAATCCAACGATACGGCCGCATTCCTCGCCCTCGACGAAGCGTTTCACTACGGTATCGCGCAGGCGATCGACTGCACCGCGGCATGGGAAACGATTCAGGACATCAAGGCCCAGATGGACCGGGTGCGCTATCTGAGCCTGCCCGATGTGTCGCCGCTGGATCTGCTGATCCGGCAGCATGCGAAGATTCTCGCGGCACTGCGCATGCACGATGCCGGCGCAGCGGAAGAGGCGATGCGCCGGCATCTGCGCGAGATTCTGGTGTCGCTTGGGCCGATTGCCGCGCGCAATCCGGACTGGTTCGAAGCGGACGAGCCGGAACTCGTGCCGCTATCGGTCTGATCTCACGGGCCTGCTGCGCCTAGACGATCCGCGCCCCTTCGCGATAGGTGGCGCGCGGCACCGGCAGCGTGTCGAGCATCGTTACGCGCACGAAGTCGGCCCGCAGACCCGGCGCAATCGCGCCGCGATCGAGCAAGCCGGCGGTGCGCGCCGGTTCGGCCGACACGGTCGCCATGGCGCGCGGCAGCGTCCAGTCCGCTTTCTCCACCAGATCGAACACGGCCGTGAGCAGGCTCGACGGCACGTAGTCCGACGACAGGATGTCGAGCAGATCCGCCTTGGCGAGTTCGAGCGCGGACACGTTGCCCGAGTGCGAACCGCCGCGCACGATATTCGGTGCGCCCATGATCGTGGAGATGCGATGCGCGCGAGCCGCTTCGGCGGCGATGCGGGTGGTCGGAAATTCCGCCAGCACGATGCCCTCGGCGGCCGCCTGTTCGACGTGCTCGACGAGCGTATCGTCGTGGCTCGCCACCGGCAGGCCGAGCGTCTTGCAGCGTGCGACGATCTCGCGCCGGTGCGCGTCGGCGTAACGTTCCTGTTCGACGCTCAGTTCGGCCAGCGCCGTCGTCACATGCTCGTCGCTCAGCTTGCCGTTGCGTTCCTGGAAGCGGCGCCATTGTTCGCGGTCGTGCCATTGACGCTGGCCCGGCGTGTGATCCATCACCGAGGCAAGGCGCAGCAGTGGATGCCGGCAGAGCGAGTCGAATACTTCGACCACGTCGGCGGTGGCGATCTCGCAGCGCAAATGCAGAAAATGCTCGGCGCGCAGCAGGTGCCGCTCGGAGAAGCGGGTGAGGGCTTCGGCACACTGCGTCTGCAAGTCGCGGCCACGCAGACCGACGTTCGAGCGCGAGCCGATGGCGAGCGCGTCGAACACCGTGGTGATGCCGGCCGCAGCAACCTGCGCGTCGTGGATCACAAAGGCGGCATCCGTATTCCACTGCACGCCGGGGCGCGGCGCCAGATGCTTCTCGAGATTGTCCGTATGAAGCTCGATCAGACCGGGCAGCAGATAATCGCCGTCCCAGTCTTCGGCTTCGCGTGCCGAGGTCGTGCCGCGTTCGACGTCATGAATCTTGCCGTCTTCGATGCGCACCACGCCGGTAAATACTTCGTCTCGCGTCACGATGCGAGCGTTCCTGATCAACATCGACATGCTCCGTAGTCAGTCTGCGGTTGTACGTCAGTGCAGCGCCGGCTGACGACGCAGCGGCGGCTGGAGTTCAAGGCGGCGCGTGGCCACTTTGGTGCGGGTATCTTCATCATGAAAGATACCGACAATCGCCGCACCGCGCTCGCGTGCCTCGATAATCAGATCGGCTACCACGTCGCGGTTTTCGGCGTCGAGCGAAGCGGTGGGCTCGTCGAGCAGAAGCAGCGGATGTCCGGCGATCAGGCCGCGCGCAATATTCACGCGCTGCTGCTCGCCGCCGGAAAACGTTGCGGGCGCAAGCGACCACAGCCGTTCGGGCACATTCAGCCGCGCCAGCAGCGCGGCGGCGCGCTCGCGCGCTTCGTCTTCGGGCACACCGCGGGACACCAGCGGCTCGGCGACCAGCGTGAGTGTCGTCACACGCGGAATCACCCGCAGGAACTGGCTCACATAGCCCACCACGTTGCGTCGCAAGCGCAGCACGTCATGCGGCTCGGCGCCAGTAATGGCGACATGCTGCGCTTCGTGCGCCTGCGAGCGGATCGCAATGGAACCCGAGCTTGCCAGATAGTTGCCGTACAGGCAGCGCAGCAGCGTACTCTTGCCCGCCCCGGAAGGGCCGACCAGCACGACGCATTCGCCCTGTTCGACGTCGAGCGAGACGCCTGCAAGCGCATCGATCTGCACGCCGCCCTGGGCATGCAGCGTGAAGGTCTTGCCGATGTTGACGGCGCGCAGCATCAGCGCTGCGTTGTCGATGAAAGCGCGTTCGGACGCGCGTGATTCGATGGATGACATCGTGGACCTCAAACCGGCAGGACGGAAGAAACCAGCGTTTGCGTGTACGGGTGTTGCGGATCGTCGAGCACCTGATCGGTCAGACCCGCTTCGACGACCTCGCCACCTTGCATGACCATCAGACGATGCGCAAGCAGGCGCGCCACGCCAATATCGTGCGTGACGATCAGCACCGACAGATGCAGCGTGCTGGTGAGCGTGCGCAACAGATCGAGCAGACGGGCCTGCACGGAGACGTCGAGACCGGCAGTCGGCTCGTCCATGAATACGAGGCGCGGTCCGGTGACGAGATTGCGGGCAATCTGCAAACGCTGCTGCATGCCGCCGGAAAACGCGGCCGGCAATTCGTCGATCCGTGTGGCGTCCAGTTCGACCCGTTCCATCCATTGCGTCGCGGTATGGCGAATCTGGCCGTAGTGGCGCGCGCCGACCGCCATCAGCGGTTCGCCGATATTGGCGCCGGCCGACACGCCGCTACGCAGGCCGTCGCGCGGATTCTGCTGGACGAAGCCCCATTCGGTGCGCATCAGCAAGCGGCGGCGCGGCTCGGACAACGCTCGCAGATCGAGCCGGTCGCCGTGCGTGGCGTGGTAGTGCAGGGTGCCGCTATCGGCTTCCGTGCGCAGCGCGAGCGTGTTCAGCAAGGTGGTCTTGCCCGAACCCGATTCGCCGACGATGCACAGCACCTCGCCCGGATAGAGATCGAAGCTCACGTTTCTGCAGCCGTTACGGCCGCCGTATTGCTTCGTGATGGCGCGGGCGCTCAGAAGCGGGGTCATGCGCGCGGTCATGCGGACTCTCCTTCAGCAATGGCACCGGTCTCGTCGCCCTGCTGGTCGCGCCGGTCGTGACAATAGTCGCTATCCGAGCAGACGAACATGCGCTTGCCCGCATCGTCGACGATCATTTCGTCGAGGAAGCTCTCAGTCGATCCGCACAGCGCGCAAGCATGTTCCCAGCGCTGGATTTCGAACGGATGATCGTCGAAGTCGAGACTGCGCACTCGCGTGTACGGCGGAATGGCATGGATGCGCCGCTCGCGGCCGGCGCCGAACAACTGCAGCGCGGCGTTCATGTGCATCTTCGGGTTGTCGAACTTCGGGATCGGCGAGGGCGAGCTCAGATAGCGCTCGTTGACGATCACCGGATAGTCGTACGTCGTGGCAATGCTGCCGTGATGCACGATGTCCTCATACAGCTTCACGCTGATCAGGCCGTAGTCCGCCAACGCATGCAGCTTCTTGCATTCGGCGACGCGCGGTTCGAGCCGGTATAGCGGCTCGGGCATCGGCACCTGGTAGACGAGAATCTGCTTGTCGGTGAGCGGCGTTTCGGGAATGCGGTGACGGGTCTGCACGATCGTCGCTTCGGACGTGCGGCGCGTCGTCGCCACGCCGGTGGTGCGTGCGAAGAAGCGGCGGATGTTGACCGCGTTGGTGGTTTCGTCCGAACCCTGGTCGATCACCTTCAGTGTGTCGTCGCGGCCGATGATGGCCGCGGTCACCTGGATGCCGCCAGTACCCCAGCCGAAAGGCAAGGGCATTTCGCGCGAGGCGAACGGCACCTGATAGCCGGGCACCGCGATGGCTTTCAGCAGCGAGCGGCGGATCATCCGCTTGGTCTGCTCGTCCAGATAGGCGAAGTTGTAGCCTTCAGCCGCGCTATCGTACGACGCGCTGGTCAGTTGTGTGTCGGGCGCGTTCATGCGGCTTGCTCCTGCTGATCGTGGCCGTGGTCGGGTTGCGCTGCTTCTGCGGCATGCTGTGCACGCAAGCGGCGCACGAGTTCGAGCTCGGCCTGGAAGTCGACGTAGTGAGGCAGTTTCAGATGCTGGACGAAGCCGGACGCTTCGACGTTATCACTATGCGACAGCATGAATTCGATATCCTGGGTCGGCGACCCCAGCGTTTCGCCGAGTTCTTCGGCACGCAGCGCACGGTCCACCAGGGCCATCGCCATCGCCTTGCGTTCCGAATGACCGAACGCGAGACCGTAGCCTTGCGTGAAAGTGGGCGGCACGTCGCTGCTGCCGGCGAACTGGTTGATCATCTGGCATTCGGTAATGTCGATCTCGCCGATTTCCACCGCTTCACCGAGTTCGTCCAGTTCCATTTCTACGGTCACCGAACCGAAACGGATCTCGCCCGCGAACGGATGCGAATTCGCGTAACCGCGCTGCGTGGCATAACCCATGGCCAGCAGGAAACCTTCGTCGCCGCGGGCCAGATTCTGCAAGCGGGTCGCACGGTCCGCCGGAAACGCGAGCGGCTGGCGCGTCAGGTCGCCGGGTTCCGGCGCGTCGGGCACGGGCGCTTCCTGTTCGATCAGGCCTTCCCTGTTGAGCAGCGTGACGACCCGCGGCATGGCTTCGGGCGCTTCGGGAATCTCCTGAAGCGCAGCACGCGGTGCGGCAACCTGAGCGCTGGTCGCGTCGCTGCCGTCGGACTGTGCCTCGGCCATCAGCTTGAAATCCAGCAGACGCTGCGTGTAATCGTAGGTCGCGCCGAGCAACTGTCCGCCGGGCAAATCCTTGAAGGTCGCCGAGATGCGGCGCTCGACCACCATCGCTTCGCTATCGAGCGGCTGCGTGTAGCCGAAACGCGGCAATGTAGTGCGATACGCACGCAGCAGGAAGATCGCTTCCACCAGATCGCCGGCAGCCTGCTTGATGGCGAGCGCGGCGAGATCTTCGTCGTACACCGAACCTTCGGTCATCACGCGGGCCACCGAAAGACGCAACTGCTCGCGAATCTGCCCGACGCTCAACTCGGCCAGCCGCGTATCGCCGCGGCGCGACTTGTCGAGCAGACGCCACGATGCTTCGATCGCGCGTTCTCCACCCTTGACGGCTACGTACATCAGTTCACCTGTGCATGTGTTGTGCGCGGCAGGCCGATCAACGTATTGCCGCAGACGAGATAGCAATCGATGCCGCACGGAAACAGCGGCGCGAGGCTGGCGCGTTCGCGCCAGAAATGTTTGGGCAGGCCGAGCGGCGAGATGGTGGCGGTGTGCTCGATGCCCGGGCCGCTCAGCACGACCTGCGGACCGCCGCTCAGCGCCTCGACGCGGATCAGCAAGGTCACCGACTGCTCCGGCGTTTCCGCCGCGCCGAGCGAGAAGTGTTCGAGTTCGGGCAGCAGCGCGGCGTCGTGGATATAGGCGAACGCCGCGTCATGCACCTCGTCGACGAGCGGCGCACCGGTGTGAAAGCGCAGTGCCGAGGCCAGGGCCGCGTCGGGCTGTGCGAGCCAGACCGGGGTCGAGTAGTCGCACAGCGTGAGCAGTGCCGCTAACGCAGCCAGATCGGCGCGCGAGCGATGCGTGCCGGTGGCTTGCGACGCCGGCAGAACGTTGTCCACCACACCGACCGTGCCCGGCCGCGAGAGCGCATCGAGCAGCGTGCGAAACACCGCCTGGGTGTCGTGGACCGGATCGGTAAAGCCCGGTGCGAGCGTGGAAAGGGCAATCTGTGAGGGGTTCATCGCGTTTTCGGTCAGGTTGTCCATCAGTCGCCTCGCACCATCGTGAAGAATTCGACGCGCGTCGAAGCGGCGTCGTGCCGGCGCGCGGCACGCTGTGCCGCAAGCTGGGCGGCGAGCGGTTCGATCAGTTGATCGTGCAGACGCGCATGCTGCTCCGGCAATTGCAGCAGCGCGTCGGCGAATGCCGCCAGTTCGGCGCGGCGGCGGTCGCGGCCCAGATGGCAGGCCACGCCCACCGGTGCCGCGCCGGCCGCATTGCGCAAGCGCAGCGTGGCGCGGGTGACGGTGGCTTCACCGAGGTTGAAGGCGTCGCCGCTGCCGCCGATGCGCCCGCGCACCATGGCAAGCCCGGTTTCGGGCGGACGCAGCCAGTCGAATTCAGGCGGGCTCACACCCTCCAGCACCTGGCTCAATGCGGCTTCGAGTTCGGCGCGCGGCGTGTGCGCCAGGACGGCCATCCATGCGCGCCGCATGGCGGAGGAAGGCGAGGCGGAAGTGGCACTCATCGGGGTTCCTGTTGATCCAGCGAGTCGTCATTTGACCATCTATTCATCTAAACGTCTAGACGTTTAGAGGTAAAACGCTTGTGTCTGCGGCACGCTCGTGTTTTCATATTTCCATCACGGCTTGCGCACTACAATGCACGTCACAACGAATATTTGAACTGAAGGGAATGACAGCACCATGACATCGAACGACACCGCCACGCCAGGTACGCAGCTTGAACGGGGCGCGGGCGTTGCCGTGTGGCGGCAAATCGAGCAGATCCTCGCCGCTGAAATTGCGGCGAGCGGCTTCGGCGCAGAAGGACGCCTGCCGAGCGAAGGCGAACTGGCCAAGCGCTTCGACGTCAACCGTCACACTGTGCGGCGCGCCATGCTTGGACTGGCCGCGCTGGGCCTCGTCAGTGTGGAGCAGGGGCGCGGCACGTTCGTGCAGCCCGGCGCAATCGACTATTCGATCGGCCGTCGCACGCGCTTTACCGAGAACCTGCGTCAGCAGCATCACGCGTCGGCCGGCGCCATGTTGTCGGCGGCGCGGGTGAAGGCCGAACCGAACGTGGCCAAGGCGCTGGGCCTGCGGGCCGGTGCGCCGGTCTACCGGATCGAGACGATGCACGAATCGGACGGCGTGCCGCTCACTTTTGCGCGCAGCTGGTATCCCGCCACGCGTTTCCCGGATTTGCCCGACGTGCTGGAGCGCACCGGCGGCATCACCAAGGCGATGGCCGAAATGGGCGTGCCCGACTATCTGCGCAAGTGGAGCCGGATCGGCAGCGTGCTGCCCGAGCCCGAAGTGGCGCGGCGCCTGAATATCAACCGGCAACAACCGGTGCTGTGGGTCGAGAACGTCGACGTGGATCTGCAAGGCGTGCCGGTCAAATACGGTGTCACGCACTTCGCTGCGGATCGTGTGCAACTGATGGTGGAAAACGACGTATGAGCAGCGCGGCTAGTGTGGTGAACGAAGCAGTTGAATGGTCTGCCGAGGCGCGTTTTGCGGTGTATTACGCGCCGTCGCGCGAGTCGGCCTGGTGGCAAGCGGGTTCCGAATGGCTCGGCGGCGACGTGGAGAGCGGCGTCCGGTACACACCGCCGCAACCGGCTACGGTGGTTCGCGCCGTGAGCGATCTCACGCAGGCACCGCGCCGTTATGGCTGGCATGGCACGCTGGTCGCTCCCTTTCGGCTTGCTGACGGTGTGACTTCGCTTGGCTTGCTGGATGACGCGCGCGCTTGGGCGCGGCAGCAGGCGCCCTTCGATTTACTAGTGGAAGCGGCGACGCTCGGCGATTTCGTCGCGCTGCGGCCGGCCTTGCCCGCAGGCGACGCCGCCATGCGCGAGCTCGCCTCCAGCGCGCTGCGCACGCTCGGCGGCTTGCGGGCCAAACCGTCCGCGGCCGACCTGGCGCGCCGGCTCGCTGCGCCGCTCACGGAGCGCCAGCGGAGCTTGCTGATCGAATGGGGTTATCCGTACGTCTTCGACGAATTCCGTTTTCACATGACGCTTTCGAGTTCGCTCGAAGCCGCCGACGAGCGCGCTGCGCTGGTCGCGTGGTGGCACGAAAGAGCGGCCGGGCTCGGCCCGCTGGTGGTCGACAGTGCCGCGCTGTTTGTCGAACCGGCGCCGGGCGAGCCCTTCGCGCTGTGGCAGCGTCTGCCGTTTCAAACTGGGGGAGTGGCGCAACAATGAGTGGCCGTTTGATCTATGTGATGGGCCCGTCCGGCGCGGGCAAGGATTCGCTGCTGGGTTTCGCACGCAATCGGCTCAAGACCGAACCTATCCTGTTTGCGCATCGCTACATTACGCGGCCGAGCGGCAATGGCGAAGCGCACGTCGAACTGTCCGACGAGGAGTTCGAGGTGCGCTCCGCGCTCGGTCTGTTTGCGCTCGAATGGTCGAGTCACGGGCTGCGTTACGGCATCGGCATCGAGCTCGACGCGTGGCTCGAACGCGGCTGTACGGTGGTCATCAACGGTTCGCGCCAGCATCTTGAGCAAACGCTCAGGCGCTATCCCGCGGCCGACGTGGTCCATATCGACGCGGCCCCTCACGTGCTGGAGGCGCGGCTCGGCGCGCGCGCCCGCGAGAGCGCGGAGCAGGTGGCGGCCCGCCTTGCGCGGCGCGCACCTTTCTCGTTGCCCGATGGGGTTCATTTCACGACAATCGACAACTCCGGCGCACTCGAAGACGCGGGCCGTGCGTTCGTCGAGATGCTGCGCGGCGCGGTGGCCTTCGGGCTGTGACGCCGCGTCCTCGCTGCTGACTGGCTTGCGCTGAACAAACCGCCGGACCGGATATTCGAGCAAAATGGCGTACCAGTAGCGCTTTCCAGTTCGCGGCGCTGGCCGCGACGTCACATTCGGAGTCCACGATGAGCGAAGCATCCCATCCCGCCGGCCAGTTCACCGAGCTCGAGCATCTGGCGTCCGCCGCCGACCGCCTGCGCGAAATCCGCCACCACATTCACCATCACCCGGAGCTGGCCTACGAAGAGGTCGCGACCGCGGCGCTGGTGGCGGACAAGCTCGAGCAATGGGGCTGGCAGGTGACGCGCGGAGTGGGGCGCACGGGCGTGGTCGGCACGCTCAAGGTGGGCGACGGCGCGCGCAGCATCGGGATTCGCGCGGACATGGATGCGCTGCCGATCGTCGAACAGACCGGCCTGCCGTACGCGAGCGGCACTCACGGCAAGATGCACGCATGCGGCCATGACGGTCACACCACCATGCTGCTCGGCGCCGCTGAACATCTGGCGCAGACGCGGCGCTTCTCAGGCACCGTGCATCTGTATTTCCAGCCGGCTGAAGAAAGCGGCATCGACAGCGGCGCGAAGAAGATGATCGAAGACGGCCTGTTCGAACGCTTTCCCTGCGATGCCGTGTTCGGCGTGCACAACCATCCGGGTGCGGAGCCGGGCGTGTTCCTGTTCCGCAAGGGGCCGTTCATGTCGGCGGGGGACAAGGCGATCATCACCATCGAAGGGGTCGGCGGCCATGCGGCGCGTCCGCAACTGACGGTGGATCCGGTGGTGGTGGCGGCCAGCATCGTGATGGCGTTGCAGACCATCGTGTCGCGCAATGTCGATCCGTCGCAGCCGGCGGTGGTGACAGTCGGCTCGATGCACGCGGGCACCGCGAATAACGTGATTTCCAGCACGGCGAGGCTCGAATTGAGCGTGCGGTCGTTCAGCCCGGAGATTCGCGCGCTGCTGAAAAAGCGCATCGTCGAACTGGCCGAGAGCCAGGCGCAGAGTTATGGCGCCAAGGCGCTTGTTGAGTACATCGAAGGTTATCCGGTGGTGGTCAACTCGGATGCGGAGACGGAGTTCGCGATTGAAGTCGCCCGCGAGCTGGTGGGCGACGACAAGGTGGTCGCGCAAACCGGCATCCTGATGGGCAGCGAAGACTTCGCGTTCATGCTGCAACAGCGGCCGGGCACGTTTTTGCGCATCGGCAACGGTGTGGGCGAGGATGCCTGCATGGTGCACAACCCGCATTACGATTTCAACGATCGTAATCTGACTGTGGGAGCGGCTTACTGGACGCGGCTGGTGGAGCGGTATTTGGGGCAGTGAGGGCGACGGGTGAAGGTGGTTGCGTGCGCAACGGACTATCGGGACGGTCCGCGGCGAACAGCATGACCCATGCCGTCGATGCATCCCAACCCCCAACCCTCATCCCCGCCGTGCCACCAGGTCCGACACATTCTGCGCCGCTGCCTGCAGCGGCTCCAGAAACGCCTTCACCATTTGCCTGGCCGAATTGCGCTGGGCATTGCCGCTGATATTCATCGCGGCGATTACACGTCCTTGCCGGTTGCGGATCGGCGCCGAGAGCGAGATCAACCCGCCTTCGAGTTCCTGATCGACGATCGCCCACCCCTGGCGGCGCACCTGGGCGATCGCCTTCTTCAACTCTTCCTTGTCGGTGACCGTGCGCGGCGTGTGAGCGTATAACGGCGCCGAGGCGAGCGTCGCCTCGAGCGTCTCGTCGTCGAGCGCGGCCAGCAGCACGCGGCCCATCGACGTGCAATACGCGGGCAGCCGGCTGCCGATCGACAGGTTGATGGTCATGATCTTGTGAGTCGGCACGCGCAGCACATAGACGATCTCGGTGCGGTCGAGCACGGCCGCCGACACGCTTTCGTGGACCTGCGCCGAGAGCTCTTCCATCACCGGTTCGGCGAGATTCCAGAACGGCATCGAGGTCAGATAGGCGAAGCCAAGATCGAGAATCTTGGGCGTGAGGCGGAACAGACGCCCCTCCGCTTCGACATAACCCAAGGTCTGCAAGGTCAGCAGGATGCGCCGTGCCCCCGCTCGCGTGAGGCCGGTGGCGGCGGCGACGTCGGTGAGCGTCTGCTCGGGACGCTCCGCGTTGAACGCACGGATCACCGCGAGACCCCGTGCGAACGACTGCACGTAGGAATCACCCGGTTTGTCCGGCGCATCCATTGCCTCGGGGGCGCTGGCCGGATCGGCAGGGGACGCTTGCGGGGCTTTGCTCATGGGCCTCTTCAGGAATGCACGGGGTAACGGGGCGCGCCGCCGGCGCAGAAAGCCGTGAAGATAGCTTATGCCCCGCGTTTCGCCAACCTCGCCGATTTTGTCGCCTGCGTTAGGCCTCGGTCCGACAAGGCCTTTGCACGTATTTCGGCCCCGCGACGATTCGCTTGACGCGAGAGCGTACGCCATAACCAGGGTTTTCGTGGATGCCGAACGCAATCGAAATTTGTATGATGACCCGATCACATGATCAATTGAGAACCGCATGTTCGATAAGATCCCCGCCCGCGCACTCAGCGACACGGTCGCGCAACAGTTGCTCAAGCAGATCGACAAGGGCACCTTTGCGCGCGGCGGCAAGCTGCCGACCGAAGCCGTGCTGGCCGAGCAGTTCGGCGTCAGCCGCACGGTGATCCGCGAGGCGATTTCGCGCCTGAAGAACGAGGGCGTGGTAGAGCCGCGTCAGGGCAGTGGGGTGTTCATCGCCGCGCACGGTGCGATCCGGCCGCTGCGCATCGACTATGCGGAAGCGGTCGAAGCCGGCTCGGTGCTGCAGATCCTCGCGCTGCGCCGGGCAATCGAGGCCGAGGTGGCGTCCGAAGCCGCGATGCGGCGCAGCGATGCCGACATGGTGTCGATCGACGCCGCGCTCGCCAGGATCGACGAGGCCGTCGCCGAAGGCCACGACGGCGTCGCCGAGGACGTGGCGTTTCATCGCGCGATTGCCGTGGCCACGGGCAATCCGTATTTCCTCAAGACGTTGACGTTCCTGAATCAGTACCTCGAAGCGGGGACCGTCGTCACGCGCCGCAACGAAGCGTTGCGCGAAGACTTCTCGCGCCAGGTGCGCGACGAGCATGCGGCGATCGTCGCCGCAATCCGCGCGGGCGATCCGATGGAAGCGCGCAACGCCGCCCGCACCCACATGTACAACGCGGCACGCCGTCTGGCGGAAGCCGGCATTTGCTGAAGCCGCGAGGCGTTTGAGCCGGGCTGGGCCCTCGTGCCTTGCCGGCGGCAACGCGGCAACGCGGCAACCGCTACGTCGAACCTACGAATTTCATCCGGAGTAGAGCATGTCCAGAAATGTTGGAGTCATCGGCCTCGGCGCAATGGGGCTGGGCGTCGCCCGCTCGTTGCTGCGGGCTGGGTTTCGGGTGCATGCGTGCGATCTGCGCGCGGCCGTGCTGGAGAGTTTCGCGGCGGACGGCGGCATCGCCTGTGCGAGTCCGGCTGAACTGGGCGCGCAATGCGAGGTCGTCGTCACGCTGGTGGTCAATGCGGCGCAGACCGAAGCGGTGCTGTTCGGCGCGCAGGGCGCGGTGGCCAGCATGAAGCCGGGCAGCGTGGTGGTTGCGAGCGCAACCGTCTCGCCTGACTTCGCCATCGAGCTCGGCCGGCGCATCGAGGCAGCCGGTCTGCAGATGCTCGACGCACCCGTCTCCGGTGGCGCGGCGCGTGCCGCTTCCGGCGAGATGACCATGATGACCTCGGGTCCGGCCGCCGCCTACGCCGCCTGCGAGGATGTGCTGGCCGGCATGGCCGGCAAGGTTTACCGGCTGGGCGCCGTGCATGGCATCGGCTCGAAAGTGAAGATCATCAACCAGTTGCTGGCGGGCGTGCACATCGCGGCCGCTGCGGAAGCGATGGCGCTCGGCCTGCGCGAGGGCGTCGACGCCGAGTCGCTGTACGACGTGATCACGCACAGCGCCGGCAATTCGTGGATGTTCGAAAACCGCGTGCCGCACATTCTCAAGGGCGATTACACGCCGCTCTCGGCGGTCGATATCTTCGTCAAGGATCTCGGCCTCGTGCTCGATACCGCGCGCCGTTCGAAATTCCCATTGCCGCTTTCGGCAGCGGCGCATCAGATGTTCATGATGGCCTCGTCGGCAGGGCACGGCGGGGAAGACGACTCGGCGGTCATCAAGATTTTCCCCGGCATCGACGTGCCGGCGGCGAAATCCTAGCCGGAGCGCCGCCATGACGACTTCATCTGCGCGCCCGCTGCTGGGCTGCATTGCCGACGACTTCACCGGCGCCACGGACCTCGCCAACATGCTGGTGCGCGGCGGCATGCGCACGGTTCAGACCATCGGCGTGCCGGCTTCCGACGAACCGGTCGAGGCCGATGCGCTGGTGGTGGCGCTGAAATCGCGCACCATCCCGGCTGCGGACGCGGTGACGCAATCGCTTGCGGCGCTCGACTGGTTGCGCGCGCAAGGATGCCGTCAGTTCTTCTTCAAGTACTGCTCGACTTTCGATTCGACGGAGGCGGGCAACATCGGCCCGGTTGCGGATGCGTTGCTCGATGCGCTTTCGGGATTGGACCTTGGCCTGGGCGCCGGCGAAGAGCGAGATGTCAGCGCCGAGGCCTTCACGATCGCCTGTCCAGCGTTCCCGGAAAACGGGCGCACGATCTATCGCGGCCACCTGTTCGTCGGCGATGTGCTGCTCAACGAGTCGGGCATGGAGAACCATCCGCTCACGCCCATGAAAGACGCAAACCTCGTGCGCGTCCTGCAGCGGCAGACGGCATCGAAGGTGGGGCTGGTGCGTTACGACAGCGTGGCGCAGGGCGCGGCCACGGTGCGCGAGCGTTTCGACGCGTTGCGGCGCGACGGCGTGCGCATGGCGATTGCCGACGCACTGTCCGATGCCGACCTGCACACGCTCGGCGAGGCCTGCGCGAATCTCAAGCTGATCACGGGCGGCTCCGGCGTCGCACTCGGCTTGCCGGCGAATTTCCGCCGTGCCGGTTTGCTCTCTGGAACGGCAGACGCGGGTCAGTTGCCGCGGGTTGAGGGCCTGTCGGTCGTCCTTGCGGGCAGTGCGTCGAAAGCGACCAACGCCCAGGTGGCGGTCTGGCGCGAAAGCCGGCCCGCATTCCGGATCGACCCGCTGGCGGCCGCGCGCGGCGAACCGGTGGTCGAACAGGCGCTCGCGTTTGCGCGCGAGCACTTCGGCGCCCGGCAGCCGGTGCTGATCTACGCCACCGCGACGCCCGACGAGGTCAAGGCGGTGCAGCGCGAACTCGGCGTCGAACAGGCGGGACACCTGGTCGAAGGTACGCTGGCGGCGATCGCACGCGGCTTGCGTGAACTGGGCGTGCGCAAGTTCGTGGTGGCGGGCGGAGAGACCTCCGGTGCGGTAGTTCAGGCGCTCGATGTGCAGACGTTGCGCATCGGCGCGCAGATCGACCCGGGCGTGCCGGCGACCGCAACCACCGGTGACATCCCGCTTGCACTCGCACTCAAGTCCGGCAACTTCGGCGCGACCGACTTTTTCGCCAAGGCGCTGCGCCATCTCGACGGGACGGCATCATGAGCTTGGCAATCCATAGCGGCGACGAAGCCAGGGTTCGCGAGGAGATTTGCAGCACCGGCGCGAGTTTGTATCAACGCGGCTATACGGTGGGCAGCGCCGGCAATATCAGCGCCCGTCTCGACGACGGCTGGCTGATCACCCCCACCGACGCCTGCCTCGGCCGGCTCGATCCGGCCGAGATCGCCAAGGTCGATCTGGCGGGCAACGCGGTATCGGGCGGCAAGCCGTCGAAGACACTGGCCTTGCATCGCGGCATCTACGCGCGCAACGCGCAAACGCGCGGCATCGTGCACACCCATTCGACGCATCTGGTCGCCCTCACGTTGGCCGGCGTGTGGAGCGAGGCCGACGTGCTGCCGCCGATCACCCCGTACTACGTGATGAAGGTCGGCCACATTCCGCTGATCCGCTACCGGCGCCCGGGCGACCCGCAAGTGGCGGAGCAGATCGCGGCGCTGGCGGACAGCGTGCGCGGCGTGCTGCTGGAGCGGCTTGGGCCGGTGGTGTGGGAACGTTCGGTGGCGCAGGCATCGTATGCGCTCGAAGAGCTCGAGGAGACCGCGCGGTTGTGGCTGATGACGAACCCAAAACCGGCGCCGCTCGACGAAGCGGCGCTGGAAGAGTTGCGCACCGTATTCGGCGCGCGCTGGTGAACGACGCCGCGGCGTTTGAACCCAGGCGCCGCGGCACGGTGGATACCCATAAAGCCCGACGGCTGCTGCAGGCATACCGTCGCCGGCCCATCATCAAAGGAGACAAGGCATGAGTTCTTACGAGGCGGCTTCACTCGGTCCCGATGGCCTCGCTGCACAGGCCGCAGCGGCAGCCGGACAACCCGGCGCGGCCGAAGTCGAACGCACCTACAGGAAGGTGTTCTGGCGCATCGTGCCGTTCCTGATGCTGTGCTACGTGGTCGCGTATCTCGACCGGGTCAACGTCGGCTTCGCCAAGCTGCAGATGTCGACGGATCTCGCCTTCAGCGAAACGGTATTCGGCCTCGGCGCCGGCGTGTTCTTCATCGGCTACTTCCTGTTCGAGTTGCCGAGCAACATCCTGATGCACAAGCTCGGCGCCCGTATCTGGATTGCGCGGATCATGATCACGTGGGGCCTTCTTTCGGCCGTATTCGTATTCGTCAAGACTCCTGCGCAGTTCTACATTCTGCGCTTCCTGCTCGGTCTGGCCGAAGCCGGTTTTTATCCGGGCGTGATCCTGTATCTGACTTACTGGTTCCCGTCGCATCGGCGCGCGAAGATCATCGCGGTGTTCATGTCGGCGATTCCGGTTTCGGGCATTTTCGGCAATCCGCTCTCCGGCTGGATCATGCAGTCGTTTCACAACAACCAGGGCCTGGCAGGCTGGCAATGGATGTTCCTGATCGAAGCGATTCCCGCTATCGCGATCGGCATTGCGACGATCCTGTACCTCGACAACGGCATCGCCAACGCCAAATGGCTCAGCGAGCGCGAAAAGCGCCTGCTGACCGACGACATCTGCGCACAGCAGCAGGAGAAGACCCGCACGCATTCGGTTGCCGGGGTGTTTCGCGACCCGCGCACGTGGTGGATGTCGCTCATCTACTTCGCGTTCGTCACCGGCCAGTATGGCTTGACGTTCTGGATGCCCACGCTGGTGAAATCAACGGGTGTGACGGGGGCGTTCAACATCGGCTTGCTGAGCGCGATTCCCTTCCTCGTGGCGATTGTCGTGATGAACATCATGGGCCATAGCTCGGACCGGCGGCGCGAGCGTCGCTGGCATCTGATCGGGCCGGCGCTGTGCGGCGCGATCGGCTTTACGGTAGCCGCCTCGTTTGCCCACAATACGGCGGTGTCGATTGCGTTCCTGTCGCTCGCGGCGGCGGGCGTGCTGACCTGTGCGCCGCTGTTCTGGTCGTTGCCGACGGCGTTCATGTCGGGCGCCACAGCGGCCGCCGGTATCGCCATCATCAATTCGATCGGCAATCTGGCGGGTTTCGCGAGCCCGTACATGATCGGCTATCTGAAGGACCTGACCCACAGCACGCAGTCCGGTATGTATGTGCTGGCCGGCATGCTGGTGATCGGCGCACTCGCCGTGTGGTTGACGCCGGCCAGACTCGTCAACCGATAGATCGGGCCTGTCCCGGCCCGTCTGCCAGCGCGCGTAGGGCGGCTGGCAGTTCAATAGTAAAAGGAGTTGTTGCAATGCCTCGCTTCGCTGCCAACCTGACCATGATGTACAACGAGCACGGCTTTCTCGAGCGTTTTGCCGCCGCGGCGCAAGACGGCTTCAAAGCCGTGGAGTTTCTGTTTCCCTACGATTTTCCGGCTGCGGCGCTCAAAGATCGGCTCGTCGGCCACGGCCTGACCCAGGCACTCTTCAACGCGCCGCCGGGCGACTGGGCGGTGGGCGAGCGCGGCATCGCCTCGCTGCCGGGCCGCGAAGACGAGTTCCGCCGCAGCATCGACACCGCGCTCGACTACACGCGCCAACTGGGCAACCGCAAGCTACATGTGATGGCCGGCCTGATTGCGGCGGGGCAGTCGCGCGAGCAGCATCGCGAGGTGTATCTGCGCAACCTGGCGTACGCCGCGCAAACCGCACAGGCTGACGGCATCACGGTGGTGATCGAGCCGATCAACACGCGCGATATCCTTGGCTTCTTTCTCAATCGCCAGGACGATGCGCAGGCCATCTGCGCCGAAGTGGGCGCACCGAACCTGAAGGTGCAATTCGATTGCTATCACTGCCAGATCGTCGAGGGCGATCTCGCGGTCAAGCTGAAACGCGATATGGCGGGCATCGGCCACATCCAGATTGCCGGTGTGCCCGAGCGGCATGAGCCGGATCTCGGCGAACTGAACTACCCGTACCTGTTCGATCTGATCGACACGCTCGGCTACGACGGCTGGATTGGCTGCGAATACCGGCCGCGGGCGGGGACGTCGGCAGGTCTGGGTTGGCTCAAGCCCTATCTCCAGCAGGACGCTTGAATCCAGAATCATTGAGGCATGCCAGGCAATCGGCCATGCACGGACAGGGTTGAAGACAGGCAGCAACGACTGGCAACGATTAAGGACAACGGACATCATGAAAGTATTGATCACCGGCGGCGCGGGGTTTCTCGGCCAGCGTCTCGCACGTGAACTGCTGGCGCGCGGCGAACTGAAGGGACCGGACGGCCAGCCGCAGAAGATTACCGAACTCGTGTTGCTGGACGTCGTCGCGGCGAGCGGCTTCAGCGACAGCCGGGTTCGCGCCGAAGTGGGCGACATCGCCGAGCGCAGCGTGCTCGAACGTGTGATCGACGAGCGGACTTCGGTCATCTTCCATCTGGCCGCGATCGTCAGCGGTCAGGCGGAAGCGGATTTCGAGCTCGGCATGCGGATCAATCTCGATGCCTCGCGCCTGCTGCTCGAAACATGCCGGCTGCGCGGGCATCGGCCGCGGGTCGTGTTTACGAGTTCGGTTGCGGTCTACGGCGGCGACATGCCGGACGTGGTGCGCAACGACACGGCGCTGAATCCGCAGTCGTCGTACGGCACGCAAAAGGCGATCGCCGAACTGCTGCTGAACGACTACACGCGGCGCGGTTTCGTCGATGGGCGGGTGTTGCGCCTGCCCACCATCAGCGTGCGACCCGGCAAGCCGAATGCGGCGGCTTCGTCGTTTGCGAGCGGCATCATTCGCGAGCCGCTCAATGGCGAGGCCGCGGTCTGTCCGGTGACGGGCGGCACGCGGCTGTGGCTGTTGTCGCCGCGTCAGGCGATCGCTTGCCTGATTGCCGGGCTCGAACTCGACGCCGCCGCGCTCGGCCACCAGCGTGCGCTGAATCTGCCAGGCATTTCGGTGAGCGTCGACGAGATGGTGGCCGCGCTGCGCGAAGTCGCGGGCGAGGCGGTGGTCAAGCGTATCCAGTGGCAGCCGGATCCGCGCATCGAGAAGATCGTCGGTAGCTGGCCCGGCCGTTGGGATACGACGCGCGCGGAGCAGCTCGGTCTGTCGGGCGAGAAAAGCTTCGCGGACGTGATCCGCAGTTACATCGAAGACGAGCACATTCAACCTGTTTGAGCCGGACGGTCCCGCATTCCTCAGACGTTCCTTGCCTTGACCGGTCCCACGCCGTTTAACGACGGACCGGCGACGCGCAAGCCGCCGCAGCCCTTGCGTTCAGGCTTGCGGCGGCCATTTTCCCTTCCAGGTATTTCCCTGACGGCGGCGCGGCGCGCTTGACACGCTTTCCGGGCCACGCCTATTATCATGGCTGAATGTTCGATATACGATCCATTGTTCGTATGTAGAACAATTTTGAGCCAACCGGCCACCATTCGCTGTTATTCTGCCTGGGCTGCACGGCGTCCGCGTTTGGGCCTGCGTTTTGGCCTGCGTTTGGCAGTGGCATGGGCTCCGGATATCCCTTCCGCTCGCCGTGACGGCGTGACCGGGCAAGCCGGCTGTGCTGCGCAACGCGGCGGCCGCGCGCCGGTTCGTGGAGTACGCAAGCGGCGCAGCATCCAACTGGAGACATCACATGACTGAAGCTTTCCTGTGCGACGCGATTCGCACGCCGATCGGCCGCTATGCGGGTTCGTTGTCGTCGGTGCGCGCCGACGACCTGGGCGCGGTGCCGCTCAAGGCGCTGATGGAGCGTAACAAGGACGTCGACTGGAGCGCTATCGACGACGTGATCTACGGCTGTGCCAACCAGGCCGGCGAGGACAACCGCAACGTCGCGCGCATGTCGCTGCTGCTCGCGGGCTTGCCGCAGGCCGTGCCGGGCTCCACGGTCAATCGTCTGTGCGGTTCGGGCATGGACGCCGTGGGCATTGCCGCGCGCGCGATCAAGTCCGGCGAGGCGGCGTTGATGCTGGCCGGCGGCGTCGAAAGCATGAGCCGTGCGCCGTTCGTGATGGGCAAGGCCACCAGCGCGTTTTCGCGCCAGGCCGACATCTTCGACACGACGATTGGCTGGCGTTTCGTCAATCCGTTGATGAAGCAACTGTACGGCGTCGATTCGATGCCGGAGACTGGCGAAAACGTCGCGACCGACTACAAGGTGAGCCGTGCCGATCAGGACGCGTTTGCGCTGCGCAGCCAGCAGAAGGCGGCACGTGCGCAGCGCGACGGCACGCTCGCGCAGGAGATCGTCTCCGTGACGATCCCGCAGAAGAAGGGCGATCCGCTGGTGGTGTCGCAAGACGAACACCCGCGCGAAACCAGTCTCGAGGCGCTCGCCAAGCTGAAGGGCGTGGTGCGCGCGGACGGCACGGTGACGGCGGGCAACGCCTCGGGCGTGAACGACGGCGCGGCCGCGCTGCTGCTCGCCAACGAAGCGACGGCGAAGCGCTTTGGCCTGACGCCGCGGGCACGCGTGCTCGGCATCGCCACCGCCGGCGTCGCGCCGCGCGTGATGGGGATCGGCCCGGCGCCGGCCACGCAAAAGCTGCTGGCTCGCCTGAACATGACCATCGACCAGTTCGATGTGATCGAGTTGAACGAGGCGTTCGCTTCGCAGGGGCTGGCGGTGTTACGCGCACTCGGTGTCGCGGACGACGACGCTCGCGTGAACCCGAATGGCGGCGCGATTGCGCTGGGTCACCCGCTCGGCATGAGCGGCGCGCGGCTCGTGACCACGGCGATGTATCAACTGTACCGTACGCAAGGGCGTTTCGCTTTGTGCACGATGTGCATCGGCGTCGGCCAGGGCATTGCGATCGCGATCGAACGCGTTTGAATTTTGCGGCATGGCGTAGAACAACGCGGCCATTCGCCGCAATAGTGTAGAGAAGAGCCGAAGCCCCATTCCCTGGCGAATGGGGCTTTTTTCGTTTCAGACATTGCTGTCTGGGCCGATAATTTTATATCAATGGATTTGTGAAAAAATCCATGAATTTTTATCTGTTATTTGATAAAAATGTAAATAATACGGATGGGATGAGGGAGTTATCGGATATTCCGCAAGAGTTCAATGCCAATTGCATCGCGGATGCAGCCTTCCTATGCCATAGGCGCCCAGAGGCCAAGTCGCCGTACAACAGTTCTTCTATAGCGATTTAAAAACCCCCTGATTTAGGTCAGCGCGATTTTCGGCGCGCCATGTACAATCGTCCCGCTGGTGTTATTTGAATCCTTCGTCTGAAAAGACTTGTTTAATTCAATGATGCTGCATATCGGAAATTCATTATTTACGTTGCCGAAGCGCTGGATCAAACCATTTCAAGGAGAGCATCAATGAAAGCAGCCACGATTGGAGTCGCTCTGTTGCTGGCGGCGGCCGCCGCGCAACCCGTGTGGGCGCAGAACACGCTCTCGGACGCCACACGCGGCGTGGTCAGCGTGGTGGATCCGGTGCATGTGAAGGCGGAGATCGTCGGTATCGATCCGGGCGTACGCACGGTGACCCTGCAAGGGCCGGCCGGCAACGTTGTCACCCTGATGGTCAGTCAGGAAGTGGCCGGGTTCGACAAGCTCAAGGTCGGCGACCGGGTCGACGTCCTCTATAAGAACGCCTTGCTCGTGAAGGCGGACAAGGTGACGGGCGGCAACAAGGGCATCCGTTCGCGCGTCGATACGCAGGTCTATGCGCCGGCGTCGGGCGGCTTCGAAACGGCGCGGCAGATCGAAGTGCTCGCCACCGTGCAGAAAATCGACCACAAGAAGGGCCTCGTAACGCTGCGCGGCGCTGCGCAAACCCAGACGCTGCAGGTCGGACCGGACGTCGATCTCAAGGGCGTGAAGGTGGGCGATACGGTTCACGCGGTGTTCGTCTCGGCAGCAGCGGTGCAGATTACGCCGCAGGACGAGGCGACGCAGTAACGCTATGCGGTGAGCCTTGCGGTTCGGCTAAAAACAGTAAGCGTCGACAAACACTCCTGCGCGCAGGGGTGTTTGTCATCCAGGCGCCGCTCACGGCGTGCGCGCCGCCATCCGGTCGAAGCCGAGCCACGCCACGCGCGCCAGCCACCGGCTCACCACCCCTCGCCGCACCGGCAGACGGCTGCTCAATGCGAGGTGCGCCGGCGCGTCGCCATCGGTGCTGACCCACAGGCGTTCGCCGCGCTTCAGGCGCAGCGAATTGCCCGGCGTCAACCAGTAGTCGTAAGGGGATTGGCTGCGTGTGAGCCAGATCCGTGCGCCGTTCACGCTCAATTCGGTGGCGGCGTTCACACGCCATGAAAACGTCGCGCCGGGTGTGACGACCACATGCACGACTACTCTGGGTAGTCGCTCGTCTTGCACACCGGTGTATCGACCGGACTCTTCATCCATGCACTGCGGGCTTGCATCAACCATCTTGCTCTCCGTCATCGAGCCGGCAGACGGAGACGCCTCATAAAGCAAAAGGCCCCTTCCGTTTCCGGCGGGGCCTTTGGGACTTGTTTTGCTGGTTCAGACTGCTAACGCGCACACGCTCCCAAACGCCCGCCATGAATGGCGTGCACTGGGGTATTAATCGCGATGGCGATGAAGGCGTGGGTCAGCATGGATCTGAGTTTGTCTGGCGGCAGCGAGCTTGTCAACCAGAAATCCGCGCCGTTTCAGGCAGCAGTTGCGGCCAATGAGCGATCCGCCGCGCCGTGCCGCCGCGTCGAATTGACTGGTGAATTGTCGAGTTTTGTCGTCTAATTTCGGTGCGTGTGGCGCCATCCGCTATGCTGCGAGGCGCCGGGGGCTACGTGGCGTGCGCCGCGTGCCGGTATCGAAACCCTGTCAGTTCCAGACGATTCCCTCATGGCTTTCCGCATCCTGCTCGTCGAAGACGATAATCGCCTGTCCGCCCTGGTTGCGGGCTATCTGCGCAAACACGACTATGAAGTCGAGGTGGTGCTGAACGGTAACGACGCGGTGCCGGCCATCCTCAAGCGTCAGCCGGACCTGGTGATTCTCGACGTCAACCTGCCGGGCAAGGACGGTTTCCAGATCTGCCGGGAAGCGCGCGAGCAATTCGACGGCGTGATCATCATGGTGACCGCGCGCGACGAACAGTTCGACGAAGTGCTGGGCCTCGAATTCGGCGCGGACGATTACGTCCATAAGCCGGTCGAGCCGCGTGTCCTGCTTGCGCGGATCAAGGCGCAGTTGCGCCGTGTGGCGGGACGCGGCGTGGAAATCGCCGGCCAGCCGGAGCGCTATACCTTCGGCAAGTTCGAGATCAACCGCGCCACGCGCACGGTGACGTTGCCGGACGGCAGCCGCCCGGATCTGACCTCCGCCGAATTCGACCTGCTGTGGGCGCTCGTCAGTTGCGCGGGCGAAGTGGTGAGCCGCGACGACCTGATGCGGCAATTGCGCGGCATCGAATTCGACGGACTCGACCGCACCATCGACGGCGGCATTTCAAAGCTGCGCCGCAAGCTGCACGACGATTCGGGTACCCCGCAGCGGATCAAGACCGTGCGCGGCAAGGGTTATCAGTTCAGCAAAGTGGCCTGGGAATAGGCATCGGACGTTTGCTGTTGGCCCTTGGCTCTTGACCGTTGTCTGACAGCCCGCCCGCCGGCCCGCCCGTTGTGCGCCGACAAAACTCCACGGGAGTTATCTCAAATCTACAGTCGCGCGCGCGTCGCGTGGCTAGTATCGCAGGCTTGTTCACTTACGAGCTTGCGTCATGTCCGCCCGCGCCTTACCGCTTTCCAAACATGCAGTGCTGATGATTCACGGCTTGGGCGGCACACGTCACGACTTCGGTTCGCTTGACCGCAAATTCGAGCAGATCGGCTGCGACGTGTATCTGCCGTCGCTGCCTGGGCACGGCTCGCGTCCCGATCAGTTGAGCGGCGTGAGCCTGCGCGACTACATGCAGTTGCTGAGCCGCACGTATCGCGAACTGGTCACGCGCTATGAACGGGTCGACGTCGCCGGCATTTCGATGGGCGCCTTGCTCGCTGTAATGCTGAGCGCGCGTGAACGGATGACGCATGGCCGGCTGATCCTGCTGTCGCCGCCGCTCTTCCTCGACGGCTGGGGCGGCTCGCGTCTGCGCCCGCTGCGTTACCTGATGTATTGCGTGCCGGGCCTGCGTCATCTGATTCGCGTGCCGGAGGGCGAGCCGTTCGGCATCAAGAACGACCGCATTCGCAACCTGATCCGCCGCGCGCTGCAAAAGGGCAGCGGGGTCCACTATCCGTACGTGCCGCTTGCCGCGATCGCTCAGGTGGACTGGATGCGCTTTGCCGTCAAACGTGCGCTGCCGCGCGTCGCCTGCGAAACGCTGGTGATGCATTCGGAAGAGGATGAGGTCACCAGCATTCGCTCCGCCGAATTCGTCTGCGAACACCTCGGCAGCCGCGACGTCACGCTGGTGCGCCTGACCGACAGCTATCACATGATCACGCTCGACAACGAGCGCAATACCGTTGCCGACCGCACGCTCGCGTTCCTTCAGCGTCCCCATGTGCTAACGTAAGCCGCGCGCGGGCCAAACGAACTTGACGGGCTGAACGGCCTTTTGCGGCCGGCGCGCATTTTCCCCCGATGTTCGTGACCATGAACCCTACTGCGCAAAAACTCTCCGTTTTCCGCTATTGCAAATGGCGCTGGCTGCACTTCCGGCGTTCCTGGACCGACACGCGTGCCGACCGCATGCCGAGCTGGTCGCGCCTCTATGTGCGGGCCTATCTGCGTCTGCTGAGCCTCGCGTTGCTGGTGGCCGTGATTCCGTTGCTTGGTTTGTCGTTGGAACTGACGGCCGCTGTCGTCTGGCAGGGTTTTACGGCGTTGCCGGGCGGCGTCGTGCCGGTTTTGCTTGTGGTGTTCGGTGCGCCGGCGGTGGTCGCGTATCGCTGGATGCGTCCGGTGTGGGTCGATCTGGTGATGGTCCGCGAGCGCGCCATCGATTTCACCGGCGGCCGTTTCAACACGCGGGCACGCGAATCGTATAGCACGATCATCGGACCGCTGGCGCGCACGCTCAATGCGCTCGCCGAGCGGATGGAACGGCTGATCGCCGCGCAACGCGAGTTGACCAACGGCATCTCTCACGAACTGCGCACGCCGCTCGCACGGGTGCGCTTTGCGCTGGAAGTGTTGCGCGAGCCGGCCTCTGCCGCCGAGTACGACAGTGCGCTCGCCAGCATCGACCAGGACGTCACGGAACTCGACGAGCTGATCGACATGAGCCTGACCTACGCGCGGCTCGAATACAGTTCGCTGCAGTCGAACCTCGAGCCGACCGTACTCGCGAGCTGGTTCGACGGTCAGGTCAACGACGCCTCGCTGCTCTACACCGACAAGCAGATCGTGCCGCAGGTCGAGATCGACCCTGCACTGCGCGTGGTGATGGACAAGCGCCTGATGTCGTACGCGATGCGCAACCTGCTGCGCAACGCCAGCAAATACGCGCGGACGCAGATTCGGGTGGGTCTCGCTGTGAGGCACGGTAACGTCGAGATTTTTGTCGAGGACGACGGCAGCGGTGTGCCCGAAAACCAGCGCGAGCACATCTTCGACGCCTTCGTGCGGCTCGATCGCCACACCGGCGGCTACGGCTTGGGCCTCGCCATCACGCAACAGGTGCTGCGGGCCCACAAAGGCCGGATTGCCGCGACCGACCCGCTGACGCTACCCGGCGCGCGCTTCGAAATCAGCTGGCCGGCGGGGACGGTGTAAGCGGCGGCGGGACACGCCCGCTCAATCCTCAATACGTGTGGCCGAGCTGGATATAGAAGTTGTTCCGTCCACCCGGCGCGAACGCCACACCCAGGTAGATCGGCCCGAACGAACTCGTCACGCTGGTGAAGAACGTCACGCTGCGTTTGAGCGGGCCGCCGCCGTACTGGATATCGCCGTCCCACACGTTGCCGGCTTCGAGGCTCAACCCCGCGTAGAGCGCATGGAAGGGCGACGCGGTGAACGTCGTCAGCTGGTTCATGTACGTGACCTGGCCGTAGAGCATCGAATTGCCGGCCAGTTGATCGGCGGCATAGGCGGACAGATGCTGGAAGCCGCCGAGCGTGAAGCCGAACGGATTGACCGGGTTGGTGTTCTGGAAGTCCTTGCCGGCCTCGATGCTGGCGTTCACGCTTTGACGCCCATAACTCGCCGCCACCAGCGCCTTGCCGTACAGCTCGGTGAAGGTGTTCTGGGGCTGCGCGAACAGGGTCCGTTCCGCACGCAGTTCGAAGTAATAACCCTTGCGCGCAAACAAAGGATCGTCGAGCTGGTCGATGACAAGGCGCGCGCGTGCCGTGAACTCGCGCCCGTAGATGTCGGGATATTCCAGTTGCAGATTGCCGTTTTCGTCGTAGTACTGGCCGTTGTATTGCGGCGAGGCGAAACCGTGCGCGTAGGCCACCCCCACGCGGAAGTCCCCCAGGTTCGCGAGCGGCAGTCCGAAGTCGAGGCCGGCGCGCTCGGTCTGCTGCTGGTACTGCGTCAGCTTGATGTATGGATCGTCCTGGAAGACATTCGCATAGCTGCGCTCGAATTCCACATACGGCGCGACGTAATAGCCAAACGAATCCGAGAGCGGTTGCCGCAATTCGCCGTGGAAGGAGAGCATGTCGCTACCCACCGTGGCGTCGACGAGCCCTTCTAACCCCGACGACGTCAGCCACGGCCGGCGATAGCCAACATGCAGACGGAAGCCGCCTTCGTCCGAGGAACTGGCCGACAGGCCGAGCCCGAACAGCAGGAAATTCGGCCCCCACGGTTTGTCGCGGGCATCGACGACGAGCGTGTTCTGGTCGCCCTCGGTGACCAGTTGCTGCGTCACGCTTTCGAAGCCCCCCGCGGTGGTGAGCGCCAGCATGTCCTTGTCGAGCGCCTTCGGATCGTAGACGTCGCCAGGGTGCACGTGCAGCGCTTCGACGATGCGCTTCTCCGGCACCGCGCCGTGCGACTTCACTTCGATGCGGGTGATGCGCACCGGCGTGGCGACCGGCGTCATGTGCGCGGTGCGCCACGCCGCATACTGTTCCGGCGACAACGCGAGATGCTGCAGCTTCGGCAATGCGGCGCGCGCCGCGGCTTCGCCCGCGGCGATGGCCTGCGGGGCGTTGGCGAAATCGGTGAAGCTCAACGGCCCGAGCGACGGCTCGATCAGCACGTCATTGGCGTCGAGCTGTTCGCGCTGACGCGCCACGTTCTGATGGATCAGGATGCCGATCATCTGCTGCATCACGTCGGCAGGCGAGGCGAGGGCGTCGAGCGGGCGCAGCGGCGAGCCGATGTCCACTGCGATCACCACTTGCGCGCCCATGTCGTGAGCGGTTTCGATGGGCAGGTTGCTGACGAGGCCGCCGTCCACCAGCGTCCGGCCGTCGACCTCAGTGGGCGCGAACAGGCCCGGCAGCGCGATACTGGCGCGGATCGCTTGCGGCAGCGAACCGTTTTCGAGCACGACCTTCTGGCCGGTCTGCAGGTCCGTGGCGATCGCGCGAAACGGGATGGGCAACTGGTTGAACGAGGCGTTGCCCGGTATCGCTGCGGTCCAGTCCTGCAGCAAGGCCTGCAAACGATTGCCTTGCACGAGCCCGGCCGGCAGCCTGAAACCGCTGCCGCTAAAACCCAGCGCAAGGCTGTTCGCGTAGAGCTGCTCGTCCTCGCGTTGCGACTGCGGCAGGTCGGCGCGCTCGACCACGTCGAAAGCGATGTCGGCCAGATTGACCTGCGCGAGCCGGGTTTCCATTTCCTGCGCGGTCATGCCGCTCGCGTACAGGCCGCCGACCACCGAGCCCATGCTGGTGGCGGCGATACAGTCGATCGGGATGCGGTTTTCTTCGAGCACCTTCAGCACGCCCAGGTGCGCATAGCCGCGTGCGCCGCCGCCGGACAGCACGAGGCCGACCGCGGGACGACCGTCCGGTCCGGCGTGAGGCGTACAGGCCGCGTCTGCTGCATGGGCGGATTGCACGAAGGTTGCCAGTCCGAACAGTAGCAGCGCAGCGGCGCAGTGCAAGCGATGTTCTGCATGGCTGGGCCTTGTCTGTGCCGCCGTTTGTGGTTTTGTCTGGCTCGCCAACGCTCGGATCATCCGCTTCACAACTGTAGGAAAAACCGAGAGATTACCTGTTTTTACGCTCTATTACAGAGGTTGCTGCGGGGGCGCGCAAGAAAGACCAATGTGGTACGCGCAAGGCCGCTTTGATCCGGCTCGATCAGGGGGCTGCGGTGGCCCGATGCGGTGGTCCGATCTGGTGGCACAATGACTGGCCGGGAAGGGCGCCGGTTACGGAAAGCGCTCGCCGGGCAAGGGAGTAGCGGTCCATTCGACCGTCCGGGAATAAAAACACGCTGCGGACGGTCTGCTCAATGTCGGTCACAGAGAGGGGTTACCGCCGGGATACAACAATGGCCGATCCAATCATCGCGAAGCGCTTCGAGTCGCTCGTCTTGCCGCATATGAATTCGGCGTTCAACGTCGCGCGTTGGCTGACGCATAACGACCAGGACGCCCAGGACGTCGTCCAGGAGGCGTATCTGCGCGCGTTCCGTTACTTTGGCGGATTCCGCGGCGAGGATGCGCGCGCCTGGTTATTGAGCATTGTGCGTAACACGTTCTACACCTGGCATCAGCAGAACCGGGGCCATGCCGCGAATACGACGGAGTTCGAGGAAGACCTGCATAGCTTCGAGACCGATCGCGCCGGGCAGGACGACAGCCCTGAAGCGACGCTGATTCGCAGCCAGAGCCGCAAGCGGGTGCACAACGCGCTGCGCAGCTTGAGTCTGGAATACCGGGAGGTGGTGGTGCTGCGCGAGCTGGAAGAATTGTCATACAAGGAAATCGCCGTCATCGTGGGCATCCCGATGGGCACGGTGATGTCTCGCCTCGGGCGCGGCCGCCAGCAACTGGCGACGCTGCTCGCACCGACGGATGAGGGGGCGTGATGGATCACGAACAGGCGTTTGAACTACTGCCGGGCTATATCGACGAGGAACTGAGCTTGTCCGAGTCGCTCGAATTCGAGCGGCATCTGGCCGGCTGCGAGCAATGCAAGCGTGCCTATGAGCAGCAGCGTCAAGTCAGCGCGCAGTTGCGGCAGAACGATTTGCGGATGGACGCGCCGCCGGAACTGGCGGCACGCATCCGCGCGGCGCTGCCGGTGCAGCGCTCGTGGTGGCAACGCCTCGGCGCAAGCTTCGGCGGATCCGGCCGCCTTGGCGGCAAGGGTCGCGCGGTTGGCACGCTCGGCTGGGCGCCGCTCGGTGCGATGGCGGTGAGTCTGGTGGCGCTGACCTGGAGCGCGGGACTCTACCTTTCGATGCCGTCCGGCGATACGCGCCTGACCGAGGAACTGGTGGACAGTCATGTGCGCTCGTTGCAATTCGATCACCTGTACGACGTGATTTCGACGGACCGCCACACGGTCAAGCCGTGGTTCGACGGCAAGCTCGACTTTGCGCCGCCGGTGGTCGATCTCGCTCAGCAAGGCTACCCGCTGGTGGGTGGCCGGCTCGATTACCTGAACGGGCGTGCCGTTGCGGTGATGGTCTACCGCTACAAGCTGCATCCGATCAATCTGTATGTGTGGCCAGGCAGCGAGGCGGGTACGACGCCGCATATCTATGAGCGGCAGGGTTATCACCTGGCGCACTGGAGCGCCGCCGGGATGAACTACTGGGCCGTTACCGATGCCGGTGAAAGCGAGCTCAATGGCTTCATTACGGATCTGCGTGCGCATCCCGCTTCCTAGCGTGGGCCGCGAACGGGGCACTTGCGCCGGCTAAGCGAGGCCCCGCTAAAAAATTCCAGTGAAGCGGGGAATAAACCGCACGACGTCGCAGTCTCCTCATTGAATCTGTTCAGGAATCCCATCGGATGATCCGGTGGCCCATCTCCTGGACCTTAATCGTGAGGTGACCATGTCGTCAGATCTTCCATCCGATCCGTCGCGCCGCGGCGCGCTGAAGTGCCTCGCTTTCGGCGGCGTGGGCACGGTGTTTGTCCTCGCCGGCGGTATTCTCACGCCGGTCGAACTGGCGCTTGCCGCTAGCGCCAAAGATTCCTCCGCGGTGTCGGGCGTGCCCCTGTTCCTGCAGATCAGCGATACCCACATTGGCTTTAACAAGGAAGCCAACCCGGATGTGGCGGGTACGCTCAAGCAGACCATCGACTTCGTCAACGCCATGCCGGTCAAGCCCGCGCTGACGATTCACACCGGCGATATCACGCATCTCTCGAAACCGGAGCAGTTCGATCTGGCCTCCCAGTTGCTGTCGGGCCTGAATATCACCGAGTTGCATACGGTGCCGGGCGAGCACGATGTGACCGACGGCCCCGGCACCGAGTACTTCAATCGTTTCGGCGCGGCGTCGGACAACAAAGGCTATTACAGCTTCGACCATCAAGGCGTGCACTTTATTGGCCTCGTGAACGTCATGCATTTCAAGCCGAACGGCCTGGGCGGCCTAGGCGACGACCAGCTGGCGTGGTTGGAAAACGACCTGAAGGGCCGCTCGTCGAGCACGCCGATCGTCGTGTTCGCGCATATGCCGATGTGGACGATTTACGAGCCGTGGGGTTGGGGGACCGGCGATGCGGGGCAGGCGATGAGCTATCTGAAACGCTTCGGCTCGGTCACCGTGCTCAATGGGCATATTCATCAGATCGTGTCGAAGGTGGAGGGCAATATCACCTTCCATACGGCGCGTTCCACGGCCTATCCGCAACCGACCGCCGGCAACGGGCCTGGCCCCATGCCGCTGACGGTGGCGAGCGATCAGCTACCGCGGATGCTGGGCGTCACCAGTATCAAGGTCACGCGCCATCCGCTCAAAACGACGCTGGACGACGTTACGCTCGTCTGAGTCGGCACATTGAAATTTCATGAAGAGGTACACAAATTATGATAAGTAATCCTATTCGACGTACGTTCTCAATCGCCCTCGGAGCGATGCTGTTGACGATGGCATCGGCCGGCCTGCAGGTTGCCCAGGCCGAGGAATCGAATGCCGTCTTGATCAAGAACTTCATGTTCTCGCCGATGGCGATGACCGTCAAAGCCGGCTCGACGGTGACCTGGAAGAATCTCGATGGCGAACCGCATACGGTGGTCAACGACGCAGGGCTGTTCCGTTCCGCCGCGCTCGATCAGAACGAGACCTACCAGTTCAAGTTCGATAAGCCGGGGGTGTACAGGATTTTCTGCGGCATCCATCCGAACATGAAGGCGACCATCACCGTGCAGTAGGGTGGTTGCGCGTCGCTGCGAAGTTGCGCCATCGGTAGCCGCGTCCCGCGTGACGCGGCTACGAATGCGCGTAGAGGCTCGTCTTCTGCTTCTCTGCCAGTTCGCTTGCCCGCAATGGCCGCTGGTATAGGTAACCTTGGCCGAACGGTATGCCGGCGTCGCGCAGGGCACGATGCTGCGCCTCCGTCTCCACGCCCTCGGCGATCACAAGGAGCCCAAAATGCCGCGCGACGGACACGATGCCCTTGATCAGTTCGGCACCGCCCGTATCCACTTGTGCCACGAATTGCCCGTCGATCTTCACGAAATCGAATGGAAAGCGGCTGAGCAGATCGAGGTTGCTGTGCTGCGTGCCGAAGTCGTCGATGGCGAAGCGAACGCCGCGCGCCTTGAGCGTCTCGAAGATATCCATAACCCTCGGGCTCTTGTTCAGCAGAAAGCGCTCAGTAAGCTCCAGCACCAGGCTGACACCTTCGGGCAGTGCATCGTTCACCGCCAGCACTTCCGCCACGAAGCCTTTTCGTTCGAGATCGCGCGGCGCGATATTGACGGCGATGCGCAGCGGCCGTGCCGGCATGCGCGCGCTCATTTCCGCCGCGGCCGTGCGCAGCGTGAAGCGCGTGACATCGGCGAGCAGGGCGCTCGACTCGACTTCGATCATGAATACGGCCGGACTGATGTTCCCCCACTTGGGATGGTGCCAGCGCAACAGCGCTTCGACTCCCACCGTGGCGCGGCTGGCGATGTCGACGATCGGCTGATAGACGACGTACAGTTCGCCTTGCCGCAAGCCGCGCCGCACTGCGGCGAGCAGCAGGCGGCGCGGTGCGAACGTGAGGAGATAGAGCGCGGCGAGCAGCGCATTCACCAGCACGCCTATCCCGCCGAACAGCAGCCCGTACTTCCAGCGCATCTGCGAGACGAACTCCGGCGAGGCGGACAGCACGATCGAGAGCGGCCATGTGCCGGATGCCACGCGGCTCAGGTCGGCAGGCTGCGGCTCGCTGGCCGGCTCGAACTTGCCCTGGTCGTCGAGACGCCCGTTGTCCGCGATCGACACGGCGATCTGCCGCGCGCCGTAGCGCACGCCATGCGCGAGCAGGTCGGCAATGTATTCGCCTTCGACGATGTATAGCACTCCGAGACGATTGCTTGTGGCATGGAACATGACGAGGACAGGCACCCCACGCTGGAACTGCGTGCCGGGAAGAAGCTTGATGCTGACGGGTGTGCCGGGCGTGTGCCGATAGTCCGACAGCGGTACGTCGATCGCCCCGAGGCCGGACGAGCAATACAGGCGCCCGTCCGCGACGAGGGCGATCGCCCGCACGTAGGTCACATAGGTCTGCAACTCCGACAACTGACGCTCGACCTGCGCGCAGGGACGCCCGGCGAGCGCGGTCAACTCGGGCTCGCGCCGCGAGACGACGCTGCTGAGGATGCGGTCCACCGACGCGGCGAGTTCGCTACCGATCAAGCGCTCGCGGGCATCGATACTGCGCGCGGCGTACTGCTCGCCGGCCAGCACGGCGCCGAGCAGGATCAGGAGGCCGCAGGCGAGCGTCGCGAGTTGCCACAGACGCGGGGCGATGCCGTGCCGGCCAGGTGTAGCGGCGAATCCGGCGGGGGAGGTCGGGGTGACCGGGCCTGCGGCTTTGGACGTGTCGTACATGGCAACGCGGGAAATGTGAACGGTCGACGACGTGACTGCGTCATCGGAACAGTCGACGCGGGGCATTGCTCAGATGATATCCCACGCATGTCCGGTCGAGGTGCGCGGGAGTCGCTATGTGCGATCCGTTTAAAATCGATTTCAAGCTTGAGCTTTCAGCAAAACAAAAATGAAAGACGTCACATTGATGTCAAAAAGCCAAAGCGTTTAATCGAAACGTCGCATACCGGCTCGCAATACGAATAAGAACCGGTCAGCTATGGCGACACGGATTCAGGCGATCCCGGTTTTAACGCAAACCTTTGCGGACCCCCTGCCGGAAGGCCGACAGGACAGGGGGTTAAGGTCATTGTTGCCGCCCGCCCGGCATTGTCCATAAATGCTGAAAATTATTAAGGGTAGCCGGGTAATCCCTTAGCACATTTGTCAGGCCAATCGATTGCAAGCTTTATAACTACCGGCTACGATGCGTTCGCACATTCGTCTCACAATTGATAAATAGCTTTCGTGAGCATTACATCCGGCCTCGACGACTCGATCATGGCAGCGCTTGAAAGCGAAGCCGAAGCACTCGAATTGCGTGCCGCGACGAATGCCGACCGCGAGTTTTTGCTGGCGGTATTTACCAGCACACGGCTTGATGAATTTGCACGCTCGGGATTGAGCGGCGAGGAAATCGCAGTTCTGCTCGAACAGCAGTTCACGATGCAGGACCGTTATTACCGGCGGCACTATCCACAGGCGCGTTTCGATGTGGTGCTGTGCGAGGGGATGGCGGCCGGCCGGCTGTATCACGACTGGCAAGACGCCGGGTTGCGCGTGATGGATATCGCGCTGTTGCCCGCCTTCCGGGGCCGACGCATCGGCACGCGGTTGATGCACGCGCTGATCGGACAGGCGGCGCAACGGGGCATGGCTGCTCAGTTGTATGTCGAGAGCGACAACCCGGTGCGTTCGCTGTACCGGAGATTGGGTTTCGAGAAAACCGGCGAGAACGGCATTTACGAACTGATGTGCCGGCCCGCTGCGCCGTTCGAGGCGGTGGCAGAGTAACGGGCAGAGAGTAGAACGAAAAATACGAGCGATTTGAAGAACGCACAGGGTCGCGTTTCAGCTTCGTTTCCGGGGGGGCGGGGTGTCAGCAATACCAGGTCATGCCGAGTTGACGGAGTCGCTCGGCCGCACTTTTATCCTGACGACGGCGAGCGGGCACGCGGTTCAGGCGCAGCTTGTCGGTGCGCCGGCCGGCATTCCCATGGACGACAGCTACGTCTGCTATTCGGCGCTCTTCGAGTTGCCGCCCGGCGTGCAACTTCCTCAAGACGTGTACCAGGTGCAATCGCCCGACGGGCCGAGCTGGTCTTTGCTCGCCACGCCGGTGCGGCCTTCCGAAAGCGGCGCGGCCATGCTGTGCGCGGTGATGCACTGCGTGAAACCCGCCCTATCCCCTTCGACGGACGCGCCATGACTCTCCCGGTGTTGCCCGTTTCCTTGCGGTCCAAACACCGCGTTTCCAGGAGAAATGTATGAGCGATCCGTATCTCGGCGAAATCCGCATGGTCGGTTTTAATTTCGCCCCGCAAAACTGGGCCCTCTGTCAGGGGCAACTCATGTCCATCAGCCAGAATAACGCGTTGTTCGCGCTGCTCGGCACGTTTTACGGCGGCAACGGCACGACCAACTTCGGGCTCCCGGATCTGCAAGGCCGTTCGCCGGTCGGCGTGGGTGCGGGCAATGGTCTCTCGCCGATCACGGTAGGCGAGCTCTCCGGCAACGAGAGCGTCGCGCTGACCCTCAACCAGTTGCCGTCGCACACGCATACGGCCACGGCTACCGGCGGGACGGCGAGCGCGGCGATCAGCATACCCGCCACCACCACGAACACCGGCGAAGGCGCCACGCCCGGCAACACCACGGTGCTTGGACCGATCGCGGCGGGCGGCCGTCCCGGAACGCTCTACAGCACGAGCGCGGCGAACACCACGCTGGCGCCGTTCAACGCTTCCGTGACGGGGCCGGCGCCCACCGTGACGGTCGGGCTCACCGGCGGCAGCACGCCGGTCGCGCTGCGTAACCCGTATCTGGGCATTACTTTCATCATCGCGCTGAGCGGTGTTTTCCCGCCGCGCGGTTAAGCGCGCCCCCTAGCAGGGCCACGCGGCGGCCCGGTGGAGTGTTTCGTCATGGACTTCGTCAAGCAAATCCTGAAACGTCTGAGCGTCGAGCGGGGAGGCAGGATTCCCGTCGTCGCACCGGCGCCGCTGCTGCTCGCACTCGAGCCGCGTGTGGTCTACGACGCATCGGTCGGTGCGGTTGCGGCGCACCCGCATCCGCATGGCGTCGAAGCGGACCACGCGCATCCCGCCACCACCAGTTCGGCCCCACCGAAGCCGGTGGCCGAGCACGATGTGAAGCTCGTCGGGGCGAACGGCGTGCGCGAGCAGAAGCTCGCCGTCGCCAACGCGGCGCCGGCCGTATCGCATCAGGTGGTGTTTATCGATCCGAGTGTAGTCGACTATCAGGCGCTGATTGCCGGGTTGCCGGCGGGGACGCAGTACGTTGTGCTCAATGCGAACACCGACGGCTTCGCGCAGATCGAGCAGTACCTGCAGACGCACAAGGGCGTCGACGCGATTCACCTGATTTCGCACGGCACGGATGGCGAGATTCAGGCGGGCGACGTCTGGCTCGACGCCGGCGATCTGTCGAAGTACAGCGCCGAGCTCACGCAGATCGGCGCCTTGATGAAGCCGGGCGGCGACTTCCTGATCTATGGTTGCGACGTCGCGCAGAATGCGGACGGGCAGATGCTGGTGCAGGAAATTGCCGCGCTCACGCATCTGAACGTGGCCGCCTCGACCGACGCGACCGGTTCGGCCGCGGTGGGTGGCGACTGGACACTTGAGTACCAGGTCGGCACGGTGACGACGCCGGTGATTCTCTCGGCCGCGGCCGAGCAGAGCTACGACCATCTGCTCGGCGTGACGATCGAGAACTTCACCAACGCGGACGACGTCAGTTACGACTCCGGCGAGGTGCCTTCGTTTACGCTCGACGGTCTGACCTACACCTATAACACCGGCTCTACGTCCTACGATACGCAGGTGCAGGCGGATCCCAACCTGCAAGCGCTCGCCGACGAAAACAGCGGGGACCAGTCGCTCGCGTTCGATGCGCAAGGGCAGGGCGGCGTGAACTCGATCACCATCTCGATGTCGAACGGCAAGGCGTTCAACATCCAGAGCCTCGACATCGACATCGTGGCGAACGGCAACGTCGAGATCGTTCCGGACAGCAATACGGCGGGCGAAGTCACGCTGGTCTCGAATGGCGATTTCGTCACGCAGACCGTGTCGTTGTCGTCGAGCAATGCGGCGTTCGACGAGGTGCATAGCATCACGATTTCCGGTGTCGGCGGCGATCTGATTGTGAACCTCGGGCATCTGGTGTACAGCATCGATGGGCCGACCATCACGACCGACGCCGGCAGCGCCGCATTCGTCGCCGGCGACAACGTGACGTCGACGCCGGTAACGGTAGACAGCGGCGTCAGCGTGACCGACACCTCGGCGACCACCTCGGGCAGCGGCACGGTCAGCATCACCGGCGGCTTTCACAGCGGCGAAGACCAGTTGGGGTTCACCAACAGCGGTCCGGGGATGGGCAATATCACCGGCTCGTACAGTGCGTCGACGGGCGTGCTGACGCTGACGTCCGCGGGCAACACGGCGACCACGGCGGAATGGCAGGCCGCGTTCGAATCGGTGACCTACACCGACACGGCGGTCACGCCCAGTCCCACGACCCGTACCATCAGCTTCAGTCTGACCGACAGCAACGGCGACTCCAGCAGCGTCGCAACCCGCACCGTCACGGTGACCGACACCGACCAGACGCCGGTACTCACCACGAGCGGCGGCAGTGTGGGCTACGTGGCGGGCGCGGCCAGCACGTCCGTGTATAGCGGCGTTAGCGTTAGCGATCGCGACAACGGCACCTTGCCGTCGGCCACCGTATCGATCACGTCCGGCTTTCAGGCGGGCGATCAGCTCGCGTTCACGAACAACGGCTCGACGATGGGCAACATCACGGGGAGCTACAACTCGGCGACCGGCGTGATGACGTTGAGCTCCGCCAGCGATACTGCGACGGCCGCGCAGTGGGACGCCGCCATTGACGCCGTGCATTTCTCCGCGCCCGACACGGCGTCTGGCACCCGCAGTGTGTCGGTGCAGATCAGCGATGGCAGCGAAAACAGCGCAGCGGTGATGGAAACCGTCAACCTGACCGCGGTGCCGCTGGTTACTACGGACGTAGGTTCGGCTGCGTTCGTCGCCGGAGACAATACGGCCTCGACGCCGGTGACGGTCGATTCCGGCTTGACCGTGTCCGACGCGGGGCACACCACGCTCGATTCGGCGACGGTCTCGATCAGCGGCAATTTCCATGCGGGCGAGGACGTGCTGGGCTTTACCAACAACGGCACGACGATGGGCGACATCAGCGGTTCGTATGACGCCGGCACGGGTGTGATGACGTTCACGGCCGCAGGGGGCGCAACCCTCGCGCAATGGCGCTCGGCGCTGGAGTCGGTGACCTACACGGATACCGCGGTGACGCCGAACAACGCGACGCGCACCATCAGTTTCACGGTCAACGACGGCACTGAGAATAGTCCGGCGGCGACGCGTACGGTGACGGTGGTCGATACCGATCAGACGCCGATCCTCACGACCTCGGGCGGCACCACGGCCTTTACCGCGGGCAACGACACCGCTTCGACACCGGTCGTGGTGGACAGCGGCGTCACCGTGAGCGATCTGGACAACATCACGCTGGCTTCCGGGACCGTCGCGATCACCGGCAATTTCCATTCGGGCGAGGACGTGCTGGCGTTCAACAACACCAGTTCGACGTTGTACGGCAATATCACCGCCTCATACGTTTCCGGCACCGGCGTGCTCTCGCTGACCTCGGCGGGCGCCACCGCGACGCTCGCGCAATGG